>JBITGK010000020.1:0-180443 GCA_044456955.1 Spirillospora sp. NPDC050679 | reverse complement strand
CCGGCACGGGGCGGCCAGGCACAATGACCTGGCCTATAAAGGCACTGGCTTTTAACACGCTGTTGAGTTCTCAAGAAACGGACACCCACCGCGCTTGACCCGCTACTCGCGAGCCCCGCTCCGGGGCAACCCTTCAAGCTTATCCGTTCAGCCCGTTTTGTCAACTTCTGGGCGATTCGGTCTCCCCCGCAGCCCAGAGGCGCGACATCGTCGCGTTCCCGGCTTCGAGAGGTCCCCCTGGGTCGGCCGCCTGTCGGCGTCCCGCTCCCCGTGGGGCAGGTAGAAGATTAGGTCGCTTGCGCGACACCGTCAAATCAGAGGTTTAGAACCACAGAACCCCAGGTCAACACTGGTTTAACGGTCCCGGCGGCGCTGATGACCACCCCTCCCGTGACCCCGATGTGACGTGGATCTACTGAAGTTTTCCCCGCAGCAGGCCGAACGCCCGCCCGGGAAGATCCCCGGACGGGCGTCCGAACGGCCTCGCGCCTGCGGCGTCGCTCCTGGTCAGGAAGCGACGACCTCCACGCCACCGATGTTGCGCTTGCCCCGGCGCAGCACCAGGAAGCGGCCGTGCAGCAGGTCCGCCGCCGTCGGCGCCGCCTCCTCCGACTCCACCTTGGCGTTGTTCAGGTACGCGCCGCCCTGGGCGATCGTGCGGCGGGCCTCCGACTTGCTCTTGCACAGGCCGGACGCCGCCAGCAGGTCCGCCACCGTCGGCAGCTCGCCGGGCGCTACCTCGGCGCGCGGGACCTCCGCTAGGGCCGCGCGCAGGGTGCGCTCGTCCAGCTCGCGCAGCTCTCCCTGGCCGAACAGCGCGCGGGAGGCCGCGATCACCGCGGCGGTCTCGTCCGCGCCGTGCACCAGCGTGGTGACCTCCTCGGCGAGGGCGCGCTGCGGGATGCGGGCGGCGGGGCGGTCGGCGCCCTGCTTGAGCAGGTCCTCGATCTCCTCGCGGGAGCGGAAGCTGAAGACCTTCAGCAGCTTCTCCACGTCCCGGTCGTCGGCGTTGATCCAGAACTGGAAGAACGCGTACGGCGAGGTCAGCTCGGGGTCGAGCCAGTAGGTCTCGCCGCCGGCGGTCTTGCCGAACTTGGTGCCGTCGGCCTTGGTGAGCAGCGGGGTGGTCAGCGCGTGCGCCGAGCCGCCCTCCACCCGGCGGATCAGGTCCACGCCCGCGGTCAGGTTGCCCCACTGGTCGCTGCCGCCGGTCTGCAGGCGGCAGCCGTGCCGGCGGTACAGCTCCAGGTAGTCCATGGACTGCAGCAGGACGTAGCTGAACTCGGTGTAGCTCATCCCGGTGGTGTCCAGCCGCGACTTGACGGTGTCGCGGGCCAGCATCTTGTTGACCGGGAAGTGCTTGCCGATGTCGCGCAGGAACTCGATGGCCGACATGGGGCCGGTCCAGTCGAGGTTGCTGACCATGGTGGCGCCGGTCGGGCCGTCGTTGAAGTCCAGGAAGCGCGAGACCTGGCCCCGGATGCGCTCGACCCAGGCCGCGACGGTGTCCTCGGAGTTCAGGACGCGCTCGGCGCTCTTGCCGCTGGGGTCGCCGATCAGTCCGGTGGCGCCGCCGACCAGGCCGAGCGGGCGGTGGCCGGCCTGCTGGAAGCGGCGCAGGGTCAGGATCTGGATCAGGTTGCCCAGGTGCAGCGAGGGGGCGGTCGGGTCGAACCCGCAATACAGCGTGACCGGCCCCGCGGCGAGCATGGCCCGCAGTTCGTCCAGGTCAGTGGACTGCGCGATCTGGTCGCGCCACGCGAGATCGTCCAGGATGTCGGTCACGTTCTCCCTCGTCTCCGACGTGCGTTCGGTACGTCCACCAGCATGTCCGATGGACCACCGATCACGGTAACGGGTTTCGGGGCCCCGCCGCTGGTCGGAGGGGGCGGGGTGACGCCGGTCACCGGCCGCCGAGGTACCAGCGGGCGGGCACGAAGACCTCGTGGCCGCCCGTGAAGCTCACCCGGACGCCCTCGCGGCGCCAGTCGGCGGCGGTGATGCGGGGCTTGTCGCCGGCCGGGTCGAGGCCGTCGATCTGGACGCGGTGACCGTAGTGGGGGTCGCCGCTGCGGTTGATCCACAGTTCGTAGGGGCGGTGCCGGCGCAGCAGCGGGGTGTTCACCTTCCGCAGGATCGCGCTGTAGGTGCCGTCGTCGGGGTAGAGGTTCGATTCGGGCTGCTCGACCCGGCTGACCGTCGTGTCATCGTTCAGGTTCCCGTCCACGGCGACGATCAGGGTGGTGCCGAGGACGCCGAGGGCCAGGCCGGTGATGAGCTTGCGCCGTTCAGCCATGGGTCGTCTTGCGCTTGCGCGGCGTGTGGAGCCGGTACGGGGAGACGCTGGGCTCGCCCTCGGTCCAGAAGCGCCAGGGGGTGTCCTTGGCGGCGCTGACGCCGGTGCGCGGGCCGGTCCGGATCAGGGCGGGGTCGGCGGGCTCGCCCGGCAGGGCGCGCAGCGTCGAGGCGGGGTCGCAGACGTCCAGGCCGTTGTGCTCGCGGACGATGCCGAGCGCCTGGCACAGCCGCGCGGGGCCGCGGGCCAGGTCGCGGACCGAGGAGCGGGGGCGGCGCTCGCGGGCCAGGTCCTCCCCCATGACGATCTCACCGGCGCGGAGCAGGACGGCCGAGGACATGCCGTCGGGACCGCAGACCAGGTTCACGCAGAAGTGCATCCCGTAGGTGAAGTACACGTAGGCGTGGCCCGGCGGGCCCCACATGACGTCGTTGCGGGGGGTGCGGCCCCGGTAGGAGTGCGAGGCGGGGTCGAGGGGCCCGGCGTACGCCTCGACCTCGGTGAGGCGGACCGCGACCTCGCCCTCGGGAGTGGTGTGGCTGAGGACGCGGCCCAGCAGCGCGGGCGCGACCTGGTCCACGGGCTGGTCGAAGAAGTCGCGGGGCAGCAGCGCGTCCATGTCCTCACCTGATCGTCGAAAGGTCCCGGCCGGGCGGTCACGTTACCGCCCGGCCGGGACCGGATGCGCCTCGGCGGCCTCAGCCGTCGGAGCCCGCGGCCCAGGCGGCGTGCTCGTCGACCTGGGCGCGCAGGGCGGCGAGCTGCTCGCGGACGCGGTCGGGGGCGGTGCCGCCGAACGCCTTGCGGGAGGCCAGCGCGCCGGGGACGTTCAGGACCTCGCGCACGTCGGGCGTCAGGTGCGGCGACACCTTGGCCAGCTCGTCGTCGGTGAGGTCGTCGAAGTCCTTGTCGTTGACCTGGCACCACACCACCAGATGGCCGACGACCTCGTGCGCGTCGCGGAACGCCACGCCGCGCCGCACCAGCAGCTCGGCGAGGTCGGTGGCCAGCGCGAAGCCCTGCGGGGCCAGCTCCTCCAGCTTCTCGGTGTTGACGCGCATGGTGGCGATGAGGCCGGACATGGCGGGCAGCACCAGCAGGAGGGTCTCGACGGCGTCGAAGGCGCCCTCCTTGTCCTCCTGGAGGTCGCGGTTGTAGGTGAGCGGCAGGCCCTTGAGGGTGGTCAGCAGGCCGACCAGGTGGCCGATGAGGCGGCCGGCCTTGCCGCGCGCCAGCTCGGCGACGTCGGGGTTCTTCTTCTGCGGCATGATCGACGACCCGGTGGCGTAGGTGTCGTCCATCTCGATCCAGCGGAACTCCTGGGAGGCCCACAGGACGATCTCCTCGCCCAGGCGCGACAGGTGCACGCCGATGAGCGCGGCCGCGAACAGGAACTCGGCGACGAAGTCGCGGTCGCTGACGGCGTCCATGGAGTTGGGCGCGGCGGCGTCGAAGCCGAGCTCGGCGGCGGTGGCCTGCGGGTCCAGCGGCAGCGAGGACCCGGCGAGGGCGCCGGAGCCGAGCGGGGACACCGAGGTCCGCTTGTCCCAGTCGCGCAGCCGGTCGATGTCGCGGGTGAGCGGCTGGACGTGCGCGAGCAGCTGGTGGGAGAACAGCACGGGCTGGGCGTGCTGCAGGTGGGTCATGCCGGGCGCGGCGACGCCGAGGTTGTGCTCGGCCTGCGCGATGAGGGCGGTCTCCAGCTCCACCAGGCGGCTGACGATCTGGCGGGCGTGGTCGCGCAGGTACAGCCGCAGGTCGGTGGCGACCTGGTCGTTGCGGCTGCGGCCGGCGCGCAGCTTGCCGCCGAGGGCGCCGAGGCGCTCCAGCAGGCCGCGCTCCAGGGCGGTGTGCACGTCCTCGTCGGCGACGGTCGGCCGGAACTCGCCCGAGCGGCACGCCTCCTCCAGGTCGTCGAGGGCGCCGATCATGCGGTCCAGCTCGTCGTCGGTCAGCAGCCCCGCCCGGTTGAGGACGCGGGCGTGCGCGCGCGAGCCCATCAGGTCGTAGGGGGCGAGCCGCCAGTCGAACTGGACGCTCACCGAGAGCCGCGCGAGCGCGTCCGACGGGCCGCCTTCGAACCGGCCGCCCCACAGACGCGTCGGTGCCTTGGTCACGGAAATCCTCTTCTTCCCACCGCGTTGTTGTCTGGTCTCCTGCACGGATACACCGTGCGCCCCGGTCCTGCCAAACCCCGCGCCGTGACCGGGGGGAACGGGATGGCCCGCTCCCCCCGGCCGCCGGGCGTCAGGCCCGGGCGCGGTCGCGCTTGGCCGCGATCTTGCTGGGCAGGCTCCACAGCTCGACGAAGCCCTTGGCCAGGCTCTGGTCGAAGGTGTCGCCGGTGTCGTAGGTGGCCAGGTCGTAGCTGTAGAGGGAGGCGTCGCTGCGCCGCCCGGTGACCACGGCCCTGCCGCCGTGCAGCGTCATGCGCACATCGCCCGACACGTGCTTCTGGGCGTCGTCGATGAAGGCGTCCAGGGAGTCCTTGAGGGGGGAGAACCACAGGCCGTCGTAGACCAGCTCGCCCCAGCGCTGGTCGACCGAGCGCTTGAAGCGGGCGAGGTCGCGCTCGACGGTGACGTTCTCCAGCTCCATGTGGGCGGCGATCAGCGCGATGGCGGCCGGGGCCTCGTAGACCTCGCGGCTCTTGATGCCGACCAGGCGGTCCTCGACCATGTCGATGCGGCCCACGCCCTGGGCGCCGGCGCGCCGGTTCATCTCGTCGATGATCTGGAACGGGGTGAGGGCCCGGCCGTCGAGGGCGACCGGGACGCCGGCCTCGAAGGTGACGACGACCTCGTCGGCCTCGCGCGGCTGGGCGGGGTCGGCGGTGTAGTCGTACAGGTCCTCGACGGGGCCGTTCCAGATGTCCTCCAGGAACCCGGTCTCCACGGCCCGGCCCCACAGGTTCTGGTCGATGGAGTAGGGCGACTTGGCCGACACCTCGATCGGCAGGCCCTTCTCCTCGGCGAAGGCGATGGCCTTGTCGCGGGTCCAGGCGTAGTCGCGGGCCGGGGCGATGACCTTCAGCTCCGGGTGCAGCGCCGACAGCCCGGCCTCGAAGCGGACCTGGTCGTTGCCCTTGCCGGTGCAGCCGTGGGAGACCACGGTGCCGCCGAACTCCCTGGCCGCGGCGACCAGGTGCTTGACGATCAGGGGCCGGGACAGGCCCGACACCAGCGGGTAGCGGTCCATGTAGAGGGCGTTGGCGCGCAGCGCCGGCACGCAGAAGTCGCGCGCGAACTCCTCCTTGGCGTCCACCACCACGGACTCGACCGCGCCGCAGGCCAGGGCGCGCTCGCGGATGGTGTCCATGTCCTCGCCGTCCTGGCCGAGGTCCAGCGCCACGGCGATCACCTCGCCGCCGGTCTGCTCGGCGAGGTAGGGGATGGCGACCGAGGTGTCCAGGCCGCCGGAGTACGCGAGTACGACGCGCTCGCTCATGTTCGTGTGTCTCCTGTGAGGAAGTTCTGCGGAAGTGGTGCCGTACGGGCGGCGCGGGGCGGCGGTGCGGCCCTGCGCCGGGTCGGAGGCCGGGGCGCGGCTGGCCCCTAACTTCGTCGTTCCCGGCCGGCGGCCAGCTTCAGGAGGGCCTGCGCGAGGTCCTCCCCTCCGTCAGGGCGGCGGGAGATGACCAGGATGGAGTCGTCGCCCGCGACGGTGCCGAGGATGGTCGGCCATTCGGCGTGGTCGATGGCCGAGGCGAGGTACTGCGCGGCCCCGGGCGGGGTGCGCACGATGACCAGGTTGGCCGACGCCTCGGCCGAGACCAGCAGCTCGGCGGCCAGCCGGGTGAGGCGGCCGTCGAAGGTCTCGGCGGCGCCGGTGCGGGCGCGGCGGATGCGCTCGCCGCCCTCACCGGGCACGGCGTAGATCAGGCTGCCGTCCTCGGCGCGGAGCTTGACCGCGCCGATCTCCACCAGGTCCCGGGACAGGGTGGCCTGGGTGACCTCCACGCCGGCGTCCAGCAGGAGCTTGGCGAGCTCCCCCTGCGAGTGCACCGGGTGGCGGGTCAGCAGCTCGATCACCCGGGCGTGCCGGGCGGCCTTGGTCATCGGGGTGGTCATGAGGCGGACTTCTCCAACAGCCATGTCAGCAGGGCCTTCTGGGCGTGCAGGCGGTTCTCCGCCTCGTCCCAGACGCGGCTGTGCGGGCCGTCGAGGACCGACGCGGCGATCTCCTTGCCGCGGTAGGCGGGCAGGCAGTGCAGCACGACCGCGTCCGGCGCGGCGAGCGCGAGCAGCGCCTCGTCCACAGCGTAGGGCTCGTAGAGCGCGGTGTCCTTGCCCTCCTGCCCCATCGACACCCACGTGTCGGTGGCGAGGACGTCGGCTCCGGCGGCGGCGCCCTTGGCGTCGGCGGTGACGGTGACCGATCCGCCGGTCTGCGCGGCGATCCGCTCGGCGCGGGCGACGACCTCGGGGTCGGGGGGCAGGGTGTCGGGCGCGGCGATCCGCACGTGCATCCCGGCGGTGGCGCAGCCCAGCAGGTAGGAGTGGGCCATGTTGTTGGCGCCGTCGCCGAAGTAGGCGAGGGTGACGCCGGCGAGGTCGCCCTTGGCCTCGGCGACGGTCTGCAGGTCGGCGAGGATCTGGCAGGGGTGGAACAGGTCGGTGAGGGCGTTGACGACCGGGACGGCGGTCCCGGCGGCCATCTCCTCGATGCGCTCCTGCCCGGCGGTGCGCCACACGATCGCGCTGACCTGGCGCTCCAGCACGCGGGCGGTGTCGGCGATGGTCTCGCCGCGGCCGAGCTGGCTGCCGCCGGCGTCCATGACCAGGGCGTGGCCGCCGAGTTCGGCGATGCCGACGGCGAAGGAGATGCGGGTGCGGGTGGAGGGCTTGTCGAACAGCACCGCGACCGTCTCGGGGCCCTCCAGGGGCCTGCGGGAGAAGCGGTCGGCCTTGAGGGCGGCGGCGAGGGCGAGCACCTCGGCCTGCTCGGCGGGGGTGAGGTCGTCGTCGCGCAGGAAGTGCCGGACCATGTTCAGTTCTCCTTCTGCGCGGCGTGGGCGGTGTCGAGGATGCCGGGGAGGGCGTCGACGAAGGTCTGCGCCTGCCCGGCGGTGAGGGTGAGCGGCGGGGCGAGGCGGATCGCGTCGGGCTGGACGGCGTTCACCAGGAAGCCGGCGACGCGGGCGGCGGCCTCCACGGCGGGCGCGGCGGCCTCGGCGAGCACGATCGCCCGCCACAGGCCGCGGCCGCGCACGCCCGCCAGCAGCGGGTGGTCGACGGCGGCGATCCCGGCGGCGAGGGCGTCGCCGACGCGGGCGGCGTTAGCGAGCAGGCCGTCCTTGTCGACGGTGGAGATGACCGCGAGGGCGGCGGCGGCCGCGACGGGGTTGCCGCCGAAGGTGCTGCCGTGGTCGCCCTTGGCGAAGATGGCGGCGTGCTCGCCGAACGCCAGGCACGCGCCGACCGGCAGGCCGCCGCCCAGGCCCTTGGCGAGGGTGAGGACGTCGGGGCGGGCGTCCTCGTGCTGGAAGGCGAACCAGGTGCCGGTGCGGCCGATGCCGGACTGGATCTCGTCGGCGACGAACAGCGCGCCGGTGGCGTCGCAGATGCGGCGGGCGGCGGCGAAGTAGCCGTCCGGCGGCGGGACGACGCCGGCCTCGCCCTGGGTCGGCTCCAGGAACACCGCGGCGCAGTCCTCGGTGACGGCGGCCTCCAGCGCGGCGGCGTCGCCGTAGGGGACGAAGCGGACGTCGATGGCGAACGGGCCGAACGGCTCGCGGATCGACTTCTTGCCGGTCAGCGACAGCGCGCCCATGCTGCGGCCGTGGAAGCCGTTGTCGGTGGCCACGAAGTAGGCGCGGCCGCGGGTCTTGCCGTACTTGATGGCGAGCTTGAGGGCGCACTCGTTGGCCTCGGTGCCGCTGCTGGTCAGGAAGACCTTGGCGTCGCCGCCGGCCAGCTCCACCAGCGTCTCGGCGAGGCGCACCTCGGGCTCGTGCAGGAACAGGTTGGAGGTGTGGGCGAGGGCGGCGGCCTGCGCCGCGACCGCCTCGGCGAGGGCGGGGTGGCCGTGGCCGAGGGAGGTGACGGCGATGCCCGCGATCAGGTCGAGGTAGGCGTTGCCGTCCACGTCCCAGACGGTCGCGCCCTCGCCGCGCGCCAGCGCCAGCGGCGGCACGCCGTAGTTGGGCATGAACGCGGCCTCGTACCGCGCCCTCAGGTCGTCGTTGTTGCTCGTGGTGCTCTCGGGGTGCTGTGCGCTCATGGGGTGGGGGCTCCCGCGGGGGTGGGCAGGACCATCGTTCCGATGCCCTCGTCGGTGAAGATCTCCAGCAGCAGCGAGTGCGGCACCCGGCCGTCCAGCACGTGCGCCTGCGGCACGCCGCCGCGCACCGCGTGCAGGCAGGCCTCCATCTTGGGGACCATGCCGGCCGACAGCTCGGGCAGCAGCGCGGCCAGCTCGTCGGTGGTCAAACTGTCGATCACGTCGTCGCTGTCGGGCCAGTCGGCGTACAGGCCCTCCACGTCGGTGAGCACCACCAGCTTGGTGGCGTCCAGCGCGACGGCGAGGGCCGCGGCGGCGGTGTCGGCGTTGACGTTGTAGATCTCGCCGTCGTCGCCGCGCGCGACGCTGGAGACCACCGGGACCCGGTCGTCGTCCAGCAGCGCGCGCACCGCGCCGACCTGCACCTCGACGATCTCGCCGACCTGGCCGATGTCGACCGGCTCGCCGTCCACCAGCGCGGGCTTGCGCTCGGCGGTGAACAGGTTGGCGTCCTCGCCGGACATGCCGACCGCGAACGGGCCGTGCCGGTTGATCAGCCCGACCACGTCGCGCTGCACCTGGCCGGTCAGCACCATCCGCACCACCTCCATGGCCTCGGGCGTGGTGACCCGGAGCCCGGCGGTGAAGGTGGACTCGATCCCGGCCCGCTCCAGCGCGGCGTTGATCTGCGGGCCGCCGCCGTGCACCACGACCGGCTTCAGCCCGGCGTAGCGCAGGAACACGATGTCCTCGGCGAACGAGTGCCGCAGCGCCTCGTCGGTCATGGCGTGGCCGCCGTACTTGACCACGACGGTGGTGCCGTGGAAGCGCTCCAGCCACGGCAGCGCCTTGATGAGGGTCTCGGCCTTGTCCAGCACCCCGGCGCGGTTCTTGCGCATCCGCGCGCCGCTGACGACCGCGCTCACGTCGAGTACGCCGAGTTCTCGTGGACGTAGTCCGCGGTCAGGTCGGTGGTCCACATCGTGGCGCTGTGCGGGCCGGCCGACAGGTCCACGGTGATGGTGACGTCGCGGGGGCGCAGGTCCACCTTGTCGCGGTCGTCGCCGAAGGAGCCGTTGCGGCACACCCACACGCCGTTGATGGCGACGTTGAGGTGGTCGGGCTCGAAGACCGCGTCGGTGGTGCCGACCGCCGACAGCACCCGGCCCCAGTTGGGGTCCTCGCCGTGGATGGCGCACTTGAGCAGGTTGTTGCGGGCGATGGAGCGGCCGACGGTGACCGCGTCGGCCACGCTGTCGGCGCCGACGACCTCGATGGTGATGGCCTTGGAGGCGCCCTCGGCGTCCACCAGCAGCTGCCGGGTGAGGTCGTTGCAGACCTCGGTGAGCAGGGCGGTGAACTCGGCCTCGTCGGGGGCGGTCCCGGAGGCGCCGGAGGCCATCAGCAGCACGGTGTCGTTGGTGGACATGCAGCCGTCGGCGTCCAGGCGGTCGAAGCTGACGCCGGTGGCCGCGCGCAGCGCGCGGCCCAGGGCCTCGGCGGGCAGGTCGGCGTCGGTGGTGACCACGCACAGCATGGTCGCCAGCGACGGGGCCAGCATCCCGGCGCCCTTGGCCATGCCGCCGATCATGTAGCCGCTCTCCCCCTGGCGGAAGGCGATCTTGGCGACGGTGTCGGTGGTGCGGATGGCGTCGGCGGCGGCGAGGCCGCCGTCGCCGCGGGTCAGCTCGGCCGCGGCCGCGTCCACCCCGGCCAGCAGCGGGTCCATCGGCAGCCGCTCGCCGATCAGGCCGGTTGAGCAGACCGCGATCTCGCCGGCCGAGGTGGCGAGCGCGGCGGCGGCCCGCTCGGCGGTGGCGTGGGTGTCCTGGAACCCGGCGGGGCCGGTGCAGGCGTTGGCGCCGCCGGAGTTCAGCACGACCGCGTGCACGCGGCCGCCCTTGAGCACCTGCTCCGACCACAGCACCGGCGCGGCCTTGACGCGGTTGGCGGTGAACACGGCGGCCGCCGCGCGCGAGGGCCCGTCGTTGACGACCAGCGCGAGGTCGCGGGCGCCGCTGTCCTTCAGGCCGGCGACGACGCCGGCGGCCCGGAAGCCCTGGGGGGCGGTGACGCTCAAGGGGAGACTCCGATCGTGGTGAGACCGAGCGTTTCGGGCAGGCCGAGGGCGAGGTTGGCGCTCTGCACCGCACCGCCCCCGGTGCCCTTGGTGAGGTTGTCGATGGCGGCCACGACGACGACGCGCCCGGCGTGCTCGTCGAAGGCGACCTGGACCAGGGCGGTGTTGGCGCCCAGCGTCATCGAGGTCGCGGGCCACCGCCCCTCGGGCAGCAGGCCGACGAACGGCTCGCCGTCGTAGGCGGCGGCGTAGGCGTCGCGCAGGGCGGCGGCGGTGAGGCCGGGGACGGCCTTGGCGGTGCAGGTCGCCAGGATGCCGCGGCTCATCGGGGCCAGCGTCGGGGTGAACGACACCGTGACGGGGGCGCCCGCGACGGCGCTGAGGTTTTGGATCATCTCGGGGGTGTGCCGGTGCACGCCGCCCACGCCGTAGGCGCTGACCGAGCCCATGACCTCGCTGCCCAGCAGGTGGGGCTTCGCGGCGCGGCCCGCGCCGGAGGTGCCGGAGGCGGCGACCACGACCACGTCGGGCTCGACCAGCCCGGCGGCGAACGCCGGGAACAGCGCCAGCGTGACGGCGGTCGGGTAGCAGCCGGGCACCGCGATGCGCCGGGCGCCGCGCAGCTCCGCGCGCCGGCCGGGCAGCTCGGGCAGGCCGTAGGGCCAGGTGCCGGCGTGCGGCGAGCCGTAGAAGCGCTCCCAGTCGGCGGCGTCGGCGAGCCGGAAGTCGGCCCCGCAGTCGACCACCAGCGTGTCGTCGCCGAGCTGCTCGGCCAGGGGGCCGGACTGGCCGTGCGGCAGCGCCAGGAAGACGACGTCGTGGCCGGACAGGGTGCCCGGGGTGGTCTCGGCCAGGACGCGCCCGGCCAGGGATCGCAGGTGCGGCTGGTGCTCGCCCAGCTCGCTGCCGGCGTTGCCGCCCGCGGTGAGCTCGCCGATCTCGAACTCGGGGTGGCCCGCCAGGATGCGCAGGATCTCGCCGCCCGCGTATCCGCTGGCGCCCGCTACCGCCGCTCGGATTCCCATGATCACTCAGCCCTTCTCCGGCAATGAGCAAGATTATGCATGACAGTGGATGAGTATTCAAAGGGGGGCGAGCGAGTTCTCACCATCTGGACGGTGACGGCTGGATGAATATTAGTTAGGCATCTAAGGATTTGACAGCTAAAGATCAGAGGTCTAAGAAGGTGGGCATGGAGAACGGGGACGCGGGCGGCGGGTTCGGCTTCGACGCGCTGAGCGCGGCGCTGGGGCCGGTCGAGCGGTGGCCGGTCGGCCGGCTGTTCGCGGCGGCGGCCCAGCGCTCGGGCGCGGCGTACGCCAAGCTGGTGGACGAGGCCGGGACCGGCACCAGCACCAGCGGCTTCCTGCTGCTGCGGCTGCTGATGGGCCGGGACGGGCAGCGCCCCGGCGAGCTGGCGCGCCAGCTCATGGTGACCCCGGCCACGGTCACCACCGTGGCCGACACCCTGGAGCGCAACGGGCACGTCGAACGCCGCCGCGACACCGACGACCGCCGCGTGGTGCGGCTGCACATCACGCCCAAGGGCGTCGACCTGGTCGACCGCACCGCCGCGCGGATGCTGCCGCACCTGCGGGAGCTGTACGGGTTCGTCGCTCCGGACGACGAACCGGTCATCCGGCGGTTCCTGCTCGGCCTCATCGAGCGCTACAACGCCCTGCTGGCCCACGACGGGCTGCCCGAGCCGTCCGCGGGCCGGGCCGAGGCCGCGGCCCGGCCCGAGGCTCAGCCCGCGGAACGGCCCGCGGAACGGCCCGCCGGCGCGCCCGGCCTCTCCCCCGAGGCCGCCGACGCCCTCCTCGACGACCTGCTGCCCGACGAGATCCCCGACGACCTGCTGACCCCGCTCACCCGCCCGACCACCGACGCCTCTTCCGAAGGAGAGCGCGCATGACCGCCCCTCCCCCCGACCCCGCCGTCCGCACGGTGGACCTGCACAAGACCTACACCTCGCCGCGCGGGGACGTGCCCGCCGTCCAGGGCCTGGACCTGGCCGTCGCGCCCGGCGAGTTCTTCGGCCTGCTCGGCCCCAACGGGGCCGGGAAGTCCACCACCATCGGGATGCTGACCACCCTGGTGGTGCCCACCTCCGGCCGCGCCGAGGTGTGCGGCTTCGACGTCGCCGCCCACCCGGTCGAGGTCAAGCGGCGCATCGGCGTCGCCTCGCAGAACAACACCCTGGACAACGAGCTCACCGGCGCGGAGAACCTGGAGTTCCGGGGCCGGTTCTTCGGGCTGGGCGCCAAGGAGTCCCGCCGCCGCGCCGACGAGCTGCTGGAGATGTTCGGCATGGGCGACCGGCGCGACGGCAAGCCGTTCGAGCTGTCGGGCGGCCAGGCCCGCCGCCTGATGATCTGCCGGGCGCTGATGCACCGCCCCGAGGTGCTGTTCCTGGACGAGCCCACCGCCGGCCTGGACCCGCAGACCCGCGTGAACCTGTGGGAGGTGCTGCGCGACCTGCAGAAGCAGGGCCAGACGATCCTGCTCACCACCCACTACATGGAGGAGGCCGAGGCCCTGTGCGACCGGGTGGCGGTCGTGGACCACGGCAGGCTGCTGGCCAGCGGCACCGTGCCCGAGCTGAAGGCCACCGCCGGGGCCGACACCGTGATCACCGTGGGCTATGACGGGCCGGTGCCCGAGGGCGTGGCCGCGCTGCGCGAGCGCGCGGGCGTCGAGAAGGTCGAGGTGGGCGAGGGGCAGGTCCGCGTGTTCGCCCGCGCCCCCGAGGGCGTGCTCGGCGAGCTGGTCGCCGCCGGGTCGGCGGCCGGGGTCGGCGTCACCGACGCCTCCCAGCTCCGCCCGAGCCTGGAGACCGTGTTCCTCACCCTGACCGGACGGGAGTACCGGGAATGACCACCACCGACTCGACGCCCGCCGACTCGACGCCCGGCGGCCCGACGCCCGGCGGCCCGACGCCCGCCGGCGGTGCCGTCGCCGCGACCGCCGGACCGCCCGCGCAGCTCGGGCGGCCGACGCTGGCGCGCACGTTCGCGGCGATGATGGCCCGCGAGGTGCGGGTCATGCGCAAGAACTTCCTGTCGACGTTCCTGCGCGTGGTCATCCAGCCGGTGCTGTTCGTGTTCGTGTTCGCCTACGTGCTGCCGAAGATCGGCACCGGCGGGGCGATGTTCGCCCAGCAGGGCTCCGGGCCCACCTTCGCGACCATCCTGGTGCCCGGCCTCATCGCCTCCTCGATCGTGATGCAGGGCATGATGGCGGTGATCTTCCCGCTGATGATGGAGCTGTCCTGGCAGCGCTCGATCACCGACCGGGCGCTCGCGCCGGTGCCGGTGCCGCTGCTGGCGGTCCAGAAGATCGTGGCGGCCGCGCTGCAGGCGCTGATCGGCGGGCTGCTGGTGTTCCCGGCGGTGCTGCTGATCCACGCCGAGGGGCAGGCCCCCAGCGTGCACATCGGCAACTGGCCGCTGCTGGTGCTGATGATGGTGTGCGGGTCGCTGCTGTCGGCGGCGGGCGGGCTGCTGCTCGGCACGCTGATGGACCCGCAGAAGATGCAGGTGCTGTTCGCGCTGGTGCTGCTGCCCATGACGATGCTGGGCTGCGTCTACTACCCGTGGGCCGCGATGGACGGGGTGCGCTGGCTCCAGATCGCGGTGCTGGCCAACCCCATGGTCTACGTCAGCGAGGGGCTGCGCGCGGCGCTGACCCCGCAGATCGAGCACATGCCGTTCTGGGCCTACGGGTCGGTGCTGGTCCTCGGCACCCTCCTGGTGGGCTGGTGGGCGACCCGCACCTTCACCAAGCGCGTGCTCACCTGAGGACGCCCCGGCGGGACCGCGTGCCCGCCCGGCGGACGCCGGGCGGGCACCCGCGCCGGTTCACATCGGCTCGATCTCGGTCAGGCCCGTGTCCCGGTCGATCCGCAACCAGCGGGTGACGCCGATGGAGCGCAGGAACGGCAGGTCGTGGCTCACCACGACCAGCGCGCCCTGGTAGGCGTCCAGGGCCTGGCCGAGCTGGCGGGTGCTCGCCATGTCGAGGTTGTTGGTCGGCTCGTCCATCAGCAGCAGCTGCGGGGCGGGCTCGGCCAGCAGCAGCGAGGCGAGCACCGCGCGGAACCGCTCCCCGCCCGACAGCGTCCCGGCCGGGCGGTCGGCCCGCTCGCCCCGGAACAGGAACCGGGCGAGCCAGGAGCGGACGGTGGTCACCGACGCCGACGGGGCCTGGGCGCGCACGTTGTCCACCACGCTGAGCCCCTCGTCCAGCACGTCCAGCCGCTGCGGCAGGTAGCGGACCGGCACCGCCGCCTCCTCGGCGAGCCGCTTCAGCAGCGTGGTCTTGCCCGCGCCGTTCGGGCCGACCAGCGCGATCCGCTCGGGACCCCGCACGATCAGCTCCTCCAGCGCGGCGGGCACCGGCGCGTCCTCGGGCTCGTGCTCGCCCCCGTGCCCGGCCTCGGAGTCCGCCGCGGGCACCGGCTCGGGCACGGGCAGGCCGCCGACTGCCAGCACGGTCCGGCCCGCCGGGACCACGGTGGCGGGCAGCTCGATGCGGATCTCGGCGTCCTCGCGGACCAGCCCCTCGGCCTCGTTCAGCCGCTGCCGGGCGCTCTCGATCCGCTCCTCGTGCAGGCCGCGGTGCTTGCCCGCCGAGACCTGGGCGGCGCGCTTGCGGGCCCCGATCAGGATCTTGGGCAGGCTCCCGCTCTCCTGCACCTTGCGGCCCTGCCGGGCGCGCCGGGCCAGCTTGGTCTGCGCCTCGGCCAGCTCGCGCCGCTGCTTGCGCAGGTCGGCCCCGGCGGTGCGCACCGCCTGCTCGGCGGCCTCGCGCTCCACCTCCAGCAGCTCCTCGTAGGCCGACAGGTTGCCGCCGAACGAGCGCACGCCGCCCTCGCGCAGGTCGGCGATCTCGTCCACCAGGTCCAGCAGCTCCCGGTCGTGGCTGACCACCAGCAGCACGCCCGGCCACGAGGCCACCGCCTCGTGCAGGCGGCCGCGCGCCTCCAGGTCGAGGTTGTTGGTGGGCTCGTCCAGCAGCAGCACGTCGGGCCGGGCCAGGAACAGCGCGGTCAGCCCGACCATCACGGTCTCGCCGCCCGACAGGGTCGCGACGGTGCGGTCCAGGTCGAGGTGGCCGAGGCCGAGGCGGGCCAGCTCGGCGCGGGCGCGCTCCTCCACGTCCCAGTCGTCGCCCACCGCGGCGAAGTTCTCCTCGGTGGCCTCGCCGCGCTCGATGGCGAGCAGCGCGGTGCGCGCCGGGGTGATGCCGAGCAGGTCGGCGACGGTGCTGGCGGTGCCGAGGGGCAGGTTCTGCGGCAGGTAGCCGATCCGGCCCTCGACGGTGACGGTGCCCGAGGCCGGGGCCAGCTCTCCCGCGATCAGCCTGAGCAAGGTGGACTTGCCCGCCCCGTTGAGGCCGATCAGCCCGGTGCGGCCGGAGCCGAACACCGCGTTCAGCCCGTCCAGCACGACGGTGCCGTCGGCCCAGGCGAAGGACAGGTCGGAGCAGACGATGGAATATGACAAGACGGGACCTCCATGACGCGTCGGGATGCACAGGGACACGTTGGAGACACCGCGGAACGCGCAGCGCGCCGGAGGGCGGATGCCGGAAGGCATGAAAAAAGCCCGGCGAACGAAAGGGTCCACACTGAGGTCACGTGCGCGAGCCGCAGAAGGGCTACCGCGCGGCGTCTCGACCTCAGTTCTTCAAAGGACTCCCCAACCGGGCGACAATGTGACGCGACCACTCTACCCGGGTCACTAACACGACACAAGTAGCCTTTAGCGCCGATCCCCCGGAGCGCCATGGTCAGCCCGATCTTCGCAGGCCGCGCCGCCGAACTGGCCGCCCTGCGCGCCGCCCACGCGCGGGCGCACGCGGGCGAGGCCGCCGTCGTGCTGGTCGGCGGCGAGGCGGGCGGCGGCAAGACGCGCCTGGTCGAGGAGTTCACGCGCGGCAGGCGCGCGCTGACCGGCGGCTGCCTGGACCTCGGCGCCGCGAGCCTGCCGTACGCGCCGTTCACCGCGATGTTGCGGCGGCTCGGCCCGGAGGCGATCGCCCCGCTGGCCTCCCCCGCCGCGCTGCGCGAGCTGGCGCGGCTGCTGCCCGCGCTCTCGGCCGACCCGCCCGGCCCCGACGACGGCACCGGGCAGGTCCGCCTGTTCGAGCACCTGCTGACCCTCGTCGAGCGCCTCGCCTCCGCGCCGGCCGGGGCCGGGCCGCTCACCCTGGTCGTGGAGGACGCGCACTGGGCCGACCGCTCCACCCTGGACCTGCTGGCCTTCCTCGCCCGCAGCCTGGGCCCCGCGCCGGTGCTCCTGGTGGTGACCCACCGGCCGCCGAACGGACCGCTGCGGCCGCTGCTCGCCGAGCTGGCCCGCGTCCCGAACGTGACCCGGATCGACCTGCCGCCGCTCACCCCTTCCGAGGTCACCGCGCAGCTGGCGGGCCTCGGCCGCCCGGCCGACCCGCGCACCGCCCGGGACGTCCACCGGCGCAGCGGCGGCAACCCGCTGTTCGTGGAGGCGCTGGCCGCCCACCCCGGAGAGGACGTCCCCGGCTCGCTGCGCGACCTCCTGCTGGCGCGCGTGAACCGGCTGCCCGAGGACACCCGCGCGCTCCTGCACGCCGCCAGCGCCGCCGAGAGTGCGGTCGGCCACGACCTGCTGGCCGCCGTCACCGGCCGCGCCGACGACGACCTCGACGCCGCGCTGCGCCCGGCCGTGGACGACGACGTCCTGGTCGCCGGGGATGACGGCTACACCTTCCGGCACGCGCTGATCCGCGACGCCGTCCACCAGGCGCTGCTGCCGGGCGAGCGGGCGCGGCTGCACCGCCGCTACGCCACCGCGCTGGAGGCCGACCTCGCGCTCGGCGACGACCCGCTCAGCGCCCTGGCCGCCCACTGGCACGCGGCCGGCGACCACCGCCGGGCGCTGTCGGCCGCCTGGACCGCCTCGGCCGAGCGCGGCGGCGCCGGGGCCTACCCCGAGCGGCTCGCCCTGCTGGAGCGCGTCCTGGAGCTGTGGGACCGCGTCCCCGACGCCGCCGGCCTGACCGGGTGCGCCCGCACCGGCGTCCTGGAGCTGATCGTGGAGGCGGCGGGCCGGTCGGGCGAGACCCGCCGGGGCCTGCCCCTGGTCGAGGAACTGCTGGCCGGCGGCGCCGGTCCCGAGCGCACCGCCACCCTGCTCGCGCGGCGGGCCTGGCTGCACGGCTTCGACGACGCCGAGGACGAGGTCGCCGACCTGCTGGCCGCCGAACGGGCCGCCGCCGCGCCGACCCGGACCCGTGCCCGGGTGCTCGCCCAGCTGAGCGCGCGCCTGGCGACCTTCGGCGAACAGGAGCGGGCGGCGGCCTTCGGGCTGCAGGGCCTGGAGCTGGCCCGCTCCCTCGGCGACAGGCGCACCGCCGACGACCTCGCCCTCACCGTCGCCGCGCTCGCCGCCCGCGACGGCGACGGCGACCTCGCTCCCCTCGAAGCACTACCCCGCACCGGCACCGGCACCGACGCCGACCAGCACCGGCTGGTCCGGCTCCTGATCCACCTGTCGCACTGCTACGAGGGCGCGGGCCGCTCGGCCGAGGCGCTGCGCGCGGCGGCCGAGGGCCGGGCGGCGGCCGAACGCGCGGGCCTCGCCCGCAGCGCCGGGCTCCCCCTGCTGGTCAACGAGATCGAGTCGCTGGTCTCCCTGGGCCGCTGGGACGAGGCCGCCGAGCGCGTCGACCAGGCCCTGGAGCGCCACCACGCCCCCGCCTTCCGCGCGCAGGCGATGATCTGGCGCACCGCGTTGCGGCTGGTGTGCCGCGCGGGCCCCGAGCCCGACCCCGAGACCTGGGCGACGCCGTTCGACTCGGGCGCGGTCCAGACGGCGCTGCCGCTGGCGCACCTGGCCGTCGAACGGCACCTGGCCGAAGGCGACCGTGCCGCGGCGCGGGAGACCGCGCGCCAGGCCCTCGCCCATCCCAGGCTGACCGGGCAGCCCCGCTTCACCTGGCCGCTGCTGGTGTCGGCGGCCCGCGCGGGCGGCCGGGCGGCCGCCGAGGCAGAGGCCGTCGCCGGACGGCTGCCCGCCGACGGGCCGGTGACGCGGGCCTACGCCGCCACGTTCGCCGCCGTCACCGGCACGGCTCCCTGGGACGACGCCGTCGCCGCGTGGGAGAAGCTGGGGCGCCCCTACCCGCTGGCCCTGTTCCGGCGCTCGGCCTCACGGCCCGCTGACGGCCTCACCCCGCGCGAGCACGAAGTGCTGGACCTGCTCGCGCGCGGCCGCTCCAACCGGCAGATCGCCGAGGAACTGGCCATCTCCCCCAAGACCGCCAGCGTCCACGTCTCCAACATCCTGGCCAAGCTCGGGGCCGCCACCCGCGGCGAGGCGGCGGCGATGGCCCGCGACCTGGTGTGATCCCTCCCGGTACGGCGAACGGCCCGCGCCCCGGACTGCTCCGGGGCACGGGCCGTTCGGCCGTGCGGTCAGGCGCGCAGGGTCAGGCGCCGCGCAGGGACGCGCCCGTGCGCTCGGCCGCCACCGCGACCGCCGCGTCGCGCGCCGCGCCCGCCTCCTCGGCGGTCAGCGTGCGGTCGGGCGCGCGGAAGCGCAGCGTGTAGGCCAGGGACTTGCGGCCCTCGCCCGCCTGCTCGCCGGTGTAGACGTCGAACAGCCGCACCGACTCCAGCAGTTCGCCCGCGCCGTCGCGCAGCGCCGCCTCCACGTGCGCGGCCGGGACCGAGGCGTCGACCACCAGCGCCACGTCCTGGGTCGCCACCGGGTAGGTGGACACCGGCGGCGCGGCGACGGCGCCGGGGCCGCCCAGCAGGTCGAGCTCCAGCTCCATCGCGCAGGTGCGCGGCGGCAGCCCGTACGCCTTGATGGTGCGCGGGTGCAGCTCGCCGGCGTGGCCGATCAGGGTGTCGCCCGCGTACAGCGCCGCGCAGCGGCCCGGGTGCCACGGCTCGTGCCGGTCGGCCTCGATCCGCGGCTCCACGCCCGCCTCGCGCGCCACCACGCGCGCGGCCTCGATCGCGTCGGCCCAGGTCGCCGGCCGGCCCTTGCCCCACCAGCCGGACGGCTCGAACTCGCCGGCCAGCACCACGCCGACCCGGCGCGGCTGGTCGGGCAGCGCGGCGTCCAGCGAGGCGATCTCCTCGGCCGACGGGCCGTGCTCCACCGAGAGCCGGGGCGCCCGCGAGGGCGCGTCCGGACGCGGCCGGAACACCAGGCCCGTCTCGAACAGCGCCACGTCGCCGAAGCCGCGGCCCACGTTGCGGGCAAGGGACTTGAGCAGCCCCGGCAGCAGCGTGGTGCGCAGCAGCGGCTCGTCCTCCGACATGGGGTTGGCGAGCCGCAGCGCCCGGCGGCGCGGGTCGCCCTCGGGCAGCAGCAGCGCGTCGGCGTCCTTCTCGGCGGTGAACGGGTAGTTCAGCACCTCGACGTAGCCGGCGCCCGCCAGCGCGCGGCCGACCCGGCGGTGCAGCCGCTGGCGCGGGGTGAGGCCCCGGCCCGCGGCCGGGCGCGGCGCGCGGGAGGGGATGTTCTCGTAGCCCTCCAGCCGGATGACCTCTTCGGCCAGGTCGTTGGGGTCGCCCAGGTCGGGACGCCACGACGGCGGCGTCACGGTGAGGACGTCCTCGCCCTCGACCGTGCAGCCGACCTGCTCCAGCCGCTTCACCACGGTGGCGCGGTCGTAGTCGACGCCCGCGACCCCGCCCGGGTGGCCGGCGGCCATCGTGACCGTGCGGGCCTCGACGGGGGCCTCGGCGCAGGTGACGCCCGGCAGGATCTCGGCGCCGCCCAGCTCGGCCAGCATCCGCGCCGCCCGGTAGGAGGCGTACAGCGGCAGCTCGCGGTCCACGCCGCGCTCGAACCGGTAGGACGCCTCGCTGTGCAGCTTGTGCCGCCGCACCATGCGGGCCACGCCGACCTCGTCGAAGTGCGCCGCCTCGATCACCATGTCGGCGGACTTCTCGTCGATCTCGGTGGCCAGGCCGCCCATCGTGCCCGCCATCGAGATCGGGCCCGACTCGTCGGTGATCAGGACGTCCTCGGGGTCCAGCGTGCGCTTGACGTGGTCGAGGGTCTCCAGCCTCTCGCCCGCCGCGGCGCGGCGCACCGTGATCGGGCCGGTCAGCTTGGCGCGGTCGAAGGCGTGCAGGGGCTGGCCGAGCTCCAGCATCACGTAGTTGGTGACGTCCACCGCCAGCGACACCGGCCGCATCCCGGCGCGGAACAGGCGCACCTGCATCCACAGCGGGGTGCGAGCGGCCGGGTCGAAGCCGCGCACCTCGCGCAGCACGAACCGGTCGCAGGCGGTCGGGTCGGCGATGGCCGCCGGGTAGGACTCGCCGGAGTCGCCGGGCAGCTCGACGTCGGCGGGGTCTTTGAACGGCACGCCGTAGGCGGTGGCGGCCTCGCGGGCGATGCCGCGGATCGACAGCGCGTAGCCGCGGTCGGGCGTGACGGCGATGTCGAGCACGTCGTCGCGCAGGCCCAGCAGCTCGATCGCGTCAGTGCCCGGGACGGTGTCGGGCGGCAGCACCAGGATGCCGCTGTGGTCGTCGCCGATGCCCAGCTCGGTCACCGAGCAGATCATGCCCTCGGACATGCGGCCGTAGGTCTTGCGCGCGCCGATCTCGAAGCCGCCGGGCAGCACGCCGCCCGGCAGGATCACCACGACGTGGTCGCCGGCCTCGAAGTTGGTCGCGCCGCAGACGATCTGCTGCGGCTCGCCGGTGCCGTTGGCCCGCCCGACGTTCACCGTGCAGTACCGGATCGGCTTCTTGAACCCGGTCAGCTCCTCGACGGTCAGCACCTCGCCGACCACCAGCGGGCCGGTGATGTCGAGGCCGGCCTGCTCGACGGTCTCGACCTCCAGCCCGGCGCCGATCAGCTCGGCGGCCAGCTCGCGGCCGGTCACCTCGGCCGGCAGCTCGACGTACTCGCGCAGCCAGGAAAGCGGGGCCCGCATCAGATCTCCGTCCCGAACGGAAGGGTGAACCGCACGTCGCCCTCCACCATGTCGTGCATGTCCTCGACGCCGTGGCGGAACATCAGCGTCCGCTCCACGCCCAGGCCGAACGCCCAG
Organism: Spirillospora sp. NPDC050679; assembly: GCA_044456955.1. Taxonomy (GTDB): domain Bacteria; phylum Actinomycetota; class Actinomycetes; order Streptosporangiales; family Streptosporangiaceae; genus Spirillospora. The sequence continues at coordinate 158,778 of JBITGK010000020.1, read as the reverse complement.
CCGCTGTAGCGCTCGGGGTCCACGCCCGCGGCCACCAGCACCCGCGGGTTGACCATGCCGCAGCCGCCCAGCTCGATCCAGCCCTCCGAGGAGCAGGTGCGGCACGGCTCGGCGCCCGGCTCCACCGACGCGCCGTGGCACACGAAGCACTGCATGTCCACCTCGGCCGACGGCTCGGTGAAGGGGAAGTACGACGGCCGGAACCGCGTCCTCAGCCCCTCGCCGAACATCCCGGCCACGAACGCGTCGATGCCGCCGCGCAGGTCGGCCATCGTCAGGCCCTCGTCCACCGCGAGCCCTTCGAGCTGGTGGAACACCGGGCTGTGGGTGGCGTCCAGCTCGTCGGTGCGGTAGGTGCGGCCGGGCACCACCACGTACACCGGCAACTCGCGCGACAGCAGCGAGCGCACCTGCACCGGCGAGGTGTGCGTGCGCAGCACCAGGTCGCTCTCCTCGGCCTCCACGAAGAAGGTGTCCTGCATGGAGCGGGCCGGGTGGTCGGGCTTGAAGTTCAGCGCGTCGAAGTTGAACCAGCCCGCCTCGACCTCGGGCCCCTCGGCGATCTCGAAGCCCATGGACACGAACACGTCGGCCATCCGCTCCTGGATCGTGGTCAGCGGGTGGCGGGCGCCGCGCGGCGCGCGGTCCCAGGGGAGGGTGACGTCGACCGTCTCCTCCACCAGGACGCGCTGGTCGCGCTCCTCCTCCAGCTCGGCCTGGCGGGCCTTCAGCGCCTGGGCCACCGCGCCGCGCGCGGCGCCGATGCGCTTGCCGGCCTCGGCGCGGGCCTGCGGCGGCAGCGCGCCGATCTCCCGGTTGGCGAGCGCCAGCGGGGACCGGTCGCCGGCGTGCGCCAGGCGGACCTGCTTGAGGTCGTCGAGGCCGGTGGCGGCCGCGATGGCCGCCAGGGCCCGGTCGCGGGCCCCGTCGAGCTCTTCGGGCTGCAACGCGGACACCTCGACGGGGTCGTAGGAACTATTGGGTGCAGACATGGTGGTGTGACAACTCCGGTCGGCGTGGGACGTCCGCAGTCTAGTGCGCGGACGGTGAGGTTCCGGAACAGCGTGCGCGTGCCGCGCCGCCCGCTCGGGCCCGTCGGGGAGGCGCCTCGCTCAGGAGGTCGCGTAGTCCGGGGCGCCGGCGGGCAGGGTAAATCGGAACTCGGCGCCGCCCCCGGGGGCGCGCTGCACGGTGATGGTGCCGCCGTGCGCCTCGACCAGGCCCTTCACGATGTACAGGCCGAGGCCCGTACCGCCGCGCCGGTTGCCGCCGGGACCGCGCCAGAACTGCCGGAACACGCGCTGGGCGGCCTCGGGCGGAATGCCCTCGCCCTCGTCGCGTACCGACACCGCGGCCCCCTCCTTGTGCGCGTCCGGCTCCACCACGATCGTGACAGTACCAGCGCCGTGCCGCACCGCGTTCTCGACCAGGTTGCCGAGGATCTGGTCGACCTTGTCGGGGTCGAGCCACATCTCCGGCAGCTCGCCGCGCGGCTCGAAGCGGAACCGGTCCTCGGGGTCGCCGGCCGCGACCCGGCCCGCGATGACCTTGCGGGTCTCCTCGGCCAGGTCCACCACCTGGCGGTGCATCTCCAGCCGCCCGGCCTCGATGCGCGACACGTCCAGCAGCTCGGTGATCAGCCGGGTGACGCGGTCGGCGTCGGCGTTGACGGTCTCCAGCATGACGCGCTTCTGGTCGTCGTTGAAGCGGTGCCACTTGGCCAGCAGCGTGGCGGTGAAGCCCTTGACGCTGGTCAGCGGAGAGCGCAGCTCGTGCGCGACGGTGGAGACCAGGTCGGCGCGGTCGCGCTCCAGGCGGGCGCGGTGGGCGGCGTCGCGCAGCGACACCGTGAACCGCTCGACCCGGCCCCGGTCGTCGCGCCGGTAGCCGGCGGTGACCAGCAGCTCGGTGCCGGTGGGCAGGTAGAGGGGGCGCTCGGGGTGGCGGGTGCGGGTGGTGAGGCCCGCGTAGGGGGCCAGGCACTTCCACCAGTCGCGGCCCTCGGCGTCGTGCAGCGGCAGCACGTCGCGGAAGTCGCGGCCGAGCGCGGCGGCGGCGGGCACTCCGGTCATGCGGGAGGCGGCGGCGTTGAACAGCACCACGCGCGCGGCTCCGTCGGCCACCAGCAGGCCGTCGGGCAGGTCGTCGGCCAGGCCCGCGGCCAGGTCGCCGGGCAGGGCCCCGGACGGGCCGGCGCGGCCGCCCTCCCCCGGGTCTGCGGGCACGCGTTGCGGCACGTGCGGGGATTCCTCTCCGCCCACAACGGCCTCCAGAACACCGGTGAATACGCGGCCTGTCGAGAACAGACTCTATCCGGAGTCGGCCGCCTTGCGGGACCCGGCGAAGCCCTAGCGGCAAGGCTTTTGTGGCCTTGGCGGCGGATCGGCCGGGGTCAGCGGCCCGGTGCGCCGCCCGGCCCGCCCTCGATGGGGAACAGCCGGTGGAGCCCGGTGATGCGCAGCAGCCGCAGCTGGGCCGGGCGCACCCGCGACAGCCGGATCCGCCCTCCCCGCTCGGACAGGTGGTTGTGCACCGCCACCAGGGCCCCCAGCCCGGTCGCGTCGCAGAACGGCACCCCGGCGAAGTCCACCACCAGCGTGCGGAAACCGGCGTCGTGCAGCTCGATGAGGCGGGCGCGCAGCACGTCGGCGGTGCGCAGGTCGATCTCGCCGGTCACCGCGGCCACCGCGGTCTCGCCCCAGGTGCGCGCCACGGTCACCCGCAGCTCGGGCGCCTCGCCCCAGGCGGGGCCGGCCCAGGCGCGGCCCTCGCGCACCGGCGCCGCGCCCCGGTCGAGCGCGGCCCCGCACCGCACCGCCGCCGGCCTGCGGCTCGTCCTGCGGACCGCCGTGTTGTCGTCGGTCATCACGTTCGCCCCCACTTCGCACGGCCTCATCGCCGCCCTCGTCAACACCGTAGGCATTCGATGAGACGCGTGAATCCGCCGCCGGGTTGGTATCCCGCTCCTCCTTCGGAACGAGCCGGACCCGGTCGGCGGTCCCCCCGCACGCCTCCCATACGGGTTCCATGCTCGCAGCTCAGAGCCTCGGAAAAGGCCCTGAGCGCGGCCGATTGCGGCCAGCCGGGCAAAGGTGACGCACAGTGACCCCGGCCAGCTCAGGCTGACAGCGCGAGTCAGTCGCGTCAGGCCGCGCGTCGAGGCCCGGGGAGGGTTCGGGCTGGCCCTGGGACCGTGCCAAGGCGGCACTGCGAGGCAGACCGCCGCATCGTCCAGGACGGGTTCAGGCCGGGCGCTGGGCCCGTGCCGAGGCGTAGAGGCAGACCGCCGCCGCGGTCGCCAGGTTGAGGCTCTCGGCGTGGCCGTAGATGGGGACGCGCACCACGTCGTCCACGTGCTGCAGGATCTCCTCGGGCAGGCCCCACGCCTCGTTGCCGAAGACCCAGGCGGTGGGCCGGGCCAGGGTGCCGTCGTCGATGGCCTCGTCCAGGGTGCGCTTGCCCGCGCCGTCGGCGGCGAGGACGGTGAGCCCGGTGCGCTTCAGCTCCGGGATCAGGGTGTCGAAGCGGGGGCCGACCACCACCGGCAGGTGGAACAGGCTGCCCGCCGAGGCGCGCACGCACTTGCCGTTGTAGGGGTCGACCGAGGCGTCGGTGAACACCACCGAGTCGGACCCGGCGGCGTCGGCGGTGCGCAGGACGGTGCCCGCGTTGCCGGGGTCGCGCACGTGCGCGAGGACGGTCACCAGGCGCGGGGTGGTGGCGAGCGCGCCGTCGAGGGAGACGTCGATGAACTCGCAGACCGCCAGCAGGCCCTGCGGGGTGACGGTCTGGGCCAGCTCGGCCATGACCTCGCCGCTGACCCGCAGCACCGGGACGCCCGCCTGCTCGGCCGCCTGGATCAGGTCGGCGTGGCGGGTCTCGGCCTCGGCGGTGGCGAACAGCTCGGCGAGGCCGCCGGGGATGCGCAGCGCCTCCCGCACCGCCTGCGGGCCCTCGGCCAGGAAGCGGCGCTCGCGGCGCCGGAAAGCACGTTTGGCGAGCCGTCGAGCCGCCTTCACCCGTGGTGATCGGACAGAGGTCAGCTCGCGGCCCGCCATACGCAGTTACTCGCTATCTACAGCTACGGTCGCCGTCAGGCGGCCTGGCTGCCCTCGGCGGGCAGCGCGTCCTGGGCCAGCTTCACCAGGGCGGTGAAGGCGGCGGCGTCGTTGACGGCCAGCTCGGCCAGCATACGGCGGTCCACCTCGATCTCAGCGGCCTTCAGGCCCTGGATGAAGCGGTTGTAGGTGATGCCGTTGGCGCGGGCCGCGGCGTTGATGCGCTGGATCCACAGCCGGCGGAACTGCCCCTTGCGGTCCTTGCGGTCCCGGAAGGCGTAGGTCATGGAGTGGAGCTGCTGCTCCTTGGCCTTGCGGTACAGACGCGACCGCTGGCCGCGGTAGCCGCTCGACCGCTCCAGGACGACCCGACGCTTCTTGGCGGCGTTGACCGCCCGCTTCACGCGTGCCACGTGTTGGACTCCTTCGTGGGGGCCGGGGCGCTCGGCTCCGGCCGGTCGTACAGATGGTGGGTCTTGCGGCGCTTACTTGCGCAGCAGCTTCTTGATGTTCTTGGCGTCGGCCGGGGCCACGACGGCCGGGCCGTCCAGGCGGCGGGTGCGCTTGGTCGGCTTGTGCTCGAGCAGGTGGTTCTTGTTGGCGCGGCGGCGCATCACCTTGCCGGAGCCGGTCAGCTTGAACCGCTTCTTGGCACCGCTGTGGGTCTTGGTCTTCGGCATGGTCGCCGTCGTCTCCCTCTACTCCAGGACCTCCGCGCGGCGGCACGGAGGCGCGCCTGATCGGGCGCGATCTACGGGTCACGTGGACCGCGCCTCGGTCAGGCTCAATGTACGTGCGTCTCGACCCCGCCGGAGCGGGACCGTCAGGATCGGAGCCGGCCCCGCGGCCGGCCCCGGTGGCCCGGCCGGGCCGTCAGGCGGTGCCGGCGTCCGAGACCTGCTCGGCGGCCTGGTCGGCGGCCTGCTGGGCGCGCTCGGCCTTGGCCTCGGCCTTGGCCTCCGCCTTCTTCTTGTGCGGACCGATCACCATGATCATGTTGCGGCCGTCCTGCTTGGGCCGCGACTCCACGAAGCCGAGCTCCTCGACGTCGTCGGCGAGCCGCTGCAGCAGCCGGAAGCCGAGCTCGGGGCGCGACTGCTCGCGCCCGCGGAACATGATCGTCACCTTGACCTTGTCCCCGGCCTTGAGGAACCGGACCACGTGACCCTTCTTGGTCTCGTAGTCGTGCGGGTCGATCTTGGGCCGGAGCTTGATCTCCTTGATGATCGTGTGCGCCTGGTTCTTCCGCGCTTCACGCGCCTTCATCGCGGACTCGTACTTGAACTTGCCGTAGTCCATGAGCTTGGCGACGGGCGGGCGCGCGGTGGGCGCCACCTCGACCAGGTCGAGGTCCGACTCACGCGCGAGTTCAAGGGCCTTGGCGATGGGAACGATGCCCACCTGTTCGCCGTTCGGGCCGACGAGCCGGACCTCGGGCACGCGAATGCGGTCGTTGATACGCGGTTCGGCGCTGATGGGACCTCCTTGGGGCCGTTCCTTGAGCTGTGGGACCGGTCGTACCCCTGGGCCTTCACGCGAAAAGCCCCGCACGACTCGCATGCGGGGCCACCTTCGGTCGCCGCGGCGCCTCATGGCGACGCGGACGACGGCGCTCCGGGCGGCAACGCGCCTGGACGCCGGACCGAGACCCACCGGCTCACAAGCCGGTCAGGTGGGAGGTGGCCTCCGCTTGAGCGCCCGGGTCGGTCGCCTTGCGGGCGTCCGTACCGGGCCGGTCAGCTCCCAAGCCTATCACCTGCGCAGCGGTGCGGCGAACCCGCGCCGGAGCGGGTTCGCCGGGCCCCTCAGCCCTCGGTCAGGACGATCACCCGGTCGCCCTCGGCGAAGGTCAGCGGCCGGTCCTTGCGGGGGTTCAGCACCACGCCGAAGGCGGGCGGCTCCTGGGTCCGGGCGGCGACCCGGTAGCCGATGGCGATGTCGCCCCGGCGGCGGGCCGACTCCACGACGGTGTGGAAGGTCATCTCCACGCCCGGCACCACGTAGTCCCCGGCGGGCTTGAGGTAGACCTCGGCGCCGCTCGGGTCGAACAGGTCGCCGAACACCTCGGCCAGGTGCCGGTTCTCCGACAGCTGCACCATCAGCAGGCTGAGCAGCTTGTCGCTGACGATGAAGTCGTCGGCCCGGGTGACCTGGGCGAGCCGGCGGTTGCGGTCGTCGCTCATCTCGCTGACGACCGGGTACCGGCGGCCGGTCTCGGCCTGCATCTGCCGCAGGTGCAGCAGGGTGATCAGCACGCGGCTGTCGGCGTCCTGGGCGTCGCCCTCGTCGTGGCACAGGACGATCACGTTGCCGTAGGAGGCGATGTCGAGGCCCTCCAGCGCCGCGCGGGTGGCGGTGTCGCCCAGGGTGAAGCCGACCTCCAGGTTGTCCAGGGCGGGCCTGAGCGCTTCCAGCTCGGCCGCGGCGTCGGGGTCGTCGGCCACCACCTCCAGCCGGGAGCCGGGGACGACGTGGCCGTCGAGCTGGCGGGTGATGGCGGCGGCGCGGCGGTTCCAGCCCAGCATCAGCGTGCGCGAGGGGCCCGGGGCCCGCTCGGGGAGCGGCACGATGCCCTCCTCCACGACCCGGCCGTCCCAGGGGCCGGTGACCACGGTGTCGTCGTCGGCGGAGATCGCGATGATCTGGTCGCCCTCGGCGATCACGCCGTCCAGGTCGGGCCTGATCCGGACGGCGCCGCCGGCCCGGCGCAGGCCGATGACCGAGGAGGCGGGGTAGGCGTGCAGGGCCTCGCCGAGGGTCCGGCCGGTCAGGGCCGGCTCGGCGGTCATGTAGATCTCGTCGCCGGCGAAGTCGAGCAGGTCCTGGTAGACCACCGACAGGCCGGACTGGCGCGAGGTCTGCACGATCAGGCGGGCGGCGATGTCGTCGGCGTCGACCAGCACCACCTCCGCGCCGCCGGCGAGCTGGGCGGCGGCGCGGTTGCGGGCGTCCTTGACCGAGGCGACGACGTGGTAGGGCTCGGGGCGCCGGGTGGGGCTGTTGGTGATGGCCAGCAGCGTCTTGGTGACGTGCGCGTCGGGGGCCGGTCCGGGCGGGCCGAGCACGATGATCGACCGCGCGGTCTGCGGGCTGACGATGTCCAGGTCGCCGGGGTCGACGGGGCTGCCGGTGCGGCACACCACGCGGGTGCGGCCGGTGCGGCCGACCATCTTGCGGATCTCCTCCTCCATCTCCACCCGGTCCCGGTCGGCCAGGATCGCCACGCAGCCGCCGCCCTGGCTGGCGTTGGCGGCGGCCAGTTCCGAGATCATCGGGAACACCTGGTCGGACCAGCCGAGCAGCACGGTGTGCCCCTTCTCCACCACCTGGGAGCGGCCCTTGCGCAACTCGGCGATCTTGTTGTCCACGCCGTTGGTGAGCAGGCTGATCAGCGCGCTGGCGAAGAACAGCCCGGCCAGCGCCAGCGCGATCGCCAGGGCCCGGTAGGCCCAGCCGCCGTGAGTGGCGTCACCGAGCTTGAAGGTGTCGACGGTGTTCTTCCAGATCTCGGCCGCGGCGCCGGTGCCGCGCCGGTCGTCCACCATGGCGATGAGCGTGCTCAGGACGACCACCAGGGCGGCCGACACCAGCGCCAGCCAGCCGACCAGCGCGGGGGTGCCCCGGGACATCGTGTTGTCGAACCAGTAGCGCGACCGCTGGCGCGGCGTCGGGCTCTTCAATGGGTCTCCCCCGGGGCGGGCGCGCCGTCGCGGCCGCGACGGCACGGGGCGGACACTTCACCGGACCGGCGCCCAGGACCGGCTTCCGGAACCGGCGCCCGGGACCGGCGACGCCGCGACCTCCGGGTTCAACCGCGCCTCCACCGCCTCGCTGAGCTGCTGCTGTCCCATACCCGGGCGGGCCGCGCGCAGCCCTTGCCGATTGCTATATAACGATGAGCGGTATATACCGTTGGCATGAGCAGGCAGATGCAGGAGCCCACGTTCCTGATCCTCACCGCGCTGGCGGGCGGCTCCCGGCACGGCTACGGGATCATCACCGACGTCGAGCGCATCTCCGACGGCCGCGTCCGGCTGCGCGCGGGCACGCTGTACGCAGCCCTCGACCGCCTCCAGAACGACGGCCTCATCACCGCCGAGCGCGAGGAGGTCGTGGACGGCCGCCTGCGCCGCTACTACGCGCTGACCGACACCGGCGCCGAACGCCTGGCCGCCGAGGCCGAGCGCCTGCGCGCCCGTGCCGAGATCGCTGCGCGCCGCCTGGCGGCCCTGCCCCGCCTCCGCGGCGGCGGCTCCCCCGCCTGACGCGCCACCTGACCGCACCGCCCGACCGAGGAGAGGACCTCCCCCCTTGCGCACCCTCGAAGACCGCTACCGGCGGCTGCTGCGCTGGTACCCGGCCGAGCACCGCCACGCCCACGAGGACGAGATGCTCGGCGTGCTGCTGGCCGCCGCCGGGCCGGGCCGCTCCCGGCCCCCGTTCGGCGAGGCCACCGACCTGATCTGCGGCGGGCTGTGGCTGCGGTTCCGCTACGCCCCCGAGCGGCTGCGGCGCGCGGGCTGGCCGGACGCCGCCGCGCTGACCGCACTGCTGGCGCCCCTGCTGCTGCTCGCGCTGACCTTGCGCTACGTCCTGGACGACGTGCTGACCGGATCGCCGCGGGAGCCGGAGATCCGCCCGCCGTGGCACCTGACCGCCGAGATGACCGGCTCCGCCCTGGCCTGGCTCGGCACCGGGGCGGCGGCACTGCTGGCGCTGGCGGGGCTGCGGCGCGCGACCGCCGTGGTGGCGGCCGCCACCGCCGTGTTCCAGCTGGCGTCCCAGCCGTGGGAGCCGGGCGCCGACTTCGTCATCGTCACGCTGCGGGCGATGGCGCCGGGGCTGCTCCTGCTGCTGGTCGCCGCCGCCGCGCTGGTGTCGCCCGGGCCGCGCAGGGCCGCGCGGGTGCTGGGCCGGGGCGGCGTCGGCGCGGCGGCGCTGGCCGTCCTGGCGCTCGGCCTGCTGGGCTCACGGCCGCTGGCCTCGCACCTGGCGTGGGCGACCGGACCGCTGCTGGCCGCGACGGCGGTCGCGGGCACGGCCGCCGGGGTCGTGCTGCTGCGCAGCGCCGCCGGGCGGCGCGCGGCGGTCGTGCTGGCCGTCCCCCTGGCGGCCCCGCTGCTGGTGATCGGCTGGCGCGCCGCGCTGCTGCTCGGTTGAGCGGCGGCGGGTGACGGGGTTGTGCCCGTCGGGCCCGGGTCCGGGGCCGTCCCGGTTGTTACCGTAGGGTCAGGACGGCCCCCTCGGGCCGGTGCCACGGAGAGATCCCGCGATGCCCGCTCCCAGGACCGCCCCCAGGACCGCGCCGCCGGCGCCGCGGCTGGAGTTCGCGCAGAAGGCGTTCATCTGCGACCGCGACCGGCTGCTGCTGGTGCGCAAGACCGCCGCCGACCCGCACCATCCCGGCCGCTGGGAGGTGCCGGGCGGGCGGCTGGAGGCGGCCGCCGACCTCGACCTGGACGACCACATCCGGCGCGAGGTGTGGGAGGAGGTCGGGCTGAAGGTCGATCCCGGGCCGCCGTTCCACCTGTGGCAGTGGTTCATGCCCGACGGCCGGGACCGGGTGCGGGTGGTGGCGGCCGCGCGGGAGTGCCGGCCGCTGTCGCTGGACGTCAGCACGGTCCACCAGACCGCCTCCGACCACCTGGCCGACCCCACCTGGGTGCCGCTGGCCGAGGTCGCCCGGTTCGAGCTGATCCCCAGCCTGCGGCCGGTGCTGCGGGCGTTCCTGCGGATGCGGGCGGTCCGCTGATGGACGGCCGCTGATGGAACGGGCCCGCGCCGCTCGCCCCCCGGTGGCGTGGCCGGGCCTGGAGGGGGTCGCCGACCGGCGCTTCGCGCTGGTGGTGCTGGGCGACGTGCGGATCGAGGTGCGCGCGGCGCTGCCGGAGCTGCGGTTCACCGAGTTGACCGCCGACCGGCTCACCTACGCGCCCGCCCGCGTGCTGGTCGCCGGGACCGCCGTCAACCTGGCCCGGCGCGCCACCGCCTACTTCGGGCGCGTCGCGGTGGTCGGCAAGGTCGGCGACGACGACTTCACCGCGCCGATCCGGCGCGAGCTGCGCCGCCTGGGCGTGCGGGACCTGCTGCACGCCGAGCCGGGCGCGGCCAACGCGGTGTCGGTGATGCTGCGCGACCGCGCCACCGAGGACGGGCCGGGGGTGCGGCTGCTGGTCGCCGAGGAGCACGCGCCGAGCCGCCGCCTCGCGGCCGCCGACGTGCGGCGCGCCGCCGGGGAGATCCGCCGCGCCGACGTGCTGTGCACCGACGGGTACGCGCTGCTGTCGCCGATCTCGGCGGGCGCGCTGCGGCTGGCGGCCGGGATCGCCCGCCGGGCCGGGACGCTGGTGGTCTTCGACGTGGTCCCGCACGACGTGGACTCCCGGCCCGCCGCCGCGGGGCTGGCGCAGACGCTGTGCCTGGCCGACGTCGTCATCAGCGAGGTCCCGACGCTGGCGCGGCTGCTGGGCCTGGCCGTCCCCGAAGACGCGGCCGGGGTGCGGGCGCTGCTGCCCGCCCTGGACGGGCTCGTGCCCGGCCGGCCGCTGTGGCTGCTGCGGCACGGGCCCGGCTCGCTGGAGCACGCCGTCGCCTACCGGCACGGCGAGCTGCTGCTGGAGTACGACACCGGGTACGGGCAGGGCGTGGAGCGGGCCGGGTTCGGCGACCGCCTCGCGGCCGCCGAGCTCTACTGGTGGCTGTCGGCCCGTTCGGGCTCCTGACCCTCCGCCGCCCGGCGCATCGCCGCCAGCGTGCGGCCGAACCGCGCCCGGCTGTCGGGCAGCCCGAAGCTCTCCTGCCAGCGCCAGGCCGCCGGGGCGGGCCCGTCCAGCGCCATCGCCGCCGCCCGGCGCAGGAACTGGCTCGGCACCCCGTCGCCGGGGTGGACGGTGGCGATCCCGTCCTCCTCGACCAGCAGGTAGGAGCGCCCGGTCCGAAAGCGGGCGCGCAGCGCGTCGTGGGAGCCCTCCTCCCCGGCCAGCCCCAGCCCTTCCAGCACCGCCCGCATCCCGGTGACCGACGGCAGCAGGTGCCAGTGCGCGTGGTCGATGCACGCTCCACCGCCCTGCGGGCTCCCCGGGCCGTGCTCGAACAGCGCCAGGCCGGGGCTCCCGTAGGCCGTCTCGTACAGCAGCGCGACACGGTCGCGCCAGCGGCGGGCCCGCGCCCACAGCGCGTCGTCGAACTCCGCCGCGCACACCAGGTGCTCGTCCGACACCAGCAGCAGGTGCCCGTCGGCGAGCGGCGCGAGGTCCGGCATCAGGAACAGCCCGCCTTCCGCCGCGAGCACGGCCGCCGCGCCCGGCAGGTCCGCCATGGCGTTCAGCCGGAACCGCAGCGGCGGGCACAGCACGCAGTCGGGCTCCGAGGGTTCGATCACCGCGCCTCCCCAGGGGGTCGTCACAGAACGTGCCCGGCGGCGGGCCCCGGTGATCTGTACGCGGGCGGTCAGATCGGCGGTACCGGAAGGTTGCGGAAACTGGCGAAACGGGCACATACCGAATGAAAGGTCTGCATCGTGAACCCCCAGCACGCTCCCCCGGTCGCCGCGCTCGACATGGCCGCGCTCACCGCCCGCCTGGACGAGGCGCTGGCGGTGCTGCGCGAGACCTACGCGCCCGACCTCGACACGGGCGGCGGCTGGTACCACGAGCTGTCGCGGCCCGAGCCGGGCGCGACCGCGACCGCGCTCGGGCTGCTGGCCTTCACCGAGACCGGGCGCCCGTTCGAGCACTTCGACGACGGCCTAGCCTTCCTGACCGCCCGGCAGGAGACCTCGGCCGACCCGCTGCGCGACGGCGGCTGGGCGACCAAGACCAGCCTGGGCATCCCGGTCGTGGAGGCCACCGCCTGGATCGTGCGGTTCCTGGCGGGGGCACGCTGCGACCTGCGCACCGTGGCCCCCGACCTGCGGCGCGGGCACGCCTGGCTGCTGCGCAACCAGAACCCCGACGGCGGCTGGGGCTCGCTGCTGGGCTGCCCGTCGCGGGTGTGGCTGACCTGCCTGGCGCTGCGCGCGCTGGTGCGGCTCGACCCGCACGACGACGCGGTGCGGCGCGGCGTGGAGTGGCTGACGGCCGACCGCACCGCGAACCGGCCCGCGTGGGGCCCCACGACCGCCGCCGCGCCGACCGTCACACACACCGCGTTCGTGCTGGTGACGCTGGCCGAGGCCGACCCCGAGCGCAACGACGAGCGGCTGCTGGCCGCCTACGACTGGCTGCGCGCGCGGACGGACCCGGCCGACGGGCACACCTGGATCGAGACCTACGACGTGTCGCCGTTCGGGCCCGGCGTCGAGCCGGTCTGGCGGCTGGCGCTGTGGCACCACGGGCTGCCGATCGCGCTGGCGGCGCTGCTGCGCGACCCGCGCGGGGTGCCCGGCCCGCTGGTCGGCCGGATGCTGCAGGCCCTGGTGGACGGCATGGTCACCGACCCGCGCCGCAACGGCCGGCCCGGCGACGGCCGCTCGTCGCTGTGGACGTTGTGGTGGCGGATGGAGGGGCTGCTGGCGGCGGCCCGCGCCCCGCTGGCGCGCGGCCGGGACCTGCTGCACTGGCTGCCGGACGCCATCGTGGTGCAGCAGGCGCACGCCCGCGACCGCCCCCTGGCGGACCTGCTGCCGGGGCGGCGCGGCCGCGCGCCCGTCCGGCTGCTGCGGCGGCACTGGGCGGCGCTCGCGCTCGGCGTGGTCGCCGTGGCCAGCATGGGCGGCGTGGCGACGAAGACGTGGGGGTGGCGCGACTTCTGGCTCAGCGTGATCCTGCCGATGGTGCTGACCACCGTGCACGAGGCGATGAAGCGCCGCCGCACGCAGGTCCCGCCGGCGCCCCCGCCCGTGCCCCCGCCGACACCGCACTGAGCCGCGCTCAGCCGCCCTGAGCCTGCGCGGCGCGGCTCAGGGAGCCGAGCGGCGGGCCAGCTCGGCCTCCCCGGCCGCCCGCATCGCCGCCACCGGCACGTCGTCGCGGCCCGTCATCAGCGCGACCTGCCGCACCGCCTGGTGCAGCAGCATCTCGAAGCCGCCGACCACGGTGCCGCCCGCCTCCCGCACCGCCGCCGCCAGCGTCGTCGGCCACGGCGCGTACACCACGTCGAACAGCGCCGCCCCCGAGCCGGCGACCGTCCCGGCGAACGCGTCAGCGGCCGTGCCCGGCAGCGTGGACACCACCAGCTCCACCGGCGGCAGCCCGGGCACCTGGTCGAGCGTGCCGACCGTCGTCTTCAGCCCGAACCGCTCCCCCACCGCCACCGTCCCGGCGGCGCGGGCGGGCTCGCGCACCGCGAGGCCCGCCTCGGTCAGGCCGAGCCGCGCCAGCGCCGCCAGCGCCGAGGCGGCCGTCGCGCCCCCGCCCAGGACCAGCGCCGAGGCGGGAGCGGCCAGGCCCGCCTCCGTCAGCGCCGTCACGATGCCGTGCACGTCGGTGTTGTCGGCGTGACGCCGCCCGTCGCGCAGCACGATCGTGTTGGCGCCGCCGACCGCGACCGCCAGGTCCGACACCGTGTCGGCCAGGTCGAGCGCAACCCGCTTGAGCGGCATCGTCAGCGACAGGCCCGCCCAGGAGGCGTCCAGGCCGTCCAGGAAACCGGCCAGGCCCGCCTCGCCGCACTCGTGGGCGGTGTAGGACCAGTCGTCCAGCCCCAGCGCGGCGTACGCCGCCCGGTGCAGCACCGGCGACAGCGAGTGGGCGATCGGCGACCCCAGCACCGCGGCCCGTGAAGTCATAGCGTTTTCACCTGATCACTCATTGTAGTGACAATGCGAACGTTCCTAGGATCGCTGCTTGCTCGACGACCCCCAGCGGAGGAGCAATGATGGCACGCCCCCGGATCGCCGCCCTGACCGCGGCCGCCGTGCCGGTCACCGGATTGGCGGTCGTGCTGCTGGCGCCCTCCGCCGCACGGCCGCCGACCGCCGCCAGCCTAGACGCGGCGGGCCCGGCGGCTCCGGCGGCGGACCGGTCCCGGCAGGCCGCCGCGCCCGCGCCCCAGGGCCGCCGCGCTGGGCTGTGCGCATGGATCGCGACCGACACCACCAAGATCCGTACTGCGCCGCGGGTCACCGCGCCTGCGGTCAAGCAGGTGCCCAAGGGGAAGGCCCAGCCCTGCAAGAGCGTGTCGTCGTTCAAGGGCGGCCGCTACCGGGCCTGCGGCGGCGCGGGCGACCGGTGGGTGTCGGTGTACTGGGGGCCGTCCGGACGGGCGGCCGACCGCACCGGCTACATGGCCGCGCGCTGCGTCACCTTCTGGAAGAGCTGACCGGCCCGCGCCCCGGCCCCCGGACGCCGATCGGCGCGGCGGACCGGGTCCGCCGCGCCGATCGGGCGCCGTGCTCGGTGCTCGCGAGCCCCCGGCTCAGTTGCCCGGGTTCTTGCGCTGCCACTCGTGGAACTCGGCCTTGATCTTCTCGAACTCCGCGTTCGTCACCGCGAACTTGGTGATCTTCTTGTGCGGGTCGGTGGCCACGAAGTACATCCACCTGTTGCTGGCCGAGGCCGGCTTCAGCACCGCGTTGATCGCCGCCTCGCCGGGGTTGCTGATCGGTCCCGGCGTGAGCCCCTTGTGCAGGTAGGTGTTGTAGGGGTGCTGGGTCTCGGTCTGCCGGTAGCGCACGTCCAGCGTGCGCTTGTTCAGGAAGTACAGCACCGAGGTGTCGAACGCCAGCGGCCAGCCCTGCTTGAAGCGGTTGAGCATCACCCGCGAGATCTTGGGCAGGTCCTCGGGCTTGCCGCCCTCCGCCTGGATCAGGCTCGCCATGGTGACCACCTGGTCGGGCCGCATGTTGACCTCGCGCGACGCGCTGACCAGGTCCAGCCGCTCGGCCTCCTGGTTGAAGCGGGCCACCATCTGCTTCAGGATCTGCGCCGCCGACGCGTTCGGGTTCAGGTCGTAGCGGCCCGGGAACAGGTAGCCCTCGACCGGGTTGATCGCGTTGGCGGGCGGCTTCGCCCAGGACGGCAGCCCGAGCGCCTTGGGGTTGCGCGACGCCGCCAGGAAGTTCCTGGCCGGGATGCCGGTCTTCTGCGACAGCTTGGTGAACACCTCGGTGGCGCGCAGCCCCTCGGAGATGATGATCTGGTTGCCCGAGCGCGACTTGGGGTCCAGCAGGTGCGCCATCGCCGCCTTGGACGACATCTGCAGCCGCATCTGGTAGTAGCCCGGCTGGATCTTCCCGGCGTCGGGCTCGGCGGCGTAGACCTTCAGGAAGGCCCGCACGCTCTTGATCACGTCGTGCTTCTGCAGGGTGGCGGCGATGGTGCCGCCGCCGTCGCCCTCCTTGATCTGCACCGTGACGTGCCCGGAGCCCCGGCCGCTGTAGTCGGGCGGGTTCATCCGGTTGTCGAGGAAGGCGTAGCCGAGCACGCCGCCAGTGCCCACCACCGCGACCAGGATGGCCAGCGCGAAGAACACCACGCCGTTGTTCTTGCGTTTGCGCTTGCGCTGCCGGTTGCGCGCGGCGCGCTGGCCCCGCCGGGTCGGCGGCTCGCCGCCCGGCCGGCCGTCGCGGCCGTGGGGATCTGAGAAAAGGTCCAAATCGTTCATGCGCTTCCCCGGACGTTCTCGCCTGGGGGCCGTCCCGTCAACCGTTCCCCGTCCAGCGCCGCCTGAAGCAGGACCGCCGCGGCGGCCTGGTCGACGACCCTGCGACGGGCCTGGCCGTGGACTCCCCCGGCGCGCAGGCCGCTCTCGGCCGTGACGGTGGTGAGCCTTTCGTCGTACAGCCGGACCGACGTCTCCGGGGGAAGCCGGTCGGCCAGCCAGTTCGCGAACCTGCGCGCGGCCGCTGCGGCCGGGCCCTCGCGGCCCGACAGCGAGGTGGGCAGGCCCACGATCACCTCGACGGCCTCGTGCTCGCTGACGAGCTCGACGAGCCGGTCGATGTCCCCCTTGCCGCTCTTCACGGTCTCCAGGGGGGAGGCGAGGATCCCGCCGGGATCGCTGCGGGCCACGCCGATGCGGACGCTGCCCACATCGACCCCGAGCCGGATCCCCTGCCTCATTTTCCCGCTCCGCTCATGGCGGGCTTGTCGCTCACGCGGCCCCTACGGCTCGTTCGACGGCGGCCAGCGCGTCGCCGATCGCCTCGGCGTTCGCACCTCCGCCCTGGGCGAGGTCGTCCTTGCCGCCACCGCCGCCGCCGAGGGTCTTGGCGGCCACGCCGACGAGCCGGCCGGCCTTCAGGCCGCGCTCGCGGGCGCCTTCGGTGACGGCGATGACCACCACGGGGCGGTCCTTGGGCACGCCCGCCACCATCACCACGGCGGGGCGGGCCTGCAGGCGGCCGCGCACGTCCACCGCGAGCTTGCGCAGGTCGTCGGCGCCGGTGCCGTCCGGGGCGCGGTGCGCCACGAACGCCACACCGCCCACGTCCTTGGCGCCGTCGGCGAGCGACCCGGCGATCGCCAGGACCTGCTGGGAGCGCAGCCGCTCCAGCTCCTTCTCGGCCTCGCGCAGCCGGGAGACCACGCCGGCGACGCGCTCGGGCAGCTCCTCCTTGCGGGTCTTCATCTGCTCGGCGAGCTGGGCGACCAGGACGTTCTCCTTGGCCAGGAACCGGAAGGCGTCGATGCCCACCAGCGCCTCGACCCGGCGCACCCCGGCGCCGATGGACGACTCGCCCAGCACCTTGATCAGGCCGAGCTGCCCCGAGCTCGCGACGTGGGTGCCGCCGCACAGCTCGCGGGAGTACTCGCCGATCTCCACGACGCGGACCTCGTCGCCGTACTTCTCGCCGAACAGCGCGAGCGCGCCCATGGCGCGGGCCTCGTCGATGGAGGTGTGGAAGGCCCGCACGTCCAGGTCGTTGATCAGGACCTCGTTGACCTCGTCCTCGACGTCGCGCAGCACGCTGACCGGGACGGCCCCCGAGGCGGTGAAGTCGAAGCGGAAGCGGCCGGGCGAGTTCTCCGAGCCCGCCTGGGCGGCCGACTCGCCGAGCGCCCGCCGGAACCCGGCGTGCACCATGTGGGTGGCCGAGTGCGAGCGGGAGATGGCCCGCCGCCGCTCCACGTCGATCTCGGCGTAGGCGGTGTCGCCGACCTGCGCCTCGCCCTCGCGGACCCGGCCCCGGTGCACCACCAGGCCGGGCAGCGGGGACTGCACGTCCTCGACCACCACGACCGCGCCGTTGCCGAGCCGGATCAGGCCCTGGTCGGCGAGCTGGCCGCCGCCCTCGGCGTAGAACGGGGTGCGGTCCAGCACGACCTCGACCTCGGCGCCCTCGCCGGCCGCCTGGACGTTGGCGCCGTTGACCAGCAGGCCGGCCAGCCGCGCCTCGCCGACCACGTTGTTGTAGCCGATGAAGTCGACCTTGCCGCCGGAGGCGTTGAGCAGCTCGTCCAGGACCGAGACGTCCAGGTTGCCGGTCTTCTTCTCCTGGGCGTCCTTCTTGGCCCGGTCGCGCTGCTCCTTCATCAGCCGGCGGAAGCCGGTCTCGTCGACCTCCAGGCCCTGCTCGCGGGCCATCTCCAGGGTGAGGTCGATGGGGAAGCCGTAGGTGTCGTGCAGCTTGAACGCCTGGTCGCCCGCCAGCGCCGTGCCGCCCGACCGCTTGGCCTCGGCGACCGCGGTGTCGAAGATCGTGGTGCCGGTGCGCAGGGTCGCCAGGAACGACTCCTCCTCGGCGTCGATCACGGTGTGGATGTTGGCGGCGGTGCGCACCAGGTCGGTGTACTGCTCGCCCATCGCCGAGATCGCGGCGTCGGTCAGCTCGTGCATGAGCCCGGCCTCCTGCCCGCCGAGCAGCCGCAGGTTGCGGATGGAGCGGCGCAGGATGCGGCGCAGCACGTAGCCGCGGCCCTCGTTGCCGGGCCGGATGCCGTCGGCGACCATCATGGTGCCGCTGCGCACGTGGTCGGCGACCACGCGCAGCGACACGTCGTTCTTCAGGTCGCGGCCGTAGCGGGTGCCGGTCAGCTGGGCGGCGCGGTCCAGGACCTTCCACAGGGTGTCGGTCTCGTAGATGTTGTCGACGCCCTGCAGGATCGCGGCCATGCGCTCCAGGCCCATGCCGGTGTCGATGTTCTTGGCCGGCAGGTCGCCCGCGACGTCGAAGTCCACCTTGGAGCGGACGGCGCTGAGCTGCTTCTGCATGAAGACGAGGTTCCAGACCTCCAGGTACCGGTCCTCGTCGGCCACCGGGCCGCCCTCGTCGCCGTGCTCGGGCCCGCGGTCGTAGTAGATCTCCGAGCAGGGCCCGCCGGGGCCGGGCACGCCCATGTGCCAGTAGTTGTCGGCCAGCCCGCGGCGCTGGATGCGGCCCTCGGGCACGCCGACCTTGGTGTGCCAGATGTCGTGGGCCTCGTCGTCGTCGTGGTAGACGGTGACCCACAGCTTCTCTTCGGGGAACCCGAAGCCGCCGTCGGCCTCGGAGCGGGTGAGCAGCTCCCAGGCGAACGGGATCGCCTGCTCCTTGAAGTAGTCCCCGATGGAGAAGTTGCCCAGCATCTGGAAGAACGTGGCGTGCCGGGTGGTCTTGCCGACCTCCTCGATGTCCGGCGTGCGCACGCACTTCTGCGCGCTGGTCATCCGGGGCGCCGGCGGCGTCCGCTGGCCGAGGAAGTAGGGCTTGAACGGCACCATCCCGGCGGGGACCAGCAGCAGGGTCGGGTCCTC
Source organism: Spirillospora sp. NPDC050679 (assembly GCA_044456955.1). Lineage (GTDB taxonomy): Bacteria > Actinomycetota > Actinomycetes > Streptosporangiales > Streptosporangiaceae > Spirillospora. Next base: position 140,104 of record JBITGK010000020.1, on the reverse strand, counting down.
GGCGATCAGGCTGGCCGAGGGCATCACGGTGTGCCCGTGCTGCTCGAAGAACTTGAGGAAGCGGCGCGCGACCTCTGCCGACTCCATGATCAGTGGCCATCCTTGTCGTCGTCGATGATGGTGTAGCGGCCCTTCAGGACCCGGCGCCGGGTGCCGTCGGGCTCGGGCGGGGCCTGGTCCATGCGGACCGCCTCGCGCAATTCGGCCTCGCGCGCGTTCATCTCCACGCGCACGTCGGCGGCGAAGTCGCGCAGCCGGAAACCGGTGGACCGCCCGGCGGTCACCGCGCGGGCTGCGACGCCCTCCGGCGACCACGCGCGCACCACGCGCTCCACCTTCCGCTTGACGCGGTGGGTGGCGTAGACGCCGGCGCCGGCGCCCACCGAGAGCCAGAACAATCTTCTCACCTGCGCCCCTTACCTCCGGACCGGGCCGCCAGCTGGGGGCGGTCGCCACCGGCCGGACCGCCGCCCGAGCCGCCGTCGTCGCGGTTGCCGAGGGCCTTGCGCACCCCGTAGGAGAAGGCCGCGGCCTTGACCAGCGGGCCGCCGACCACCGAGGTCATCACGGTGGTCACCGCCGACACGTTCTGGGTGACGGTGCCGACCTGCTTGGTGATCACGTCGGTGCGGCCGAGCTGCTCGTCGGCGCGCCGGACCGTGCGGGTCATGTCCTCCAGCAGCGGGCCGGCCTGCTCCCCGATGTCGCGCACCATCGCGCTGGCCTCGCCGAGCAGGCGGGCGAGTTTGAGAAGGGCGTGGGCGAGGAAGGAGACCAGCACGGCCCAGAACACGGCCACGATGAGACCTGCGAGCTGTCCACCAGTAAGCATCAGGGCTTCCGTTCGCTGTCGGCTGCTGTGTGTCGGCTGCTGTGTGTCGGCTGCTGTGTGTCGGCTGCTGGGTCCGCGCGGACCGGGCGGTCCGTACCGTGGTGACAGACCTTACCGCGCGCGCAGGCTCCGGCCGTGCGGGGCGCGGGCGACCCGGGCGCGGCCCGGGATCTCCTCGGGCAGGCTACCGGGACGGGGCCGCCGATGGCGGGACCATCGGGCGGGGCGCCGCGCGCGGTGTCCGCGGCCGGCCTTCCGGCCCTTCGCGCGGTCCGCACGGCCCGTGCGGCCGCTCGGCCGCGCGGTCAGCCGCGCCGGTCGCCGGGGTCGCCGCGCAGCACCGAGCGGATGCGCGCCAGGACCTCCGAGAACCGGCCCTCGGCGCCGTGCCGGGTGGGCTTGTAGTACTCGCGGCCGTGGACCTGGTCGGGCGCGTACTGCTGGCGGACCACGCCGCCGGGGTGATCATGGGCGTACTTGTACCCCTCGCCGTGCCCGATGCGCGCCGCGCCCTTGTAATGCGCGTCACGCAGGTGGCCGGGCACCGGGCCGGCCAGGCCCTTGCGCACGTCGGCCAGCGCGCCGTCCACGGCCGTGATCACGGCGTTGGACTTGGGGGCCAGCGACAGGTGGATCACGGCCTGGGCCAGGTTGATGCGGGCCTCGGGCAGGCCCACGAACTCCACCGCCTGGGCGGCGGCGACCGCGGTCTGCAGCGCGGTGGGGTCGGCCATGCCGATGTCCTCGCTGGCGTGCACGATCAGCCGCCGGGCGATGAAGCGGGGGTCCTCGCCCGCCTCGATCATGCGGGCCAGGTAGTGCAGCGCGGCGTCGGCGTCGCTGCCGCGGATGCTCTTGATGAAGGCGCTGATGACGTCGTAGTGCTGGTCGCCCTCGCGGTCGTAGCGGACCGCGGCGCGGTCGACGGCGCGCTCCAGCACGTCGGCGTCGACGGCCCGGCCGTCGGGCACCACCAGGGCGGCGGCCTCCAGGTAGGTCAGGGCGCGGCGGGCGTCGCCGCCGGCCAGCCGGACCAGGTGGTCCTCGGCGGCCGGTTCGAGGGCGACCGCGCCGGCCAGGCCGCGCACGTCGGCCAGGGCGCGGCGGATCACCTCGCGCAGGTCGTCCTCGCCGAGCGGCTCCAGGGTGAGCAGCAGCGAGCGCGACAGCAGCGGGCTGATCACCGAGAAGAAGGGGTTCTCGGTGGTGGCGCCGATGAAGGAGACCCAGCGGTTCTCCACCGCGGGGAGCAGGGCGTCCTGCTGGGCCTTGTTGAAGCGGTGGACCTCGTCGACGAACAGCACGGTCTGCCGGCCGGACATGCCGAGCTCGCGGCGGGCCAGGTCGATCTCGGCGCGGACCCGCTTGACCCCGTCGCTGACCGCCGAGACCTCCACGAAGCGGCGCTCGGTGACCCGGCTGACCACGGTGGCCAGGGTGGTCTTGCCGGTGCCGGGCGGGCCCCACAGCACCAGGGACATGGGGGCGTCGCGGTCGACCAGCTGCCGGATGGGGGTGCCGGGGCCGAGCAGGTGGGACTGGCCGACGACCTCGTCCAGGCCGCGGGGGCGCATCCGGACCGCCAGGGGCTGCCCGGCGCCGCCCGGGGACGTCCCTGCGCCCGTGCGCCCGGCGGCCCGCGCCGCGCCGTCCGCGCCGGTGCCCGCCCCGGTGGGCGCGTCGCGATCGTCGTGGCGTTCCTGCGCCGGGTCGTCGAAGAGGCCCTCCGGCTGGCCCGGTCCCACACTGGTCACGCTCCGACACTATCCCGCCGGGCCGACATTTCCGGCCGCGCCGGGGACGGGGGGCGCTCCAGCCGCGCGGTCGCCGCCAGCGCCGCCGCGACCACCGCGACGCCGACGATGCCGTCCAGCCAGTAGTGGTTGGCCGTCAGCACGACCACCAGGAGCGTCACCACCGGGTGCAGCACCGCCAGGTACCGCCACCGGGTGCGGCCGTAGCGGACGATCCCCCACGCGACCAGCACGGCCCAGCCCACGTGCAGCGACGGCATCGCGGCGAACTGGTTGGCCATGCCCTCGCCGGGGTCGGTGGCGTAGGCGCTGGGCCCGTAGACGTTCATCAGGTCCACCATGCCGGGGCCGGGCAGCAGCCGGGGCGGGGCCAGCGGGTACAGGGCGTGGCCCGCCAGCGCCAGGGCCGCCGACAGCGGGACGGCGGCCCGGACGCGCGGCCAGGCGCGGCGGTGCCGCAGGTAGACCCAGGCCATGAACAGGATCGAGGCGGGGAAGTGCACCCGCACGTAGTACTCGTTGGCGGGCCGCACCCAGCCGTCCCATTCCAGGGCGGCGCGCTGGAGGGCCGCCTCGTCGGGCAGGCGCAGCGCGCGCTCCAGGTCCCACAGTCGCCGCGCGTGCTCGAAGGCGGTGTCGGGGCGGCCGTCCACCAGGTGCCGCGCGTACCCGTAGGCCGCCAGCAGGGCGGCCATCAGCGCCGCCTGGAGGGCCGCCGCCGCGAGCACCTTGACCGCCCGGACGCTGCGGGGGTTCGTCAGGGTGCTCCACATGTGTCCATCCTCGGCGGTAATCTTGCCGGAAGCCTGGTCCGTGAGGATGGTCCGCGTTCCACCGCGAGACCGAGCCGGACCGGGAACCCCCGTCCGGGTCGCGGCGTTGCTCCCGGATGACCGGGACGGCGCGCGCCGTTCCGGGGCGACGGGAACCGAGCGGCGGAGCGAGGAGGTGACGGCGGGACCATGACGGGCATCGGCACGACGAGCGCGGCGGGATGGCGCTCCCGGCGGCAGCGCCGCGGGCTCGCCGGCCTGTTCATCGCCCTGTTCCTGGTCGGCGGGCTGGTCTTCAGCTACGGCCTGGGGCACGCCCCGGCGCTGCGGCTGTGCACCGCGCACGACACCGGCATCCCCACCGCCCCCGTCGCATCCGCCGGTTCCGCTCCCGGCGCCGCCTCGGCGCCCGACGCCAGCGTGAACGCGGACGGCCACCCGGCGGTCCGCGACCTGCCGGCGCACCTGATGCCGCGGGCCTGGGCCGCCCTGGACGCGCCCGACCGCCGGGCGCCGCTCGATCCCGCGCACGCCTGCCTGTGCCTGGCGGTGCTCCTGTCGCTGATGGTGCTGGCCCTGGCCGCGCCCTTCCGCCGCACGCTGCTGCGGCTGCCGCCCCGGCTCGGCTGGTTCGCCGGGCCCCCGCCCGGGACGGTGGCCGCGCCGCCGTCCCTCAGCGCCCTGCAGGTGCTCAGGCTGTGATGGACCGGCCGTTCGCGGCCGAACACCTCCGTCATCACCTAAAAGCACCCACAAGGGGATAAGAATGTCTAAGAGCGCCCGCAACCGTGCTCAGCAGCGCAACGTCCTGACCCAGCGCCAGGTGCCCTGGGGCGGCATCATCTTCTTCGGCGTCATCGGCCTGGTCGCCGTGGTCGCCATCGGCTTCGCCTTCATGCAGTCGCGCCCGTCCTCGGCCGACGGCGGCTCGATCGCCGGCCTGGTGGAGAAGGACGGGCTGAGCCGCGACCACGTGACCACCGCCGTCACCTACGACACCGCCCCGCCGATGGGCGGCGCGCACGACCAGATGTGGCAGAACTGCGACGCCCGCGTCTACGACCGGCCGCTGCGCAACGAGAACGCCGTGCACTCGCTGGAGCACGGCGCGGTGTGGATCACCTACCGGCCCGGCCTGGACGCCGCCCAGGTGGACGCGCTGGGCAAGAAGGTCAAGGCGACCGACTACTCGCTGATGAGCCCCTACCCGGGCCTGGACGCCCCGATCGCGCTGTCGGCGTGGGGCAAGCAGGTCAAGGTGCAGGACGCCAACGACCCGCGCATCGACGCCTTCCTGCGCGCCTACGTGAAGGGCCCGCAGACCCCCGAGCCGGGCGCGGCCTGCACCGGCGCCAAGGACACCCCGTGACGCAGGAGCCCTCGTCCACCGCCCCGGCGCAGGACGCGGCCCTGGACGCGCCTCAGGACGCGGCCCAGGGCACGGGTCCGGACGCTGCGGACCGCCGCCCGGCACCGCGCGGGCGGCGGGTCACCGTCGTCCTCGCGGTGCTGGCCCTGGCGGCCGCCGCCGTCTTCGCCGGGATGGCCGCGCTGCGGTCGGGCGAGCCCCTGCCCGACGGGCCCGAGGCCGGGTTCGCGCGGGACATGAGCACCCACCACTCCCAGGCGGTGCGGATGTCGTTCATCATCCGCGACCGCACCCGGGACGAGGCCGTGCGGACGCTGGCGTTCGACATCGCCACCACCCAGCAGTCGCAGATCGGCATGATGACCGCCTGGCTGGACCGCTGGGGGGCGCCCAAGACCGATCCGGCGGGCACGATGCGCTGGATGTCCGGGCACCCCGGGCATCCCGGCCAGGCCGTCTCGGCGGGCGGGGCGTTCACGATGCCCGGCATGGCGACCCGCGAGCAGATCGCCGAGCTGGAGCGGCTGTCGGGTCGGGAGGCGGAGGTGCGCTTCCTGCAGCTGATGACCGTGCACCATCGCGCCGGGGTCCAGATGGCGCAGGCCGCCCTGACGCTGTCGGGCGACGAGCAGGTGCGGCGGCTGGCCCGGACCATGGTGGAGGGGCAGCGCTCGGAGATCGACCTGATGGCCATGCTGCTGCGCCAGCGCGGCGCGGCCGCCGCCTGAGGGCGCCCGGCGGCCCGCGATCGATCTTCCCCATAGCGCTTGACAGCGCGGGCCGATCGCGGGTCACTGGGCGCCATGGCTCAGGAACTCAGCGGGTACCGGCGGGCACTGGATCTGTTCGAGAGCAGGGTGGAGGGCGTCCCCGCGGACGCCTGGGACGCGCCGTCGCCCTGCGCCGGATGGAGCGCACTGGAGGTGGCCGGGCACGTCGTCGGCGGGCAGTACGCCGTGCTGGCGCTGGCCACCGGCGAGCCGGAGCCCGACGTCGGCTCCGATCCGGCCCGCTTCTGCGCCGGGGACCCGCGGGCGGCCTGGCGGGCGGCGCGCAAGGAGTGCGCCGCCGCCCTCACCCCGGCCGCGCTGCGCCGCCCGGTCCCCTTCGGCGAGCTGGGCGAGCTGCCGCTCGGCGACTGCCTGGGCGGCTACATCCTGGAGCCGCTGGTGCACGCCTGGGACCTGGCGCGGGCCACCGGGCAACCGACCCGGCTGGACCCCGACCTGGTGCACCACGCGTTCGCGACCGCGCAGGTGGTGGCCGCATCGCTGCGGGCCGACGGGCGGCTCGGGCCCGCCCTGCCGGCGCCGCGCGGCGCGGACGAGCAGACCCGGCTGCTGGCCTTCCTCGGCCGCAGCGCGTAATTCCCAAGTCCCGGCCCAGGGACACTGCTTCACGATCTGTCCCGGCGGGGCCCGCATCCGGCATCGCCCCACCGGGACAGTCAGTCACGCGCGCGACGCCTGATGTCCTTGGAACAGGCCCTTGGGCCTGTGGTCAGGAGAACTCGGCCAGGGTGCGCTCGGCCTCCTCCAGCCACGCGCGGCGGGCCGTCAGCGCCTCCTCGGCGTCGCGGACGTCCTTGTCGCGGCCGGCGGCCTTGGCCTTGTCCAGCCGCTTCTCCAGCTGCTCGATCGAGCTGCGCAGCTGCGCCACGGTGGCCTCGGCGCGGGCGCGGGCCTCGGGGTTGGTGCGCCGCCACTCCTGCTCCTCGGCGCCCCGGACCGTCTCCTCGATCTTGCGGAGCCGGCCCTCCAGCCGGTCGCGCTGGTCGCGCGGCACCATGCCGGCCGCCTCCCAGCGCTCCTGGATGGAGCGCAGCGCCTGGCGGGCGGCGCGCACGTCGCGCACCGGCAGCAGCCGCTCGGCCTCGGCCAGGATCTGCTCCTTGACCTCGGCGTTGCCCTGGAACTCGGCGTCGCGCTCGGCGAAGGCGGCGCTGCGCGCGGCGAAGAAGGTGTCCTGGGCGCCCTTGAAGCGGGCCCACAGGTCCTCCTCCACGTCCCGGGAGGCTCGGCCGGCCGCCTTCCAGCGGCGCATCAGGTCGCGGTAGGCGGCGGCGGTGTCGCCCCAGTCGGTGGAGCCCGACATGGCCTCGGCCTCGGCGACCAGGCGCTCCTTGTCCTTGCGGGCCTCCTCGCGCTGGTCGTCCAGGGTCGCGAAGTAGGCCTTGCGGCGCTTGGTGAAGGCGTTGCGGGCCGACGACAGCCGCTTCCACAGCGCGGTCTCGGTGGGCCGGTCGATGCGGTCGGCGGCCTTCCACTCCTCGACCAGCTGGCGCAGGCGCTCGCCGCCGTTCTTCCAGTGGGTCTCCTCGGCCGCGATGCGCTCGGCCTCGGCGACGATGCGCTCCTTGACCTCGCGCGCCTCGTGCCGGGCGTGCTCGCGCTGGGCCTTGACCTCCTCGCGGCGGCGGCCCACCAGCTCGGTCAGCGCGTCCAGCCGCCGCAGCAGGGCGTCCAGGTCGCCGACCGCGTGGGCGTCGGCGACCTGCTCGCGCAGCCGCGCGACGCTCTGCTGGGCCTGCTGCGGCTGCAGGTCGGTGGTCTTGACCCGCTGTTCGAGCAGCCCGATCTCGGTGGCCAGCGAGTCGTACTTGCGCTTGAAGTAGGCCAGGGCCTCCTCCGGGGCGCCCGCCTGCCAGGACCCCACGACGCGTTCACCGTCCGACGTCTTCACGTAGACGGTGCCGTCTTCGTCCACCCGGCCCCAAGGATCGGTCGCGCTGGACACGCTTGCCTCCTGTATCGCGGATCCGGCGGTGCTCACACCCACCGGATCCTCCACACCTTAGTATCCCGTTCGCCTATTTCCCGGCGATCGCGACGTCCTGGATCGTGACCTTCTTCTTCGGCTCGCCGGTCCCGTCCTGGCCGGCCTTGGCGATGCCGGCCTTGGCGACGGCCTCCAACGTGTCGAGCCCCGAGGTGATCTTGCCGAAGACCGTGTAGTTCGGGGGCAGCTGCGAGTCGCCGTACACCAGGAAGAACTGGCTGCCGTTGGTGCCGCCGCCGGTCGGGGACTCGCCCGCGTTGGCCATCGCCAGCGTGCCCTTGCCGTAGGTGGCGCCCTCGGTGTTCTCGTTGTCGAACTGGTACCCGGGGCCGCCGCTGCCGGTCCCGGTGGGGTCGCCGCACTGCAGCATGCGCAGGCCCTCGCTGGTGGACAGCCGGTGGCAGTGGCTCTTGTTCCAGAAGTCCTTCTTGGCCAGGAACGCGAACGAGTTGACCGCGCAGGGGGCCTTGGCGCCGTCCAGCGACAGGCCGATGTCGCCCTGGCTGGTCTTGATCGTGGCCTTCACGGCGCCCTTGTAGGCGGGCTTGACCGGCGGGGTGCCGAGGTCCTTGGGCGCGCCCGCCTCGTCGGCCTTGGTGTAGGCGCACTCGCCCGGCTTGGCCTTGGGCTTGGCCTTGGGGGACGCCGAGGTGTCGGCGGCGGCGGCGTCGGAGCCCTTGTCGTCGTCGCCCTTGCCCACGGCGGCGGCGACGCCCGCCCCGGCACCGGCGATCACCGCGACCGCGGCCACCGAGCCGACGATCCTCAGGCGGCGGGCGCGGGCGGCCTCGGCCTTCCGGGCCTGCTCCTGGCGCTCATAGCGCTGCCGTGCCAACTGCTTCTTGCGGTCCTTGCCCGCCACGTGCCCGCCTCTCCGCTGTGATCAGGTGAACGTGCAGCGCATAGTAGCGGTCCCCAGGGGTCCGCGCGCCGCCCGGCTCGATGCGCCCGGCCGATCGGCCGCGGGCGGCCCGCGCGCCGCCGACACGGCGATCGGGCCATCTCGTTCGCGGTGGCCGCGGCCGCGCCGGTACCCTCGGAGCATCGCGCGCGCCGGGGACGCCCTGCCGCAGGACGCGAGACTCTCCGAGATGGCCTTTAAGGAAGGACGACCGTGCTCGTCGCCGGGTTCCCCGCTGGTTCCTTCGCCGCCAACTGCTACGTGGTGGCGCCCGCCGCGGGCGAGGAGTGCGTGATCATCGATCCGGGCCAGGACGCCGAGGCCGGGATCGAGGAGATCCTGCGCGAGCACCGGCTGAAGCCGGTCGCGGTGCTGCTCACCCACGGCCATATCGACCACGTGTGGTCGGTGGCGCCGGTGTGCGGGGCCAAGGACGTGCCGGCCTACATCCACCCCGACGACCGCGACCTGCTGACCGACCCGGCCAAGGGGCTGTCGCTGCAGGCGGGCCAGCAGCTGTTCGGCGGGATCACGCTGGCCGAGCCCGACGACGTGCGGGAGATGGCCGACGGCCAGGCGATCGAGCTGGCGGGCCTCAGCTTCACCGTCGACCACGCGCCGGGCCATACGCCGGGGTCGGTGACCTTCCGCACGCCCCCGAGCGGCGACGTGCCCGACGTGATGTTCACCGGGGACCTGCTGTTCGCGGGGTCGATCGGCCGCACCGACCTGCCGGGCGGCTCCTACGAGCAGATCCTGGCGAGCCTGTCGCGGGTGTGCCTGGCGATGCCCGACGAGACCGCCGTGCTGCCCGGCCACGGCCCGCAGACCACCATCGGCCGCGAGCGCGGCACCAACCCCTTCCTGGCGGACCTGGCTCCGCAGGACGGGCCTGACAAGGGATTCTGAGCCTAAAAGATCATGAGTTCGAGCTTTCAGGCCCCCAAGGGGGTCAAGGAGTACGCGCCGCCGCAGGCGGACCTGTTCTACGCCATCCGCGAGGCGTTCGCCGAGCAGGCCCGGCTGGCCGGATACGGCTACCTGGAGCTGGCGGTCTTCGAGGACACCAACCTGTTCAAGCGCGGGGTGGGCGAGTCCACCGACGTGGTCTCCAAGGAGATGTACACCTTCACCGACCGCGGCGGCCGGTCGCTGACGCTGCGCCCGGAGTTCACCGCCACCGTGCTGCGCTCGGTGCTGGAGCACAACCTGCACAAGCAGGGCGGGCTCCCGGTGAAGGTGTGGACCAGCGGCCCGGCCTTCCGCGCCGAGCAGCCGCAGGCCGGCCGGTACCGGCAGTTCTACCAGCTCGACCTGGAGGCGATCGGCAGCGAGGACCCGCAGGTCGACGCCGAGACCATCGCCATCGCGGCCAACTGGTACAGGAGCCTCGGCCTGACGCGGGTCCGGCTGCTGCTGAACTCGCTGGGCTGCAAGGAGTGCCGCCCGGCCTACCGGGCCCTGCTGCAGGAGTTCCTGCGCGGCCTGGACCTGGACGAGGCCACCCGCGCCCGCATCGAGATCAACCCGCTGCGGGTGCTGGACGACAAGCGCCCCAAGGTCCGCGAGCAGCTCGCCGGCGCCCCGCTGATGGCCGACCACCTGTGCGGCGACTGCAAGGCCCACCACGACCGGGTCCGCGAGCTGCTGGCCGACCTCGGCATCGCGTGGGAGGACACCCCCACGCTGGTGCGCGGGCTGGACTACTACACCCGCACCACCTACGAGTTCGACCACCCGCTGCTGGGCGCCCAGTCCGGCATCGGCGGCGGCGGCCGCTACGACGGGCTGTCGGAGGACATCGGCGGCCCGGCCCTGCCGGGCATCGGGTTCGGCCTGGGCCTGGACCGCACCATCCTGGCGCTGGAGGCCGAGGGCGCGGCGTTCGCCGCCAAGCCGCGCTGCCAGGCGTTCGGGGTGGCCCTGGGCGAGGCCGCCGGGCGCCGGATGTTCTCGCTGGTGGCGGAGCTGCGCGCGGCCGGGATCGCCGCCGACACGGCCTTCGGCGGCAAGAAGCTGAAGGGCGCCATGAAGGACGCCGACCGGTCCGGCGCCCGGTACGCCGTCATCCTGGGCGACCGGGACCTCGCCGCCGGGGAGGCCCAGGTCAAGGATCTGGGCAGCGGCGACCAGGACGCCGTCCCGCTCACCGAACTCACCGCCACGTTGAAGGAAAGGCTTTCACGATGATCCGCTCGCACGAGGCGGGGACGCTCCGCAGGGAGCACGCCGGCCGGCAGGTGACGCTGGCCGGCTGGGTGGCGCGCCGCCGCGACCACGGGGGCGTCACCTTCATCGACCTGCGCGACGCCTCCGGCTCCGCCCAGGTCGTCTTCCGCGAGGAGGACACCGCCCACGACCTGCGCGCCGAGTACTGCGTCAAGATCACCGGCGAGGTCCGGGTGCGCCCGGCGGGCAACGAGAACCCCGAGCTGCCCACCGGCGAGATCGAGGTGGCCGCCACCGAGATCGAGGTGCTGTCGGAGTCGGCGCCGCTGCCGTTCCCCATCGAGGGCGACGTCAACGTCAACGAGGAGATCCGGCTCAAATACCGGTACCTGGACATGCGCCGCGAGCCGGTCGCCAAGGCGATGCGCATCCGCTCCAAGGGCGCGCAGATCGTCAACCGGGTGCTGGAAGAGCACGGCTTCGTCAACGTCGAGACCCCGACGCTGACCCGCTCCACGCCCGAGGGCGCCCGCGACTTCCTGGTCCCGGTACGGCTGAAGCCGGGCCACTGGTACGCGCTGCCGCAGTCGCCCCAGCTGTTCAAGCAGCTGCTGATGGTCGGCGGGCTGGAGCGGTACTACCAGATCGCCCGCTGCTACCGCGACGAGGACTTCCGCGCCGACCGGCAGCCGGAGTTCACCCAGATCGACGTCGAGATGTCGTTCGCCGAGCAGGACGACGTCCTGAAGGTCGGCGAGGACCTCGTGCGCGCGCTGTGGAAGGAGATCCTCGGCCACGAGATCGGCGAGATCCCCCACATCACCTACGCCGACGCCATGGCCCGCTACGGCTCCGACAAGCCCGACCTGCGGTTCGGCAACGAGCTGACCGACATGACCGAGTACTTCGCGGGCACCTCCTTCCGGGTGTTCCAGGCCCCCTACGTGGGCGCGGTGGTCATGCCGGGCGGCGCGTCCCAGACCCGCAAGGAGCTGGACGGCTGGCAGGACTGGGCCAAGGCGCGCGGCGCGCGCGGCCTCGCCTACGTGCTGGTCCAGGAGGACGGCGCGCTGGGCGGCCCGGTCGCCAAGAACCTGTCCGACGAGGAGAAGGCCGGGCTCGCCGGCAAGGTCGGCGCCGAGCCGGGCGACGCGGTGTTCTTCGGCGCGGGCAAGCCGCACAGCACCCGCGAGCTGCTGGGCGCGGCCCGGCTGGAGATCGGCCGCCGCTGCGGGCTGATCGACAAGGACGCCTGGGCGTTCTGCTGGGTCGTGGACGCGCCGGTGTTCGAGCCCGTCGAGAACGACAAGGGCGAGCAGATCGGCTGGACGGCGGTGCACCACCCGTTCACCGCGCCCAAGCCCGAGTACGCCGACACCTTCGTGTCCGACCCGGGCTCGGCCCTCGCCAACGCCTACGACATCGTCTGCAACGGCAACGAGATCGGCGGCGGCTCGATCCGTATCCACCGCGCCGAGATGCAGCAGCGGGTGTTCGACGTGCTGGGGCTGTCCAAGCAGGAGGCCGAGTCGCAGTTCGGCTTCCTGCTGGAGGCGTTCAAGTTCGGCCCGCCGCCGCACGGCGGCATCGCCTTCGGCTGGGACCGCACGGTCATGCTGCTGGCCGGCGAGGACTCCATCCGCGACGTGATCGCCTTCCCGAAGGCCGCCTCGGGCTACGACCCGCTGACGGCCGCGCCGACGACGATCACCGAGCAGCAGCGCAAGGAGGCCGGGATCGACGTGATCCCGGAGGACGAGGAGGCCGGGGAGCCCGCCTCCGCCTGATCCCCTGAGCACGGAAGAAGGGCCGGTCCGTTCGGACCGGCCCTTCTTCCGTTGCCCGGGTCAGCGGTTGGTGCCGCTGGTGACGCGGTAGACGTCGTACACGCCGTCGATGGAGCGCACGGCCTTCAGGACGTGGCCCAGGTGCTTGGGGTCGCCCATCTCGAAGGTGAAGCGGCTGACGGCGACCCGGTCGCGGGTGGTGGTCACCGACGCCGACAGGATGTTGACGTGCTGGTCCGACAGCACCCGCGTGACGTCCGACAGCAGCCGCGGCCGGTCCAGCGCCTCGACCTGGATCGCCACCAGGAACACCGAGTCCTCGCCCGGCGACCACTTGACGTCGATCAGCCGGTCCGGCTCCTCCTTGAGCTGGGCCACGTTGGAGCAGTCGGCGCGGTGCACCGACACCCCGTGGCCGCGCGTGACGAACCCGACGATGTCGTCGCCGGGCACCGGCGTACAGCAGCGCGACAGCCGCACCCACACGTCCGGGTCGCCCGCCACCACCACACCGGGGTCGGCCGAGGGGCGGTTGCGCTTGCGCCGCGTCGGCAGCGCGATCTCGGCGAGGTCCTCCTCGGCGCTCTCCACGCCGCCGAGCGCGTCCACCAGCCGCTGCACGACCGTCTGCGCCGAGACCTGGTTCTCGCCGACCGCCGCGTACAGCGACGACACGTCCGGGTAGCGCATGTCGCGGGCCAGCGCCAGCAGCGCCTCCCCCGACATCATGCGCTGCAGCGGCATGTTCTGCTTGCGCATCGCGCGCGCGATGGCGTCCTTGCCGGACTCGATCGCGGTGTCGCGGCGCTCCTTGGAGAACCAGTGCCGGATCTTGTTGCGGGCGCGGGCGCTCTTGACGAAGTTCAGCCAGTCGCGGCTCGGCCCGGCGTCCGGCGACTTGGAGGTGAAGATCTCCACCGCGTCGCCGTTGTCGAGGGTGGACTCCAGCGGCACCAGCCGCCCGTTCACCCGGGCGCCGATCGTGCGGTGCCCGACCTCGGTGTGGATGGCGTAGGCGAAGTCGACCGGCGTCGCGCCCTGCGGCAGCGCCATCACGTCGCCCTTGGGCGTGAAGACGAACACCTCCGACACCGACAGGTCGAAGCGCAGCGACTCCAGGAACTCGGCCGGGTCGGCGGTCTCCTTCTGCCAGTCCAGCAGCTGCCGCAGCCACTGCATGTCCCCCGCCTTGCGCCCGGCGAGGGTCTCCTCCTTGTACTTCCAGTGCGCGGCCACCCCGTACTCGGCCCGCCGGTGCATGCCCCAGGTGCGGATCTGCAGCTCCACCGGCTTGCCCTCGGGGCCGATGACGGTGGTGTGCAGCGACTGGTACATGTTGAACTTCGGCATCGCGATGTAGTCCTTGAACCGGCCGGGGACCGGGTTCCACCGCGCGTGGATGGTGCCGAGGGCGGCGTAGCAGTCGCGGACGCTGTCGACCAGGACCCGGATGCCGACCAGGTCGTAGATGTCGTCGAAGGACACGTCCCGCGCGATCATCTTCTGGTAGATCGAGTAGTAGTGCTTGGGGCGGCCGGTGACGGTGGCCTTGATCCGCGACTCGCGCAGGTCGGCCGACACGTTCTCGATCACTTCCTGGAGGAAGATGTCGCGGCGCGGGGCCCGCTCGGTGACCAGCCGGGCGATCTCGTCGAAGCGCTTGGGGTAGAGGGTGGCGAACGCCAGGTCCTCCAGCTCCCACTTCAGGGTGTTCATGCCCAGCCGGTGGGCCAGCGGCGCGAACACCTCCAGGGTCTCGCGGGCCTTCTTCTCCTGCTTGTGCCGCGGCATGTAGCGCAGCGTGCGCATGTTGTGCAGCCGGTCGGCGAGCTTGATCACCAGCACGCGGATGTCGCGCGACATCGCCACGACCATCTTGCGCACGGTCTCGGCCTCGGCGGCGTCGCCGTACTTGACCTTGTCGAGCTTGGTGACGCCGTCCACCAGGGCCGCGATCTCGTCGCCGAAGTCGGCGCGCAGCTCCTCCAGGGTGTAGTCGGTGTCCTCGACGGTGTCGTGCAGCAGCGCCGCGCAGAGCGTCTCGGTGTTCATGCCGAGCTCGCCGAGGATGGTCGCCACGGCCAGCGGGTGGGTGATGTAGGGGTCGCCGCTCTTGCGCTTCTGGTGGCGGTGGTAGTGCGCGGCCACGTCGTAGGCGCGCTCGATGAGCCGCAGGTCCGCCTTGGGATGGGTGTTGCGGACCGTCTTGATCAGTGGTTCGAGTACCGGGTTCATGGTGGGTCCGCGCTGGGCCCCCAGCCGGGCGAGCCTGCGGCGCACCCGGGCGGCGGACGGTGGGATGGCGGCCGGGGTCGGCCGGGCGGGGTCGGCGGGCCGGTCCTGCCGGTCCTGGGCCTGCTGGGGCCCGGTCTGCCGCGCGGGGGCCTTGCCCTGCCCCTTCGGCGGCTCCTGGTCGGCGGGCGGCGGGGCCGGGGCCGGCTTGCGCGCGTCCGGGCCGCCCGGGGCGGCCCCGCCCTTGTCGGTCCCCTGCCCGGGGACGGCGGGCCGCTCCTGGGACGCCGGACCCCGCGGGGTCTCGGCCCGCTCGGGGGCCTTCGGGCGGTCGGCGGGGGCCGGGGCGTCGGCGGGCGGGGGCGCGGCGGCGTCCGGGCCCTCCACCGCGGCCCGGTCGGGCGCGGCGGGCGGTGCGGCGGGCGGCGCGGCACGGCGCGCCGTCTCGTGCGACGGCGGCGCGGCTCCGGTCACCGCGTCGGTCGATACCACCTCACCGGGCACCCAGCCTCCCCAGACCATGTCGGGCGCCGCCCTGTCCGCCCTGCGGGAGCGCCCGTCCCCACGGGACTATGAACAACGCCAGTCTATCCGGCGCCTATTTCGCACTAGACCGTAACCAGCGAATGGACGTCCAAATCATCGAGCCTGCTCCGGCCGTCCAGGAAGGACAGCTCGACCAGCACCGACAGCCCCACCACCTCGCCGCCGCCGCGGCGCACCAGCTCGACGGCGGCGCGGGCGGTCCCGCCGGTGGCCAGCACGTCGTCCACGATCAGGACCCGGTCACCGGGGGCGAAGGCGTCGGTGTGCATCTCGATCGTCTCGGTCCCGTACTCGAGATCATAGTTCTCCTGGTAGGTCGCCGCGGGCAGCTTCCCCTTTTTCCGCACCGGCACGAAGCCCGCGCCGAAGTGGTAGGCCACCGGCGCGGCCAGGATGAACCCGCGCGCCTCGATGCCGACGATCTTGTCGACGGTGCCGCGGCCGTGGTGGTTGACGATGGTGTCCACCGCCCCGGCGAAGGCCACGTGGTCGGCCAGCAGCGGCGTGATGTCCTTGAACAGCACCCCGGGCTTGGGGTAGTCGGGGATGTCGCGGATCCGGTCGTTGATCAGCTTGTCGAGGTCCATCGGCGGTTCCCCCCAGGGTCGTGACAGGTGAAGGACGGTGACAGGCGACGGCCGCGCCCACGCGGGGTGGACGCGGCCGTCGTGGACTTGCTCTGCGCAGCCGGTGCGGCGCCGGGCCTACTTGCCCCGGCGCTGGGTGCGGGTGCCGCGCTTGGGCTGCTGGCGCGGCCCCTGCTGGACGACCTTGCGGACCGTGACGCCCGCCGGGACGCCGCCGTCCTCGGCGGAGTCCTCCGGCGCTTCGGCCGCGGTGTCGTCCATCGCCGCGCCGGCCTTGGCGGCCTTGGCCTGCCGCTTGGAGCTGGCCTCGCGGCGGGCGAGGTTCTGGCGCAGCTGGACGTACTTGGGCTCGCGCTCCTTGAGCTGCACCAGCAGCGGCGTGGCGACGCAGATCGAGGAGTAGGTGCCGACGATCATGCCGACGAACAGCGACAGCGACAGGTCCTTCAGCGTGCCCGCGCCGAACAGCGTGGTGCCGATGAACAGGATCGCCGCGACCGGCAGGATCGCCACCAGCGAGGTGTTCAGCGACCGCACCAGCGTGGACGACAGCGCCTCGTTGGCGGCCTCGCTGTAGGTGATCTTGGAGGTCGTGGTGAGCGGCTTGGTGACCTCCTTGATCATGTCGAAGACCACCACCGCGTCGTACAGCGAGTAGCCCAGGATCGTCAGGAAGCCCAGCAGCGTGGCCGGGGTGACCTCGAAGCCGGACCAGGCGTAGATGCCGGCGGTGATGACCAGGTCGTGCACCAGCGCGACCACCGCCGCCACGGCCATCCGCCACTCGAAGGCGACCGACAGGTAGGCGATGATCAGGACCATGAAGACGATCAGGGCCTGCCAGGCCTTGCTCTGGATCTCACCGCCCCACGAGGCCCCCACCACCTGGGTGCTGACCTTGTCGGCCGGCACCTGCAGCTCCTTGGAGATGTTCTGCTTGACCTCGGTGACCTTCTGCGAGGGCAGGCTCTCGGTGGTGACGCGCCAGTCCTCGCCGGCCTTCTGCACGATGGCCTGGTGGGTGCCCGCGCCGGTGACCGCGGCGCGCACCTGCTCGATCGAGTGGTTGGACGCGCCGAAGGTGAACACCGACCCGCCCTTGAACTCCACGCCGAAGTTCAGGCCCTGGATCAGCAGGCCCGCGATGGAGAACACCAGCAGCAGGCCGGAGATGGAGTACCAGAGCTTGGGCTTGCCGACGATGTCGGCGCTGACCTCGCCCCGGTAGATCCGGGAGACAACCGCTCGGAACGCCATTGGTCAGGCCTCCTGCTTGCTGGTGCGGACGGCCGGTTCGGGGGACGCCTTGTGCAGGCGCCGGGGGTCCAGGCCGGACATCGGGTGGCCTCTGCCGAAGAACTGCGTCCGCGACAGCAGCGCCACCAGCGGCTTGGTGAAGAAGAACACCACCACCACGTCGATCAGCGTGGTGAGGCCCATCGCGAACGCGAAGCCCGCGACGCCGCCGACGGCCAGGAAGTACAGCACCAGCGCCGCCAGGAAGGTGACCGCGTCGGCGACCAGGATGGTGCGCCGGGCCCGCTTCCAGGCGACCTCGACCGAGGGCCGCAGCTTGCGCCCGGCCCGCAGCTCGTCGCGGACCCGCTCGAAGTAGACGATGAACGAGTCGGCGGTGATGCCGATCGACACGATCAGGCCGATGATGTGCGGCAGCGAGAGCCGGAAGCCCATGTTCTCGCCCAGGATCACCACCGACAGGTAGGTGATGGACGCCGCCACCATCAGGCTCAGCACCGCCACGATGCCGAGGCCCCGGTAGTAGAACAGGCAGTACAGCACCACCAGCACCAGCCCGATGCCGCCGGCGATCAGGCCGCCGCGCAGCTGGTCGGAGCCCAGCGTGGACGACACCTCGTCGATGGAGCTCTGGGTGAACTCCAGCGGCAGCGCGCCGTACTTCAGCACGTTGGCCAGGTCGCTGGCGTAGCTCTGGGTGAAGCTGTCCACCGGGCCGTTGATCTGGGCGTTGCCGCCGGTGATCGCGCCGGTCTCGATGGTGGGCGCGGAGACGACCTTGCCGTCCAGCACGATCGCCACCTGCGAGCGCGGGGTGCCCTGGCCCTGGGTCTGGAACGCCTTGTAGGCGTCGGTGGTGACCTCGCCGAACTCGCGGGCGCCCTGCGACTTGAACTTCAGGCTGACCCACCAGCTGCTGATGCCGTTGGTGGGGTCCGGCGGCATCGCCGAGGCGTCGGAGACCTGCTCGCCGAGCACCCGGACCGGGCCGAGGATGTACTTGCTGACCTGGCCGCGCTCCTCGTTCTGGTCGCAGACCGCCACCCACTTGCGGTTCGGGTCGTTGGCGCCGGGGACGAGCTTGTCGTCCTTGTAGCAGTTCAGCTCCTCGAACTGCTTGATCACGGCCTTGTCGTCGATGCCCGAGTAGTCGGCGCCCGCCTGCTGGACCGGCGGCACCTGCAGCTGCGGCGTCCCCGAGGGGGACGGGGAGGCCGGGCCCGACGGCTTGGGCGTCGGCGCGGCCAGCGCCTCGCTGAGCGCCCGCCCGCGCGGCGTGGCCGAGGAGGAGGGGCTCGCCGACGGGGACGGCGACGCGCTCTTGTCCTTGCCCTTGTCCTTCTTGGCGTCCTTGCCCGTCGTGGTCGGCGTGGGCGTCGGCGCGGCGCTCTGGGGCTTGCCGTCGGCGGCCGCGAACACCTGCCGGAACTGCAGCTTCGCCGTGGTCCCGATGAGCTGGACGACGCCGTCCTGGCCCTGGCCGGGCACGTTCACGACGATGTTGCTGCCGCCCTGCTTGGCGACCTCCGCGTCGGACACGCCCAGGCCGTTGACGCGCTGCGTCATGATCTTCACGGCCTGGTCCATCTGCGTGGCCGGCGGGGTCTTGCCGCTCTCGGTCTTGGCCGTCAGCGTGACGGTCGTGCCGCCCGCGAGGTCAAGGCCGAGCTTGGGGGTGAGCTGGCCCTGCAGGACCATCACACCGGTCAGGACCGCCAGCACCGCGAACAACGCGAGGAGGGTGCGCCCGGGCCGGGGAACATTGCTACGAGACGGTGCCACTGGTCGTCATACTTCCCGTCTGAGTGTCGAGGGCGGTGCGGCCTCAGGCCGACGGCTTCTCCGCGGCCTTGGCGGGGGCGGCCTTCCCGGCCTCGTCGGCGCCGGCGTGCTCGACCGCGTCGTCCTTGCCGTCCTTGGACAGGTCGATGGAGGCGGCGGGCTTGGCGTCGTCGCCGTCCAGCTCCTCGTCCTCGGCCTCGACCTCGTCGGTCGGCTCGTCCTTGACGACGGTCATCACGGCCTGCTTGAGGAAGCGCGCCTGGACCCCGGGGGCGATCTCCAGCAGCAGGCCGCCGTCCTCGTCCACCTCGACCACGGTGGCGTGCATGCCCGCGGTGGTGATCACCTTCGTGCCGGGCTCGATGGCGTTCTGCATCGCCAGCTGCTCCTTGCGCCGCTTGCTCTGCGGGCGGATCAGCAGGAAGTAGAACACCAGGGGCACCGCGAGCAGCAGCAGGAGGTTGAAGGCACCGCTGCCGCCCGAGTTCTGTGCCGCAATAATCATGTCGCTGCCCATCACGAGGGCGTCCTTCCGATGTGGTTTTGCCCAGCCGGTCGCCGATACGGCCTCATCCAGAATCCGTCGGCTGGGAGACGGGACCGAGTCCCGGAGTCTAGAGAGTACGCCAGACCCCGGCAACGACGCGACGAGCGACGCAGCCGGGAAGTTCCCAAGCCGTTACCGGAAGATCACCTATTGCGGTCCGGCCTGCTCCCCGTCCACCTCGAACAGCGTTCCGGCGAGCGGCGCGGTGGGCGGCGGGGTCAGGCCGAGGTGCGCCCAGGCGGCCGGGGTCGCGATCCGGCCGCGCGGGGTGCGGGCCAGCAGTCCCTGCCGGACCAGGAACGGCTCGGCGACCACCTCGACGGTCTCGGGCTCCTCCCCCACCGACACCGCCAGCGTGGACAGCCCGACCGGCCCCCCGCCGAACTTGCGCAGCAGCGACCCCAGGACGGCGCGGTCCAGGCGGTCCAGGCCGCGCTCGTCCACCTCGTACAGGCTGAGCGCCGACCGGGCCAGCTCCAGGTCCACCACGCCGTCGGCGCGGACCTCGGCGTAGTCGCGGACGCGGCGCAGCAGCCGGTTGGCGATGCGGGGGGTGCCGCGGGACCGGCCCGCGACCTCGGCGGCGCCGTCGTCGGTGATCTGCACGTCCAGCAGCCGGGCGGACCGCTTGACGATCACCTCCAGCTCGGCCGGGCCGTAGAAGTCCATGTGCGCCACGAACCCGAACCGGTCGCGCAGCGGGCCGGGCAGCATCCCGGCCCGGGTGGTGGCCCCGACCAGCGTGAACGGGGCGATGTCGAGCGGGATGGCGGTCGCGCCGGGCCCCTTGCCCACCACGACGTCGACCCGGAAGTCCTCCATCGCCATGTAGAGCATCTCCTCGGCGGGCCGCGCCATCCGGTGGATCTCGTCCAGGAACAGCACCTCCCCCTCGGCGAGGGTGGACAGGATCGCCGCCAGGTCGCCGGCCCGCTCGATGGCGGGCCCGGAGGAGATGCGCAGCGGCTGCCCCAGCTCCGCCGCGATGATCATCGCGAGGGTGGTCTTGCCCAGGCCCGGCCCGCCCGACAGCAGCACGTGGTCGGGGGTGCGGCCGCGCCGCAGCGCGCTGTGCAGCACCAGCGACAGCTGCTCGCGCACCCGGTCCTGGCCGATGAAGTCGGCCAGCTGCTTGGGCCGCAGCGCCGCCTCGATGACCTGCTCGTCGACCCCCTCGGGGTCGGCCGACACCAGGCGCTCGTCACGGTCTCCGAAATCGCTCACTTGCTCAGTTTCTTCAGGGCGGCCTTCAGCAGGACCGGAACGGGCGGGGTGTCGGCGCCGTCGAGGTCGGCGGCGACCGCGTCCACGGCGGCGTCGGCGTCGCGGGCCGACCAGCCCAGGTTGATCAGGCCGGCCTGCACCTGGTCGCGCCAGGCGGCGGCCCTGGCGGGGGCGCGGGCGCCGGGGGCCTCGCCGACCGGGCCGCCGAGGCGGTCCTTCAGCTCCAGCACGATGCGCTGGGCGCCCTTCTTGCCGATGCCGGGCACCTTGGTGAGGGCGTTCAGGTCCTCGGCGGCGACGGCGTGCCGCAGGGCGTTCGGGCTGTGCACCGCCAGCATGGCCAGCGCGAGGCGGGGGCCGACGCCGCTGGCGGTCTGGAGCAGCTCGAACACCTGGCGCTCGTCGTCGTCGGCGAAGCCGAACAGGGTCATGGAGTCCTCGCGCACCACCAGCGAGGTGGGCACCCGCGCCTGGTCGCCGACCCGCAGCCCGGCGAGGGTGGCCGGGGTGCACTGCACCGCGTACCCGACGCCGTGCACGTCGATCACGGCCCCGTCGGGGCCGGCGGCGGCCACCTGGCCGCTGACGAAGGCGATCACTGCGCGTTTCCTCCTCGGTTCCGGGCGGCGGCCTGGGCGGCCGCGATGCGCGCCGCGTTGCGCTGGGCGTGGGTGCCCTGGGCCGCGCCGTCGCGGGCGGCGGCCAGCCGGGCCTGCGCGCCGCCGCGCCACACGTGGCAGATGGCGAGGGCGAGCGCGTCGGCCGCGTCGGCGGGCCTGGGCGCGGTCTCCAGCCGCAGCAGCCGGGTGACCATGGCGGTGACCTGCGCCTTGTCGGCGCGGCCGTTGCCGGTGACGGCGGCCTTGGCCTCGCTGGGGGTGTGCATCGCCACCGGCAGGCCGCGCCGGGCGGCCGCCAGCAGGGCGATCCCGGCGGCCTGGGCGGTGCCCATGACGGTGCGCACGTTGTGCTGGGCGAACACCCGTTCGACGGCGATGGCGTCGGGCCGCCACTCGTCGATCAGCGCCTCCAGGCCCCGCTCCACGCCCAGCAGCCGCAGCGCGACGTCGTCGTCGGGACTGGTGCGCACCACGCTCACGTGCACCAGGCTCAGCGGCTTTCCCGGCGCGCCCTCGACCACGCCGACCCCGCACCGGGTGAGGCCGGGGTCCACGCCCATCACCCGCACGGCCACCCCTTTTCGATCATTTGTTCGGCTTCCGACACGCTACCGAACGCCGGGGACATCGTCGCGCACGACGTGCCGGGGTCAGAAGTAGTCCAGCGAGAACGGCTGCGCCGCGAACACCGCGCCGAGGGGCTCGGCGTCGCCCTCGACCAGGCCCGCGCGGCGCAGCGTCGCGACCGGGACGCCCGCGTACAGGGCCGCCAGGCCGCGCGCCCCGACGCGCACCGCCGCCGGGTCGTCGGCGACGGGCTCCAGCCGTCCCCGGCCGTCCTCGACGATCAGCCGCCAGGAGCGGGAGTTGTCCTTGAGCTGCAGGTCCTCCACGGCCAGCGGCACGTCGGCCGACACGCCCCCGGGGTAGCCGCGGGCCGCCACGGCGGCGGGGGCGTCCACCAGGCGGAGCATCCACTGGGTGCGCTCCAGCGGGTCCGCCGACCGCTCCCCCAGCAGCCACAGCAGCGGGTCGCCGGGGGCGAGGAAGGCGGTGACGTGCTCGGCGACCGTCGCTCCGGACCCGACGATGGCGCCCAGGGCGCGCAGCGTCGCCTCCGAGCCCGCCACGATCTTCTCCACGCGCAGCGCCCCGGCCCGGCCGTCGGCCCAGCGGTAGGCCAGGAAGCCGTCCTCGGCCAGGTAGGCGAACAGGTCCTCGTCGGCGAGCTTGTGCCGCCACATGTCCACGGTCCAGTCGACCGGGCCCGAGTCGCGGGCCTCGCCGTGCACGCGGCGCAGCACCGCCGCGACCTCGGCGGCGTCCTGCGGGGCGGCCCGCCGGACCGGGACCGGCCCGGCGCCCAGGGTCCGCAGCGCCTCGGCGCGCAGGCGCACGCCGTGGTAGCCGCCCGCGTGCTCCCAGCCCAGGGTGCGGTAGATGTGGGTGGTGGCCGGATAGAGCATCGACACCGCGTGGCCCTTGTCGGCGCACAGCTCCAGCGCGGCGGTGACGATCCGCCGCCCGATCCCGCGCCCGCGCGCCTCGGGGGCGACGGTGACGCCCGCGACGCCGCCCATCGGGACGGCCCTGCCGTGCCACCACTGGCGGAAGTCCAGCACGCGGGCGGTGCCGAGCAGGCGGTCGCCGTCGAAGGCGCCCAGCAGGCGGCCTTCGGGCAGCGACAGGCCGACCCTGAGCCGCCAGTCGTCGCGGTCGGCGGCGGGGACGGGTCCGAAGGCGCGGATGCTGCTGTCCAGGGCGGCGTCGAGGTCGTCGGCGCCGAGCGGGCGAATCTCCATGATCCAGACCTTAGGTCACCGGGAACGCCGGACGCCGCCTCCCCCGGAGGGGCGGCGGCGTCCGGCGTGCGCGGCGGTCAGGCGGCGGTCAGGCGTCGATGGCCGCCATCACCTCGTCGCTGACGTCGAAGTTGGCGTAGACCTCCTGGACGTCGTCGGAGTCCTCCAGCGCGTCCAGCAGGCGGAACACCTTCTTGGCGTTCTCCTCGTCCAGCGGCACCGTCATGGTCGGCAGGAACTTGCTCTCGGCCGAGTCGTAGTCGATGCCCGCGTCCTGGAGGGCCTTGCGGACCGCCAGCAGGTCGCCGGCCTCGGAGACGACCTCGAACTCGTCGCCGATGTCGTTGACCTCCTCGGCGCCGGCCTCCAGGACCGCCATCATGACGTCGTCCTCGGTGGTGCCCGCCTTCGGCACCAGGACGACGCCCTTGCGGTTGAACATGTAGGAGACCGAGCCCGGGTCGGCCAGCGAGCCGCCGTTGCGGGTCAGCGCGACGCGCACCTCGGAGGCGGCGCGGTTGCGGTTGTCGGTGAGGCACTCGATGAGCACCGCGACCCCGCCCGGCGCGTAGCCCTCGTAGGTGATGTTCTGCCAGTCGGCGCCGCCGGCCTCTTCACCGGCGCCGCGCTTGCGCGCGCGCTCGATGTTGTCGTTGGGCACCGAGCTCTTCTTCGCCTTGTAGATGGCGTCGTAGAGCGTCGGGTTCGCCTCGGGGTCACCGCCGCCGGTGCGCGCCGCGACCTCGATGTTCTTGATCAGCTTGGCGAAGAGCTTGCCCCGCTTGGCGTCGAGGGCGGCCTTCTTGTGCTTGGTCGTCGCCCATTTGGAATGGCCGGACATCTGTCAATCCTCCTGGTCCATCGCCCGGCGCACCAGATCGGCGAAGTAGTGGTGCACGCGGAAGTCGCCCGTCAGCTCCGGGTGGAAGGAGGTCGCCATGAGGCGGCCCTGACGGACGGCGACGATCCTACCGACGTTCGGGCCGCCGTCGGCACGTCCGAGCACCTCGACCCCGTCGCCGACGCCCTCCACCCAGGGCGCGCGGATGAAAACGGCGTGGTACGGCGTGTCCCCCATGCCGGTCAGCGGCACCTCGGCCTCGAAGGAGTCCACCTGGCGGCCGAAGGCGTTGCGGCGCACCGTCATGTCGATGCCGCCGACGGTCTCCTGCCCGGGCACGCCGTCCCGGATGCGGTCGGCCAGCATGATCATGCCGGCGCAGGAGCCGTAGGCGGGCAGGCCCGCCTCGATGCTCTTGCGCAGCGGCTCCAGCAGGTCGAACGCGCGGGCCAGCTTCCACATGGCCGTGGACTCGCCGCCGGGGATGACCAGCCCGTCGATCTGTTCCAGCTCCTCGGGGCGGCGCACCTTCAGCGTGCGCGCCCCGGCGCCCTCCAGCGCCCTGGAGTGTTCGCGCACGTCGCCCTGGAGGGCGAGGACGCCGATCGTCGGCACAGCAGTCACCAATGATCCTTCCGGAAAGGGGGCAAGGCCGTTGACAACCCTAGATGTTGGTGACAACGCCTTTGAACAGCGGCATTCTTCCCCTGCGGGCCCGGCGGCTCAGCACCTCTTGAAGCGTCGCAGCGGCAGCTCCAGCGGCAGGAAGCCGTCGTCGCCCCGGTCGGCGATGCCGCGTCCGAACATGCACGACCCGGCCAGCGCCAGGCCGAACTCCTCGGGGTCGAACGGCAGCGGCACGTCGGCGGCCCCGCCGTCGATGGCGCGCCAGAACGGGCGCTCGGCCGGCAGCCGGGGCCCCTGGTCCACCACCACGCCGTCCTCGGCGGTGACGAACACGTCGCGGCGCAGCTCGCCGGACTCGTACCAGCGGAACCAGCAGCCCGCGATCACGCTGTGCAGCACCAGCACGCCGCAGCCGGCGCCCGGCAGCGCGGCGGCGGTGGCGTCGGCGAGGCGGCGGGCGTCGTCGTCCTGGCGGAACAGCCGCCGGTCGCACACCAGCAGCGCGCGGTCGTAGGCGCCGACGAACAGCTCGTCCTCGTAGGGCCACAGCGCGAAGTCCAGGACGGTGTCGCCGGTCTCGGTGAGGGCGGCGCCGGGGTACAGGTCGTGCGCCAGGGCCGCCGCGGCCGCCGGATCGGGTTTCAGGCCCGGCCGGAACACCTTCGCGGGGTCGCCCGCGCTCGCGCAGGCCAGTGCGACCGACCACCCCATGCTCGTTCCCCTCCCGACCGGCCACCGCCCCGGGGCCCGCCCCCTCCGGCCGCGCCGCCAGCGTAAACCCTGGGCCGGGACGCTGTGGAGGGGGCTGGAAAAGTAACCGCCCGGTCATCTGACCGGGCGGCTGCCTTGGTGTCCGGCCCGCAGTCAAGCGCGGGCCGGGCTCAGCGGGAGGTCACCAGCCGCGGCCGGCGAACTTCTGGTCCTCGCCGAGGGAGGCGACGTTGATGCCGACCATGGCCTCGCCGAGCCCGCGCGAGACCTTGGCGATCACGTCGGGGTCGTCGTGGAAGGTGGTGGCCTTGACGATGGCCTCGGCGC
Source organism: Spirillospora sp. NPDC050679 (assembly GCA_044456955.1). Classification (GTDB taxonomy): domain Bacteria; phylum Actinomycetota; class Actinomycetes; order Streptosporangiales; family Streptosporangiaceae; genus Spirillospora. The sequence goes on along the minus strand of JBITGK010000020.1, from coordinate 114,638 downwards.
GCTGGGCCGGGTTGCCGGACTTGAAGATGCCCGAGCCGACGAACACGCCCTCGGCGCCCAGCTGCATCATCATGGCGGCGTCGGCCGGGGTGGCGATGCCGCCCGCGGTGAACAGCACCACCGGCAGCTTGCCCTTCTCGGCGACCTCCTTGACCAGCTCGTAGGGGGCCTGCAGCTCCTTGGCGGCCACGTACAGCTCGTCGGCGGGCAGGCCCTGCAGCCGCCGGATCTCGTTGCGGATCTTGCGCATGTGGGTGGTGGCGTTGGAGACGTCGCCGGTGCCGGCCTCGCCCTTGGAGCGGATCATGGCCGCGCCCTCGGTGATGCGGCGCAGCGCCTCGCCCAGGTTGACCGCACCGCACACGAACGGGACGGTGAAGGCCCACTTGTCGATGTGGTTGTCGTAGTCGGCCGGGGTCAGCACCTCGGACTCGTCGATGTAGTCGACGCCGAGCGACTGCAGCACCTGGGCCTCGACGAAGTGGCCGATGCGGGCCTTGGCCATGACCGGGATGGAGACCTCGTCGATGATCCCCTGGATCATGTCGGGGTCGCTCATCCGGGAGATGCCGCCCTCGGCGCGGATGTCGGCGGGCACGCGCTCCAGGGCCATGACGGCCACGGCGCCGGCGTCTTCGGCGATCCTCGCCTGCTCGGGGGTGACGACGTCCATGATCACGCCGCCCTTGAGCATCTCCGCCATGCCGCGCTTGACGCGGGCGGTGCCCGTCGCGGGCGCGGTGTTCTCGGTGGCGGCACTGGGAGTGGACACGGGCATTCCTCACGTGACGGACGACAAGTCGTCTTCCATGATATTGCCTGCTAGGGCCGTGCCCGGACCCGGCAGAGTGTCAGGGGCTCGCACCGCCGCCTTACGGTGTGACGGGCGCCTCACCGCGGGCCGGGTCCCGGTCAGGGCGTGCGCGGCTTGCCCTCGTTCACCAGCACGACCCAGACCTGCCCCGGCGCGAAGGTCATCGGCTTGCCGTCGGCGGTGGTGAAGGCGGTCCCCTCGGCGTCGGAGGGCCGTGACCACCTGGCGTCGTAGGCCCTGCCGTCGCGCAGCACGGTGGCGCGGCCGGTACCGGTCGTGTGGATCAGCGGGGTGTAGTTGTTGAGGAAGTCGTGGAACCTCGACCGGGTGGTCTTGGCGTACTGCACCACCACGGTCGCGCCGCCCAGCACCCCGCCCTCGGCGGCGGTGTTGGCGCGGCCGCCGAAAGTCGACAGCCAGCGCTTCTGCTTGGCCGACCAGGTGAAACCCATCGTCGCGGCAGGCCACCTGGCGGTGAAGGAACGGGTCGGCTTGCCCCCGGCCGGCGCGGGCCCGAAGCGGAAGCCGATGTCGCGCGGCCCGGTGGCCTTGGGGGCCTTCTTGAGCAGGTCCCTGGGGTCGGCGTACAGGTTGTACGGGATGGGCTTGGGCCCGGCGCGGAAGTAGGCGGCGCCCGCGTTCTCCTGGGAGATGTCGTACACCGGCGCGCGGCGGATGTACTTCTTCATCTTGCTCTGCACGCCGGAGAAGGCGAAGGCGGGCCGCCCGAACTGCGGCAACAGGTGCAGGTCGGAGATGCGGGCGCTGCGCACCGGGCCGACGCGCTTGGGCAACCTGGAGGAGTAGACCGCCATCAGGCGGGTCTCGCCGCCCTCGACCTGCTCGACGTAGACGATGTCGGCGGCCGACACCCCGCTCTGCGGCAGCGCCGGGCGGGTGTTCTCGATCTTGACGGCGAGCACCGGGTTGCGCAGGCCCGTGCGCCCGCCGGTGAACGGGTGGGTGGTCGGCGCCGGGGTGCCGGACGCCTCCGGGGCGCTCGCGGCGCCGCTGGGCGGCGCGGCCTTGGCGGGGCCCTCGTCGTCCGAGCACGCGGCCAGGGAGCCGGCCAGCACGACGGCCGTCCCCACGGCGGCGCCCGTCCGCCTGGCCGTCCGACCCGGGAAGGACCCGCTCCACGCTGACCGCACGATGTACGCCTCCTCACTCGCGACCCTGCCGAGGGTAACGAAAGGAAATCAGGCGTTTGTCCGATTCGGCGACGCGGGTGGGAAATGTCGCAGTCGCCGGGCGGGCGGCGTCACCAGCGCGGCGGGTCGTCGTCGATCTCGAAGAAGTCCGGCAGCGGGGCCTTGCCGGCCAGCGGCAGCACCCGGATCAGCAGCTTGCGGCGGGCGATGCGGGCGGCCGCGACCGCGTCGTTGTAGAAGCTGCGCGCGTACACCACCTTGGCCGCCGCGGCGCCCAGCTCCTCCAGCACCGCCTTGCCCTCGCCCCGGTCGTCCTGCTGGACGACCGAAGCGAGCAGGGTCGCGGCGAAGTCGGGCTGGTCCACCACCGCGCGCAGCGCCCGCGACAGGTCGCTCTCGGCGAACTCGCGGTTGTCGGCGTCGGCGGTGCGGGCCTCGTGCGCGGCGGTGGCCAGCACCAGGCTGGTGGCCGGGTCCAGCAGCCGGGAGGCCGCCAGCTCCAGCGCGACCGCCGCGCGGCGCACCAGGGCGGCGTCCAGCGCGGCGCGGGCGGTCTCCACCCGCACGTGCAGCCGGTCCAGCCGGGTGGCGCGCCAGGAGACGTAGACGCCGACCAGGAAGACGACGGCGATCCAGAACAGGACGTCGACGAACCAGTCCGGGAACACCGCTCCCCCTACGCGCCGCGGCCGGAGACGACGACCCCGGCACCGTCGGGCGCGACGGTCTCGTAGACGCGCAGCACGTCGCGGGCCACCGCCGACCAGTCGTAGGCGCGCACGGCGGTGCGGGCCTCGGTGGACAGCTGCTTGCGGCGCGCGGGGTCGTCCAGCAGCTCCTCGGCCGCCGCCGCCAGCGCCTCGTGGTCGCCGACCGGGAACAGCGCCCCGGCGCGGCCGCCCAGCAGCACCCGGTCGAACGCCTCGATGTCGCTGGCCAGGATCGGGGCGCCCGCGCTCATCGCCTCGGCCAGCACGATGCCGAAGCTCTCGCCGCCCAGGTTGGGCGCCACGAACACGTCCACCGAGTGGTAGGCGCGCACCTTGTCCTCCTCGCTGACCATGCCCAGCACCACCACGCGGTCGCGCAGCTCGGGCGCGACGCGCGACACCACCTCGTCGGCGTCGCCGGGCCCGGCCAGCAGCAGCCGCAGGCCCGGCCGGCGGCGGCCCAGGACGTCGAAGGCGCGCAGCAGCACCTGCAGGCCCTTGCGCGGCTCGTCCATCCGGCCCAGGAAGCCCAGCGCGCCGCCCTCGCCCCGGCCCGCGTGCTCGCCGGGCCAGCCCGGCAGCGGATCGGCCATGGCGTAGCGCTCGGTGGCGACGCCGTTGGGGATCAGCACCGCGTCGCCGCCGAGGTGCTCCACCAGCGTCTTGCGGGCCGCCTCCGACACCGCGATCCGCCCGGTGATCTTCTCCAGGGCGCTCATCAGGATCGGCGCGGTGACCGACACCACGCGCGACTTCTCGTAGGAGGCGTGGAAGGTGCCGACGATCGGGCCGTCGGCCGCCCAGCACGCGAGCAGGCCCAGCGACGGCGCGGCGGGCTCGTGCACGTGCAGCACGTCGAAGTCGCCCTCGTTGATCCAGCGCTTGACCCGGGCCGCCGACAGGAACCCGAACGCCAGCCGCGCCACCGAGCCGTTGTAGGGCACCGGGACCGCGCGGCCCGCCGAGACGGCGTACGGCGGCAGCTCGGCGTCGTCGTCGGCCGGGGTGATCACCGACACATGGTGGCCGAACCCGGTCAGGGCCTCGGCCAGGTCGCGCACGTGCTGCTGGACGCCGCCGGGGACGTTCCAGGTGTAGGGGCAGACGATGCCGACCCTCACCGCGGGGCCCCCGCCCCGCCCGGCAGGTCGGCCACCCAGACCTTCTGCAGCATGTGCCAATCCTCGGGGTGCGCGGCGATGCCCTCCTGGAAGGCGCGCGCCAGCTCCTGGGTCATGGCCTGGATCTTCTCCTGTCTGACGCCCTCGTCAGGCACCGGAATCTCCTCGTGGACACGTGCCGCCCAGTACTCGCCTTCGTACCACAGGGTGACCGGGAACAGGGCGGCGCCGGTCCGCATCGCCAGCGCGGCCGACACCGCCGGCATCTTGGCGGTCTCGCCGAAGAACTCCACCTCCACGCCGCCGTCGGTGAGGTCGCGGTCCACCACCAGGCACACCGGCCGCCCGGCGCGCAGCCGCTGGGCCAGCCGCCCGAACGCCGAGGCGCCCTTGTGCGGCAGCACCTCCATGCCCAGGCCCTCGCGGAACTCCACGAACCGGTCGAACAGCGACTCGGGCTTGAGGCGCTCGGCGACGGTGGTGAACGGGTAGCCGCAGTGCACCAGCCACGCGCCGGCCTGCTCGTAGTTGCCCATGTGCGGCAGCGCCAGGATCGCGCCCCGGCCCGAGTCCAGCGTGGCGAACAGCTTCTCGTGCCCGGTGACCCGCATCCGGCCGACGATGCGGTCGCGGTCGTACTCGGGCAGCCGGAAGACCTCCAGCCAGTAGCGGAAGTAGGAGCGCAGCACCTTCTTGCTGAGCACGCGCACCTCGTCGTCCACGGCGTCCTTGCCGGTGACGCGCAGCAGGTTGCGCTCCAGCTGCTTCACGCCGTCCCCGTGGCGCTGCCAGGTGCGGTCGGCCAGGGCGGTGAACACCAGCCGGGCGGCGCGCTCGGGCGTCTTGCGCACCACCGTCCAGCCCAGGGCGTAGGCGGTGTCCATCACCTCGTCGCGGACGGCGGAGGCGGAGATCATGCGCGGTTCTCCCGGACGGCGGCCGCCTCGGCCAGCGCCTGCTTGCGGACGACCGCGAAGCGCTGCCCCACCGTGACGGTGCTCAGCGCCGCCAGCAGCCACAGCGCCGCGGTCAGGATGTACGGCACGCCCAGCCCGTCGAACCCGGCCGCCACCAGGACGATCACCAGGCGCTCCGAGCGCTCGGCGATGCCCACGTTGCAGGTGTAGCCGAGCCCCTCGGCGCGGGCCTTGGCGTAGGACACCACCACGCCCGCGACCAGGCAGTACAGCGCGACGCCGGCCAGGGTGTGCTGCCCGTCCCGGTACAGGCCGATCATCAGGCCGGAGAAGATGGCGGCGTCGGCGACCCGGTCCATCGTGGAGTCCAGGAACGCGCCCCAGGCGGAGCCCTTGCCGGTGACCCGCGCCACCGCGCCGTCCAGCATGTCGAACAGCACGAACACGGTGATGACCATCGTGCCCGGGAAGAACGCGCCGCGGGGGAACAGCGCCAGCGCGCCGGCGACCACGCCGGCGGTGCCGATGACGGTGATGGCGTTGGGCGAGACCCCGGTCCGCGCGACCGCCTGTCCGATGGGGGTCAGGACGCGGCCCAGGGCGGGCCGCAGTTTGTTGAGCATCGCCGTCCGTTCTCGTGGTGTGGGGTGGCCCTCGTGATGTCGGGGTGGCAGAGCCCGCGGGCCGCGCAGCGCGCCCATCGTAGTGGGCACCGCCCGCCCCGGGGGCGCAGGCGGCGCGCCGGTCCGGCCCGCGGCCGGTCCGGGCCCGCGCCCGGACCGGCGCGCGGCCGCTTTCCGGCCCCGGCCGGGTCCGGGCCCTTGTGATCTGCGCCGTGCCGGTAAAGGGTGTGAGGACGGGTGTGACGTCGGTCACGCGCGTCGCGGGCAGGGCGCCGCACTCGGACGTCAGGGCCGGGCCGCCGAAGGCCGGGCCCCAGCCGCACGCGGGCCCCGGTGCGGGGGCTCGTCCGAGGAGGTAGTCATGACCGACAGGGGAGGCCACCCGGGAGGCTCCGGCAGGGCACCGGAGGCCGGCCGGCCCGACGGGGTGCGCAACGTCGCGCTGGTCGGCCATTCGGGAGCGGGCAAGACCACGCTGGTGGAGGCGCTGCTGGCGGCCACCGGCACCGTGCCGCGGCGCGGCCGCGTGGAGGACGGCACCACCGTCAGCGACTACGACGACATCGAGGTGCGCCAGCAGCGCTCGGTGAACCTGGCGGTGGCCCCGCTGGTGTTCGGCGACGTCAAGGTCAACCTCATCGACACCCCCGGCTACGCCGACTTCGTGGGCGACCTGCGGGCCGGGCTGCGCGCGGCCGACGCGGCGCTGTTCGTGGTGTCGGCGGTGGACGGCATCGACGGGCTCACCCGGATGCTGTGGGAGGAGTGCGCGGCGGTGCGGATGCCGCGCGCGGTGGTCATCACCAAGGTCGACCAGCAGCGCGGCGACTTCGACGAGGTCCTGGCCACCTGCCGGGGGGCCTTCGGCGAGGGCGTGCTGCCCTGCTACTTCCCCATCTCCTCCGGCGGCGGCCTGCGCGGCCTGATCGGGCTGCTCACCCAGCGGTGCTTCGACTACTCCTCGGGCACGCGGGTCGAGTGCGACCCCGACCCCGAGTTCCTGGAGCGGATCGCCGACCAGCGCGCCGCGCTGATCGAGGGGATCATCCAGGAGAGCGAGGACGAGACGCTGATGGAGCGCTACCTGTCCGGGGCCGACATCGACGTCAAGGCGCTGATCGAGGACCTGGAGACCGCGGTGGCGCGCGGCGGGTTCTACCCGGTGCTGGCCACCTCGGTGCCGCACGGCGACCACCCCGGCCCGGTGGTGGGGATGGCCGAGCTGCTGGAGGTGGTCACCCAGGCGTTCCCCAGCCCGCTGGAGCACCCGGTCCCACCGGTCGCCCCCGTCGCCGGCGGCCCGCCCCGGCGGCTCGCCTGCGACCCCGCCGGCCCGCTGGTCGCCGAGGTGATCAAGACCGCGTCGGATCCGTACGTGGGGCGCATCTCGCTGGTGCGGGTGTTCTCCGGGACGCTGCGGCCCGACACCGTGGTGCACGTGTCCGGGCACGGCATGGCCGACCGGGGGCACGAGGACCACGACGTGGACGAGCGCGTGGGCGCGCTCACCTCACCGCTCGGCAAGGCGCAGCGCACGGTGTCCTCCTGCGTGGCCGGGGACGTCTGCGCGGTGGCCAAGCTGAGCCGCGCCGAGCCCGGCGACACCCTGTCCGACCCGGGCGCGCCGCTGCTGATGGCGCCGTGGGCGATGCCCGACCCGCTGCTGCCGGTGGCGGTGCGCGCCCGCTCCAAGGCCGACGAGGACAAGCTCGGGCAGGCGCTGGCGCGGCTGGTGGCCGAGGACCCCACGCTGCGGCTGGAGAACAACTCCGAGACCCGCCAGCTGGTGCTGTGGTGCATGGGCGAGGCGCACGCCGACGTGCTGATCGACCGGCTGTCGTCCCGCTACGGCGTGGAGGTCGAGCGGGTGGGGCTGCGGGTGCCGCTGCGCGAGACCTTCGGCGCCGCCGCCCGGGGCCTCGGCCGGCACGTCAAGCAGAGCGGCGGGCACGGCCAGTACGGCATCTGCCACATCGACGTGGAGCCGCTGCCGTCCGGCACGGGCTTCGAGTTCGCGGACAAGATCGTCGGCGGGGTGGTGCCCCGGCAGTTCATCCCGTCGGTGGAGAAGGGCGTGCGCCAGCAGATGGCGCGCGGGGTGGCGGCCGGGTACCCGCTGGTCGACATCAAGGTCACCCTGCACGACGGCAAGGCGCACTCGGTGGACTCCTCCGACATGGCCTTCCAGGCGGCCGGGGCGCTGGCGCTCAAGGACGCCGCGGCCAAGGTGCCGATGCTGCTGCTGGAGCCGGTGGACGAGGTGTCGGTGCTGGTCGCCGACGAGTACGTGGGCCCGGTGATGTCGGACCTCACCTCCCGGCGCGGCCGGGTGCTGGGCACCGAGTCGGTGCCCGGCGGCCGCACGCTGATCAGGGCGGAGGTCCCGCAGCTGGAGATCGTCCGGTACGCCGTGGACCTGCGCTCGCTGTCGCAGGGCACCGGGACCTTCGACCGGTCGTTCCTGCGCTACGAGCCGCTGCCCTCGCACCTGGCCGACAAGGTCGCCGCCGAGGAGAAGCCGGACTGAGCACCGCCCCGGGACGGACCGGGCCGCCCGGTCCGTCCCGCTCAAGGGTGATCCCGCCTCCTCCCCGTGGATGATCGGAGCGGCCGCGCGGCTGTGCGATTCTTAGCGGGCTATGAGCGACACGGGGGACGAGCGCGGTCGGCGCGACGAGGATCGGCGCCGCGGCGAAGAGCACGGTGACCGGCACGATGACCAGCACGATGATCGGCACGGCGGCCGGGACGGCGGCCCTTCCGACCAGGGCGGGCAGGACGTCCGGCGCGGGCGCCGCGGCTTCCTCAAGGGCGCCGGGCTCGCGGCGGGCGGCGCGGCCGCCGGGGCGGTCGGCGGCGCGCTGCTGGCCGACGGCGGGCAGCAGTCGCTGCTGGCCGCGATGGGCGGCGACCTGACGCCCGAGTCGGCGATGGCGGTGCCGGTGGCCGGGCCGTGGCGGCCGCGCCGCGGCGGCCACGTGGACATCGTGTACTCGGTGGACACCGCCCAGAAGCTGGTGGCGCTCACCTTCGACGACGGCCCGATGCCCAACTGGACCCCGATGGTCCACGACGTGCTGGACGCCGAGAAGGTCAGGGCGACGTTCTTCTTCGTGGGGCGGCGGCTGGTCGACAACGGCGGGCTGGTCAAGGACCGGATGGCCCGGCACGAGGCCGCCAACCACACCTGGGCCCACCAGAACCTGTCCCGGATGACCCACGCCGAGGCGCTGTCGGCGATCGGCCGGGCGCACCGGGCCATCGGGAGCGTGCTGGGGCGCGAGGCGCGGCTGCTGCGGCCGCCGTTCGGGCACTTCGGCGGCACCACCGTCAGCGCCGCCGGGCAGTTCGGCTACGACATGGCGCTGTGGTCGATCAAGATGCTGGAGAAGACCTACGAGAAGGACCCGCCGAAGCTGGTGGACTACATCGTCGGCAACACCCAGCAGGGCGGCATCGTGCTGGCGCACGACACCGGCAACCCCGACCGGCTGGTGGCGCTGCGGAACCTGGTGCCGATGATCCGGGGGCTGCGCGCCAAGGGGTTCGAGTTCGTGACGGTGTCGGAGCTGCGGGAGGCGGGCGTCCGCTCCCCCGCCCCGGCCGCGGCGGCGCCCGCCCAGCCGTGAGGGCGGGCGCGGGCCGCTAGCCCTCGCCCTTCCCGGTGTCGCGGGGCGGGACCGCGCACGCCGCGGTGCCGCCCGGCAGCCGGTAGCGGTTGTTGGCGATGAGCCGGTAGAGGCCGTGGGCGATCCACCGCGCCGGGGGCAGCCGCACCAGCGCGCCCAGCGGCCACCAGCGGCCCCCGGCGTCCATGAGCAGCCGCGACACCGCCTGCGCGCCGCCCGCGACCCGCCCGGTGCGGCCGATCCACACCACCTCGTACCCGGCCCGGTCGGCGGTGGTGCCGAGCGCGTCCAGGTCGGCCGCCTGGTAGGCGACGATCTCGGCCTCGGTCGGGATGTGCCGCTCCAGGAACCGCACCGAGGCGGTGCAGAACCCGCAGTCCCCGTCGTACAGCAGCACCGGCCGCACCCGCGCCACGCCGCTCAGTCCCGCGGCCAGGCGTCGGCGATGATCTGCCGGGTGTCGCGCAGCAGCTGCGGCAGCACCTTGGTGTGGCCGACCACCGGCATGAAGTTGGTGTCGCCGCCCCAGCGGGGCACCACGTGCTGGTGCAGGTGCGCGGCGATGCCCGCCCCGGCGACCATGCCGAGGTTCATGCCGACGTTGAAGCCCTGCGCGCCGCTGGCCTTGCGCAGCGCGGTCAGCGCCCTGCGGGTCAGCTCGGCCAGCTCGGTGTACTCCCCGGCGTCGAGCTCGGTGTAGTCGGCCACGTGCCGGTAGGGCACCACCATCAGGTGCCCGGAGTTGTAGGGGTAGAGGTTCAGCACCGCGAACACCGACCGGCCGCGGGCCACCACGAGCCCCTCCTCGTCGGTCATCGCGGGGATCTCGCAGAAGGGGCAGCCGTCGCCCGCGCCGGACCCAGAGGGCTTGTTCTCCCCCTTGATGTAGGCCATGCGGTGCGGGGTCCACAGCCGCTGGAAGTTGTCGGGCGCGCCGGCTCCGCCCCGCTCCTCCTCGACCTCCGGGACGGTGGCGCTCCAGCCCTCCGGCTCGGGCGCGTCCGCACGCGCCTGCTGCACCACGGGCTCCTCCGGCTCTACGCTCAAGGCGGCGCTCTCCTTCGTCTTCACGGCCTGACCAGCAGCATAGAGAGCCGCGCCCGGCGCCCCGCAGCCGGGATGCCCCGGCGGGCGGCCGCCGACGCCGCCGATCCCCCGGCCCGCCTGGCGTCTCCGCCGCCCCTCGGCCACCATGGACACCGCCCGCGCACCGTCGCAAGATCATGGGAGCCGACCGATGAGCGACCTCGACAGTGGATACTCCGGCAGCGGCGGGGAGCACGGCCGGTCCGACGCCCGGTCGATGCCGTTCTTCCCGGGCCCGCCCGGGTCCGCGGGGGCGCCTCCGCCACCTGGCGGAACGTCCGGCGGCGCCCCTGGCGGAACGCTCGGCGCGCCGCCCGGGGGGATGCCCCTGGCCGCGCCCGCCGTCGCGCCGTCCTCGCCGTCCGCGCCGCACGCCCCCGTGCAGGGCGGGCGGCACGCCCAGGACCGCGACCTGTCCGATCCGCTCCCGCGCAGCGGCCCCGGGCCGTCCGGCGGCCTTTCGACGGGCCCCTCGGCGCTGCCCGGCGCGCCGCCCGGCGGGCACGGGCTCGGCGGGTCCGGCGACGCGGTGCAGGGCCGGATCACGATAGAGGACGACGTGGTCGAGCGGATCGCCGCGCTGGCCGCGCTGGAGGTCAGCGGCGTGGCCGCGCTGGGCGGGCGCGCCGAGGCGGGCGCGCTCCAGGGCTCCGCTCAGGGCGCGGCCCAGGGCGCCGCGGCGGCGGGCGGCCTGGGCGCCCGGCCCGGGGTGCGCGTGCACGCGCGCGAGCACGAGGTGACGCTGGACCTGGTGCTCACGGTCGAGTACGGCAGCGTGATCATGGACGTGGCGCGGGTCGTCAAGGCCAACGTGGCCCGGGTGGTGGGCCTGATGCTGGGCACCCGCGTGGCCGCGGTCAACGTGGTGGTGGAGGACGTGCGGATGCCCGGCGGCGGGGAGGTCCGGGCCTGACCCGCGCCCGCCGGCCGCAAGTCGTGCCCCCGCGGACGCATGGACCGCGCTGAGGCGGCGATAACGGGGCCGTGGCGGAACTGTGGCTGTCCACTCACCTGGCCGGCCCGCTGGCGGTGGTCCTGGTCGGCGGGGAGCTGGACCTGGCGACCGCTCCCGCGCTGCGGGAGCAGTTGCTCATCGCGCTCTGCCACTTCGGCCCCCTGCTCGCGGTGGACCTGTCCCGGGTGACGTTCATGGACTCCAGCGGGCTGGCCGTGCTGATCGAGTACTGGAGGCGGGCGCAGAAGGCCGGGGGCGGGCTGTCGCTGGTGGGGCCGCGCGGCATCGTGGCGCGCAAGCTGGAGATCACCGGGCTGGACCAGCGGCTGTCGGTGCACCCCGACATCCCGGCGGCGCGCGACGCGGCGCAGGGCACCGCGCGGGACGGGCCGTAGCCCGGCCGCCCACGGGAGCGGCCCCGGCGGCCCGGACACGCGCTCTGGACGGGCCCCGGCCTCACGCCAAGCGGCTTCGGGGGCTTCCCGGGGTCAGGCCCCGGGCCGGGCGTAGCAGGTCTCGGTGGAGATCCCCACCGACATCGTGGTGATCTTCACGTAGCGGATCTGCGCGGGCGGGACGCCCTGGAAGGCGAAGGTGTGCGGGCGGCCGCCCTTCACGGTGGCCTGCTGGCTCTTGGGCGCGCCGCTGCGCAGCGCCACCTCGGCGCGGACCGCGCCGCTGCCCGAGACGTTCACCGACACCTCCAGCCTGCCGGTGGGGGTGGGCCGGTAGGACGAGGTCCCGGCCGGGCACCAGGTGAGGCCGACGCCGCCGCCGGTGCCGGGCAGGGGCGGGCCGTCGCCGTTGCCGCCCTGCCCCTGGCCCTGGCCGCGCCCCTGCGGGCTGGGCCGACCGTCGGGGTAGACCTGGCCGCCCTGGTTCTGCTGGGGCAGCGGGTTGGTGGGGGCCGCCGTCGGGGCCGTGCCTCCGGGGAGGCCCTGCCGCCCGGCGGGCTGCGAGGCGGTGCCGGCGGGCGCGCGTCCCGCGGCCGGTCCGGTGCCGCCGCCCTTGTCGAACAGCGGCATCAGCAGCACCGCGAGGGCGGCGGCCACGAGCAGCGCGGCGCCGCCGTAGCCGGCGACCCGGGCCCCGGTCGAACGGGTTCCGCGGGCCGGCTTGGTGGACTTCATCCGCTCTTCTCCCCCGTCGTGGCAAGTGACCGTTGAGGCTACCAACTCCGCACGGGGCGCGGAGCGGCCCGGCGGACCGGCCGGCGGGGGCCGGGCGGGGTCAGTCGTCCCCGCGCAGCGCCTCGTCCACGCAGGCGAACATCTCCGCGACCGCCGGGTCGGCCGCGTCGCACGCCCGGCAGTAGGTGACCGGGATCGCGGCCACGCCGATGGTGTCGGGGTCCAGCGGCACGGCCGCGGTGACGACCTCCCGGCCGCCGCACGACGGGCAGGACCTCGGGCCCCGCGTGTCCGCCCGCGCGATGAGCCGGGCCACTTCCTGGATGTAGCGGTCGTCCATGACGGAGCGGCCCTTCGGACGGGGGTTCGGCTACGGCGAGTCTGCCGCACGCCGCCGCACGCCGCCCGGCGGACCGCCGAAATCGGCCCTCTCGGCGGCGGCCGGATCAGGCCGTTCCGATGGTCCACCGCACCGTGGCCCGCCGGGCGGTCAGGTGGTACCGGGGCCGAGGACGCGCCGCGCCAGTCCGGCGAGCCGCCGCGCGGTCTCCTCGGGCGGGTGCAGCGGCGCGACCAGGTGGCTGACCGTCAGCCGCATCAGCGACTCCACCAGCAGGTCCTTCACCTCGCCGGGCACCCGCGGCCAGGTCGCGTCGGCGTAGCCGCGCACCGCGCCGACCGCCTCGGCCAGCAGCGGTTCGGCGTCGCGGGTCGCCAGCGTCAGCAGGTCGTCCTCGGTGTACCGCCCGGCCGCCAGGACGCTCTTCAGCAGCGGGCGGCGGGCGCCCTCGGCCAGGGCGAACAGCACCGCCGCCTCCACCGCCGCCGGGACGTCGTCGCCGCAGCGGTCCATCCGCTCCTGCAGGCCGCACAGGAAGAGCTCCACCTCGCGCTCGGCCAGGGCGCGGCCGAGGCCGACCTTGGTGCCGAACTCGTTGTAGACGGTCTGCCTGCTGGTCCCGGCGGCGCGGGCGACCTGGGCCAGGCGCAGGCTCCCCCAGTCGCCGTGCTCGACCAGGGCGCGGGCGGCGTCCAGCAGGCGGTCCCGGATCATGGCGGGATGCTATCCCGCCGGACCTTTCGACACTTCGCCGGAAACGTCCAGCCCCGGCACATCCGCCGCGATCGGATTTGTCACCGGGCGCACAAGAGGGCGCCGGGCGGGGTGCCGCATATTGCCTGGGGTGACGACCTTCAGAAGATCGACCCGCGCGGCCGCCGCCGCGGGGGCGCTCGCCGCCGCGAGCGCGCTGCTGACCGGCACCGCCGAGGCCGCCGACACCGCCTGGGTCAAGAAGCCCGCACCGCTGATGTGGCCGGGCGCGACCTTCGAGCACGCCGGCGCCGTCTCGTCCTCCGAGGTGTGGGCCGTGGGCGGGCAGGGAACGCACAGCGAGCAGTCGTCCCCCTTCTGCCTCGGGGGGCCGCCGCTCTGCGAGACGTGGACCACCCGCAACCCGGCGATGCAGCGGTGGAACGGCCTGTACTGGCGCACCCACAACCCGCCCGGCTTCACCGGCCGGGGCGCGATGACGCGGGTGGCGGTGCGGTCGGCCTCCGACGTGTGGGCCGGCGGCTATCGCGAGGACAGCCGGGGCTGGCCCGCCTCGTCCTATGTCGCGCGCTGGAACGGCTCGGCGTGGACCGAGGTGGCTCCCCCGGCGGGCCAGCCCGGCGTCTCCGACCTGGACGTGGACGGCTCGGGCGTCTGGGCCACCGGCGGCGGCCAGGTGTTCCGCTGGGACGGGAGCGGCTGGATCAGGCAGGACCCGCCCGTGGAGGCCGCCTCGCTGCACGTGCTCGCCGACGACGACGTGTGGGCGGCGGGCAGGGACAAGGCCACCGGAAAGCCCGGCGTGGCGCGCTGGAACGGCTCGTCCTGGCGGCTCGCGCCCGCGCCGGGCGGCGAGGCGGGCGAGACCGTCGCGGACGCGGCGGCGCGCTCGGCCGAGGACGTGTGGCTCGGGCTCGGCAAGTACCCGCAGCAGGCGACAGCGCTGGTCCGCTGGGACGGCGCCGCCTGGTCCCCGGTCGCGCTGCCCTCGTGGGTGACGACCCTGACGCGCGTGCTGCCCACCGGCGGCGGCGGGGCGCTGGCCGTGGTGGAGGGGGTGCAGGGCGGCACCGACGGCCGCCAGCACCTGATCCGCTACGACGGCTCGGCCTGGCACGTCGTGCCCGTCGCGCCCACGGCCCCGAACGTGAACGGCGCGACCCTCCGGTCGCTGGTGCAGATGCCCGGCACCGTCTGGGGCGTGGGCACCGAGGGCCTGCGGGCGGCGGTCGTCGCCCCCGGGTGAGGGGGTCCGGACGACCGGGGGCCGTGTCCCGGGCCGAGGCCCGGAGCACGGCCCCCGGCCGTTCGCGTCGCCGGGCCGTCAGACCTGCACGCGCGCCTCGACCGCCTTGACGATCTCCTCGACCGCCTCCCCGATCGGGACGCCGTTCTTCTGCTCGCCGTTGCGGTAGCGGAACGACACCGCGTCGGCCTCGACGTCGTCGTCGCCGGCCAGCAGCATGTACGGCACCTTCTGCTTCTGCGCGTTGCGGATCTTCTTCTGCATCCGGTCGGAGGAGGCGTCCACCTCCACCCGGATGCCCCGCTCCCTCAGCCGCGCGGCGACCGCGTCCAGGTGCGGCACGTGCGCGTCGCCGATCGGGATGCCCACCACCTGCACCGGGGCCAGCCACGGCGGCATGGCGCCGGCGTAGTGCTCCAGCAGCACGCCGAAGAACCGCTCGATCGACCCGAACAGCGCGCGGTGGATCATGACTGGCTGCTGGCGGGAGCCGTCGGCGGCCTGGTACTCCAGCCCGAACCGCTTGGGCTGGTTGAAGTCCACCTGGATGGTGGACAGCTGCCAGGTCCGGCCGATGGCGTCGCGGGCCTGCACCGAGATCTTCGGGCCGTAGAAGGCCGCGCCGCCCGGGTCGGGCACCAGGTCGAGGCCGGACTCCTCGGCGGCCTCGCGCAGCGCGGCGGTGGCCTCCTCCCAGTCGGCGTCGTCGCCGATGAACTTCGGCGAGTCGTCGCGGGTGGACAGCTCCAGGTAGAACTCGTTGAGGCCGTAGTCGCGCAGCAGGTTCAGCACGAAGGTCAGGAGGTTCTTCAGCTCCTGGCCCATCTGCTCCTTGGTGGTGTAGATGTGCGCGTCGTCCTGGGTCATGCCGCGGACGCGGGTGAGGCCGTGCACCACGCCCGACTTCTCGAACCGGTAGACGCTGCCGAACTCGAACAGCCGCAGCGGCAGCTCGCGGTAGGACCGCCCGCGCGCGTCGAAGATCAGGTTGTGCATCGGGCAGTTCATCGGCTTGAGGTAGTAGTCGGCCCCGTCCACCTCCATGGGCGGGAACATGTCGTCCTTGTACCAGCCGAGGTGGCCGGAGGTCTCGAACAGCTGGCCCTTGGTGATGTGGGGGGTGTTGACGAACTCGTACCCCTCCTCCTCGTGCCGCCGCCGCGAGTAGTCCTCCATCACCTTGCGGACGACCCCGCCCTTGGGGTGGAAGACGGCGAGGCCGCTGCCGATCTGGCTGGGGAAGGAGAACAGGTCCAGCTCCGCGCCGAGCTTGCGGTGGTCGCGCTTCTCGGCCTCCTCCAGGAACCTCAGGTACTCGTCCTGCTTGTCGCGCGACTCCCAGGCGGTGCCGTAGATGCGCTGGAGCTGCGGGTTCTTCTCGCTGCCGCGCCAGTACGCGCCGCCGGAGCGCATCAGCTTGAACGCCGGGATCACGCGGGTGGACGGCAGGTGCGGGCCGCGGCACAGGTCCTTCCACCGCAGGTCGCCGGACTTGGCGTCCAGGTTGTCGTAGATGGTCAGGCCGCCCTCGCCGACCTCCACGTTCGCGCCGTCCTCGGCGCCGGCCGCGCCCTTGAGGCCGATCAGCTCCAGCTTGTAGGGCTCGCCGGCCAGCTCCTCGCGGGCGTCCTCGTCGGAGACCGGGCGGCGCGCGAAGGTCTGCCCCTGCTTGACGATCTCGCGCATCTTCTTCTCGATGCGCTTGAGGTCGTCGGGGGTGAACGGCTCGGCCACGTCGAAGTCGTAGTAGAAGCCGTTCTCGACCGGCGGGCCGATGCCGAGCTTGGCCTCGGGGAACAGCTCCTGGACGGCCTGGGCCATCACGTGCGCGGCCGAGTGCCGCATGATGGCTCGGCCGTCGGCCGAGCCGATCTCGACGGGCTCGACGGCGTCGCCCTCGGCCAGCGGGTGCGCGAGGTCGCGCAGCTCGCCGTTGACCCGGGCGGCGATCACGGTGCGGCCGTCCGCCTGGAGGGCCTGTCCGGCGGTCGCGCCGGCGGGCACCACTCGTTCGTCTCCGTCGAGGGTGACGCTCAGCTCAGACACGGTGGACACGGGTTCTCCTCGCGATGGTGGGACGGACTGGTGGGACGGGCCGGTGGGACGGGCCGCCCTGGTCGGGACGGCCGCTGGTCAGATGCTAGCGAGTCGGCGGGGGTGGGGTCGGCGCCGCCGCCGGACGCGCCGGGTGCCGTGTCTGCTCCCACGGATGCTCCTCTGGTCGGGCGGAGCGGCCCGGGAACGGCCCGGAAAGCGGTGAGGCCCCGGGATCGCTCCCGGGGCCTCACCGCGCGTCGAAGTTCTAGGGCGTGCGGTGGTCGCGCCGGGGCGTGCCCGGCGTCGTCGTCTCCACTACAGCGGCCATGCCCCCATGCTAGCGCACCATCATGATCATGCGGTGGCCGACGACGGGTCGAGCTTGTCCATGTCCTCCAGCTCGCGGCCCTTGGTCTCGGGGACCTCCTTGAGCACGAACACGAACGCCAGCGCGGCGAACACCGCGTACAGGCCGTAGGCGATGCCGAGGCCGAGCGAGGACAGGCCCGGGAAGCTGACGGTGATGACCCAGTTGGCGATCCACTGGGCGGCGGCTGCCACCGCCAGCGCCGAGGTGCGGATCCAGTTGTTGAACATCTCGCCCAGCATCACCCACACCACCGGGCCCCAGGTGGCGCCGAAGGCGAACACGTAGAGGTTGGCGGCGATCAGCGCGGCCGGCCCGGCGACCTCGCCGAGCTGGGGCTTGCCGTCCACCACGGCGGCGGTGGCGAAGCAGACCGTCATCACCGTGAGGGTGACCGTCATGCCGGCGGCCCCGGCCAGCAGCAGCTTCTTGCGGCCGATCTTGTCCACCAGGGCGATGGCCAGCAGCGTGGTGACCACGTTGGTGACCGAGGTGATCACCGAGGTGATCATGGCGTCGTCTTCGCTGAAGCCCACCGACTGCCACAGCGTGGAGGAGTAGTAGAAGATCACGTTGATGCCGACGAACTGCTGGAACACCGACAGCAGGATGCCGACCCAGACGATCTTCTTCAGCCCGAAGGTGGTGCCCTTCAGGTCCGACAGCCGCACCCGGCGCTCGGTCTTCAGCGACTTGACGATCTCGCCGATCTTCAGGTCCACGTCGCCGCCGCGGCCCATCACCTTGGCCAGCACCTGCCGGGCGCGCGCGATCTCGCGCTTCTTGACCAGGTAGCGGGGCGACTCGGGGATGGTGGAGGACACCACCCCGTAGACCACCGCGGGCACGATGGCGCTGGCGAACATCCACCGCCAGGCGCTGCCGCCCCAGGGGAACTCGCCGCCCGCGCCGCCGTCGGACACCCGCGCGATGATGTAGTTGACCACCAGGGCCGCGAAGATGCCCAGCACGATCGCCAGCTGCTGGAGCGAGCCGAGCCGCCCGCGCAGCTCGGCGGGCGCGATCTCGGCGATGTAGGCCGGGGCGATCACCGAGGCGGCGCCCACGGCCAGGCCGCCCACCAGCCGCCAGAAGGTCAGGTCCCAGGCGTTGAAGGCCAGCGCCGAGCCCAGCGAGCTGACCACGAACAGCAGCGCGGCGACCTGCATCACGCGGATGCGGCCGAACCGGTCGGCCAGCGGGCCGGCGAACCAGGCGCCCACCGCGCAGCCCAGCAGCGCCGAGGACACCACGAAGCCGATGACCACCGAGTTCAGCGAGAACTGGGCCTTCAGCGCGTCCACGGTGCCGTTGATCACGGACGTGTCGTAGCCGAACAGGAACCCGCCCAGGGCAGCGGCCCCCGCCAGCAGGGCGGCGGTCGCGGCCGAGTGCGAGGGTTCCGATCGCGGCTGCGCCGCCCTGTCCTCACCCTCTGTAGTCATGCACTGGGATCTTCCCCGGAAAGCGGACGTTATGCGGGAAGCCGGTGGTCAGGACGCGTCGCGCGGTCAGTCGCGGACCGCCACGCCGATCAGGTGCGGCGCGGCGGGGTTGGGCACCCGCGTCACGGGAAAGGTGAAGCGCCGCTCGCGCACGACCGTGAAGCCCGCGCCGGCGATCCACTCCCCCGTCGGCCGCGACACCCGGCAGCCGGCCGCCAGGTGCCGCCACACCAGGTCCGCGCAGCGCTGGTAGCGCGCCATGCCCGGGGTGTCGCCGCGCACGTGCTCGTAGTAGCGCAGCTCCCCGCCCGGCCGCAGCACCCGGCGCAGCTCGGCCAGGGCCCGGACCGGGTCGCGGACCGAGCACAGCACCAGCGAGACGATCGCCACGTCGAAGGAGGCGTCGTCCAGGTCCAGCTCCTCGGCCCGGCCCGCCCGCACCAGCACCGGGACGGGGGCGCGGACGGCGGCCCGCTCGGCGCGGGCGCGCAGCGTCGGCTCGGGCTCCAGCGCCACCGCCTCGGTGACGCCGGGCGGGTAGTGCGCGAAGTTGGCGCCGTGACCCGCGCCGATCTCCAGGGCGCGGCCGGCCGCGCCCTTCAGCAGCTCGGCGCGGTGGTCGGCCCCGCCGGCGCGGGCGGTGGCGGCGTCCATCCGGGGATAGAGCCGGGCGAAGATCGGATGCTTCAGGTCACCGGTCATTCCCGCAGTGTCCGCCGCCCCCGCCAAAGGATCAACCCGTGCCGCGGCGGGCCCGCCGGGCGCGGCCGGGCGCGGCGGGGCCCGGCGGTCAGGCGGCGGCGTGCCCGGCGGGGAGCGCGCCCCGGCGGCGCAGCTCGGGCAGCACGCCCTCGCCGAACCAGTACGCCTCCTCCAGGTGCGGGTAGCCCGACAGGATGAACTCCTCGATGCCGAGGGCGGCGTACTCCTCGATCCGGTCGGCGACCTCGGCGTGGCTGCCGACCAGCGCGGTGCCCGCGCCGCCGCGCACCAGGCCCACCCCGGCCCACAGGTTGGGGTAGATCTCCAGGTCGCGGGCCGCGCCGCCGGAGCGGAAGTCCTCGTGCAGGGCGCGCATCCGCCGCTGGCCCACCGAGTCGCTGGCCGCCAGGGCCTGCTGCGCCTGGGCGATGTGGGCGGGGTCGACGCCCTCCAGCAGGCGGCGCGCCTCGGCCCAGGCCGCCTCGGAGGTGTCGCGGCTGACGGTGTGCAGCCGGATGCCGAAGCGCGGCGTCCGGCCCTCGGCCTCGGCCAGCCCCCTGATCCAGGCGATCTTGTCGGCCACCTGCTCCGGCGGCTCGCCCCAGGTGAGGTAGGCGTCCACGTGCCGGGCGGCGACCGGCCCGGCGGCGGCCGAGGAGCCGCCGAAGTAGATCTGCGGGAGCGGGTCCGGCGGCCGCGCCACCGTCGCGCCCTCCACGTGGTAGTGCTCGCCCTTGAAGTCGAACGGCTCGCCGCTCCAGGCGCCGCGCACGATCTCCAGGAACTCGCCGGTGCGCGCGTAGCGCTCGCCGTGCCCCAGGTGGTCGCCGAAGCGGCGCTGCTCGGCGGCCTCGCCGCCGGTGACCACGTTCAGCAGCAGCCGCCCGCCGGAGATCCGCTGGTAGGTGGCGGCCATCTGGGCGGCCAGCGTCGGGGAGACGAAGCCGGGCCGGAAGGCGACCAGGAACTTCAGCCGGGAGGTCTCGCGCAGCAGCGCGGCGGTGACCAGCCAGGCGTCCTCGCACCAGGTGCCGGTGGGGGTCAGCACCGCCTCGAAGCCGAGCTGCTCGGCCGAGCGGGCGACCTGGGCCAGGTAGTCGATGTCGGGCGGCCGCACCTGGTCGGCGGTGCCGGGCCGGGCCTGCGGGCGGCCGACCCCGGCCGGGACGCTGTGCCCGCCGCCGATCAGCGCGCGGCTGTCGCCGGTGGTGGGCAGGAACCAGTGGAAGCGGGGGGCCATCACTTCACCTCGATGTCGTTGAACCGGCGGTCCACGTGGTCGGCCATGGTCACCCTGGCCGGGATGAGCTTCTCGGCCAGGAAGGCGTCGGCCAGCGCCTGCTCGGCGGCGACCAGGGTGTCGTCCACCTTGATCAGCTTGGCCGCGCGGCGCTTGGCGGCGACCTCGGCGATCGGCAGTGGCAGCCCGGTGTCCTTCGCCCACACCCGCGCCCACTCCTTCACGTGGACGGCCGACCACGCCAGGGCGCGGCGCTGGCGGGTGAGGTAGTCGCGCAGCGCGGCCTCCTTGGCCCGGTCGTCCAGGGTCTTCTTCCCGGCCACGATGACCTGGTAGCCGTTGGTGTAGCCGACGCCGTCCACCAGCAGGCGCCCGCCCGCTTGTGCCTCGCCCTGGGCGGTGTAGGGGTCCCAGATCGCCCAGGCGTCCAGCTTGCCGGTGCTGAGCGCCGCCAGCGCGTCGGGCGGGGCCAGGTACTGCGGCTGGACGTCCTTGAAGCCGAGCCCGGCCTTCTTCAGCACCGTCAGCAGGTGGTAGTGGGAGGAGCTGCCCTTGGCGACCGCGATCCGCTTGCCCTTGAGGTCGGCGGGCGTGCGGATCGATGAGCCCTTGGCGGCCAGGATCGCCTGCCCGGTGAGGCCGATGTCGGCGGCCGCGACGATCTTCAGCTTAGCCCCGGCTGCCGCGGCGAACACCGGCGGCGCGTTGCCGACCGCGCCGGCGTCCACCGCCCCGGCGTTGATGGCCTCCAGCAGCGGCGGGCCGGAGGTGAACTGCTTGAACTCCACCTTGTAGGGCACGCCCGACAGCTCGCCGGCCGCGCCCAGCAGCGCCTGCTGGCCGCCCTTCTGGTCGCCCAGGCGCAGGGTGACCTTGGACAGGTCGATCTTGCCGTCCGGGCCGATGGCGGCGTTCTGGGCGGCCGCGCCCCCGCCGCAGGCGGCCGCGAGGGCGGCGGTCGCGGTGAGGGCCAGGGCGGCGGCGAGCGCGCGCAGGCGCGCCCGGCGGGGACTTGCGGTGATCATGCCGTTCCTTCGGGGGTGACGCCCAGGCGCTCCAGCAGGGTCGCGCGCAGGGCGGTGAGGTCGGGGTGGTCGCGGTGCCGGGGGCGGGGCGTCGCCACCCGGGACTGGTGGGCGATGCGGCCGTCCTCCAGCACCAGGACGCGGTCGGCCAGCAGCAGCGCCTCGTCCACGTCGTGGGTGACCAGCAGGACGCCGGGGCGGTGCCGGTCCCACAGGTCGAGGACCAGGCGGTGCATGGTGATGCGGGTGAGCGCGTCCAGCGCGCTGAACGGCTCGTCCAGCAGCAGCAGGCCGGGCTCGCGCACCAGGGCGCGGGCCAGCGAGGCGCGCTGGGCCTCGCCGCCCGACAGGGTGAGCGGCCACGCGCCGCCGCGCTCGGCCAGGCCGACCTCGGCGAGCGCCTTGTCGGCGGCGGCGCCCGGGTCGGCGGCCCGCAGGCCCAGGGCGACGTTGGCCCGGACCCGCTTCCAGGGGATCAGGCGCGGCTCCTGGAAGGCGACGGCGACGGCGCCGGAGACCTCCAGGTCGCCGGTGGTGCCCTTGTCGAGCCCGGCGAGGGCGCGCAGCAGCGTGGACTTGCCCGAGCCGCTGCGGCCCAGCAGGGCGACGAACTCGCCGCGCCCGATGGCGAGGTCGACGCCGTCCAGGACGGTGCGGTCGCCGAACCGGCGCGTCAGCCCGGCCACCCGGGCGGCCGGCGCTCCGTCGGCGGGGTCGGCCGCGGAGTCCGCGGTCACACCGGGAAGCCCGTGCGCCATGCCAGCGCCCTCCTCTCCAGCAGCCGGACGAAGGCGTCGGTGAGCAGGCCGAGCGCGGCGTACACCACCAGGCCGAGCACCACGACGTCGGTGCGCAGGAACTCCCGCGCGTTGTTGATCATGAAGCCGAGCCCGGCGTCGGCGTTGACCTGCTCGGCCACGATCAGGGCCAGCCAGGCGACGCCGAGGCTCTGCCGGAGCCCGACCAGGGCCTGCGGCAGCGCGCCGGGCAGCACCACGTGCCGCACCAGCGCGGCCCGGCTCAGCCGCAGGACCTGGGCGACCTCGGCGAGCTTGCCGTCCACGCCGCGGATGCCGGAGAAGGTGTTGAGGTACAGCGGGAAGGCCACGCCGAGCGCGACCAGCGCCACCTTCGGCGTCTCGCCGATCCCGAACCACAGGATGAACAGCGGGATCAGCCCGAACAGCGGGAGCGCGCGCAGCATCTGCAGCGGCGGGTCGAGGGCGTGCTCGCCGACGCGGCTGAGCCCGGCCGCGACCGCGAGGCCGATCCCGGCGGCCGCGCCGAGCAGGAAGCCGAGCCCGGCGCGCTGCACCGACACGCCGATGGCGGAGGTGAGGGTGCCGTCCCGCAGCAGCTCCAGGCCAGTGGCGGCGATCTTGGTGGGGGCGGCCAGCAGCCGTTCGGGCAGCAGGCCGGTGGCGGCGGCCAGCTGCCACAGCGCCAGCAGCGCCAGCGGGCTGACCAGGCGGGCCAGGGCGGCGCGCGGCAGCAGGGCGGCGGGGCGGAACGGGCGCCCGCGGGCGTGCGGGGGCGCCAGATCGAGGGAGGAGGTTGACACGGTGAACCCTTCACAGGCGACTGGCGTTCAATCTGGCCCATATTTCCTACTAAGTCAATCGAGAATATAGGTTAACTGGATCACGCGGCCGCGCCCCCTACCTGCGCGGGCGGTCGCGATCTCCCTCTCCGGGGGCACGCCGCCGGGGCCCCGCGCGGCCTAGGCTCGGCTCAAATGAACGATCCAGACCCCGCACCGACCCCGCTCGACCGCCTGCGCGACGGCGTGCACGCCGCCGTCGTGCCGCGCGCCGGCGAGTCCAGCGGCTACCTGCTGCCCACCCAGCCGTGGCTGATGTACTCCACGCTGACCGTGATGGTGGCGCTGACCATCGGCTTCACCGCCGGGTCCATCGCCATCCTCATCCACGCCGCCCACATCAGCGCCACCTTCGCCTGGCCGCTCGGCGCCGCCATGGCGGCGCCGCTGCTGTTCGCGGTGCGCTGGCCGCTGTCGGCGTGGCGGGTCTCGGCGGCGGGGTTCCTCGCCACCGTCCCCGTCGTGGGCGGCGAGGGCTTCTGGCCGTGGCCGGTCACCGCCTTCCTCGCGCTGCTGATCATGCTGTTCTTCGTCGGGGCCTCCGCGCCCCGCACGACCATCGTCGGTGTGGGGACCGTCACCGTCGGGACGCTGGGCCTCGCCGTCCTGACCGGGATGCCGAGCTGGTTCGCGATGATCCTGGGCGCGCTGGCGGTGATGGCGCTGGTGTTCGGCGACGCGGTCGGCGGCCGCTACAGCCTGGCCGCGATCGTGGCCCAGCAGGCCGAGCAGCTGCGCCAGGACCTGGCCCGGCAGGCGGTGCTGGAGGAGCGCGCCCGCATCGCCCGCGAGCTGCACGACGTGGTGGCGCACCACATGTCGGTGATCGCGATGCAGGCAGAGGCCGCCCCCTACAAGATCCCCGACCTGCCGGACGCGGCCCTGCAGACCTTCGGGGTGGTGCGCGACGCCGCCCGCGAGGCGCTGATCGAGACCCGCCGGGTGGTCGGGCTGCTGCGCTCGGACGACGAGGGCGCCGAGCGCGCCCCGCAGCCGGGCCTGGACCGGCTGGAGGAGCTGGTGGCCGCCGCGCGCGGCAACGGCACCCGGGTGTCCTCCACCGTGGTCGGGGTGCCCCGGGAGGTGCCGGTCGGGGTGGACCTGTCGGCCTACCGGATCGTGCAGGAGTCGCTGAGCAACGCCGCCCGGTACGCGCCCGGCTCCGACGTCGCCGTGGAGCTGCGGTACGGCCCCTCCGCGCTCACCGTCACGGTGACCGACGACGGGGCGCGCACCGCCCCGGAGGAGTCGCCCGGCGGCGGGCACGGCCTGGTCGGGATGCGCGAGCGGGTGTCGATGCTGGGCGGCGCGCTGGACGCCGGCCCGCACGGCGACGGCTGGCGCGTCAGCGCCGAGCTGCCCTACGGCGACACCGACTGACCCGCACGAAGATCGCGCACCGGGGTGAAGGCCCGCGTACAGTTCTCCCGTGACGATTCGGGTGCTGATCGCCGACGACCAGGTGATGATCCGCGACGGGCTGGCGGCGCTGCTGTCCTCCGATCCGGGGATCGAGGTGATCGGGCAGGCCGGCAACGGCCGCGAGGCCGTGGAGCTGGCGCGGGAGCTGGACCCCGACGTCATCGTGATGGACATCCGGATGCCGGAGATGGACGGGCTGGCCGCCACCGCCGAGCTGGTCGGCGACGCGGCCGCCGCCGGGACCGATCCGGCCGACGTGCGGCCCAAGGTGCTGGTGCTGACCACCTTCGACCTGGACGAGTACGTCTACGAGGCGCTCGGCGCGGGCGCCAGCGGCTTCCTGCTCAAGGACGCCTCGGCCGCCGACCTGGTGCAGGGGGTGCGGGTGGTGGCCGGCGGCGACGCGCTGCTGGCCCCGTCGATCACCCGCCGGCTGATCGGCGACTTCGCGCGCCGCCGCCGGCACCAGCGGCCGAGCCCCGGCGCGACCTCCTCGCTCACCCCGCGCGAGCTGGACGTGCTGCGGCTGATCGCGCGCGGGCTGTCCAACGCCGAGATCGCGGGCGAGCTGGTGCTGGCCGAGCAGACCGTCAAGACCCACGTCGGGCACGTGCTGACCAAGCTGGCGCTGCGCGACCGCACCCAGGCGGTCGTGTTCGCCTACGAGAACGGCCTGGTCGGCTGACCCGCCGGCCGCCCCGGCGGCCCTCCCCGCGTCAGCGCGGCGGGTGGACGCCGAGGAACTCCGGGGCCCGGTCGGGCACGAATCGCAGCACCGGCAGCTCGGCGAACACCCGGTCGCCGGTGGCCGAGTCGATCTCGATCTTGCCGGTCGCGCCGGACACCGCGCTGGCGGCGCGGGTCAGGTAGAGCTGGCGGCGCACCTCCTCGACGGTCGGCACGCCGCCGGACTCGGAGACCGCGCGGCGGATCGCCCCGGCGGCGGTGAGCGTCGCGTCGTGCGCGGTGATCGCCCACCCGGCCGCCAGGTGCCCGGGGGCGAACCCGAGCGCCTCGAAGTCCTTGCGGAACGCCTCGTACAGCGGCGCCTCCGGGTTGCGCGGGTCGGACAGCAGCGACGGCTCGGCCAGCGGCGAGTACACCAGCGAGACCGCGTTGTGCCCGGCGGCCAGCGCCCGCCGCGCCTGGCGGGTGTCGGGGGTGTCCACGGTGAGCAGCACCGCGTCCGAGCCGGTCACCACCGTCAGCGGCTCGGGGTGGCAGCGCCGGTTGCCCAGGTAGTCGACGAACTTGGGCAGGTCGGCGGCGCGCCCGGCGAAGAAGACCATGTCGGCCATCGGCTTGGAGCTGCAGATGTTGTTGATGATGGTGTTGAACTGGTTGCCGGCGTTCCGGCCGAACGGGTCGTCGTAGGAGCCGCCCGCCTTCCACAGGTCGCCCATGTGCTTCTTGAACGACTCCGACAGCGCGCCGGTGTACAGGTCGGTGCGGTCGTCGGAGCTGACCAGCGTGGCGCGGCGGATCTTCGTCTTCTCGCGCAGGTGCCGGGCCAGCACGGCGATCTCCCCGTCCACGGTGGGGTTGACGCGGGCCAGGCCGTCGCTCTCCTCGCGGTTGAGCACGTCGGCGGTGACGACGTCGCCCACCATCGCCAGACCGCTCAGCCTCCTGGCCGCCTGCCGGGTCTGCTCCTGGCTCAGCCCGACGCCCGAGACCGCGCGCAGGTTGTCGGGCCCGTCCCGCATCTCCAGCAGCTCGTCGGCGACCCGCGGCCAGCGGCTCGCGTCGCTGCCGGTGTTGGCGAGCACCAGCCGGACGCGCGGCCGCTCGCCGACCAGGTTCTTTCGGTTGGCGCGGTGCTGGGCGGTGACCGCGCCCTCCAGCCGGTGCAGCACGCGGGGGTCGGGGTGGGTCAGCGGCCCGAGGTAGGCGACGGTGACGTAGCCGCCCTCCCCCGCCGCCTCCGCGAAGGCGTTCTCGGCGCGCATCACCTCGGCGACCTTCGCGTAGCGCGGGTCGCCGAGGCCGTGGGCGTCGGTGACGCCGACGCACTCGGCGCGCCGCTCGCCCCGGTAGGTGATCTCGACCTCCGACAGGTTTCGGTCGCCGCACGCGGGCTCCCTGACGAACGCGTCGTAGCCCCAGACCAGGGCCACGACCAGGACGAGCGCGGCGACCGCCGCCAGTGCGGCGAACCACCGGCGGCGCCACAGGGGAGGGCGCGGGGCCGGCAGCGGGGGCCTGCGGCCGTCCATCGTCACGGTCAGCTCCAGATCTCGGCGAGGTCGCGGTGGTGCTCGGCCTCCCGGATCAGCCGGGTCAGGCCGTTGGCGAAGAACGGCGCGAGCGCCGTGTACTGGGCGGCGACCAGCAGGTGCAGCGTCTCGCGCTCGCCGCCGCCCATCGGGTCCGACAGCACCCACCGCGCGGCCGTCAGCAGGGCGATCGCGCCGATCGGCTGGAGCCGGTGGTCGGTCCAGGAGGTCAGCGGCCCGATCCGCTCGGCGGGCGGCCCGGCCTCCCGCCAGCGGCCGGGCGCGGCGGTGACGGCCGCGACCCGGGCCAGCCAGGTCTCGGGGTCCTCCAGCGGCACCCGGTCGGCCAGCGTCTCGCACACGTGCTTCAGGTCGCCCAGCGCCAGGGCGTGGTGCAGCTCGCCGGTGAGGTCGCCGCGCGCGGCGGCGTCGGCGCGCAGCCGGGCGTGCAGGGCGTCCCAGCCCGCCGGGTCGCCCGGGTCGCGCTCGGCCAGGCGCTCCAGCAGCAGCGTGCGCAGCACCGGGACCATCACCGGCGCCGCCCCCTCCGGGCCCGGGAGCCAGACGCCCGCGCGCGGCACCTGCTGCGCGGCCGTGTGGTCCAGCAGCCGCACCGCCTGGTCCAGGTCGGGGGCGGCCGCGCAGGTCACCAGGGTGTCGGCGAGGCCGCCCCGGTCGGCCGCGTCGCCCAGCAGCCGTCCGCGCAGCCGGTCGCGCAGGGGCCGGTCGCCGTGCTCGCCCGGCAGCCGCCGGTCCAGCGCCCGGCGCAGGTCCGGCAGGTCCTCGGGCCGGGCGGCCAGCGCCTCCAGCACCAGGTCGGTCGCGCCGGGGTGGCCCCGGGTGAAGGCGTGCACCACCAGCGCGACGCGCGCGGGGTCGGCGCCCGCGCGCCGGTCGGCCGCCATCGTGCGCACGTCGGCCAGGTCCAGGTCGGGCAGCCGCACCGGGTACCACCAGCGGCGCTCGTCGCGCAGGCCGTGGCGGTGCCGCCGGTAGTCGGCGGGGCCGGCCTGGTCGGCGGCGGGGATCTGCGCCGCCTGGTCGGTGACCAGCTCCACCAGCGAACCGCGGCTGGCGGCCACCACCGTCAGCGGGTCCAGGACGCCGGGCGCGTCGCGCTCGCGCTGCTGGCGCTCGCGCACCAGCGCGTAGGCGAAGCGGCGCCCGGCGGGGGCGTCGGCGTTGTCCAGCAGGACCGCGCAGTCGAAGGGGTGGTCTCGCCGCTGGAAGTCGGCGCGCAGGTCGGCCAGGAACGCCGCCAGCAGCAGGGTGTCGACCAGCCTCCGGTGGCCCTCCCCCGGCCGGCGGGCGTGCCGGTTCAGCTCGACCAGGGTGTCGAGGGGGTCCTTGCTGAAGCCCCGGTCCTGGTGGCCGTACCAGGCGACGCCCGACCGCAGCCGCGCCCGCCGCCTGCCGAAGGTGGTCACGCCGCCCAGCAGCGCGTCCGACACCATCCGCAGCACCTGGTCGGGCACCCCGGTCAGCAGCGCCAGCGCCCCGGCCGACACGTCGTTGACCGCGCCGCGCAGCCAGGGCAGCGGCGGCCTAGCCAGCAGCTCGGCCAGCCGGGCGCGGGCGGCGTCGGGGTCAGACCGGTCGAGGTCGGCGCCCATCACCATGCGGCCGACGATGTAGCGGGGGAAGGCGAGCCGCCCGTAGGCGGCGCAGTGCCGGTTCAGCTCGAACGCCAGCAGGTCCAGCACTTGGCCGATGCCGACGCGGCCGGTCTCGGCGAAGTCGGCGCGCGCGTAGGGCACCCGCTGGTCGAGCTCGGCCGCCAGGCCGTCCAGCAGCGCGGTCTTGCCGCAGCCGGGCGGGCCGACGAACACCACCACCGGCGCGATGCGCTGGTCACCGGGCCGGGAGCGCCGGTCCATGAAGTCCAGCACCACGCCGACGGCGTTCTCGCGTCCGTAGAGGCGCATCGATGTCCCCTGCCGGAAGGTGGGGCGGCGTTCCGGGCGATCAGCCTAGCCACCGTCCGGACGCCCGGCATAGGGGGGACGGGGTCCCCCGGATGGCGGGTTCCGGCCATCCGGGGGCGGGGCCGTCAGCGGGACGGGTCGAGCACCAGCTTGCCGGTGGTGCGGCGGGCGCGCAGGTCCTCGTGGGCCTTGCGGACCTCGTCCAGGCCGTACTCGCCGCCGGCGACCACGCGCAGGCGGCCGTCGGCGGCCAGGCCGAACAGCTCGTCCAGCGCGCCGCGCATCACGTCGCCCGGCAGCTGGAACACGTGCGCCAGCCACATCCCGGCGACGGTGGTGGAGTACTTCATGAGGTTGGCGGGCTGCACCGGCTTCGGCGGCTTGCGCGAGGCCATGCCGTAGAAGGCCAGGCGGCCGAACGGCGCCAGCGCCTGGAGGCTCTGGTCGGTGACGGTGCCGCCGGTCATCTCCAGCACCACGTCCACCCGGCGGCCGCCGTTGGCCTCGATGAGGGCGGACTTCATGTCGGGCTCGTTGGCGTCGACCGCGACGTCGGCGCCCAGCTCCAGCGCCAGGTCGCGCTTGTCCTGCGAGGAGGCGGTCGCGATGACCCGGCCCGCGCCCCACGCCTTGGCGAGCTGCACGGCCAGGGTGCCCACGCCCCCGGCGGCCGCGTGCACCACGACCGACTCGCCGGCCGCCAGGTGCACGCTGCGGCGCAGCAGCAGCCACGCCGACGCGCCCTGCACGACCATGCCGAGGGCGGTCACGTCGTCGATGCCGTCGGGCACCTCCCAGGCCAGCGCCTCCGGCGCCACGGCCTTCTCGGCGTAGCCGCCGGTGCCCAGCAGCGCGACCACGCGGCGGCCGTCGGCGGTGCGGCCGACCGCCTCGCCGCCGGGGACCAGGGGCAGCTCGGCCTTGGCCAGGTAGCTGTTCTCGGCCTGGTGGGTGTCGGCGTAGTTGACGCCGGCGCGGGAGACGTCGATGAGCACCTGGCCGGGGCCGGCGACCGGGTCGGGCAGCTCGGTCGCGGTGAGGACCTCGGGGCCGCCGAACTCGGTGATCTGGATCGCGCGCATGTCTCTCTTTTCCGTTGCGGGGGTCTGGCGGGACGGTCAGCGGGGGCCGGGGACGCCGCGGAACGTGAAGGGCCCGGGCTCGCGGCCGGGCACCACGAACCACGCCTCCCCCGTGCCGTCCCCGTCCAGGATGCCCAAGAACGCCTCCACCACGTCGGCGACCTGGAGAATCGGGAAGTTCGTCGACTCCAGGTGCTCCTTCAGCGGGACGATGATGTCGGTGTCGGCGAAGGAGGGGCACAGGGCGTTGACGCGGACGCCCTCCCCCGCGTGCGCGGGGCCGAGGGCGCGGACCAGGCCGACCACCGCCGCCTTGTTGGCCCCGTAGATCGGGTCGAAGGGGGTGGCGGTGAGCCCGGCCATGCTGGCGGTGGCGATGATGTCGCCGCCGCCGCGGGCGCGCAGGGCGGGCAGCGCGGCGCGCACGCCGTAGACGACGCCGTCCAGGTTGATGCCCATGGCGCGGCGGTACTTCTCGGGGTCGAAGTCGGCGTCCAGGCCGCAGCCGCTGGCGACCCCGGCGTTCAGGAACGCCAGGTCCAGCCCGCCGAAGCCGTCCACGGCCGCCGCGACGGCCCGGACGCTGTCGTCGGGCTCGCGCACGTCGCAGCGCACGAACGCGCCCTCCAGCTCGGCGGCCAGCGCCGCGCCGCGCTCCTCGTCGACGTCGGCGAGCACCAGCCGCCAGCCGTCCCCGGCCAGCCGCCGTGCCACCGCCGCGCCGATGCCGTTGGACCCACCGGTGATCAAAGCGACCTTGCCCGCGGTCATGGACCCTCCCCATCGCAAGTAACTGACGAGTCAGTTACTGTAGTCGAATGGACTTCGGTTTGAGCGAGCGGGCCCGGGAGTACCACGGGCGCCTGCAGGAATTCATGGACTCCCACATCTACCCGGCCGAGCCGGTGTACGCCGAGCAGCGCCGCGAGCTGCGCGCCCGGGGCGAGGAGCACACCGTCCCGCCGGTCGTGGAGGACCTCAAGGCCGAGGCGCGGCGGCGCGGCCTGTGGAACCTGTTCCTGCCCGACGCGACCGACCCCGCGCACGGCCTGACCGTCACCGACTACGCGTCGCTGGCCGAGGTCACCGGCCGCTCCCCGCACCTGGCCCCCGAGGCCACCAACTGCGCGGCCCCCGACACCGGCAACATGGAGGTGCTGCACCTGTTCGGCAGCGCCGAGCAGAAGAAGCGCTGGCTGGAGCCGCTGCTGGACGGCCAGATCCGCTCGGCGTTCGCGATGACCGAGCCGGACGTGGCCTCCTCCGACGCCACCAACATCGCCACCAGCGTCGTGCGCGACGGCGACCACTACGTGGTCAACGGCCGCAAGTGGTGGATCAGCGGCTCGGCCGACCCGCGCTGCAAGATCATGATCGTGATGGGCAAGACCGACCCCGAGGGCCACCCCTACCTGCAGCAGTCGATGGTGCTGGTGCCGATGGACGCCCCCGGCGTGGAGATCGTCCGGCCGCTGCCGGTGTTCGGCTACTCCGACCAGCACGGCCACTGCGAGATCCGCTTCACCGACGTGCGCGTGCCCGTGGAGAACCTGATCGGCGAGGAGGGCGGCGGCTTCGCCATCGCCCAGGCGCGCCTCGGCCCCGGCCGCATCCACCACTGCATGCGGGCCATCGGCATGGCCGAGCGGGCGCTGGAGCTGATGTGCCAGAGGGCGGTCGACCGCGTCGCGTTCGGCAAGCCGCTGGCCGCCCAGGGCGTGGTGCGGCAGCAGATCGCCGAGTCGCGCATGGCCATCGAGCAGGCCCGGCTGCTGACCCTCAAGACCGCCTGGCTGATCGACAAGCACGGCGTGAAGGCCGCCCGCTCCGAGGTCGCCGCGATCAAGGTCGTCGCGCCCCGGGTCGCGCTGGAGGTCGTGGACCGCGCCATCCAGGTGCACGGCGGCGCCGGCGTGTCCGACGACACCCCGCTGGCCCAGATGTGGGCGGGCCTGCGCACCCTGCGGCTGGCCGACGGGCCCGACGAGGTGCACGTGCGCTCGGTGGCGCGCGCGGAACTGGGTAAGTTCACCGGTTGATGACGAACACCACGGGGGACGCCGCGGGAGACGCCGGGCCGGGCGCGCGGCGGCGCATGCCGCACGCCCGGCGCCGCGAGCAGCTGCTCCAGGTCGCGCTGACCGAGTTCGGGCGGCGCGGCTACCACCTGACGCAGATGGAGCACGTCGCGGGCGCCGCCCAGGTCTCCAAGGCGCTGCTGTACCAGCACTTCACCTCCAAGGAGGAGCTGTTCGCCGAGGTCACCGCCGGCATCGTGACCGAGCTGACCGGCCGGCTGAACGCGGCGGTGCTGGCCGAGCAGAGCTCGGTGGACGGGATCCGGGCCATGGTGCGGGTCCTGTTCGACTACGCGACCGCCGAGCCCGACGCGTGGAACCTGGTGGTGCGGCACCTGGACAAGGCCGAGGTGGGCCTGGAGCTGCGCGACCTGCGCGACCGCCTCGGCGTCGCGTTCGCCGACCTGCTGCTGCGGCGCCGCCGCAGGGACCCGGCGCTGACCCCGGCCGAGCTGGCCGTCAACGAGCACCGGGCGCGGCTGCTGGTGCCGCTGATGTACGGGTCGATGCTGTCGATGGTGTCGTGGTGGCTGGAGCACCCCGACACCCCGCGCGAGAGGGCCGAGCAGATGGCGGTCGAGTTCATCTGGCTCGGCCTGGACCGGCTGCGCTCGGGCGAGCGCCTCGGCAAAGACTCGGCCATGGCCCCTGAGCCCCGCTGACCTGCGAGATCGTCCCGGTTAGGCTCCACCGGCGTGACGGCGGACCGGCAGGAGCCCATCAGCGACGAGTACGCCGCGATGGAGGCGGCCCTGCGCGGCGGCCAGACGCCCGGCGTGGGCGGCCAGGCGTACGCGACCATGGACCTGGCGCTGCGGGTCGGGGAGCTGATGCTGGCGGGCGGCGAGACCGCCGAGGCGGTGGACCTGGCGGTGTCGCGGCTCTCCCGGGCCTACGGGCTGCCCCACCCCGAGGTGAACGTGACGCTGGCGGCCGTCGGGATCTCCTACCTGCCCCGGGGCGGGCGGCCGCCGGTCACCGCCGAGCGGCGGGTGCGCCGGCGGCTGGCGAACTACACCCGCCTGGTGGCGGTGCACCGCCTGGTGCGCGACGCGACCGCCAAGAAGCTGACCCTCCAGCAGGCGAAGTTCGCGCTGAGCGACATCATCGGGCGCTCCACCGCCTACCCGAACTGGGCGCTGGCGATCGCCCTGTCGTGCCTGGGCGCGGCGGGCGCGGTGCTGGTGGGCGGCGGGGCGCTGGCGGCGTCGGCGGCGTTCCTGGCGACGCTGCTGGGCGACCGCACGGGCGCGTGGCTGGGGCGCCGCGGGATCGCGGACTTCTTCCAGATGGCCCTGGCCGCCGCGATCGGGAGCCTGGTGACGGTGCTGCTGCTGGCGGTGGACGCGCCGGTGCGCTCCGGCACGGTGATCATCGGGGTGGTGATCGCCCTGATCCCCGGCCGGGCGCTGGTGGTGTCGATGCAGGACGGGATCGCCGGCGACCTGGTGACGGGCACCACCCGCCTGGTGGAGGTGCTGTTCATCATCACCGCGATCCTGAGCGGCATCGGCTCGGTGACCTACGTGGCGGCCCGCCTCGGCGTGCCGATCTCGCTGCAGAACCTGCCCTCGGCGCCGTCGTCGGTGGCGGCGGCCCAGACGCTGGGCGCGGCCGCGATCGCGCTGGCGTTCGCGGTCTACCACCTGGTGACCCGCGACCACCTGCTGGTGATCGCCCTGGGCGGGATGCTGAGCTGGGGGACCTACGTGGAGCTGCGCGAGCTGGCCCTGCCCGCCGCGCCCGCCACCTTCGTGGCGGCGACGGTGATCGGGGCGCTGGGCACGGCCCTGGCGCGGTTCCGCGACGTGCCCGCGCTGATCCTGGTGACGCCGTGCGTGGCGCCGCTGATGCCGGGGACCCTGATGTACCGGGGAATGCTGGAGCTGACCGGCGGCAACACGGGCAAGGGCGGGCTGGTGCTGGCCGAGTCGCTGGCGACGGCGCTGGCGATCGGGGCCGGGGTCTACATCGGGGCGGAGCTGCTGCGGGTGTTCCGCCCGGCCCGGCGGGTGCTGCGCCCGGCGTCGCGCCGCGTCCGGATGTGAGCTCCGGAACTCGGCCGGCGGGCGAACGGCCCCTGGAAAACGCGAACGGCGGCCGGAAGCAAAAGCTTCCGACCGCCGTGACGTCGAGCGGTGGTGTCGAGACCTGTCGCTAGGACCTCAACCGCCGCGCGAGTGCCTGACTGGCCTGGTGAGGCGATGCCGGAGGCGAGCCTCGCCTGGCCAGATCGCGAAGCGATGTGGCACTCGCCGAGCTCTGGTCAGGGGGTGAGCCGCCGGGCGAACCCCCTGGGCCAGGGCTTCAGGCTACAGCGGGTAGACGCCCTCGGCCTGCGGGCCCTTCTGGCCCTGCGTGATCTCGAAGCCCACGCGCTGGTTCTCCTCGAGGCTGCGGTAGCCCTGGGTGGCGATGGCCGAGTAGTGGACGAACACGTCGGGGCCGCCACCGTCGGGGGCGATGAAGCCGAAGCCCTTTTCGGCGTTGAACCACTTCACGGTGCCTTCAGCCATGATCTTCTCCTTAGGGGTGATACTTCACCGGCCGCCACTTCGGCGACCGGGCTGCGCGCGGACCTTGTTCTCGCATCCGCCGGTCACCCGGAGAAGCAAAAACGCCCGCTGTCACGAAACTTCCGCGGGCGCTTAATTAAACAAAACGTACGAGGAAACACGACTGCAACACGTCAACTCTACCCCACCGATCGCGTCCCGCAACAGCTTCCACGGGGCGCGTCCGGGTCACCTTTCCGACAAAGGTGATCTACCTTGGCAAACCGCCCTGCCCCCCGGCGGCGCCGGGGGGCAGGGGGCTCCGGGGGCCTCCCGGGGTCTCGGCCGGGCCGGGCCGCTACAGCGCGCTGTTGCGGAACGGCGCCCTCGGCGCGCCCAGGTTGGGCTTGCCGATCAGCTTCTTGGAGCTCACCGCGTAGATGCCGTCGTTGGTGAACACCCAGACGATCTTGCGGTCCCATTCCACGTAGGTGCCGTGGGTCTGGTTGCCCAGCGCCCAGTCCGGGACGCGCGGGCTGTGGCCCTGCGGGACGAACTGGCCGACGATCTTCGGGCGCCGGATGTCGCGCATGTCGTAGAACTGCACGCCGGCGTTGTAGAAGCCGTAGGCCAGCAGGCCGTTCGGCGGGGTGCCGGGCGAGGTGTAGTAGCCGCTCCGCTTGGGGCCGAAGCTGCCGCCGCGCTGGCAGTAGTCGGTGAAGCCCGCGCCCTTCGGCGGGGTGGGCCGGGGCAGGGCGCCCACGATGCGCGGCCGGGCCGGGTTCCGCACGTCGACCTGGAAGATCTCCTTGTACGGCTCGTGACAGTCCTCGCCCAGCGGGTAGCCGCTCACGTAGACCATGCCGGTCTCGGCGTACTGGGACACGTCCACGTTGTCGGCCTCGGTGCCGCCCACCGACTGGGGCAGGTCGATGTGCGAGACCGTCTTCATCCGGGCCGGGTTCGAGATGTCCAGCACCGAGAAGCCGAAGCCGCCCTGGGCCGCGAAGGCGTACTTGCCGCCCTGCTCGACCGGCTTGGGGATGAACAGCGGCATCCGCGCGCCCATCCAGGAGGTCTGGTTGCCGCAGCGCGGGTTCTTCCGGTACGCGGCCTCCTCGCCCTTCACCTGGCCGGGCAGGTGCCACTCGCCGAGCTTGCGCGGGCGGGCCGGGTCCGACATGTCCCAGGACTGGTAGCCGGCCGAGTACAGGTGCGTCGGCACCTCGTTGTTGCCCCACGAGTCGCGCGGCGCGGTCGCGATGAACATGTACTTGTCGCCGGTGTAGTACGGCACGTCCAGCGAGCCCGAGCCCTGCTGGGGCCTGCTCATGTCGCTGTTGAGGGGGTCGCGCTGGGTCGCGTCGGTGCTGACGGTGGCCAGCAGCTTCCAGTCCTTCTTGCGGGGGCCGTCCAGGCGGTAGACCTTGAAGCCCTTCAGGGCGATCTTCTTGCGCAGCGCGGCGACGCCCGCGGGGTTGTTGAACTTGCTCTTGTCGACGCCGTCGCCGAGCTCGTCCACCTGGCGCTTGGCCTCGAAGCTCTGCACCATGACGTAGGCGTTGAGCCGCTTGTTCCACTGGATGGTGGAGGCGCCCCACATGTCGTGCGGGGCCCAGGAGGCGTTGCCCTTGCTCTCGTCGCCGTCCACGTCGTTGCGCGACAGCTTCTCGACGACCTTCACCTTGCGGACGTCGGTGACGTCGTAGACGCGGCCCTCGCTGCGGTCGTACTGGAACAGATAGCGCCGGCCCTTGAAATCGACGATGTTCTGCCAGGAGTGGAAGTAGTCGGGGGTGAATTCCTCGCCCCGATAAGAGGCTTCCAGTTTCACCGGGCCGGAGGAGTGCGACTTGGGGTCGTATCCCTTGGTCTTGGGGAACAGGTCCTGCGCGCCGCCCGGGAAGGCGTGCCGCTCCTCCCCCGGCGGGGTCAGCGCCGGGTGGCGGAACGTGCCGTCCAGCTGCATCCCGAAGCTGCCGGGGTCGGGCTCGGACGGGCGCCGGTCCCCGCAGACGGTCGGGATGTAGGGGTCCTTCGGCGTCGCGGCCTGCGCCCCGGCGCTCGCGGCCAGGGGGACGGCGACGGCTGCCGCCGATCCCGCGGCCAGGACCGACAGACGGATTCTCCTCATGCGGATGTGCCCTTTCGTCTTCCCCCGAGCTTTCACCCGTATTCGGGTAGGGAAATCATCGGGGCGCGGGGGCACGGCCGCTAATACCAGTCTGCTCTTGCGCTATATCCGTTCGGTTATCCGGGAAATGGGGCGGCTCCCCTCCGGGGAGGGGAGCCGCGGCACCCGGGTCAGCTCCGGGTGAGATCGGCCAGGGCCTCGGCGGCCCGGTGGCAGTCGTGGAAGGTGCAGTACAGCGGCACCGGCGCGAAGCGGATCACGTCCGGCTCGCGCGCGTCCGCGATCACTCCGTGCGTCTCGGCGAGCCGCCGGACCATCTCGCCCGCGGCCGGGATGCGGACCGACAGCTGCGTGCCGCGCTGCTCCGGGTCGGGCGGGGTGATCACCTCGATGCCGGGGATCTCCGCGAAGCGCCCGGCCAGGTAGGCCGTCAGGCGCTCGCTCTTGGCCCGCAGGGCGGCCATGCCGACCCGGTCGAAGATCTCCAGCGAGACCAGCACCGGGGCCAGCGCCAGGATCGGCGGGTTGGACAGCTGCCAGGCGTCCGCCGAGGCGGGCGGGTCGATCTGCGGGGCCATCCTGAAGCGGGTCGCCGGGTCGGTGCCCCACCAGCCCGACAGCTTGGGCACCGAGGCGTCCCGCACGTGCCGCTCGTGCACGAAGCAGCCCGCGACGGCGCCGGGGCCGCTGTTCAGGTACTTGTAGGTGCACCAGGCCGCGAAGTCCACGTCCCAGTCGTGCAGCCTCAGCGGAACGTTCCCGGCCGCGTGCGCGAGGTCCCAGCCCACGACCGCCCCGGCCGCGCGCCCGGCCTTGGTGATGGCCGGCATGTCCATGAGCTGGCCGGTCAGGTAGTTGACCCCGCCCAGCATCAGCAGCGCGACGGTGCGGCCCTCGCGCTCCAGGAACGCGACGACGTCCTCGGTGCGCAGGTTGTCCTCGCCCTCGCGGGGCGTCAGGCGCACCACGGTCTCCACCGGGTCCAGGCCGTGGTGGACGGCCTGGCTGGCGACCGCGTAGGAGTCGGAGGGGAACGCGGTGTCCTCGATGACGATCTTCGTCCGCTCGCCGCGCGGCCGGTAGAAGCTCGCCATCATCAGGTGCAGGTTCACCGTGAGGGTGTTCATCGCCACGACCTCGTGCGGCAGCGCGCCGACCAGGCGGGCGGCGGGCTCGCGCAGCAGCTCGTGGTAGTCCACCCACGGGCGGCGGGCCTGGGTGTGGCCCTCCACCGCGTAGGTCGCCCAGTCCTGGAGCTCCTCGGTCAGCCGCGCGGCGGTCGCGCGCGGCTGGAGGCCGAGGGAGTTCCCGGCGAAGTAGGCCGCCTCCTCGTGGGGGCCGCCCGGCGCCGGGGGCACCAGGAACTCGCCGCGCAGCGTGGGGAGGGGGTCGGCCCCGTCCAGGCGGCGGGCGTCCTGCTCCCGGCTGTCCTGCTCTGTGCTCACTTGTTCTTTCCTTCGACCAGGTCCAGGGCGATGTCCACGATCATGTCCTCCTGGCCGCCGACCATCCCGCGGCGGCCGACCTCCATGAGGATCTCGCGGGTGTCCAGGCCGTAGCGGCGCGAGGCGTCCTCGGCGTGCCGCAGGAAGCTGGAGTACACGCCCGCGTAGCCGAGGGTCAGGGTCTCGCGGTCCACCTGGACCGGCCGGTCCTGGAGGGGCCGCACGATGTCGTCGGCGGCGTCCATGAGCTTCAGGACGTCGCTGCCGTGCTTCCAGCCCATCAGGTCGGCGACGGCGACGAACGCCTCCAGCGGGCAGTTGCCCGCGCCCGCGCCCATCCCGGCGAGGGAGGCGTCCACGCGGCGCACGCCGTTCTCGACGGCGACGACGGAGTTGGCGACGCCGAGGCCCAGGTTGTGGTGGGCGTGGATGCCGATCTCAGTCTCCGCGTCCAGCACCTCGCGGTAGGCGCGGACGCGGTCGCGCACGCCGTCCATGGTCAGGCGGCCGCCGGAGTCGGTCACGTACACGCAGTGCGCGCCGTAGGACTCCATCAGCTTGGCCTGGCCCGCGAGCGTCCCGGGGTCGGCCATGTGCGACATCATCAGGAACCCGGCCACGTCCATGCCCAGCTCGCGCGCGGTGGCGATGTGCTGGGCGGAGATGTCGGCCTCGGTGCAGTGCGTCGCGACGCGGACCGAGCGGACGCCCAGCTCGTAGGCGCGCTTCAGCTCGGCGATGGTGCCGATGCCCGGCAGCAGCAGCGTGGTGAGGACGGAGTTCTCCATCACCTCGGCCGCCGCCGCGATCCACTCCTCGTCCAGGTGCGCGCCGGGGCCGTAGTTGACGCTGGAGCCGGCGAGGCCGTCGCCGTGCGCGACCTCGATGGCGTCCACGCCGGCCGCGTCGAGCGCCTTGGCGATCTCGCGGACCTGGTCGACGGTGTAGCGGTGCCGGATGGCGTGCATCCCGTCCCGCAGCGTCACGTCCTGCACGTACAGCTCGTGGCTCTTCCCACTGGTCATCGGGCCGCCAGCCTTTCTGCAACGCGGAGCGCCGCCGACGTCATGATGTCGAGGTTGCCCGCGTAGGCGGGCAGGTAGTGGGCCGCGCCCTCGACCTCCAGGAACACCGACACCAGGTTGCCCGCTCCCCCGGCCAGGGCCGCCAGCGGGTCGTCGCCGGCGACCGGGCGGATCTGCACCTGCTGCTTGAGCCGGTAGCCGGGCACGTAGGCGGCCACCTCGGCGACCATCTTGTCCACCGAGGCGCGCACCTGGTCGTGGTCGCAGTCGCCGACCACGCAGTACACGGTGTCCCGCATGATCAGCGGGGGCTCGGCCGGGTTCAGCACGATGATCGCCTTGCCCCGGGCCGCGCCGCCGACCTCCTCCAGCGCGCGGGAGGTCGTCTCGGTGAACTCGTCGATGTTGGCCCGGGTGCCGGGGCCGGCCGACTTGGAGGCGATGGAGGCCACGATCTCGGCGTAGCGCACCGGCGTCACCCGCGACACCGCCGCCACGATCGGCACGGTGGCCTGGCCGCCGCACGTCACCATGTTGACGTTGCCGGCGTCCAGGTGCTCCTCCAGGTTGACCGGCGGCACCACGTACGGGCCGATCGCGGCCGGGGTGAGGTCCACCAGCTTCTTGCCGTGGGGCTCCAGGACCTTGGCGTTGTGCCGGTGCGCCTTGGCGGAGGTGGCGTCCAGCACCACGCCCACGTCGGCGAACTCCGGCATGGCGACCAGGCCCTCGACGCCCTCGTGGGTGGTGGCGACGCCGAACCTGCGGGCCCTGGCCAGGCCGTCGGAGTCGGGGTCGATCCCGGCCATGACGGCCATCTCGAGGGACTTCGAGGTCCGGATCACCTTGATCATCAGGTCGGTGCCGATGTTGCCCGATCCGATGATCGCGACGCGCTGCGCGTCCGGCATGGCCGTCCCTCCCTTCCGTCGTTCGCTGAGTTTCCGAAATTGTCACTGATGAGTCTGATGTCCTCGGCGCCCGAGCAGAACGCCGCGAACGCCGCGGCCGCCCGGCGGCCGAGCCGGGTGGTCTCCGGGCCGCTCCCGGTGAGCGGCGCGACCCGGCGGTCGTGCAGGGTGCCCAGGTAGAACGGCACGTCCACCAGGTGCGCGGCGCCCAGCGCGACGCCCGCGCGCACCAGCGGCGAGCGGTGCGCGAAGCGGTGCCGGCGGACCGGCGCGCCGTGCTCGCGGTGCCAGCGGGCCAGCTCGGCGGCGGGCCGGTCGAACACCACCTCGGTGCGCACCGCGGCCCGCGACAGGTTCTCCGGGTCCAGCGCCGCGAACAGCCGCATCTCCTCGGCCGTCGTGGTCACCAGCAGCGGCACCCGCGCCGCCGTGCCCGACCGCACCGCGTCCATGGGGTGGCGGGGCAGGAACTCCCCGTCCACCACCGGCGCGATGGGCAGCACGCCCTCCACCGGGGGCCGCGTCAGCAGGGCGTCGGCCTCGGCGTCCAGCACCGCGCGCAGCGGCGCCGAGCGGGGCAGCGCCCGGCCGAGCGCCCGCCGGAACGCGCCGGTCAGGGCACGCGCCTTCTGCGGCGTCGAGAACCCGTAGGGCAGCGGGCTCAGCGCGGCGGCGCGGGCGAACAGGCCCTGCGCCGCCGGGGCGGCCATCAGCGCGAGCACGCTGGTGCCGCCCGCCGAGTTCCCGGCCAGGGTGACCTGGGCGGGGTCGCCGCCGAACGCCGCGATGTTGTCGCGCACCCACTCCAGCGCCGCGACCTGGTCGCGCAGGCCGAGGTTGGCGGGGATGTGGTCGTCGAAGCCGAAGCCGAGGACGCCGAGCCGGTAGTTGACCGTGACCACGACCAGGCCGTGGTCGCGGGCCAGCACGTCGCCCCGGTACATCGGCTGCGCGCCCGATCCGAACACGAACGCGCCGCCGTGCAGGAACACCAGCACCGGCCGCGGCCCCTCCCCCGGTTCGGGGAGGGCGGGCGTCCACACGTTCAGCGTCAGGCAGTTCTCCCGGCCCGCCGCCGGGTCGATCTCCAGGCCCGGCACCCACGCCATGCGTCCCGGGCGCTGCGCGGCGGGCGGCCCGAACGCGCGCATGTCGCGCACGCCGTTCCACGGCACCGGCGGCGCGGGCTCGGTGAACCGGCGCGCGGGCGCGGCGTACGGGACGCCCCGGAAGACGGTGACGCCGTCCTCCCGGCCGCCGCGCACGCCGCCCGCGCGGGTCCGCACCGTGGTCGCGCCGGGCGTGGTCACGGGGCGTTCCCCGCGACGGGGACGGGGGCGGGCGCGAAGAACGCCTCGGCGTTGCCGCCCAGCAGCAGCGCCTGCTGCGCCTCGTCCAGCTCGGGGCAGCTCCGGATGGTGGCGCCCGGGTCCTTCTCCCCCAGCGGGAACGGGTAGTCGGTGCCCAGCATGACCCGTTCGGGGCCCATGACCTCCACCAGCAGCCGCAGCGCGCGCGGGTCGAACACGGCCGAGTCGACGTGGAAGCGGTCGGTGTACTCCGACGGCGGGCGGGGCGAGTCGGCGCGCACGATGTCGCGGTTGCGCCAGGCGTTGTCGGCGCGGCCCAGCAGGAACGCGAAGCTGCCGCCGCCGTGGCAGAAGCACAGCCGCAGCGACTCCGGCAGCCGCTCGAACGAGCCCGCCAGCATCATGCCGAGGATGCCGAGCTGGGTCTCGGCGGGCATCCCCACCAGCCACGGCAGCATGTGGCCGCGCATCCGCTCGGTGGCCATCATGTCCCACGGGTGGGCCAGCACCGGCATCCCGATCGCCGCGCAGTGCGCCAGGAACGCCTCGATGCCCGGGTCGTCGAGGTTGCGCTCGCCGACGTGGTTGCCGATGTGCACGCCCCGGTGCCCGGCGGCGGCCGCGCGGGTGACGGTCTCGCAGGCCAGCGCGGTGTCCTGCAGCGGGACCTGGCACAGCGGCAGCAGCCGGTCGGGCGCGTCGGCGCAGTAGGCCAGGATGCGCTCGTTGACCAGGTCGCACCAGTCGGCGGCGCGGGCGGGCTCGGCGGCGTAGCCGAACATCAGCGGGGTCGAGGACACCGCCTGGACGTCGACGCCGAGGGCGTCCATGTCGGCGACCCGGCGGGCGGGGTCCCACAGGCCCGCGTCGACCGGGCGGTACTCCTGGTCGCCGCTCATCATCATGCCGGTGCCGTCGCCGTGGACGCGCAGCCACGGCTCGCCCGCGCCGGCCAGCGTCCGCCCCTCGGCACGGGTGAGCTGGGGGAACACATGGGCGTGAACGTCGAAGACAGTCACTGGGTCCTCCGTTCGCGGGCGCGCCCCCGCCGCACCGCCACGCCGCCCGCCATGGGGCGCGGTGGAGGGGGGAACGGGCGGGCGGCGCGCCGTGCGAGGGGTGGGTCAGGCGCGGGGCGCGGTGGTCGGGATCATGTCGTCGGGCCACTGCCTGCCCGGGTGGACCGCGCCGCAGTTGGCGCAGGTGCGGTCGCTCTCGCTGTCGTAGAACGCCTGGAACACCGGCGGCAGGTCGTCCACGATCGAGCGGACCTGCAGCTCGGTGCGGTGCACCAGGTGGTTGCACTGCATGCAGTACCACTCGAACGACTCCAGCTCGCCCTCGGCGCGCGGGATCTCCACCACCAGGCCGATCGAGCCCTCCTCGGGGCGCTGCGGCGAGTGGCGCACGTGCGGCGGCAGCAGGAAGACGTCGCCCTCGTTGATCTGCACGTCGACCGGGGGCTTGCCCTCCTCCTCCATGACGCGCAGGACCATGTTGCCCTTGAGCTGGTAGAAGAACTCCTCGCGCGGGTCGTCGTGGAAGTCGGTGCGGCGGTTGGGGCCGCCGACCACCATCACGATCAGCCCGGCGTCGTCGAAGACCTGCACGTTGCCGACCGGCGGCTTGAGCAGGTCGCGGTGCTCGTCGATCCACCGGTCGAAGTTGAAGGGCTGTCCGTGGACCAGTTTCGGAAGGGTCATGCCGTGGCCTCCTTGCCGGGCGGGATGTGGGCGACGCAAGAGATCTCGATCAGCAGGTGCGGGTGCGGCAGCTGGTGGACCGCCACGGTCGTGCGGGCCGGCCCGGTCTCGTCGAAGTAGCTGCCGTAGACCTCGTTGTAGCCGCCGAAGTCGTTCATGTTCACCAGGTAGGCGGTGATGTTGACGACGTCGGACAGGTCGCCGCCGGCGGCGCGCAGGATGTCGCGGACGTTCTCGATGACCGCGCGCGTCTGCTCGCGGATGTCGAGGTCGGTGACGCCCATCGGGTCGGCGCTCGCGCCGGCGAAGGTGCCGTCGGGCCGCCGCGAGCTGGTGCCGGACACGAACACCAGGTCCCCGGCCCGCTTGAGGTGCGGGAACCGGCCGCGCGGCTTGGCCTTGCCCTCGACCAGGATCGCGTCGCTCATCGGGTCACCACCTCGGCCGCGCCGAGGCCCGCGCCGGTGACGCGGACGTGGGCGCCCTTCGGCAGCGGGATCGCGGCGGTGGCGGCCCCGGCCAGCACGATGTCGCCGGGCTTCAGCGGCGTCCCGGCCGCGCGGGCCAGGCGCCCGGCGGCGCGCAGCGACCGGATCGGGTCGCCGAGGATGGCGGCCGACGAGCCGGTCTGGGCGACCCGGCCGTCGATCTCCACGATCAGCCCGACGTTGGCGACGTCGCGCGGGTCGTGCCAGGGGCCGAACCCGAACCCGGCCGCCGAGGCGTTGTCGGCGACCACGTCGGGCAGGGTGAAGCTGAAGCCCTCGTAGCGCGAGTCGAGGATCTCGTAGCCGACCGCGACCTTGTGGCCGCCGCCGGGCTCGATCCGGAA
This sequence comes from Spirillospora sp. NPDC050679, assembly GCA_044456955.1. GTDB lineage: Bacteria > Actinomycetota > Actinomycetes > Streptosporangiales > Streptosporangiaceae > Spirillospora. The sequence goes on along the minus strand of JBITGK010000020.1, from coordinate 71,208 downwards.
GACGATCTCCGGCTCGATGCGCGGGTGGATGAGGGTGGAGGTGTCCACGTCGGTCTCGACCAGCATCGCGTCGGTGAGCAGGCCCCAGATGAGGTCGTCCACGCCCATCTGGACCATCTTCGCGCGGCTGGTGAAGCCCATCTTGACGCCGATCAGGCGCTCGCCGCGCTCCTCGCGGCGGGCGATGACCGCGCGCTGGATCTCGTAGGCGGTCTCGACGTCGAACGGCGCGATGTCGGTGAGCCGGCCGATGGCGCGGCGGTCCCGGACGGCGTGGTCCAGGATCTCGGCGAACTTCGCCACGTCGGTCATGCGTCCTCCTTCGCGAACGCGACGCGCACGTCGCCGAGTCCGTCGATGCGGGCCTCCAGCACGTCGCCGGGCGCCGCCTGGACCATCGGGCCGAGCGCGCCGGTCAGCACGGTGTCGCCCGCGCGCAGCGGGCGGCCCACGCGGACCAGGGTGTCGGCCAGCCACAGCGCGGCGTTCAGCGGGTGGCCGAGGCAGGCCGCGCCGGTGCCGGTGGACACCTGCTCGCCGCGCCGCTCCAGCACCATGCCGCAGGCGCGCAGGTCCACGTCGGCGAGGGCGGCGGGCCGGTTGCCCAGCACGTACATGCCGCAGGAGGCGTTGTCGGCGACGGTGTCGGCGAGGGTGATGTCCCAGTCGCGGATGCGGCTGCCGACGACCTCGACGGCCGGGAGCGCGAACGCGGTGGCGCGGATCAGGTCGGCGACGGTGTGCCGCTCGTGGGTCAGGTCGTGCTCCAGCACGAGCGCGACCTCGGCCTCGACCTTGGCCTGCAGCACGGCCCCGGCCGGGATCTCCGCGCCGTCGGGCACGGCCATGTCGGCGAACAGCATCCCGAAGTCGGGGCTGTCCACGCCGAGCTGGGACTGCACCGCGGCGGAGGTCAGGCCGATCTTGCGGCCGGCCAGCCGGCGGCCCTCGGCGAGCCAGCGCTCGGTGATGCGGTCCTGCACCGCGTAGGCGGCGTCGGCCGAGGTGACCAGGTCGCGCACCGGGGCGCAGGGCTCGCCGGTGGCGTAGGCGGCCAGGATGCGGTCGGCCGCCTGGTCGAGTGGTGAGATGACTGTCTCGGTCAAGGGTTCGCTCTCAGATCTGGATGCAGACGTTGACGGGCTCGGAGAAGAAGTCCAGGGAGTACTCTCCGCCCTCGCGGCCGATCCCGGAAGCCTTGACCCCGCCGAAGGGGGTCCGCAGGTCGCGCAGGTTCCAGCAGTTGACCCACACGATGCCGGTCTCGATGCGCGGGGCCACCCGGTGGGCGCGCGACAGGTCGCGGGTCCACACGGTGGCGGCCAGGCCGTAGACGCTGTCGTTGGCCAGCGCGACGGCCTCCTCCTCGGTGTCGAACGGCGCGACGTGGCAGATCGGCCCGAACACCTCCTCGCGGACGGTGCGCGCGGTCTCCGGCAGCCCGGTCAGCACGGTCGGCTCCACGTAGAAGCCGTCGTCGCGGCCGTCGCCGAAGGACGGGGCGCCGCCCCCGGCGACCACCGTGGCGCCCTCCTCGACGGCCAGGCGGTAGTACGACAGCACCTTGTCGCGGTGCTGCGCGGAGATCATGGGGCCGTAGCCGTCCAGCTCGCGGGCCCGCTCGCCGAGAGCGGCGACGAACTCCTCGAAGATCGGGCGCTCGACGTAGACGCGCTCGGTGCACAGGCAGATCTGGCCCGAGTGGGTGAAGGCCGAGCGCACGGTGCCGTCCACGGCCGCCTCGAAGTCGGCGTCGGCGAACACCAGCGCGGGGTTCTTGCCGCCGAGCTCGAAGGAGACCGGGGTGACGTTGGGGGCGGCGTTGCGCATGATGGCCGAGCCGGTGGCCGACTCGCCGGTGAAGGCGATGGCGTCCACGCCCGGGTGGCCGGTGAGGAACGAGCCGGCGGCGTCGGAGCCGTGCCCGTGCACCAGGTTGAACACGCCCTCGGGCAGCCCGGCCTGGTCGATGACCGAGGCCAGCAGGGTCGCGGTGGAGGGGGTCTCCTCCGACGGCTTGGCGACCACGGCGTTGCCGGCCGCCAGCGCGGGCGCGACCTTCCAGGTCAGCAGCAGCAGCGGCAGGTTCCACGGCGAGATGATCGCCACCACGCCCAGCGGGCGGCGCACCGAGTAGTTCAGGGCCTGCCCGGTGCCGACGCTCCAGCCCGGGACGCTGGTGGTGTAGGCGCGCTCGGGGCGCCCGTACAGCAGGTCGGCGTAGGCGCGGAAGTTGCCGATGGCGCGCGGGATGTCCACGGTGGCGGCCAGCTCGCGCGGCTTGCCGGTGTCGGCGACCTCGGCGTCCACGAACTCGTCGAAGCGGGCCTGGATGCCGTCGGCGATCCGGCGCATCGCCGCGGCGCGCTCCTCGACACCGGTGGCGGCCCAGCCGCCGTCCAGCGCGGCGCGCGCGGCGCGGACGGCCTCGTCCACGATCTCGCGGGTGGCCTCGGGCACCTGCCCGACCACCGACCCGTCGGCCGGGTCGATCAGGGGGAAGGTCTCCCCGGTGGTCCGGAAGGTCCCGGCCACGTAGTGCGCGGGTGCGCTCCGCCCCATCTGTGGTCCTCTCTCGACGGTCGGTCCGGTCAGCAGCATCATGCCCCCGGCCGATATGCCTGTCTAATACCGATTACCACGGGAGCTATCACCATCGCGGGATAATGGGAAAGCCGGATGATCTTTCTTGCCCGCGGGGCTGGCGACGGGCCCGCCCGGCTGGCAGATTCGGTGCGGGCGGCGGGCGGAGGCCCCGGCCGGGCCGGCGACGCGGAGGGCGATCATGACCGAGGCGGTTACGGGCACCGACGAGGTGTTCGGCGAGGACTGGGTGCACTTCTTCGGCGGCCTGCTCGACTCCAACAGCGACGAGGAGGCGGCCTTCGTCGGCCGGCTCCTGGACCTGGAGCCGGGCCGGGAGGTCCTCGACCTCGGGTGCGGCTACGGCCGGATCGCCAACCACCTGGCCGCCGGCGGGTGCCGGGTGACCGGCCTGGACGCCCAGCCGTCGCTGCTGGAGCGGGCCCGGCGCGACGCCGCCGACCGGGGCCTGCCGGTCGAGTACGTCCGGGGCGACATGCGGGACCTGCCGTGGACCGGGCGCTTCGACGCGGTGCTGTGCTGGTTCACCTCGTTCGGCTACTTCGACGACGACGGCAACCGGCGGGTGCTCGCCGAGGTGGCCCGCGCGCTGCGGCCGGGCGGGCGGTTCCTGGTCGAGACGATGAGCCGCGACTGGATGCTCGCCCGCTTCCAGCACGCCAGCGTGGTCGAGCGGGACGGCGACCGCGTGGTGGACCGGCACCGCTACGAGCCGCTGACCGGCCGGCTGGTGACCGAGCGGACGCTGATCCGCGGCGGCCGGACGCGCGAGACCGGCTACTTCGTGCGCCTGTTCACCTTCACCGAGCTGCGCGACTGGCTGCTGGCTGCGGGCTTCGCCGAGGTCCGGGGCGTGGACGAGATGGGCGAGCCGTTCGGGCCCGACAGCAACCGGATGATCGTGATCGCCACCCGCTGACCGCCGGCCGCCGACCGGCGCGCTCGGACCGGCGCGCTCAGACCGGGTCGAGGTAGCCGGCGGCCTGGAGGGTGAACATCTCGGCGTACCGGCCGCCCCGGGCCATGAGCTCGTCGTGGGTGCCGTGCTCGGCGACCCGGCCGTCCGCCATGACGTAGATGTGGTCGGCCGTCCGCACCGTCGAGAAGCGGTGCGAGACCAGCAGCACCGTCCGCCCGGCGAGCAGGGCGCGCAGCCGCTCGAACAGCTCGTGCTCGGCGCGGGCGTCGAGGGTGGCGGTGGGCTCGTCCAGGATGACGAACGGCGCGTCGCGGAAGAAGGCGCGCGCCAGCGCGACCCGCTGCCACTGGCCGCCCGACAGGTCCACCCCGCCGACGAACTCGGGCCCCAGCAGGGTCCGGTAGCCGTCCGGGAGGTCGGCCAGCAGACGGTGCGCCCCGGCCGCGACGGCGGCCCGCTCGACCGCCTCCTGGTCCCCGGCGTCCTCCCAGCGGCCCATCGCGACGTTGTCGGCGGCCGGCAGCAGGTAGCGCTCGAAGTCCTGGAAGAGCACCGCGATCGAGCGGCGCAGCTCGTCGGGGTCGGCGCCCGCGACGTCCACGCCGTCGTAGCGGACGCTCCCCGACTGGGGCCGGTACAGGTGGGACAGCAGCTTGGACAGGGTGGTCTTGCCCGAGCCGTTCTCGCCGACGAGCGCCACCACCTGCCCGGCGCGGATCTCCAGGTCGACGCCCCGCAGCGCGGGCCGGTCGGCCGAGGGGTAGGTGAAGGCGAGCTTCTCCACGGTGAGCCGCCGGAACGGCGGCGGCGCGGGCAGGGCCGCGGCCGGGCGCTCCGGCGGGACCAGGAACGACTGCAGGTCGTGCACGAAGGGGGCGGCCTCGAACAGCTGGTCGGTGCCCGCCGCGGCGGTCCGCAGGCGGGAGGCCAGCAGCAGCACGGCCGCGACCGCCGCTCCCGCGTCGGCCATCGCCATGCCGCCGGACGCCGCGTAGAAGATCACCGGGCCGAGCACCGCGCCGAGCGTGAGGCCGCTGGCCGCGCGGGCCAGCAGGGTGATCCGCAGCCGCCTGCGGGCGGTGCGCCGGATCTCCTCCAGGCGCTCCTCGGTGCGGCGCTCCCAGCGGCCGCGCAGGTAGGGGGCCAGGCCGAAGGCGCGCACCTCCTTGGCGGGGCGGCGGCCGGTCAGGACCTCCAGCAGGTAGCTGCGCTCGCGCTCGGCGGGGGTGAGCCGGAACAGCGCGTCGAACAGCAGCTGCCCGCTCTTCAGGCCGGCCAGCCAGAGCGGCACGGCGGCCAGCAGCGTCGCGGGGACCAGCAGCGGCTCGATGGCCGCCAGCGCCAGCGCGATCCCGACGGTGCTGAGCAGCGCGCTGCTCAGCGCGCCGATGCCCTGGGCGAGCTGGTGGGGCCGGATGCGGGCGCTCATCGAGGCGCGTTCGAGCCGGTTGTGGAACTCGGGGCGCTCGAACTCGGCGAGCTCGACCGTGCAGGCGACGTCGAGGATGCGCCCCATGGCGTAGCGGTTGAGCAGTTCGCTGAGCACGTCGTCCCGGGCGACGGCCACGGCGGTGGCGAGGCCGACCAGGCCGATCAGCAGGAGGGTGACCGCCGCCTGCGCGAGCACGGCGCCCATGTCGGTCCCGCCGCCCGGCGCCAGGATCCGGTCCAGCAGCTCCCGGCCGCCCAGGATGGGCAGCACCAGGCCCAGGCCCCCGACGGCCTGGAGGACGGTGACGAAGAGGAATTCGCGGGGCGCGGCGGCCGCCGCGAGCCTGACGGCGCCCGCCAGGAGGGCGGGGAGCCGCCGCGCCCGGACGCGCGGCGGCTCCGTCAGCCCGGTGGCGGTGACCGGCGGGGGCGGCGCGCCGTCCCCGCGGTCATCACTGTGGGCGTTCATCTAGTAGCCGACCTGCTCCACTTCGCCGCGCCGGAACGGGCCGCCCCGCATCAGCAGGTCGGCGATGCAGTCCGACATCGGCAGGCCGATGTCGTTCTGCATCCACATGAACTGGCCGCTGGGGTTGGCCTCCAGGAAGACGTACTCGCCCTCCGGGGTCACGATGAAGTCCACGGCGGCGTAGACCGTCCCGAGCTCCTCCATCAGGGACTGCGTCCGCTTGACGACCTCCTCCGGGAGCGGCCGGTAGTCGCCGTACTTCATCTGCTGGGTCTCGGCCCGCCAGTCCACCTGGGTCGCCGCGTCGCCCTGCGAGTCCACCGTCACCGGGAAGTAGGTGTTGCCGATCACGGTGAGCCGGACCTCGTAGGACTTCTCGATGTACTCCTGGAACTGGCAGATGGTGTGCCGGACCCGGGGCGCGTTGTCGTGGATCTCCTCGCCCAGCACGGTGGTGAGCAGGCCCGACGGGTAGGCGCCCGGGTAGTGGATCACGCCGCCGGTCAGCGACTTGTAGACGAGCCGGTGGCCCTGGTCGGCCAGCCGGACGACCTCGTCGGGGTCGTTGGTCAGCAGCGTCCTCGGGACCCTCATCCCGAGGCGCTTGGCGAGCTTCAGCTGGTAGGGCTTCAGCTCGGCCACCGAGTCCACGTCCGGACGGTTCATCCACAGGCAGTCGGTGCCGCGCAGGATGCCGCCGACGCCGTGCAGGCCCTCGTAGCGGGCGAACTCCTGCTCGGCCTCGCCCATCTCGTCGCCGAACTCGAACGCCGTCGGCCGCCGGTACCACACCCCCGACAGCCGGGACAGGTCCACCTCGCGGTCCCGGTAGCGCATGAGCTCGCGCTCGCCGCCGAAGTCGGAGGTGGTGAAGGTCAGATCGCGCGGGAAGTAGCTGGTGTCCACGCGGGCGACCCGGGCGCCCTTCGCCGTGAGGCTCCGGACGACCGGATCGACCGTGGGGTCGAAGTCCTGAGTGAGGATCAGGACCTCAGCCTGGGTGTCTGCCATCTATCAGGCGCAGTGGTCGTCGATGTACTTGTCGCCGCCGTAGATGCCGGTCTTGGTCCAGGAGGTGTAGCCGGCGGTGATGTCGTACCCGTCGGGGCCCTTCCAGGTCTGCGACTCGGGGTCGTAGTGGCCGGCCTGCGGGTCGGCGCCGGGGCCCTCGCCGGTCCACGGGGCGGTGTAGGCGTAGCCGAAGGGACGCTCGTCGCCCTCGTTGGAGGCCATCGCCTCCAGGTCGACCTCGGCGTGGTCGGGGGACAGGAAGGCGCGGGTGGTGCGCAGGGGGTGCCTGGTGAGCACGCTGGGCATGATGGTGCCTTTCTTGTGCGGGGGTCCCGCGCACGGAGTTCTCCCGTGCGGGGCGCGGTCCAGGGGTCTGCCAGGGGGTCACGCCGAGGTGGGCTGGGTGATGCCGACGATTCCTGGCACCTCGTCGGAGAAGACCCAGACCATGTTCTCGGCGTCGTAGTGACCGGTCGCCAGCCTCACCTCGGTGTCCGGTTCGAACTCGCTGACGAGCTCGTACAGGTAGGCGAGCGGGGCCGACCGGGCGCCACGGGTGCGCGCCCGTGACTCGACGGGGCCGGCCTTGATGACGATCTCGTTGCCGTCGAGCTCTGGACGGTCGAGCCGCAGGAAGGTCGGCCAGCGAAGGGACGGGGACGTGGTGGGTTCCGGATCCCGGGTCATGCGGTGGGCCCTCCCGAAGATCATCGGTAACCCTCCCGAGCAAGGTGTCACGGGGGCCCGGCATGGACAAGTCCAAGATCATGTCCGTATCCGGCCACCCGCGCCTCTTGATCATTCGGCACGGCCGGCACTCTGCCAGCTCACGGCGCCGGCGAGGGGCGCCGGGGCGGGTCGCACCGGGGCTCGGCGGGGGTTCAGGAGCGCTCCCACGCCCTTCCTGACCCGTCCGAGACATGCCTGTACTGTCGCTGTCAACCAACGAGATATCACGAAACTGTGATAGTAAGGCGCCATGCGCGCGATCGACCTGCTCAACGGACGGCTCAAGCTGCGGCACCTGGTGCTGGTGGTGGCCATCGCCGACCAGGGCAGCGTGCTGCGCGCCGCCGAGCACCTGCACCTCGCCCAGCCCGCCGTCACGCGCAGCCTGCGCGAGGTCGAGCACATCCTCGGCGTGGAGCTGTTCACCCGGGGGCCGCGCGGGGTCACCCCGACCCTGTTCGGCGAGGCGTTCGTGGAGCACGCCCGCGCGGTGCTGGCCGAGCTGCGGCGGGCCGGGGAGCGCATCACCGGGCTCGCCGACGCCGACGTCGGCACCGTCACCATCGGCACCCTGCTCGCCGGGTCCAACGTGCTGCTGCCGCGCGCCATCGCCACGCTGAAGCGGGACCGGCCCGGCATCACCGTGATCGTCCAGGAGGCGACCTTCGACGCGCAGGTGCCCCGGCTGCTGGACGGCGAGATCGACCTGATCCTGGGCCGCCTCAACCCGATCCAGGAGCTGCGCGGGCTGCGGCAGATCACCCTGTACAGCGAGCCGGTGCGGCTGGTGGCGCGCCGCGACCACCCGGCCCGCGCGTGCGCCGGGCTCACCCTGGCCGACCTGCAGGACTACCCGTGGGTGCTGCCGCTGGAGCGCACCGCGCTGCGGCACGAGCTGGAGCAGGTGTTCCGGGCCGAGGGGCTGACGCTGCCGAGCAACCTGGTGGAGTGCACCTCGATCCTGACCGTGCGCACGCTGGTCCGCGACACCGACATGATCGCGGCGCTGCCGGACCTGGTGGCCCGCACCGACGAGGAGATCGCGCCGCTGCCGGTGGCGCTGGAGCCGGTGCGCCGCCAGGTCGGGGTCACCCTGCCCGACCAGCGGTCGCTGACGCCGTCGGCGCGCCTGATGCTGGACCACCTCCGGCACCGGGCGACCGAGCTGATGGCCGGCTAGAGCCCGTCGAACAGGCCGAGCAGCGCCCGGCTCACCGCGCTGCCGGGGTCGTTCAGGTCCAGGACCACGTCGAAGTGGTCGCGGTCCGGCACGATCATCGGCTCCCCCGGCCCCCAGTGCGCCCGGAAGCGGCGGGTCTGCTCCAGGAACCCGGCGCCGTCGTGCTCGGCGGCCGCGATGACGGCCGGGAAGCGCCGCTCCCCGGGCAGCAGCAGCGGGCTGAGCGCGGCGGCGCGCGGCAGGTCCAGCCCGACGGTGTCGTTGACGTAGACGCGCGTGATCGGGCGCAGGTCGAACAGGCCGCTGAACGGCATCGCGGCCTTGACCGCGTCGGCGGGCAGCCCCAGCTCCTCCTGCCAGCCGCCGACCATGGTCATCCCGGTCAGGTGGCCGCCGGCCGAGCTGCCGCCGACCACGATGCGGTCGGGGTCCAGGCCGTGCTCGCGGCCGTGCCGCCACACCCACGCGATCGACGCGCGGACCTGCCGGACGATCTCCTCCAGCGTGGCGGCCGGGGCGAGGGTGTAGTCGGGCACGACGGTGGCGACGCCCTGCCCGTGCAGCATCCGCGCCATGAACGCCGACTCGTGCCGCGACAGCGCCATCCAGTAGCCGCCGTGCACGAACACGAAGACCGGCCGCAGCCCGTCCCCGGTCCCCCACACGTCCAGCTTCTCGCCGCTCGCCTCGTCGTAGACGACGCCGGGGCTGCCCGGCAGGCCCGCGACGGCCCGGTCGGACTCGGCGCGGTAGCGCTCCATGTGCCGGGCGAAGAGCTCCGGCCCCGCCTTGCGCCGCACGTTGTAGGCGACGTCCAGTTCCTCGTCCGACAGCTCCGCGCCGGGGAATCCGCTGCTCATGACCTTCATTCTCCCAGGCTGGCGCGATCGCGCCATGCCGGGCAAATACCGGCCGCGCGGAGAGATATCACCGGACGGTCATAGCGGCGCGGACCGGCGGGCGGGCCGGCGGGCGGACCGGCGGGGCCGCCTACCCCTTCTTCTTCTTGGCCTTCGCCTTGCCCTTGGCGGGCTTGCCGGCCGGCTTCGCCGCGGCCTTGGCGGCGGGCTCGCCGGACTTGGCGGGCTTGGCGTTCTTTGCAGTCTTTGCAGCCTTTGCGGGTTCGGCGGACTTCTTCGCCGTTTTCCCGTCGGCCTTCTTGCCCTTCTTCGGCTTCTTGGCGGCCTTCTCCGGCAGGGTTTCGGTGACGGTGTCCGCGACCGCCGCGGCCGCCGGGACCGCGCCCTGGGCGACGCGGTTCTTGAAGGTCTGCCCGATGCGGAAGCGGGCGGCGTCCCCGGCGGGCACCTCGATGGGCTGGCCGGTGCGCGGATTGCGCGCCTGGCGGGCGGGGCGGGCGACCCGGTCGAAGGTGCCGAAGCCGGTCACCAGCACCCGGCCCCCGTCCGCGACGGTCTCCATGATGGCGTCGAAGACGGCGTCCACGTGCCGGCGCGCGGCGGCCGGGTCGCTGCCCGCGCGGGCCGCGACGTTCTCGATGAGTTCGGTTCTGTTCATACGGAATTCCTCCGACCGGTCCCGCTTTGTGTTGCGGCAAGGCTAAACCAGCGGACGTTTCCCGGGGAGGGGAAAGGCCGCACGAATAAATTGTGCTCCGGCGCCGGCGGGCGGCCGGTCAGGAGTTGAGGTAGGCGAGCACCGCCAGCACGCGGCGGTGGCCGCTGTCGCTGGGCGGCAGGTCCAGCTTGGCGAAGACCGCGCCGATGTGCTTGCTGACCGAGCGTTCGGTGATCACCAGGGTCTTGGCGATCGTGGCGTTGTCCAGGCCCTGCGCCATCAGCGACAGCACCTCGCGCTCGCGCGGGGTGAGGGCCTCCAGGGGGTCGCGGCGGGTCGTCATGAGCTGCGAGACCACCTCCGGGTCCAGCGCGGTGCCGCCGGAGGCCACGCGCTGCAGAGCGTCCAGGAACTCCCCGACCCGGCTCACCCGGTCCTTCAGCAGGTAGCCGATGCCGCTCGCGCCGCCCGCCAGCAGCTCGGCGGCGTAGGTCTCCTCCACGTACTGCGACAGCACCAGGATCGGCAGCCCGGGGATCTCCCGGCGGGCCCGGATCGCGGCGCGCAGGCCCTCGTCGCGGAAGCCGGGCGGCAGCCGGACGTCCAGGATCGCGGCGTCGGGCCGGTGCTCCAGCAGCGCGGGCAGCACCTCCGGGCCGCTGCCCGCCACGGCGGCGACCTCGTGGCCGTCGCTGGTCAGCAGCAGCACCAGGCCCTCGCGCAGCAGGACGTTGTCCTCGGCGATCACGATCCGCACGGCAGCTCCACCCTCAGGGTCGTTCCTGTCCCGGCGGGGCTGTCGACGCCGGTGGTGCCGTCCATGGCCGCCACCCTGCGGCGGATGCCGGCCAGGCCGGTGCCCCGGGCGGGGTCGGCCCCGCCGCGTCCATCGTCCCGCACCGCGACGACCAGCCTGTCCCCCTCCCGCCGGACCGACACCTCGGCGCGGGAGGCGCCGCTGTGCTTGGCGACGTTGGTGAGGGCCTCGGCCACCACGAAGTAGGCGGCGGCCTCCACGGCGGCGGGGGCGCGCACCCGGTCGGCGGGCAGGTCCAGGGTGATCGGGATGGGCTGGGCGGCGGCCAGCGCGCGGACCGCGCCGTGCAGGCCCCGGTCCGACAGGATCGGCGGGTAGATGCCGCGGATCACCCCGCGCAGCTGGGTGAGGGCGTCCTCGATGCCCTCGCGCGCCTCCAAAAACAGCTTGCGGGACGCCTCGGGGTCGGCGTCGAAGCGCCGGTCGGCGAGCCCGAGCCGCAGCGCCGCCGCGACGAGCTGGGCCTGGGTGCCGTCGTGCAGGTCGCGCTCGATGCGGCGCAGCTCGGCCCCGTGCGCCTCCAGCGCCCCGGCGCGGGTCTCGGTGAGCCGCTCGACGCGCTCGCTGAGGCTGACGCGCCGGGTCGGCCGCAGCAGCACGTCGGCGAGGCGGGCCTGCCACTGGGGGAAGCGCGGCACCAGGAGCAGCAGCACGGTCAGGTTGACCCCGGCCTGGAGGAACGGCAGGGTCAGCGCCTGGCCCCAGGTCTGCAGGGGCACGAACGCCGACTGCGAGCCGGGCGGGGCCGCCCACCACCACAGCGGCATCGACAGCGTGAACAGGATGGACGGCACCAGCGTGACCGCCACCACGCCCGCGAACAGGCCGGTGATCCCGTGCAGGCCCATCCAGACGGCGTCGCGCCAGGTCGTCGGGGACCGCAGCAGGGTCAGCGCCTGCTCGACCGCGCCGCCCCGCGGCTCCGGGTAGGGCTCGGGGATCTCGTGGCCCAGCAGGCGGGCGGCGCGGCGGCGCTCGGCGTTGGCCAGCGCCCGCATCGGCCGCACCATCTGCGGCAGCCACGGCAGCATCACCACCGTCAGGGACAGCAGGATCGCCACCGGCAGCAGGCACAGGCCCAGCAGCGCGGGCAGCGCGGTGCGCAGGCCGGCCGCGCAGTAGACGATCGCGTCGGCGACGCGTTTCAGAAGCGTTCTCATCTCACCGAGCACGTTAGGTCACCTCGCGGACCGTGGCGCCGGGGCGTGCCCCCCGGTCGTGGTGTAGCGGGCTACACCACCGGTTCGGGAGGGCGCGCCCATGTGCCGGACCCCTTGCCGTACCTAGGTTCGACCAGGTGAGCAGGGCTTTTGCAGGAGGGGTCGATGACGGTGTTGACGGCTGAGCGGACGGCGTGCGCGGTGCGGCTGGAGGAGGTGAGCAGGACCTACGGGAAGGTGCGGGCGCTGGACGGGGTGTCCTGGGCGTTCCCGCGCGGCGGGTTCACCGCCGTGATGGGGCCGTCGGGGTCGGGCAAGAGCACGTTCCTGCAGTGCGCGTCGGGGCTGGACCGGCCCACGCGGGGCACGGTGCGGATCGGCGACGTCGACCTCGGCGGCCTCAGCGAGACCAAGCGGACCCGGCTGCGCCGCGACCGCGTCGGTTTCGTGTTCCAGGCGTTCAACCTGATCCCGTCGATGGACGTCGAGCAGAACATCACGCTGCCGCTCCGGCTCGCCGGGCGGAAGACCGACCGGGAGTGGCTGGCCGAGGTGGTGGGCCGGGTCGGGCTCGGCGACCGGCTGCGGCACCGCCCCGCCGAGCTGTCGGGCGGCCAGCAGCAGCGGGCGGCGATCGCCCGCGCCCTGATCACCCGGCCCGAGGTGGTGTTCGCCGACGAGCCGACCGGCGCGCTCGACCCGCGCACCGCGCGCGAGGTGCTGCGGCTGCTGCGGGAGACCGTCGACCGGACCGGGCAGACGCTGCTCCTGGTGACCCACGACCCGGTGGCGGCCTCGTGGGCCGACTCGGTGGTGTTCCTGAGCGCGGGCCGGATCGTGGACGAGCTGGTCTCGCCCTCCCCCGCCGCCGTCTCGGCCCGTTGGGAGTCGCTGTGAGGATGCCCAAGGGGGGCTTCGCCGGGGTCTTCGCGGCGCTGCTGTTCGCGGCGGTGCTGGTCGGCTCGTGCGGGGTGCTGCTGGAGTCGGCGCTGCGGGCGCACGCCCCGGTCGAGCGCTACGGCGCGGCGGCCGCGGTCGTCACCGGGCCGCAGCGCGTCGAGACGCGCGTCAAGCTGCTCGGGTCGCCGCCGGAGAAGCAGAGCCGCCCGCTGGCCGAGCCCGCGCGGGTCCCGGTCGCGGCGGCCGAGCGGCTGCGCGCGGTGCCGGGCGTGCGGGCGGTGGTCGCGGACGTGTCGTTCCCCGTCCTGACCGGCGCGGGCGCGGCGGTCACCGGGCACGGCTGGGACTCGGCCGCGCTGCGCCCCTACGCGCTGAGCGCCGGGCGCGCCCCGCAGCGGCCCGGCGAGGTCGTGCTCAGCGCCGCGACCGGCGCGAGGGTCGGCGGCGCGGTGCCGCTCCAGGTCAACGGCAGGCCGGAGCCCTACCGGGTCACGGGCCTGGTCGGGGACGGGCCGGCGGCGGCGTTCTTCGCGCCGGGGACCGCCGCGGCGCTGAGCGGCCGCCCCGCCCACGCCGACGCCCTCGCGGTGATCGCCGACGGGGGCGTGGACGCCGCCGCCCTCCGGCGGGCCCTCGGGCGGGAGTGGCCGGGGCTGCGCGTCGCCACCGGCGACGCGCGCGGCGACGCCGAGGACCGCTCGGTGGCCGCCGCCCGGCCGGAGATGATCGAGCTGTCGGCCGCGCTCGGCGGCGTCGCGATCATGACGGCGCTGATCGTGATCGGCGGCCTGATCGCGCTGTCGGTCCGCGAGCGCGCCCGCGAGCTGGCGCTGCTGCGCGCCATCGGGGCCACCCCGGGGCAGGTGCGCGGCCAGATGGTCCGCCAGGCGCTCGCCATGGCCGTTCCCGCCGGGGTGCTGGGCGGCGCGCTGTCGCTGGCGGCCGGGGCCGGGCTGCACGCCGCGATGGCCGCCGAGGGCGTGCTCCCGAAGGGCTTCGGGCTGGCGGTCGGCCCGCTGCCCGCGCTGGCGGCGCTGGGCGTCACCGTGCTCGCCGCGGTCCTCACCGGGCTGCTGGCCTCGCTGCGCGTCGCCCGCGTCCGGCCCGCCCAGGCGCTCGGCGAGACGGCCCTGGAGCCGTCCGGCCTGCCGCGCTGGCGGCGGATCACGGGCCTGGTGTTCCTGTTCGTCGGGCTGAACGCGCTCGGCGTCTCGATGGCCACCGCCGGGTCGGCCGCGGCCGCCTCGGTCTCCGGGCTGGTGCTGACGCTGATCGTGGCCACGGCGCTGCTCGGGCCGCTGCTGGCCCGGCTCGGCAACCGCGTGCTCGGCCCGCTGGTGGCCCGCCTGTCGCCGGTGTCGGGGGGACTGGCCCGGCACACCGGCTCGGCCGCCGCGCTGCGCGCCGGATCGGTGATCACGCCGGTGGCGCTGGCGGTGGCGTTCGCCGGGGTGCAGCTGTTCGCCCAGACCACGATGGTCCGCGCGACCGAGGTGCAGGCCGCCGCCGGGACCCGCGCCGACCAGGTGCTGCTGCCCGCCGGCCCCGGGCTGCCGTCCGGCGCGGCCGAGGCCGTGCGCGCCGTCCCGGGCGTGCGGGCCGCGACCCCGGTCAAGCACACCACCGCGATCATGGCGGTGCGCGAGATGGGCGAGGAGCGGCTGCGGACGCTGAACGCGCGGGGCGTCACCCCCGACGCGGCGCGCACCATGGACCCGGACGTCGTCTCCGGGCGGCTGGACGGCCTGACCGGGACGGCGGTCGCGCTCAGCCGGGACGTCGCGGACGGCGTCCGCGTCGGCTCCGCCGTCACGCTCTGGCTCGGCGACGGAACGCGGGTCAGGCCCAAGGTCGTCGCGGTCTACGCGCGCGGCATGGGGTTCGGCGACGTGCTGCTGCCCCACGGCCTGGCCGTCGCGCACTCCGCCTCGCCGCTGGACGACCAGGTCCTGGTGTCGGGCACCGCCGACCTGCGCGGCGTCGCCGCCGCCTACGCCGGGGTCCGGGTGGCGCCCGCCGGCGAACTGGCCGCGCGGCAGTCCGAGGCGCTGCGGTTGCAGGGCTTCGTGTCGCAGGTGGTCGTCGCCGCCATCGCCGGGTTCATCGTGATCGGCCTGGTCACCACCCTGGCGCTGGCGACCGGGGCGCGGCGGCGCGAGTTCGCGCTGCTGCGGCAGGTCGGCGCGACCCGGCGGCAGGTGCTGGGCATGGTGCGGCTGGAGGCCGTGGTCGTGCTCGGCACCGGCCTGGTGACCGGCGCGCTCATCGCCGGGGTGACGCTGCTGGCGTTCGCCACGGCGGTGACCGGCCTGCCGCTGCCCTCGGTCCCGCTGCCGCCGGCCGCGGCCCTGCTGGTGGCGGTGGCCGGGTCCGGGGCGGCCGCGATGCTGCTGCCCGCCCGCGCGCTGCTGCGGCGGCGCCCGCCCGGCCGGGCCTGACGCCCTCCGGCGCGGACCGGTATCAGATCGTGATCGGGACAGGGGGACCGAACCCCGCGGCCGGTCCCCCGGGCGCCCCGGACGCCGTTAACATCTCCGGAGTGCCAAGATCCTTGTTGGCATGATCTGTACCGGAACGGCGTGAAATGGATGACCTCGACCTCCGCCCGCACCTGCCGGGCAACCTGCCGCAGCTGTTCGCCGACGACGACCCGCACCGGGTGCTGTCGGTGCCGCTGCCGGCGGGGGACGTGGTCTGGCCTGATCCGGGCTTCCCGCAGCGCCAGCTCACCCTGCGCCCCGCGTTCTGGGTGAGCGAGGAGCCGGTCCAGGGCGAGCTGTGGGCGCGGCTGCGGGCCGAGCACGAGCGCTCGGGGCTGTGGCCGCTGCTGCTGGACGAGTCCGACCAGCCGTGGGCGGCCGGACAGGTCGCGCCCGAGCCGGTCAGCGAGATCGACAACTACGCGCCGATCGCGTTCATGTCCGAGGTGTGGCACGACTGGGCCGAGCAGGCCGCCGACGCCGACACCGAGGAGCTGGCGCCGTTCGGGCGGCAGTGCCCCGGCCCGGCCCCGCGCGGCGCGCTGATGGACGACCCGGGCGCGGTCGCCGACCGGTACGCCCGCTCCATCTCCCCGCGCGGCCTGTCGCTGGGCCTGGTGGCGGTGGAGCGCGGGGCCGACGCCCTCACCGCCGTGGGCTGGCAGGGCGCGCTCAACCACAACGAGTGGACGGCGCCGCTCTCGGCGGTGGTGCGCGGCTGGGAGGACCGGTTCGGCGCGCGCGTGGTCGGGCTCGGCTTCAACACCCTGGAGCTGAGCGTGGCCGCGCCGCCGGTCACCGCCAAGCACGCGCTCCAGGTCGCCGCCGAGCACTGGGCGTTCTGCCCCGACATCCTGTTCCAGGGGCCCGGCACCCTGGCCGGGTACGCCGAGGAGATCCGCGGCAAGACCTGGTGGTCGTTCTGGTGGGACTGAACACCGGGCGGGGCTGAGCGCCCCTAGCCGGCGGCCCGGACCATCCGCAGCGCCAGGTGCGCGTAGAGCGCGCCGATCTCCTCGGGCGCGCTGGGGCCCTCGGGCCGGTACCAGCGGCACACGTCGATGGCCAGCGACGCCAGGGCGCGGGCGGTCCCGGCCACGTCGGCGACGTCGAACTCCCCCGCCGCGGTCCCGGCCTGCACCTCGTCGTGGATCAGGGCGCGCACCCGGCGGCGGTGGGCGGCGATGCGCTCGGCGTGCTCGCCGGTGAGCGCGCCCAGCTCGTTCTGGATGACGCGGGCCGCCTTGTGGTGGCGGGCGTGCCAGGAGGCGAAGGCGTACACCAGCGCCCGCACGCGCGGCGCGTGCCCCTCCACCCCGGCCAGGGCCGCGACGAGCGTCCGCTCGACCGACTCGTGCACCAGGACCGCGATCCGGAACAGCAGGTCGGCCTTGGTCGGGTAGTGGACGTACAGCGCCCCCGCGCTCATCCCCGCGCCCGTCGTGATCCGCCGGGTCGAGGTGCCGTGGTAGCCCAGCTTGGCGAACGCGTCCACGGCGGCCAGCAGCAGCCGCCGGGCCGCCTCGGGCGCGCCGTCGGCCGCCAGGTCCGCCCACATGTCCTCGGTCACCCGATGATCCTAAGCGATCGCTCAGTACACTGATCCGGCACTTCACCACACAGCGGGAGGGAACGACCATGCGCCGCACCGTCTTCGACCAGGACCACGAGCTGTTCCGGGAGTCCGTCCGGGAGTTCGTCGAGCGCACGCTGCTGCCGCTGGACGAGGACATCCGCAGTGAGCGGATGCTCAGGCGCGAGGTGTGGCTGGAGGCGGGCCGCCAGGGCTTCCTCGGCATGCAGGTGCCCGAGGAGTACGGCGGCCAGGACGCCGGGGACTTCCGCTTCAACGCCGTCATCGGCGAGGAGCTGGCCCGCGTCGCGGCCGCCTACAACTCCATCGTCGCCATCCACACCGACATCTGCGCCCCCTACCTGCTGGAGCTGGCCACCGAGGAGGCCAAGGCGAAGTGGCTGCCGGGCTTCTGCACCGGCGAGCTGGTCACCGCGATCGGCATGACCGAGCCGTCGGGCGGCTCCGACCTCGCCGCCCTCAAGACCACCGCGGTGCGCGACGGCGACGCCTGGGTGGTCAACGGCTCCAAGACCTTCATCACCAACGGCGGCCACGCCGACCTGGTCATCGTGGCGGCCAAGACCGACCCGGCCAAGGGGGCCAAGGGCATCACGCTGTTCGGCGTGGAGGCCGGGACGCCCGGCTTCACCCGGGGCACCAAGCTGGACAAGGTCGGCCAGCCCGAGGCCGACACCTCCGAGCTGTTCTTCGAGAACGTGCGCGTGCCCGACTCCCACGTCATCGGCGAGCTGGGCCGCGGCTTCATCCACATGATGGAGCGGCTGCCCCAGGAGCGGCTGTCGTGCGCCATCGCCAACGTCGCGCACGCGCGCGGCGTGCTGGAGGAGACCGTCGCCTACGTCAAGGAGCGGCAGGCGTTCGGGCAGCCGATCGGGGCGTTCCAGCACAACAAGTTCCTGGTCGCCGAGCTGATCACCAAGCTGGACGTGGCGCAGGCTTTCGTGGACCAGTGCCTGGCCGCGCACGTGGCCGGGGAGCTGGACACCGCCGACGCCTCCAAGGCCAAGTGGTGGACCTCGGAGGTGCAGAACCAGATCATCGACGGCTGCGTGCAGCTGTTCGGCGGCTACGGCTACATGCGCGAGTACCGGGTGGCCCGCGCCTGGATGGACGCCCGCGTCACCAAGATCTGGGCCGGCTCCAACGAGATCATGAAGGAGATCATCGGCCGCTCCGCCGGCCTGTAGCGCCGGGCGGTCAGGCGGTGCCGCCGCCGCACAGGTCGAGCGCGATGTCGGTGATCATGTCCTCCTGGCCGCCGACCAGGGCGCGGCGGCCCACCTCCAGCAGGATCGCGCGCACGTCGAGGCCGTACCGCTCGGCGGCGGTCTCGGCGTGCCGCAGGAAGCTGGAGTAGACCCCGGCGTAGCCGAGGGTGAGGGTCTCGCGGTCGACGCGCACCGGCCGGTCCTGCAGCGGGCGGACGATGTCGTCGGCGGCGTCCTGGAGGGCGAACAGGTCCGCGCCGTGCCGCCAGCCGTGCAGGTCGGCGACCGCGACGAACGGCTCGATTGGGCAGTTCCCCGCGCCCGCCCCGTGGCCCGCCAGGGAGGCGTCCACGCGCGTCACGCCCTCCTCGACTGCCGTCACCGAGTTGGCGACCGCGAGCGAGAGGTTCTCGTGGGCGTGGATGCCGATCTCGGTCGCGGGGTCGAGCACGTCGCGGTAGGCGCGCACGCGGTCGCGCACCCCGCCCATGGTCAGCCGCCCGCCCGAGTCGGTGACGTAGACGCAGTGCGCCCCCTGGGACTCCATCAGCCGGGCCTGCCGCGCGAGGGCGGCGGGCTCGGCCATGTGGCTCATCATCAGGAAGCCGGAGACGTCCATGCCGAGGTCGCGGGCGGTCGCGACGTGCTGGGCGGCGATGTCGGCCTCGGTGCAGTGGGTGGCGATCCGCACCGAGCGGACGCCCAGGTCGTGGGCGCGCCGCAGGTCGGCGACGGTGCCGATGCCGGGGAGCAGGAGGGTGGTGAGGCGCGCGCGGCCGATCGCCCCGGCGGCCGCCTCGATCCACTCCCAGTCGGTGTGGGACCCGGGGCCGTAGGTGAGCGAGCCGCCCGCGAGCCCGTCGCCGTGGGCCACCTCGATGCCGTCCACGCCGGCGGCGTCGAGGGCGGCGACGATGCGCGCGACGTCGGCCGGGGCGATGCGGTGCCGGACGGCGTGCATCCCGTCGCGCAGGGTGACGTCCTGGAGGAAGAGGCGGGGTGTCATCGGGCGGC
This sequence comes from Spirillospora sp. NPDC050679, assembly GCA_044456955.1. GTDB lineage: Bacteria > Actinomycetota > Actinomycetes > Streptosporangiales > Streptosporangiaceae > Spirillospora. Next base: position 52,171 of record JBITGK010000020.1, on the reverse strand, counting down.
CTCCCAGGCGGCGATCCGCTCGGCCACGCTGAGCGCGGCCGAGGTCATGATGTCGAGGTTCCCGGCGTAGGCCGGCAGGTAGTGGGCGGCCCCCTCCACTTCGAGGAAGACCGACACCTGGTGGGTCGGCGCGCCGCCGTCCAGCGTGCGGGCGTACCCGTCGGGCACCGGGGTGATCTGCACCTGCTGCTTGAGCCGGTAGCCGGGCACGTACGCCGCGACGTCGGCGACCATCGCCGCCACCGACTCCCGGACGCGCTCGTGGACGGCCGGGTCGGGGTCGGCGATGAGGGCGAGCACGGTGTCGCGCATGATCAGCGGCGGCTCGGCGGGGTTGAGGATGATGATCGCCTTGCCGCGCGCGGCCCCGCCGACCCGCTCGACGGCGCGGGCGGTGGTCTCGGTGAACTCGTCGATGTTGGCCCGGGTGCCCGGCCCGGCCGACCGGGAGGCGATCGAGGCGACGATCTCGGCGTACCCGACCGGCGTCACCCGCGAGACCGCCGCCACGATCGGGACGGTCGCCTGGCCGCCGCAGGTCACCATGTTGACGTCGGGCGCGTCCAGGTGCTCGTCCATGTTGACCGCCGGGACCGTGAACGGGCCGAGCGCGGCCGGGGTGAGGTCGACCATGCGCTTGCCGTGCGGGGCGAGCGCCGCCGCGTTGGCGCGGTGGGCCCCGGCGGAGGTGGCGTCGAAGACCAGGGCGATGTCGGCGAAGCCGGGCATCGCGATCAGCCCGGCCACCCCGCCGGCCGTCGTCGGCACGCCCATCCGGGCGGCGCGGGCCAGCCCGTCGGAGGCCGGGTCGATGCCGACCATCGCCGCCATCTCCAGGGTGCGCGACACCCGCATCACCTTGATCATCAGGTCGGTGCCGATGTTGCCCGACCCGATCACCGCGACCTTGGTCCTGCTCATCCCCGCTCCCGCCCGGTGAGAACGGCGGTGACCCCGCCGAGGCCGGTGACGGTCGCGGTGACGACCGCGCCGGGGCCGACCGGCACCATCGGGCCGAGCGCCCCCGACAGCACGAGCTGCCCCACGCGCAGCGGGTCGCCGAGGTCGCGCGCGGTGCGCGCCAGCCAGCACAGGGCCGCCAGCGGGTCGCCCAGGCAGTCGCGGCCGGTGCCGGTGGCGGCGATCTCGCCGTCCACGCGCATCTCCATGGCCGCCGACGCCGGCTCGAACCCGGCGAGCGGCACCCGCTCGGAGCCCAGCACGTACATGCCGGCGGAGGCGTTGTCGGCCACGGTGTCGGAGAAGCCGATGTCCCAGCCCGCGATCCGGCTGTCCACGATCTCCAGCGCGGCGACCGCGTGGGCCACGGCGGCCCGCGCCTGGGCGGCGTCCAGCGGCCCGTCGGCGAGGTCCGCGCCGAGCACGAAGGCGATCTCGGTCTCCACCCGGGGCTGGAGCAGCCGGTCCGACGGCACCGCCCGCTCGCACGCCATGTCGTCGAACAGCACGCCGAAGTCGGGCTGGTCGACGCCGAGCTGCGCCTGGACGGCGGGCGCGGTCAGGCCGATCTTGCGGCCGACGATCCGGGCCCCGGCGGCGACGCGCGCGGCGGTCAGCCGCCGCTGGACGGCGTAGGCGGCGGCCCCGCCGGAGCCGATCAGGTCGCGCACGGGCGCGGCCGGGACGCCGGTGCGGGCGGCTTCGAGCAGGCGCTCGGCGGCGCGCCGCTCGGCGTCCGGATCACCGGCGGACGGGGGCGCGGCGGGCGTCTCCGGTCCGGGTCCGGGCGCCGGGGCGGCCGGGCCGCCGCGCCGGTCCGCGAACGGGCGGTCGCGGGCGTCGCGTTCGCGCGGCGGGGCGCCGCGCTGATCGCGGGCGGCCCGCGTCGTGACCGGCGTGTCGCCGGAGGTGGTGGCCATGGCCCTACCATGGCGGTGCTTTCGCACGACGGAAAAGAAGTTTCTGGTCTGCGGAAACCCCGAGGAGGCGCAGCGCATGGACCATCCCCTGAAGACCCCGCCTCCGTACGCGGTGACCAGCGTGGACAACGCCCTCAGGATCGCCACGATGCTCCAGCTGGAGGGGCCGATGACGGTCACCGAGGTCGCCGCGCGCCTGGGCGTGGCGGCCTCGACCGCCCACCGGCTGCTGGCCACGCTGGTATACCGCGACTTCGCCGTCCAGGCCGTCGACCGCTCCTACCGGGTCGGCCCCGTCCTGGAGCTGGCCGCCCACTCCCAGTCGGCCGCCGCCCACCTGCGCGCCGTGGCGCTGCCGCACCTGCGCCGGCTCGCCGACCTGCTGGACGAGACGGTCAACCTGGCCGTGCGCACCGGCACGACCGTGCGCTTCATCGCCAGCGCGGAGACGTCGCAGGTGCTGCGGGTCGGTTCGCGCGAGGGCATGGTCTTCCCCGCGCACCGCACCTCCGGCGGCCTGCTGCTGCTCTCCCTGCTGCCGCCGGAGGAACTGGACGCCCTTTACAGCGGCGACGAGGACGACGGGCCCGCCGACCGCCCCGACCCGGCGGAACTGCGGGCGGAACTGGAGCGCGTCCGGCGCAACGGCTTCGCGATGAACAACGGCCGCTCCGAACGCGGCCTGGTCGCGGTGGGGGTGCCGGTGCGCAGCCCGGACGGCAGCCGGACGGCGGGCCTGTCGGTCTCCATGCCGAGCGTCCGGTACGACGCCGAGCGCCTGCCGAAGCTGGTCGCGATCCTGCGGACCGCCGCGGCGGCCCTGGAGCACGACCTACGCGCGGCCTGACGGCCCCGCCCCGCCCGCCGCCGCGCGCGTCCGGGCCGCCCGCGCCTCGCCGAGCGCGGCCACGGCCTCGGCGAGCAGCCTCATCTGGTCCGCCATCCCGCGGCCGTGCCCGGCCTGGAGGGCGACGAACGCACCGTCGAAGCCCGCGATGGCGAAGTGGTCCAGGCCGTCGGCCACGGCCTGCGCGACCTCGGCGCCCTCCGCCGCGAACGACGCCGCGATCATCCGGTTCATCTGCGCGCGGCCGTCCCGCCGCACCTGGTCGATGACGGCGTCCACCTCGGCCTCGGCGGCCTCGGCGCTCATCACCAGCAGCAGGTGCAGCCGCAGGAAGTCCGGGCGCGCCATGAAGATCTCGCCGGTGCGCAGCAGGAACCAGGCGAGCCGCTCGCGCGGGGTGTCCCCCTCCGGGCCACCCGCCTGCGCCCGCCGCATCGCGGCGTAGAACTCGTAGGCCCCGCGCGCCATGACCGCCGACAGCAGCCCGGCCTTCGACCGGAAGTGGTGGTAGACCGCGCTCTTGGGCAGCCCGCACTCCCGGCTCAGCGCCGACAGCGAGGTGGCCGCGTAGCCCCGCTCGGCCATCAGCCGCTCGGCGGCGTCGAGGATCTCCTCCCGGGACCGCCGGCCGCGCCGGTTGCCGTTCTCCGCCTTCTGCATGCGCGTCCCCGCCCCTGCGATCCGGTCCGTCCGCCCCGGCCGCACCCGCTCCCACCTGCGATTCTGCACAGCGGAATCTCGTGGACGGGCCGGACGGGCCTGTGTGATGGTGCTCACGATCGTACCGACCGTTCGGTACAGAACGCCGGTACGGACCTGTTCGTCACGCCACCCCGGAGCCCGCATGTCCCAGCACCCCGCCGCCGACGTCGCGATCGTCGGCTACGGCCCCACCGGCCTGACCGCCGCGCTCACCCTCGCCGCGCACGGCGTCTCGGTCGTCGCGCTCGAACGGGACGCCGACATCTACCCGCGCGCCCGCGCCGTCACGATCAACGACTGGACGATGCGCATCCTGCAGTCGCTGGGCGCGGACGAGCGGATCGCCAAGGTCATCGAGCCGCAGCGGGCGCTGCGCTGGACCACCTACGACGGCACCGAGCTGATGCGGATCGAGCACCCGCCGTCCACGCTGGGCACCGGCCCCCGCTTCTACAACATCTACCAGCCGGTCATGGAGGCCGAGCTGCGCGCCTGCGCGCGGGAGCGCGGCGACCTGATCGACGTCCGCTACGGCGTGGCGGCGACCGGCCTGGCCCAGGACGCCGACGGCGTCACCGTGACGACGGCCGACCTCGCCACCGGGGCGGCGGGCACGGTGCGCGCCCGCTACGTGATCGGCGCCGACGGCGGCGGCAGCGCCGTCCGGGGCATGATCGGCAGCAGCCTGGACGGCGGCACCGGCGACGTGCAGTGGATCGTCATCGACTGCCGCGTCAAGCGCTGGTGGCCCGACCGCGACGTGCTCACCTTCTGGTCCGACCGCGAGCGCCCGGTGGTGGACATCGCGCTGTCGGCGGGCAACCACCGCTGGGAGATCCCCCTCAAGCCGCAGGAGAGCGAGGCGGACTTCACGACCGAGGGCGACGTCTGGCCGCTCCTGACCGCGCTGGGCGTGTCCGCCGAGGACGTCGCGATCCACCAGTGGGCCTTCTACCGCCACCACACCCGGATGGCCGACCCCTGGCGCGCCGGGCGCGTCTTCCTCGCCGGGGACGCCGCCCACCTCATGCCCCCGTGGGCCGGGGCGGGGATGCAGACCGGGATGCGCGACGCCCACGACCTCGGCTGGAAGCTGGCCCGCGTCCTGAAGGGCGGGCTGCCCGAGAGCTGGCTCGACACCTACGAGGCCGAGCGGCGCCCGAACGCCGAGCACTACACGGGGCTGGCCGTCCAGCTCGGCCGGGTCATCAAGCAGGAGGCGACCCCGGAGGAGATCGCGGAGATGAACCGCGTCCCCGAGGGCGCCGTCACCCCCTTCGAGCCTCCGCTCACCGCGCCGCCGACCCTGCGGGCGGGCTGGCTGCGAGGCCCCGTCCACGACGCCAGCGTCATCGGCCGCATGGTCCCGCAGCCCGTCGTCGGCGACGCCGCGGGCCGGATGGCGCGCCTCGACGACCTGCTGGGCGGCGGCTTCGTCCTGCTGGGCGCGGACACCGACCCGGCCGGGCTGCTCTCCGCCGAGGAGCGGGCGGCCTGGGACGCGCTGGACGCCCGCTACATCGCGGTCCGCCCCAGGACCGCCTACACGCAGGGACCCGACGAGCTGGTCGACCTCCAGGGCGTCCTGCTGCCCTGGCTGGCCCGCTACAACGCCCGCGCCGTCGCCGTGCGCCCCGACCGCTTCGTCGCGGCCGCCGACGTCTCCGGCCTGGCCGTCCCGGCCTGACACCCCACCGAGAACCAAGGAGCACCCATGACCGGTGTGAAAGAACTCGCCTACGTCGTCTACGAGGCGAGCGACCTCGACGCCTGGGAGCACTTCGGCGTCACCCTCCTGGGCATGCAGCTCGCCTCCCGGACCCCCGAGTCCCTGGCGCTGCGCACCGACGGCAAGGCCCACCGCTGGCTCGTCCAGCGCGGCGGGGCCGACGACCTGGTGGCCAGCGGCTACGAGGTCGCCTCCGAGGCCCGTTTGGAGGAGCTGGCCGCCGGCCTCGCCGCCGCCGGGTTCGAGGTCGCCGACGGCGGCGCCGACCTGGCCGCGGCCCGCCGGGTGGAGCGGCTGGTGATCACCAGCGACCCGATGGGCAACCGCGTCGAACTGGTCACCGGCTTCGCCGACGCCGGGACCCCGTTCCGCTCCGAGACCCTGCTGGGCGGGTTCGTCACCGGCGAGGGCGGCGCCGGCCACCAGGTGCTGCCGGCGCAGGGCGTCCCGCGCGAGACCTACCTGGCCTTCTACCGCGACCTGCTGGGCTTCCGCGTCTCCGACACCATCGTCGAGGAGGTCGCGCCCGGCACCTACGCCGACCTGATCTTCTTGCGCTGCAACCCGCGGCACCACTCGGTGGCGTTCGGCGACATGCCGCACCCCAAGCGCACCCACCACTTCATGGTCGAGGTCACCGACATCCGCGACGTGGGCACCGCCTACGACCGCTGCATGGACGCCGGGCAGCCCTTCGAGATGACGCTCGGGATGCACCCCAACGACCAAATGTTCAGCTTCTACGTGCGGACGCCGTCCGGCTTCAGCGTCGAGTACGGCTGGGGCGGCCTGCTGGTGGACGAGGCCACCTGGCAGGTCCAGACCCTGGACCGCCTGCACAGCTGGGGGCACCGCGCCCCCGAGGACGTCGCCGCGCTGCTCTCCGGAAAGGCCGCCCACTGATGCCGCTCACCAAGGACGACCTGGCCCGCACCGTCCGGACCGAGGACTGGAACCTGCGCTACTACGAGGCGGGCGAAGGGCACCCCCTCGTCCTGCTGCACGGCAGCGGCCCCGGCGCGACAGGTTGGAGCAACTTCTCCGGGAACATCGAGGCGCTCGCCGAGAACTTCCACGTGTACGCCGTGGACATGCCCGGCTGGGGCGAGTCCGACGCGGTGACCGTCGACCGCCTGGACCACGTCGGGGCCGCGATCCAGTTCCTGGACGCCCTCGGCATCGACCGGGCCGCGTTCGTCGGCAACTCCATGGGCGGCCACACCTCGCTGCGCCTGGCCGTCGAGCACCCCGGCCGCGTCAGCCACCTGGTCACCATGGGACCGCCGGTGAGCCGCGCGCCGTCGCTGTTCGGCCCCGGCGACGGCCCGTCGGAGGGCCTGAAGGTCCTCATCGAGGCCTACCGCGACGCCGGCCCCGAGAACATGCGCCGCCTGGTCGAGATCATGTGCTTCGACAAGGCCCGCTTCGCCACCCCGGAGCTGTGCCGGGCCCGCTCGGACGCCGCCCTGGCCCGCCCCGAGCACCTGCGCAACTACGTGGACGGCCTGCCCCAGGGCGCGCCGCTGCCGGTGTGGGTGGACCTGGACCGGCTGCGCGAGATCGCCGTCCCCACCCTGCTGATCCACGGCCGGGACGACCGGGTGGTGCCCTTCGAGAGCTCCCTGCAGCTGCTGGCCCGCATCCCCGACAGCCGGCTGGTGCTGCTCAACCGCTGCGGGCACTGGGCCATGATCGAGCACGCCGACGAGTTCAACCGGCTGGTCACCGGTTTCGTCCGCGGCGCCTGACCGGGCGCCGCGACCGCCGCGGGTGGCGGGCGGGACCGCTCACGCCCGAGACCTGGCAGGACTTCCAGAAGGTCATGGGGCCGAACGGCGGCGCGCGCGGATGCTGGTGCATGCACTGGCGGCTCTCCTTCAAAGAGGCGGCCAGGAGACCGTCGAGGAGTCCCCCGTCGAACCCGCGCCGGGCAGGGCGGGTGCGGACGCGGCCCGCGCGACTTCTCCCCCGCCGGTTCCGCGCCGCCCCCGCCTGGCCAGTGTCCGCGGCGCTGTCTAAGATCTGGGGGCCTAGGCAAGATCGGCGCAGGAGAGATCGGCGGAGGGCGGGGGCCAGGTGCGCAGGCGCGGGGCGGGCAGCGGCGACCGGGGCGTCCTGCGCTGGGGCCGCACGGTACCCGCCGTGATCGCCGGGGCGGCGGTGCTCACCGTCGCCGGGAACGTGATCGTGCTGGTCACCTGGCACGCGGGCGGGGGCGAGGCGGGCCCCGGGCGGGCCGACCCCGGCACGCTCGTGTCGGTCTCCCAGCAGGACGCCGCCCGGCAGCAGCCGGGCGCGGTCGCGCCGCTGGGCCGCCGGCTCACCCCGCACCTGCTGATCGCCGGGACCGGCGCGCTGCCGCCGCAGGCGGTGGAGCGCGCCCGGCGGCTGAAGGGCGTGGCCGGGGTCGCGGTGGTGGACGCCGCGCAGGCCCAGGTCGCCGGCCGCCGGGTCGGGCTGCTGGGCGTGGACCCCTCCTCGTTCCGGGCGTTCGCGCCGCGCCAGACCGCCGAGTCCGACCAGCTCTGGCAGACGGTGGCGACCGGCGGGCTGGCGGTGTCGTTCGAGCTGAGCCAGGACGGGTCGATGCCGCTGGGCGAGGTCGTCCCCGCCGGGCGCAGCAACGCGCCGGGCCAGGTCCGCGTCGGCGCCTACGCCTCGATGGGCATCGGCGACGTGGACGCGGTGGTCTCCCGCCAGCAGGCCCGCGCCCTCGGGATGCCGCAGGGCAACGCGCTGGTGCTGAGCGCGCCCAAGACCGACGCCAAGAAGCTCGGCAAGCAGCTCAAGAAGATCCTGCCGCGCGGCACCAAGATCGCCTACCTGGGCGCGCAGCCGGAGCGGCGCAGGACCACCCCGCGCCAGCAGCCGCAGGTCACCGGGCGCCCCGACAACGTGACCCAGCCGCGCTCGATCATCACCGGCAACATGATGACGCCCACGATGCGGTCGGTGGTGGTGGAGCTGAACACCATGTTCGGCCCGTTCCCGGTGATCGGCTGCTTCCGGAGCACCGGCGACCCGCAGGACCACGGCAAGGGCCGGGCCTGCGACTTCATGGAGAGCACCGCGGGCCGGATGCCCTCGGCCAGCGCGCAGCGCCACGGCGACCAGGTCGCCCAGTACGCCATCAGCAACGCGCAGCGCCTGGGCATCTCGTACGTGATCTGGAAGCAGCACATCTGGAACGTCCGGGGCGGCGGCTGGCGCTCGATGAGCGACCGGGGCAGCCTCACCCAGAACCACTACGACCACGTGCACATCTCGGTGCTGCGCTAGACGCCGCGCACCGGACCGGGGGCGGACTGGGGCAGCTCCTGCTCGCACCAGACGGCCTTGCCGCCGCCGGTGCGGCGCACGCCCCAGCGCGTGGCCAGGCGGCTCACCACGTGCAGGCCGCGCCCCGACTCGGCGAAGTCGTCCTCGCCGTCGGCGCCGCGGATGCGCGGGCGGCCGTCGGAGGCGTCGAACACCTCGCACACCAGCCCGCCCTCGCGGACCAGGCGCAGCGTGACGCGGCCCCCGGCGTGCCGGATGGCGTTGGTGACCAGCTCCGAGGCCATCAGCACGGTCGAGTCGGCCAGCTCGTCCAGCTTCCAGTCGCCCAGCCGCTCGCGGATCAGGCCGCGGGCCCGGCGCACGGCGGCGGGGTCGGCGGGCAGGTCCCAGGACACGTGGTCGTCGGCGGGGATGCGGCGCAGCCGGGCCAGCAGCATCGCGATGTCGTCGCGGTGCTGGTCGTCGAAGACGCCGTCCATGGCGGCCTGGCACAGCTCCTCCAGCGACCGCGGGCCGAGCGCGGCCGGCGCGCCGGTGCGGTCGAAGGTGGCGCGCAGCCGGTCCAGGCCGTCGTCGATGTCGCGGGCGCGGTTCTCCACCAGGCCGTCGGTGTAGAGGAACAGCAGGGAGTCGTCCTCGACGGTGAAGGAGCGGCTGACCACCGGGCGGCCGTCGCCGATGCCCAGCGGCGGCGCGGGCGGCACGTCCACGAACACCGCCTCGCCGCCGGGCGGGGCCAGCAGCGGCGGCAGGTGCCCGGCGCTGGCGACCTCGCAGCGGCCGCTGACCGCGTCGTAGACGACGTAGGCGCAGGTGGCGAAGTGCGGCTCGCGCTCGCCCAGCGTGCGCATCAGCGAGTCCAGGCGCTCCAGCGCCTCGGCGGGCGGCAGCTCCAGCCCGGCCAGGGTGTGGATCGCGGTGCGCAGGCGGCCCATGGTGACCGCGGCGCGCACGCCGTGCCCGGCGACGTCGCCGACCACCAGCGCGACCCGCGCGCCGGGCAGCGCGATCGACTCGTACCAGTCGCCGCCGACCTCGATCAGGCGGCTGCCGGGCAGGTAGCGGTGGTGCACCGCGACCGGGGAGGGCGCCGACAGGCCGGTGGGCAGCAGGCTGCGCTGCAGGGTGAGGGCGGTGGCGCGCTCGCGGCCGTAGCGGCGGGCGCTCTCGATGAAGATGGCGGCGCGGGCGGCGAAGCCGGCGCCGATCTCCACGTCGTAGGCGTCGAACGGGCGGTGCGCGGGGTCGCGCAGGCACACGAACAGCCCGAGCACGCCGCGGTCCGCGCCGGTGATCGGCAGCAGCAGCATCGAGGCGCCCTTGAGCAGGTCGGCGACCGGGGGCCGCCGCCAGGCCGCGGCGAGGCGGGCGGCCTGCTCGCCGTCCATCGACACCAGCACGGGCTCGCCGGTACGCAGGCACTGGGCGAACGGGGTGCGCTCGGGGTAGGTCAGGGTCTCGCCGGTGGGGAAGGTCGCGTCCCAGGCGGGGTCGCCGTCGTCGAACCCGATCGCCATGCGGCGCAGCACCGGCGAGCCCCCGGCCGGGGGCTCGTCGGCGTCCACCAGGCTCTCCAGCAGCAGCAGGGCGCCGGAGTTGCAGAAGTGCGGGACCAGGACGTCCATCAGGCCGCGCGCCAGCAGGTCCAGGTCAAGGGTCGTGCCGATGCGCGGCAGCGCGTCGTCCAGCAGCGCGCGCCGGATGACGGCCGGGTCCAGGAACCGGTCGGCCAGCGGCACCGGCACCCGGACCACCGCGAGCGCGGCGAGGTCCGGGTCGCCGCCGTTCATCGGGTGCAGGGTGACGACGGCGTCGTGCACGCCGCCGCGGCGGGTCTCGACCGGCAGCACGGCGGTGCGCTCGCGGCCGTGCCGCACGACCTCGGTGAGGGGCTCCCTGGCGCCGGTGATCAGCTCGTCCACCTGCGCGCCCAGCAGTCCGTCCGCGTCCGCGCCCAGCACCGCGGCGGCGTTGCGGTCGAACTGGAGCACCTTCCCCGACGAATCCATGCCGAGAATGAGAATTCGGGTGGACGACTCCATCGCTCGATTATGGGACACCGGGCGGTCGCGCGGAGACCGATCGCGCAGGGCGGTGCCGCCGATTTCCCGGACCCCGTTCCGGGCGGTCGGCAATTGCCGCGCGCGCCCGTTTCAATGGGTTGTGCCCGTGCCCTGCAAGTACTCCTCCCAGGTGCGGCCGCCGGCCGCGTTCCCGGGCGCCAGGTGCACGCCGTCGCGGAAGGCGCGGGCGGCCGCGCCGGGCAGCCGGACCGGCAGCGGCCGCCGCTTCAGGCCGCGCGAGGCCAGGTAGGCGCGGGCGAGGTCCTCGACGGCGCGGACCTCGGGGCCGCCCATGTCGGCGACCCGCCCGGCCGGGGCGGCGCGGGCGAGTTCGGCCAGGCGGGCGGCGACCTCGGCAACGTCGATCGGCTGGAAACGGGTCCCGGCCGGGAGCGGCGTCAGCACGGGCGCTTTCGACAGCAGGCCCAGCGCCGTGGCCAGCAGGTCGTGGAACTGGGTCGTGCGCAGAATCGTGTAGGGCAGGCCCGAATTCTCGATGATCCGTTCGGTCTGGAATTTCGTTCGGTAATAGCCGAAGGGGTGCCGGTCCACGCCGACGATCGAGATGTGGACCAGGTGCGGCCGGCCCTGGCGGCGCGCCTCCTCCACCAGGCGCTCGGTGGCGGCCGCGTCGTTCTTGAAGCGGCGCGGGTCGCTGGCGCAGTGCACGATCGTCCCGGCGCCCTTCACCGCCTCGGCGACGCCCGCCCCGGTGGCCAGGTCGCCCTGGTGCCAGGTGACGCCCCCGGTCCGGCGGGGGCGCCGGCTGAGGCCGTGCACCTCGGCGCCGGGTCCGGTCAGCAGCGGGACGAGGGCGCGGCCGAGGGTGCCGGTCGCTCCGGTCACGAGAATCATGGTTCCTCCCAGGTTCACTGAGAAGGACCGGGCGGCCCGCCCGAACGTGACAGCGACCGGAGCTTCTCCGGATTGACGACGGTGTGGAAGGCCACCGCCTCGGCGCCGGACCAGGCCGGCACCAGGACGAAGGCCGCCTCCCCGGCCATGCGGCCGACGACCGCCGGCGCGCCGTTCACCTCGGTGATGGCGATCTCGTCGAGCACCGCCACGCGGGAGGCGAGGCCCAGCAGGTACCGGGCGACCTTCTCCCGCCCCCGGACCGGCCGTCGGGCCGAGCTGACCTTGCCGCCGCCGTCGGACCAGGCGACCACGTCCTCGGCGAGCAGGCGCTCCAGCCCCGCCACGTCGCCGCCAGCCGCCGCCTCCAGGAACCGTTCGACCAGGCGGCGCGCCTCTTCGCGGCCCGGGGCGAAGCGCCGCTCCCCCACGTGCCGCCGGGCGCGGCGGTACAGCTGGCGGCTGGCGGGCTCGCTGACGTCCAGGATCGCGGCGATCTCGGCGTGCGGGTAGGCGAACGCCTCGCGCAGCACGAACACCGCCCGCTCGGACGGGGTCAGCGACTCCATCAGGGCCAGCAGCGCCAGCGACACCGACTCGCGCTGCGCGGCCGTCTCCAGCGGCCCCAGCACCGCCGGGTCGGCGGGCTCGGGGAGCCAGGGGCCCGGGTAGGTCTCGCGGCGGGCGCGGGCCGAGGTCAGCCGGTTCAGGCACAGGTTGGTGACCACGCGGGTCAGCCAGGCGCGCGGGTCCTCGACGCCGTCCGCGCCGCTCCAGCGCAGGTAGGCGTCCTGGACGGCGTCCTCGGCCTCCTGCACCTCGCCGAGCATCCGGTAGGCCAGCCCCAGCAGCCGGGGCCGCTGCTCCTCGAAGTCCTCGACCGGCCCGCCCATCAGGCCCCTCCTCGCGCGCGGCCGGTCACGACTTGCCGAAGACCTGCGGCGGCGGGGCCGGGGTGGCGAAGTCCTCGCCGTCGCGCAGGGGCGCGCCCCCGGCGATGAACGCCGTCAGCTCGTCGCCCTCCAGCAGCCGGGCGCGCGCGAAGCCGCCCGCCGCGCGGCGGTTCAGCTCGGCGACCGGCAGCGGCGCCCGGGACGCGGCCACGATCAGGTTGCCGAACCGGCGGCCCCGCAGCACCCCCGGGTCGGCCAGCAGCAGCGCGTGCCGGAACACCGCGCGCACCGTGGCGGCGTACCGGCGCGCGAACGGCAGCCGGAACCCGTCGGCGATGTTGGCCAGGTAGACGCCGCCGGGCCGCAGCACCCGCGCGACCTCCGCGGTGAACTCCGCGGTGACCAGGTCCGCCGGGATCGCGGCCTCGGCGAAGGCGTCCAGCACCACCAGGTCGTCGGCGGCGTCGGGCACCGCCGCGAGCCCCGCGCGCCCGTCGGTCACGCGGATCTTCAGCCCCGGCACGCCCTTGACCGGCAGCCGCTCGCGCACCAACTGCACCAGCTCGCCGTCCGGCTCCAGCACCACCTGCCGCGATCCGGGCCGGGTCGCGGCGACGTAGCGCGGCAGCGTGCACCCGGCGCCGCCGATGTGGACCGCGTCGAAGGGCTCGGCGGCGAGCCCCAGGCAGTCCACCACGTCGCCCATCAGCTTCATGTACTCGAAGTCGAGGTGGGTGGGGTCCGACAGGTCCACGTACGACTGCGGGACCCCGCCCACGCACAGCACCCAGCCGCCGTCGCGGTCGGGGTCGCGCAGCAGCTCGGCCTCGCCGCCGGCGATCCGGTGCCGCTCCGGCTCGCGCCCGGACACCCTTCCCTTGCGTGCCATGGGCCCCACTCTACGGACCGCCCCGGCACGGTGATCAGCCGCTGCCCGCCCGCGCGTCCTCGGCGGCGAAGTGGCAGGCGCTCGGGTGCGCCGAGCCGGGGCGCGGCCGCAGCTCGGGCACCTGCTCGGCGCAGATGTCGGCGGCTTTGCGGCAGCGGGTGCGGAAGCGGCAGCCCGAGGGCGGGTCCAGCGGCGACGGCGGCTCGCCCTCCAGCATGATCGGCGACGCCCGGCGGGCGGGGTCGGGCACCGGGACCGCCGACAGCAGGGCCTGGGTGTAGGGGTGGGTGGGGCGGTCGTAGATGTCGGCCACCTCGCCGGTCTCCACGACGCGGCCCAGGTACATGACCGCGACGCGGTCGGCGACGTGCCGGACCACCGCCAGGTCGTGGGCGATGAACACGTAGGCGAGGCCCAGCTCGCGGCGCAGGTCGTTCAGCAGCCCCATGACCTGGGCCTGCACCGACACGTCCAGCGCGGACACCGGCTCGTCGCACACCAGCACCCGCGGGCGCAGCGCGAGCGCGCGGGCGATGCCGACGCGCTGCCGCTGGCCGCCGGAGAACTGGTGCGGGTACCGGTCGATGTGGCCCGGGTGCAGGCCGACCAGCTCCAGCAGCTCCTCGACGCGGGCGCGGCGCTCGCCCCTGGGCACGGCCTCGGGGTGGATCTCGTACGGCTCCCGCACGATGTCGCCGACCGTCATGCGGGGGTTGAGCGAGGTGTAGGGGTCCTGCCACACCATCTGGGCGCGGGCGCGCAGCTCCCGCAGCTCGCGGCGGCCCATCGCGGAGACGTCGCGGCCGTCGAAGCGCACGGTCCCGGCGGTGGGCCGCTCGGCCGCCAGCAGCAGCTTGGCCAGGGTGGACTTGCCGCAGCCGGACTCGCCGACCACGCCCAGCGCCTCGCCGCGCCGCAGCTCCAGGTCCACCCCGTCCACGGCCTTGACCAGCCCGACGGTGCGCTTGACGACCACGCCCCGGGTCACCGGGTAGTGCTTGGCCAGGCCCTCGGCCTGGAGCAGCGGCGGCGCGGCCCCGTCGTGCCCCGCCGCGCCTTCCTTGTCCGCCTCACCGTGCGAGCGGTCGGTCGCCACGGTGCACCTCCTCGGCGAAGTGGCAGGCCGCGGCGTGTCCGGGCGCGACCTCGACCAGCGGGGGGACCTCGGCCGCGCAGACCCGCTCGGCGCGCGGGCAGCGCGGGTGGAACGGGCAGCCGGGCGGCAGCGCGGCCGGATCGGGCGGCGCGCCCTTGATCGGGCTGATCGCCCCGCCGCCGCGGTCGACGCGCGGCACCGACGCCAGCAGCCCCGCGGTGTAGGGGTGCGCGGGGCGGGCGTAGAGGTCGGCGGCGGGCGCCCGCTCGGCGACCGCCCCGGCGTACATGACCACGATGCGGTCGGCGATCCCGGCGACCACGCCCAGGTCGTGGGTGATCAGGACCAGGCCCGTCCGCAGCTCGTCCTGCAGGTCGGCCAGCAGCCGCATGATCTGCGCCTGCACGGTGACGTCCAGCGCGGTGGTGGGCTCGTCGGCGATCAGCACGTCCGGCTCCAGCGCCAGCGCCATCGCGATCATCACGCGCTGCCGCATCCCGCCGGAGAACCGGTGCGGGTGCTCGCCCAGCCGCTGCCGCGCCGAGGGGATGCGCACCCGCTCCATCAGCTCGGCCGCCCGGTCGCGGGCCTCCCGGCGGCGCATCCCGCGGTGCGCGCGGAACATCTCGGCGAGCTGGTCGCCGACGGTGAGCACCGGGTTCAGCGCGCTCAGCGCGTCCTGGAAGATCATCGAGATGCGGTCGCCCCGGTAGGCGCGCCGCCGGTGCTCGGGCAGGTCCAGCAGCTCCTCGCCGCGCAGCCGCACCGAGCCGCCGGTGACGCGGGCGGGCGGGGAGTCCAGGATGCCCAGCACGGCCTGGGCCGCCACGCTCTTGCCCGACCCCGACTCGCCGAGGATCGCCAGCGTCTCGCCCTCCTCCAGGGTGTAGGACAGGCCGTTGACGGCCCGCACGGTCCGGCCGCGCACCTGGAACTCCACGCTGAGGTCGGCCACCTCCAGCAGCGGCGCGTGCTCGCTCACGTCCATGGTCACCGCAGTTTCGGGTCGAGGGCGTCGCGCACGGCGTCGCCCAGCAGCAGGAAGCTCAGCACCGTCAGCGACAGGAACACCGCCGGGAACGCCAGCAGGTGGGGGTGGTCGATGACGTAGGACTGGGCCTGGTTGAGCTGCAGGCCCCACGACACCTCGGGGTACTGCAGGCCGACGCCGAGGAAGTCCAGGGTGGCCTCCCCGGCGATCACGTTGCCGACGTTGAGGGTGGCCACCACGATCACCGGGGCCAGCGCGTTGGGCAGGATGTGCCGGCCCATGATCCGCCGGTCGGAGGCGCCCAGCAGCCGCGCGGCCTGCACGTAGTCGGCGTCGCGCACCGCGATCACCTGGCCGCGCATGATGCGGATCATCGTGGTCCAGCCCAGCAGCACCAGCACCAGCGTCATCGCGCCGACGCCGTGCCCGGGGAAGGCGACCAGGATCACCGTGGCGCCCAGCACGAACGGCAGCCCGAAGAACACGTCGGTGAGCCGCGCGATCAGCGCGTCCACCGGGCCGCCGTAGTACCCGGCGAGCATCCCGAGCACCACCGCGATCGCGAACGCGAACAGCGTGACCACCACGCCGATCAGCAGCGTGGGGCGCGCGCCGTGCACCACGTGCGCGTAGTAGTCGCAGCCGGCCAGGTCGGTGCCGAACCAGTGCCCGCCGGACGGGCCGAGCTTGGCGAGGTTGGGGTCGCAGCGCTCGTTCTCGCCCCGCCCGGTGAACAGGCCCGGCGCGGCCGCCATCGTGCCGACCAGCAGCAGCACCGCGACCGGCGCCCAGAACAGGGCGCGCCGCCGCAGGTCGTACCAGGCGTCGTGCCACAGCGACGCCGCGCGGCCCGCGACCAGGCCGCCGGCCTCGGCGACGGCCTCGGCGGGCACGCCGGCGGCCGCGGCGGACGGGGGCGGGCCGGACGCGGCCGGTCCCGCCGGATCTTCGATCTTCATGCGCGCTCCGCCGTCACTCGTACCCGATCCGCGGGTCCAGCAGCCCGTACAGCAGGTCCACCACCAGGTTGACCAGCAGGAACACCAGCACCAGCAGGGTGACCGCGCCGACCACCACCGGGCCCTCCTTCAGCTGGATGGACTGGAACACCTGCTGGCCGACGCCGGGCAGGTTGAAGATGCCCTCGGTGACGATCGCGCCGCCCATCAGCGAGCCGAAGTCCACCCCGAGGTAGGTGACCACCGGGATCAGCGAGTTGCGCAGCGCGTGCCGCCCCACCACCCGCGTCCTGGACAGGCCTTTGGCGCGGGCGGTGCGCACGTAGTCGGCGCGCAGGTTCTCGGCCAGGCTGGTGCGGGTCAGCCGCGCCACGTACGACAGGCCGAGCGAGCCCAGCACGATCCCGGGCAGCAGGTAGCTCACCGGCCAGCCCTCGTCGGTGCCGGCCGACGGCAGGATCGGCCAGTGCACGCCGAACGCCAGCTGCGCGGTGTAGCCCAGCACGAACACCGGCACCGCGATCAGCAGCGTGGTGCCGCCCAGCACCAGGGTGTCGGCGAGCCGGCCGCGCCGCAGCCCCGCCCACACCCCGAGCGCGATGCCGAGCACCAGCTCGAACAGCCAGGCGGTGACGGCGAGCTTGGCCGTCACCGCCCAGCGCCCGCCGAGCATCTCCGACACCTTCTGGCCGGTGTAGTTCTCGCCGAGGTCGCCGGTCACCAGGCCGCCCAGGTACTTGGCGTACTGCACCAGCAGCGGGTCGTCCAGGTTGTAGCGGGCCCGCAGCGCCGCCGCCACCGACTCGGGCACGGGCTTGTCGCCGGCCAGCGCCTGGATCGGGTCGCCCGGCAGCGCGAACACCATGCAGTAGATGAGCAGCGTGGTGCCGAAGAAGACGGGGACGGCCTGCAGCAGCCGCCGCAGCGCGTAGCGCCACACCGCGGGCTACTTGACCGTCACTTCGTGGACCAGCAGGCCGGACGCGTACGGCGTGATGGTCACGTTGTCCACCCTCGCCGACCGGCCGCCCTGCCCCGCCCAGGTCCACAGCGGCGTCTGCGGCAGGTCGCGCAGCGCCACGTCCTCGGCCCGGTTGTAGAGCCTCAGCGCCTCCTGCGGGTCGGGCGCGCTGTTGGCCTTGACGATCAGGTCCTCGAACTGCTGGTTCTTCCAGCCCATGCGGTTGCCCGCCGCGCCCCACATGTTCTGCAGGTAGTTCTGGGCGCTGGGGTAGTCGGCCTCCCAGTTCTGCCGGTAGGGGCCCTTCTCCTGCTTCTTGGCCAGCACCGAGAAGTAGTCGGAGGCGGGGATGATGCGCAGCTGCACGTCGGCGACGCCGAGGTTCTGCTTGAGGGAGTTGGCGACGATCTGCATCCACTGCGCGTAGCTGGGCTGGGCGTTGGACAGGTACAGCTCCATCGTCCCCTTGAAGCCGCCCGCCTTGTCGAACAGCTCCTTGGCCCGGGCCGGGTTGTAGGTGCACGCCTCGCCGCAGGCGCCCTGCCGGTGCCCGGGGATGATCGACGGCAGCAGCGAGTCGGCCACCAGGTAGTCGCCGTTGTAGACGGCCTTGTTGATGCCCTGCCGGTCGATCGCCATGGAGATCGCCTTGCGCAGGTCCGGGCTGGCGAACCGCTTGTCGAACAGCGGGAAGCCCAGGTAGTCGGTGGTGCCGGTCTTGCGCGGCAGGAACCGGTTGCCGAGCAGGCGCTTGGCTTCGGGCACCTTGGCGGCCGGGATGGTCTGCATCACGTCCACGCGCCCGGCGCGCAGGTCGGTGTAGGTGGTGTCGGCGCTGGAGTAGCTCTTCCAGACCACGCCCTTGTTGCGCGGCTTGCGCTGGCCGGTGTAGCCGGGGAACGGCACCAGCCTGATCTGCTTGTTGCGCTCCCACTTGCCGCTGACCTGGTAGGGGCCGTTGCCGATCGGCTTGTCCTCGTAGGCCTTCAGGTCGGCGAGCCCGGCCTTGGGGATCGGCGCGAACGCCGGGTAGGTCAGCAGCAGCGGGAACTGGTTGAACGGGTTCTTGAGCGTGACCTTGAGGGTGGCGTCGTCCACCACCTGCAGGCCCGACAGCGTCTTGCCCTTGGGGGTGGCCTTCTCGTCCTCGGGGTTGATCTCGTCGTACCCCTGGAACCCGGAGAAGTAGTCGTTCGCCTCATAGGCGTTGGGCCCATATGCTGCGTTGTTCCAGGCGTCGGCGAAGCTCCCGGCGGTCACCGGTTCCCCGTTGTGGAACTTCTGCCCCGCCCTGATCTTGATCGTCCAGACCTTCTGATCGGTGGTGGTCAGCGACTCGGCGGCCTGGTTGACCGGCTTGCCGTCCCGGCTCAGCCCGACCAGGTTCTCGAACAATCCGCTCAGCACGTCGAAGGCGTAGCTGCTGGTGGTGTTGCCCGGGACCAGGTGGTCGGGCTCGGGGTGGCCCACGACGAACGTCCCGTCCGATCCGCCCCCGTCCCCGCCGCCCCCGCAGCCGGGCGCCGCGACGGCCACCGCCAGCACCAGCGCCGACAGCCCGGCGCCCCCTTTGAGGTTGGTCATGGTCCTCCCTCAGTCGGCGCCGGGCGACGCGACCCGGCGCGCTGCTGGGAGCGTCATACCCCACGTCCCCCGCGCGGCCCGCCCCTGATCTATTCGTCACCGGATCGAGATCATGGCGCGTCGCTCCGGGCGTTGACCGAGGTCAGCGCGTAGACAAAACGCAGGAACCCTACGGAAGGCAGGTTCATGACCCAGGCTCCACCGCAGGAGAGCGGCCTCCTGACCAGCCCTGCGCCCGGTCCCGCGACCGGCGGCGCGACGGCCGCCGCCGAGGTCGCGGCCATCTGCTCGGACCTGCTGCGCATCGACACCACCAACGAGGGCGAGGGGAAGGGGCGCCCCGAGCGCCCCGCCGCCGAGCACATCGCGGTGCTGCTGGACGAGGTGGGCGTCGACCCCGTCATCGTCGAGTCGGCGCCCGGCCGCGCCAACGTGCTGGCGCGCGTCCCGGGGACCGATCCGGACGCGCCCGCGTTCCTGGTCCACGGGCACATGGACGTGGTGCCGGCCGACCCAGGCGAGTGGAGCGTGCACCCGTTCTCGGGCGAGGTCCGCGACGGGTACCTGTGGGGCCGGGGGACGGTGGACATGAAGGGCACCCTGGCGATGACGCTGGCGACGGTGCGGCAGCGGCTGCGCGAGGGCCGGCGGACGCGCGGCGACCTGGTGCTGGCGTTCCTGGCCGACGAGGAGTGCACCGGCGACTACGGCTCGCGGCACGTGGTGGGCGAGCACGCCGACTTCTTCACCGGCGTGGAGGAGGCGATCAGCGAGTCGGGCGGGTTCAGCGTCACCGCCGCGCCCGGCACCCGCGTCTACCCGATCGCCACCGGCGAGCGCGGCTCGGCGTGGATGCGGCTGACCGCGCGCGGCGTCGCCGGGCACGGCTCCAAGCCCGCCGCCGACAACGCCGTCGCCGAGCTGTGCCACGCGATCTCCCGGCTGGCCTCCCACCAGTGGCCGGTCCGGCTGACGCCGGGCGTGCGGCGGCTGCTGGACGGCCTCGGCGAGGCGCTCGGCACCCCCATCGACCACGACCGGCTGGACGAGGAGGCGCGGCGGCTCGGCCTGGTCGGCCGGCTGTTCGCCGGGACGATCCGCAACTCGGCCAACCCGACGCGGCTGGACGCCGGGTACAAGGTCAACGTCATCCCGGGCTCGGCGTACGCGCAGGTGGACGGCCGGGTGCTGCCGGGCCTGGGCGAGGAGTTCTTCGCCACCGTCGACCGGCTGCTCGGCCCGAAGATCACCCGCGAGTTCATCAACCACGAGCAGGCCATCGCCGCCGACGCCGACGGCCCCACGTTCGCGGCGCTGGCGGGCGCGCTGCGCGCCGAGGACGAGGCGGCGCACCCGGTGCCGTACGTGATGTCGGGCGGCACCGACGCCAAGGCGTTCGCCCGCATCGGCATCCGCAGCTTCGGGTTCGCCCCGCTGCTGCTCGGCCCGGAGCTGGACTACCAGGCGATGTTCCACGGCGTGGACGAGCGGGTCCCGGTGGCGGGGCTGGAGTTCGGCACCCGCGTGCTCGACCGTTTCCTCGACACCCGCTGACGGCCCCGCCCCGCCCGCCGCGCGGCGGGCGGGGCGCCGCTCACCCTCCGGTCACCGGCGGCTCACTCGGCGACCCCGGTCCGCCCGGCCCACTCGAAGACCGGCAGCCGCCCCTCGGGGGTGTCCTGGTGCCGCGAGGTGACCCGGAAGTGCTCGTAGCCGCCGCGGAAGGGCAGCTTCACCTCGACACCGGGCGGGGTGATCCGGGCGATGCGCTGGGGCAGATCGCGGGGCCCGCCTTCGAGGAAGGCCATCAACGAGGTGTTCATGCCGGGATGGTCACACGGGCCGGGTCGCGCGGCCTATCTCCCGGCGGCGGTATCGTCCGCACCCGCGGGCCAGGGTCGGAGGCGCGGGACGGTCGCCCCTCCCGGCGGTGACCGGTGGCCACCGCCGGGGAGCGCCGGGCGCCCGGTTCAGGGCCGGCCGCGGCCGACCCTCTTATGGTCGATGCGGACGCGCGTCTCGGTGCGGCACCGGCCGTCGCGGTCCCCCGGCGCGCAGTTGGAGTACGCGCCGGTGACGGTGTTGCGCAGCACGGTGTCGCCCTTGGGCCTGTCGCGGACGGTGACGCTGTAGGTGATGACGGCGCGCTGCCCGGGGGCCAGCGGCCCCTTCCAGGTCAGGACCGGCCTGCGGTAGGAGACGCGTCCCGCGGTGGCGCGGGCGTCGCCGTTGTAGCGGGCGTCGTCCAGCACGTCGCGCAGGTCGTCGGTGACCACGGCCGGGCGGGCCGGGGTGAACGGCGCGCGCCCGGTGTTGGTCACGGTGACGGTGTAGCGCACCGTGCCGCCGAGCCGCACCCTGTCCCTGTCCGCCCGCTTGACCACGCTCAGTCCGGGCTTGGCCGGGCGGATCGTCAGCGGGTGGTCCTCGACCTCCCCGGAGCCGCCGTACCCGGCCGGGCCCGGCTCAGCGGCGACGCGGTCCTGGTCGCCGTAGATGCGGAACCGTGCGTAGGTGCGCCCCGGCGCGGGGACCGCGATACGCGGCCAGGTCAGCCGGACGCGGACGGCCCCGGGCGCCACGCGGGCCTGGGCCCGTTCGGCGGGCTCGAAGCGGCCGTCGCGGTCGAAGTCGATCCAGCCCGCGACCAGGGCCGTCCTGCCCGTCCTGTTGACGAGCACGAGGTCCTGGGCGTGCGAGGTGCGGCCCTGGACCAGCGGCGCGACGGTCCGCAGCCCGTCGTCGCCCGTGTCGGACAGCGCGTCCAGGCCGCGCGCGTCCGGTTCGGGCGTGACGCGGGAGCCCAGGGTCAGCCCAGGCACGATCGCGTGGAAGGGGCCGCCGCTGCGCAGCCGGGTCCCGTAGGAGTCGGGCGCGTCGCCGAAGTCGAAGCGCGGGACCGGGACCACGGCGGTGCAGTCGGGGTCGGCCGAGCCGGGCTCGCAGTTGTCGCCGGTCCGGTCGGAGACCACGACGTTGGTCATCTGGCCGTCCCCGGCTCCGGGCAGCCGCAGGGTGACCGAGTAGACGATCCGCACCTTGCCGCCGACCGGCACGTCCCCCCGCCAGCGCAGCACCGGCCTGTCGTAGTCCACCCGGCCCGAGTCGGCGGTGGCGTCGCCGTTGTAGACGGCGTCGTCCAGCACGTCGCGCAGGTCGTCGGAGAAGGCCGCGTCGGTGTAGTCATCGGTGCCGGTGTTGGTGACGGTGACGGTGTAGGTCACCTTGCCGCCCGGTCCGGGCTCGGCGGGCTCGGCCGTCTTCTCGTAGTGCAGGTCCGGCTCCAGGACCTCGACGTGGCAGTCGGGCTCGGTGCCGTCCACGCAGTTGCTGCCGGCGGAGACGACCGCGTTCTTCAGCCGGTTGTCGCCGGCCGGCGGGTCCTTCGCCGTCACCGAGTAGGTGATGACCACCCTGTCGCCCGGGGCGACGTCACCGGTCCAGGTGAGCTCGGGCTCGGCGTAGGAGACCTTCCCGGCCGTGGCGCCGGCGTCGCCGTTGTAGTCGGCGTCGTCCAGCGTCCCGGACAGGTCGTCGGTGACCACCGCGCCCTCGAAGGCGGCTCTGCCGTCGTTGGTCACGATGATCTGGTAGCGCAGCGCCGAGCCGGGCTTGGCCCGCGTCCCGACCAGCCGCTTCACCACGTGCAGCCGGGGCGTCGGCACCTCGGTGGAGCAGTCCTCGCCGGTGCCGTCCGCGCAGTTGGAGCCGGGCGAGGTGACGGCGTTGACGAGGCCGCCGTCGCCCGCCGGGGGGCTCTTGACGGTCACCGAGTAGGTGACGGTGGCGATGTCGCCGACGGCCAGGTCGCCGGTCCAGGTCACCTTGGGCGCGGTGTAGGAGACGTCCCCGGCGGTGGCGCGGGCGTCGTCGTCATAGTCCGCGTCGTCCAGGACCTCGGTCAGGTCGTCGGTGAAGGCCGCGCCCTTGTACTCGGCCTTCCCGACGTTCCTGACGGTCACGGTGTAGGTGACCCTCTCGCCCGGTTTGGCCTTGCTCGGCGACGCGGTCTTCTTGATCCGCAGCTTGGGCAGCAGCACGACCGCGGAGCAGTCGGGGTCGGTGCCCTCCTTGCAGTTGGAGCCCGGTGCCACCACCTGGTTCTCCAGCTCGCCGTCGCCGGACGGCGGGTCCTTCACCGTCACCGAGTAGGTGACGGTGGCGACGTCGCCGACCGCCAGGTCGCCGGTCCAGGTCAGCTTCGGGGCGGTGTAGGAGACCTCTCCCGTCGAGGCTTTCGCGTCGTCGTCGTAGGCCGCGTCGTCCAGGACCTTGGTCAGGTCGTCGGTGAAGGTCGCCCCCTTGTACCCGGCCTTCCCGACGTTCCTGACGGTCACGGTGTAGGTGACCTTCTCGCCCGGCCGCGGATCGGTCGGGTCGGCGGACTTGGCCACCTCCAGCTTGGGCAGCTCCAGCTCGGTGCCGCACGCGGGGTCGGCGCCGGTGGCGGGCGGCGGCGACGGGCAGTTGGAGCCCGGCGAGGTCGAGGCGATGGCGTTGCGCAGGACCAGGTCTCCGGTCGGCGGGTCCCCGACGGTGACCGAGTAGGTGATCGTGACCGTCTCCCCCGCCGGGACGTCCCCGGTCCAGGTGAGGTCGGGCTCGGCGTAGGAGACCTTTCCGGCCGTGGCCTTCGCGTCGCCGCCGTAGGCCGCGTCGTCCAGGACGCCGGTGAGGTCGTCGGTGAAGGTCGCGCCGGTGTAGTCCACGGCGGTGGGATTGCTGGCCTTCACCGTGTAGGTGACCTTGCCGCCCGGCCGCGGGTCCTCGGGCGTCGCGGTCTTCTCGAAGCGGACCCCCGCCACCGGGGTCTCGGCGGTGGCGGTGGTGTAGGTGCGCTCGGACGGGAAGTCCGCGCCGCCGTAGTCGATCCGGGCCGTGTTGGTGACGGTGGTCCCGGCGCTGCCGGGGTCGTCGAGCGTCACGCGGAAGGTGACCGAGGTGGTCTCGCCGACGTCCAGGCGTCCGCCGGCGTCGGCGTCGGCCCCGGTGCCGAGCCGGACGGTGAGGCCGTCGCCCGCGATCTCGCCCTGGTCGTCGCCCGGCTCGCCGGTCTTGCCGCCCGCGTTCGCGCCGGAGGCGATCCTGAGGCTGCCGGGCACGTAGGCCGTCCGCGCCGGGACCCGGTCGGTCAGCACGGTCTCGACGGCGTCGTCGGGGCCCTTGCTGGTCGCGGTGACGGTGTACTCGACGGTCGAGCCGGGCTTGGCCGGGCCGCCGCCGACGACCCGGGCGGTCTTGGTCAGCTCGATCTTCGGCTGGTTGAGGTCGATCTGCGTGAACAGGGCCTGCGGCCAGTAGGTGTCGCCCTGGGTGGAGAAGGAGAAGCGGGCGGAGGTGTCGCCGTTGCGGAACGCGGACGAGGCGTCCACGGTGCTGGAGTCGTAGCCCAGCTGGTTGGAGTAGGCGGGGGTGCGGGCGGTCTCGTTGCGACCGAGGGTCGCGATCGAGGAGTTGAAGAAGTCGTCGGCCGGATGCGCGGCGTCGGTGAGGGTGGTGCGCGGGCCGTTGGTCGTCTTGACGCTGAGGGAGTCGCCGGTCAGGGTGCGGTCGCCGTCGAAGACGACCTCGCCGAGCCGGGCGGTGACCGGGCCGTTCTCGGGCGTCTGGAAGCCGCTGACGTCCACGTCGGTGGCGGCGGCGTGGGCCTCCTGGTAGAGGTAGCCGTCGAACAGCGCGAGGTTGCGCAGCGGCGCGCGGGCGTCGGAGTAGGCGACCACCAGGGTCCAGCCGCCGAACGCGCCCAACTCGTCGTACCCGCGCGCGGCCTGCACGTCGGCCACGGTGTAGGCGCCGCCGCCCGCGCTCCTGACCAGCGCGGTGACGTCGGCGGACGCGCCGTAGGCGTAGCCGGTGACGGCGGTGGCGCTGGTCCCGATGTCGGCGGCGTCGGCGGTGATGTCGAGGTAGGCGCTCGCGCCGGGCGGCTTGAAGCGGACCGTCCCCCGCTTGGAGATGTCGGGCGCCAGCTTGTTGCCGAGGGGCAGGTAGGGGGTCCCGTACCGGGTCTCGGAGCGGCCGCCCCAGTACAGGCGCGCGATCCGGACCTCGGCGCCCGCCGGGACGCTCAGGTCGGCGGAGCTGGAGTTGAAGGTGGAGTTGCCGGTCTGGCCGTCGGAGTCGACGAAGGTGGACGCGATGTTGTTGGGCCCGCCGCCGTTGCGCGTGTCGGCGCAGTCGGGGACGGCCGGCGGGTAGCAGGAGAGCACGGTGTTGCCGGCCCGCGCGAGCGCGCCGCGGTAGCTGGCGGCGTAGCGCCTCTTGAAGGGCAGCTCGGCCCTGGCACGCCCCGCAGCCCGCGCCTTCCGCGTATCGACCTGCGCACCGCCCCGCGCGTTGCCGCGCGTGTCACCGCGCGCGTCGGCCCGTGCGTCACCTCGCACGTCAGCTCGCGCGTCGGCCCGCGCGTCACCCCGCGTGTCAGCTCGCGCGTCAGCCCGCACCTCGCCCAGCGCATCAGCCCGCACGTTGGCCGGCGCATTAGCTCGCGTGTCGGCCCGCACGCCAGCCAGCGCATCAGTCTGCTCATTGGTCCGCGCGTCAGCTCGTGCATCGGTCCGTGCTTCGGGGGGTGCGGTGGGTCGGGCGGTAGAGGGGTCGGTCCGCGTTCCCGCGGCCGTCGCGTGCGTTGACGGTGCCAGGCCGACCGCGCACACCACGGCTGCGGCGAGCAGCCGCACCGCCCGCCGCCGGGTGTTTCCACGCGCTCCACCGCCCAAGACGGCCTCCCCCCGGGATCGATCGCACGATCCCGGGGGAGGCGCCGGCGGCACCATGATCATGACGTTCCGGGAAGGGGATATCCGCCCGTGCCGCCGGTCAAACCGTCCGGCTCCGGTTTCCGGCGCGGCTCAGGGTCTGACGTCCACCCTGGTCAGGCAGGGGGCGGCGCGCCGGGTGGCCTGGTCGAGGTCGTCGGGGGCGGGCCGCTCGACGTGGCAGTTGTTGACGGGGGTGTCGCTCTGCACGCTGCTGAGGAGCGTGTCGTCACCGCCCTTGGACAGCGGCGGCAGCGTGACCGAGAAGGTCAGCCGCGCCTTCGCGCCGCGCGGCAGCGCGCCCCGCCAGCGCAGGTGGGTGCGGCCGTCCAGCACGATCCGGCGGACCTCGCCGCGGTCGGCGGCGGCGCCGTCGTCGAGGTCGGCGTCGTCGAGGACGCCGGTCAGGTCGGCGGCGAACCAGGCGGGCACCGAGTCGGGGGAGGTGGAGTAGTCGAGCGTCCCGGTGTTGGCCGCCTGGACGGTGAAGGTCACCACGTCGCCCGGACGCGCGGTGTCCTGCGACGCCGTGGCGGTGATCGTCAGTTCGGGGGCGCGCGCCCCCGCGCGCGCCGGGGCGGCGTGCGCCGCCGCCAGGACCGCCGCCACCAGGGCCGTCGCCTTCGCCGCTCTCATCCGGTCTCCCCCGCGCCGGGGCGCTCCCCCGCGGGCGCCTCCGGTAGACGGCGTCCCCAGCATGATCATTCTCTAATCCGGGCGGGCCGCCTCACTCGCTGGTGACCGCGCGCAGCACGTCCACCCGCGCGGCGCGGCGGCCCGGCAGCACCGCCGAGACCACGCCGACCAGCCCGGCCGCCAGCACCAGCAGCAGCAGGGTGCCCACCGGCAGCGCGAACTCGGTGACGCCCTCCTCGTCCAGCGCGGCGACCAGCAGCCGGCCGAAGCCGGTGCCGACCGCCAGGCCCAGCACCGCGCCCAGCACCGAGATGATCACGGCCTCCCAGCGGATCATGGCGCGCAGCTGGCCGCGGGTCATGCCGACCGCGCGCAGCAGGCCCAGCTCGCGGACGCGCTCCAGCACCGACAGCGCCAGGGTGTTGATGATGCCGATGAAGGCGATCACCACGGCGAGGGCCAGCAGCACGTAGAACATGATGAGGACCTGGTCGATCTGGTCGGCCTGCTGGCGCTTGTACTCGGTCTGGTCGCGCACCTCCACGCCGGGGAACGCGGCGGCCTCGCGGTCCACGGCGGCGCGGGCGGCGGCCGGGTCGGCGCCGGGGCGGGCCTTGACGTAGCCGAACATGTCGAGCTGGTCGGCGTAGTGCCGCCGGTAGTCGCGCAGCGACAGCAGCATCGCGCCGTTGAGCTCGTTGTCCTTGTAGACGGCGCGGACCGTCAGCCGGTCGTCGCCGCCCACCGGGAAGCGCAGCGTGACGGTGTCGCCGGCCTTCCAGCCGCGCTCCTCGGCCACGTCCTCGCGCACCGCGAGGCCGCCGCCCGACAGCGCGGCCAGGCCGCCCTGGGTGGTCTCGGTGCGGACGGCGCGCGTGTAGGCGGCCGGGTCCACCCCCATGACCGCCCCCGAGCGGCCGTCGGCGAACTTGACCGCGCCGAAGCGCACCCCGGCCGCCACCTCGATCTCCGGCCGCCCGGCCAGCCGCTCCACCAGCCGCGGGCTGAACCCGGCCATGCCGGCGGACGGGCCGGTCAGGAAGAAGTCGGCCGCGACCGTGCGGTCGAGGGTGTCGGTCACCGACGCCTTCAGCGAGGCCGCGAAGATCGTCACCAGGCTCACCAGCGCCAGCCCGATCATGAGGGCGGCGGCGGTGGCGGCGGTGCGGCGCGGGATGCGCATGGCGTTGCGGCGGGCCAGCCGGCCCGGCTCCCCCGCCCAGCGGGCGAACGGCCAGCCCAGCAGCCGCGACAGCGGCCGCGCCACCAGCGGGCTCAGCACCGCCACGCCCAGGAAGACCGCGACCGCGCCGCCGCCGACCACCGCCAGCGCGTTGCCCGGCTCGCCGAACAGCCCGACCAGCAGCAGCGCCACGCCCGCCAGCGCCAGCAGCGCGCCCAGCACGACCCGCACCGGGCCCACCCGGGTCGGGGCCGCCATGGTCGCCTCCTGGACGGCGGCGACCGGCGGCACGCGGGTGGCGCGCAGCGCCGGGGCCAGCGACGCCAGCAGCGTCACCACCACCCCGACCAGCAGCGCCACCACCACCGTGCGGGCCCGGACCTGCAGCGAGGTGGTGGGCAGGTCGCCGCCGAACGCCGAGAACAGCTCGCGCAGCCCGAGCGCGATCAGGACGCCCGCGCCGACGCCCACCAGCGACGCCACCAGCCCGACCAGCAGCGCCTCGGCCAGCACCGAGCGCATCAGCTGGGCGCGCGAGGCGCCCATGCAGCGCAGCAGCGCCAGCTCGCGGGCGCGCTGCGCCAGGATGATCGAGAAGGTGTTGACGATGATGAACGAGCCGACGAACAGCGCCACGAACGCGAACGCCAGCAGCGCGGTGTTGATGACGTTGACGAACTCGCCGACCGCCGCGGCGTTCTCCTCGGCGTACTCCTCGCTGGTCTGCACCTTGAAGCCGCCGCCGAGCGCGGCGGCGATCCGGTCGCGCAGCGCCTCGGGGGCCGCGCCGGGCGCGGCGACCACGTCGATCTCGTCGTAGACGCCGCGCCGGTTCAGCACCTGCTGCGCGGTGGCCAGGTCGAACGCGGCCATGCTCGCGCCCGCGAAGTTGTCGGCCCCGCCGAACCCGAAGACCCCCGAGACGGTGAAGTCGCGCGGCGGCCCCTGCTGGAGCAGCACCCGCACCCGGTCGCCGACCTTGAATCCCTGCTTGCCGGCGGTGCCCGCGTCCATCGCGACCTCGCCGGCCCCGTTCGGGTACCGGCCGGAGCGCAGCGTGGTTCCGCTCTGCAGCTCGGGGGTCACGGGCACCGACAGCCCCAGCGCGGGCGCGCCGCCGGTGGCGACGGGCTTGCCGTCCTTGCCGACGAACTGGGCGTAGCCGCTGACGGTGCCCTCGGCGGCGCGCACGCCCGGCACCGCCGCGACGCGGTCGCGGACGGCGGCCGGTAGCGGCCGGGGCTGCTCGAACCCCTGGCTGCTGAAGGACTCCTCGGCCCGCACCGCCACGTCCAGGCCCTCGGTGACCTGGTCGAACAGGCGGCTGAAGGTCTTGTCGATGGTGTCGGTGAGCACGTAGGTGCCCGCCACGAACCCCACGCCCAGCACCACCGCGAGGCCGGTCAGCGCGAGGCGCAGCTTGTGGGCGAGCAGGCTCTTGAGCGTGAACCGCCACACGGTCAGTCCCCGAGCCGCTTGAGGTAGTCCAGCACCTTCTCGGCGGTGGGGGCGGTCATCTCGTCCACGATGCGGCCGTCGGCCAGGAACAGCACCCGGTCGGAGCGGGCGGCCGCGCCCGGGTCGTGGGTGACCATGACGATGGTCTGGCCGTAGTCGTCCACCGAGCGGCGCATGAAGCCCAGCAGCTCGGCGCTGGTGCGCGAGTCGAGGTTGCCGGTCGGCTCGTCGGCGAACACGATCGTGGGCCGCGACAGCAGCGCGCGGGCGACCGCGACCCGCTGCTGCTCGCCGCCCGACAGCTCGGCGGGCCGGTGCCGCAGCCGCTTGGCCAGCCCGAACTCCCCGGTGACCTTGTCGAACCACGACCGGTCGGGCTTGTCGCCCGCGATGGCCAGCGGCAGCTCCACGTTCTCGGCGGCCGTCAGCGTGGGCACCAGGTTGAACGCCTGGAACACGAACCCGACGCGCTGCCGCCGCAGCAGCGTCAGCCTCCGGTCCGACAGCCCGGTCAGCTCGGTGTCGCCGATCCACACCTCGCCGGAGGTCACCCGGTCCAGCCCGGCCATGCAGTGCAGCAGGGTGGACTTGCCCGACCCCGACGGCCCCATCACGGCGGTGAACCGCCCGGCGGGGAACCCGACCGTCACCCCGTCCAGGGCGCGGACCTCGGTCTCGCCGGAGCCGTAGACCTTCCGCATGTCCACGCCGCGGGCCGCGACCTCGCCCCCGGAGGCCGCAGCCCGTCCGTCGGGATCCGCCGGGGCCTCCCCGGCCTCCCCCGGGACTCCGCCGGGGGCGTTGGTCCGTTCCTCGCTCATGGGAACCTCGCCGTCGCAGGGACATCTCCGACTCTCACCCGGCACGGCCGCCGGGGCAAGGCCCTATGCCGGACGGCGTCGCGTGTGGCCGCGAAAGGCCGCCCCCGGCGGGCCGCCGCGGCGCCGTCAATCCCCGGCGGGTGCGGCCCTCCTGCCCGTCCGGCCAGGCTGCCCGCACCCGTGCCGGGACGCCCGCCCGGGTAGGGGTCCGGGGTGACCGGGGTCCCGACCCGCCACCCCGCTACTAATTGGAATATCCCGATGAAGTAGGTTCTGCCCGGATCTGCTCGACGACGGAGGGGGCACACGGTGGCGGTACCGGTCATGGAGCAACCCGAGGACTGGACCGAGCCCGGCGCCCATCCGGTCGCGCCCGGGGTGCACCGCATCCCGCTGGCGCTGCCGATCCCGTCGCTGCACGCGGTCAACGTCTACGTGATCGAGGACGCGGGCGGCCCGGTCGTGGTGGACTCCGGCTGGTCGATGCCCGACAGCCGCCGAGCCCTGTCGGACGCGCTGCGCACGCTGGGGCACCGGCTGGAGGACGTGGCGCAGTTCCTGGTCACCCACGCGCACTGGGACCACTACTCGCAGGCCCTGGAGCTGCGCGAGTCGTTCGGCACCCGGGTGCGGATCGGGCGCGGCGAGCGGCCCTCCATCGAGGCGTTCGACGTGGCCGCCGGGCTGCACCCGCGCCAGGCCGAGCTGCTGCGCCGCTGCGGCGCGCCGGATCTGGCCGACCGGATCGCCGGGGCGGGCGTCGACGCCGAGGACCGGCGGATGCCGCACACCATGCCCGACGCCTGGCTGGACGACGGCGAGCGGATCGAGCTGGAGCGGCGCGGTCTGGACGTGTTCGAGACCCCCGGCCACACCCGCGGCCACATCGTGCTGCGCGACGCCGCCGCCGGGCTGCTGTTCTCCGGGGACCACGTGCTGCCGCACATCTCGCCGTCGATCGGGCTGGAGACCGAGCCCGAGCCCAAGCCGCTGCGCAGCTACCTGGCGTCGCTGCGGCTGGTCCGCGACATGCCCGACACGCTGCTGCTGCCCGCGCACGGCGGGGTCACCCCCAGCGCGCACACCCGGATCGACCAGCTGCTGGAGCACCACGAGCAGCGGCTGGACGTCGCCGCCGGGCAGGTGCGGGCCGGGCACGGCACCGCCTACGAGGTCGCGCGGGCCATGCCGTGGACGCGCCGCCAGAAGAAGCTGGACGACCTGGACGTGTTCAGCCAGATGCTGGCCGTCCTGGAGATCGACGCGCATCTCGACGTGCTCACCGACCAGGGCGTGCTGGACGCGCACGAGGAGGCGGGGGTCCGCACCTACGCGCTCCGCGCCTGACCTCGATCACCCGCGCCCGGGGCCCCGTTTCAGAGGCCGCCGGGCCAGCCCTCCCCCGGCAGCACCAGGCCGGGGTCGCGGCCCAGGAAGGCCAGCAGCCGGTCGCCCGCCGGGGCGTTCCCCGGCTGCTCCATCTCCGGCGCGAAGAGACGGTCGCGGGTGGCCCCGGTGACCAGCGCCGGGGCCAGCCGCAGCAGCCGCTCGGCCAGCGACGGCGGGATCGCCCGCCGCTCCCCCAGCGCCCGCGCCACGTCCCAGCCGTGCACGGCGATCTCGATCGCGCCGGTCCCGGCGACCACCCCGGCGCGCAGCGCGCAGCCGCCCACGGTGACCAGCCGGTCCTGGCGGCCCGCCGCCGTCCACGCCCCGACCAGCCGCCCGGCCGCCGACCGGCACCCGGCGGCCGGATCGCCCTCCGGCGGCGGTGGCGCGGCGCCGGAGGGCGGCCCGACCGTCCCGGTGTCCACCGCCTCGTGCAGCGCGGCCAGCGAGTCGGAGAAGTGCGCCAGCAGCATCCCCAGGTCCCAGCCCGTGCAGGGCGTCGGCCGCGCCAGCGCGCCCGGCGTGACCGGCTGCAGCGCGACCAGCGCGTAGGCGATCGACCGTTCCAGCAGCTCGGCGCCGTAGCGTTGCAGCGCGGCCGCCTCGGCCGGGTTCATCGTCATGGGCGCTCCCTTCCCCGGTAACGACCGGGGGCGCGCCCGAAACTCATCGCGGGGCGCCGGGAGGGCGGCTCAGGGGCGCAGGCCCGCCGTCAGCTCGCGCATGCAGCGCACGCCCAGCTCGGCGGGCGAGCCGGGCCCGTCGGCCGGGGCGTCCCCGGCCGCCCAGGTCTCGACCGCGACGCGGATGGCGGCGGTCGCGGCGGCCGCCGCCAGGCGCACCTCCAGCGCGTCGGCGGCGCGGCCGGTGAGCCCGGCCAGCACCGGGGCCAGGCGCTCCTCGGAGTCCTGGTTGACCTTCAGCCACACCGCGTGCAGGGCCGGGTCCCCGGCGGCGGCGCGCAGCAGGCCCCGCGTGCGCGCGAGGGCGTCGGCCGACTCCCGGTCGGGGGCCTCCAGGGCCATCCGGGCCGCGCGCTCCAGCGCCTCGGGCAGCGGCAGGTCCGGCGGGGTCTCGGCGAGCAGCCGCAGCCAGCGCTCGGCGCCGTCGGCCAGCAGCGGCGCGACCGCGTCCTGCTTGGTGCGGAAGTAGCGGTAGAAGGTACGCGGCGCGACCCCGGCGCGGCGGGCGATCTCCTCGGCCGTGGTGCCGTCGGCGCCCTGCTCGGCGAACAGCGCCGACGCCGCGTTGGCGATCTCCAGCACGGTGGCCGCCTTGCGGCGCTCGGTCAGCGTGGCCTGCCGCTCCTGCGGCCGCCCCGGTGGCCGCTCCGCCCGGTCGCCGTGCCGTTCCCCCACGTCCATGCCCCGATCTTAGGCATAGAACAGCCTCTTGGCACGTTGTGCCATATAGGCATAACCTGCCACTCAGGAGGAATCATGAATCGTTTCGAAGGACGCCGGGTCATCATCACCGGGGCCGGGTCGGGCATCGGGCAGGCGACGGTGCTGCGCATCCTGGCCGAGGGCGGGCGGGTCGCCGCCTTCGACGTGAACGCCGAGGGCCTCGCGGCCACGGCCGAGCGCGCCGCCGCCGGGGACCGGCTCACCACCGCCGTGCTGGACGTCTCCGACGAGGGCGCGGTGCGCGAGGGCGTCGCCGCGGCCGTCGCCGGGCTGGGCGGCCTGGACGCGCTGGTCAACGCGGCCGGCATCCTGCGGTCGGCGCACACCCACGAGACGACGCTGGAGTTCTGGAACACCGTGCTCGCGGTGAACCTCACCGGCACGTTCCTGGTGACCCGCGAGGCGCTCCCCGCGCTGCTGGAGTCCGGGCACGGCGTGGTGGTCAACTTCAGCTCGACCTCGGCGAGCTTCGCCCACCCCTACATGGCCGCCTACGCCGCCTCCAAGGGCGGTATCCAGTCGTTCACCCACGTGCTGGCCAGCGAGTACGCCAAGCAGGGGCTGCGCGCGGTCTCGGTGGCGCCCGGCTCGATCAGCAGCGGCATGACCACCGGGCGCGGGCCCGGCCTGCCCGAGGACGCCGACATGAGCCTGTTCGTCAAGCTCGCCCCGGCCATCGGCCAGGGCTTCGCGGGGCCGGAGACGGTCGCGGGCGTGGTCGCGATGCTGGCCTCCGACGACGGCGCGTTCGTCACCGGCACCGAGCTGCGCATCGACGGCGGCACCCACATGTGATCCCCGGCGGTCCGGCCCCGGGTCGCGGGCCCGGGGCCGGCCCCGCCAGGAGCCGGGCGCACGAGGGCGGACCTGTCCACTGAGGTCCGCCGGCCCGCCGCGCCCGGCAGGATCAGGGAGTTCACGGATGTTCACGGGGCCCGCGCCCGTGATGTCGTTCTCCGCAT
The DNA here is from genome assembly GCA_044456955.1 of Spirillospora sp. NPDC050679. Taxonomy (GTDB): domain Bacteria; phylum Actinomycetota; class Actinomycetes; order Streptosporangiales; family Streptosporangiaceae; genus Spirillospora. The sequence goes on along the minus strand of JBITGK010000020.1, from coordinate 18,830 downwards.
GAGCCCCCCTCCCGTGTCCGCCGCCTGCCGGCTGCTGCTGGCCGCCGCGGCCGGAGCGGCGCTCGCCGCCCTGTCGGGCTCCACGCCCGCCGCCGCCCGCCCCGGTACCCTCACGCTGCTGGCGACCGTCCAGAGCGCCCCCGCGCTGCTGCCGGCCGACCACTCCCGGCCCGCCAACGCCCCGATCACGCAGAGCGTCGCGGGCAACTACGGCGCGCCGCACTGGAAGGCCACCGGCGCGGGCGCCACCCGCGTCCGGGAGACCACCGGGCTCCCCTCCCCCGGCCCCCGCCGCTGAACCGGGCCCCGCGCCCGGGGTTTGCGCAGCGATGGCGCGCGGCGGGGATTGCCGTGCCCCCGCCATGATCACGATGGTGGTGGGGAGGTGCGATGGCACGGCGCGACCGCCGCTCGCGGGTCGATGTGGAGCTGATGGGCGAGCGGCTCAAGGAGCGGATCTACGCCACCATCACGATGGTGTCGGTGACCATCGGCCTGTCGTTCGCGCACGCCGCGGACGCCGGGGGCGCCGCGCTGACGGTGGGCGCGACGGCGCTGGGGCTGTGGCTGGCCTCGCTGGTCGCCGACCAGCAGTCCTACCGGACCCTGCACCGCCGCGGGCCCTCGCCCGCCGAGACGCGCGAGGCCCTCTACGTCAGCAGCCCGCTGCTGCTGTCGGCGGTCGGGCCGCTGCTGCTGATCGGCCTCGCCGCCCTGGGCCTGCTGGAGCTGCGCACGGCGCTGCTGGTCGCGGCGGCCGGCGACGTGCTCACGCTGTTCTTCTGGGGCTACGTCAGCGGCCGCCGCATGGGCGGCGGCCCGGCCGCCTCGCTGGTCGCGGGGGTCGTGGACATGGCCATCGGCCTCACCGTCGCCTACGTGAAGTTCAGCTCGGGCCACTGAGCGGGCGGCCGTCACCCGGCGCCGGACGGCGGGACCCGGCCGATTAGGCTGGTGCGCCCGCCCCCGGCGAAAGGAACCCCCCATGACAGCGCCCACTGAGGTCCCCGGGACCGTGGAGATCACTTCGGCCGGGGCGCTGCGCGAGCTGCTGGGCGAGGTCATGCCCCGGGCCGTCCAGAAGGAGCGGGCGCGGCTGCACGCGCGGGACCGCGAGTGGGTGGCGGCCTCCCCGTTCTGCCTCATCGCCACCAGCGACGCCGAGGGCAACTGCGACGTGTCCCCCAAGGGGGACCCGGCCGGGTTCGTGAAGGTGCTGGACGACACCACGCTGGCCATCCCCGAGCGGCCCGGCAACCGGCGCGGCGACGGCTACTTCAACATCCTGTCCAACCCGCACGTCGGCCTGGTGTTCCTCGTCCCCGGGCGCAGCGAGACGCTGCGCGTCAACGGCCGGGCCCGGCTGGTGCGCGACGCGCCGTTCTTCGACGACATGGTGGTCAAGGGGCACCGCCCGATCCTGGCGACCGTCGTCGAGATCGAGCAGATCTTCTTCCACTGCGGCAAGGCGCTGCTGCGGTCGGCGCTGTGGAAGCCCGAGACCTGGGACCCCGACGCGCTGCCCTCCCACGCCCGCATCACCAAGGACGTGATCCCCGGCGAGACGGCGACCGTGGAACAGCTGGAGCACTACTACGGCCAGAGCTACCTGGAGCGGCTCTACAACGGGTGACGGCCCGCCCGGCGCCGAGCCGCGCGGCCGGGGCGACGGGTGGGCCGACGGGTGGGCGCCGCGACGTTCCGACGACGCCCGCCCAGTCCGGTCGTCAGCCGCTCTTGCGGCGGAACTGGCGCTGGTGGTCGGCCCGCGCGTGCGCGCCTCGCACCTTGCCGTTCCTGCCCGCGCCGTCCCCGTGCTTGTCGGAGTCGGAGCTCTGCTTGCGCTCCAAGGCCTCCCGGAACTTGCGCTTCACGTCGTCCTCGGAACCTTCGTGCTCCCCGGTGGGCGAGTCGGCCATAACGTCCTCCAGCTGTCGTTGTGCTCCCCCTAGCCTTGCACGCTCCGCCCCCCGGACACGATCCGGGGATATTTCGCCCCGGTCCGGCCGGACGAGGGCGTTTTCCCCTAGGGTTCATGATCGATGGAGCCGCAGACGCCGCCGGCCGACCCCGCGCCGGCCCACCCCCCGCTGGCCGACCTCGCCGTCGAGCCGCTGCTGACCGCCGACTACGAGGCCCGCCCGGCCCTGCACTACCAGCGCCTGCGCGCCGCCTACGGCCCGGTGGCGCCGGTGGACGTGCTGGGCGTGCCGGCCTGGCTGGTCATCGGCTACCCGCAGGTGCTGGAGGTGCTGCGCGACTCGCGCGGCGTCTGGAGCAAGCGCCTGGACTCCTGGCGGGCCCGCAACGAGGGCCTCGTCCCGGCGGACTGGCCGCTGATGCCGGCCTTCGAGGTGGACTGCTCGGTGTTCCGCGACGGCGGGGAGTCGACCCGGCTGCGCGGCGCGTGGAGCGCGGGGCTGCAGCCGTTCCAGGACCGCACCCGGCCGCAGGCCCGCGCGCTGGAGGCGGCCGTGCGCGGCTACGCCGACGACCTGATCACCGCGATGACCGAGGGCGGCGGCCGGTCCGGCAGCGCCGACCTGGCCGCCCAGTACGCCCGGCCGCTGCCGCTCATGGTGGTCAACCGGCTGCTGGGGTTCACCACCGAGCGCGGCGAGGAGCTGCTGGTGGACATGTGGCGGCTGCTGGACGCCGGCCCCGACGCCGGCGAGGCGGCCGGGCGGCTGGCCGCCGCGGTCGCCGAGGTGTGCGCGCGCAGGCGGACCGAGCCCGGCGAGGACCTGCCGTCGATGATGCTGGCCGCCTCGCCCGACCTCACCGTGGCCGAGCTGACCAACGAGATGGTCATGATGATCGGGCTGATCGGCGACCACACCGCCACCCTGATCTGCGGCACCGCCGCCGAGGTGATCATGGGGGACGGCGGGGCGCGGGCCAGCCTGTCGGGCGGGATGATCCCCGAGGCGGTCAACCGCGCCGCGATCGCCTCGCCGCCGATGGCCAACCTCACCTTCCGCTGGCCGCGCACCGACGTGCGGCTCGGCCGCTACACCATCGCCGCGGGCGACCCGGTGATGCTGTCGCCCGCCGCCGCGCACACCGACCCCGCCTTCACCGGCGGCCGCGCGCCCGACTCCATCTACAGCTCCCGCGCGCACCTGGCGTGGGGCGCGGGTCCGCACGCCTGCCTCGGCCGCGACCTGGCCACCACCATCACCACGATCGCGGTGGAGCGGCTGTCGGAGCGGTTCGCCGAGCTGGTGCCCGCCGTGCGCCCCGACGAGCTGGAGTGGCGCTCCTCCCCGCTGATGCGCGGGCTGCGCTCGCTGCCGGTCCACTACGAGCTGGCGGCCTTCCAGCCGCCGCCCCGGCCCCGCCCGGAGCCCGAGCCCGCCCCCGGGCCCGAGCAGCAGCAGGTGTCGCTGGCCCGCCGCTTCCTGCGCGCCCTGCGCCGCGGCCGCTGACCTCGGCGGCGCTCCCCGCCTCCGCCGGGGGTGCCGCCCGCCGGGTCAGCCCGCGGCCTCCTCCCGGATGCGGTCCCAGGCCGCGCGGACGTGCCGCTCCTCGGTGGCGGGCCCGCCGATGGCCATGCGCATCACGACCCGGCCGCCGACCCTGGTGTGGGTGAGGTAGAGGTCGCCGGAGGCGTTCAGCCGCTCCATCAGCGCCAGCGTCGCCGCGTCGGCCTCCTCGCCGGGCAGGCCCTCCCAGCGCGGCCGGAAGCACACCAGCCCGAACGGGTGGTGGTCGCGCACCTCGAACGCCGGGTCGGCCCCGATCCACCCCGCCAGCTTCTGCGCGAGGCCGACGCCCGCGCGGACGTGCTCGCGCAGCCCCTCCGCGCCGTACCAGCGGATCACCGACCACAGCTTCAGCGCCCGGAAGCGCCGACCCAGCGGGATCTGCCAGTCCCGGTAGTCGATGACCTCGCCGGAGGAGCTGGCCCGGTTGCGCAGGAACTCCGGCAGAATCGACAGCGCCTCGGTCATCGGCTCCGGGTCGGCGAGCCACATCAGGGTGCAGTCGAAGTTGGTGAGCAGCCACTTGTGCGGGTTGGTGGCGTAGGAGTCGGCCAGCTCCAGGCCGTCGTTGATCCAGCGCAGCTCCGGGCAGACCGCCGCGACGCCCGCGTAGGCGGCGTCCACGTGCAGCCACACCCCGTGCCCGCGGCACACCTCGCCGATCGCGCGGACCGGGTCCACGGCCGTGGTGGAGGTGGTGCCGACCGTGGCGCACACCAGCACCGGCGTCGCGCCCGCCGCCGCGTCCTCGGCCAGCAGGGCCTCCAGATGCGCGGGGTCCATCGCCAGGGTGTCGGGGTCGACGTCCACCACCCGCACGTTCTCCGCGCCGATGCCGGTGATGCGGGCGGCCTTCTCCAGCGCCGAGTGGGTCTGGGAGCTGATGTAGAGGGTGTGGCGGCCGTCCAGCCCCTCCCGCGCGGGCCGCCCGCCGGTCGCGCGGTACAGCGCGGCCAGGATCGCCACCAGGCAGGCGCTGGAGGCCGAGTCCTGGATGACGCCGTGGCCCCGGAACGCCTCCGGCAGGTCCAGCAGCTCGGCCGCCCAGTCGGCCACCCGCGTCTCCAGCTCGGTGCACGCCGGGCTGGTGGCCCACAGCATGCCCTGCACGCCGAGCCCCGACGACAGCAGGTCGCCCAGGATCGCCGGGCCGCTGGCGTTGGCCGGGAAGTAGGCGAAGAACGACGGGTGCTGCCAGTGCGTGACGCCCGGCAGGACGACCCGCTCCATGTCGGCGAGGACCGCCTCGAAGCCCTCGCCGCGTTCCGGCGGGCGCTCGGGCAGCGCCGCCAGCACGTCGCCGGGCCGCGCCTGGGACAGCACCGGGTGCGCCTCGACCTTCTCCTGGTAGTCGGCGATCCAGTCGATCACCTGCTTGCCGTACCGGCGGAACTCCTCCGGCGTCATGTGCCCGGCCACCGCGCCCCCTCACGCTCGTCGTGAGGGGATGCTAATCCGGTCAGGACGTGAAATGAGCCCGCATCACGGACAATCTGTGCTCTACCTGGTCATCTGTTGGCGTTCCGTACTGGGCGAGGTAGGTCAGCAGCGCGTCCCGGTCGGGGTGGGCCTCGGCCAGGACGCGGGCGCGGGTCTCGGCGACGCCGGCGGCGAACAGCAGCTCGGTCGGCAGCATGCCGAGGGTGTCGAAGCTGGTGCACTTGGCGCGCCACAGCAGGTGGACGTCCTCTTCGTCGCGCTGCTCGGCCACCAGGAGGGCGGCCATCGCGATGCTGGGGCTGAACCCCCACGCGTGCCGGTGCCAGGCGGCCTCCTGCGCCAGCAGGAACCGCAGGAAGCCCGGCATCTTGTGCCCGGTGGCGCGCAGCAGCGCCTCCAGCACGGCCCGGCGGTCGCCGGAGGCGGCGTCGTAGGGCAGGCCGTGCCCGTCCTCGCGGCCGTCGAAGGCCAGCAGCTCCCAGGTGTCCTGGTGCCGCTGCCACCACGCGACGTCGGCGGGCGACTCCATCAGCGGCTCCCCAGCGAGACCAGCTCCACCGTCCACACGCCCACCATGACCTCCACCAGGATCAGCTGGACCTCCAGTGTGGAACGTCCCTCCCGCGCCGTCCAGAGCGGCATCGCGACGTGGTAGGCGCACTCCCGGTCGTCGCCGGTGCCCAGCTCGGCCGCCGCCAGGACGTCGAAGGCCGCGTCCGGGGGCATGATCAGCGCCTGCCCGTGCCGCCGCACCGCCGCCGCCATCGCCGGGGCGCTGAACCGCCGCCCCTCGGTCAGGGTGTCCAGCTCCTCGTAGGCCCCCGCGGCCAGCAGCCCCACCACGGTCCGGACCACGCCCACGGCGTCCTGCGGCAGCATCGGGCCTCCCGGCCGGGTCCTTCCCCCAGATCAGCGGCCCAACCGGCCTGTTTAGCCGCCTCGGAACGGGAACGATCTCAGTGACGCTCAAGGAGGAGACATGGCCGACAAGAACAACAAGCACGGTCCGCAGCTCGACGACCAGCTCGCGCAGGAGACCGAGGGCATGACACGCGGTGGCCATCCCACCCACGCAGAGGAATGGAAGGAGACCGAGCCCATGTCCGACAGCACCGCCTGGGACCCCACGGCGCCCTCTGATCCGACCACGCTCACCAGCAGCCGCCAGGAGGGCTCGCCCCCCGGGATGAGCGCGTCCGACGTGGAGGAGCGCAGCGCGCTCGCCCGGACGCTGACCGGCGTCCGCTGGCCCGCCACGGCCGAGGACATCCGCGCGCACGTCTCGGACGGGGACGTCCCGGAGGGCGCGGTCGCCGCGCTGGAGACGCTGCCCGACCGGGAGTACACCAACCTCGCCGACGTGGCCCAGGAGCTGGGCTACGGCAAGGAGGAGCACCGGTTCTGAGCCCTGCTCCGTGAGCCGGGGCCCGGCCGGCCGGGCTCTGTGCATCGGGCTCCATGAATTGGGCTCCGTAAATCGGGCTCCGTAAATCGGGCCATGTGAACCCGATCCCGCGAACCGGGTCCTGCGGGCCGCGTCCCCGCCGCGGCGGGGTCAGCGCTCGCGGGCCTGGCGCTCGCGGCCGTGGCGTTCGTGGGCGGACCGCTCGGCGGGCGGCCCGCACCACAGCGCCAGCGCGTCCCGGATCTCGGTGGCGCGCCGGTCCGGCGCTGTCTCGTCGGTGGCCCAGGCGATGTACCCGTCGGGGCGCACCAGCGCGGTCGTGCGCGTCGCGCCGCCCGCCAGCCCGTACCGCACCCGGTCGGCCCAGCGCTTGGTCGCCAGGTAGGTCACCGCCGGGTCGTTGGCGGCCACCACCAGCACGAACTTCCCGTCCCGCAGCGCCTCGTACAGCCGCCCGGGAGACCCGGCCAGCCGGACGTCGGGCGCGCGGCGGCCGGTCAGCCGGTGCGCGCCGCGCGGCGCGGGATAGGCGATGTCGAGGCCCGACACGGCTCCGGCCAGCAGCCGCGCCACCGGCGGCGTGCGCAGCGCCGCCCGTGCCGCCACGGCGCGCAGCGCCCGCAGCGCGCGCGGCTCCAGCAGGGCCGCCCGGATCGCCGCGCCGCTGCCGCGCAGCACCGCCCGGCCGACCGGGTGGCGCTCGTCGTGGTAGCTGTCGAGCAGGCCGGGCGGGGCCTGGCCGCGCAAGGCGGCGGCCAGCTTCCAGCCGAGGTTGGCGGCGTCCTGCAGACCGGTGTTCATGCCCTGGCCGCCCGCCGGGGAGTGCACGTGCGCGGCGTCCCCGGCCAGGAAGACCCGCCCGATCCGGTAGTGCGGGACCTGCCGCTCGTCGCTGTGGAAACGCGAGGTCCAGCGCGGGTCGCGCATCCCGTGGTCGGTGCCCAGGGCGCGGCGGACGGTGGCGCGGACCTCCTCGAACTCCACCGGCTCGGAGTCGGGCGCCTGGTGCGCGCGGTTCCAGGCGACCGCCCGGTACCAGCCGTCGCCGAAGGGCACCAGCAGCGCGAACGCGTCCCCGGTGGCGCCCAGCGTGAGCGCCTCGCGCGGCGCGTCGGCCAGCCGCACGTCCGCCAGCATCACCGACCGGACCACCGCCCCGCCGGGGAACGGCAGGCCGAGCGCCCGCCGCACGGTGCTGTGCACGCCGTCGCAGCCCACCGCGTACGCGGCGCGCAGGGTCCGCCCGGTCCCGTCGGCGGTCCGCGCCCGCAGCGTCACGCCGCCGGAATCCTGCTCCAGGCCGGTGACCTCGGTGCCGCGCAGGATCTCCGCGCCCGCGGCCACGGCGCGCTCCTCCAGCACCCGTTCGGTCTCGTACTGCGGGGTGACCAGCACGTACCGGTGCCGCGAGGGCAGCCGCGACAGGTCCAGCACCGCCTCGCCGAACAGCCGCAGCCTCCGCACCCGCTCGCCGGTGCGCAGCAGCGCGTCGGCCGCGTCGCGCTGGTCGAGCAGCTCCAGCGTGCGGGCGTGCACGGCGAACGCGCGGGTCAGGCCGGACCCCTCGGCGCGGCGCTCCAGCACCGCGCACGGCACCCCGGCGGCCGCCAGGTCGCCCGCCAGCAGCAGCCCCGCCGGGCCCGCGCCCACGATCACCACGTTCCCGGTCTCCGCCATCCGGCGATCCCCTCTCGACCCGAGCGACCCGGCCCGCCGACCACCCTGCCCAGCGGGCCGGGGGTCCGAACGCGCGTGGCCGCACCGGGCCGCGGGCCCGGCGCGGGCGGGCCCGGCTCAGCCCCGGGGGCTCACCAGGCCGAGGTGGATGCTGTAGCGGTCGGCGCGGTAGGTGGCCAGCGCGACCTCCACGCAGGCGCCCCGGCTGAAGGTGCGCTGGCGCAGGAAGAACACCGCGTCGCCGGGCTCGACGCCCAGCAGGCCCGCGTCGCCGTCACCGACCGGGCCGGCCTCGATCGTCTGCTCGCCGGCGTCCATGACGATCCCGTACTCGCGCTCCAGCGCCTCGAACAGCGGGCTGCCGGGCTCGCGCAGTTCCAGCAGGCGCGGCGCGGCCGAGGCCAGGATGTGCGAGCGCTCCACCGCCATCGGCTCGCCGTCGGCCAGGCGCAGCCGCTCCAGCAGGTGCACCGGCGTGCTGCGGTCGACCCCCATCAGCCCGGCCAGCGCCGCGTCGGCCTCGACCGTGCGGGCGGCCAGGTCGCGCGAGCCGGGCCGCAGGCCCCGGGCGCGCATGTCCTCGGTGAACGACACCAGCTCCTTGGGCATCTGGACTTTGGGCCGGGCCACGAACATGCCCTTGCCGGGGATGCGGCGCAGCCGGTCCTCGGCCACCAGCTGGTCCACCGCCTGGCGGACGGTCATCCGCGACACCCCGAAGCGGCGGCACAGCTCGCGCTCGGAGGGCATGGGCGCGTCCACCGGCAGCCGCCCCTGCTCGACCATGTCGAGCAGGATCGCCCGGAGCTGGAGGTACTTCGGGAGCGGAGCGGCGGGATCGATCACTCCTCATACATATCCGATACCGCCGCGTGCCCGCCCGTTTCACCCCGAACCTGACCGTCCCCGGTCGGGCCGGTCCCCCTGCCCCTGCCCTTACCCCTGCCCCTCCGCCGCCGCGGGCGGGCCGGCCAGGCCGTGCAGCAGCAGGTCGGTGAGGGTGTCGACGACCTCGTCGTCGGAGGCGCCCGGCCCGTCGCCGCCCGCGGTCAGCACCGCGTAGCCGAACATCGAGATCATCGCGCCGATCGCGGCCCCGACCAGCACCGGGTCGCCGGGCAGCGGGTGGCCGCGCTCGCGCAGCCACTCCAGGTGGTCGCGGAAGGTCCCGGTCTCGGCGGCCAGGGCCTGCCACAGCCGCCCCGAGCGGGGGTCGGCCGAGACCGCCGACTGGAACCGCGCCACCACGACCGGCAGGTGCTCGCGGTAGACGTGCCAGGCGACCGCCAGGTGCTCGCGGAGCTGGGCCCGGTCGGACAGGTCGTGGTCGCGGGGGTGGGCGTGGGCGCCGATCTCCTCGTCGGCCTGGGCGTCCATGTCGGCCATCAGCGCCTGGAGCAGCTCCTCCTTGCCCGCGAAGTGGTCGTAGAAGGAGCCGGTGGCGCGGCCCGCGGCGGCCGTGATGTCGGTGATCTTGGTGTTGAGGTAGCCGCGCTCCATGAACAGCCGGCGGGCCGCCCGCTTCAACGCCTCCTGCGTCTCGGCCGCCCGCGCCTTCCGTACGCCCACCCGCGTTCTCCCGCCTCTCCCGCTTGACCGGTGCCGTCGCCGCCATGATACTGAACGCCAGTTCGCCGAATATAGATTCGGTGAATCGACATTCAGGGAGCGTTCATGCAGGTCATCGTGGCGGGCGGCGGCGTGGCCGGGGCGGCGGGCGCGATCGCGCTGCGCCGGATCGGCGCGGAGGTGACGGTGTACGAGGCGTACGCCGACCCGGCGGGGCGGGTGGGCTCGTTCGTGAGCCTGGCCGCCAACGGGCTGCGCGGCCTGGCGGCGCTGGGCTGCCTGGAGGCGGTGCGGGCGGCCGGGTTCGCGGTCCCCCGCCAGCGCATGTGGTCGGGGTCGGGGCGGCTGATGGGCCAGACCCCGCGCGGGCGGACGGGCGACGACCCGCTGCACAGCGTCACGCTGGCGCGCGGCCGCCTGGTGGAGGAGCTGCGCGCCGAGGCCGAGCGCGCGGGCGCGCGGATCGTGACCGGGGAGCGGCTGGTGCGGGCCGACACCGGGGACGGCCGGGTGACCGCCGGGTTCGCGGGCGGCCGCACGGCCTCGGCGGACCTGCTGGTCGGCGCGGACGGCATCTGGTCGGCGACCCGCCGCTGCCTGGACCCGGGCGCGCCCGAGCCCGCCTACGCGGGGCTCTACACCGCCTCCGGCGTCGCGGCGGGCGTCCCCGAGGTGGCGCCGGGCACCTTCGAGATGGTCTTCGGGCGCAACGGCGCGTTCGTGTCGATCGGCGCGCCGGACGGGCAGGTGTGGTGGGCCGCGCAGGTGGCCTCCCCCGCCGAGCCCGACCTGGACGCGGTCGACCTCGACCTGCTCGCCGGGCTGTACCGGCGCGAGGAGGTGCCGTCCAAGGTGCTGCGGGCCGCCACCGCGCTGCACCGGCCGACGCTCCACCACGTCCTGCCGCCGGTGGCGGTGTGGCGGGACGAGCGCACGGTGCTGACCGGCGACGCCTCGCACCCGGTGGGCGCGGGCCAGGGCGCGTCGATGGCGATCGAGGACGCGGCGGTGCTGGCGCACCACCTGGCGCGCGCGGGCGGCGCGGCCGCCTCCGTCCCGGCCGCGCTCGCCGCCTACGAGCGCGACCGGCGGGCGCGCGTGGCCAGGCTGGTGAAGATGGCGGCGGCCAACCGCGACGCCAAGGTCGCGGGCCCGGTCGGCCGCCGCGTGCGCGACCTGGTCATGCCGGTGGTGCTGCGCCACTTCTACGAGCGCTCCACCGCCTGGCTGTACCGGGAGGCGCCCGAGGTCAGCCTCGGCGCCTGACCGCTCGTGTCAGCGGCTGCGCAGGTTGAGGCCGAGCGCGCGGAACTGCTCGACGGGCCGGTGGTAGCCGCGCTCGATGTGGTGGACGCCGCGCAGCGTGGAGGGCCCCTCGGCGACGGCGGCGGCCAGCACGGCCGAGAACCCGGCGCGGATGTCGGGCATGGTGACGTCGCCGCCGCGCAGCTTGGTCACCCCGCGCACGACCGCCGAGTGCTTGGCGGCGGTGTCGTGGTAGCGGCAGGCGGGCCCGCCGAGGCAGGTCTCGTACACCTCGATCTCGGCGCCCATGCTCTGCAGCGCCGGGACGTAGGCGAGCCGGTTCTCGTACACCGTCTCGTGCAGCACCGACATGCCGTCGGCCTGGGTGAACAGCACCATCAGCGGCGTCTGCCAGTCGGTGGCGAAACCGGGGTGGGTGTCGGTCTGCACCGCGGCCGGGCGCAGCCCGCGCGGCGCCGACGCCATGATCCAGTCGTCGGTGATCTCGAACTGGGCGCCCATCCGGGCCAGCGTGGTGATCGGGGTGACCAGCCGGTCCTGCGGGCAGCCGTGCACCCGCACCTCGCCGCCGGTGACCAGCCCGGCCACCAGGTAGGAGAACGCCTCGATACGGTCGCCGGCCAGCCGGGTCTGCGCGCCGCCGAGCCGGTCCACGCCCTCCACCACGATGCGGCGGTCGGGGCTGAAGGAGATCCCGGCGCCCATGCGCTGCAGGAACAGCGCCAGCTCGATGATCTCGGGCTCGGTGGCGGCGTTGCGGATGACGGTCTTGCCCTTGGCCAGCACGGCGGCCAGCAGCACCGTCTCGGTGGCGCCGACGCTGGGGTAGGGCAGCTCGATGCGGGTGCCGACCAGGCGCTCGGCCCGGGCGTGGATGCCGTCGTCGGCGATCTCCACCTCGGCGCCGAACGCGCGCAGCGCGTCCACGTGGAAGTCGACCGGGCGGCGGCCGATGGGGTCGCCGCCCACCAGCGGCACGAACGCCTCCCCGGCCAGGTGCAGCAGCGGCCCGAGCATCAGGATGGGGATGCGGTTCAAGCCGGTGAACGCCTTGGCCACGCTCGGGTCGGTGACCGGGCCCGGCACGATCGTGATCTCGCCGCCGGAGCGCTCGACGGCCATGCCGACGTGCTCCAGCATCGCCGCGGTGATGCCGACCTCGCCGACGTCGGGCGCGTTGCGGATGGTGCTCGGCTCGGCGCCCAGCATGGCGGCCACCATGTGCTTGCTGACCGCGTTCTTGGCTCCCCGCACGGTCACGTCGCCGCGCAGCGGGCCCGACGGCTCGATCTCCCACAGCTTCTCGGTCATCCGAGCAGCTTATGGCGGTCCGTGCGGTTCACCAACCTGGGCGGCGCCCCGCGGAAACGGTTTGGCCGCGCGCGCCCGGGGGCGCTACTGTGGTTGATCATGTCCTCGCCCGAAGCGTCAAGAGACTGACCACCGGCCCTCGCCCGGTGGTCTGCGGCCAGCCGAAGTGAGCCCGCGCGCGCGTTGAGCGCCGCCCGGGTGTTCCGGCTGTCGCCCTGATCTCAGCGTCGGCCGCGCCGCGGACGCTTCGAGCACGTTCCCCTTTCCCTCCCGTGGTGGGGAACGCCGCTGTGATCCCTCGACGCGTCCCCACCTGTCCGTTCACTCGTGGGGAGTCCTTCCTTGCCTTTCGCCGTCTACGTCCTGGGGCTGGCCGTGTTCGCCCAGGGCACTTCCGAGTTCATGCTGGCCGGGCTGGTCCCGGCCGTCGCCGCCGACCTGGGGGTGACCGTCCCGCAGGCGGGCCTGCTGACCGCGATGTTCGCGGTCGGCATGGCGGTCGGCGCGCCCGCGCTGGCCGTGCTCACGCTGCGCCTGCCGAGGCGGCGCGCGCTGGTGTGGTCCCTGGCGCTGTTCACCGTGTGCCACGTGGTCGGGGCGCTCGCCCCCGGCTACGGGGTGCTGCTGGCGACGCGGATCGTCGCCGCGCTGGCCTGCGCCGCGTTCTGGGCGGTCGCCGCGGGCGCGGCGGTCTCGATGGTCGAGCCCGGCGCGCGGGCCCGCGCGATGTCGGTCGTGGTGGGCGGCGTGACCGTCGCCTGCGTGGCGGGCGTGCCCGCCGGTGCGCTGCTCGGCGGCCTGTGGGGCTGGCGGTCGGCGTTCTGGGCGGTCGCGGCGGTGTCGGCGCTGTCGATCGTCGCGCTGCTGGCGACGCTGCCGGCGAGCCGTCCCGAGCCGCCCGCGTCCGCGGTCCGGGCCGAGCTGCGGGCGCTGGTCCGGCGGCCGCTGCTGGTCGCCTACGCCCTGAACGCGCTGGTGCAGGGCGCGACGTTCTGCACCTTCACCTACCTGGCGCCGCTGATCACCGAGGTGACCGGCCTGGGCGAGGGCTGGGTGCCGGGAATGCTGGTGCTGTTCGGCGCCGGCGCGATGGTCGGCATCACGGTCGGCGGCCGGGTCGCCGACGCCCGCCCCGCCCTGGTGCTGGGGGTGGGCACGGTGGCGCTGGCCTGCGGGTGGGCGCTGCTGGCGGTGACGGCCGCGCATCCCGTGCCGGTGTTCGCGCTGGTCTTCGCGCTGGGGATGCTGGCGTTCGGGACGGGCCCGGCGCTGATGGCCCGGACCTTCACCCTGGCGGACGGCGCGCCGACGCTGACGGGCGGCTTCACCACGGCGGCGTTCAACGTCGGCAACACCGCCGGGCCGTGGCTGGGCGGGGTGGTCATCGACGCGGGGCTGGGCTTCCGCGCCCCGGTGTGGACGAGCGCGCTGCTGATGCTGGTCGCCGTGGCCGTGACGGCGGCGACCCTGCGCCGCCGCCCGGAACCGAAGGCGGCCGAGGTCGCCGAGACGGTCGGCTGACCCGTCCCCCGCGTCCCGTCCCGCCCCGCCCGGGGCGGGACGGGAGGTCAGGGGCGCGCGCCGTCGTCCTCGGCGGCGGCGGCCGGGACGCGGACGCTCCGCTCGCCCTCCTCGAAGACCCGCGCCGCCGGTCCGATGATCTTGGGGTCGGGGACGCCCACGACCCCGGCGTCCTTGCCCGGGTAGTCGAACAGGCTCAGCACGTACCGCATGGCCTCCAGGCGCGCCCGCTTCTTGTCGTTGCTCTTCACCACCGTCCAGGGCGCGTCCAGGGTGTCGGTGTGGGCGAACATCATCTCCTTGGCCTCGGTGTAGGCGTCCCACTTGTCCAGCGAGGCCAGGTCCACCGGGCTGAGCTTCCAGCGCCGCACCGGGTCGGTCTGCCGCACCATGAAGCGGTGGAGCTGCTCGCCGCGCGACACCGAGAACCAGAACTTCACCAGGTGGATGCCGTCGCGCACCAGCAGCCGCTCGAACTCGGGGGCCTGGTGCATGAACTCCACGTACTGGCGGGGCGTGGCGAACCCCATCACGCGCTCCACGCCCGCGCGGTTGTACCAGGACCGGTCGAACAGCACGATCTCCCCGGCGCAGGGCAGGTGCTCCACGTAGCGCTGGAAGTACCACTGGGTCTGCTCGCGCCCGGTCGGGGTGCCGAGGGCGACCACGCGCGCGCCGCGGGGGTTGAGGTGCTCGGTGAAGCGCTTGATGGTGCCGCCCTTGCCGGCGGCGTCGCGGCCCTCGAACAGGATGACCAGGCGCTGCCCGGAGGACTTCACCCAGGACTGGAGCTTCAGCAGCTCGATCTGGAGGGCGCGCTTCTCCTTCTCGTAGACGGCCCGCTTCAGCTTGCGCTCGTAGGGGTAGCCCTCGCGCCAGGCGTCGCCGTTGAGGCTGGCGTCCAGCAGGGCGGTCTCGCCGCTCTCGGCGGCGATGAGCTTCCGCGCGGCGGCGTCGCGCTCCGCGCGCGTCCCGCGGGAGCCGTTCCGCTTGCCCGCCTTGCGTGCCTGGCTCTTCATCAGGTCCCGCCTCCCGCGTGTAGGCCCTTCCTCTTCGCAGGTTATAGGCCCGCCTCCGGCCGCCCGGCGCCCGGACCCCGGCGGCGGTCACAGCCGCCGGCGCCGCACCGTCCCGCCGTCGCGGTCGAGCGTCAGCCAGGTCCCGTCCCCCAGCACGCTGACGCCGGGGGCGGCGTCCGGCAGGGCGACCCGGCCCAGCGGCCGCAGCCCGTCCCTGCTCAGCACCGTGACCCGGTACTCGGCCAGGTCCGCGGCGACCAGGACCCGCTCGTCGTCCAGGAAGCCCGGCATGACGTCCCAGGAGGCGTCGGCGCTGACGGTCCAGGGGAGGCGGGCGGTCCCGCCCGTCCGGCGCGACCGAGACGACGAGGGCGGCGGCGTCCCCGGGCCGCTCGATCTCCAGCAGCTCCACGCCGGCGGTCCCGCGACGCGCCCCTCGCCGCCCAGGTTGAACAGCACATGCCGGCTGTCGGGGTGCAGGAAGTGCTCCGAGCCGTGCTCGGAGCACTCCAGCGGCCGCTCGGCGAGCAGCCTCCCGTCCCGCGAGTCGATGACGAGCCAGGCGCTGACCGCGTCCGGGTCCTCTTCGGGGGCGTCCTCCGCCCGGACCGGCCCTCCGACGTGCGCCCAGACCCGCGCTCCGTCGGCGGTGACGGCCAGGGAGCCGCGCCCCGCGCGGTCGGGCCAGCAGACGTGCGGGACCTCCCAGAGGAGCCGCCCGGCCGCGTCGACCGCCCGCACCCGATCCGGGCCGCCGAACACCGCGAAGCGCAGGTCGGGGCTGACCGCGCTGGTCTCGTACTCGAAGTCGGGCCAGGGCCGGGGAAAGGCGGCCCTCCGGACCAGCCCGCCCTCGGCCACCGGCTCGTAGACCACGACCTCCGCCTCGCCGCGCGTACGCCCCAGCCGCACTCCGGGCCGGGCCGCTACCGGGTCGCCGGTGCGGTCAGGCCCGCGGTGACGAAGGAGACGACGGTCTCGGCCGGGGGCGGCGGGACCGCGTTCCCGCCCGCAGGGGCCAGCGGCCGGCCGTAGATCTCCAGCAGCAGCGTGAAGGCGAGCCGCCACCGGTCGGCGACCTCCCCCACCGGCAGGTCCGGCCGGGCGCGCCCGAGCATCGCCTCGAACGGGACCGGCCCGAACCACGGCGAGGCCACCGGCATCCGCCAGGCGGGCAGCGTGGTCCGGGCCAGCAGGTGGCACAACATCCGGCCCTTGGCGGTGCGGGACAGCTCCTCGAACGGCTCCACGATCGCCGCCACCAGCTCGGCGACCTCGAACGGCGCGCCGTCGGCCTGCGAGCGCTTGGAGATCAGCTCCAGCCGCTCGGCCCACAGCGGCGCCAGCTCCTGCTCCAGCAGCGCCGAGACCAGCCCGTCCCGCGACCCGAAGTGGTAGTGCACCGCGCCCGGGTTCAGGCCCGCCTCGGCGTTGATCGCGCGGACCGACACCTGGTCGGCGCTCTTCGCCAGGAACAGGCGCTCGGCGGCGGCCAGCAGGCGGTCACGGGTGGGCAGGGAGTCGTCGGCCATGGACGCCATTGCACCACACATGATGGAATCGGCTTCCAATCACTGATTGGACAATGTCAGGATCGTCCCCCGGGAGCCCCCATGCCCATCCCCGACGTGTTCGCCCCGGCCCGGCTCGGGCCCCTCACCCTGCGCAACCGCGTCATCAAGGCCGCCACCTTCGAAGGCATGAGCAAGGGCGCGCTGGCCACCGACGAGCTGATCGAGTTCCACCGGCGGCACGCCGCGGGCGGGGTCGGCATGACCACCGTGGCCTACTGCGCCGTGGCGCCGGAGGGCCGCACCCAGCGCAGCCAGATCTGGATGCGCCCCGAAGCGCTGCCGAGCCTGCGCCGCCTCACCGACGCCGTGCACGCCGAGGGCGCGGCCGCCTCGGCGCAGATCGGGCACGCGGGCCCGGTCGCCAACGGGAGGTCCAACCGCGTGCCGGCGCTGGCCCCGTCCGCCTCGTTCAACCCCCAGAGCCTGCAGCCGGTCCGCCGGGCGACCAAGGCCGACATCGAGCGGATCACCAAGGCCCACGCGGACGCGGCGCTGCTGGCCGTGGAGGCCGGCTTCGACGCGGTGGAGGTCCACCTGGGCCACAACTACTTCGCCAGCTCGTTCCTCAGCCCCAGGATCAACAAGCGGCGCGACGAGTACGGCGGCTCCCTGGAGAACCGCGCCAAGGCGGCCCTGGGCGCGGTGCGCGCCGTCCGCGAGGCGGTGGGCGACCGCATCGCGATCCTGGCGAAGCTCAACATGGACGACGGGGTGCCGGGCGGCCTCTGGCTGGACGAGAGCCTCCAGGTCGCCCGCTGGCTGGAACGCGACGGCGGCGTGGACGCGTTGGAGCTGACCGCCGGCAGCTCGCTGCTGAACCCGATGTACCTGTTCCGGGGCGACGCGCCGGTGCGCGAGTTCGCCGCCACCTTCCCCCAACCGCAGCGCCTGGGCGTCCAGCTGGTCGGCAAGCGGTTCATCCGCGCCTACCCCTACCGGGAGGCGTACCTGCTGGAGAGCGCCCGGCAGTTCCGGGCGGCGCTGGACCTGCCCCTGGTGCTGCTGGGCGGCGTCTCCCAGCGCGAGACGATGGACCTGGCGATGGCGGAGGGATTCGAGTTCGTGGCCATGGCGCGCGCCCTGCTACGGGAGCCCGACCTGCTCAACCGCCTTCAGGCCGAGCCCGCCACGCGCTCGTTGTGCATCCACTGCAACAAGTGCATGCCGACCATCTTCCGCGGCACCCACTGCGTGCTGGCCTGACTCCGGACTTCACGCTTCCGTCCGCTGCTCGTGGTCGTACGCGCCGTCGCGAAAGGTGAAGACGGTCCGCTCGACGTCGTGCTCTTCGCGGAAGTACCCGCCGCAGTCGGAATCCTCGGCGTACGGCGCGAGCAGATCGAGGACGGTGACGAGTTCGCCCAGATCGTCATCGAGCCAGTGGTTGCGGCTGGACAGCTCCCAGACGTAAGGCCCTCCTCCGGCCGCATGGTCTCTGGACTTGCGCCGGAGGGAGGCGAAGTCCTCTCCTGGGAGGAAACTGGCCGGATCTGGGGCGAGCAGCGGATAGGCGTGCTCTTCCTCATCTAGGTCCGCTGGGCGCTCGGCGTCCAGCCCCAGGTGCCAGCGCAGGGCCGCCAGCACCGAATCAGGGGTGTCGGCACGGAGGAGGCAAGTGAAGACGACTTCGAAATGGAGGCTCACTGGCGCCGCGTGCGGACGGAGTTCATAGGCCAGACCCGTTCGGTGACGGCCATCCAAGTCGCGAAGGCCACACAGCCGCTCTCGAAGGAAATAAGCCTTCGGTCCCACACCGCGCCCGGCTCGTCCGCCCGCGCGGAGGTGCGCAGCAGCACGAGCCCACCTGCCAGGTTCGCCAGCCCCCAGACCAGATTCACCGCAGGCCCGGACCCGCGCCCCGCAAGCGGCGTCAGATGGCGGTGCCCGGTGACGGCGGTGGCGAGGTGGGGAGCACTGTTGCTCACCAGCATGCCTGCCACGAACGATCGGACGGCGGGTGACGGTCGCATGGAGATCCCTTCCTGGCCGTACGGTTGGAGAGCTATGTCAGTCGGCAGCGGTGCCGACCACACGGTGCGGCGTCAGCCGGATCACGATGCGCACCACCTCCGGCGGGAGGTCGAGGTACTCCTGCCCCTTGCCGGGCCCTTCGTACTGCTCGGCAAGCTCGACGGCCAGCTTCCGCCCCTCGTCCTCGGAGACCGTGGCCGTGCCGCGGACCTCGACGTACTGAAGCGGGTCGTTCTTGTCGAACACCGTCAGGCTGGCGCGCGGATCGCGACGCAGGTTGGTGTCCTTGCGGCGTCCTGCAGCCGAGGAGACGAGCAGGTCGTCACCGTCCCGTCCGACCCACACGACCGAGGTCTGCGGACTGCCGTCGGGATTCAACGTGGCGAGGACGGCGGGGTTGTTGCCGTCAATGAGCCAGCGAGCGGTGGCGCCCAATGCGGTGGTCATGTTCTGAGGCTAACGGGAGCGTGGAAAATGAGAAAGGCCCCGCCGGTAACGGCGGGGCCTTTCTGCAATATGAGTCCGGCGGTGTCCTACTCTCCCACACAGTCTCCCGTGCAGTACCATCGGCGCTGAAGGGCTTAACTTCCGG
>JBITGK010000019.1:0-191638 GCA_044456955.1 Spirillospora sp. NPDC050679 | reverse complement strand
GGGGGGGCGGGGGGGGGGGGGGGGGGGGGGGCGCCGGGGGGGGGGGGGCGGGCGGGCGGGGCCGCGGGGGGGGGGGGGGGGGGGGGGCCCGGCCCCCCCCCCCCCGCCCCGCGGGGGGGCCCCGCCTCCGGAATCCCTGGGCGGAGGCGGCCCGCAACGGCGTTCGAACCATCGGGCCCGTGACGGCGCACAGGCCACGAGTGCGGGGGCCGGTCAGGCGCGCGCCCGGTTGACCGCCGACAGCACGGCCCGCACCGACGCGCCCAGCACCGAGGTGTCCAGCGCCGCGCCCCACAGCGTGACCCCGTCCACGCGGCACTCGGCGTAGGCGGCGGCGCGGGCGCCCGTGCCGGGCTCGATGGCGTGCTCGGCGTAGTGCAGCACGTCCACCTTCACCCCGGCCGACGCCAGCGCGTCGGTCAGCGCCTCCAGCGGCCCGTTGCCGACGCCGGTGTGCTCGCCCTCGACGCCGTCCACGCGCAGCACGCCGGTGAAGTCGTGCCGCGCGGGGCCGCTGTGGCCGGTGCGCCACTCCACCAGCGTGACCGGGCCGCTGTCGGCGCGGTCCAGGTACTCGGCGCGGAACAGCTCCCACAGCTGGGCGCCGGTCATCTCCTCGCCGCTGGCGTCGGTGGCGCGCTGCACCGCCCGCGCGAACTCGATCTGCATCCGGCGCGGCACCTCCAGCCCGTGCCCGGTGCGCAGCAGGTAGGCGACGCCGCCCTTGCCCGACTGGCTGTTGACGCGGATCACGGCGGTGTAGTCGCGGCCCACGTCGGCGGGGTCGATCGGCAGGTAGGGCACCTCCCAGGGGGCCTGCCCGGCCGGGACGCCCAGGGCCTCGGCGCGGGCGGCGTGCGCGGCCATGCCCTTGCCGATGGCGTCCTGGTGGGTGCCGGAGAAGGCGGTGTAGACCAGGTCGCCGCCGTAGGGGTGGCGCTCGTGCACCGGCAGCCGGTTGCAGTGCTCGACGGTGCGCCGGATCTCGTCGATGTCGGACAGGTCCAGCATCGGGTCCACGCCCTGGGCGTGCAGGTTGAGGGCCAGCGTGACCAGGTCCACGTTGCCGGTGCGCTCGCCGTTGCCGAACAGGCAGCCCTCCACGCGCTGGGCCCCGGCCAGCACCGCCAGCTCGGCGCAGGCCACGCCGGTGCCGCGGTCGTTGTGCGGGTGCACCGACAGGATCACCGCGTCGCGGCGGGCCAGGTGCCGGTCCATGTACTCGATCTGGTCGGCGTAGACGTTGGGGGTGGCGATCTCCACGGTGGCCGGCAGGTTGAGGACCACCGGCCGGTCCGGGCTCGCGTCCCACAGCGCGGTCAGGCCGTCGCAGACCTCCAGCACGTAGTCGGGCTCGGTCAGGTTGAACACCTCGGGGGAGAACTGGAAGCGCACCGGCGGCCCCGGGCGCGCGTCGGCGAGCCGCGCCATGTGCGCCGCCGCGTCCTCGATCAGCCTGCGCAGCGCCGGGCGGTCGTGGCCGAGCACGGTGTCGCGCCAGGTCGGCGCGGTCGCGGTGTACAGGTGGACCACCACGTTGGCCAGGCCCTCGACCGAGGCGAAGGTGCGGTCGATCAGGTCGCGGCGGGCGGCGGTGAACACCACGACGGTGACGTCGCCGGGCACCGCGCCGGTCTCGGCCAGGTGCCGCACGAAGTCGAAGTCGGCCTGGCTGGCGGAGGGGTAGCCGACCTCGATCTCCTTGAAGCCCATGGCCAGGAACAGGTCGAACATGCGGCGCTTGCGGGCCGGGTCCATCGGCTCGGCCAGGGCCTGGTTGCCGTCGCGCAGGTCCACCGGCACCCACAGCGGGGCGCGCTCGATGCGCCGGGACGGCCAGGCGCGCTCGAACTCGGGGACGGTGACGCGCTCGTGCGCGGGCCGGTAGCGGTGGGAGGGCATGGCGCCGCCGCGCTGGGGGTTCCAGGCGGGGGCGTCGGAGGGCACGGGCCCGGAGGGGGTGCGCAGGGTCGGGAAGGGGGCGCCGGCGCGCACGGTGGTGCGCGGGGCCGGAGAGTCGTTCACGGAGATGTCGTCCTCGCGGGTCGCGGTCGGAGGACCGGCAGCGCCGAACCCCGCGGCGGGGTGCCGGTCGCTTCAGGCCCCGCCGCGGCGTCCGAGAAGGAGACCCCACGACTGCATGGGCGGTACCCTAGTCACCCATCAGCTCCTCAGACAACCTGAGAGGTGGACGGCAGCATGCCGCTCGGTCCCCTGCGCCCCAGCCCGCTCGTCGAGCAGGCCGCCCGCCACCTGCGGGAACAGATCGCCGAAGGGCACTGGCCGGTCGGCACGAAACTGCCCGGCGAGACCACGCTGGCCAAGGAGCTGGGCGTCGGCCGCTCCACCGTCCGCGAGGCGCTGCGCGTGCTCGCCGGGGCGGGGCTGGTGCGGGCGCGGCAGGGCGCGGGCGTCTTCGTCATCGCCGCCGAGCCGGAGGAGGACTGGCAGGCCCGGCTGCGCCGCGCCTCGGTCGCCGACGTCTACGAGATCCGCATGATGATCGAGGTGCGGGCCGCCGAGCTGGCCGCCGAGCGCCGCACCGACGCCGACCTGGCCGCCCTCGACCAGGCGCTGGAGCGCCGCGACGCCGCCGCCGAGCGGGAGGGGGACGAGGCGTTCGTCGACGCCGACATCGCGCTGCACCGGGCCGCCGTGGGGGCCGCGCACAACCCGGTGCTGGCCGACCTGTTCGCCGGGTTCGTGCCCGTGCTGCGCGAGGGGCTGCTGGACCTGCTGCGGCTGATCGACGCGCGCGCCGCCGACGCCGGGCACGGCCGCGCCGCGCACGCCGCGCTGGTCAACGCGATCCGCGAGCGCGACGCGGCCGCGGCGGGCCGGGCGGTCGACGCCGAGCTGCGGCGGACGCTGGCCTACCTCAGCGGCGCGGGGCGGTAGGGGCGGCGTCCCTTTTGTCGTGAGTCGTCCGGTCCGTAGAGTGGTCCCGTGGAGATCACCCCGATGCTGCCCGAGCACGCCGACGCCGTGCTCGCCATCTTCCAGGCCGGGATCGACGGCGGCAACGCCACCTTCGAGACCGCGTGCCCCACGTGGGAGAAGTTCTCGTCCGGCAAGCTGCCCGAGCACCGCTTCGTGGCGTGCGAGGACGGCCGCGTGCTGGGCTGGGTCGCGCTGTCGCCGATCTCCGACCGGCCGGTGTTCGCGGGCGTCGCCGAGGTGTCGATCTACATCGACCCGGACGCGCAGGGGCGGGGTCTCGGCCGCGCGCTGCTCGGCGCGGTCGTCGAGTCCAGCGAGCGCGGCGGGGTGTGGACGCTGCAGGCCGGGATCTTCCCGGAGAACGCCGCCAGCATCCGGCTGCACGAGGCGTTCGGCTTCAAGACGCTGGGCGTCCGCGAGCGGATGGGCCGCCACGACTTCGGCGGCGAGCGGCGCTGGCGCGACGTGGCGCTGCTGGAGCGCCGCAGCCCCCTGGTCGACTAGCGGGACGGCCCCCGTGCGGACCCGCGCCATGCCCCGGTATGGCGCGGATCACCGCACCTCTCGATTATGCCAGCGAATGGTGGCATAGTGCGCCCATGAAGCGATCTCTGGCGGCGCTCGCCGCCCTGGGCCTGGTGCTGGGCACCGCGCCCGCCGCGCACGCCGACGCCCCCCGCCCCTGGCACGACGTCAAGCTCCCCTTCCTGTGGCCGAGCGCCGAGCTGCACACGCTGGCCGCCGGAGGTCCCGACAACGTCTGGATCGGGGGCCTCCAGGGCAAGTACTGCGTCCCCAACGGCAGGCCGTTCGAGTGCCTCGTCCGGTCCGACGGCAACCCGGTCGTGCGCCGCTGGAACGGCGAGAAGTGGGTGGAGTACCCGCTCAACGGCCTGGCCGACGGCACCGGGGCCGTCCACGACATCGCCGTCGCGAAGGGGGAGGTGTGGATCGCGGCCGGGGGCGGCTACGTGGGGCGCTTCAACGGCTCGTCGTTCCAGAAGGTCCCCTCGCCGGAGGGCGCGGGGGTCCTGGGCTTCTACGGCAGCGCCGCGGGCCTGTGGGCGAGCCTGGGCTGGGGCAAGCTGTACCGCTGGAACGGCTCGGCCTGGACCAAGGAGGTCTTCCCCGGGGGCGACGGCGCGGTCCCGCCGCTGGAGGGCCGCGGCCCCTCCGAGGCGTGGACGCTCTGGAAGAACGGGGAGGGCGACTCCGGCCTGATGCGCTGGGACGGCGCCACCTGGCGGAAGGTCACCGAGCTGCCGGTCGGCGGCGAGTTCAACAGCGCCTACGACTTCACCGTCTCGGGCAACGGCGACGTCTACTCGATCGACGCCGCGCCCGGCGGCCAGGGCAAGCCCAACGCCGTCCACCGCTACCGCGCCGGAGCCTGGTCCCAGGTGGCGGTCCCGGCCGGGTACCAGGTCCGGGACCTGGTCACCGACGGCAAGGGCGTGACCTGGGGCTACGGCAGCGGGCCCGACGGCAACGGCGCCCTGCTGCGGCGGGACGGCGACGCCTGGACCGTGACCCCGGTCCCGGCGGACTTCTCGCTGGACGAGCCGGTCCCCGTTCCCGGCACCGACATCCTGTGGGGCCTGGCGATGAAGTACAGCAAGCAGGTCAGGAGCAACTTCTGACCCGGCGGACCACGGCCGCCGCCCCGGCGCGGGTCGGCGGCCGTGGTCCGGCCGCTCAGAACTCGAACAGGCCCGCCTTCTCGCGCGTGTAGGCCAGCACCGAGTCGTGGCCGTAGCCGCTGTCCTTCACGCCCTCCAGCGGGAACATCACCTTGCGGAAGGTGTTGACCCAGACCGTGCCGGTCTCCAGGTTGCGGAACATGCGCTGCGCGGTGCCGAGGTCGCGGGTCCACACCCCGGCGGCCAGGCCGTACACCGAGTCGTTGGCCAGCGCGACGGCCTCCTCCTCGGTGTCGAACGGCAGCACCACCGCGACCGGTCCGAAGATCTCCTCCTGGCAGACGCGCAGCGAGTTGTCGGTGGTGGCGAACAGCGTCGGCTCGACCCAGTAGCCCTCGGCCAGCGCGGGGTCGGACACGGCCTCGGCGCCGAAGCGGCCGCCGAACACCAGCTCGGCGCCCTCCTTCGCGCCGATCTCCAGGTAGGAGGTGACGCGCTCGTACTGGGCGCGGGACACGATCGGGCCCATGGTGGTGTCGGGGGAGGACGGGTCGCCCAGCCTGATCCCGGAGGCGATCTCCTTCATCCGGTGCAGCATCTCGTCGTAGACCGGGCGCTGGATCAGGATGCGCGAGCCGCCGTAGCAGATCTGGCCCGCGTTGGCGGTGAAGATCGCCTGCGTGGTGACGCCCGCGGCCGCCTTGTCCAGGTCGGCGTCGGCGAACACGATGTTGGGCGACTTGCCGCCCAGCTCCAGCGCCAGCGGCTTGAGCGCGTCGGCCGAGGCCCGGGTGATGATCTTGGCGGTGTCCACCGAGCCGGTGAGGCTGATCTTGTTGACGCCGCGGTGCCGCACCAGCGGGTCGCCGACCTCCTCGCCGAGGCCCGACACCACGTTCAGCGCACCGGGCGGCAGCACGTCCTTCAGCAGCTCGGCCACGCGCAGCGAGGAGACCGTCGCCTGCTCGGCCGGCTTGATGATGACGGTGTTGCCCGCCGCCAGCGCGAACGCGGCCTTGGCCGACAGGGTCGAGATGGGGGAGTTCCAGGGGATGATGCCGAGCGTGACGCCGTAGGGCTCGCGCCGGGTCACCCCGAGGCTGGCCGCCCCGAAGTCCACGCTCCGGCCCTCGACCGCGGCCGCGCACTCGGCGGCGGCGTTGTTCCACAGGTAGGTCATGCCGGGCAGGTCGCGCTTGGCCGTCTCGGTGATGGTGCGGCCGTTGTCGCGGGTCTCCAGCTCGGCCAGCTCCTGGGCGTGCTTGGCGAACACGCCCGCCACCTTGCGCAGGTAGTGGGCGCGCGCGGCGGCCGGCAGGCCGGACCACTTGGGGAACGCGGCGCGCGCGGCGGCCACGGCGGCGTCGGCGTCCTCGGCGGTGCTGCGGGGGACGCGCGCCCACACCTTCCCGGTCGCGGGGTCGATCGAGTCGAGCGTGCCGCCGCCCGCCGCCGGGCGGAGCTCGCCGCCGATCAGGTTGGAGTAGTCGTGCACCTCGGTCATCGCCGTCCCTTCACCCGCCGTGCGTACGGTGACCAAGCGTACGCTTGTTTGCTGGCCTGGGGGAAGCCGGGTGTTGCGGAAGATCGGGACTATTCCCTACTATTCCGGTTCAGATTATTTGCTTGGTAGGGAAAGTAGGTTTTCGTGTCCGAAACAGGGGTGAGCCGCCGCGGCGCGGTGGCGGCGGTCGGCGCGGTCGCGGCGGCCGGGGCCGTACTGGGCGGCGGCACGGCGGAGGCCGCCACGATCGAGCGCAAGTTCCGCGCCGACGTGCGGGGCCGGGGCGCGCGGCGGCCCAACGTGCTGGTCATCCTGGGCGACGACCTGGGCTGGGCCGACCTCGGCTGCTACGGGTCGCCGCACATCCGCACCCCGCACCTGGACCGGCTCGCCCGGCAGGGCGTGCGCTTCACCGACGCCTACTCGGCCGCGGCCGTGTGCTCGCCGACCCGGTTCGGCCTCTACACCGGCCGCTACCCCGGCCGGCTGCGCGGCGGCCTGGAGGAGCCCATCGCCCGCCCCGACCGGCTGTTCGGCATCCCGGCCGACCACCCGACGCTCGGCTCGCAGCTGAAGGCGGCCGGGTACGACACCGCGATGTTCGGCAAGTGGCACTGCGGCTTCCTGCCGTGGTTCAGCCCCGTGAAGTCGGGCTGGGACACCTTCTTCGGCAACCTGTCGGGCGCGGTGGACTACTACTCCAAGATCACCGGCTCGGGCGTCGACCTCTACGAGGGCGAGGTCCGCACCGAGGACCTCGGCTACTACACCGACACCATCGCCGACCGCGCCGCCGAGTACGTCCGCCGCGACCGCGACCGGCCCTGGCTGCTGAACCTCAACTTCACCGCGCCGCACTGGCCGTGGGAGGCCCCCGGCGACCGCAAGACCAGCGAGGAGATCACCGCGCGGGTCAAGGCGGGCGACGGCCGCGCGCTGTGGCACGACGACGGCGGCTCGCTGGACACCTACCGCCGCATGGTCGAGGCCATGGACGCCGCGATCGGCCGGGTGCTGCGCGCGCTCAGGGAGACCGGGCAGGAGGACGACACGCTCGTGCTGTTCTCCAGCGACAACGGCGGCGAGCGCTGGTCGTACCAGTGGCCGCTCAGCGGCTCCAAGGGCGGCCTGAACGAGGGCGGCATCCGGGTGCCGAACATCCTGCGCTGGCCCGCGCGCATCCGGCCCCGCCAGGTCAGCGACGTCCCGGTCGTCACCCAGGACTGGACCGCCACCATCCTGGAGATCGCCGGCGTGCGGCCCGCGCAGCCGCTGGACGGGGTGAGCCTCGCCCCCTACCTGCTGAAGGGCGCGCGGGCCCCGCAGCACGACCTGTTCTGGCGCACCAGGCAGGAGCGGGCGCTGCGCCGGGGCCGCTGGAAGTACCTGCGCAACGGCGACGGCGACGGCCTGTTCGACCTCAAGGCCGACCCGCGCGAGCAGGCGAACCTGGCCCGCCGCCACCCCGAGGTGCTCAAGGAGCTGAGCGGCCGCTGGGAGGCCGTCGACAAGGACCTGCTGCCCTACCCCTGACCGCCGCCGCTTCGGAGGGGCCGTCCAGGGGCGGCCCCTCCGAAGCGGACGTCAGCGCAGGGACGCCAGCAGGTCCGGCAGGTCGTCGTCGTGCACGACCGTCAGCCGCCGGGTCGCGCGCGTGACGGCCACGTAGAGGTCCTGGCCGCCGCGCGGCGACTCGGCCACGATCCCGGCCGGGTCCACCACGATCACCGAGTCGAACTCCAGGCCCTTGGCCTCCTCCGCCGTCAGCACCACCACGGGGGAGTCCAGCGCCTCCGGCGTCGCGCCCGCCTCGGCGTCCGGCAGGGCCCGCAGCACCGCGCCGTGGCGGGCGCCCGAGGAGACCACCGCCAGCCGGCCCTCGCCCTCGCCGGTGGCGATCTCGCCGAACTCGGCCGCCACCAGCTCCGGCAGGCGGACGGCCAGGTCGGCGGGGGCGACGCGGACCGCCGCCGGAGGCGGGCCGTCGTCGCGCACCGGCACCGGCGGGGTCTGCTCCGGCGCGACCTTCGCCAGCACCTCGGCCGCGACCCGCATGATGGCGGCGGGCGTGCGGTAGTTGACCATCAGCCGCTGCTCGCGCCAGCGGCCCGGCACGTAGCGGTCCAGCATCTGGCCCCACGACCGCGCGCCCGCCGCGCTGCCGGTCTGGGCGATGTCGCCCACGACCGTCAGCGAGCGGGTCGGCACCCGCCGCATCACCGTGCGCCACGCCATCTCCGACAGCTCCTGCGCCTCGTCCACGATCACGTGCCCGTAGGCCCACTCGCGGTCGGCGGCGGCGCGCTGCGCGGTGGTGAGCGCCGGGCCGTCGTCGCGGTTGCGCTCCGCCAGGTCGTCGGCGTGCACGAAGTCGTACTCGCCGACGCCGGTGGTCTGGATGACCTCGCGCGCGTACAGCTCCTCGTCCGCGCGCCGCTTGGCCTCGGCGCGGCGGCGGGCGCGCTCGTCGCGGTCGTCCTCGCCCAGCCACTCGGCGGCCTCGTCCAGCAGCGGCACGTCCGACACCGTCCACGGCGACCCGGCCGGGCGGTACAGCAGCCCCAGCTCCTCGGGCTCGAACAGGCCGCCGGCGCGGCGCAGCGCGTCAGGGTCGGCGAACAGCTCCTCCAGCAGCCGCTGCGGCGTCAGCTCCGGCCACAGCGCGTCGATCGCGGCGCGCACGTCCGGGTCCTGCCACAGCTCCTCCTTGGCCAGCCGCAGGTCGGTCTCGTCCAGCAGCGGATCGCCGGCCGACTCCTCCATCAGCTCGACCAGCCAGGACGGGATGCCGCCCTCGCGGGCCATCTGCTCCAGCGGCTCGTCGGAGATGCGGTCGAACTGCTCGGCGCGGTCGACGGCCAGCGCCTCCAGCAGGTCGTGCACGAACACGCGGCGCTGGATGTTGTGCGGCGCGCGCAGCGCCCGCGACCGGTCCCGGATCTTCACGCACTCGGCGTGCGCCACCCGCAGTGTCAGGTCGTCGGCCTCGACCTCCAGGTCGCCGTCGGGCACGCGCTGCCGGTCCAGCACCGCGGCCTCCACCAGGCCCGCCATCCGCAGCCCGCCCTTGACCACCGCGGCCTCCGGCGTCTCGGCGGCGGTCGCGCGCACGCCCGGGAACAGCTCGCCCACCGTCGCCAGCGCCACGTCGGTCTCGCCGAGGCCCGGCAGCACCTGCTCGATGTAGCGCATGAACGTGGCGTTCGGCCCCACCACCAGCACGCCGCGCCGCTCCAGCACGTCCCGGTGGGTGTAGAGCAGGAACGCCGCGCGGTGCAGCGCCGCGACGGTCTTGCCGGTGCCCGGCCCGCCCTGCACCACCAGCACGCCCTGCAGCCCCGAGCGGATGACCTGGTCCTGCTCCTCCTGGATGGTGGCGACCACGTCGCCCATCCGGCCGGTGCGGCCGCGCCGCAGCGTGGCCAGCAGCGCGGCCTCGCCGACGATGGTGGACCGGTCGGCTTCCGACAGGCCCTCCAGGTCGAACACCTCGTCGTCGATCCGCGCCACCGCGCGGTCGCGCAGGTGCAGGTGGCGGCGGCGCGCCAGGGTGCCGGGGGCGCTGGGGGTGGCGGTGTAGAACGGACGCGCGGCCGCGGCCCGCCAGTCGATGAGCAGCGGCTCGCGGTGCTCGTCGCGCAGCCCGACGCGGCCGATGTAGAAGGTGCCGCCGTCCGCCCGGTGGTCGATGCGGCCGAAGCACAGCGCCCGCTCGACGCCCGACAGGCGCGCCAGCCTGCGGGCCGCCTCCTCGGTGCCCACCTCGCGCTCGACCCGGGCCTGGAACCCGCCGCCCCCGCCCCTGCCCGGACCGGCGCGCAGCGCGGCCTCGGCCGCCGCGCGCTCGGCGTCCAGCCGCGCGTAGATCCGCGTGACGCGCTCCTGCTCGACGCGCAGCGCGGCCTCCCGGGGATCGGTGGGGTCGTTTTCCGGGACCGGCTTGACTTGACGAACTCCCATGTGTCTTGTACTCTCCTAGACATAGGGTGGGTCCTGTGTGCGCAAAATGACGCAAGTCACGAGCCTAGCACCTTGATCACTCTTTTTCCAGGGGCAGATTCCGCCCTTTTCCCCGCGCGCCCGGACTCCGGTGCGCGACACGGCCGCGCGCCACCGCCATGATGATCTTCATTGTTGGGATCATGGACACTCGTACGGCA
The DNA here is from genome assembly GCA_044456955.1 of Spirillospora sp. NPDC050679. GTDB lineage: Bacteria > Actinomycetota > Actinomycetes > Streptosporangiales > Streptosporangiaceae > Spirillospora. The sequence continues at coordinate 181,394 of JBITGK010000019.1, read as the reverse complement.
CGCGGCGGCCACCGGGAGGAACGAGGCTGACCGGCGATCACTGCCGGACACGCCGAAAGGTCTCCCCGATGTCCGATGCCCCCGTCCCGCTCGCCCGCCGAACGTTCCTGGTCTCCACCGGCCTGGCCGCCGGGGCCGCCGCCCTGCTGCCCGCCGGCTCCGCGCAGGCCGCGACGCTGCGGCGGGGCGGCGCGTCCCTGCCGTCCGACCCGTTCACCCTCGGCGTCGCCTCGGGCGACCCCGCCCCCGGCGGCTTCGTCCTGTGGACGCGCCTCGCGCTCGACCCGCTCGCCGAGGACGGCCTCGGCGCGATGCCCGCCGCCGACGTCCCGGTGGAGTGGGAGGTCTCTTCCGACGAGCGCTTCCGCCGCGTCGAGCGCCGGGGCGAGGCCATCGCGCGCGCCGCGGCGGCGCACAGCGTGCACGTGGAGTTGGACGGGCTGCGCCCCGGCCGCGACTACTGGTACCGGTTCCGCGCCGCCGGTCACCTCTCGCCGGTCGGCCTCACCCGCACCGCGCCGCGCCGCGACTCCTTCGGGCCCGCGCTGGCCATGGCGTTCGTCTCCTGCTCGCAGTACGAGCACGGGCTGTTCACCGCCTACCGGCGGCTGGCCGAGGAGCACCCCGACCTGGTGCTGCACCTCGGCGACTACCAGTACGAGTACCGCAAGGGCGTCTACAACGCCCCCGGCGGCAACGTCCGCGACCACGAGGGCCCCGAGACCGTCACGCTGGCCGGCTACCGGCAGCGGCACGCCCAGTACAAGGCCGACCCCGACCTGCAGGCCGCGCACGCCGTCGCGCCGTGGCTGATCGTGTTCGACGACCACGAGGTCGAGAACAACTGGGCGGGCGGCGTCCCCGAGGCCGACTCCGACACCCCCGACCCGGCCGCCTTCCGCGCGCGCCGCGCCGCCGCGTTCCAGGCGTACTACGAGAACATGCCGCTGCGCCGCAGCTCGATCCCGCAGGGCCCGGACATGCAGCTGTACCGGCGCGTCCAGTGGGGCAAGCTCGCCAACTTCCACATGCTCGACACCCGGCAGTTCCGCGACGACCAGGCGTGCGGCGACGGCTACAAGAACTGCGCCGCCGCCTCCGACCCGGTGCGCTCCATCACCGGCGACCGCCAGGAGCGGTGGCTGCTGGACGGCTTCCGCCGCTCCACCGCCCGCTGGGACGTCCTCGGCCAGCAGGTGTTCTTCGCCCAGCGCGACAACAACGCCGGACCGCTCAAGGTCACCAGCATGGACGGCTGGGACGGCTACACCGCCTCCCGCGACCGCATCACCAAGGGCTGGCTTGAGGCGGGCGTCCGCAACCCGGTCGTGCTGACCGGCGACGTGCACGCGCACTGGGCGAGCGAGCTGAAGGAGGACTACGACGACCCGGACTCGCGCACCGTGGGGGCCGAGCTGGTCTGCTCCTCCATCACCAGCGGCGGCGACGGCGCCGACTCCGACCCGGCGACCCAGCCCTTCCTGAAGATCAACCCGCATCTGAAGTTCTACAACAACCAGCGCGGCTACGTGATCACGCGGATCGACAAGCGCGCGATCACCGCCGACTTCAAGACGCTGCCGAACGTGCGCACGCCCGGCGCGGAGGCCACCACCAAGGCGACCTTCGTGGTGGAGGACCGCGAGCCCGGCCTGGAGCAGACCTACCTGCGCCCCTTCAACGCGCGCCAGGCCGCCCGCTCCGACCGCGACCTCCTGCGGGAGACCATCGACAACGAGACTGTGCGTCCTTAAGCACTGGCCCGAGGGGCTCGCCTGGCGGCCCGCCTCTCGACCAGTGCTTTGCGAGTGCCGATCGCTTCGCGATCTGGCCCGGCGGGGCTCGCCTCCGGCTTCGCCCCGCCGGGCCAGGTCGGGCACTCGCCCGGTGGTCGGGGTTCTTGAACGGCTCGGTCCCGCCGCCCGCCGCCATCGCCCTGGCGGCGGGCGGGGCCGGCGGTCTCAGGAGGCGCTCTTGCCCAGGATGTCGTCCAGGTCGTAGGCCACCGGCACCTCCAGCTGCTCGTAGGTGCACGACTCGGGCGTGCGGTCGGGCCGCCAGCGCCGGAAGCGGGCGGTGTGGCGGATGCGGTCGCCCTCCATCCCGTCGTAGGCGACCTCGACCACCAGCTCCGGCCGCAGCGGCACCCACTCCAGGTTCTTCTTGCCGCTCCAGCGCGACAGCGCGCCGGGCAGGCGGTCGGCGGTGTCCTCGGTCTGCTCGGCCCAGCCCGCCCACGGGTGGCCGGTGAAGTCGTCCATGCGGTAGGGCGCCAGCTCGTCCACCAGCTCGGCGCGGCGCTTCATCGTGAACGACGCCGACACGCCCACGTGCTGGAGCTTGCCCGCGTCGTCGTAGAGGCCGAGCAGCAGCGACCCCACGATCGGCCCCGACTTGTGCCAGCGGAACCCGGCCACCACGCAGTCGGCGGTGCGCTCGTGCTTGACCTTCCACTGCACGCGCTTGTCCTGCTCGTAGGGCCGGTCGAGCGGCTTGGCGATCACGCCGTCCAGCCCGGCGCCCTCGAACTCGTCGAACCAGCGCAGCGCGGTGTCGTAGGAGTCGGAGGCGGGGGTCAGGTGGATCGGCGCCTTCACCCCCGACAGGGCGTCGACCAGGCGCTGCCGCCGCTGCGCCAGCGGCAGCTCCAGCAGCGACTCGTCGCCCAGCGCCAGCAGGTCGAAGGCCACGAACGAGGCGGGCGTCTCCTGCGACAGCAGCTTGATCCGGGACGCGGCCGGGTGGATGCGCTGCTGGAGGCCGTCGAAGTCCAGGCGCGACCCCTTGCGCAGCACGATCTCCCCGTCCACCACGCACCGCTCCGGCAGCTCCCTTTTCACCGCCTCCACCAGCTCGGGGAAGTAGCGGGTGAGCGGCTTCTCGCCGCGGCTGGACAGCTCCACCTCGTCGCCGTCGCGGAAGACGACGCAGCGGAACCCGTCCCACTTGGGCTCGTACAGCACCTCGCCCTGCGGCATGGCCTTGACGGCCTTGGCCAGCATGGGCGCGAACGGCAGGCTGATCGGCAGGTCCATGCCCCCCATCTTGACCGGTGCCTGTGACATTGCGCGCGACCGGTCCCGGCCCTGATCGCTTTCGCTAAGGTGCAGGTCATGCGCCGTTTGATGCCAGAGCCCGCCGCCCAGGTCGATCCGTGGGACGCCTACGGCGACGCGCCCGCGCTGCGGATCGGCATGGTGATGAGCGTCGACGGCACCGTCACCGACGCCGACGGCTGGACCGACGGGCTGGGCGGCGCGGCCGACATGCGGGTGTTCCGGACGCTGCGCGCGCTGTCGGACGCGATCCTGATCGGCGCGGCCACCGTCCGCACCGGGCGGCTCGGTCCCGCGCGGCTGCGGCCCGAGCTGCGCGACCGGCGCGGCGGCCCGCCCGCCCCGATCGTGGTGGTGAGCCGCTCGCTGGAGCTGGACTGGTCGCTGCCGCTGTTCACGGTGGCCGAGTCGCCGACGATCGTGGTCACCTCGCGCGCCGCGCACCGCCACTCGCTGGTGCCCCCGGCGGTGCCGGTGATCGCCGCGGGCGACGAGGAGGTGGACCTCGCCGAGGCCGTGCGGGTGCTGCGCGAGGAGCGGGGGCACCGGCGGCTGCTGTGCGAGGGCGGGCCGGCGCTCGCCACCGCCCTGGTCCGCGACGGCCTGGCCGACGAGCTGTGCCTCAACATCGCGCCCGCCCTGCACGGCGGCGCGCGCCACACGCGACTGCTGGGGGACCTGCCCGCCGAGGTGCCGCTGGAGCCCACGGCCGTCTACCACGACGACGGCGTGCTGTTCCTGCGCTACCGGTTGCGGGCGGCGTAGCGAGGGCGCCGGGGAAGCGCTCCACGGACCGCGGGGCAAGGGTTTTCCTCCGCCGAGTGCGCGAATCCGGGGTGGCGCGGAGCGGCCCGGGGGACACTTGGGCCCGAGGGGCCGGCCGCGCCGAGGGGAGTGGATGTGGGGTACGCCGCGCTGGTGGTGTGGCTGGTGACCGCTGCGGCGGGGGCGTACCTGCTGCTGAGGTGGCTGGCGGGGGGCGGGCTGCGCGCCCAGCCCGCCAAGGTGACGCGGTACCCGTCGGCGGTGGTGGTCGGGCACCCGCTGGCGGCGGTGACGGGCCTGGCGGTGTGGATCGCCTACCTGGCGACCGGTTCGGCCGGGTTCGCGTGGGCGGCGTTCGGGGTGCTGATCCTGGTGATCTTCCAGGGGGTCCTGCTGCTCACCCGCTGGCTGGTGGGCGGCGGCGGGCGGCACGCGCGCGGCACCGAGCAGGCGTTCCCGGGCATGGCGGTGCTGCTGCACGGCGTGGTCGCGGTGACGACGTTCGTGCTGGTGTTCTGGACGGCGCTGCGCTCCGGCGGGAAGTGAGCCCGGGGCGTCAGGGGAGCCGGCGCAGCAGGACCAGGGACCGGTCGATCAGCTCGACCCGGTCGCCGGCCTTCAGGCCCCGCCCGGTGTCGCGGGTGCGCGCGGTGTCGGTGTCCAGGACGTACTCCCAGCGGTCGCCGTACTCGCCGCCCGGCAGCGTGAACGCCATCGCCTCCGCGCCCGCGTTGACCAGCAGCAGGAACGAGTCGTCGCTGACGCGGCGGCCGCGCGGGTCGGGCTCGGTGATCGCCTCGCCGTTGAGGAAGACCCCCAGCGACTTGGCGTACCCGGCGTGCCAGTCGTGGTCGGTCATCGGGCCCCCGGCCGGGGTGAGCCACACGATGTCGGCCAGCGGCTCGGCGCCGGGGCTCACGCCCTTGAAGAACCTGCGGCGGCGGAAGACGGGGTGGTCCTGGCGCAGCCGCGACAGCACGCGCACGAACTCCAGGTCGTCGTCGCCCTCGTCCCAGCGCACCCAGGCGGTCTCGTTGTCCTGGCAGTAGGCGTTGTTGTTGCCGTGCTGGGTGCGGCGCAGCTCGTCGCCGTGGGAGAGCATCGGGACGCCCTGCGACAGGAACAGCGTGGCCAGGAAGTTGCGGCGCTGCCGGGCCCGCCGGGCCAGGATCACCGGGTCGCCGGTGGGGCCCTCGTGGCCGCAGTTCCACGAGCGGTTGTCGTCGGTGCCGTCGCGGTTGCCTTCGCCGTTGGCCTCGTTGTGCTTGTGGTCGTAGGAGACCAGGTCGGTGAGGGTGAAGCCGTCGTGGCAGGTCACGAAGTTGATCGAGGCGAACGGGCGGCGCGAGCTGTGCTCGTACAGGTCCGAGGAGCCGGTCAGCCGGGAGGCGAACTCGGGCATCGTCGCGTACGAGCCGCGCCAGAAGTCGCGGACGGTGTCGCGGTACTTGCCGTTCCACTCGGTCCACAGCGGCGGGAAGTTGCCGACCTGGTAGCCGCCCTCGCCGACGTCCCACGGCTCGGCGATCAACTTGACCTGGGAGACGACCGGGTCCTGCTGGACCAGGTCGAAGAAGGCGGCCAGCCGGTCCACGTCGTGCAGCTCGCGGGCCAGCGCCGAGGCGAGGTCGAAGCGGAACCCGTCCACGTGCATTTCAAGAATCCAGTAGCGCAGCGAGTCCATGATGAGCTGGAGCGCGTGCGGGCTGCGGACGTTCAGCGAGTTGCCGCAGCCGGTGTAGTCGAGGTGGTAGCGCTTGTCGTCGTCGCGCAGCCGGTAGTAGGCGGCGTTGTCGATGCCCCGGAACGACAGCGTCGGGCCCAGGTGGTCGCCCTCGGCGGTGTGGTTGTAGACCACGTCGAGGATCACCTCGATCCCGGCCTCGTGCAGGGCCCGGACCATGGCCTTGAACTCCAGCACCTGCTCGCCGCGCTGCCCGGAGGAGCTGTAGGCGTTGTGCGGGGCCAGGAAGCCGATGGTGTTGTAGCCCCAGTAGTTGGTGAGGCCGCGCGCGACCATGGCGTGCTCGGGCACCGACTGGTGCACCGGCATCAGCTCGACGGCGGTGACGCCGAGGTCGCGGAAGTGCTCGACCATCACCGGGTGGGCGAGGCCGGCGTAGGTGCCGCGCTGCTCCTCGGGCACCCCGGGGTGCAGCTTGGTGAGGCCCTTGACGTGCGCCTCGTAGATGACGGTCTCGTGGTAGGGCGTGCGCGGCGGCCGGTCGGCGCCCCAGTCGAAGAAGGGGTTGATGACGACGTTCTTCGGCATGTACGGGGCGCTGTCGTCGGTGTTGAGCGCGTCGGGGTCGGTGAAGCGGTAGGAGAACAGCGACTCGTGCCACCGGACCCCGCCCTCGACGGCCTTGCCGTAGGGGTCGAGCAGGAGCTTGTGGGGGTTGCAGCGGTGCCCGCGGGCGGGGTCGTGGGGGCCGTGGACGCGGTACCCGTAGCGCTGCCCGGGGCCGACGCCGGGCAGGTAGCCGTGCCAGACGAAGCCGTCCACCTCCTGGAGGTCGAAGCGGGTCTCGCGCCCGCCGGGCTCGAACAGGCACAGCTCGACGCGGTGCGCCACCTCGGAGAACAGCGCGAAGTTGGTGCCTGTGCCGTCCCAGGTGGCGCCCAGCGGATACGGCTCGCCGGGCCAGACCTCCGGCATCGTTCCCACTCCTCGGCAACTCGACTACAGGGGGTGCGCGGACTGTCGATTGTCGCCTAACCGCTCACGGTCTGTATGCCGCAGCATGAGATCAGGATGCCATGCCCGGGAAAAGGGGGATCGGTCCTCACCGCCCGCGAGGATTCGGGCCGACCGCGCGGGCGCCGCTATCCGGGCGCGTCCCGCCACACCGTCTCGCCGTCGTCCTCCTCGGCGGTCGGGCGCAGCCCCAGCTTCCGCGCCACCGCCGCCGACGCCAGGTTGTCCGGGTGGATCGACGCCGAGATCCCGGTGACGCCGTGCGCCCGCAGCCACGCCAGCATCGCCGCCGCCGCCTCCGTCGCGAAACCGAAGCCCTGGTGGTTGATCCCGGTCACCCACGCCACCGACGCGCGCAGCCCCCCGGGCGCCGGGGTCACCGTCGCCTGCACGTAGCCGACCGCCTTGCCGTCGCGCCGCCGGAAGACCGTCCAGTTCAGCCAGTACTCCTGGTGGAACGGCGCGGGCCCCGCCACCAGGTGCTCGTACCGGGCCCGCAGCTCCTCGCGCGACAGCGGCTCGCCCCCGATGTACTCGTGCAGGCGGGGATCGCCCAGGACCCCGGCCATCTCCTCGGCATGGTGGACGGCGAGCGGCTCCAGCAGGAGGCGGGAGGTCCGCAGGGGTTCCGCGATGGGTCCGAACACCCGGTAGACCCTACGCCTCAGAGGCGGCGCGTCCAGACCCCCTGCGGGTGCTGGGTCGGGCTGAGCCACAGCCAGGGCTGCGAGCGGCGGTAGGGCAGCGCGGTGCCCGGCTGCCACAGGAACAGGCCCTGGTCGTCGGGCCACACCACCTGGAGCATCGGCAGCGGCGGGCGCCGGTAGAACTGGACCACGCCCGGGAACATCGGCTCGTACCAGCGCGTGTCGACCTGGCGGAACGCGGCGGGCTCGCCCCGCGCCGCGTCCGCGCGGCGCTCGCCGTCGGCCGGGGGAGCGCCTTCGGCGGCCTGGCGGCCGAGCGCGTTGAGGCTCTCCTCCATCTCGTACACGTCGCCGCCGAACATGGCGAGCTCGGGGGCGCGGTGGCTGTGCCACAGGCCGACCGTGTGGGCCCAGCCCGGCACGTCCTCCTCCGGCTGGACCAGCACCACGCTCCAGCCGTACTGGGTGATGTGCACGATGGTGCGGAGCAGGAAGTTGTCCAGACGGTCGCGGTCGCCGTAGTCGTGGTCGAGCACGCAGTGGCAGGGCTGGCGTCCGTCGGACATGGCCTTCAGCCTACGAGCAAACGGCGCCGGTCGCCGGGCGCGCGCACGATCACGCGCCGAGCACGGCCGGGTCGGACGCCAGCGAGCGCAGGCGCCCGGCCGGGTCGGCGGCCAGGCGGCGCTCGGCCAGGTCCAGCAGCCCGCACACGCTGGACAGCTCCGCCGCCACCGTGCCGTCGGCCTTGCGCACCTGCTGGGCGATCGTGAAGGTCCTGCCCTCCCCGAACTCGAAACGGCAGGTCACCTCGGCCTCGTCGCCGCCGCGCAGCTCGCGCCGGTACTTGATCGTCGTCTCCAGCACCACCGGGCCGACGCCGGTCCCCAGCAGGTCGTCGACCGCGATCCCGGCCGCCTTCAGGCACTCCCAGCGGGCGTGCTCGGCGTACTGGAGGTAGACGGCCTGGTTCAGGTGCCCCTGGGTGTCGAGCTCGTAGCCGCGAACGGTGACGGGAACGGAGAACAGGTCGGACATGGGGGCCAATCTACGAGAGGGACGGGCCTGCACCGGCGGTAACCCGCTCGGCCGCGGGCGCATTCCCGGGTCGGTTCGCACCCCCCCGGCTGGTGCGGCGCAGGGCGCCACCCTATTATTGCCGCATGACAAGATTGTCGGACGACAATAATCTCTCTCCCGCAGCCGCGCCGGACGCGGGTGACAGGTGACCTTAGCGGTCGTCCGCGCCGGACTGCGCGGCGAACGCGGTCAGGCCCTCCAGGAGCCGGTCGCGCTGCTCGGCGGTCAGCCGGTCCAGCACCGCCTCCAGGTCCAGCCGGCGCTGCCGGGTCAGGTCGCGCATCAGCTCCTCGCCCTGCGCGGTGAGCCGCAGTTCCACCAGCCGCCGGTCGGCGTCGCTGGGCAGCCGCGCCAGCAGGTTCGCCGCCACCAGGCGGTCGCACAGCCGGCTGGCCGAGGAGGGGATGGCGTGCAGCTCGGCGGCCAGGTCGCGCACGCTGATGCCGGGCCGGGCGTGCACCGCCTCCAGGGCGTGCAGCTGCGAGGGCGGGACGTGTCCGGCGACCTCGCCCTGCGAGCGGCACCAGGTGGCGACGAACGCGCGGCCCGCCTCCTCCAGCTCGCGCGGATCGAGCCGCCGCTCGGCCTGCCGGGTGGGCTGGTTCATCGGCTGTCCTCACCGTCGGTGATCGATGGTCGTGTTCGCTGTGTCACTCCCCGGCACGCGCGGTTTGATGCGCGGCGACAACGAAAGGCCGGGCGGTGACGGCCGTGCCCGGTACCGAGGCGGGGCTCGCGGCCCTCACCGCCGCGCGGCGGCACGGCGTGGACCCCGACGACCAGGTGCGGCTGGTGCTGGCGCTGCGGCTGGCGGCGGAGCGGCGGCCCTCGGCGGCGCTGCGCCTCGCCCTGGACGGCGACGGCCGGGCCCGCCGCCTGCGGGCCTTCCTCGACGAGGCGGGCGCCGCGCCCGCCGATCCGGTGGTGACGGTCCCCGCACCCGGGCCCGACCGCCCCGGGGCGCCGCCCGCCGACGCCGAGGCCCTGCTGGAGCTGCTGGCCGGCCAGTACGACCGGCTGCGCGCCGCCGACGGGGCCCGGGAGCGGCTGCTGGAGACCGCGCGCCGGGCCCGCGCCGCCGCCGAGGAGACCCGGTCGCGGCTGTCGTTCCTGGCGCACGCCGGGACCGTGCTGTCGGCGTCGCTGGACCAGGAGCGGGTCCTCGGGCGGCTGCACGCCCTGGTCCGCGCCCAGCGCCTGGTCGAGCCCGGCTTCTGGCTGGCGGGGGAGAGCCGGGTGCTGACGGCCTACGTCCCGCCCCTGACCCTCGTGCCCGCGCCGCAGCGCCCGGCCGCGCCCCCGCCGCCGGTGCACCTGGCGTTCCAGAGCGGGCGGCCGCACCACGCGGACCCGGCGGCCGGCGCCGCCGGGGAGATGCTGGCGGTGCCGCTGGTCGCGCGCGAGCGCGTGCTGGGCGTGGTGTCCTACACCCCGAACGACGTGCCGCTGGCCGCCGACGACGTGGCCGTCTACACCGAGCTGACCAGGATCGGCGCCGTCGCGCTGGACAACGCCATGCGCTACCGGCACGAGCACGACGTCGCCCAGCGCCTGCAGAAGGCGATGCACACCGAGCTGCCCGCCGCCGGGAGGCTGGAGTTCGCCGCCCGCTACCTGCCCGCCGAGGCCGGGCTGAACGTCGGCGGCGACTGGTACGACGCGTTCGAGCGCCCCGACGGCCGCGCCTTCGCCGCCGTCGGCGACGTGACCGGGCACGGCCTGCGCGCCGCCGCCCTCATGGGCCAGCTGCGCACCGCGCTGCGCGCCTACGCGCTGGAGGCGCCCGCGCCCGGCGACGTGCTGGCCCGGATGCACCGGCTGCTGGTGCACCTGCAGCCCGACGAGCTGGCCACCGCCCTGGTCGCGCAGATCGCGCCCGGGGGACGGATGCGCTGGGCCAACGCCGGGCACCCGCCGCCGCTGGTGCGCGCCGCCGACGGCCGGGTGCGGGTGCTGAACGGCGGCGACCCGCTGCTGGGCGCGCCCGCCGAGGAGATCGGCTACCGGGTGCGGAGCACGCGGCTGGCGCCGGGCGACACGGTCCTGATGTTCACCGACGGGCTGATCGAGCGGCGGGACTCCAGCCTGCGGGCGGGGCTGCGGCGGCTGGCGCGCGTGTTCTCGGCGGCGTCGGGCGACCTCCAGCGGGTGGCCGACCGGGTGCTGGCGGAGATGCTGAGCGACAGCGCCCGCGAGGACGACACGTGCCTGCTGCTGATCCGTGCGGTGCCGGTCCCCGCGCCCGTGCGCGCGGACGGCCCGGTCGGGCGGGCGGCGGCGGAGGGGGCTGGCGACAGGGCTCCGGAAGGTCCACACGAGGCGGCGCTCCGCTCCGAGCACCGTACGGCGGGGCGCACGCCGGACGACCTGCCGGACGACAGGGTGCCCGCGCCGTGACGGCGGCGAGGCTCAGGGGCGCCGCCGTCCCGTGGTGGAAGCGCGGGGCGTCCACCACGGGCCACGGCATCGCATCCGCGTTCCGCCACCGGGGCGCGGTCCGGCGTGAGAAGATCGCAGATTCCCCACCTGCTTGCCATGCGGCAAATATATACGGATGGTGGCGCCGTGGAAGCGCGTTGTCATCAGGCGGGCATGGAGAACGGCGTCACCCGGCCGTCCTCGCGCCCGCCGGCCGCCTCGTCGAAGCGGCGCAGCACCGTCAGCAGCGCGGCGCGCTCGGTCGCCGACATGGTCTCCAGCACCTCGGCCAGGTCGTGCAGCCGGTCCCGCCGCAGGCCCGCGAGCAGCGCGGCCCCCTGCGGGGCGAGCCGCCACATGATGGCGCGCCGGTCGGGGGCGGGGGCGCGCTCCAGCATCCCGGTCGCCTCCAGCCGGGCGCAGAGCCGGCTGGCCGACGACAGCAGTGCGCCCATTTCGTCCGCTATGCCGGTAACGTTGACGCGACCGTGCCGTTCGACCACGAACAGCACGCGCAGCTGCGTCACCGGGACGGGGGCGCGCAGGTGCCGCGCGGCCCAGACGGCCGTCAGCGTTCCCACGGGCCCGTCCAGGGCGGCCGCCAGTTCTGCCACGTCCTCCGAAGGCGGGCGGGTCTCTCGTGATGCGGCCATGACCCCACTGTTACACACCTTTCCCTCCCTGTCGGCGGGCGACCACCCCCGGCACACCGTTCGCCACGGCTCGTCCACGGCGGCCCGGACCCTAAGGCACAGCGATGATCAGTGACCGACTCCCCAGCATCGAGCTGGCGTTGTGGCAGACCGGCCCGCACCAGGTCGCCGACGCGGCCCGCCTCGCCCTCACCTCCGCCTTCGGCGCGCGCGACATCGAGATATGGCTGGCCGACTACCAGATCGACTACCTGGTGCCGGTCGACCCGGGCGGGCGGCCGCTGCGCATCGAGACCAGCCACGCCGGGCGGGCGTTCGCCGGCCAGCGGCCGGTGCCCGAGGAGGCCCCCGGCGAGCACCGGCTGCACCTGCCGCTGACGGTCTACGGCGACCGGCTCGGCGTGCTGACGGTGACCTGCGACGGGCCCCAGGACGGCCCCGCGGTCGAGGAGCTGACGGCCGCCGCGACGATCGTGGCGCGGGCGCTGGCGGTCGCCGACACCCGCACCGACGTGTTCCGGCGGGTGCGGCGGCGCACCCGCCTCACCCTGGCCGCCGAGATCCAGTGGGAGCTGCTGCCGGGCCGCTCCTGCCTGACCGACCACTTCTGGCTGGCCGGGCAGCTGGAGCCCGCCTACGCGGTGTGGGGCGACAACTTCGACTGGTCGGCGTCCTCGGACCAGCTGGTGGTGAGCGTCACCAACGGCATGGGCCAGGGCATCGACGCGGCCCTGCTGACCCAGCTCACCATCGGCGCGCTGCGCAACGCCCGGCGCTCGGACGCCGACCTGCCCGAGCAGGCCGCCCTCGCCAACGAGGCGATCTACACCCAGTACGGCGGCGACCGGCACGTCGGCACCCTGCTGCTGCGCTTCGACCTGCACACCGGCCGGGTGGGCGCCATCGACGCGGGCTCGCCCCAGCTCTACCGGCTGCGCGGGGGCGCGGTCACCCCCATCGAGCTGGACCCGCAGCTCCCGCTCGGGATGTTCAACGACACCGAGTACGAGGAGCAGGAGTTCACCCTGCGCAGGGGCGACCGGCTGATCGTCGTCAGCGACGGCGCGCACAACTCCCTGGCGGCCGACGGGCAGGTGTACGGCACCTTCACGCTGCCGCGCGTGCTGAGCCGGACCCGCCTGCAGAGCCCGCCGGAGGTCGTGCGCACGCTGATGCGCGAGCTGCTCGCCCACACCCTGGACGCCCGCCTGGCCGACGACGCCGTGATCGTCTGCCTGGACTGGACCGGCGCGCCCGACCAGGCGCCCGAACAGGACCCTGACCAGGCCGCGGACCAGGCCCCCGACCAGGTCCTCGACCGGCCCGGGGAGTGACGCCCGCCCGGCGGGCCCGGGGCGCCGCCCCCGGGCCCGCCGGAGGCGGGATCAGATCGGGTACTCGCGGGTCCCGGACTGGATCGTCACCCAGCGCAGCTCGGTGAACTCCTCCAGGGACGCGCGGGAGCCGAAGCGGCCCCAGCCGCTGTCGTTGACGCCGCCGAACGGCATCTGCGGCTCGTCGTGCACGGTCGCGCCGTTGATGTGGCAGATGCCGGAGCGGATGCGCTTGGCCACCTCCAGCGCGCGGCCCACGTCGGTGCCGAAGACCGCGCTGGACAGGCCGAACTCGGTGTCGTTGGCGGCGCGCACGGCCTCCTCGACGCCGTCCACCTCGATGATCCCGGCGACCGGGCCGAAGGACTCCTCGCGGTACAGGCGCATGTCCGGGGTGACGCCCCGGACCAGCGTGGGCGGGAAGTACAGGCCGTCGGGGGCGCCGCCGGTCAGCACCTTCGCGCCGTGCGCCGCGGCGTCCTCGACCAGCTCCCGGACGTGGCCGGCGGCGCGCCGGTGCACCATCGGGCCGATCGCGGTGCCGGGGTCGGACGGGTCGCCCACCGCCAGCCCGGCGGCGTGCGCGGTCAGCCGCTCGCAGAACTCGTCGGCGACCGACCGGTCCACGATGACGCGCTCGGTGGACATGCAGATCTGGCCCTGGTTCATGAACGCGCCGAACGCGACCGCGCGCACGGCGGTGTCGAGGTCGGCGTCGTCCAGCACCACCGCCGGGGCCTTGCCGCCGAGCTCCAGCAGCACGCGGGTGAGGTGGCGGCCCGCCGTCTCGGCGATGATGCGGCCGGTCGGGGTGGAGCCGGTGAAGTTGACCCGCCGCGTGGCCGGGTGGGCGATCAGCGCCTCGACCACGGCGGGCGCGTCGGCCGGGTCGTTGGTGACCAGGTTGACCGCGCCCGCGGGCAGCCCCGCGTCGTGCAGCGCCGCGATGATCGCCGCGTGCGTGCCGGGGGTCTCCTCCGACGCCTTCAGCACCACGGTGTTGCCGTAGGCCAGCGGCATCGCGACCGCGCGGGTGCCGAGGATGAGGGGCGCGTTCCAGGGCGCGATGCCCACCACGACCCCGGCGGGCTGGCGCAGGCCCATGGCGGTGAGGCCCGGCACGTCCGAGGGGATGACCTCGCCGACCATGGCGTAGGTCTGCGCGGCGGCCTCCCGCAGCATCCCGGTCGCGACGTGCACGTTGAAGCCCGCCCAGCCCAGGGTCGCGCCCATCTCGGCGCTCATCGTGGCCACGATCTCGTCGGCGCGCTCGGCCATCAGGTCGGCGGCCCGCTGCAGCACCTCGCGGCGCCGCCCCGGCGACCAGGCGGCCCACTCGGCGGAGGCGGCGTCGGCGGCCTCCACCGCGCGCACGGCGTCGGCGGGCGAGGCGGCGGCGACGCGGGCCAGCTCCGCGCCGTCCAGCGCGCGGGTCTTGGCGTAGTCGCGGGAGTCCTCGGCGCCGGTCCACCGCCCGCCGATCAGCAGGTCGATGCGGTGCGAGCCCTGTCCGGTCATGGGTGTTTCCTCCTTGAAACGAGCCAATGGTCATGTATATCTCTACTGTGAGCAGTGCGTCGGAACGGGGTGACCTGCGCAGACGCCCGTCCCGCGGCGAGCGCCGCGTCCCCCTGGCAGGTGAGATGTCCGGTTCCGCGCCCTCGCGCCCCACCGTCACCCGGCGGGTGCTGGACATCCTCGGCGCGTTCTCCGCCGCGCACCCGGAGCTGTCGATCACCCAGATCGCGCGCCGCTCGGGGCTGCCGCTGTCCACCGCGCACCGGCTGGCGGGCGAGCTGGCCGACTGGGGCGCGCTGGAGCGCGACGACCGGGGCCTGTACCGGATCGGGCTGCGGCTGTGGGAGGTCGCGGCGCTGGCCCCGCGCGGGCCGGGGCTGCGCGAGGCCGCGATGCCGTTCCTGGAGGACCTGTACGAGGTGACCCGCGAGAACGTCCAGCTCGCCGTGCTGGACGGGCTGGAGGTCGTCTACATCGAGCGGATCTCCTCCCGCGACGCGGTGCACGTGTTCTCGCGCGTCGGCGGCCGCTGGCCCGCGCACGCCACCGGCGTCGGGCTGGCGATGCTCGCCCACGCCGACCGCGACCTGCAGGAGCGCGCCGTCGCCGCGCCGCTGCGCCGGTTCACCGAGAAGACGATCTCCTCCGGGGCCGAGCTGCGCCGCGCGCTCGCCGAGGTCCGCCGCTCCGGGGTGGCCGTCAGCGACGGGCAGGTGGAGCTGTTCTCGCTGTCGGTCGCCGCGCCCGTGCACGGCCCCGACGACGCGGCGGTGGCGGCCGTGTCGATCGTCGTGCCCGCCGACCGGGACGTGCGCGGGCTGGTCCCGGTCGTGCGCGCGGCCGCGCGCGGCATCTCGCGCGCGCTCGGCGCGCCGCACGCCCTGCGCCCGCCCGAGTCGGCGCTGCGCGAGGGCTGAGGGGCCGCGCTGAGAGGCCGCTGAGGGGCCGCCGAGAGGCGATCCTTCCGTCTGACGGAAACCGTGTGGCCTCCGTCACGCCGGTTTCGCCAGGCTCCGGGGAACGGCACACCCCCACCCCCCCAGGAGCGCTCCCATGGTCTTCGCGCGCAACCAGTGGTACGTCGCGGCGTACGGTTCCGAGGTCGGCGAAGAGCTGCTCGGCCGCACCATCTGCGGGGAGCCGATCGTGCTCTACCGCGCCTCGGACGGCCGGGTCGTCGCGCTCGCCGACCGCTGCGTGCACCGCCGCTACCCGCTGTCGGAGAGCCACCGCGACGGCGACCGGATCGTGTGCGGCTACCACGGCTTCACCTACGACACCACCGGCGCGTGCGTGGCGGTCCCCGGCCAGTCCCGCGTCCCGCGCACCGCCCGCGTGCCCGCCTACCAGGCCGTCGAGCTGGACTCGTTCGTGTGGGTGTGGATCGGCGACGGCGAGGGCGACCCCGGCGCGATCCCGCGCGCCCCGTGGCTGGCCTCGCCCGAGTGGACCACCGTGCGCGGCATGGAGCCGCTGGCCGCCCGGTACGAGCTGCTGGTGGACAACCTGCTGGACCTGTCGCACGAGACCTACCTGCACGGCGGCTACATCGGCACGCCCGAGGTGGCCGAGACCCCGATCACCACCGAGGTGGACGAGGAGGCCGGGATCGTCTACGTCAGCCGCCGCATGAAGGACGTGGAGTGCCCGCCGTTCTACGCCCGCTCGACCGGCATCGAGGGCCGCATCGACCGCTGGCAGGACATCGAGTACCACGCACCGTGCCTGTACCTGCTGCACAGCCGCATCGCGCCGACCGGCGTCGCGCCCGGCCCCGACGGCGACGACTCGGGCGCCGCGCACGCCGAGATCGTCTACGCGATCACCCCGTCCACCGAGACCACCACCTACGACTTCTGGATGGTCGCGCGCGACTTCGCCCGCGACGACGAGGAGGTCAGCGCCTTCCTGGCCGACAACAACCGCACCGTGGTGATGCAGGACGTGGTGGCGCTGGACCTGCTGGAGAAGGTCATCGCCGCCGAGCCCGAGGGCTACCAGGAGCTGTCGATCAACATCGACGCGGGCGCGCTGGCCGCGCGGCGCGTGCTGGCGAGGATGGCGGCGCGATGAGCGGCCCGGCCGGGCGGCGGCTGCGGATCGAGTGGACGCCGGGCTCGGACGTGCTGGTCGGGGTCTGCCACTGCGGCGCCGAGCGGCGGGCCGAGGACCCGGTGGAGCTGTGGGCCTGGCTGCTGTCCCACCCCGACCACACCGGAGGCGCCCCGTGAACGAGGTGAGGGACGGGCGCGCGGCCTTCGAGAGCGACGTCCTGGTCGAAGCGCGCGACGACCTGGCCGGGGACGTCGTCGCCCTGACCCTCGCGGCCGCCGGCGGGGGAGACCTGCCCGGCTGGCGGCCCGGCGACCACGTCGACCTGCTGTTCGGTGACGGCCTGGTCCGCCAGTACTCGCTGTGCGGCGAGCGGACGGGCGGCCGCTGGCGCGTGGCCGTCAAGAAGGAGGGGCCCGGCTCGTCCCACCTGCACGACCACGTGCGCGAGGGCGACCGGCTGCGGGTGCGCGGGCCGCGCAACCACTTCCCGTTCGAGCCGTCGCCCCGCTACCTGTTCCTGGCGGGCGGCATCGGCATCACGCCGATCCTGCCGATGGCGGCGGCGGCCGAGGAGGCGGGGGCCGACTGGACCCTGCTGTACTGCGCGCGGGACGAGGCGGCGCTGGCCTTCCGCGACGAGCTGGCCCGCTACGGCGACCGCGTCCGCGCCCAGGCCGGGCGCTTCGACCTGGACGCCGTGCTCGCCGGGCCCGACCCCGGGACGCTCGTCTACTGTTGCGGCCCCGAGCCCATGCTGGCGGCCGTGGAGGAGCGCTGCGCGTCCTGGCCCGCCGGGACGCTGCGCACCGAGCGCTTCACCGCCGAGTCGGTGGACGGTTCCGGCGACGCCCTCACGGTCGAGCTGGCCTCCAGCGGGCTGACCGTGGAGGTGCCCGCCGACCGCTCGATCCTGGAGTGCCTGGAGAAGGCGGGCGTGCCGATCCTGTCGTCGTGCCGGGAGGGCACCTGCGGGACGTGCGAGACCGGCGTGCTGGAGGGCGTGCCCGACCACCGCGACGCCGTGCTGACCGAGGAGGAGCGGGCCTGCGGGGAGTTCATGATGGTGTGCGTCTCGCGCGCGGCCACGCCCCGCCTGGTCCTGGACCTCTGACAGACCCGCCGGTCCGGGCGCCGGGCGAACCCCGTACCGCCCGAACCCGGACCGGCGCCCAGGCCGTCCGGCCGCGAGGACCCGCCGCCCGCGCCGCCGTTCAGCGCGGCAGGTGCTCGGTGACCACCGCGAGGTCGGTCTCGATCGCCCGCGCGGCGGCGGCCAGGGCGGGCAGCAGCCGCTCCCGCGTGCGCTCGGGCGGCTCGGGGCCCGCGTGGGCGGCGAGGTTGGCGGCCGCGACCACCCGGCCGCCGCGGTCGCGGACCGGCACCGCCAGCGACCGCAGCCCCTCCTCCAGCTCCTGGTCCACCAGGGCGTGGCCGTCCGCGCGCACGCGCGCCACCTCCCGCGCGAGGTCGGCGGCCCCGGTGCGGGTGGCGGCGGTGAAGGCGCGGCGGTCGGAGCGTTCGAGCAGGTCGCGGGCGGCGCCGTCGTCGAGCCCGGCCAGCAGCACCCGGCCCATGGAGGTGGCGTAGGCGGGGAAGCGCGTCCCGACGCTGATCGCCACGCTCATGATGCGCTCGGCGGGCGCGCGCGCGACGTAGCGGATGTCGGTGCCCTCCAGCACCGACAGCGACGCCGAGTCGCCCACCTCCTCCACCAGGCGGCGCAGGTGCGGCGCGGCGATCTCCTCCAGCGTCAGCCCGCTCAGCCCGGCGTACCCGAGGTCCAGCACGCGCGGCAGCAGCGTGAACCGGCCGCCGGACTCGGCCGCGTACCCGAGCGTGCGCAGCGAGGCCAGCGCGCGGCGCGCGGTCGCGCGGGGCAGGCCGGTCGCGGCGGCGGCCTCGGCGATGGTCGCGCCGCCGGGCGCGCCGAGCGCGACCATGACCGCCAGGCCGCGCTGCAGCGACTGCAGGAAGTCCGGGCCCAGCTCCTGCTTGACCTCGCGGCTGCGGTCCACGCCGGTGCGGCGGGCCGCGCGGCCTTCGGGCGGCGCGTCGGGCGGCGCGGCGAGCGCGGCCTCCATGCGCCGCACGGACGCGCGCAGCTCCGGCAGGGCGTGCTCGCGCAGCGATGCGGGGGTGTGGCGGCTGGTGTGGCTGACCACGCTGACCGCGCACGCGACCGAGCCGTCCGGGGCGCGGACGGGCACGGCGACCGCGATGAGGCCGGGCTCGATGAGCTGGTCGTCCACGGCCCAGCCGGTGCGCTCGAAGTCGGCGGCGCGGCGGCGCAGGTCCGCGGCGTCCGCGCGACCCCCGGCGGGCACCGAGAAGCGCGGGGCGTCCTCGCGCGCGCCCGCCACGCGCCGCTCCCAGGCGCGCCAGGCGTCGGCGCTCCAGCCGGCGGCGAAGATCGCGCCCGGCGCGCACAGCTCGGCCGGCAGCAGGTCGCCGACCCGGAACGACACCGACATCGCGCGGCGGCGCGGCGACTGGAGGACGAACCGCGCGCCGTCCCGGTCGGCGACGGCGAGCGAGACCGACTCGTCCAGCGCCTCCGACAGCTCCAGCGCGGGCGCCGAGAGCGCCGCCGGGAGGCCGCTGCCCGCCAGGTAGGCGTTGCCCAGCTCCATCAGCCGGGGCGCGGGGGCCACCTCGCGGCCCTGCCAGCGCACGTAGCCGACGCGCACCAGCGTGCTGACGACCCGGTCCACGGTCGAGCGCACCAGCCCGGTGCCGCGCACCAGGTCGGCTGGGCGCTGCGGGCCCTCGCACAGGGCCTGGAGGACCTGGAGGCCGCGCTCCAGCGGTCCGACGGGGGGACCGGCGGGCCCGGCGTCCGGCCCGGCCGCGGCGTCGCGCCGCGCGGTCTGCCGCATGGTCGTCCTCCCTCCGGTGGCGCTCACCGTACCGGCGCGAGGCCGGCGGGGACCGGCGGCCGGTTGACATCGCGGGGACGTCAGCGCACACTGATGCACACATTATGAACTAAAGTTCACTAGGCGAACATACCGGGGTGCTGATGGACAAGGTGGTGGCGTCCGCGGCGCGGGCCGTGGCGGACATCGGGGACGGCGCCTCGCTCGCCGTCGGCGGGTTCGGCCTGAGCGGCGTGCCCAACGTGCTGATCGACGCGCTGCACGCGGCCGGTCCGGGCGGGCTGAGCGTGGTCTCCAACAACTGCGGGGTGGACGGCGGCGGCCTCGGCCTGCTGCTGGAGGCCGGGCAGATCGTCCGGGTCACCGGCTCCTACATCGGCGAGAACAAGGCGTTCGCCCGCAAGTACCTGGGCGGCGAGGTCGAGGTCGAGCTGATCCCGCAGGGCACGCTGGCCGAGCGGCTGCGCGCGGGCGGCTGCGGCATCCCCGCGTTCTTCACCCCCGCCGGGGTCGGCACGGCGGTCGCCGAGGGCGGCCTGCCCTGGCGCTACGCCCCCGACGGCTCGGTGGCGGTGGCCTCGCCGCCCAAGGAGGTCCGCGAGTTCGACGGCCGCCCCTACGTGATGGAGCGCGGCATCACCACCGACTTCGCCCTGGTGCGGGCGCAGCGCGGCGACCGGTACGGCAACCTGGTGTTCGCCAAGTCCTCGCGCAACTTCAACCCGCTGGCGGCGATGGCGGGCCGCGTCACCGTCGCCGAGGTCGAGGAGCTGGTGGACGCGCTGGACCCGCAGGAGGTCCACCTTCCGGGCGTGTTCGTGCAGCGGGTCGTCCCGCTGACGGCCGAGCAGGCCGCCGCCAAGGGCATTGAGAAGAGGACGGTGCGCGCCTGATGGCCTGGACCCGCGACGAGATGGCCGCCCGCGCGGCGGCCGAACTGTCCGACGGCGGCTACGTGAACCTCGGGATCGGCCTGCCGACCCTGGTGCCCGGCCACGTGCCGGACGGCGTCCACGTGGTGCTGCACTCGGAGAACGGCGTGCTCGGCGTCGGCCCCTACCCGCGCGAGGACGAGGTCGACCCCGACCTGATCAACGCGGGCAAGGAGACCGTCACCGCCCTGCCCGGCGCCTCCTACTTCGACTCCTCGCTGTCGTTCGGGATGATCCGCGGCGGCCACATCGACACCGCGATCCTCGGCGCCATGCAGGTGTCGGCGCGCGGCGACCTGGCCAACTGGTCGGTGCCCGGCAAGATGATCAAGGGCATGGGCGGCGCGATGGACCTGGTGCACGGCGCGCGCCGGGTGATCGTGCTGACCACGCACAACGCCAAGGACGGCTCCCCCAAGATCGTGGAAGAGTGCGACCTGCCGCTCACCGGCCGCGCCTGCGTGCACCGGATCATCACCGACCTGGCCGTGCTGGACGTGACGCCGGACGGCCTCGCGCTGGTGGAGACCGCGCCGGGGGTGACCGAGGCCGAGGTCGTGGCCAGGACCGGTGCGAAGATCGTCGCTGGAACGGAGGGCTCCCGGTGAAGGACGTCTACATCGTCGACGCGGTCCGCACCCCGGTCGGCAAGTACGGCGGCGCGCTGGCGGGCGTGCGGCCCGACGACCTGGCCGCGCACGTGCTGCGCTCCCTGGTCGGGCGCAGCCCCGGCCTGGACCCCGCCCGCATCCAGGACGTGGTCTTCGGCAACGCCAACGGCGCGGGCGAGGACAACCGCAACGTCGCGCGCATGGCCGTCCTGCTCGCCGGCCTGCCGGTCACCGTCCCCGGCGTGACCGTCAACCGGCTGTGCGGCTCGGGCATGGAGGCCGTGGTCCAGGCGTCCCGCGCCATCGCGGTCGGCGACGCCTCGATCGTGGTCGCGGGCGGCGTGGAGTCGATGAGCCGCGCCCCGTGGGTGCTGCCCAAGCCCGAGCGCGCCTTCCCCGCCGGGAACCAGGAGCTGGTCTCCACCACGCTCGGCTGGCGGCTGGTCAACCCCGCCATGGACCCCGAGTGGACCGTCGCGCTCGGCGAGGGCGCCGAGCTGATCGCCGACAAGTACGGCATCGGCCGCGAGGCCCAGGACGCCTACGCCCTGGAGAGCCACCGCAAGGCCGACCGCGCCTGGAACGACGGCGTCTACACCGCCGAGGTCGTGCCGGTCCCCGGCACCGACCTGGAGCGCGACGAGACGATCCGGCCGTCCTCCACGCTGGAGAAGCTCGGCAAGCTCAAGCCGGTCTTCCGCCGCGACGGCACCGTCACCGCGGGCAACGCCTCGCCCCTCAACGACGGCGCGGCCGCGCTGCTGCTCGCCGACGAGGACGGCCTCGCCGCGATCGGCCGCGAGCCGCTGGCCCGCGTCCGCGCCTCCGCCGCCACCGCGCTGGAGCCGCAGATGTTCGGCCTCGGCCCGGTCGAGGCGATCGGCCGCGCGCTGGAGCGCGCCGGGCTCGGCTTCGGCGACCTGTCCACCGTCGAGATCAACGAGGCGTTCGCCGCGCAGGTCCTCGGCTGCCTGGCCGCGCTGCCCGACCTCGATCCCGCCCTGGTCAACCCCGCCGGCGGCGCGATCGCCATCGGCCACCCGCTCGGCGCGTCCGGCGCGCGCCTCGCCGGCACGCTCGCGCACCGCCTGGCGGCCTCCGGCGGCGGCACCGGCGTCGCGTCACTGTGCATCGGCGTCGGCCAGGGCCTCGCCCTGGTCCTGGACCGGTGAGAAAGGAACCCCGGACATGAGCACCCCCACCCCGCCGACCCAGGCCGAGATCGACGAGGAGATCGCCCGGCTGCGGGGGTCGCGGCCCGGCGCGTCGCACCCCGCGCGCGACTACGCCCCCTACCGCTCCAGCGTGCTGCGCCACCCCGCGCAGCCGCTGGTGACGGTGAAGGACCCCGACGCGGTCGAGCTGAGCGGCCCGGTCTTCGGTGTCACCGACGTCACGGCCCTGGACCACGACCTGACCCGCCAGCACCAGGGCGAGCCCCTCGGCGAGCGCATCACCGTCACCGGCCGCGTGCTCGACTCGGCGGGCCGCCCGGTCGCCGGGCAGCTCGTGGAGATCTGGCAGGCCAACGCCGCCGGGCGGTACGCCCACCAGCGCGACGACCACCCCGCCCCGCTGGACCCCAACTTCACCGGCGCGGGCCGCTGCCTGACCGACGCCGAGGGCCGCTACGCCTTCACCACGATCAAGCCCGGCCCGTATCCGTGGCGCAATCACACCAACGCCTGGCGCCCCGCGCACATCCACTTCTCGCTGTTCGGGCAGGCTTTCACCCAGCGGCTGGTCACCCAGATGTACTTCCCGGGCGACCCGCTGTTCCCCTACGACCCGATCCTGCAGGCGGTCACCGAGCAGCCCGCGCGGGACCGGCTCGTGGCGGCCTACGACCACGCGCTGTCGGTGCCGGAGTGGTCGCTGGGCTACCGGTGGGACATCGTCCTGGACGGCCCCGCCGCGACCTGGATGGAGGAGGGACGATGACCGAGGAACGCCCGCCGCTGGAGCCGACGCCGTCGCAGACGGTCGGTCCGTTCTACGGCTACGCGCTGCCGTTCCCCGGCGGCGAGGAGATCGTGCCGCCCGGCGAGCCCGGCGCGATCGTGCTGCGCGGCACCGTCCTGGACGGCGCGGGCGCGCCCGTCCCCGACGCGCTGCTGGAGATCTGGCAGGCCGGGCCGGACGGCTCGCTGCGGGGAGCCCCCGGCTCGCTGCGCCGCGACCCGGTGACCGGCGCGGTCCTCGGCCGCACCGGCCTGGACTTCACCGGCTTCGCTCGCGCGGCCACCGACGCCGACGGGCACTGGCACGTGCGGACGCTGCCCCCCGGCGCGCACCGCGACGGCGCGACCCCGTACTTCTCGGTGTGCGTGTTCGCGCGCGGCGTGATGCACCACCTGTTCACTCGCGTCTACCTGCCCGACCAGGCCGGCGCGCTGGCCGCCGACCCGGTGCTGGGCGCGCTGCCGCCCGAGCGCCGCGCCACGCTGCTGGCGAGCGAGGAGCGCCCCGGCGTCTACCGCTTCGACGTGCGGCTCCAGGGCGGTGCGGGCGAGGAGACGGTGTTCCTTGAGTTCGCCTGACCTGCCGCCCGACCTGCCGGGCGCGGACCTGGGGCTGCTGTCCCCGGTCCGCGCCGGGACCGCCGTGGAGGCCGCGACCGGCGACGCCGCGTTCCTGCGGGCGATGCTGGACGCCGAGGCGGCCCTGACCCGGGCGCAGGCCCGGGTCGGGCTGGCCCCGGCCGCGGCCGCCGAGGCCGTCACCGAGGCGGCGGCCGGCGACTTCGACCTGCGCGGGCTCGCCGAGCGGGCCCGCTCGGGCGGCAACCCCGTCATCCCGCTGGTCAAGGACCTGACCGAGCGGGTCGCCGCCGAGCACCGCCCGTACGTGCACCGGGGCGCGACCAGCCAGGACGTCCTGGACACCGCGCTGATGCTGGTCGCCAAGGCCGCCGTCGCCCGCGTCGTCGCCGACCTGGACCGCACGGCCGCCGCGCTCGCCGTCCTGGCCGCCGAGCACCGGGCCACCCCGATGCCGGGCCGCACGCTGACGCAGCAGGCCGTGCCCACCACGTTCGGGCTGAAGGCGGCGGGCTGGCGCTCGCTGGTGCTGGACGGCCGCGACCGCCTGCACGCGCTGGCGCCGCCCGTCCAGCTCGGCGGCGCGGCCGGGACGCTCGCCGCGTTCGGCGCCTACGCCGCCCAGGACGGCCTCGACCCCGCCGAGGCGCTGCCCCGCCTGGTCACGGCCTTCGCCGACGAGACCGGCCTGGCCGCACCCGCGCTGCCCTGGCACGTGCTGCGCACGCCCATGGCCGACCTCGGCGCGGCCCTCGCCATCACCGCCGGCGCGCTCGGCAAGATCGCCGCCGACGTGCTGGTGCTGTCGCGCACCGAGATCGGCGAGGTCGCCGAGGGCAGCGGCGGCGGCTCCTCGGCCATGCCGCACAAGAGCAACCCCGCCCGCGCGACGCTGATCGCGTCCGCCGCCCGGCAGCTGCCCGCGCTCGCCTCCGTCCTGCTGGCCTCGATGGCCGCCGAGGACGAACGGCCGCCCGGCGCCTGGCACGCCGAGTGGCAGCCGCTGCGCGAGGCGCTGCGCCTCACCGGCGGCGCGGCCGACGCCGCCGCCGACCTGGCCGCCGGCCTGGTGGTGCGCCCCGAGCGGATGCGCGCCAACCTCGGCCTCACCGGCGGCCTGATCGTCTCCGAGCGCGCCGGGATCGAGCTGTCGGCCCGGCTCGGCCGCGCCGAGGCCCGCCGCACGCTGGACGACGCGTCCCGCCGCGCCGCCGCCGAAGGCGTCCCGCTCGCCGACACCCTCGACGACCCGGGCGTGGACACCGACCCGACCACCTACCTCGGCGCCGCGCCCGCGCTGACCGACGCCGCCCTCGACCGCGAAAGCCGCCCATGACCCCGCATCCGAAGCTGCACTACCGCCTCGACGGCCCCGCCCACGGCACGCCGCTGATCCTCGGCCCGTCCCTCGGCACCTCCACCGAGGTCTGGAAGCACCAGATGAAGGTGCTGTCGCGCCGCTACCGCGTCCTGCGCTTCGACCTGCACGGCCACGGCGGCTCGGCCCCGGCCGGGTTCCGCACCATCGGCGCGCTGGCCGACCAGGTGCTCGCCCTCGCCGACGAGCAGGGCTGGGACGCCTTCCACTACGCCGGGGTGTCCATCGGCGGCGCGATCGGCGCGATGCTGGCCGTCGAGCGGCCCGAGCGCGTGGCGTCGCTGGCACTGCTGTGCACGTCGGCGAAGTTCGGCCCGTCCGAAGCCTGGACCGAGCGCGCCGCGCTGGTCCGCGCGCAGGGCATGGCGCCCATGGTGGAGTCCTCGCCCGCCCGCTGGTTCGCGGGCCCGCACGACGAGGAACTGGTCGACGGACTCGCCACCGTCGACCCCGCCTCCTACGCCGCGTGCTGCGAGGCCCTCGCGGTCTACGACCTGCGCGCCCACCTCGACCGCATCACCTGCCCCACCCTGGTCGTCGCGGGCCGCGCCGACGTCGCGACCCCGCCGCCGCACGCCCGCGAGCTGGCCGACGGCATCGCCGACGCCACCCTCGTGGAGATCCCGCGCGCCGGGCACCTCGCGCCCGTCGACCGGCCCGAGGCCGTCACCGCCGCCCTCACCGACCACCTGGCCGAGACCGCCTCCGCCGGCATGAAGGTGCGCCGCGCGGTCCTGGGCGACGAGCACGTGGACCGGGCCGCCGCCCGCACCACCGACTTCACCGCCGACTTCCAGGACTTCATCACCCGCTACGCCTGGGGCGAGATCTGGACCCGCCCCGGCCTGGACCGGCGCACCCGCAGCTGCGTCACGCTGACCGCGCTGGTCGCGCACGGCCACCACGACGAGCTGGCCATGCACGTGCGCGCCGCCCGCACCAACGGCCTGACCCCCGAGGAGATCAAGGAAGTGCTCCTCCAGACCGCCGTCTACTGCGGGGTCCCCGCGGCCAACTCCGCCTTCGCCATCGCCCAGCGCGTCCTGTCCGAACAGCAGTAAGGAACCCCCTCATGGCCACCCCCGAACGCACCCAGGTCGCCATCATCGGAGCCGGTCCCGCCGGGCTGCTGCTCGGCCACCTGCTCCAGCGCCGCGGCATCGACACCGTCGTGCTGGAGAGCCGCGACCGCGCCTACGTCGAGCGCCGCCAGCGCGCGGGCATCCTGGAGCAGGGCACCGTGGACGTGCTGCGCGCCAGCGGGGCGGGCGAGCGCCTGGACCGGCAGGGCCTCCAGCACGACGGCATCGAGCTGCGCTTCGACCGCGAGGGCCACCGCATCGACTTCCCGTCGCTGACCGGCGGCCGCTCGGTGACCGTCTACGCGCAGACCGAGGTCGTCAAGGACCTGATCGCGCTGCGCCTGGAGACCGGCGCGCCCCTGCTGTTCGAGGCCGAGGCCCTGGAGGTCTCGGGCATCGACACCGACGCGCCCGAGGTCCGCTACCGGCACGGGGGCCGGGAGCACGTGCTGGCCTGCGACGTGGTGGCCGCCTGCGACGGCTTCCACGGCATCGGCCGCCGCTCCCTGCCGAACGCGAGCACCTTCGAGCGCGTCTACCCGTTCTCGTGGCTGGGCATCCTGGCCGACGTCGCGCCGTCCTGCGACGAGCTGATCTACGCCCACCACGCGAACGGCTTCGCGCTGCACAGCATGCGCACCCCCGAGATCAGCCGCCTGTACCTCCAGGTCCCGCCGGACGAGGACCTGGCGGCCTGGTCCGACGCGCGCATCTGGGACGAGCTGGCGACCCGCTTCGCCATCGACGGCGACTGGAGGCTGGACACCGGCCCGATCACCGACAAGGGCATCACGCCGATGCGGAGCTTCGTGACCGAGCCGATGCGCCACGGCCGCCTCTTCCTGGCCGGGGACGCCGCGCACATCGTCCCGCCGACCGGCGCCAAGGGCCTGAACCTGGCGGCGGCCGACGTGACGCTGCTGGCCTCGGCCCTGCTGCGCTGGTACCGCGACGGCGACGAGGGCGGCCTGGACGCCTACTCGGCCGACGCCCTGAACCGGGTGTGGCGGGCCGAGCACTTCTCCTACTTCATGACGTCGATGCTGCACGTGGCCCCGGAGCAGGACCCGTTCGAGCTGAAGCTCCAGCTCGCCCAGCTCCACTACACCGCCCGCTCCGAGGCCGCCGCGACGTCGCTGGCGGAGAACTACGTGGGCCTGCCGCTGCCGGGCGTGGCGGAACTGACCTCCTGATCGGGGGACCCGGCGGACGCCGCGGACTCGGCGGAGGCCGCGGCGCGGGCGATGAGGCCGGCGACGACCTGCGCGGTCTCGGGCGGCTGGTGGGCCAGCCCGCGCAGGACGTGCCGGTCGTAGTCGCCCAGCTCGACGCCGTGCTCGGCGCAGGCCCGCAGGAGCAGGTCGTACGTCCGCGCCCGCATGACGCCGCGCTTGCACCATCCGGCGTAGATGTCGCGCACGTGGGCGAAGGCTTCGTTCTCGCTCTGGTAAGGGCCGGTCACGGCTTCCCCTTTCATCGGACCCGGGCGGTCAGGTAGTCGCCGCCGTCCCGCCACAGCAGCCGGTCGCCGGCCGCCTGGACCTCGCCGGGCCAGGTGGTGGCGGTCCGCGTGCGCGTGTCGTAGACCAGCGAGCGGTCGTCGCCGGTGATCGTGGAGTAGACGACCAGGCGGTAGCCCGCGGTGAGCCGGGCTTCGGTGTCCCCGGAGGCGGTGAAGGGGCGCCCGTTGAGGGGGGCGAGCGTCCGCTTCCAGTCGGAGCGGTCGACGATCCGCAGGACGCCGCCGACCGCCCAGGCGAAGTAGCGGTCGCTGGCGGCGGCCTGCCACCGCTGCTCCTGCCGGTCCATCGTCTGGGCCCTGACCCCGGCGGGCAGCGGGTGCTCCCGGACGACGTCGTCGGTGGTGACGTCCACCTCCCGCAGGACTCGGTCGTTGGACGGCTCGGCCACGAACACGGTCGGGTGGGCGAACGCCTTGGCCGTGCCGAGCACCGGCCTCTTCCCGTGCCCGATGAGGGTCCTGCCCTTGGCGCAGCCCTTGGCGGCGAACGGCTGCACCATGGGGTCGCTGGCGACGACCGCGCCGCCGTCGGCGAAGACGGGCCGGTCGGGGGCGGCGCCCTGCGGGCTGACGACCTGCGTGCGGCCGTCGGGGGTGCGGCAGGCGAGGTCCCCGCCGTCCCTGGTGATCCAGGTGACGAAGCCGGGGCCGGTGGTGAGGCCGCCGCTCGCGCGCACGCCGAGCGACCGGGGCGTCCCGCCGCGCGGCCCGGCGTGCCAGACCCGCCCGTCCTCGGACCGGCCGACCACCGAGCCGTCCGTGCCGAGCGCGTCGGCCCGGAAGACCGCCCCGCCGGGCAGCCGGGTCGAGATCCGCACGATCGACGCCTGGTCCACCAGGTCCGGCGCGGACGGGCCGCCCGGAGCGAACGCCGTCCGCCCCGGGGCGTCGCCGTCCCCGGGGCCCAGCGCCGCGAACGGGAGGGCGACGGTCGCCGCGGCCGCCACCGCGACCGCCGGGATGACGGACACCCGGCGCGCCTTCGCGCGCCGGAGCCTGCGGGTGTTCTCGGCGCGCGCACCGGGGCGGGGCCGGACCGTGGCCGCCTGCGCGTCGAGCGCCTGCTTGAGCCGTTCCTCGATCCCGTTCATCGGTTGTCCTCCTTGAACAGCCGGCCGAGCGTGGCGATGGCGCGCGCGCCGTGGGCCTTCACCGTGCCGAGGGCGATGCCGAGCACGTCGGCGGTGTCGCGCTCGCTCAGGTCGAGCCAGTAGCGCAGCACGAGCACTTCGCGCTGCCTGGCGGGGAGCTTCGCGACGGCCTCCTGCAGGGCGCGGACGTCCTCGTTCAGCACGGCGTCCTGTTCGGCGGAGCCGACCTCGTCCGGCGGCGCGAGCTGGGCGTGCTTGCGCCGCGCCATGCGGAGGTGCCGCACCCTGCTGCGGCACGCGTTGCAGACGCTGGAGCGCAGGTAGGCGAGCGCGGCGTTCTGGTCGCGCAGGAGCCGCCGCTTGCGGTGCAGGCGGACGAACGCCTCCTGGACCACGTCCTCGGCGTCGTCGGCGCCGAGGAGCGCGGCCAACCGGACCAGGCCCCAGAAGTGGGCCGTGAACAGCTCCTCGTACCCCGCGTCGTCGGGGAGGGCCAGGGGCACGGCGAGAGCCTCTGCTGTCTGGTGGTACGTCACGTTCAGAGACGAACGTACGGGAGGAAGGTTTACCTCCGGGGGCGCACTTTCCGGGCGAAGGCGAGGGACGCCTCGAAGCACTCCTCCACCTGCTCGTCGGTGAGGCCGACCCACAGGTGGTCGCCCCCCTCCACCAGGCGCAGTTCCGCGCCGGGCAGGGCGTCCGCCAGCCGGGCCGCCTGACCGGCGGGGACGATCACGTCGTCGGCGCCGTGCAGGACCAGGAAGGGCGGCGCGTCGGGAGCGGCCTGGTGGGCCGGGCTCGCCGCACGGGCGCGGTCGGGGGCGTCCGCGGGGGCGGCGCCCAGCAGCAGGGCCTCGAAGGTGTCCGGGGAGGCGGGGTCGAAGCGGCCTTCGGGGTGGTCCTCGGCGAGCGCGGCCAGGTCGGTGGGGGCGTACCAGGTCACGCAGCCCGCGACCCGCTCGCGCAGGGCGGTCAGGGCCGCCAGGTGGCCGCCCGCCGACTCGCCCCACAGGACCGTGCGGTCGGTGTCCAGGTCCAGGTCCCCGGCGCGGGTGCGCAGCCAGGCCAGGGCGGCGGCCAGGTCTTCGAGCTGGGCGGGGTGCGGGGCCTCCCCGCTCAGCCGGTAGGACGGGCAGGCCACGGCGAAGCCCGCCCGCGCCAGGCGGGCGAACGGGCCCGGCTCCCACGCGCGGAAGCGCGGGCCCATGTCGCCGCGCAGGCCGGTCCGCCACGCGCCGCCGTGCACGAACACGATGACCGGGAGCGGCCCCGCCGCGTCCTCGGGCAGCCACAGGTCCAGCTCCAGCGGCCGGGCCCCGTCCAGGACCCGGTAGACGGCGCCGCGCAGCAGGCGCACTCCGTCGGCGGGGTGCGCGGCGGGCGGCAGCGGCAGCGCGGCCGGGTCCGGGGGAGCCAGCAGGTGCAGGGGGAACGGCGGCGTCATCGGGAATCCCTTCAGCGGGCGAGGCGGGGCAGGATGCGGCGGGCGTTGGCGCCGGTCAGCGAGCGCCAGGTCGTGCCGGGCACGGGCACGGGGGCGGCGTCGATGGAGGCGACGTGCCCGTCCACCGCGGCCGCCGGGGTCCAGCAGTGGTCGCTGCCGTACAGGAGGCGGTCGGGCTCGACCAGCCCCAGCAGGGCCGCGAGCTGGCGCGGCACGGCCGGGCCCGCCAGGTCGTAGTACAGGCGGCGGAGCTGCTCCAGCGCGTCGGGGGCCTCGCCCCGGTCGCCCATGAACAGCCGCATGAACCCGTTGATGCGGTCGGCCAGGACCGGGAGCGCGCCGCCGCAGTGCGGCACGATCACCTTCAGGTCGGGGTGCCGCTCCAGCGTCCCGCCCATCAGCAGGTCGGTGACGGTGCGGGCGGTGTCGAAGATGAACTCGACCATCGGCCGGGGGCGGCCCAGGGCCGACCGCTCCCAGCACACCGGCGAGGTCGGGTGCAGGAACACCACCGCGCCGCGCCGGGCCAGCTCGGCGAAGACCGGCTCCAGGCGCGCGTCGCCGAGGTAGACGCCGTGGGTGTTGGTCTCCAGCACCACGCCGTCGGCGCCGAGGACGTCGAAGGCGTGCTCGATCTCGGCCAGCGCCCCGTCCACGTCGGGGAGGGGGAGGGACGCGAACAGCCCGAACCGGCCGGGGTGGTCGCGGACGGTCCGGGCCCCGTCCTCGTTCACCTCGCGCGCCAGGCGGCGCGCGGCCGCGTCGTCGCCGAAGTGCACGCCGGGGGAGGAGATCGACAGCATCGCGGTCGCGATGCCGCAGCGGTCCATCAGCTCCAGGTGCGCCTCGGCCGACCACGTCGGCCAGGCCGGGACGCCGTCGGGCATCTCGTGCCCGGCCCTCCTGGCCCGCTCCACGTAGGAGTCGGTGAGGAAGTGGGCGTGGACGTCGATGTAGCCGGGGTTCTCAGTGGTCATGGCGGGCGTCCTCACGAGACGGTTTCTTCCAACGGGCACGGGCGGCGGTGGCGACGCGCTCTCCCACGACGATCCCGAACAGCCCGGTCAGGCCGATCAGCGGCGGCGCGGGGGAGGGGACGCGCAGCGCCCAGTACACGGCGCCCATCAGCAGGCCGGCCGCGAACGAGAGCGCCGCCTGCCGGGCGAAGGCGCTCCGGGCGAAGGCGCTCCGGGCGGGGGCGCTCACCACAGCCACCCGAGCAGGGCCTGGCCCGCGAGCATCCCCAGCAGGCCGAACAGGGCGACCGGCGGCGGCGCGGGCGACTTCACCCGCACCGCCGCGTACAGGGCGCCCACCAGGATTCCGGCGAGCAGCGCGCTGGCGTAGGGCACGGCGGTCAGTCCTGGCCGAGCCACTTGTGGCCGGGCATGAAGCGCACGTCGAAGCGCTCGGGCACCGTGCCGAACCTCTCCGGGGCGGGCACGACCGGCCGCCGCGGCAGGCCCAGCTCCTCGGTGGGCGCGCCCAGGTTCTCGAAGAAGCGCTCGAAGGTGCCGCCGGGTCCGGCCGCGACGCCGACGATCAGGCTGTGGTGGCGCTCGATGCGGTAGGCGTGCGCGCAGTTCTTGGGCACGAAGCCGAAGTCGCCGGAGGTCAGCAGCCGCTCGTGCTGCTCGCCCGCGCCGTCCTCCACGAACAGGCGCACCGCGCCCTGGGTCACGTAGAAGACCTCGTGGGTGTCGGCGTGGGAGTGCGACGGGATGACGTCGCCCTTGGGCCCCTCGACGGTGAAGAAGTTGAAGGTGTTCTCGGTCTGCTCGCCGCCGGCGTAGACGGTGACCAGGTCGCCGAACAGGTGGGCGCGGTCGCCCATGCCCTTCTCCACGAAGTAGGGCGTGCCCGGCTCCGGGGGGATGGACGAGCGGTTCCGGTACGGGGTGGCGTACTCGATGGTCATGGCGGGGCCTCCGGCCGCTGGGGTTATGTCAGGTAGCCTGACATGCAGCATAAGGGCGTTCCGACCCGAAAGCGAGAGGCGGGGAGCGGGGGCGCGGCGCCCGGGCGGCATAGACTCGCAACCGTCGGCGGCGCGCGGCGGCGGAAGGGGACCATGACCGACCAGGCACGGAACCTGCCCCAGCTGCTCGCCGCCGGGCGGAGCTGGTTCGACGAGGCGCTGTCGGCCGCGATGCTGGAGGCCGGGGAGCGGCCCGTCACCTACGCGCAGCAGAACATCTTCGCCAACCTCGACCCCGGGGGCGCGACCATCTCCGACCTGTCCCGGCGGATGAACGTCACGCGGCAGACCGTGCACCAGGCCGTGCACGCGCTGGTGGGCATGGGGCTGCTCGAACAGGTCCCCGACCCCGGCTCCGCGCGCCGCCGCCTGATCCGGCTGACCGACGAGGGCCGGCGCGTGCACGGCAAGGCGCAGGCGATCATCGTGCTGCTGGAGGAGGAGCTCGCCGAGCGGCTGGGCGGCGCGGCGGTCGAGGCCCTGCGCGGCACGCTCGAACGGCCCTGGGGCGCGCCCGGCCTGTCGACCGGGCGGGTCCCCCGGGACTGAGCGGGCCCGAGGACGGCGGGTCCCCGGGCCCGTGCCGCGCCGCGGTCAGGCCGTGGCGTGGTAGGCCGACGCCTGGAGCGCGTACAGCTCGGCGTACAGCCCGCCGAGGGCCATCAGCTCGCGGTGGTCGCCGTGCTCGGTGACGCGGCCGTCGGCCAGGACGTAGATGCGGTCGGCGTGGCGGACGCTGGCGAGGCGGTGGGTGATCAGCAGGACGGTGCGGTTGTGCGCGGTGGCGTGCGCGCGGATCTGCTCGAACAGGCGGTGCTCGGCGCGGGCGTCCAGGGCGGCGGTCGGCTCGTCGCAGATGAGCAGGGGCGCGTCCCGGTAGAAGCCGCGCGCGGCCGCCAGCCGCTGCCACTGGCCGCCCGACAGCTCGCGCCCGTCGGCGAAGCGCTTGTCGAGCAGGGTCTCCAGGCCGTGGGGCAGGCCCGCGATGACCTCGTCGGCGCCCGCGACGGCGGCGGCGTCCTCCACGGCCCGGCGCGCCCGGGGGACGGTGAGGTCGTCGCCCATGGCGATGTTGTCGGCGGCGGTCATCGGCCAGTGCGTGTGGTCCTGGGCGATGACGGCGATGGCGCGGCGCATGACCTCGGGGTCCAGACCGGCGGCGTCCAGGTCGTCCCAGCGGACGCGGCCGTGCTGGGGCGCGTACAGCCCGGCGAGGACCTTGGCGAGGGTGGTCTTGCCCGAGCCGTTCTCCCCGACCAGCGCCACGACCTCGCCGCGCTCCAGCCGCACCGAGACCTCCCGCAGGGAGGGGGTGTCGGAGCCGGGGTAGGAGAAGGTGATCCGGTCGGCGGTGATCTGCCGGAACCCCTTCAGCGCGCGGAGGCCGCCGTCGTCATGGCCGTCGCCGTCGCCGTCGCCGTCGCCGTCGTGGTCGTCGGCGGCGGGGGCGGGGGCGCGGCGGTCGCCGCCGGTGATGCGCTCCTCGGCGGTCCGGCAGTAGCCGAGGTAGTCGCTGAAGTAGAGGCCGTCCTCGTAGCAGCGGTTGAGCGAGTAGACCAGGTTGATGAGGGAGCTCTGCCCGGTGCGGATCGCGAGCACGGCCGTCCCGGCGACCGCGAGCGGCATGACGCCCTTCCACAGCAGCAGGCCCAGCGCCGTGTACATGACGGCCGTGGCGAGGCCCTTGAGGACGTCGCCCCACACGCGCGTCACGGTCTGGCGGCGCGCGAGCCCCAGCATGACCTCGCGGATGTGGTCGGCGAGCTGGCCGTACTGGCGCAGCAGGAAGTCGCGGACGGTGAACGAGCGGACCTCGGCGGCGTGCCAGCGCCCCGTCATCAGGTCCGTCATGATCCAGCCGCGCCGCCGCACCTCCACCAGCTCCAGCTGGGTCAGGTAGCCGAGCCGCGCGGCCCGCACCGCCGCCCATCCCTCGGGCAGGGCGGTGAGCAGCAGCAGGGGCAGCAGCGTGGGGTGCAGCACGCCGAGCGCGGCGGCGGCGGCCGCGACGCCGAGCGCGGCGGTGAACAGGTCCACCGCGTTGTCGACCATGGAGGGGGCCGAGTCCACGCCGCGCATCCGGGCGCGGTGCAGGTCGTCCTGGAACTCGGCGTCGTCGAAGGCGGCCAGGTCGATGGCGGTGGTCACCTCGTACAGCCGCCGCTCGACGATCTGCTCGACCTGGGGCCGCAGCCGGGCCTGCGCCCACTGCGCGGCGGCGGCGCACGCGGCCCGGACGGTGACGGCGGCCCCGACCAGCAGCAGCGCGGGCGCGGCGGCGCGCACCCGGTCGGGGGTGGGCCCGGCGGCGAACAGCGCGGTCAGCACGCCGGTGGTGGCCAGCAGCCCGAACGCGGTGAACAGCCCGGCGGCGATGTTGAGGACGGCGGTGACGGCGAGGTCGCGCCGGTTGGCCTGCCAGGCGAGCCGCATGACCTGCGCGATCAGCAGCGGCAGCCGGCGGGCCATGGTGAGCATCCCGGTCTGCGACAGCTCGGCGGCCTTGGCGTGCCAGCGGTGCTCGCTGAGCGCGGGCCCGAGCGCCGCCGCGTCGGGCCCGGAGCGCCGCGCCCGGCGGGACCGGCGCCGCTTCACCGGCACCTCCGGCCGCTCTCGTGGACGTCCTTGCAACCGGCGGCGTTGCGCATCAGGCGGCCTCCCGAAGTCCGAGGGATCGGAAACCACCTTCAGGGCTGACCCGCGCCCGGCGAAAGGCATTTCGACGACTTCGGCCCCGTCCCGCGCGGCACGGTCCTGCCACCCGCGGGTAAGTGCGACCTGTAGAGGACACCGCCCGCCGCACGGGGCGAAGTACCTCTTTTGACATAGGTATCTATGTATACCTATATTGGAGCCCATGCCCGGTTCCAGCGCCTCCGACCAGGACCTCGACCGCGTGGCCGCCGGCCTCGTGGCGGTCCTGCCCGCGCTGCACCGGGCGCTCGACCGCCGGGTCTCCCTGGACTTCGCCCACCCCCGCCTGCCCGAAGGGCAGCTCGCCCTGCTGCTGCTGGCGGCCGAGCACGACGGCATCACCGTGCGCGAGGCCGCCGAGGCGCTGCTGATGAAGCCCAACAACGTCAGCGCCCTGGTCTCCCAGCTGACCGAGCAGGGCCTGCTCGAACGCAGGCGCGACGCGGCCGACAAGCGGGTGGCGCACCTGCACCCGACGGCGACGGCCCGGGCGCGGATGGCCGAGGTGCAGCAGATCAAGAGCGCCCATGTCGGCGCCGCGCTGCGCGCCCTGACCGACGGCGAGATGGACGCCCTCGGATCGGCCCTCGGCGCGCTCGGCTCACTGGCCGGGCACCTGCGCTCCACCGCCGGCTGATCCCGCGGCCGCCCCCGAGGAGGGGCGGCCGCCGCGCGCGCCGGCGTTCCGAAAGACCTCTCGAAGACAAGGCCCCTTCATGTCCTCCACCTCCGTGGACCACTCCGCCATGCCCGCGCACTCCCCGCCGGGCGCCGCCCGGGGCGGCCGGCGCGACCGGCGCGGCAACCCGTGGCTGACGCTGATCGCCGTCGCGTTCGGCCTGTTCATGGTCGGCCTGGACGGCTCGGTCGTGGCGATCGCCAACCCCGAGATCGGCCGGGACCTGCACGCCTCCACCGCCGACCTGCAGTGGGTCACCAACTCCTACCTGCTGGCCCTGGCGGCCGCGCTGATCCTGGGCGGCAAGCTCGGCGACCGGTTCGGCCGGCGCACCTTCTACGTGGTCGGCGTCGCCGGGTTCACCGTGGCGTCGGTCGCGATCGGCCTGGCCGGCTCGGTCGGCGGCGTCATCGCCTTCCGCGCCCTCCAGGGGTTCTTCGGCGCGCTGCTGATGCCCAACACCCTCGCGCTGCTGCGGGCGGTGTTCCCGCCCCGGAAGTTCGGCATGGCGGTGGGCGTCTGGGCGATGGTGTCCTCGGTGTCCACCGCGCTCGGCCCGATCGTCGGCGGGCTGCTGATCGAGCACGTCGGCTGGGAGTCGGTGTTCTACATCAACGCCCCCATCGGCCTGCTGGCGCTCGCCGTCAGCGCGCTGGTGCTGCCGCAGAGCAGGAACACCGCCGCGGCGGGCGAGCGCTTCGACCTGGCCGGCGTGGTGCTGCTCGCCCTCGGCCTGCTCGCGGTGGTGTTCGGCGTGGTCAAGGGCGAGACCTGGGGGTGGACGTCGGCCGGCGTCCTCGGCTCGATCCTGGCCGGGGCCGTCCTGCTGGCGGTGTTCGGGTGGCACGAGACCCGCGTGGCGCACCCGCTGCTGCCGATGCGGCTGTTCCGCAACCCGGCGCTGACCGTCGGCGCGGTCGTCACCGGCCTCAACTTCTTCGTGCTGCTCGGCGTGATCTTCTTCGTGATGCTGTACCTGCAGAACGTGCGCGGCCTGTCGCCGGTCGAGGCCGGCGTGTACACGCTGCCGCTCAGCCTGGCCTCGGTGGTGGCCTCGCCGCTCGGCGCCGGGCTGACCGGGCGGTTCGGCGCCCGGTTCACCATGCCGCTGGGCATGGCGCTCCAGGCCGCCGCGTGCTTCCTCATGCTCGGCTGGGACGCGCACTCGGGGTTCATGGCGATGTGGCCGCCGTTCGTGGCGCTGGGCCTCGGCGTCGGCATGGTGCTGGCCGCGGCGTCCGAGGCCATCCTCGGCAACGCGCCGGTCGCCGACGGCGGTGTCGCGGGCGGGCTGCAGGCCACGGTGCTGCAGGTCGGCGGCGCGCTCGGCACCTCGGTGCTGGTCTCGCTGATCAGCGGCCGGGTCGGCGCGACGCTGACCGGCGAGCTGTCGGCGGCCGGGGTCCCCGCGCCGGTGGCGAAGGGGCTGGAGGCGGCCGAGGACGCGGTGGCGATGGGCGTCGCGCCGGTCTCCTCCGCCATGCCCGCGCAGCTCAAGGCCGCCGTCGTCGAGGGCGCGGGGCAGGCGTTCATGAACGGTGTGCACGCCGCCGTCCTGGTCACCGGCCTGCTGTGCGTCGCGGGCGCCGCGCTCGCGGCGGCCGGACTGCGGCGCCGCCCGGCCGTCGCCGTGGACGCCGCCGTGGACGCGGCCGTGGCCCCGGCCGGGGACTGACGGGAACCGGAGGTCCGGGACGGGTGCCGCGCCCGTCCCGGACCTCCGGCGTTCCCGGCGGGCGGAGAGTCCGCAAGGAGGCGGCCATGCCCGTCCCGAGGCCGTTCTACCCGGTGCGCCGCTGGGACCCTCATCACGTAGACGGCACTGTTCATCTGACCTAGCGTCGCGAACGGCTGATCTTGACAGGCGTTTCCCTTCAGCCGACCCGCCACGAGGGAGAGGGAATGAACGTGTCATCACCGGCTCGATCCGGGCGCAGGGGCGCCGCCGCCCTGCGCAGAGGCGCGGCGGTGCTCGTCGCCGCGCTGACCGGCCTGACCGTCCAGGCGGTCCCGGCGGCGGCCGACGAATGGATCTGCGGCCAGCTGGTCCGCGGCCAGATCCTGGACAAGTACAAGAGCATGGGCGGGACGGCCTCCCCGCTGCGCTGCCCGACCTCGGGGGAGCTGACCACGCCGAACGGGCGCGGCAAGTACACCAACTTCGAGGGCGGGGCGATCTACTGGACCTCGGCGCACGGGGCGCACCCCGTCTGGGGCGTCATCCGCGACAAGTGGGGCTCCCTGCGGTGGGAGGAGGGGCAGCTCGGCTTCCCGGTCGGTGACGAGCTGACCAACTCCGACGGCCAGGGCAAGCGCCAGCAGTTCGAGGGCGGCACCGTCTACTGGCACCCGATCCTGTCCAGCGGCGCGCACCCGGTCTGGGGGCGGATCGGCGAGCTGTGGGGCCAGTACGGCTGGGAGGGCGGCCAGTTCGGCTACCCGGTCACCGACGAGCAGCGGGCCTCCGACGAGGGCGGCGTCCGCCAGTACTTCAACGGCGGGCGGACGATCCTGACGTGGAGCCCCGGCGGCTCCGGCCTGCCCTGCGCGTCCGAGTGCGTGAGCTACCAGGCGTCGTCCTCGGCGCGGTGGGTCAAGAAGACCAAGGTCTACCGGAACGTGGGCAACGGCAACGTCTCGGTCGAGGTGACGCCGACCGACGCCGGGTTCAACGACGCCGACACCGACTACAACGACCTGTGGAACCAGGCGTGGAGCGCGGTCCCCTACGTCAAGGGGCTGAGCGAAGACCAGGGCGGGTCGCTGTACGACCAGCTCGCCTGCCACGCGCGGTACTCCTACAAGAAGC
Source organism: Spirillospora sp. NPDC050679 (assembly GCA_044456955.1). GTDB lineage: Bacteria > Actinomycetota > Actinomycetes > Streptosporangiales > Streptosporangiaceae > Spirillospora. The sequence continues at coordinate 143,534 of JBITGK010000019.1, read as the reverse complement.
CCGGCGGCCACGTCGGCGGCGACACCTGGGACCTGGAGTCGTGGCGGTCCCACCGGTCCTGGGACTACGCCATGAACCCCGTCTTCGTGGCGCAGCACAAGTGCAACTGGACCTGATCGCCTGACCGGGCTCCGGCGCACGTCCGGAACACGGTGGAGGCCCGCGGGACCAGCGGGCCTCCACCCACGGTCCTCAGTCGGACTCGTCGGCGGCCCGCCCGTCGCCGGTGCGCAGCCGCAGCAGCACCACCCCGTACATCCGGTCCGCCGGGCACAGGCCCCACTGCTTGGAGTCCTCCGAACGGGGATGGTCGCCGCGCAGCACCAGCATCCCCTGCGGCACGCGACCGCGCGGTTCCCCGGCCACCCAGGGCGGCACCGGGTCCCCGGCCGCCGCGACGACCCGCTTGACGTACCACCCGGCGGCCCCGGAGGAGTCGGCGGGGCCGTCCCACCCCGTACGCCGGTCGGGCCGCTGCACGACCACCACCCGGCCGGGCCGGGCCCGGCGGCGGTGGCGCAGCACCAGCAGCACGTCGCCGTGGCGCAGGGTCGGCGCCATGCTGCCGCCCCGCACGGTGACGGTGGACAGCAGCAGCCGGGCCGCCGGAACGGCCCCGGCCAGCAGCGCCGCCGCGACGGCCCGGCCCCGGCTCATCCGGCGGTCACCGCGGCCGGCTCCGGGTCCTCCCGGTAGCCCTTCGCCTGGCTGTTGAAGAGCCGGGCGTAGACGCCGTCCGGGGCCGCCATGAGGGAGGCGTGGTCGCCGCTCTCCAGCACCCGGCCGTCCTGCACGACGACGATCAGGTCGGCCCGGCGGACGGCGCTCAGCCGGTGCGACACCAGGACGCTGGTGGAGCCCGCGCGCAGCTCCCGCAGCCGGTCGTGCACCGCCGCCTCGGCCTCCGCGTCGAGGCCGGAGCTGGGCTCGTCCAGGATCATCAGGTCGCGCCCCTGGCGCATCAGCCCGCGGGCCAGCGCGAGGCGCTGCCACTGCCCGCCGGAGAGGTGCACGCCGTTCGCCTGCGCGGCCTCCTCGTCGCCGTCCTCCTCGTCCCCGGCGTGGAACAGCCTGCTCAGCATCGTCCGGTAGCCGGCCGGCAGCCGCTCGACGGTCTCGTGGACCCCGGCGCGCTCGGCGGCGGCGCGGACGCGGTCCCGGTCGCCGATCGCCTCCAGGTCGCCGAGCCCGATGTTCTCGGCGGCGGTCAGGTCGTAGTCCATGTAGTCCTGGAACACCGCCCCGATCCGCAGGCGCAGCTGCTCCACGGGGACGTCGCGGACGTCCACCCCGTCCCACAGCACCGCGCCGCGCTCCGGGTCGTAGAACCGGCACAGCAGCTTCACGAGCGTGCTCTTGCCCGCGCCGTTCAGCCCCACGACGGCCAGGCTGGTGCCGTGCGGGATGGTCAGGTTCAGCCCGCGCAGCACCCACGGCCCGTCCTCGCCGTAGCGGAACCACACGTCGCGCAGCTCGATCGAGCGCGCCAGCGGGGCGAGCTCCCGGGGCCGCGAGGGCGCCGCCAGGTCGTCGGTGGCCCCGACCACCGTCAGGTAGTGGTGGAAGACCAGCGCGGACTGGTGCCCCATCGCGACGCCCTGCACCAGGGCGCCGAGCCCGGACTGGAGCCCGGCCAGGGCGCCGATGAAGACCGACACGTCGCCGATGCTGATCGTCCTGGTGGCGGCCGCGTGCACCGCCCACAGCAGCCCCGCGGCCGCCAGCAGCGCCCCGAGGACAGCGAGCAGGACCTGGACGCGCACCACGCTGCGCTCCAGCCGGTCCTCGGCGTCGTTGGCCGCGCGCAGCTCGGTGAGCATCCGGCCGTGCAGGAAGCCGCCCAGGCCGAACAGGCGGACCTCCTTGGCGGCCTGGAGGTCGGTGAGCAGCATCTGGTAGAAGAGCTTGCGCCGCATGCCGGGGCTGGTGCGCCACATCAGCCCGGCCCGCCGCCGGCTGAGCGCCAGGTGGGCGACCATCGCGGGGGTGGCGGCCAGCAGCGCGGCGCCCGCCATGACGGGGTTGATCGCGATCAGGGCGCCCAGGAAGCCGGCGACGCCGAGGGCCCCCTGCAGCGTGGACAGGCCCGTCTGGACCAGCTGGTCCGGGGCCTGCTCGGCGGACTGCTGGGCCAGTCGCAGCCGGTCGTGGAAGCGCGGCTCCTCCAGGCGCGCCAGCCCGTTCATCCGGTTGACCGCCTCGAACAGCCGGTCCTGGGAGAGCAGGCCGATGGCGCGCCGCGCGCGCCCCTGCGCGTAGGAGGTGACGGCCACTGAGGAGGCCATCGCGATGCCCAGGGCGCCGATGCCGGCCGCGACCCACACCAGCGCCCCGGTGTCGGGACGGGAGGCGGTGAGCTCGTCGAGCGCGACCTTGGTCAGCCAGGCGGTGGCGACCGGCGCCGTGCCGCCGACCACCGCCATGCCGATCTGGAGGAGCAGCATGCCGGGGCAGGCCCGCCAGGCGAGCGCGTAGGCCGCCTTCATGCCGCGGACGACGGAGACCTCGGGCCCGGCCGCCTCCTCGCCGCCGCTCACGGCGCCGCCGTCCGCGCGGTCTCGCCCAGCCCCTCAAGGCCGACGCTGGCGGCGGTGGCGACCCCGTCGGAGCCGTAGCGGGCGAACCCGGGGTAGAAGCGGGCCCCGAAGGCGGTGCTGACCGGCGCGTCGAGGAACTCGGGCACCACATGGTCGGCGACGCCGGCGAGCCGGGCGGCCAGTTCGCTGCCGGCGGCCTCGACGCCGACCACCGTGGCCAGCACCCGGCCGCCCGCGTCCCGCACCCGGCGCGCGTGCTCGGCGAACTCCGGCACGCTGTCGTCGCAGCCGGAGCAGTCCAGCGACAGGAAGGCGACCAGCGCCGGGCGCCCGGCCAGCGCGTCCCGGGTGACCGTCGCGCCGTCGGCGGTGGTCGCGGTGAACTCGGGCATCGGGTCGCCGGGCGCGATGCCGAGGTCCGGTTCGCCGTGGTGGGGGTCGGGACCGTGCTGGTGACCCCCGTGCTGGTGGTCACTGTGCTGGTGGTCACCGTGCTGGTGGGCGTCCGGCGGGGCGCTGAGGCGGGCGCGCCAGCGGCGCGCCACGGCCGCCGTCAGCGCGAGGTTCAGCGCGGTGAGCGCCGTGACCAGGACGAGCCCTGCGACGAGGAATTCCACGGATGTCCTTTCCGGCCCCGGCGTCTCACCGGCCGAGGTCCCTGGCCGCGACCGGGGACCGGAAGAGCGCGGCGATGTCGTCGACGAAGACGGTCAAAGCGGTGAGCACGCCCGCCGAGGCCACGGCCAGCGCGATCCCCGGCGCCTGGCCCGGGACGCCGCCGCCGACGGACAGCGCCACGGACGAGCCCAGGCCCGCCGCCGCCAGCAGCGCCGCGTTGCGGGCGATGTGCCACCCGCCCATGGGCACCTCGCCGGCGCCGAAGCAGGCGCACGTCACCTGCTGCCCGCGCGCGACGACCAGGACCGGGACGGCCGTCAGGCCGCAGCAGAACAGCGTGGCGGCGAGGAACCCGGCGGTGACGGTGGCGGGCAGGAGCAGCAGCAGCGCGATGAGCAGCTCGGCGGCCGGGACCAGCACGGCCAGCGGGCGGCGCAGCCGCGCGGGGACGAAGTCGAGGCTTGCCAAGGAGGCGGCGAAGGCGCCCGGTGAGCGCAGCTTGGCCACCGCCGCCAGCACCATCACCGCCGCCAGGGTGAGGCGGCAGGCGAACGATACGTACAGCACGGGGAGCTCCTGGGGAGTGGTGCGTGGGCGCGCGGCGGGCCCCGGTGGGGGCGGGCGCGCGTCCGGGGAGCGCCGGGCGGGCGCGGCCGCCCCCGGTGGGGACGGCCGCGCGGCTGCCGGACGGGCCGGCGGCCGGTCAGCAGTAGTTGTTGCTGTAGCTGTACCAGGGGCCGCAGTAGGTCTTGCAGGCGCCGTTGGTGGAGCAGGTGCGGCCGAAGCAGTAGCCGCCGATGATCTTGTACTGCATGTAGGAGTCCGGCGGGCAGCCGGCGTCGGCGGTGGCCTTGGGGAGCAGCACCTCGACGGCGCGGGTGACGCGCCGGGTCACGCTCTGGAGCATGGTCTCTCCTTATGGGGGGTGTTGTGTTTCCGCGCACGGGCGTGGAACCGCCGGGTGAAGGGTGGACTCGGCGGCGGTGGCCCGCGCGGGGCATGGGGGTGGGGAGGAGGGGCTTCGGAAGAGGTCTCTGAGGTCTAGGAGGCGACCAGCTCGGTCCGCAGCGCGGCGACGCCCACGCCGGCCGAGGTCACCGCGCCGTCGGGGCCGTACCAGGCGTAGGTCGGGTAGTGCTTGGCGCCGTACCGCTGCGACAGCTCGGCCCGGGAGTCCTCGGCGATCACGATGTCCATCACGTCGGCGAGCCTGGCGGCCAGGTCGCTGCGGGCCGCGTCGTCCCCGTGGACGATCGCCAGCGAGGTCCCGCCGGCGGTCCGCAGGTGCTCGGCGTGCCCGGCGAAGACGGGCACGGCCTCGACGCACGCCTTGCAGGTGAGCGAGAAGAACCCGACCAGCGCCTGCCTGCCCAGCAGGGTCCGCTCCGTCACCGCCGTGCCGTCCAGGGCGCGGGCCGAGAAGCGCGGGATGCGGTCGATCACCCGGACGCCCGCGCCGGCCCCGGCGGAGGGGCCGCCCGCGGCCTCCAGCTCCCGCCAGCGGCGGAGCACGACCAGAAGGAACGCCAGGTTCAGCGCGCCGACCGCGCCGACCAGCACCAGCCCTACCACAGCGAAGATCACGACATGCGTCCTCTCCGGCGGCCCGGGAACCGGTGGGCCGCGGCAACGTGGCCATGATCACTCAAGCGGGGGGCGGTGGCAACGGTCGGCCCCGGGAGCGGGCGGCCGCTCGATGGCGGTTCGCCGTCGCCGCCGTGTCGGCTCTGTGTCACCCCAGCGTCGCTGCCCTGTCGCGTCTCTGCCACCTCTTGTCGCCCCCGGGCCGGCTCGCTGGACGCCCGGAAGATCCTCCTGAGCGGCCCGGACCAGGTGAGGAACGAGGGCCCGTACAGGCGAAGAGGTTGCTGGCGTACTCTGCAATGAGGGATTGTTGCGAGTCGGCAATCATCTTCTTCGTCGCACAAGAGAGGTGAGGATCCCCACCGGAGAGGGTCCTGCTACATGATTTCGTCCCCGGACAGCTCCCGTACCGGCGCCACCAGCGTGGTGAGCGCAGCCGCGGCCCCCTATCCGGTGGTGGTCACCGACCCCGCCGGGCATGTCATGGAACTCAACGAAGCGGCCCTCGCCCTCCTGCCGGGCGCCCGCGTCGGCGAGGCGCTGTCGGCGCCCGACTGGCTCGCCGCCGCCCCCCGCACCCTGAACGCAGGCTCCGCGACCGGCCCCGTGAACGGCACCGTGGGCAAGGGCTTCTTCTCCGCGCACCCGTCCGCGCTCCCCGGCGGGGAGACCGCGTGGTGGCTGGTGGAGGAGACCGCCTACCGGTCGGTCGTCGCGGAGCTGGAGGCCGAGCGCGAGCGGACCAGGTTCCTCACCGAGGCGTCCAGCGCCCTGCTGGCGTCGCTGAACCTGGAGCGGTGCATGGAGATCACCGCGCGGTTGGCCGCCGAGCACCTGGCCGACGCCGCGCTGGTCATCTCGCCGGCCACCACCAGGAAGCCGCCGATGGTCTCCTGCGACGCCGACGGGCGCCTGGTCCACGGCACCGTCCCGAGCACCGTGCAGAGCGTGCCGGGCCTGCCGGAGGCGCTGCGCGGGTTCCCGCCGGTGCCCTCGCGCTGGATCGACCCCGCCGCCGCGCCCGACTGGCTCGTCCCCGAGGGGTTCGGGGAGGTCGGCTCGCTGGTGATCACGCCGCTGCCGGGCCACGGGGTGCCGGCCGGCGCGCTGGTGCTGCTGCGCCGGGCGCCGCGGGCCGCGTTCAGCGAGTCCGAGGAGGCGTTCGCCGGGCTGTTCGCCGCCCGCGCGGGCGCGGCGATGTCGGCCGCCTGGCTGTACGCCGAGCAGAACACCACCACCGACACCCTCATGCAGGACCTGCTCCCGCCCGTCCTGAGCGAGCTGGAGGGGGTGGAGTTCGCGGGCGGCTACCGGGCCAGCGTCGACAGCGAGCGGATCGGCGGCGACTTCTACGACGTCCACCCGCCGAGCGAGGACTGCCCGGACTCCCTGGCCGTGCTGGGCGACGTGGCCGGCAAGGGCCTGGAGGCGGCGGTGCTCACCGGCAAGATCCGCAACACGCTGCACGCCCTGCTGCCGATGGGCGACGACCACGGCCAGATGCTGCGGCTGCTGAACAACGCCCTGTGCAACAGCCGCCACACCCGCTTCGTCACCCTCGTGCTGGCCTCGATCCGCCGCGAGGACCGCGAGGTGGTGCTGCGGCTGACCTCCGCGGGCCACCCGCCGCCGCTGATCGTGCGCCGGGACGGCACCGTGGAGGAGGCCGACACCCGCGGCTCGCTGATCGGCGTCCTGCCGGTGATCGCCTCCCGCAGCGCCGAGGTGCGGCTGGCGCCGGGGGAGACCTGCCTGCTGTACACCGACGGCGTCACCGAGGCCAGGGGCGGGCCGCTCGGCGACACCATGTTCGGCGACCGGCGCCTGCGGCGTGCCCTCGCCGAGTGCGCCGGGATGCCCGCCGAGGCCGTCGTCGAGCGCGTCCAGATGCTGGTCGACGAGTGGATCGGCGACGAGGGCCACGACGACATCGCCGCCCTGGCCATCACCGCGCCCCGCGGCGCGCACCTGAGCGCGGTGGACGGGACGACACGGGGCAGGTACACCGCATGACGACTCCTCCCGCACCCGGCCGGACCCCCGGCGACGACCCCGCGTGGCACGGCGTCGGCGTCCGCCTCTCCTCTCCCGGCGCCGACGAGCGGGCCGCGGACTGGGCGGACAAGCTGTGGACGGCCGTCCGGGCGGCCGACGAGTACTCCGCGCTCGACGTGGTGACCAACGCCCTGGACGCCGGGCTGGACGCCGAGACGGTACTGCTGGAGGTGATCGGCGCCGTCCAGCACAAGGTGGGCCTGGAGTGGGCCGCCGACCGCATGAGCGTCGCCGACGAGCACGCCGCCACCGCGATCAACGACCGCGTCATCGCCGCGCTGCCGGTCCGCCGCCCCGACACCTTCCTCGGCAAGGTGACGGTCGCCTGCGTGGACAAGGAGTGGCACGCCCTGCCCGCGCGCCTGCTCGCCGAGACGCTGCGGCTGCGCGGCTGGCGGGTCGGCTACCTCGGCGCCCAGGTGCCCACCGCCCACCTGATCAGCCAGGTGCACCGCACCGGCGCGGACGCGGTGTGCCTGTCGGCCGCCCTGTCCACCCGGCTCCCGGCGGCGCACGCCGCGATCACCGCCGTGCAGGCCGCCGGCACGCCGGTCATGGTCGGGGGCCTCGGCTTCGGCGCCGACGGCCGCTACGCCCGGCTGATGGGCGCCGACGCCTGGGCGCCCGAGGCCCGCGCCGCCGCCGACCGGCTCGCCGCCGGACCCCTGCCGGGGCCCCGGCCGCCGCACCAGGCGGTCGACGACCTGCCGCACCTGGCCGACCAGGAGTACACCATGGTCGCCGGCTCCTCCCGCCGGCTGGTGCGCGAGACCTTCCAGCGCCTGGAGCGGCGCTTCCCGGCCATGGCCGACTACGACGACCACCAGCGCGAGCGCACCGCCGAGGACCTCGCCCACATCGTGGACTTCCTGACCGCCGCTCTCTACGTGGACGACCCCGGCCTGTTCGCCGGCTTCCTCCGCTGGACCGGGGAGATCCTCACCGCCCGCGGCGTCCCGGCGGGCTCCCTGCTGCCCGGCCTGGACCTGCTGGAGGAGCAGCTGCGCGACTTCCCCCGAGCCCGCCGCCACATCGACGCCGGCCGCGCCGCGCTCACCTGACCCGCCAACGCTGGAAGAACGCCGTGACCGACCCCTTCGACGCAGAAGACCCCGTGACGGTCCGGACCGCCGGTCCGCACACCCTGGTCCTCGCCCTGTCCGGCGACCTGGACTACGGCACCGGCGACGAGGTGCTCCAGACCGCCCGGCTCGCCCTGCGCGGGCACGAGGGCGTGCGGGAACTGCGCCTGGACTGCCGGGAGCTGGGGATGGTCGACTCGACGGGGCTGTCGGTCCTGCTGCAGGTCCACCGCGACGCGTCCGAGGACGGCGTCGGCTTCCACCTGGACGACATGGGCCCCCTGCTGGAGCGCCTGCTCCACCTCACCGGCACCTACGAGCACCTGACGACGGCGCGCCCGGCGGAGCCGAGCTCCGACACGCGGGGCTAGCCCGGCGCGCGATCGCCCGGCGCGGCCGATGATCAAGATCCCGGGACGCGCCCGCCCCCTCCTGTATCGTCGCAGAGTGGACGCTCTGGAGCGCGTTGTTCCCCGCCCCCAAGATGCCGCTTCGAGCCCTTCGCACGTCGATCTGAGCGGCCGACGCATCGAGGGCGGCCCCGCCGCAGGCTCCGCCGTCACCGCCCTGGCCTCCTCCCTTCCCGGCGCGCCCGGGGAGGCGGTCGTGTCGGTGCGCGTCGACCCCGGAGCCGGGCTGCCGCCCGAGGGGTACACGCTGACGGCGGGCCCCGCCGGTGTGGCGATCGTGGGCGCCGACCCGGCCGGCGCCTTCTACGGAGCGCAGACCCTCCTGGCGCTGGCCGGGGAGCCGTGCGCGGAGCACCGGGCGTGCGTGCCCGAGGTGCGGGTGCGCGACTGGCCGGACCTGCCGCTCCGGGGCACCATCGAGGGCTTCTACGGCACCCCGTGGAGCCACGCCGAGCGCCTCGACCACCTGCGCTTCTCCGCCACCTGCAAGCTCAACGCCTACGTCTACGCGCCCAAGGACGACCCGTTCCACCGGGAGCGGTGGCGCGAGCCGTACCCGCCGGAGGCGCTGGCGAGGCTCGCCGAGCTGGTCGAGGAGGCGGCGGCGCGGCACGTCAGGTTCGTCTTCGCGATCAGCCCCGGCCTGTCGATGGTCTACGGCGACCCGGCCGAGCGGGCGGTGCTGCGGGCCAAGGCCGAGCAGGTGTGGCAGGTGGGCGTCCGCGAGTACGCGCTGCTGTTCGACGACATCCCGCTCGGGCTGGAGCACGGGCCCGACCGCGAGGCGTTCGGCGCCGGGGCGGGCGCGAGCGCGGCCGCCCACGCGGCGGTGTGCCGCGACTTCGCCGAGGGCTTCCTCGCGCCGCGCGGCGCGGACCGTCCGCTGATCATGGTGCCCACCGACTACGCGGGCAACGCGCGGTCGCCCTACCGGGACCGGCTGGCCACGGAGCTGCCGCCGGACGTGCCGGTCTGGTGGACCGGGTCCGACGTGGTGGTGGGCGAGGTCTCCGCGGCCGACGTGGCGGCGTCCGCGGACTCCTACGGGCACCAGCTGGTGCTGTGGGACAACTTCCCCGTCAACGACTTCGCCCCCGCCCGGGTGTTCCTCGGCCCGCTGGTCGGCCGGACCACCGAACTGGACGGCCTGCCGCTGGAGGGCGTCACCGCCAACCCGATGGTGCAGGCGGCGGCGTCCAGGCTGGCGCTGGCGACGGTCGCCGACTACACCTGGCGCCCGGCGGCCTACGACCCCGCGCGCTCGCACGCCAACGCCGTGCGGCTGGTGCCGGGGGCGGCCGAGCTGCTGCCGCTGGTGGAGGCGTGCTCGGCGTGGCCGCCGGGGGCCGACCGGAGCCCCCGCCTGACGGCCCTGTGCGAGTCCGTCCTGTCGGGCGGCCCGGCCGAAGAGCTGCGCGCCGAGTTGGAGCGGCTGGCCGGGCTGCCGACGGACGTCCCCGGGCCGCTGGCCCGGGAACTGGCCCCGTGGGTGTCGGCGGCCCGGGACATGGGCGCGGCCGGATTGGCGGCCCTGGACCTGCGAGCGTCCAGGGACGCCGAGGCGGCGGACGAGACTGGCAGGCCGCCCGAAGTGATCGCCGCGGTCCGGGCACTGGCCCGCGCGGAGGCGAACGAGGTCGACGTGCTGTGCAGCGTGATCCCGCCGTTCGTCCGCCGGATGCTCGACCGGGCGGGCCACGGCGACGCCGCCCCCGAACCCCCGCCCACGGGCCCGCATTCCGCCGTCAAACCCCCCACCGCCTGACCCGGGCCTCTGCCCAGAAGGACGCTGTTACCCGAGTTATCCGAGCCTGCTGAATCAGAACCCAGGGTCGGCGCGCGTGGCGAGGCCCGCACCGCCTGCTCAACCCGGCAGACCGCCCCCGGCCGGATGCCGGTCGGCTTCTTTCCACGGCTCGATGGAGCCGGTCGAGACCAGACCCCAGGAGCCGAGGAGATCCGGGGACCCGGCTCGCGACAGGGAGAGGGCGTCGGCGAGCGTGCGACCGGCCGACACGTAGGTGATCGTGGAGGCGATGAGGCGGCATGTCGGAGCCTGTGGAAGCAGCCAGATGCCACCGGCGCAGTGGGAGCAGCCTCGCATGAGGAGGCTCACCGGCAGGTTGATCGGCAGCGCCACAGGGGGCGGCTTCGCCGAACCGCAGCAGGCGACCAGCGCGTTTCGGGCCCGCGCGCGGCGCGCGACCTCGTGGGCGGTCAGGCCGGAGCCCATGGCGATGCGGAACGACAGGCCGTCGCCGGTGCCGTGGGCCAGCACGATGAGCAGGTCGCACTCCCGGTCGAGCGCGGCCGGGTCGAAGTCGACGTCGAGAAGGCCCCGATCATGCGCAGAGGACAGCGCGGCCCGGACGAGATCCGCGTCCTCGATGTCGTCGTCGATCAGGGCCGCGACGGACCGAATCCGTTCGGGAGGCGGCGCGAGGCCCGAGTAGAGGGTCATCGACGGCGCGATCGTGGTGGGTCTGGACCGCAGGCGCGACGCCGCGCACCAGGGGACGCCCCACAGGGGGCCGTCCGGGATCACGACGAGGCCCCGGGCCGGCTGGGCCGTGAGCATGTCCACCGCCTTGGCGTGGAGGAACGCGTCCACGAGGCCGTCGAGTTCGGCCTGGGTGAGATGGCTGATCGGCCCGGTCCGGGGGGTCAGCCGGTCCAGGATCTCCACGTGCTCCGGTGCGAGCGGGCCGGACTTGATCAGGACACCGCCCGGCGGGGCGATGAACATCGTGATCCACCGCTCGGCGGTCGATCGCCCGCCACCGATCCTGCGGGTCAGCAGGCCGAAGTTGCCGCCCAGGCCGTCGACGCACGCCCGCAGGTCCGGCCACAGCGGGAAGCGCTTGGCCTGCTCCGCGAGAGCGGCCTCGACGACCTGGGGCGGCCCGTCGGACACCGGGAGTTCGACCTCGGACAGGCCCGCGTCCGCGAGCGCTTCCAGCAGCTCGGCGACGACGCTGCCCGTGGCCTCGTTCTCGTCGCTCATCAAGGTGATGATCAACAGTTCCAGCCCGCTCCGCGCGGCCGGCGGGACGGTTCCGAATCTCTGCCGTCCCCGCAGCTGCCGAACGACGTTGATGAGCCCGATCCGCAGGTTCCGGACGTCGACCACCGGTTCCGACATCGCCAGGAACCCGCGTCGCAGACCGTCGAGGAAGTCCCGGTCCTGGTGGCTTTGATCCAGCAGCCGCGCCGTTGTCTCGGCGAGCAGGCGCGCCGCCTCGCGGCGCTCACCGCGCACGGCGGCCTCGCGGGCGCGGTCCCAGAGTCGGTCGTCCCGGCGTTCGGTCCGCACCACCAGATTGCGGACGTCCACCTTCGCCGCGACGTCGGCGGTCCACTCCCGGCTCGCCGCGCGCACCCGCTCGACGTCGTCGGCGTCGTTGGTGATCCGGGCGAGGAGCATGAGCGCCGTCGCCTCGTCGAGCGGCTCGATCGCCGGTGCGGTCAGGGCTTCGCGACAGGCCGACACCGCGAGATCGTGCTGCTCCAGCGACCACAGCACCTGCGCCGCGAGCACCAGATCGCGCGCGGGCCTGTCCGAGGACCCCCTCCGCACGAGGAGGACCAGGACGACCGCGGCCAGCATGGCCAGACCCTCGTGGCCGTCGATCCCCGCGCAGGTCCTGGCGACCTCGATGACCTCGCCCAGCACCTCCTCGTCCAGCTCGTCCTCAGGCCGGTAGCCGGCCCACACCCCGACGGTCGCGAGGGCCATGATCTCGTTCGGCGCGCGGATCTCCACCAGGTGCCGCGAGAGGCGGCGGGCCGCATCGGCGTCGGCGAGCCGGTCCGTGCCGTGGCAGCGGCGCGCCAGGAGGGTGCACACCGCCGTCATCGTCGCCGTGATCTCGTTCGCCTGCGGGTCCGGCCCGTCGTGCGGTGCCGCGGCACCGGTGTCTGACACGAACCGGATCCTAACCGGACCCGATGCGGACATGCTCTGGAAGACGGTTCCCGTCCACCGCGGCCCCACGTTCGCTGAGCCGTCCGTCGAGGGCGGCCCGTCCCGGCGGATCGACAGCCTCCGTCCTGGCAGGATTACAGGATGGGCTCCGACGACGCGCCGATGGCCGCCCTGGCCGAGGTGCTCGGCCGCCGATGCCTCGGCGAGCAGCTCCCCGGGGACGGGGACACGGCCGAGCGGCTCATGGAGATCGTGACGGAGAGCGGCCCCGATCCGGAGTTGCTCGAGGTCACGGCCGCGCTCGTGGGGCCCGCAGCGGCCGGGCCCCGCACGGCCGAACGGCTGGACGCCCTTCGCGAGACCGCCCGCGGACTCCTCCAGCGGCCGCTGACCACGACCGAGCAGTTCCTCGTGGTGGTCTCGCTGGGACTGCTCGCCGAGGAGACGGACGGCGCCCGGAGCCCGCGCCATCACGTCACGGTGGCCCTGGCGGCGGTGCGCATCGAGCAGGACCGGTTGGCGCGCTGGGCCGCCGAGCGCGCGCTCGACGCGGCGGAGGAGCTCAACCCAGGGCAGGAGACGGCGGCGTGGCTGGTGCTCGCGCTGATCACCCAGGACCGGGCGGTCATCGAACGCGCCTTCCGGTACGCCGATGCGCTGGCCCCCGACGACCCCCGGGCGGAGTGGGCGAGATCGCTCAGGCCCACCCTGTGGCCGGACCCTCCGGACCCGACGGTGGCCGATGCGGTCCGGGCGGGCGACCGCCGCACGGCGGTGACCGCGCTCGCGAGGGATTTCGCGCAGACCATCGAGGAAACCGGCGACCCCGTGGTGAAGGCGCTGCACACCACGCTGCTGGCCATGGCAGACCCCGCACCGGACGTCGCCGCCGCCCGGCAGGGGCTCCACCGGCTCGTGACCCGGTTGCGGGAACGCCGACGTTTCGGGCACATGCCGGACTTCGTCAAAGCGGGCATCGACATGGTGAGCGACCTTCTGCAGCTGGAAGCCGACCCGGCCTCGGCGGACGTGCTGGCAGAGCTGGTCGAGGCGCTGGCCGACGCCGGTCTGACCGAGGTGGTCCTGCCGCGTGAGGCCGAGGTGCCCGTCGTCGCGCAGGCCCGGCTGGCGGCCGCCGCGGCGGCGCACCCGGTCTGGCCGGACCTCCGGGCCTGCGTCGACGGGCTGCGCGGCCGCCCCGCCCTGCTGCTGCGCAGGCAGCGGACGTTCGCGGTCGAGCACGGCTCGGTCCTGTCCCTGTATCTGGAGCCGCCCGACTCTGTCGCGATCAAGTCCGCGTTCCTCACTCCGGAGGACGGCGCCGCGCTCGCGGCGTTCGGCTCCGGACGGCCCGCCGCGATAGCGAAGGTGCCGCCCGCGGACCTGGACCGGATGGTCGGGTCGCTGCTCCCGGCCGCCTTGCTGGAGGACCTGGCGGCCGGGGGAGTCGAGTCGCTCCTCGTCGTTCCCGACGGAGATCTGTGGTCGGTCCCGTGGCAGTCCGCGGCACCGTTCCGCGGCGTCCCGGTGAGCGTCGCACCGTCGATGTCGGTCTACCGGCGCCTGCCCCCGTTCGACGGGAAGATCGGGAGCATCACCGCCTTCGTCGACGGCGGCGCGCCGTCGGCCGACGCCGTGCTCACCGCCCTCGACGCGGCGCGCGCGGCCGGAACGGTGGTCCGCCCGCTCTCGGCCGAAGACCCTCCGGAGCCCTGCGACCTGCTGCTGGTGTACGCCCACGGGACGGGACGCGGCCTGGACTTCCGCACCGGCACCGCCGACTGGCCGCTGTCCGCCCTGGACGTCACGCGGACCGGACCGGCCCGGTCCGCCCTGATCGCGGTATGCGGGTCCGCGGCCGCGCCGCCGGTCTCGTTCCCGATCAATCTGCCCGTCGCGATGCTCCTGGAGCGGGTGCCCCTGGTGGTCGGCGCCTTGTGGCCGCTACCGCACGAGACGACGTCGCGGCTGGTCACCGATGTGATCACCAGGATCGCGGCGGGCGAACGCCTCCTGCCCGCGTTCGAGGCCGCGCGCGGACGGGCGCCGGGCGGACTCCTCGACCGAGGGGGGCTCGCCGTGCACGGGGTCGTGTGAGGTCAGCCGAAGCACGAGTCGAAGATGACCGGTCCGGAGACCGCGGTGCTCCCGCCGTTGAAGTGGAGGACGACCTCCGCGGTGAACAGGATGCCCTGCTGGGCCGGGGAGAAGCCCAAGGTCAGGGTGAAGCGGTCCACGTCGTCGGGCTTGAGGTAATGGGCCACGGGCGTCTGGTTGACGTCGTCCTCGATCAGGAGTTCGTAGTCGGCGGTCGGGTGGTAGGCCGCCAGGAACTTCTTGCGGTCGAGGACCCGGACGGTCGCCCGGGTCACGTTCACCGGCCCGGGGCCGGAATTGCGCAGCCGGACGTCCAGGACGACACGGTCCGCCCGCCTGTCGACCAGCACGTCGTCGATCAGCAGGGAGCCCGCCGGCGTCGCGGCGCCCGAAGCCTTCGCGGCCGCCTCGCGTCCGGAGGCCTCCGCCGGCACGGCGGCGGGCCGGGGGGAGGTCCTTGCCGTCCCGGAGGGCGCGGCGGCGGACTCGTCGTGCGGCTGCGGCCTCCCCGTCGAGCCGGCGCCGTGCCGCTTGGTCTCCAATCTCAGGGCCGTGGCGTGCTTGGCCCGCCAGCGGCCGAGCACCGCCCTCCGGCTGGACTCGTCGGCCTCGCTCTGCTGGAGCAGCACCTTCAGGATGTCGTGGACCAGGTCCAGGTCCGGGACGGTCTGCCGCCGGCCGGAGAACAACTCGTAGATCGCCGTACGGCTGTGGCCTCCGCGGTCCCTGATCGTGCCCTCCCGCTCCCGCAGGGCGGCCAGCGCTTCGGCCAGGGTGCTCCTGTTGAAGCCCGCGCGCGCGACCTCGTCGAAGAGTTCGAGGCAGAAGGCCTGGACCACCGGATTGTCCGTCATCGACCCACCGCCCTGACCAGGTCCGCGGCGGTGAGTCGGCGCCGGTCGTGCGGGTCCAGGCAGCGGCCGACGACGGCGCGCCACCGCGCCGGCAGGACCTCGAGGTCGGGCCGCCCCGCCAGGGTGCGCGAGGCGATCTCCATGGGCGTCCCTTCGTAGGGGAACCGCCCGCCCGCGGCGTACAGGAGCACCGCGGCGGTGTTGAAGAGGTCACGACGACGCAACCGATCATCTCCGATCCGGGCGATGCCGAAGTCGATCAGGAACCGGCGGCGTGCGGGACCGCTGATCACGTGCCTCGGCTTGATGTCTCCGTGGTGGATCAGTTTCTCATGCAGGGTCGCGACCATCCCGCAGAACCGGACGGCGAACTCCTCCAGGTCGGGCGGCGGCAGCGGGCCCTCGCGCTCGATCCACTGGTCCAGCGACGGACCGGGCAGGTACTCGCAGGCGATGTAGCGGTGCGGGCCCTCCCAGCCCGAGGAGTAGAGGCGCGGAGTGAAGGAGTCCGGCGCCGCCCGCAGCGCTTCCGCCTCGTGTTCGAAGGCCTCCAGGGCGGCGCTGTCGGTCAGCCTCTCCTTCCTCAGCAGCTTGACCGCCGCGGTGTTCCCGGCGGCGTCGGTCCCCAGCCTGACCACGGCCTGCCGGCCCGCCCCGATCCGTTCGCCCAGCACGAAGCCTCCGAGCGAGAGGTGCTCCGCCGTCCTGATCTCTTCGGTCGTCTCAGTCATGCGGATGACTCTTCCGAGACGAGAAGATCATCGGAGGAATCCCGCACGTCCGGGGACCGGGTGGAGAAAACCGCTGTTCAGGAGGGTGATGCAGCCGTTTCCGGCAGGATTTTCCTGGACCTCTACGGTTTCCCGGCTCCGAAGCGGGACCCGGGCGGACGGGGCGCCTTACCCGTGTCCTAAGCCTCCCTCTTGACGGCTCCGAGGACCTG
The DNA here is from genome assembly GCA_044456955.1 of Spirillospora sp. NPDC050679. Classification (GTDB taxonomy): domain Bacteria; phylum Actinomycetota; class Actinomycetes; order Streptosporangiales; family Streptosporangiaceae; genus Spirillospora. The sequence goes on along the minus strand of JBITGK010000019.1, from coordinate 127,429 downwards.
GCTGGAGTACCAGAGCCGGCCCCGGTCGTAGGTCTGGAACCCGTAGTCGATGTCGGTGCGCCGCAAGCCCAGGTCCCACCGGTCCGGATCGAGCAGCTCGGCGAGGTCGTCGATCCAGTGCTCCGGCGGTGTGAACCGTTCCTCGTAGTGGTGCGGGCTCGCCAGGACCAGCAGGCCGGACGGCCGCACCAGCCGGTCCAGGGCGCGGACCAGGGCCCGCGGGTCGGGGACCCGGTCGGCCACGTTCAGGCAGGTGACCAGGTCGAAGTGTTCGGACGGGCGCCCCACCCGGCCGGCGGTCGTCTCGACGACCACGACGGGCACGGGCTCTGGGAGGCGGTCCCGGCCGACCAGTTCGTAGTCGGGGCGGCCAGACGTTCCGGGGACGGGCATCCGGCCGTCGAACTCCTCGTGCCGCAGGATCCGCCGGGCCCACCGGCAGAACCCGGCCGACGGCTCGGCCATGAGGACCTCCTCGGCCCCGCCGAATGTCCGCGCGAGCTCGAAGCTCATCCGGCCGGTCGCCCCGCCGATGTCGGCGATCCGGGCGACCGCCAGACCGGTGTCGGCGCTCCACCGGGCCGCGAGCTCGCCGATCCGGCGGTAGAACAGGCCGGGCGCGGTGCTGGGGAGCACCCGCTCGGGGAAGAGGACGTCGGCCCATTCGGCATAGAGGTAGCGGCAGCTGTAGTCGTCCAGTGCGTAGCGGTCGGCACTGGCCCTGGCGACATCGGTCATCGCTCCTCCAGCCGGAGCACGCGGCGGATGTGGGCGACCAGGCCGTCTCCGGTGATGACCTCCTGGACATGGTGTCTGAGATCCCGGACCGTGACGGAGTCGCTGTCGAACTCGCGGGGTCCGGCGATGACGGCCAGCGGGACGCCGCGGGCCGAGGCGTAGGCGATCTGGTCGCGCAGAGGCGCTTCCTCAAGGAAGGCCTCGGCGGGGATCCCGGCCTCCCGCAGGGTGCGCAGGAGCCCGAGGTAGTTGCGGAAGTAGCGGCCGCGGTCCTGCATGGTGACCAGGACCTTCGTCGGGGTGCTGGCCTCCGGGACGAGGTACTCGCCTTGGACGAACAGGTCCAGCAGGCGCGACAGTCCGATGCTCACCCCGACGCCGGGGAAGGCCCTCCGGTGGAAGCGGGAGGCGAGCTCGTCGTAGCGGCCTCCCGAGCAGATGCTCCCCCATGCCTCGTGGCCCGAGACGAACGTCTCGCACACCGTGCCGGTGTAGTAGTCCATTCCCCGAGCGATCGTGTAGTCGACGCGCAACCGGTGGGAGGGGAGGCCCAGCTGGCCCGCCGTCTCGAGGACGACCTCGAGGTCGTCCACTCCTCCGGTGCCGGCTCCGGCTTCGGCCAGGATCGTACGGGCCTCGCCGATGCCCTTGGCCTCGAGCAGCCGGAAGACCGACTCGGCGACCGGTCCCGGCACCCCTGCGGCCGTGAGGGAGGCCCACAGCGCGCCGGAGCTCTGCCGGGAGGACTTGTCGATGGCGCGCATCGCCTCGGAGACGCCCTCCGCGGCCAGTTCCGCCCGGCCGAGCAACGCCCGCAGGATCCCGCTGTTGGAGATCCTGATCTCGAACTCGGGGAGCAGCCCGATCTGGTCGAAGACCCCGTTGACGGTGGCGAGCACCTCGGCGTCGTGCACCAGGTCGAGCGTGCCCGATCCGACGATGTCGATGTCGCACTGGGTGAACTCGCGGAACCTGCCCCGCTGGGCGCGCTCGCCCCTCCACACCTTCTGGATCTGGTAGCGCCGGAAGGGGAACACCAGCTCTTCGGCGTGCTGCGCCACATAGCGCGCGAGCGGGACCGTCAGATCGAAGTGGAGACCGAGCTCGGCCTCCTCGGCCTGGTCCTCCTCGGGCCTGCCGAGGGTGAAGATCTGGCGCTGCATGCCGCCCTTGGCCGTCAGGACGTTCATCCGCTCGACGGCGGGCGTCTCGATCGGGGTGAAGCCGTACAGTTCGTACTGGCTTCGGATCTTCTCGATGAGCCCCTGCTCGGCGAGCCGCAGGGCGGGCGACCACTCGGGGAACCCGGAGATCGCCGACAGCTTGATGAGTTTCACCGGTCCTCCTCGGACGGTTCGCCGGCGAAGCGCCGCACGGCTTCGTTGAGGGTCTCGTCGCGGATGAGGTTCCAGACGGCGCGGATGTCGGCGTCGAGCGTGCGGTCGGCGACGAGCGGTGCGACCACCGAACGGACCGCCGTGTACAGGACGCCGGTGCCGTCGCCGAGCTTGGCGGCGATCCCGGCGACGTGCTCGGGTCCCGTGGCGGCGGCGAAGGCGGCTTCGGCGGCCTGGTGGGCGGCGAGGGCCTCCTGGCGGCCGCCCGAGGACGCCGGGGGTACGGCGACGGCGCGGACCCCCACTCCCGCCCGCCAGTCGATCGCCTGGACGGCTGCGATCAGCTCGATGGCCAGGACGGCCTGGACGTTGGCCAGCACGCGCAGCGCCTTGCGGGCCGCGTGGTTGGCCATCGCCACATGGTCTTCGGAGTTGGCCGAAGTCGGGATCGAGTCGACCGAGGCGGGATGGGCCAGCACCTTGTTCTCCGAGACCAGGCCCGCCGCCGCGTACTGGGTGATCATCAGTCCGGAGTTCAGCCCGGGGAGCCCGATGAGGTTCGCGGGCAGGCCCCGGTTGTGATGGGAGTCGAGGAGCATCTGCGTCCGCCGCTCGGAGACGTCGGCGAGTTCGGCCAGCGCGATCGTCAGGTAGTCGGCGGCGAGCGCGATCGGCTGCCCGTGGAAGTTGCCCGCCGAGAACGCGATCTTGGGCTCCTGCCTGCCGGGCGGCAGGTTGGCCTCGAAGGCGATGTCCCAGGGGCGGTCGTGGCCCGGGAACAGCAACGGGTTGTCGGTGGAGGAGTTGATCTCGATGTGCGCGACCTCCAGGACGTGGTCGATCGCGTGCCGGGACGCGCCGTGGACCTGCGGGGCGCACCGCACCGAGTAGGCGTCCTGTACCGCGTCCGAGCTCTCCACCAGGGACGATCCGGTCACCAGTGCGCGGATCCTGCCGGCGCTGGTGATCTGCCCGGGGTGCGGCCTCGCCCGGTGGACCTCGGGGTCGAAGGCGCGGGCGCTGCCGCAGACGGCCTCGAGGGTGAGCGCCGCCGCGCCGTCGGCGACCTCCGCCAGGCGCCGGGCGTCGTGGGCGCCGAGCGCGAGCATCGCCGCGCAGACGGCAGCGCCGTTGGTGAGCGCCAGCCCGGCCTTCGGGCCGATGAGGCCGACGAGCTCGGCGGCGTCCCGGCCGAGCAGCGGCGGCAGGTCGACGGCGGCCGAGCGGACGGGCAGGTCCGTGCGGTGCAGATCGCCGCGGTCTCGCACCACGGTGAACCCGCCGTGCCCGAGCAGGACTCCGTACAGATGAGCCAGCGGAGCGAGGTCCCCGCTGGATCCCACCGAGCCGCGCAACGGCACCCGCGGCACGATCCCGGCGTTCAGCATTAGCGCGATCGTGTCGACCAGTTCGACGCTCACGCCGGAGTTGCCGCGCAGGAAGGTGTTCAGCCGCAGGAGCATCGTCGCCCGGACGACCTCGGCGGAGTAGTGGTTGCCCGCCGCTTCGGCGTCGGGCGAGTCACCCACGCCGACGGCATGACTGGAGATCAGGTTGCGCTGCAGCCTGGCCAGCTCCGCCGGGTGCACGAGGAAGTCCTTGAACTCGCCGAAGCCGGTCGTGATGCCGTACTCGGCGGCGGGAGGCCCGCCCCGCGGGTCGGCGAGCCCCCGCTCGTAGCGTTCCACCGTCTCCATCACCAGCCGGTGGGCGGCGTCCACCCGCCTCAGCGCCTCCTCCGTGCAGGCCACCTCGATTCCGGGGTCGCGCGCCACCCGCACGACCGTGTCGACGTCGAGTCCGTCGCCGGACAGCATCGTCCGCTCCATGTCCCGTCCTTCTCGTGGAGTTCCATGCCGCGGATCCTGGTGGGATCTCGCGACGGAACCACACAAACGCGGACGGAGCTGGTCGTACCACCTTCGGAATCGTTTCGGACAGGAGTCGGACGGCCCTTCGATCAGGTCTCGGCGCACCGCCGCAGGGCCCGGTCGGTGGCGATGGTCAGCGGATGGGCGTCCCCGAGAGACCTGCGTCGGTCGGCGAGCACGCCGGCGATGAGCGCCCTGCCCTCGCTGGTCCGCCCCTGGGCCAGCATGACGTCGGCGAGGGCGTGGCGAGCCTCCAACGTGCGCGGATGCCTGTCCCCGAGGACTTTGCGGGTCAGTGTGGCCAGTTGCCGCAGTTCGGACTCCGCGGCCGCGATGTCCCCGCGGTCGCGCCGCAGCAACGCCAGCAGGTAGAGAGTGGAGAGCGTGGACGGGCTCTCCGGGCCGATGGACTCCGTGCGGCGTTTCCGCACCTCTGCGAGGAGCGGCTCGGCTTCGTCGAAGCGTCCGCGGAGCCGGTGCATGTCGGCCACGTTGTTCATGCTCGTCCAGGTGTCGCGGTCGTCGGGTCCCAGCGCTCGGAGCCTCGCCTCCAGGTTCGTCAGGAACCGCTGCTCGGCCTCGTCGATCCGGCCGAGGTCGCGGAGCACCATCGCCTCGTAGTGCCGGGAGGCGAGGGTGTCCCGGTGGTGGGCCCCGAGGACGCGGCGCCGGACGTCGGCGACCCGGGCGAAGCCCGCCACGGCGGTCTCGTAGTGGCCGAGGTGGTAGAGCACCCGATGGTGGTCGTGCTCCATCCCCAGAACGATGGGATGGTCCGGGCCGAGGAGCCCGCCCACGATCGAGAGCGCCGCCTCGGACATGGAGCGGGCGCGCCAGAGCAGACCCGACGCCCGCAGGTACTGGACGGCCTGGGACACGGGCAGGACGGTCTCCGGCGACAGCCCGGAGCCGGAGGCCTCCAGCAGTTCGAGGCAGTGGTCGGCCAGCCGGCTCCAGGCCCGCCAGGCGGCCGGATCGCGGGGGTCGAGGCTCGCGGTCACCGCCCCGAGCAGGTCCGTGCACCTCGCGAGATGATCGGTCCCGGTGACGCCGCCCTCACGGCGGCAGATGTCCCGGATGAGCGGGTGCAGGGTGAGCAGGACGTCGTCCTCGTCGTCGAACTTCTCCATGAGGCCGAGCTCGTCGAGCGCGGTCAGCGCGCTCCACAGGCGGTTGCCGGTGAGACCGGCGAAGGGCGGCGTCCTCCGCAGGATCTCCACGTCCAGCAGCAGCCCGCCGGGGATGGGCGCCGTCCCGAGACACGACAGCATCTGGAGCAGCGCCCTGGCCTCCGGCCGGTCGGTGGAGTCCAAGAGAGCCAACGACCGCTCCCAGGCCCAGCCGGTGACCTCACGGGCGGAGGGCTGCTCGGGGACTTCGGCGAACAGCCCGTCGTGGCCCCGGGAGTCGAGCGCCGCAAGGCAGTCGGAGTAGTCGCGGATCGTGGCCCGGCTCGCGAGCGCCTCCGGCATGCCGGCGGTCTTCCTCAAGAACTTGCCGACGACGCGCAGAGCCTGCGGCACGTGGCCGAGCCGGGCCGCGAGGGCCTCCGCGTCGGACTTCGGGCCCGCCGCCGGACCGGCGAACTCGACGAGGAGCTCGGTACCGTCCGCGGGGAGCAGCGGATCGACGCGATGCAGTTGCAGCCAGGGGATGTCCTCCCCCCAGGTGCTGCTCCGCCCGTCGCGCGTGGTGACGATGACGACGCCCGGACTTCCCTCGGCCTCCTGCAGCCAGCCGGTGCCGTCGCGGAGCGCACCGCCCTCCGCGCAGAACGCGGCGACCGGGTTCTCGACATCGTCGAAGACGAGCATCCAGGGGCGCCGGCGGCTCTTCAGCAGCGGCCAGAGCTGGTCCGGCGAGGCGGGAAGCCGCAGCTGGTCGCGGCTGCCGCCGAGCGAGTCCCGTACGGACTGCATTCCCTGGTTGACCAGATGGGCGTTCGTGGCGGTGATCCACCACACGCTGACGTGCCGGCTCTGCGCCATGGCCAGTGCCAGCGCGATCGAGCTCTTCCCCGAGCCGCCCAGCCCGTGCAGCACGTGCACGGAGGGGCCTCCGCCGTTGTGGAACCGCTGCCCGATCCTCCTGTGGAGCGAACGCAGCAGCCGTTCACGTCCGCGAAGCGGTGGTTCGCCCCTCATCCTGCCGGTGGGCGGACGGATGGACGGCTCGACCGAGCCGACCGCGGAGCCGAACTCGACCCGGTCGTCGTAGGGGGCCGGAAGCGCCTTGCGCTTCAGGTAGAACAACGACCGGTCCAACGCTTCCCGCTCGTCGGGGTCGGCCCTGAGCGCTTCGAGGATGAGCCGGAGGTTGCCGGAGTTCAGCTTCGGCAGGACCGGCCGCCTGCCGAAGTAGTCGCCGACCGTCGACTTGGGGATGCCGGTGGCGGCGGAGATCTCCCGGTAAGAGAGTCCGACGCCGAGCTTCAGCCGCTGCAGCTCGGCCCGGAACTCCTCAATCGTGGCAAACTCCGGCTTGTCTGGCTGATCGCCCACAGAGCCACCCTAACTCCGGGGGTTCCGGACCCGGCGGATCCCGCCGGATCCCGGCGGCCCGGTCAGCCGAGCTTCGGCGTGGCGCGGTCGATGATGGGGGACAGGTCGAGGCCGGGCGGCAGGGTGCCGTAGGCGCCGCCCCAGTCGCCGGCCAGGCGGGTGGCGCAGAAGGCGTCGGCGACGGCCGGGTGGCCGTGCCGGACCAGCAGGGAGCCCTGCAGTACCAGCGCCAGGCGCTCGGCGATGCGGCGGGCGCGCAGCTCCACGGTGGCGAGGTCGGTGAAGGAGTCCTTGGCCTCGGCGATGGCGGCGTCCAGGCGCGGGTCGGCCCCGGCGGCCCGGTCCACCTCGACGAAGAACGCGTCGAGGGTCTGCGGCTCCTTCATGATCGCGCGCAGCAGATCGAGGGCCGCGACGTTGCCCGAGCCCTCCCAGATCGAGTTCAGCGGCGACTCGCGGAACAGGCGGGGCATCCCCGACTCCTCCACGTAGCCGTTGCCGCCCAGGCACTCCAGGGCCTCGGCGGTGTGCGACGGCCAGCGCTTGCACACCCAGTACTTGCTGACGGCGAGGGCCAGGCGCTTGAACGCCGTCTCGCCCGCGTCGCCGCGCACCGAGCGGTCGGTCGCGCCCGCCAGGCGCGTCATGAGGACGGTCGCGGCCTCGGACTCCACCGCCAGGTCGGCCAGCACGTTGCGCATCAGCGGCTGGTCGATCAGGTACTCGCCGAACGCCTTGCGGTGCGCGGCGTGGTGGGCGGCGACCTGGAGGCCCTGGCGCATCCCGGCGGCGGCGCCGATCACGCAGTCCAGCCGGGTCATGTTGACCATCTCGATGATGGTGCGCACGCCCCGGCCCTCCTCGCCGACCCGCCAGGCGACCGCGTTCTCGTACTCGACCTCGGAGGAGGCGTTCGACCTGTTGCCCAGCTTGTCCTTCAGCCGCATCAGGCGGAGCGGGTTCAGGGTCCCGTCGGGCAGCACGCGCGGGACCAGGAAGCAGGTCACGCCCGCGTCGGTCTGCGCGAGGGTCAGGAACACGTCGCACATCGGCGCGCTGGTGAACCACTTGTGGCCGACCAGGGTGTGGGTGCCGTCGCCGTTGGGGGTGGCGCGGGTGGTGTTGGCGCGGACGTCGGAGCCGCCCTGCTTCTCGGTCATCGACATGCCCGCCAGCAGGGCGTTCTTGGTGAGGGGCGCGCGCAGGCCGAAGTCGTACTCGCGCTTGGCCAGGAGGGGTTCGTACTGGGCGGCCAGCTCGGGGGTCTGGCGCAGGGCGGGGACGGCCGCGTAGGTCATCGAGATCGGGCAGCCGTGGCCGGCGTCCACCCGCCAGGCGTAGAACTTGGCGGCGCGCGCCACGTGCGCGCCGGGGCGCTCGTCGGCCCACGGGGCGCCGTGCAGGCCGCGGGTGACGGCGACGTTCATCATCTCGTGCCAGGCCGGGTGGAACTCGACCTCGTCGATTCGGTGCCCGTAGCGGTCGTGGGTGCGCAGGACCGGCGGGTGCTCGTTGGCGAGGCGGCCCCACTCCTGGGCCTCCTCGGTGCCGGCCAGGCGGCCCAGCTCGTGCACCTCGTCGGCCGCCCAGCCCGCGCCCTCGCGCTCCAGGCCGTCCAGCAGCGCGGCATCGTCGGCGACGTCGTACCCGGCCAGCGGGGGGACCTGGTTGAAGACCTCGTGGGTGGTCACTGCTGCGCTCCAAGGGCTCGGTGGGCGAAATCGATCAGGGCGGGAACGGGGGCGGGCGAGCCCGCCGACAGGGGTCCCACCAGGGCCTCGGCGATCGCGCCCACCAGGGCCGCGGCGCTCAGCGCCGGGTCCTGGGCGGGCAGCTCGCCGGCGGCCACGCCTTCGGCGACGTGGCGGGTGATGACCTCGGCGTAGGCGCGGCGGAACACCAGGCGCTCGGCCTCCACCGCGGGGTCCACCGGCTCGGCCAGCAGCGCGTACGCCAGGCGCGGCGCGCGCAGGGCGCGGCCCGCGAACGTCTCGACGACGGCGGTCACGCGCTCGCGCGCGGTCGCCTCCAGGGCGGCGGCGCGCGCCACCGCGTCCACCTCGCGCTGGGAGGCGGTCCGGAACACCTCGGCGACCAGGTCGGCCTTGCCGGGGAAGTGCCGGTAGACGGTGCCGGTGGCCAGGCCCGCGCGCTCGGCGACGGCCGCCACCGAGCAGGCGCGGTAGCCGCCCTCGGCGACCAGCTCCAGCGCGGCGGCCACGATGCGCTCGCGCGAGGCGGTCAGGCGCGCCTGCACTCCGGGGGTTCTGCGGTAGGCCACAGCAAGGATTGAACCTCAATTCATTTCTTGCTGGCAACCCCGGCATCCTCCTGAAGGCGAGGGAAGATCTCGTCCGCGCGGCGGATTGCCCAGGGTGACGGGGGGCATACCTTCGAAATCATGAGTCAGCCCACCCCGCAGCAGGGGCGGCCGCCGGTCCCGGCGCAGCCGCCGGGCGGCCGGTCGCAGGTGCCCGCCGAGTCCGTCCGAGCCTCCGACGCCGAGCGGGAGGCGGTGGTCGAACGGCTGCGGATCGCCTCGGTGGAGGGGCGGCTCACCTTCGAGGAGCTGACCGAGCGCAGCGAGGCCGCCTACGTGGCGGTGACGCGCGGCGACCTGGAGCGCATCACCGCCGACCTGCCCGCGCTCGGCGCGCCCGGCGCGCGGCCCGCGCCGGTGCAGGTGCGGCGGCGGTTCAGCGCGATCATGGGCGACTGCAAGGAGCGCATCTCCGGCCGGGTGGACCAGGAGCTGGAGGCGCTGTCGGTGATGGGCGACGTCGTGCTGGACCTGCGCGAGGCGCAGGTGCCGACCGGCGAGGTGTCGGTGGTCGCCACGGCGGTGATGGGCGACATCAAGATCATCGTGCCGGACGGGGTCTCGATCGATCTGACCGGCTACGCGGTCATGGGCGACCGGCGGGTGCTGGTGCGCGAGGCGGCCCCGGGCCAGCGGGCGCCGGTGGTGCGGGTGCGCGCCCAGGCCATCATGGGCGACATCAAGATCGTGGACGACGAGCACCACGCGCCGGTGCGGCGCGCCATCTCCACCTGGTGGGAGGGGCGCAAGGACAGGTAGCAGGGGCCCGCCGGCATGGCGGGCCCCCTCGCGCTACTGCGGGTTCTTGCTGTTGTAGGCCGTGCGCGCGCCCAACCACGCGGTGTAGACCGCGGTGCCGATCAGGCCGGCCTTGCGGGTCTTCTCCGTGGTCAGGGCGAGGCCCAGGGCGAGCTCGGTCGCGCCGTTGCGCTTGATCCAGGCCGCTGTGTCCTGCGGGAAGGCCACCTTGGAGATCGGCTCGAACATCTGGGGCGCGGCGAAGTGGGCGGCGCCGGTGGCGGCCAGGGCGAGCCCGGCGGCACGGAGAAGGGCCATGGTGCGGATTCCTTTCGAGGGTCTCGCGGTCACGGGGTGAACGCGTAGTCGTCCAGGTCGAAGCGCCTGGAGCGTCGGAGGGCCTGCAGGGTCGAGGTGGGCCGCAGCAGCGGCGCGTCGCCGTCGGGGGCGAAGTAGTAGCTGTTGGCGCCCCCGCAGCCGTTGTCGTAAAACGCCGTGCCCTTGCTGCGCCGCAGCATGTCGCGGAAGAACCGGTCGTTGGCCTCCTGCCGTACCTGGACCCTGGTCGCGCCCCGGCGGCGCGCCTCGGTGAGGCAGCGCAGCACGTGGGCGCTCTGGTACTCGATCATGCCGAACCAGGAGAAGCCCGTGAAGGAGTAGGGCCCCATCAGCATCCACAGGTTGGGCGCGAGCGGCACCGAGGTGCCCTCGTACGCCTGGTAGCGGTGCCGGGTCCAGAACTCGCCGAGGTCGGCGCCGCCCACGCCCGCGATCGGGTACGGCGGCAGGTTCTCGGGGTCGATCACCTTGAAGCCGGTGCCGAGGACGAGGGTGTCGAACGCGTGCTCGGCGCCGTCGGCGGTGCGGACGCCGGTGGGCGTGATCCGCTCGATCCCCGCCGTCACCAGGTCCACGTTGGGGCGGCGGAACGCCGGGAAGTAGGTGCTCGACATCGACGGCCGCTTGCAGCCGAAGCCGTAGTGCGGGGTCAGCTTGGCGCGCAGCTCGGGCTCGGGCACCTGCCGCCTGAGGTGGGCGAGGCACAGCGCCTCCAGGCCCTTGACCACGAACGGGTAGCGCCGGTGCTGCGTCACGCCGGTGACCAGGAACAGCTCCACGACCGCGTTGGTGCAGGCGCGCACGGCCCGCTGGGTGGCCGGCACGCGCCGGAACAGCGTCCGCACCGGCTTCGGGATGCGGAAGTCGGCCTTGGGCGCCACCCAGATCGGGGTGCGCTGGTACACGTACAGGTGCTCGACCCTGCGCGCGATCTTCGGGATGACCTGGAGCGCGGACGCGCCGGTGCCGATCAGCCCGACGCGGCGGCCGGCCAGGTCGTGGCCGGGGTCCCACTCGGCGGTGTGCACGACCTTCCCGGCGAACTCCTCCAATCCGGGGATGTCGGGCCGCTTGGGCTGGTGCAGGACGCCGTTGGCGGTGACCAGGAAGCGCGCGGTGATCTCGCCGGCCGAGGTCGCCAGCCGCCACCGGTGGCCGTCCTCGTCCCAGTCGGCGCGCTCGACGCGGGTGCCCAGCCGCAGGTGGCGGCGCAGGCCGTACTTGTCGGCGACGCGGTCGGCGTAGCGCTTCAGCTCGTCGCCGGGCGCGAACACCCGCGACCAGTCGGGGTTGGGCTCGAAGGAGAAGGAGTAGGAGGCCGACGGGATGTCCACCGCGATGCCGGGATAGGTGTTGACCAGCCACACGCCGCCGATGTCGGGGCGCTGGTCCACGATGGCGAAGTCGTCGATGCCGTGCCGTTTCAGCTCGATCGCGACGCCGAGGCCGGAGAAACCGGCCCCGACCACCACCACCTCATGGTGGGGCATGACTCACCTCTTGGGGGTGTAGGCGTAGTCGTCCAGGTCGAAGGTGCGGGCGCGCCGCCACACGTACAGGCCCGACTGCGGCCGCACGTAGGGGGAGTCGCCGTGCCGGTCGAAGTAGTAGCTGTTGGCGGAGGCGCAGCTCGGCTGGCCGAGGATGGTGCCCTTCATGCGGCGGCGCATGTCGGCGGTGAACGCGTCGTGCGGGCCCTGCTTGACGGCGATCCGCCCGGCGCGGCGGCGGCGCGCCTCCACGATGCAGCGGGTGGCGTGGGCGGCCCCGGCCTCGATGATGGAGAACCAGGACGCGCCGGTGACGGTGTAGGGGCCGTTCATCAGCCAGAAGTTGGGGAGCTGCGGCACCGCCAGGCCCTCGTAGTTCTGGTAGCGGTTGCGGTCCCAGAACTCGCCGAGCTCCACGCCGTCCAGGCCGGTCACCGGGAACGGCGGCATCGCGCCCAGCTCCAGGATCTTGAAGCCGGTGGCCAGCACGAGGGTGTCGGCCGGGCGCTCGCGGCCGTCGCGGGTGACGATCCCGGTCGCGGTGACGCGCTCGATGCCCTCGGTCACCAGCTCCACGTCGTCGCGCACGAAGGTCGGGAAGTAGCGGTTGGAGAAGGACGGGCGCTTGCAGCCGAAGCCGTAGCGCGGGGTCAGCCTGCGGCGCAGCGCCCGGTCGGGGACCTGGCGGCGCAGGTGCGCGCGGCAGACCGCCTCGGTGGCGCGCACCAGGAACGGCGCCTTGCTGTAGTGCACGATGCCCAGCACCATGATCACTTCGGAGGCGGCCGTGGTGACCAGCCGGACCAGGCGCTGCAGCGGCGGCGCGAGCCGGAACAGCGTCCGCACGGCCTTGGGGATCGGGAAGTCCACCTTCGGCAGCACCCAGATCGGCGTGCGCTGGTAGACGTCCAGGTGCGCGGCGCGGTCGGCGATCTCGGGGATGACCTGGAGACCGGACGCGCCGGTGCCGATCACCGCGACGCGCTCGCCGGACAGGTCGTGGCCGTGGTCCCAGCGCGCGGTGTGGACGACCTTCCCGGCGAACTCCTCCAGGCCGGGGATGTCGGGGTTCTTGGGCTGGTCGAGGGGGCCGACCGCGCACACCACGAACCGGGCGGTCAGCTCGCCGCGCTCGGTCCGCACGCGCCACAGGTCGGCGGCCTCGTCGAAGTCGGCCCGCTCGACCTTGGTGCTCAGGCGCAGGTGGCGGCGCAGCCCGTACTTGTCGGCGACGTGCTCGGCGTAGGCGCGCACCTCGGCGCCGGGCGCGAACGAGCGCGTCCAGCCGGGGTTGGGCTCGAAGGAGTAGCAGTAGGTGGCCGAGGGGATGTCCACGGCCACGCCCGGGTAGGTGTTGTGCCGCCAGACGCCGCCGACGCTGGGCGCGGCGTCCAGGATGACGAAGTCGCGCACGCCCTTGCGGCGGAGCTGGACGCCGACGCACAGGCCGGAGAACCCGGCGCCGACGACGATGACCTCGTGGTCGGGCTTGCTCAACGCGGGTCTCCTTCGAGGCGGGGGGACGGGTCGGGGGCGGAGCGCAGGGCGGCCTGCTCGATGACGCGCCGGTCGTGATCGCCGCGCGCGCCGAACGTCTGCCGGTAGGCGCGGTCGCCGTTCAGCAGCCGTTTGACGGCCCGCACCGCAGGCTCGGGCGTCACGGCCAGCACCGGCTGCGCGGCGGCCAGCCAGCCTGGCACCGGGTACTCGGCGCGGCGGGTGACGCAGCTCTTCACGATCGCGGCCGCGACCCGCTCGGGGTCGATGGTCGGCAGGCCCCCGCCCAGCCGGACGCCCTCGGTGAGGCCGGTGCGCACGGCGGTCGGCAGCACGGCGCTGACGCTCACGCCCGTCCCGGCGACCTCCTCGCGGACGGCGGCGGTCAGCCCCACCGCCGCGTACTTGCTGGCGTTGTAGACCGCCATGCCCGACAGCGGCAGCTTCCCCGCCATGGACGCGACGTTGGCGATGTGGCCCCGGCCGCGCTCGACCATCCCCGGCAGCGCCAGCCGCATCCCGTGCACCAGGCCCCAGACGTTGACGTCCAGCGTGGCGGCGCTCACGGCGTCGGGCTCGTCCAGGAAGGGGCCCAGCGGCATGATCCCGGCGTTGTTCACCAGGATGTCCAGGGGGCCGGCCCGCTCGGCGACGGCGGCGAGGAAGGCGGCGTAGGAGGCGCGGTCGGTGACGTCCACCGCGAAGGCGTGCACGTTGGGGCCGAGGTCCGCCGCGGTCCGGGCGGCGGCGTCGGCGTCGCGGTCGCCCACGCACACCGTCGCGCCGCGCAGCGCGAACGCCTCGGCGGCCGCGCGGCCGATGCCCCGGGCGCCGCCGGTGACGGCCACGACCGCGCCGGCGCGCGCAACGGCGGGATACCTCATCTGCGGCCCCCTTCGGCTGATTTGGAATACCGAAGGTATTTGGGACTTGGACAAGACGTCAATAGGCGCTTACTCGCGCGGTTGAGCGCGGTCGCCGCTTCTCATACCGTGGGTATCCCGATACCGGTGGCCGATGGGGTGGACCGATGGCGCGACTGACCAGGGCCGAGAGCCAGGCGCGGACCCGCGAGCTGCTGCTGGCCACGGCCCGGCGGCTGTTCCTGCGTGACGGGTATCACGCCACCTCGCTGGAGAAGGTCGCCGAGGCGGCGGGCTTCTCCAAGGGCGCGGTCTACTCCAACTTCGGCACCAAGGACGAGCTGTGCCAGACGGTGATCGACGCCGTCCGCGCCGAGCAGGTCCAGGCCATCATGGAGGCGTTCCTCGGCGAGGGCTCCGACGCCGACCGGCTGGCGGTGTTCGCCGACTGGGCCGAGCGCACCATCGGCGACCCCGGGTGGACGCTGCTGGAGGCCGAGTTCGCCATCCACGCCACGCGCCGCGACCCCGCGCTGCGCGACCGCGTCGCCGAGGGCGGGCGCAGGTGGGTCGGGGCGCTGCGGTTCCTGCTGGAGGAGGAGGCGCGGCGGCGCGGCGCGGTGCTGCCGATGCCCGCCGACGAGCTGGCCGACGCCCTGCTCAGCCTGGGCGTCGGCCTCGGCCTGCGGCGGGCGGTCGATCCGGGCCTGTCGCCGCACGCGCTCCCCGGGATGATCGGGCTGCTGCTGGAGCGGGCCGGACCGGAGACCCGCTAGGCGTTGGGGTCGTCCTCGGTGAGCGGCCCCGCCCGCTTGATGGGCGTCTGCCCCCCGGCCGGGTCGTCGTCCTCGGCGGGCTGGGCGTCGGGCCGCCCCACGTCCACGCCCGGCACGTTGGCGCCGCCCGGCTCGTCCTCCTGGCGCGAGTACCCCTCCTCGGCCTCGGGCACGGTGGCGGAAAGGTCGTCGGCGCTGCGTTCTTCGCGATCAGTCATGCCCTCACGCATACCCATCTGCGCGCGACTATACGTGAGGGACGCCTCTCGCCCCGCCCGGCATACGATCGTCGCGTGATGAGCGACACGGACGTCCCGTGGGACGACCGGCGGGTGCGGCGCGCGCGGGCCGCGACGCTGGCCGCGCAGGGCGCCACGGTCGCGACGGCGCTGACGATGCCCGTGATCGGACTGCTGGTCGAGCCGCGCCCCGGATGGGTCGTCGCGGGCGCGGCCGGGACGCTGCTGTTCGCGGCGGCGCTGGCGGCGGCGCTGTACGGGGCGGTCACGCCGTGGCAGGGCGAGGCGGCGCGGCGGCGCTCGCTGGCGGCGCTGGGGGCCGCGACCGTGCTGTCGGTGCCGCTGGTGGCCCCGGCGGGCGCGGACGAGTGGGAGACCTGGGCGTGGATCGGCGGCACGGCCGCCGGGGCGGCGCCCCTGCTGCTGCCGCGCGCCGCGGCGGCCGCGGCGGCGGCGTGCGCGGCGGCGGCCACCGCCGGGGTCGGCTGGTGGGCGGGCGCCCCCGGCCTCTACCTGCTCCTGGCGGCGTCGCTGGCGGTGACGATCGCCGCGATGAGCGGGATGCCGGTGTGGATGTGGGGGCTGCTCGCCGACGCCCAGGCGGGCCGCGCGGCGCAGGCCCGGCTGGCGGCGGCCGAGGAGCGGCTGCGGTTCGCGCGCGACGTGCACGACCTGCTCGGCCACGACCTGTCGGTGATCGCGCTGAAGGCGGAGCTGGCCGAGCGGCTGGCGCCGGTGGACGCCGGGGCCGCCGCCCGCGAGGCCGCCGAGGTGCGGCGCCTGGCGGCCGGCGCGCTGGACGGGGTGCGCGGCGCGGTGCACGGCTACCGGCAGATCGACGTGGCGGACCAGGTCGCCGCCGTCGCGCGGGTGCTGGTGGCCTCGGGGGTGCGGTGCACGGTGCGGGGCTCGGCGGCGGGGGCCCCGGAGGAGTTCGCGGCGGTGCTGCGGGAGGCGAGCACGAACGTGCTGCGGCACAGCCGGGCGCGGTGGTGCACGATCGAGATCGACCGGGACGGCGGCGAGGTGCGGATGCGGGTGGTCAACGACGGCGCGCGCGAGACGGCCCCCGACCGCCGCAGCTCCGGCCTGCGCGGCCTGGCCGACCGGCTCGCCGAGCGCGGCGGGACGCTGCGGACCTGGCGGGAGGACGGGGTGTTCACGCTGGAGGCGACAATGCGCGAAACCGGGGAAACGGCACACGAAGCTGAGGGAACGGCGCGCGAGCCCGGGGGAACGGCACGTGGGGCTGAGGGAGCGGCGCGCGAGGCTGAGGGAGCGGCGCGCGAGGCTGAGGGAAAGGCACGCGAGGCCGGAGCAATGGTGCGCGGGGCCAGGAAAGAAACGCGCGAGGCCGGGGGAACGGAGCGCGGGGCTGAGGGAACGGTGCGCGAAACCAGGGAAACGGCGCGCGAGATCGGGGAACGCGGAACGGGCGGCGCGACGCGCGAGGCCGGGGGGGCCGGATGATCCGCGTGCTGCTCGCCGACGACGAGGATCTGATCCGCACGGCGCTGGCGGCGCTGCTGGGGTTGGAGCCCGACCTGGAGGTGGTCGCCCAGGCGGCGGACGGGCGGGCGGCGCTGGAGGCGGCCCTCGCGCACCGGCCCGACGTCGCCGTGGTGGACCTGGAGATGCCCGGCGGGCCGGACGGGCTCGGCGTCGCGGCCGAGCTGGCGCGGTCGCTGCCGTCGTGCCGGGTGGTGATCCTCACCGGGCACGGCCGGCCCCCGCTGCTCCAGCGGGCGCTGGAGGCGGGGGCGCGGGCGTTCCTGCCCAAGGGGTCGCCGGGCGGGGCGCTGGCCGACGTGGTCCGGCGGGTGCACGCCGGGCAGCGGTACGTCGACCCGGCGCTGGCGGCCGACGCGCTGACCGCCCCGCCGTGCCCGCTGACCGACCGCGAGCTGGAGGTGCTGCGGCTGGCCGAGCACGACGCGCCGGTCGCGGTGATCGCGCGCAAGGCGGGGCTGTCGCAGGGGACGGTCCGCAACTACCTGGCGGCGTCGGTGGCCAAGATCGGGGCGTCCGGCCGGGCGGAGGCGTACCGCGTCGCGCGCGAGCACGGCTGGCTCTAGCGCGCGTCATGGGCGCCGTGCGCGCCGTGGTGGGCGTACTCGGCCGGGCGCAGCAGCATCGCCGCGAGCATGGCCGGGAACATCAGGACGTGGCCGCCCATCATCACCCCGTGCCCGCTCATCACGCCCGCCCACAGCAGCGGGAAGAACACCGCGTACGACAGGTACATGGCGGCGCACATCTCGGCGATCGGCCGCCACCGGTGCCGCCTGATCCGCATCCACACCGCCATGCCGACGCTCATCGTCGTGGCCATGACCAGCGCCGACACCTCGGCGGGCGGGTCGTCGGGGGCGACCATGGCCCACGGCGGCCACAGCACGAGCATCCCGGCGAACATCGAGACGACCATCTCCAGGTAGTGCAGGGCGAAGCGCAGCTTGGGACTGTTGACGCGGGTCATGACACTCCTCCGGGGGCCAGGATGAGGACGGCCGCCACGACGACGTCGGCGACCACGCAGAACAGGGCGTAGAAGCGCGGCACGACCTTGCCGGAGCGGTGGTGCACCGCGTCCCAGACGGCGTGCGCGAGCCAGCCCGCGGCCACCAGGTAGCGGCCGACGTCGGGGCTGACGGCGAGCGAGACCAGGGCGAGCGCGGTGAGCACGGCCAGCGCCGCGACCTGCGCGCTGAGCACGCCCCGGGCGCGCAGCTCGCCGCGGATCGCCCCGAACGCCAGGTAGATGAGCGCGAGGACCGGCAGCATCCAGGTGACGAAGTTGCCCGGGGACCAGGGGACGGCGCTGGAGACGGTCGCCCAGCCGACGGCGGCGCCGATCAGCACGGCGGGGGACGCCAGGGCCGTGTGCTTGAGGTGCGAGTGCTTCAGGTGCGAGTGCATCGGTGTCATGGCTTCAGAATCGGGTGAGGGCCGCGCAAGGGGCAGGGGCGCGATGTCATCGATCCGGGGTGCGGTTCGCATGGTCCGGGCATGCGCCCGGGGCCGCCGCGAAAGGGGGGCGCGTGGCGGAGCAGGCGGCCGTCCGGCGGCGTGGCCTGCATGAATACGCATCCTCATATGAGTCCTTGACGCAAGTCGCTATTGGACACGGGAGCGGTGCCCCTGGTCTGCTCTTGGAGGCCGGAGACCGAGACGTGAGGAGCCGGGTATGCAGTCGCACCGTCCGTGGGCGTTCCGGACGAGGCTGGGCGCCGCCGCGCTGGCGGCGCTGGCGCTGTTCGCAGGGACGGCCTGCGGCGCGGACGAGTCCCCGGCGCCGAAGGCGGCCCCGGCCAAGCCGTCCGCGAGCGCGCCGACCGTCGCCCCCGGGCAGGCCCTCGTCCGGAAGGAGCTGCGGCGCCTGGAGGAGTCCTACAAAGCGCGCGTGGGCGCGTTCATCCTCGACACGGGCACCGGCGCGGCCATCGGCCACCGCGAGGACGAGGCGTTCCCCACCGCGTCCACGTTCAAGGCGATGGCCGCGGCCGCGGTCCTGGACAAGGCGCGGCGGAGCGACCCCGGCCTGCTCGACCGCGTCGTGCGCTGGAAGGAGTCCGACGAGGTGCCCAACTCGCCGCTCACCCGGGGGCGCGGCGCGAAGGGCGTGACGGTCTCCGAGCTGTGCCGCGCGACGGTCACCCGCAGCGACAACATCGCGGGCAACCTGCTGCTCAAGGAGATCGGCGGACCGGCGGGCCTGACCCGCTACTACCGGTCGATCGGCGACCGGGTGTCGCGGTCGGACCGCTGGGAGCCCGCGCTGAACCGCTGGCGGCCGGGCGAGGCGCGCGACACCACCACGCCCGCCGCGATGGGCCGCAACCTCCAGAAGCTGCTGCTCGGCGACGCGCTCGCGCCGCGGGACCGCGAACGGCTGGCCGGGTGGATGCGCGCGACCGTGACCGGCGGCGAGCGCATCCGGGCGGGCGTGCCGAAGGGCTGGAAGGTCGGCGACAAGACCGGGACGGGCACCGCGTACGCGCCCGCCAACGACATCGCGGTCGCGTGGCCGCCGTCCGGCGCGCCCGTCGTCATCGTCGTCTACACCAACCGCAGGGACCCGGAGGCGGAGGTGGAGAGCAAGCTGATCGCGTCCACCGCGTCGGTCCTGGTGCGCGGCCTGGGGCGGACGGCCTGACGTGATCAGGAGGCGGCGGACAGTCCTGCGGCCAGCCGCCGGTTGCCGCCGAGCACTCCGGCCCAGCCCAGCATCCCGCCGTCCATGAAGTAGGCGTCGCCCTCGTGGCCCTGGTCCTCGAAGCGGACGTGGACCCACCTGTTGGTGCCCAGCCGGACGCGGCCGACCGACAGGATCGAGCCCGAGACGGTCCGGGAGCCGCCGGCGAAGTGGAACGTGCCGTCGCCGAAGCCGAGCGTGCCCCGGTCCTCCCAGGCGGGAACGCTGACCGCGGGCGTCGAGCGGTACCAGATGTTGCTCTTCACGGCTCCTCCTGAGGGACTCGGGTTCCATGGAGTTAGAGCCGTTGCGGAAGTTCACGGTTCATCCCAGTTCGAGGGGACCGGGCGCCGGGCGCGCCGCCCGGCGGCCGGTCCCGGTGCTCAGCAGCCGGTGTTGAAGATGCCGTAGCTCTCGGCCTCGTTGTCGTAGCCGTTCAGCTGCAGGTCGGCGCGCAACCGCTGCGCGCCGGACTTCTGGATGGGGTGCGTCCGGCCGCTCCAACCGTCGTTGGCGTAGAGCACGATGCACTTGCCGGTGTTGTTGACGACCGACGAGATCTCGTTGTCGCCGTTCCAGCCGTCGATCTCGTGGTGGCCGTTGATGGCCGGTTGCTCGACGTACTTGTCGCCGCCGTAGTAGGCGTCCTCCCACATGCAGACGTAGCCGCTCGGGCAGGAGGCGGCGGCCCGCGCGGACGCGTCGGCGGGGACGGCCGCGAAGCCGCAGGCGAACAGGGCCAGGCCGCCGGTGACGGCGAGGGACTTGCTGAGTCGCATGGTGTCTCCCGGTTCGGGTGGTGGCGCTCTCGCGCGCCGTGGCCCCACTGTGCCGCCGCCGTGATTGCGCTCCCAGGCGGCGGCGGTGCACCGGTCCGGAAACTTGGGCGGAAGGTCGCGGCGGCGTAGGGTCGCGCCATGACCGGACGGCGTGTGGTCATCGTCGGCTACGACGCGGCGGAGCTGCTCGACATCGCGTGCGTCACCGCGAGCCTGGGGATCGCCAACCTGCACGGCGCGGCGCCCGCCTACCAGGTGTCGCTGGCCAGCCAGGGCGGCGGCCCCATCACGTGCAGCGCGGGCCTGACCCTGGTGGCGCAGGAGACCCTGGAACGGGTGGCCGGCCCGCTGGACACCCTCATCGTGTCGGGCGGCCTCGGGCACGAGGCGGCCGCCGGCAACCGGCTGATCGTCGCCCACGTGCGCCGCCTGGCGCGCGAGAGCCGCCGGGTCGCGTCGGTGTGCACGGGGGCGACCGTGCTGGCGGCCGCCGGGCTGCTGGACGGCCGCCGCGCCACCACCCACTGGTGGTGGGCGCCGACCCTGGCGGCCCGCTACCCCAAGATCACCATCGACCCCGACCCGATCTTCATCCGGGACGGCGCCCTGGCCACGGCGGCGGGCGTGACCAGCGCGCTGGACCTGTCGCTGGCGTTCGTGGAGGAGGACGAGGGCGCCGCGATGGCGCGGAGCGTGTCCCGCCACCTGGTGACCTACCTGCAGCGCCCCGGCAACCAGGCGCAGGTCAGCATGTTCACCGGCGCGCCGCCGCCCGCGAACGAGCTGGTCCGGCAGGTGGTGGACCACGTGACCGCCCATCCCGACGCCGACCTGGCGACGGCGGTGCTGGCGGCCCGCGCGGGCGTCAGCGAGCGGCACCTGACCAGGCTGTTCATCAAGCACCTGGGGGAGACGCCGGGCCGGTTCGTGCGGCGGGCCAGGACGGAGGCGGCCGCGCACCTGCTCGTCACCACGACCCTGCCCCTGGGGGCGGTGGCGGTGCGCTGCGGGTTCGGGACGGCGGAGACGCTGCGCCAGGCGTTCGTGGCGCGCTACGGCGTCCCGCCGTCGCGCTACCGGGCGACGCACTCCACGACGGGCGTGTGACGCCGGAGCCTAGGGCTTCCTGGCGACGCCGCCGACGCCGTCCACGTTCTCGGCGACCCGGTGGCCGAGGTCCGGCCGCCATTCCGTCAGTGGGGCGATGCCGGGCTCGACCGGGGCGAGGCCCTCGAAGAACCCCTCTATCTCCGCGGGCGTGCGCAGCAGGTAGGGGACGGCCCCGGTGTCGTCGTAGCCCTGCTGGGCCTCGTTCAGCGCGGGGTTGGTGTTGGTGCCGTCGTTGAGCGCCAGGTAGCTGCCGGAGGGGAGGGCGTCCATCAGCCGGCGCACGATCGAGCGCGCCTCGTCGTAGTCGGTGATGTGCCCGAGCACGCCCATGAACAGCAGCGCGACCGGCTGGGAGAAGTCCAGGATTCGCGCGGCCTCGTGCAGGATGCGGTCGGGGTCGCGCATGTCGGCGTCGATGTAGTGCGTCGCGCCCTCGGGGGTGCCGACCAGCAGCGCGCGGGCGTGGGCGAGCACGAGCGGGTCGTTGTCGACGTAGACGACGCGGCACTCGGGCGCGAGGGACTGGGCGACCTGGTGGGTGTTGTCCTCGGTGGGCAGGCCGGTGCCGACGTCCAGGAACTGGCGGACGCCGGCCTCGGCGACCAGGTAGCGGACGGCGCGGCCGAGGAAGGCGCGCTCGGCCTTGGCCAGGTCGAAGATGCCGGGGAACATGCGGGCGTACTGGTCCCCGGCCTCCTGGTCCACGGCGAAGTTGTCCTTGCCGCCGAGCCAGTAGTTCCAGATGCGGGCGGACTGGGGGACGCTGGTGTCGATCCCGCCCATGAGGTCCTTCTCGGTCTCCGCCAGGAATTCCTCGGGATCGTTGGCCATGCTCTCCTCCAGTTATGGGGAAAAGGGGCGTTCGGTCCCTGTCATGACACCAGAAAAGCGGAGTCGGGGCACCGGTTGCCGATCTTCTGGCTGGAGGTGGTCAAAGGAGCCGCTGCAGGAAACGTTCGCTTTCCTGCGGCGTGAGCGCCCTGACGGTCAGGCCGGCGAACAGCGTCGAGAAGTAGCCGACGTCCTTCCGGTCGGTCAGGTAGACGCCGTGGCCCCGCTGTTCGAGGAGGACGAGGTCGTCCAGATAGGACTCGGGAAAGCGCATCACGGTCAGGGGGCCGTCGGCGAGCGCCTCGTTCGCCGCCTCCTCGGTGACGACCTGGAGGGTGATGTTGGCGCGGCCGGAAAGGCCGATGAGATGCCGGATCTGGGCGCGCCACACCGGCGGGCTGCCCATGTCGTCGCGCAGCACGCGCTCGTGGAGTACGGCCCATACTTTCAGCGGCTCGGGCCGGTGGACGAGCTCCTGCCGCAGCAGCCGCAGCTCGACCTTGCGCGTCACATCGTCGGCGCTGAGGCCGGGATTGTCGTGGGCGGCGACGCGCCGGGCGTACTCCCCGTTCTGGAGCAGGCCGGGGATGCGCAGCGGCGCGTAGATCCTGACCTCCGCCAGCTCCGGTTCGAGCATCAGGCAGGGTTCGAGCCAGTCCGGGACCACGTCCTGGTACTGCCGCCAGGAGGCGTCGCGGGTGAGCTGGCGCAGCTCGGCGAGGAAGTCGGCGTCCACGGGCCGCGGGACGCCGCGTCCGGGGAAGGGATCGCCGGGGCCCGGGGAGGGCAGGAGGGGCCGCTCCTTGACGCCGGAGTCGGCGGCCGCGGGCTGGACGTCGGAGCGGGCCTGTTCGGGGGACTCGGCCGGCGGCGCGTGGGCCGCTTTGTAGTGGCGTTCGAGCTCGTCGAGGGAGCACATCCCGCTGGTGTCGATGCCCTTGCGCTCGGCGTGCAGGCGCAGGGTCGCCCAGAACGAGACCACCATCTCCCAGCGCAGCAGGCGTCGTCCGGGCCGGGTGAACAGGTCGTAGCTGGTCGAGTGCGGGAGGCGGAGGACGCGGACCCCCACCACGACCGCTCCGGCGTCCTGCAGCTCGCCGGACAGCTCCTCGATCCTCAGGTAGGCGGGCGACCCCACCGCGCGGCGGAAGTTCGCCAGGGAGGAGATCACCGCGTCGAAGCGGCGCGCGCGACCACCGTGCGTCATTTCCGTGTGTCCGATCCCTCGCGGGCGAGCAGCGTTGATCGCCATGGTGCCACCATCACCACGGATGGTCAGGCAATTTTCACTTTTAGTGCCTTAGATCCCTGTAGCAACCTGCATCCCGGATGAATGCGCATATGGCGGAGGGATGGACCGTGCCATCCGGAGTTCATCCGGATGGCCGGATTCCGCCTACTTGCGGGGGCGGCGGGCCGCACAGTGGAGGGCGAAACCGGACCCGCCAGGAAAGGCATGGGCGATGCCCTCCTATGAAAGCCCGCGTCTCGCAGCGAACATGACCCCCGAGGACGCGCTGATGGCCCTGACGTTGATGACGACGTGGGCGATGCGCACCGGGCGCGCGCTGCGTTCGGTGCCTGTGGAGGAGTTGAGCGTGGAGGAGTTGGAGGCTTTCTGGGCCGACGACGACCTGCCTGACGAGCCTCGTGCGTGATCAGCGTTCGTTGGCGGAGAGCTGAAGGGAGGAGCGCAGTGACGGCATGCTGACGGAGTCATGGCCTGACTCCTTGAGGGAAGCACCTACCTGGTAGGGAGATGGTCGTGGCTACGCTCTCCCTGTTGACTGAAATGTCGGAGTCTCAACAAGTGCTCATAACTCGTGTTACTCGCTGGTAGATCTCCAGGTCAGCGAGTCTGCTCCCCGCGCACGCGGGGATGGACCCGTCAACTACCTGCTCAGCAGCGCGCAGGAGGACTGCTCCCCGCGCATGCAGGGGTGGCGCTGACGGGGTGTTCCGCATTCCGCTGGTGAGTGAGGTCAGCGGAACGTCCACAGCCGGGTCGTCCCGGCTCCGCTCGCCGTGGCGAAGCTCTGGCCGTCGGGGGCGAACACCACGGTCTGCTCGTCGTCGGCGTCGCCGGGCAGCGTCGCGGTGTTGCGGCGGGTCGGGACGTGCCAGAGCCGGACGTGCTTCCTGTCGGCGCTGACCAGGGTGTCGCCGTCCGGGCTGAACGCCAGGGCGCGCACCTCGCCCTCCATGCCCTTCAGCGTGGCGCGCAGGTCACCGCTGCCCGCGTCGCGCAGCTCGATGCCCCAGTAGCTGCCGTTCGAGACCGCCAGCGTCCTGCCGTCCGGGCTGTAGGCCAGCGCGGGGATCTGGCTGGCGCTCTCGGCGGAGGTTTCGGTGCCCTTGCCGGTGGCGGCGTTCCAGACCATGTACCGACCCGACAGGTAGCGGACGCCGGCGAGCGTCCGGCCGTCCGGGGCGAAGGCCAGCGCGTTGGCGGTGTAGTCGATGTTCATCGGCACGGTCCGGTCGGTGGCGGTGTCCCAGATCTGGACGAAGGGCGCGCTGTTCCCGCCGCTGACGGCCAGGGAGCGCCCGTCCGGGGCGAACGCGAGGGCCTGGCCGGCCTGCGCCTTGGCGAGGGACTTGCGGATCTTGCCGGTCGCGGTGTCGCGCAGGTGCACGGGTCCGCCCTCGCTGGCGGTGGCGAGGGTCCGGCCGTCGGGGGAGAACGCCATGGGCCGCCGGTAGGAGTCATCGTCCTCGATCTTCCGGGCGGTGACCTGCGCGGTGGCCAGGTCCCAGCGCAGGATCGAGGAGAAGCCCGCGCCGTGCAGGGTCCGGCCGTCGGGGGAGAACACCAGGTCGAACAGGGCGACCTCCGAGCTCGGCAGGACGATCGCCTTCGGCACGCCGAGCGGGGTCTTCGGGACGTCGCGCCGCCCGGCGGAGGCGGGCGCGTCCGACGGCCACAGCAGCACGGCCGGGACGCTCACGGCGGCGGTCGCCGCGACGGCCGCGCCGCCGAACAGGACCGAACGACGCGGCAGGCCGCGCGGCGGCGGTGCGGTGAGCCCGGCCAGGACGTCCGGGACGCCGGGGCGCCGCGCGGGGTCCTTGGCCAGGCAGCGTGCGATCAGGTCGCGCAGCTGCGGGTCGGCGGTCAGGCCCTCCAGGTCGGGCTGCGCGCCGACGATCCGGTGCACGATCGCCGGGATGGTCGGCGCGTCGAACGGGCCACGGCCGAGCGCGGCGTAGGCGAGCACGCAGCCGAGCGAGAACACGTCGCTCGCCGGGCCGGTGGCGTCGGCGCGCACCTGCTCGGGGGACATGAACGAGAAGGTGCCGACGACCGCGCCCGTCGAGGTGAGCGCGGTCGCGTCGGTGGCGCGGGCGATGCCGAAGTCGATGATGCGGGGGCCGTCCGGGGCCATGATGACGTTGCCGGGTTTGAGGTCGCGGTGCACCAGCCCGCACGCGTGGATCGCGGTCAGCCCCTCGGCGAGCCCCGCGCCCAGCTCGCGGACGGCCCGGGGCGCGAGCGGTCCTTGCCGCAGTACGACCTGCCGCAGTGACGGGCCGGGCACGAACGCCGTCACCATCCAGGGCGATGCGGCGTCGGGGTCGGCGTCCACGACCTGCGCGGTGTGGAAGCCGCCGACCCTGCGGGCCGCCTCGATCTCGCGGGCGAAGCGCCTGCGGAACTCGGGATCGGCGGCGTACTGGGCGCGGACGAGCTTCACCGCGACCTTGCGGCCGCTCGGCGAGGCCGCGAGGAACACCTCGCCCATGCCGCCCGCGCCGAGGCGTCCTTCGAGGCGGTAGGGACCGACCTGGCGGGGGTCGTCGGCGCGTAGAGCGTCCACGGGTCAGACCTTCCAGAGCGTGACGGTGCCGTTGGACTTGGTGCCGCCCACGGCCGCCAGCGTCCGGCCGTCGGGGGTGAGGGCGAGGCGCCCGACGGACTGGGGGTGGCCGACGAGCGTGGCGGTGAGCGCGCCGGTCGCGGCGTTCCAGACGCGGACGGTCCGGTCGGCGCAGGCGGCCATGACGGCCGAGCCGTCGCGGTTGAAGCGGACGTCCTTCGCGGACGCCTCGCCCGTCTTGATGGTGCGGAGGAGGCGGCGGGAGGCCGGGTCCCAGATGCGGAGGGTCATGTCCGTGGCGCTGCTGGCCAGGCGCTTGCCGTCCGGGCTGAAGGCGACGCCGGTGACGCCCTTGCGGTGGCCGACGAGCTGGCCGCGCTTGCGGAGCGTCCGGGCGTCGAAGAGCTGGACGGTGCTGCCGGGCGGCTTGTTGTAGTAGCCGTCCACGCCGACCGCGACGGTCCGGCCGTCGGGGCTGAACGCGACGGCGCTGACGCCGCTGTTGCCGAGGTCGAAGCCCGCCAGCTTGCGGCCGGTGGCGGCGTCGAAGAGGTGGGCGCCGGGGTTGGCGCCCGCGATCGTGCGGCCGTCGGGGCTGTAGGCGAGCGAGTTGAGGCCGAAGTCGCCGCCGGTCCTGACGTTCACCAGGATGCGGCCGCTGGCGGCGTCCCACAGGTACAGGGCCCCGGTGCTGCTGGTGGAGCTGGCGAGCCGCCGGCCGTCGGGGCTGAACGCGAGCGCGCTGACCCAGCCGGTCCTGCTGATCGTGCGCAGGACGCGGCCGGTGCCGAGCTCCCACAGGGTGATGGTCGCGTCCAGGCCGCCCGCGGCGAGGACGCGGCCGTTGGGGCTGATGGCGACCTCGTGGAGGCTTTTGACGCCCTCGGCGGACAGGGAGCCGCTGGAGGCGACCAGGCCGTTCGGGCGGGGCGGCGGAGGAGGTGGCGGCGGCGGGGCGGCCGTCCGCTTCTCGTCGCGGGTGAGGAGGTAGGCGGCGGGGGCGCCCACGACGGCGGCGGTCGCGGCGGCGCCCGCGCCGATGAGCAGGGCGCGGCGGCGGACGGGGGCGGAGGCGACGGTCGGGGCGTCCTGGTGGCGGGTGGCGATGAACGTGCCGTTGGCGTGCGTGGCGTCGTCGTCATCCGGCGGGAGGAAGCGCACGGGGGCGACGATGCTCTGCGGCGCGGTCATGAGCGTGTCGAGCGTGGGCCGCTGGGCGGGGTCCTTGGCGAGGCAGGCGGCGATGAGGTTGCGCAGGTCGCCGGGGAGCGCGGACAGGTCGAGCTCGTCGTTCAGGACGCGGTGCACGATCGCGGGGATGGAAGTGGCGTCGAAGGGGCCTCGGCCGGTGGCGGCGAAGGCGAGCACGCAGCCGAGGGAGAACACGTCGCCCGCCGGGCCGGACGGCTGGCCGAGGACCTGCTCCGGCGGCATGTAGGCGTAGGTGCCGACGACGACGTTGTGCGAGGTCAGGGCGGTCGCGTCGGTGGCGCGGGCGATGCCGAAGTCGATGATGCGGGGACCGTCGGCGGCCATGATGACGTTGCCGGGCTTGAGGTCGCGGTGCACCAGCCCGCACCCGTGGATGGCGGCGAGGCCCTCGGCCAGCCCCGTCGCAAGGGAGCGGACCGCCCCGGCGTCGAGCGGGCCTCGTTCGGCGACGACCTGCTGGAGGGACGGGCCGGGGATGAACGCGGTGACGAGCCAGGGCGACGGGGCGTCGGGGTCGGCGTCCACGACCTGCGCGGTGTGGAACCCGCCGACCCTGCGGGCAGCCTCGACCTCGCGCGCGAACCGCTGCCGGAAGCGCTCGTCCTCGGCGTGCTCGGCGCGGATGACCTTGACGGCGACCTGGCGCCCGCCGGGGGAGGCCCCGAGGAAGACCTGCCCCATGCCGCCGGAGCCCAGGCGGGCTTCCAGATGGTAGGGGCCGATGCGGCGGGGGTCGCCGGGGTGCAGTGGTTCCATGTGCCACCCGTCGTTGGGCTTGGGAGCGTCCCCGGTGTTCTAGCAGACAGAGGTGTTCTTTCGACACCGCATCGGGCCCGCTGTGACACAGTGCATGACCGGGCGCCCTGGTCAGGAGGCCATGGCTTCCAAGGGGAGAAGCCGGTCAGCTGGGCCAGACGCGGTCCGATGAAGGGATGCTGGACCCACCTCCGCCTACGCGGAGAGAACAAGCTGCGGGATAAGACCGGCTACACCTACGCCGGACCACCTCCGCCTGCGCGGAGAGAACCCCATCGCCAGCAACCGCACCTGGTAGAGCGGCGGGCCACCTCCGCCTGTGCGGAGAGAACACTTCGTGACCTGGGGTTATGTAGGGGCGTTATCGTTTTGAGGCCATCAGTAATGGAGTGGAGTCTGCCTGGAGCATGGGGAGAGGGTAGAGGGTGGCTGGCGGGTTGTGTGCTCGCCACTCAACATTCCCGAAACCGTCAGGAGGCCGCGGCCTCCTGACGGTAGAGGTTGATCAGGCGGGCCAGGTGGCGGCCGGCGGCCTGGAGTGGGGCGTCGTCGCGGGCGAACTCGGCGGCCAGCTCTGCCCCCTCCAGTGCGCTGATCACCGTCTGGCCCAGGTCGCGGGCATTGTCCTCGGAGATGCCCGCGCGGCGCAGGGCCGTGAAGACGAGGTCCTGCCAGTGGTTGAAGGCCGTGCACGCGGCCTCCCGGATGTCGGCCACGCGGGCCGCCGCCCCCAACGCGGTGGACGCCACCGGGCACCCGCCGACCCAGTCGGACTCGCGCAGACCGTCAGCAAGGAGGCGGGCGGAGGCCATCACGGCCTCGGCGGGGTCCTCGTAGCGCTCGAAGACGTCGCGTAGCGCGGCGGCGAACTCCTCGTCCCCGTAACGAATGGCGGCGATCGCCAGCTCCTGCTTCCCGCCAGGGAAGAAGTGGTACACCGAGCCGTGCGTGGCTTCGGCCTCCTGGGCGATCTGCTTGATCCCGGTGCCGTCGTAGCCCTGGCGCTGCATCAGCCGCGCGGCGGTGCGGACGATCCGGTCGCGCGTGCCGACGTCTGACGGGGCGGCCGTTCCCGAGCGCGTGGTGGTGTTCACGGGACCAGTCTACTGAATAGAACGTTCAGTCTAGTGCTGTGCTAGCTTCCACTCCTGAATAGAACGTTCGATCTAGAAGGGGCATTATGAGCGAGCAACAAGTGACGGTCATCGGACTCGGTCCGATGGGGCGGGCGATGGCGAGCGCGTACCTGAAGAACGGCTACGAGGTCACCTTGTGGAACCGGACCGCGAGCAGAGCCGACGATCTGGTGGCGGCGGGGGCGGTTCTGGCGCTCTCGGTCGCCGATGCGCTGGCCGCCGGCGAGCTGGTGGTGCTCAGCCTGACCGATCATGAGGCGATGTACGCCATCCTGGGGCAGGCCGTCCACAGCTTGGCGGGCAAGACCATCGTCAACCTAAGCTCCGACACCCCGGAGAAGTCGCGCGAGGCGGCGGCATGGGCGGCAGGGTACGGGGCCCGGTACCTGACGGGTGGGGTGACCTCGTCGCCGTCGGGCATCGGCGCTCCGGAGTCCTTCGTCTTCTACAGCGGTCCCCAGGAGGTCTTCGAGGCCGTTCAGGGGACGTTGCAGGTGATCGGCAAGACGGACTACCGGGGTGAGGATCAAGGGCTGGCCGCCATGTACTACCAGCTCCAATTGGACATCTTCTGGACGACCACGCTCGCCTGGTTGCACGCCGTGACGGTCGCGGACGCCAACGGCATCTCGGCGCAGGAGTTCCTGCCGTACGCGTCGGGCACGCTTGCGTCGATGCCGGACTTCATCGGCTTCTACACGCCGCGTCTCGATGCGGGGAACTTCTCGGGCGATGTGGAGCGGCTGTCGATGGGAGTGGCGAGCATCGACCACGTGGTGCGCACGGCCGAGGACGCGGGTGTGGACGCGTCACTGCCTGCGGCCGTTCTGGAGGTCTTCAAGCGTGGCATGGCGGCCGGGTACGCCGACGACAGCGCCACCAAACTGATCGAGATCTTCAAGAAGTCCACGGTGTAGCGGGCCAGTCGTCGAGAGGCTGTGGGCCCTTCGGCGCTGTGCTTGACGGCGGCAGCGAACTGCGGTCCAGGCAGTGAGACACCTGGACGGAGATAGGGCAATGACACCCATCTCTCATGCGCGTGGGTAGCAGGGGCAGGAGTCCGACGGCGCGTTCGTACGGTCGAGACCACCCCCGCATGCGCGGGGAACAGGCGCCGGCCGGGTAGGTCAGGCGCACGGTGTAGGGGTCATCCCCGCGTGCGCGGGGAGCAGTTCTTCTTCAGTACGTCCAGACGTCTTGACGTCGGGTCATCCCCGCGTGCGCGGGGAGCAGGCTGGCTGACCTGGTGTTCTACCGGCAAGTAACGCGATTTGTGAGCACTTGTTGAGGGGCGAGCATTTCGGGGGCAGGGAAAGCGTGTTCATGATCATCTTCTCTGTGGGGCGAGTGCTCGGCTTCATGGGGTGGGCGCCTTCTCGCCTGTAGGTCATCAAGGGGCAGGCTATGGCTGTGGCGTCGTGCATGTCAGGGAGGGAGTCTCTTTCGGTTGACGGGTGGGCTCCGCGTTCCCCGTTCTGGTCGGCGTCGGCGGTCAGGCTCTTGGGGGGACGTCCATGTTGGTCTGACCCCGCCCCGCGCCTCTCGTGATCGATTGATTACTCTTGGTGATATGAATGATCTTGTCTTGGCTGCGGGGGCGGCCGATCTGAAGATCGACTGGACCAAGATGCCCACCTACAACACGATCATGGCGGTGGCCGCGGGGGCGGGACTGCTGCTGGTGGTGGCGCTGGGGCGACGGCTGTTGGACCCGCGCCAGACGGTGGAGACCACCGGTTGGGCGCTGGCGTTCGGCGCGCTGGGTGCGCTGTTGACGGCCACGGGCCTGCACATGACGCTGACCTGGCCGTTGGCCGGGCAGGGCTTCCCCTTCGACAATGTGATCTTCGGGGAGCCCGCGCTCGCGTTCGGGGTGATGCTGCTGGCGGCGGCGCTGTTCCTGTGGAAGCGGGGAGAAGTGCTGGCGCTCGGCCCCGAGCGGGTAGCGCTCGTGGGACGGCTGGCCGGCCCGCTCTCAGTGTTCGTGCTGGGGATGGGGCTGGCCTGCTTCGGGATCGCGGCGGCGGGCTGGAAGTACCAACTGTTCGCCGCGCCGCCGGAGGAGCCCATCTCCGGGGCGTTCGCCGACTATCCGATGCTGGAAGCGTCGTTCATCTCGGGCTTGTACGTGCTGGTCGGGGTGGGGGCCGTGCTGTTCCCGTTCGCGCTGCGCCGCCCGGACAACTGGATGACGAAGGTCATCGGCGTGGTGTGGGGACTCGCCGGGCTCGCGTTCCTGCTGTTCGGCGCGCTCAACTACTTCACCCACATCGGCTTGATCGTCAACACGTCCTGACCGATCTGCGTGGAGGCTGCCTGCGCGCTTGAGGCTGCTGCGAAGGAATCAGCGCAAGTCGTGGGTGCCGTGCTTGATGTCGCCGAGGAGTGCGGTCCAAGTGGTGGGCGGCATGGCGAGGACGGGGCCGTGCGGGGCTTTGGAGTCGCGGATCAAGTGGAGGTGTTGAACGGCCGCCACTTCTACGCAATCGGAGCCCTGGGCGGAGCTGTGGCTGCTCTTGTGCCAGACGGTAGCCACCTCAACGCAGTCGCCTCCCTCAGGACCGCTGTGGCTGCTCTTGCGCCAAGTAGTAGGGGGAAAGGGCGGGGAAACCTGGTCCATCGCGTGCGTACCTCTTCTTCATGCCCGGAGGAACTCGTCGGCGACCTGCTTGATGAACGCTGCGCTGTCGGTCACGTTGAGAGCTGCGGAACGCAAGTGCTCGAAGGTCAGACTAGCTCGCACCGTTTCCTCGGGTTTCTCCATATACCGGCACCCGCCGAAGTGCTCGACGTACAGCACGTCGGGGTAGTCGTTGAAGCCGAGGAGGTTGAACGGCCCCTCAAGAGCAATGTGCTCTCCCGCCTTGTAGGGGACCACCTGAAGTGAGACGTTCGGCAGCCGGCCGACCGTCAGGAGAGCCTCCAGTTGGGCGTGCATCAGCGCTGGACCGCCGATGACACGGCGTAGGGCGCCCTCTTCCACGACCTGCCACACCTGAAGGCTGCGGTCGGGGTCAGTGAGGCGGCTCTGCCTAGCCATCCTGACCTTCAACGTGCGTTCGAGTTCCTCGGGGCTTCTTGGAGTCGGGCTGCACCGCAGGATGGTGCGAGCGTAATCCTCGGTTTGGAACAGCCCAGGGATGAGCTGGGCCTGGAAGCTGTGGTAGCGATCGGCTTCCGCTTCGAAGGCCAGGTAGTCGGTGAAGCCGGGCTTGATATCGCTGCGATAAGGCTCCCACCAGCCGGAGATCCGCGCCTCGCGGGCGAGTTGGATCAGCGCGGCGCGTTCGTCGCCGCTGATCTCGTACGCCTCGCAGAGTTCCATCACCTCGCCGACGGTCACGCGGATCTTGGCGTTCTCGATGCGGCTGATCTTCGCCTGGTCCCAGCCGAGGCGGGTGGCCGCGTCCTCGCCGCGCAGGCTGAGCGACTCGCGGAGACGGCGCAGCTCGCGGGCCAGGCGGCGGCCTCGGATGGTCGGCACGTACGGCATGGAGTCCACTCCCGACGAATATTGCCGAACATATTGAGCGAACGGCTCTTGTGAGGGATGGTGTAACCATAGGACTACGCAGCGACACAGGGAAGGCGTTCGCAGAGATGAGCGTGGGGACAGCGCTTGAGATGTGGACCGCCCGCGCTGCTGATACCCGAGGCCCCGACGCGGTGATGCGCGTGTAGCGGGTTCTTAAGCCGCCGCGCGGCCGGTCGAGATTGGGAGACCTCCCCGGCCGCGCGGCTCCATCCCCCTCACGGAGGACGTACATGAGAATACGTCGATCGGGGTCCGCGTCGCAGGTGTGCGCGGACCTTCAAAGGCATCACCTCGACCGCCTGTCCTGGGCGCTGGTCGATGCCGGCTGGGCCACCACCACTCACACCCGCGAGGCCGCCCCGTTGCTGCGGGTCGTGCATCCCGGCCTCCCCCTGATCGGGGAGTCCATCACCGTTCACGGCCACCGGTGGCGGCTCTGGTTCCACGACAGCTCCGGCCGCGCCATCGCGCCCGTCTCCGACCTGCGACGCGCCGTCGCCGCCATCGGCGTCTCGCTGGAGCCCTGCGGCCTCACCGCTTCCCACCGGGACCTCGTGTGAACGGCGAACCCCACCCGGCCCTCGCCGCGCTGCGCGACCGCTTCCCCGGCGTCGAGATCTGGCGCGGCCACTACACCGGGCACTGGTGGGCCATCGCGGACGGACGTCTTCTTGAGGCCGTCCGGCCCGACGACATGGCCACCGCGCTCACGCAGTTGGCCGTATCGCAGACGCAGGGCACGCTCCATGTCCGGTAAGCGGCGGGTCTTCGACGCGTCGCCCGAGCAGGTCTCAGCAGCCCGACGCTGGGCCGCCGAACTCCTTGACGCCAGTCATCCTGCGGCCGACGACTGCGTTCTGCTCCTCTCGGAGACCTTCACCAACGCCGTTCTGCACGGCGGCGGCACGCAGGTCGAGGTCTGCCTACAAGTGACCGGCGATGCCGTCCGCGTCGAAGTCATCGATGACGGCGGACGCGGCCTGCCCCACTACGTCGACGACCCGCGCGGCGAAGGCGGGCGCGGGTTGCCCATCCTGCGAGCGCTCGCCAAGGAATGGGGCTTCGACGTGCTCCCGGACGGGCGGCTCCGCGTCTGGTTCGACGTCCGAGAAACCCACGCCGGCTAAGTGAGAGCCCCGGCCCTAAGCGGGTCGGGGCTCTCTGCCAAGCTCAGCGCGAGTCGTCTTCGCGCTCGGCCTTCTCGACGCCTTCTTCCGTCGGAGGCAACGAGTCCGCCTTGTAGGTGTCCACCCCCGGTACGCCCGTGCCGCTGACTCCGGGCTCCTCCACCTTGCCCGGCGTCGTGCGCCCCCTCGCATCACTGTCGCGCGTCACCGGCGCGAACTCTTCGTCATGTGGGTCCTTCGGCTCATGGCCGAGGTCATCGCGATCGGTCATGCAGTGGATCTACCCGCTGACCTCGGGTCATGCGTCGAAGCCCGGCTTTGTGGCGAGGAGATGGGACACATCCGTGCCGGACGGCAGTTCCTCGGCCGCCTGGCCTCGGCGGAACAACCGGGCCGGAAGCGCACCTCCCAGCGTCGCCTTCTCGCCGGACACGCGCAGCCACGTCCCCTCGCGCAGCCCCAGCACGGGCACGTCGTTGCACTCAAGAAACTCAGTCAGGCGCTGCTCTCGCGTCTCGCCCATATGCGTGTTCCCCGGAGCCGGGTCCAGATAGTGCGGATTGATCTGGAACGGAACCAGGCCCAGCGCCTCGAAGGACGGCGGCTCCACGATCGGCATGTCGTTCGTCGTCCGCAGCGTCGGGCACGCCATATTCGTCCCCGCGCTCGCGCCCATATAGGGGAGACCCCCTGCCACTGCCGCCTGAAGCTCCTTGAGCAACCCCGTCGCATACAGGTCCCGCAGCAGGCGGAAGCTGTTGCCGCCGCCCACGAACACCGCGTCCGCCCGGCGCAAGACCGGGCCCGTGTGCACGCCCTCCACCGTGATCCCGGCCGGCGCCAACGCCTTCCGCACCACGTCCGTGTACGCGTCATGGTCCGCCAGCGCGTACGGCACGAACGCCAGCGTCCCGCCCTCAGGCAGGAACGCCGTCACTGTGTCCAGCGCGTGCTCCAGGTACCCATGCCCGTGCTGGGTCGAGTTCGACAGCAGCAGCAGTTCCAACGTCGGCTCCAATCTCTCCATCAGCGCGATGTGCGCCCGGTCAGCGTCCGTTCCACCTGCTCGGCCGCGTGCTGCAACCGCGGCAGATGGTCCAGCGGCGGCCCGAACCGGTCCTCGTGGCCGCCTAGGCTCAAGCTCCCGTACGGCTCCCCGTGCAACCGCACCGGCACCGCCAGCGTCGCCACCTGCGCGTCGTACTCGCCCACCGTGAACGCGTACCCCTGCTGGCGGACGCGCCGGAAGCGCTCCTCCAGCTCCGCCGGGTCCGTCAGCGTCCGGTCGGTGAAGCGCGCCATGGGACGGTCCCGGAACAGGCGCAGCCGCTCCTCTTCCTGCAAGAACGCGTAGTACGCCTGGCTCGTCGCCCCCGCGTGCGCCGGATACA
This sequence comes from Spirillospora sp. NPDC050679, assembly GCA_044456955.1. Classification (GTDB taxonomy): domain Bacteria; phylum Actinomycetota; class Actinomycetes; order Streptosporangiales; family Streptosporangiaceae; genus Spirillospora. The sequence goes on along the minus strand of JBITGK010000019.1, from coordinate 92,830 downwards.
GCTCCCCGACCAGCGGGTAGTAGCGGATGGGCCCCGCCTCGCCGTCCACCGCCTCCACGCACCGCATGTGGAACGCGTCCGGCACCGACAGCAGCACCGTCACGCCGGTCCGCGCCGCCAGGTCCGCCAGCACGGGCTTCACCAGCATCCGCAACGAGCCCGACTTCTCCCAGATCCGGCCCAGGTGCAGCGCCGCCGGCCCGATCCGGTAGCGGCGCGTGTCCGGGTCGGCCACCAGGAAACCGCGATGCGCCAGCGTCGCCAGGATGCGCTGCGCGACGGACTTGTCCCACCCGAACTCGTTCGCGACCTCCGTCACGCCCCAGTCGCTCCGGGAACGGTCGAACCCCAGCAGGACCAGCAGGGCGCGGTCGGCGGTCTGGAGCAGGCCGCGCGGGGTCTCGCGGTCGGCGGCGAAGCCTGACCTGGGCATATGCGCTCCGGGGGATAGAGTTGCAAATAATGGGACAAAGTTGCTTTCTACGATACCAAGCCCGCATCCTGCTGCGAAGCTGTTCAGAACGCGCGGTTGACCTGCGCTGATGCCTAGGAGCGCCCATGCTCAAGCATGTCCTCGACGTGATCGACCGCCTTGACGACCCCTCGGTGGACGGCAAGGCCATGGCCGAACTCCTGGACGAGGCCGCCGGCCCCGGCGGTTCGGGCGCCGAGGTCACCACCGTGATGGGCGACAAGGGCTCGACGGACTTCGTCCTGGTCCGCGTCCCCGGCCGCAACGGGCGTAGCGGCGGCGGCGACGCCCCGACCCTCGGCATCGTCGGACGCCTCGGCGGCATCGGCGCCCGCCCCGAGCGGATCGGGTTCACCTCCGACGGCGACGGCGCGGCCGCCGCCCTGTCGGCCGCGGTGAAGCTCCTCAAGATGCGCTCGCGCGGCGACGTTCTCGAAGGCGACGTCGTCATCGCCACCCACGTCTGCCCCGACGCCCCCACCCAGCCGCACGACCCCGTCCCGTTCATGGACTCTCCGGTGGACATCGCCACCATGAACGAGTACGAGGTCACCGCCGACATGGACGCGGTGCTGTCGATCGACACCACCAAGGGCAACACGGTCGTCAACCACCGCGGCCTCGCCCTGTCGCCCACGGTGAAGCAGGGCTACGTGCTGCGCGTGAGCGACCGGCTGGCCGCGCTGCTGGCCGAGGTCACCGGCGAGCCGGTGGTGACCTTCCCGGTCACCACCCAGGACATCACCCCCTACGGCAACGGCGTCTACCACATCAACTCGATCCTCCAGCCCGCCACCGCCACCGACGCGCCCGTCGTCGGCCTCGCGGTGACGGCCGCCGCCCCGGTGCCCGGCTGCGGCACCGGCGCGAGCCACGAGACCGACATCGCCGCCGCCGCCCGCTTCGCCGTCGAAGCGGCCAAGGAGTTCGGCGCGGGCTCGCTCACCTTCCACGACCAGGCCGAGTTCGACGCCCTGGTGGCGCGCTACGGCTCCCTGTCCCACCTGCAGACCCTGGGGAGCGCCGAATGAAGCTCGGCAACGACGACTACGCGCTGGCGCGCGTCCCGAGGACCGCGCGGTACGGGTTCGGCTCGATGCTGCTCCAGTGGCTGGCCCAGTCCGGCTCGCTGTCGCAGTTCGTCCTGGGCGCCACGCTCGGCCTCGGCATGGGCTTCTGGGACGCGTTCCTGGCCTTCACGCTCGGCGCGGTGATCCTGGAGGTCGTCATCTTCGCGATCGGCGCGGCCGGGCAGCGCGAGGGCCTCAGCATGACGATGCTGACCCGCTTCGCCGGCTTCGGCCGCAACGGGTCGGCGCTGGTCAGCCTGGTCATCGGGGTCAGCCTGGTCGGCTGGTTCGGCGTCCAGAACGGCATCTTCGGCAACAGCATGAGCAAGCTCGCCGGCGGCCCGCCCTGGCTCTGGTGCGTGGTGGCGGGCGTCGTGCTGACCCTGCTGGTGATGTACGGCTTCAAGATCATGATGTGGCTGGCCCGGATCGCGGTGCCGCTGTTCTTCGGCCTGGTCGCCTGGTCGGTGGCCAGCGAGCTGACCAAGCACTCGCTGAGCGACCTGGTGAACGCCCCGCCGGTCGGCCCGCACATCTCGATCCCGGCGGCCGCCACCATCATCGCGGGCGGCTACATGACCGGCGCGATCACCGCCCCGGACATGACCCGGTACAACAAGAAGTCCTGGCACGTGCTGCTGCAGAGCTCGTGCTCGATGATCCTCAGCGAGTACGTGGTGGGCATGACCGGCGTGCTGCTCGGGCACGCCGCGCGCAGCAGCGACGTCACCCACATCGTGCTCAGCACCTCGGGCTTCGCGGGCCTGGTCATCGTGGTGCTGGCCACCATGAAGATCAACGACTGGAACCTGTACGGCTCCTCGCTCGGCGTGGTCAACTTCGCCGCCACCGTGTTCGGCAGGCGCCTGCACCGGGGCGCGGTCACCGTCGTCATCGGCGTCGCGGGCACCGTGCTGTCGGCGATCGGGTTCCTGGACCACTTCAAGGACTTCCTGTCCCTGCTCGGCGTCGCGATCCCGCCGATCGGCGGCATCATCGTCGCCGAGTACTGGATCGCCCGCAGGCAGCGGCCCGAGCTGGACGCCACCCGGGACGCGGGCGCGCTGCCCGAGCGCGTGCCGACCTGGATTCCGGGGTCGCTGGCGGTGTGGGTCGCCGCGTTCTGCGTCGGCAAGTTCACCCACTGGGGCATCCCCGCGCTGAACTCGCTGGCCACCGCGATCGTCCTCTACCTGGTCCTGGCCTACGCGGGGCTGATGAAGCCCACCGGCTACACCGTCATGGAGAAGGCCCCGGCCACCGGGACCGCCGCCGCCGAACCGCAGCCCGCCGCGTCCTGACGCGGCCGAGAGAGGGGGGACACCCGTGGGGAACGCCGAGGACGAGGTCGTCGAGCTGTGCCGGGACCTGATCCGGATCGACACCTCCAACCCGACCAGCGACGAGCGCGAGGCCGCCGAGTACGTGGCCGAGAAGCTCAGCGACGCGGGCATCGAGCCGCGGCTGCTGGAGTCGGAGCCGGGCCGGGCCAGCGTGATCGCCCGCATCCCCGGCGAGGACTCCTCCCGCGGGGCCCTGCTGCTGCACAATCACCTGGACGTCGTGCCCGCCGACGCCTCCGAGTGGCAGGTGGACCCGTTCTCCGGCGAGATCCGGGACGGCTACCTGTGGGGGCGCGGCGCGATCGACATGAAGGACACCGTCGCCGTGCAGCTCGCGGTGGCGCGCGAGTTCGCGAGGACGGGCGAGCGCCCGCCGCGCGACATCGTGCTGGCCTTCCTCGCCGACGAGGAGGCGGGCGGCACCTACGGCAGCCGCTGGCTGACCGAGAACCACCGCGAGCTGTTCGACGGCGTCACCGAGGCGATCGGCGAGGGCGGCGGGTTCTCCTACCCGCTGGACGACGCGCGCCGCCTCTACCCGATCGAGAACGCCCAGCGCGGCCAGGCGTGGCTGCGGCTGACCGCGCGCGGCCGCGCCGGGCACGGCTCCTCGCCCAACGACGAGAACGCCGTCACCGCCCTGGCCGACACCCTCAGCCGCATCGGCCACCACCGCTTCCCGACGCACCTGATCGACTCGGTGCGGGGGCTGCTGGAGGAGGTCGCCCGGCTGCGGGGCGTCGCGTTCGACCCGGCGGACGTGGACGGCAGCGTGGACCGCATGGGCGCCGACGTCCGCGAGCTGGTCGAGGTCGTGCTGCGCGACTCCGCCAACCCGACGATGGTCCAGGCCGGCTACCAGATCAACGTGATCCCGGGCCAGGCGACGGCGGGCGTGGACGGGCGCTTCCTGCCCGGTCGGGAGGAGGCGTTCCTCGCCGAGATCGACGCGCTGCTGGACCCGCTGGTGACGCGCGAGTTCGTGCACCGCGACATCGCGATGGAGACCGCCTTCGAGGGGCGGCTCGTGGACGCCATGTGCGCCGCGATCCGCGCCGAGGACCCCGACGGGCACCCGGCGCCGTACTGCAACCCCGGCGGCACCGACGCCAAGGCGTTCTCGCGGCTCGGCATCGACTGCTACGGGTTCAAGGGCCTGCGGATGCCGCACGACCTGGACTACGCGCGGCTGTTCCACGGCGTGGACGAGCGCGTCCCGCTGGACGGCCTCACGTTCGGGGTGCGGGTCACGCGCCGCCTGCTGACCACCTGCTGAGCGGTAGGACCGGGCGGGCCCCGCGCGGGGCCCGCCCGGCTACACGGCGGCCGGGGCGCGCAGCGTGCGCAGCGCCTCGTCGTAGCGGTGGACGATCAGGTCCGCGATCTCCGGGGCCGCGCCCAGCACGGGGGAGACCGCCGCCGCCCCCGCGGCCAGGGACTCGCGGCGCACCTTGTCGGCGAAGTGGCCGGGCGCCAGGAAGTACGACGCCACCGCCACGCGCGGCGCGCCCGCGTCCAGCAGCGCCCGCACCGCCTCGGCCGGGGTCGGGCGGGCCGCCGACGCGTACGCCGGGACCACGCCCCGCCAGCCGCGCGCCCGCCACCGCCGGGCCATCGACCAGATCGTGGCGTTGGCGGACGCGTCGCTGGAGCCCGCCGACACCAGCACCACCGCCGTGTCGGGGTCGCCGGTCTCGACGCCCGCCTCGGCCAGGCGGCGCTCCAGGGCCCCGACCAGCAGCGGGTGCGGGCCGAGGGTGGCGGCCGTGCGCAGGTCCAGGCGCGGGTGCCGCCGCCTGACCTGGCGCAGCGCGCCGGGGATGTCGGTCTTGCTGTGGTAGGCGGCGGTGAGCAGCAGGGGGAGCACGACGGCGCGGTGCGCGCCGCGCCGCGCGAGGCCGTCCAGCACCGCCGCCGGGGACGGCGCCGCGTGGTCCAGGAACGAGGCGTGCACCGGCACCTCCGGCCGGCGCGCCCGCACCGCCTCCAGCAGCTCGGCCACGGTGGCGGCGGCGCGCGGGTCCCTGCTCCCGTGCGCCACCGCCACCACCGGGGTCGTCGTCACAGGTGGATGCCGCACTCGGTCTTGCCCATGCCCGCCCAGCGCCCGCTGCGCGGGTCCTCGCCGGGCGCGACCGGCTTGGTGCACGGCGCGCAGCCGATCGACGGGTAGCCGTCGTAGTGCAGCGGGTTGACCAGCACGCCGTTGTCGGCCATGTAGTTGTCCATGTCCTCCTGCGACCAGTCCAGGATCGGGTTGACCTTGACCATCCCGCGCCGCCGGTCCCACTCGACCACCCTGCGGTCGCGGCGGCTGGCGGTCTCGTCGCGCCGGATGCCGCTGAACCAGGCCATGTAGCCCTCCAGGGCCTTGCCCAGCGGCTCCACCTTGCGCAGGTGGCAGCAGAGGTCGGGGTTGCGCCCGTGCAGGCGCGGCCCGAGCGCGGCCTCCTGCTCGGCCACCGTCCGCGACGGCGTCACGTTGATCACGTTGACCGGGTAGACGGCCTCCACCGCGTCGCGGGTGCCGATGGTCTCGGCGAAGTGGTAGCCGGTGTCGACGAACAATACGTCGATGCCGGGCTTCACCTTCGACACCAGGTGGATCAGCGCGGCGTCGGACATGGAGGAGGTGAGGCAGATCCGGTCGCCGAAGGTGGCCGCCGCCCAGCGGATGACCTCCAGGGAGGAGGCCCCTTCCAGGGCGGCCGCGGCCGATTCGACGATGTCCTCAAGGTCGAGAGTGGGTCTGTCGGTCTCCAGCAGCGTCACCGGGGGATCTCCTTGCTTTGCTGAGGCGTGCCAACTCCGAGGAACTTCAGGCGGAAGGAGCGAACGCAGTCCGGGCAGAACCACGCGCCCTCCTCCTCGCGGGGCGTCAGGCGCTCCTCGCCGCAGTACGGGCAGTAGAACGGAGCCTGGCGTTCGCTCATTCCAAGATCACCTGTTACTTGAGGTCGGCTTCGTCGGCGCGGCGGGTCCAGTCGGCGAAGGACTCGCCCTCGGCGCGCTGGGCGTCGTAGTTGCGCACGACCCGCTCGACGTAGTCGGTGAGGCCGTCGGAGGTGGTCTTCAGGCCGCGCACCTTGCGTCCGAACGAGGCGCCCACCGCGCCGCCGAGGTGGATCTGGAAGCCCTCCACCTGGTCGCCGTTCTCGTCCACCACCAGCTGGCCCTTCAGGCCGATGTCGGCGACCTGGATGCGGGCGCAGGCGTTGGGGCAGCCGTTGACGTTGATGGTCAGCGGCTGGTCGAAGTCGGGCAGCCGCTTCTCCAGCTCGTCCATCAGGTCCATCGCGCGCTGCTTGGTCTCGACGATCGCGAGCTTGCAGTACTCGATGCCGGTGCACGCCATCGTCTGGCGGCGGAAGGTGGACGGCCGCACCTGCAGGTCGTGCTCGGCCAGGGCGTCGGCCAGCGCCTCGGTGCTCTCCTCGGGCACGTCGAGGATCACCATCTTCTGCTCGGCGGTGGTGCGCACCCGGCCCGACCCGTAGCGCTCGGCCAGGTCGGCGATCACGCCGAGCAGGTCGCCGTTCAGGCGGCCCACCCGCGGCGCGAAGCCCACGTAGTAGCGGCCGTCCTTCTGCCGGTGGACGCCCACGTGGTCGCGGCGCGGCAGCGGGGCGGCGGGCTCGGGGCCGTCGGGCAGCGCGTAGCCCAGGTACTCCTTCTCCAGGATCTCCCGGAACTTCGCCGCGCCCCAGTCGGCCACCAGGAACTTGATCCGCGCCCGGTGCCGCAGCCGCCGGTACCCGTAGTCCCGGAAGATCGCGATGACGCCCTTCCAGACCTCGTGGGCCTGCTCGGGCTTGACGAACACCCCCAGGCTCTGCGCGAACATCGGGTTGGTGGACAGCCCGCCGCCGACGAACACCTGGTAGCCGGCCTCGCCCTCGGCGCTGACCGTGCCGACGAACGCCACGTCGTTGATCTCGTGGACGGTGCAGTGCGCGGTGCAGCCGCTCATCGCCGTCTTGAACTTGCGCGGCAGGTTGGAGAACTCCGGCGAGCCGATGTAGCGGTCGTGCACCTCGCGGATGTGCGGGGTGGCGTCGATCACCTCGTCCTCGGCGATCCCGGCCAGCGGACAGCCGATGATCACGCGCGGGGTGTCGCCGCACGCCTCCATCGTCGACAGCCCGACCGACTCCAGGGCGGCCCAGATCGCGGGCACGTCCTCGATGCGGATCCAGTGGTACTGGATGTTCTGCCGGTCGGTGACGTCGGCGGTGCCGCGCGCGTACCTCTGCGCGATGTCGGCGAGCACGCGGGTCTGCGGGCCGTCGAGCTGGCCGCCGTCGATGCGCACCCGCAGCATGAAGTAGCGGTCGTCGAGCTCCTCGTCGGGCAGCGAGCCGGTCTTGCCGCCGTCGATGCCGGGCTTGCGCTGGGTGTAGAGCCCGAACCAGCGGAAGCGGCCGCGCAGGTCCGCGGGGTCGATGGAGTCGAAGCCGGCCTTGGAGTAGACGTCGATGATGCGCTGACGGACGTTCAGGCCGTCGTCGTTCTTCTTGTTCTCTTCGTTCTTGTTGAGCGGCTCACGGTAGCCGAGGGCCCACTGGCCCTCGCCTCGCTTGCGCTTGGTCGCAGGTGGCACGGCGCGTCCTAGTCCAGGTCGTCATGGCGGGATCGTCATGGCGGGACGCGCGGCGCACCGGCAGTCTCGGACAGCCGGCTCGACGCTGAGCGGGAAGATGTCTTGAGTGACGCCGATGCGCCACGCGCCCACAGAAGATGGGGCGTGGTCGGGGCGTCACCGACAGATGGCGCTGCGAACGCGGAGGAAGTCGACGTGCCGGCGCATCACCAGCAACGGATCCTCCACAGCAGTCATACGTGCACTCTGACATGCGCTCTTGCGCACTGTCCAGTTGCGTCCGGAATGCGGACGCGTGACGAGGGTCATCCCTGGCGCTTCCAGTTGACCTCCGGCTCGCCCCGGTCGTCCTGCGACCGCGGACGTCGCCGCTGCTCGGTCCTGGTGGCGGGGCCGCTCCGGTGCTGGCAGCAGCACCACGAGCCGCCGCGGCACTCCTCGTGGCGCCGGTCCCGGCAGGGCACGCAGATCATGCCCTCCATTGTCGCCGACGGCTCCCGCGCGGTCACGGGCACGGTCGGCCGCCGCGCCGCGTCCAACCGGGAACGGGGCGGGCGAGGGGAGGGCCACGGTGGCCGCGCGGGGGACGGAGCGCCGAAAAGAGCGGCCGCGCGGGTTCCGTGCGGGTAACGCTCTACCGTGGGACGCGATGACCACGGTTTCCGGCGCCGACGACGTCGCGAACGATCCGGCCGAGGCGGTGACCCGCACCGGGCGGCTCCGCGCGCGGTGCCGCGCCGCCGCGCGGGGCTCCGGCGCGGCCCTGCGGCGGGCCGGGCGCGTCACCTGGGAGCTCACCAAGGGCACCGCGAGCTCGGGGTTCCGCCACCGCGTCACCGGGCTGGCCGCCGAGGCCGCGTTCTTCGCGCTGCTGTCGCTGCCGCCCCTGGTGATCGGGCTGATCGGCACCATGGGCCACTTCCGGGGCGTGCTGGGGCCGCGGACCGTCACCGAGGTCCGCACCTGGGTGATCGCGCAGGCGCAGACCGTGCTGACCGGCCCGGCGGTGGACACCGTGGTGGTGCCACTGATCGACGACGTGATCGAGGGCGGCAGCCCCGACATCGTGTCGCTGGGCTTCCTGATCTCGCTGTGGGCCGGGTCGCGCGCCACCAACGTCTACGTCGACACCATCACCATCGCCTACGGGCTGTCGGGGCTGCGCGGGGTGGTCCGCACCCGGCTGCGCGCGTTCTTCCTGTACCTGGTCGGGCTGCTGGCGATGCTGGTGGTGATCCCGCTGATGGTGGCCGGGCCCGCGCTGGTGCGCGAGGCGCTGCCGGAGAGCGCCGGGTTCGTGCAGCTGTTCTACTGGCCGGTCCTGGTGACGCTGTCGGTGCTGTTCCTGACGCTGCTGTACCACATGAGCGTCCCGGTGCGGACCGCCTGGTGGCGGGAGGCGCCGGGCGCGGCGGTCGCGCTGCTGATCTGGATCGTGGGCAGCGTCACGCTCCGGCTCTACCTGGCCGGATCGCTGAGCGGGGTGTCGGTCTACGGGTCGCTGGCCGCCGCGATCGCCGTGCTGGCCTGGCTGTACGTCGCGGCGCTGGCGGTGCTGATCGGCGCGGCGCTGAACGCCGAGATCGACCGGCGCTGGCCGAGCGCCGACACGGCCCGCGCCCGCGCCGTGCGCGCGGACGGCAGCGGCGCCGAGCCGGAAAAGTAAAGATCAAGCCTGGATCAGATGGTTCAGAGTAAACGTGTCGTAATCTCCGGGTATGACCACCCCTTCCGAGGAGACCGGTCGGCTGCGCACCGTCACCGGCACGATCTCGACCGCTGTGATCACCGGCACGGTGCTCGCCCACGAGCACCTGCAGCTCGACCTGCGCTGGCCCGCCCGCCCCGCCCTGGTGGACTCCGACCCCCGCCGCTGGCTGGACGAGGAGAAGTCGGTCACCGCCGAGCTGGCCGCGCTGCGCACCGGGCACGACCTCGGCCTGGTGGTGGACCTCACCTGCTCGGGCATGGGCCGCAACGCCGCCGCCCTGGCGCGCGTCAGCGCCGGGGCGCGGGTCGCGGTGGTCGCCGGGACCGGGTTCTTCGCCGAGCCGTTCCACCCCGCGCTGGTGCGCGAGGCCGACGTGGACAAGCTCGCCGAGCGGATGCTGGCCGAGATCGGCTTCGGCATGGACGGCACCAGCGCCCTGCCGGGCGTGATCGGCGAGATCGGCACCTGGGGCGAGACCCCCACCGCCGACGAGGAGCGCTGCCTGCGCGCCGCCGCCCAGGCCGCCCGCTACTCGGGCCTGTCGGTGGCCACGCACGGCCGCCCCGGGCTCGCCCAGCTGGAGATCCTCACCTCCGCCGGGCTCGACCCGGCCCGCGTCGCGGTCGGCCAGCAGGACCGGGTGGACGACCCCGCCGCGCACCGCAAGATCGCCGAGTCGGGGGCCTACGTCTCGTTCGGCTCGCTGGGGCTGGCCGCCGGCGACCCGGACGCCCTGGCGGCGCGGGTGCGCACCGTGATGGAGCTGCTGGACGCCGGGCACGCCGACCGCGTGCTGCTGAGCACCGGCGTGGCCCGCATGGTCCAGCTCGGCCGCTACGGCGGCGCCGGCTACGGGTACCTGTACGAGACGTTCCTGCCCGCGCTGCGCGAGGCGGGGGCCGACGAGGCGACCCTCGCCGGCGTCATGCGGGCCAACCCGCTGCGCTGGCTCACCGCGGGTTCCTGAGCGCCGGGTCCCCCTGACCCCGGCGAGAGTGGGTAGGGCACAGGGGGAGAGAACCTGTCGCCACCCCCGGGAGGGGGCCCTGATGTCCGCCGAGACCATCCGCCTGCCCTACGCCGACCGCGCCGAGGCCGGGCGGGTCCTGGCCGAGCGGCTGGTGCCGCTGGGCCTGCGCGAGGCGGTCGTGCTGGCGCTGCCGCGCGGCGGCGTCCCGGTCGGCTGCGAGGTCGCCCGGCGGCTGTCGGCGCCCGGCCGGGCCGTGCCGCTGGAGGTGCTGGTCACCCGCAAGATCGGATACCCGCGCCAGCCGGAGCTGGGCGTGGGCGCGATCACCGAGGACGGGCCGCCGGTCTTCGACGCCCGGCTGCTGGAGCGGCTGCGGCTGACCCCGGAGGACCTGGCCGCGACCGTGCGCGCCGAACGGGCCGAGCTGGCCCGCCGCACCGCGGCCTACCGGGGCGACCGGCCGCTGCCGGAGCTGGCCGGGCGGGACGTGGTCGTGGTGGACGACGGGCTGGCCACCGGCGGCACCGCCCGCGTCGCGCTGACCGCCGTCGCCGCCCGCAAGCCCGCGCGGCTCGTCCTGGCCGTCCCGGTGGGGGCGGCCGAGACCGTGGACGCCCTGGCCGCTGAGGGGCGCGGAGCGGGCGCTCCGGGAGGCGGCGAGGCGGGAGGGTGGGGGAACGGCTCAGCGGGCGGCTCAGAGCCTGTCACAGGGGCCGTCGGCGATCCCGGCACCGAGTCCGGCGCAGAGCCCGTGCCGCAGGGCGGCTTCGAGGTGGTCGTGCCCGCCGCGCCCCGCCCCTTCCGCGCGGTGGGGCAGTGGTACCGCGACTTCGATCAGCTCACCGACGCCGACGTGATCGCCTGGCTGGACCGGGCCGCCGCGGGCGGCTGACCCCCGCGTCCGGCCCCGCGCGACCCCGTGCGCGACCCGTGCCTGACCCGCGTCCGGCCCCGCGCCGCGCGGTGACCATCCGCGCGATAGTCCGTCGGGGGGATGGAGAAATGGTCATCGCGGATTTGCGGAATTGCACCGCTTTCCGCTTCCGGGTGCGGTAGGGAAGGGCGCTGTGCAGATTTGCCGGTGACCTTGCGCCGATGTTGTGACGTTCTTGTGACGGGGGTCGCGCGGCGAAGGCGCCCGGGCACGCAAACGGCCCCGCGAAGCGGGGCCGTAACGTTTTCCGGTGGCGTGCCGGGGTGCGCGATGGGAGCCTTCGAGCGGGCTGCCTGATCGGTTAGGCGGCGTTCGCGCGACGCATCCGGCGGCGACGCTCAGAGGCGCGCTCGTCTTCGTTCAGACCGCCCCACGTGCCGTACTTCTCGGGCCGGGAGACCGCGTAGTCCAGGCACTCGGACCGCACGGGACACCCCATGCAGATCTGCTTGGCCTTGCGCTCGCGGATCTCACGCTCGGGCTGGCGCTCGCCGTCGGGGCCGAAGAAGAGCACGAGGTCTTCCCCCCGGCACGCCGCGGCGTCCTGCCAGCCCCAGCTGGGACGAGGGAGGTTTGCCTGCCGACGTACCTGAGCCATGGAACACCCACCTTGGTTGTTTTTACTGAGCAATTTCGGGACATGGAAGCCCGACGAGCTTCAGACGCAATGCGTCAGAAGCGCCGAAAGGTCCAACGTCTGGAGTTGCCGCTCTGTTCCCCGCCCGGTTCTCCGGGTACCTGGGGCCTAGCGACAGGGAGACTCTCGAATGGAGCCTCCGAGAGATTACACGAGGGCCGCCTCGTTGAGAAGGGTGAGGTCGCTAACAATGTAGGACTCGACGTTCTCTTGGCAGTCGGGCCCGCACGCGGCGGCGGCCGTGTCGCGCTCGACCACCACCCGGTACCGGGCCTCCGGGAGGGCGACGACGGCCTCGAAGGGGCCGGTCCCGGTGACCGACTCCACCGTCACCGCGTCCACCGCGCGCACGCCGGTGTGGGCGCGCACGAAGTGCTCGGCGGCCTGCGCGGGCTCGGGCATCCCGGCCCGGCCGCGCAGCCGGTCGAGGGTGACCTCGCCCCGCAGGTAGGACTCCGCGGCCGCGGTCGCCTCGGCCGGGCCGAGGTCCCCGTAGTACAGGCCGTGGGGGAGGCAGACCAGGTTGGCGGCGAACCGGTCGCCGCCGACGTGGGTGGTCTCCCACACCAAGCCGCCGAAGCGCGACGCGAGGTCGCGGGCCAGCGGGGCCCCGGTCCGGGCGCAGCAGGCGTTGCGGCGCCCGTGCGTGCAGACCAGCAGCACCGGGTCGGCGGCCGGCTCCCCGATCCCGGGGGGCCGCCCGGCGGCCAGCGCCGCCAGGGCGGGGCCGGTCAGCGTCGCGGCGAGCTCGTCGAAGCCGGCGAACTCGCGGCCCTCCATCCAGACCTGGCCGCCGCTGGAATAGGCGGCGTAGACCTGGACGGGCGGGGTCGCGCGGCGCCGCCCGGTGCGGCGGATGAGCTGGGGCCGCACCCCGGCCGCCTGGGCGGCGCGGACGAGGTCGGCGACGGGGGCGGGGTCGGTCAGCTGCTCGATGCGCTCGGGCCAGGGCCCGGGGTGCTCGACCAGCAGCCAGCTCCTGGCCTTGGTCGTCGCGCTGGCCAGGCACGGCCGTGCGCCCGAGTGGCTCCCCGGGCAGTGGTCGCAGCTGTTCAGGCGCGTCAACGGTCCCCCCGTCGCTCGAAAGAATTAGGTTAGGTTAACCTAATTGATTGCTCCCCGCCCAGGTGGAGTGACACACCTCATACCCTTGATTCGATCTTCATCACGCCGTTGGGCGGCGAGTCGCGGACGCCCGGCCCCTCCCCGCAAGCGAAACGTGCAAACGGCTCTGGCGGGCTAATTCAGGGGGATGTAGGACAGGTCACTCCTGCGGCGTCGTCGGGCGGACACACCGGACGGACCCGCCTGGACGGGATGTTCGGCGGGCCTCTCCCGGTGGGTGTTGTGCCCAGGCGGACACGTTCAAACGGACACGCTCAGACGGACAGGGTGGCGCAGGCCGCCTCCGCCGCGGGCAGCGCGGCGGTCCGGTCGGCGGCGACCAGGCCGATGCGCGTGCGCCGGTCCAGCAGGTCGGCGGCGTCGAGCGCGCCCTCGTGCCGCACGGCCCAGGCCAGCTCCGCGCCCAGCACCGGCAGGCCCGGCACCACCGGCTCCAGCAGCGCCCCGTCCCGCTCGCCGAGCGCGGCCAGCAGCGGCGCCTCGGTGCCGTAGCGCTGCACGAGGCGGCGCGGCGCGTCCAGCGCGGCCAGCCGGGCGGGCGGCGCGGCCCCGACCAGCGGGATGCGCGCGGTGCGGCTCGGCCCTGCGGCGATCCGGCCCGACGCGAGCAGCGCGTCCACCGCGTCCTGCGCCATCCGCCGGTAGGTGGTGAGCTTGCCGCCGACGATCGTGACCACGCCGTCGCGCGAGGTGAGCACGGCGTGCCGGCGGGAGATGTCGGCGGTGCTGCCGTGCGCGTCGTCCAGCAGGGGGCGCAGGCCCGCGAACGCGCCGATCACGTCGCCCCGGCGCACCGGCACGTCCAGCGCCGAGCCCAGGATGTCGAGCAGGAACCCGATCTCGCCGGGCGTCGGCTCGGGCACGTCCGGGATCGGGCCGTCGGCGGGCTCGTCGGTCAGGCCCACGTAGACCCGGCCGTCGCCCTGCGGGATCACCAGCAGGAACCGGCTGGTGGAGCCGGGGACCGGCACGTGCATCCCGGCCGAAAGCCCGCGCAGCGTCTCGGCCCCCACCACCAGGTGGGTCCCGCGCGAGGGCCGCAGCCGCACCCCGTCCACCAGGCCGCCCGCCCAGACCCCGGCGGCGTTGACCACCGCGCGGGCGCGGACACCGAACTCGCGGCCGGTCAGCTCGTCGCGGACCTGGGCGCCGTCGCCGGTGAGGGTGAGCGCGCGCACGCGCGTGAGGATCGACGCGCCGTGCGCGGCGGCGGTGCGGGCGATGGCGGTGACCAGGCGGGCGTCGTCGGCGAGCTGCCCGTCCCAGGACAGCAGGCCGCCGCGCAGCCCGTAGGGGCGCAGGGCGGGGGCGAGGCGCAGGGTCTCGACCGCCGACAGCCGGCGCGGGCCGGGCAGCAGCGCGGCGGGGGTGCGCGCGGCCGCGCGCAGGGCGTCGCCCGCGCGCAGGCCGGTGCGGGTCAGCATCTCCTGGCGGCGCGAGACCATCGGCGTCAGCGGCATGACGAACGGCAGCGCGCGCACCAGGTGCGGCGCGGTGCGCGCCATCAGGACGCCGCGCTCCACCGCGCTCTCGTGCGCCACGTCCACCTGGCCCGACGCCAGGTAGCGCAGCCCGCCGTGGATCAGCTTGGAGCTCCACCGGGAGGTGCCGAACGCCAGGTCGCGCGCGTCGATCGCGGCGACCGACAGGCCCCGCGACGCCGCGTCCAGCGCGACCCCCGCGCCGGTCGCGCCGAGGCCGACCACCAGCACGTCCACCACCCGGTCGGGCAGCTCCGCCAGTTCGCGGGCGCGCCGGGCGGCGTTGAGCGAGGACCTGCTGGGCGAGGGGGGCGTGCTCATGGGGACAGGGTCCTCTCGAGGGTGTGGCGGAGTTCGGCGTCGAAGGCGTCGGGCGCGAGCTCGGGGTCGGCGGCGTCGATCATGATCGGGGCCGACAGCGCGAACGACTGCACCACCAGCAGCAGCGCGCGGGCCTGCCGCACCGGGTGCCCGGCGCGGACCGAGCCGTCGGCCTGCCCGGCGGCGATCGCGGTCTCGAACAGCTCCAGGAACGCCTCCTGGCTCGCCCCGCACCGGTCCAGCACGTAGGGCAGCAGCAGCTCGGGGTCGACCTCGACGATCTTGCGCAGCAGCGGGTGGTCGCGGAAGGCGCGCACGCCGGCGACCAGGCTGTCCACCAGGCGCCCGCGCACCGGGCGGTCGCCGCCCGGCGCCGCCTCCAGGTCCTGCACGTCGGCGGCCAGCGCCGTCCACTCGCGGGTCATCAGGTCGCCGACGATCGTGCGCACGTCGGGCCAGCGCCGGTACAGCGTCATCCGCGACACCCCCGCGCGGCGGGCGATGTCGGTCAGCGTCGTGCGGCGCACCCCGACCGCCAGCACGCAGTCGCGCGCGGCGTCCAGCACGTTGTCGTCATTGGTCCTGTTGTGACGATTCGACGTCATATGTCACAGTGTAAGCCACGACGTACCGGCCACGGTGCACCCGGACACGAGGACAGCAAAGAGGGGGACGCGGTGGACACGCGCGACATGTTGTGGAGCGGCTGGGGCGACCCGGCCAAGGCCGCGCCGCTGCCGGAGGCGGTGACCGGGCTGCTCCGCGACCTGCTGGGCGTGCGCCCGGCCGCGGCGGCGGCCGCCGGGATCGAGGACCTCGCGGTCGCCGCGCCGCGCCTGTCGGACGACGACCTGGCCGCGCTCGCGGCCGCGGTCGGCGGGGCCGCGCACGTGCGCACCGACGCCGAGGCCCGCATCCGGCACACCCGCGGCAAGTCCACCCCCGACCTGCTGCGCATCCGCGCGGGCGAGACCGCCGACGCGCCGGACGCGGTACTGCTGCCCGGCTCGCATGAGCAGGTCCTCGCGGTGCTGGAGGCGTGCACCGAGCGGCGGATCGCGGTCGTGCCGTTCGGCGGCGGCACCTCCGTGGTCGGCGGCCTCGCCCCGCAGGGGGTGTCCTCCTTCGTCGCGCTGGACCTGCGCCGCCTGGGCGAGCTGGTCTCCGTCGACGAGGTCTCGCGCACCGCCGTCCTCCAGCCGGGCCTGCGCGCCCCCCGGGCCGAGGCGCTGCTGCGCGAGCGCGGCTACACCCTCGGCCACTTCCCCCAGTCGTTCGAGTGGGCCACCATCGGCGGGTTCGCCGCCGCCCGCTCCAGCGGCCAGGCGTCGGCCGGGTACGGGCGGTTCGACGACATGGTCGTCGGCCTCACCGTCGCCACCCCGCGCGGCACCCTGGACCTCGGCCGCGCGCCCAAGTCGGCCGCCGGGCCGGACCTGCGCCAGCTCGTGCTGGGCTCGGAGGGCGCCTTCGGCGTCATCACCGCCGTCACCGTCAGGATTCATCCGGTCCCGGCCGAGACCGCCTACGAGGGCTGGCGCTTCGGCTCCTTCGACCTGGGCGCGGCCGCGCTGCGCCGGATCGCCCAGGACGGGCCGATGCCGGTGGTGCTGCGGCTGTCCGACGAGACCGAGACCATGATCGGCC
Organism: Spirillospora sp. NPDC050679; assembly: GCA_044456955.1. Taxonomy (GTDB): domain Bacteria; phylum Actinomycetota; class Actinomycetes; order Streptosporangiales; family Streptosporangiaceae; genus Spirillospora. The sequence goes on along the minus strand of JBITGK010000019.1, from coordinate 76,519 downwards.
TCGCCGACCCCTCGGCCATCGGCGGCGGGCTGTCGGACAGCGCGGGCTGCCTGGTCGTGCTCGGCTTCGAGGGCACCGCCGAGCAGATCGCCGCGCGCCGTGCCGCCGTGCGCGCCGTGCTGGAGCGGGCGGGCGGCGAGCGCCTCGGCTCCGAGCCCGGCGACAAGTGGGCGCACGGCCGCTTCAACGCCCCCTACATGCGCGACGCGCTGCTGGACGTCGGCGCGTTCGCCGAGACGCTGGAGACCGCCGCGTTCTGGTCGGAGATCCCGGCGCTGTACGCGGGCGTCAGGCGGGCCCTCACCGACACCCTCACCGCGTCCGGCACGCCGCCGCTGGTGATGTGCCACATCTCCCACGTGTACGCCGCGGGCGCGTCGCTGTACTTCACCGTGGTGTCCGCGCAGGGCGACGACGCGGTCGCGCACTGGGAGAAGGCCAAGCACGCCGCCAACGACGCGATCATCGCCGCGGGCGGCACCATCAGCCACCACCACGGCGTGGGCACCGACCACCGCGACTGGTACGCCCGCGAGATCGGCCCCCTCGGCGTGGACGTGCTGCGCGCGGTCAAGGCGGGCCTGGACCCCGCCGGGATCCTCAACCCCGGGGTGCTGATCGCCCCCGCCGCCCCGCAGGAGTAGCCCGTGCCCTCCCCCCGAACCTTCACCGCGGTCGTCAACCCCACCTCCGGCGGCTCCACCTCGGCGGCCCTGCTGGTGCCGCTGGCCCGGCTGCTGCGCGAGGCCGGAGCCGAGGTGGCCGTGGAGTACAGCCGCGGCCTGGAGCACGCCGTCGCGCTGGCGCGCGGGGCCGCGGCCGCCGGGCACGTGGTGCTCGGCGTGGGCGGCGACGGCATGGTCGGCTGCGTCGGCGGCGCGCTGGCCGGGAGCGAGGCGGTGCTCGGCATCGTCCCGGCCGGGCGGGGCAACGACTTCGCCCGCCAGCTCGGCGTGCCCGCCGACCCGCAGGAGCTGGCGCGGCTGCTGCTGGAGGGCGAGCCGCGCGCCGTGGACGCCATCGACGCCAACGGCACCGCCGTGCTCGGCAGCGTCTACGCGGGCGTGGACGCGGTCGCCAACGACAACGCCAACAAGACCAGGCTGCTGCGCGGCTCGGCGTCCTACACCGTCGGCGCGCTGCGCGCGGTGCTGTCGTGGCGGCCCGCCGACTACCGGGTCACGGTGGACGGCGCCGAGTACCTGCGGCAGGGGTACACCGTGGTCGCCGCCAACTCCGGCTACTACGGGTTCGGCCGGCACATCGCGCCCGACGCCCGCGTGGACGACGGGCTGCTGGACGTCGTCATCATCAGGCACGCCCCCAAGGCGCTGTTCTTCGCGGTGCTGAACGAGCTGGCGGCGGGCACGCACGTGCGGCGGCCGCAGGTGGAGGTGCTGCGCGGCCGCGAGGTGCGGATCGAGCTGGCCGGCACCGCCGCGATGGCGGGGCGCGTGCTGCCCTACGGGGCCGACGGCGAGCTGCCGGGGGTGCTGCCGGTGACGGCGCGGGTGCTGCCGGGGGCGCTGCGCGTGCTGGCTCCGTGAGGGGGCGGGGCAGATTTGGCCCCGCCGTTTGGGTCGGTTTACGGGCCCGTTACAGACCACCCGTTACTGTCGTTATTAGTCCCGATTGCGGGACATTCGGGCCGTCTGTGGAGGCATCATGAGAAGGCGATCGCTCGCCGTTCTGGGGGGACTCATGATGACCGCAGGCGCCCTCGTCGTGGTGGCGCCGGTGTCTACGGGGGTGGCGCCGGCGCCCACCACGCTCAGCCTCACCGGAAGCGCGACCCAGGTCGTGGAGACCAGCCGGACCTTGGTGGGGCAGGCCCGGCCGTACCCGGTCCGCAGCGTGACCCTGCCCGCCACGGGCGCGGTCCCGGAGCGCCCTTACCCGGTCCGCAGCGTCACCTGAGCCGAGAGTCGACCGGACCTGGCCGCCGCGTGAAGAGCACTCGCTCCGCGGCGGCCACGTCATGTCCGGGTCATCCGGGACGTGCGGCGCCGGAGGGCGGCGCGCCATATGAAAAATCCGCGAGCCGTGCCTGCGGGGCCGCGCGCGGGGCAACCCCTAGGGTGTCTGCGTGCGCACCCTCCTGAACGTCGTCTGGCTGGTTCTGTCCGGTTTCTGGCTGGCCATCGGCTACGCCGTCGCCGGGATCATCTGCTTCATCCTGATCATCACCATCCCGTTCGGCGTCGCCGCGTTCCGGATCGCGCTGTTCGCGCTCTGGCCGTTCGGCAACACGGTGGTGCGCAGGCGCGACGCCGGGGCAGGGTCGGCGGTCGGCAACGTGATCTGGGTGGTCGTGGCCGGGTGGTGGCTGGCGCTCGGCCATCTGGTCACCGGGATCGCGCTGTGCATCACGATCATCGGCATCCCGTTCGGCATCGCCAACTTCAAGCTCATCCCGGTGTCGCTGCTGCCGCTCGGCCGGGAGATCGTGCCCTCCGACGACCCGCGCTCGTTCGCCGTGCGGTGACCGCGCGCTGATCGTGCACTGTCCGCGCGCCGACCGTGCGCCGGGCCGCGCGATCACATGATCCGCACAGCCGCCCGACGACCGTGATGTGATCCAGATCTCATTCCGGCATCGGCCGTGCATCGGCTCCGTCTCCGCTCCGCCCCACCAACCAAGCTTTTGGTCAAATGGCCTGCACTGGCCACGGCCGCTGGGAATCGTGGCCGCCGATACCGGAGACAGTGTGTGGGGTGATCATTTGCCGGAGGTGCATGTGACGAAGGAGTCATCAGGGCCCGCGGGCGGCGGCGGGGCCGCCACCGAGGCCGACAACTACGTTCGGATCGACCAGAGCCCGGAGTTCCAGCGGCTCCGGTCCTCCTTCCGCCGCTTCGTCTTCCCCATGACGGCGGCCTTCCTGGCCTGGTACCTGCTCTACGTGGTGCTGTCGGCCTACGCGCGCGGCTTCATGGGCACCAAGGTCGTCGGCGAGGTCAACGTCGCCCTGGTGTTCGGGCTGCTGCAGTTCGTCTCGACGTTCCTCATCGCGGTGCTGTACGAGCGGTACGCGCGCCGCCGCCTGGAGCCGCTCGCCGGGGCCGTCGACGCCTCGTCGGTGACCGGCGCCGAGGGCAAGGGCGAGAGCAGGACCGAGGGCGCGGTCGCCGCGGCCGACGCCGACCGACCCGAGGAGGAGCGTCGATGACGCACGCGCTCAGCGTCACCGGGCCGGCCGCCCCCGTGCTCGCGGCGACCGAGAACGAGCACCGCACGTTCTCCCTGGTGCTGTTCGGCCTCTTCGTGGCGATCACGCTGTACATCACGATCTGGGCCAGCCGGCAGAACCGCACCGCGGCCGACTACTACGCGGGCGGCCGCTCGTTCTCCCCGCTGCAGAACGGCCTGGCGATCGGCGGCGACTACATGTCGGCCGCCTCCTTCCTCGGCATCGCGGGCATGTTCGCGCTGTCGGGCTACGACGGGTTCCTGTACTCGATCGGGTTCCTGGTCGCGTGGCTGGTCGCGCTGCTGCTGGTGGCCGAGCTGCTGCGCAACTCGGGCCGCTTCACGATGGCCGACGTGCTCGCCTTCCGGATGCGGCAGCGCCCGGTGCGGGCGGCGGCGGGCATCTCCACGATCGTGGTGTCGATCTTCTACCTGCTGGCCCAGATGGTCGGCGCCGGCTCGCTGGTGTCGCTGCTGCTGGGCTCCAAGAGCGAGGCCACCGAGATCTGGACCATCGTCATCGTCGGCGCGCTGATGATCTTCTATGTCACCGTCGGCGGCATGAAGGGCACCACCTGGGTGCAGATCGTCAAGGCCGTGCTGCTGATGAGCGGCGCGCTGGTCATGACGGTGTGGGTGCTGGCCAAGTACGACTTCAACCTGTCCACCCTGCTCGGCGCGGCCGCCGACGCCAGCGGCAAGGGCCAGGCGTTCCTGGAGCCGGGCCTGAAGTACGGCGCGACCGACGTATGGTCCAAGCTGGACCTGCTGTCGCTCGGCCTCGCCCTGGTCCTGGGCACCGCGGGCCTGCCGCACATCCTGATCCGCTTCTACACCGTGCCCAACGCGCGGGCCGCGCGGACCTCGGTGAACTGGGCGATCGGCATCATCGGCGCGTTCTACCTGATGACGCTGGTCATCGGCTTCGGCGCCGCCGCGCTGGTCGGCAGCAAGGCCATCGCCGCGCAGAACCCGGGCGGCAACACCGCCGCGCCGCAGCTCGCCGAGGCGCTCGGCGGCGGGTCCGGGTCCACCGGCGGCGCGATCTTCCTGGCGGTGATCGCGGCGGTCGCGTTCGCCACGATCCTGGCGGTGGTCGCCGGGCTCACGCTGGCGTCCTCCTCCTCGTTCGCGCACGACATCTTCGCCAGCGTGCTGCGCCGCGGGAAGGCCACCGAGCGGGACGAGGTGCGGATGGCGCGGATCTCCGCGCTGGTCATCGGCGCGGTCTCGATCGTGCTGTCGATCTTCGCGCGCAACCTGAACGTGGCGTTCCTGGTGGCGCTGGCGTTCGCGGTCGCGGCCTCGGCCAACCTGCCGACGCTGCTGTTCTCGCTGTTCTGGAAGAGGTTCAACACCAGCGGCGCGGTCGCGGGCATCTACGGCGGCCTGGTGTCGGCCGTCGGCCTGGTGCTGCTCAGCCCGATCTGCTGGGGCGGCAAGTCCGCCACCCTCCCCAAGGGCAACGTGGACGCGCTGTTCAGCGCGACGGCCGTCGCGCCGATCCCGCTGCAGAACCCCGGGCTGATCTCCATCCCGATCGGGTTCCTGTGCGCCTACCTCGGCACCGTGCTGTCCAAGGAGCGCACCGACGCCAAGTACGCCGAGCTGGAGGTGCGGTCGCTGACCGGCACCGGGGCGCACTAGCGGGCAAGTCCGGCAGGTCGTTTCGTACGGGGGCGTACCGAACGGCTTGACGCGCGGATCACCTCCGGGGAAGGGTTGCAGAACCCCCACCCCCCGGAGGTTTTCCGTGCCCGGCACCAGCCCGCCGCCCACCAGTTCCCGGACGTCGGAGGAGGGCGCGGGCTGGACCCGGGGCACCCCCGGGAGCTTCGAGGAGCTGCTGCCCGCCGAGGTGCCGGCCTTCTCCTGGCGGCGGCCGCGGGTGCTGTGGCGCTCGCGCAACGACGTGCTGGCCCGGCTGTTCGGCGACCCGTCCGACGACATCCGCCGCCGCTGCGTGGACGCGCTGGCCGAGCGCGGCGCGCCCGCCGGGTTCACCGTGCACCGGCCGGCGGCCGAGTTCTCGTTCCTGCTGATGGGCGACACCGGCGAGGGCGACCGCTCGCAGTACGCGGTGGTGCCGCCGCTGCTGCGGGCGGGCGCCGGCACCGACTTCCTGGTCATCGCCAGCGACGTCATCTACCCGGCGGGCGACGCCGGCGACTACCCCGGCAAGTTCTTCCGCCCCTACCGCGACTACCCCGGCCCGGTCTACGCCGTGCCCGGCAACCACGACTGGTACGACGGGCTGCGCGGGTTCCTGCGGGTGTTCTGCGACCTGGCCGCCGACTGCGCGCCGCCGCCGTGGCGCGGCCCGCTCGGCCTGCTGCCCCGGCTGCTGTGGCGGCGGCCCGGCGAGGTGGACGAGGCGGCGCTGGCCGCCGCCCGCGCCGAGCACCGGGGCGCGCCCGGCCAGCAGGCGGTGCTGCCCGGCCCGTACTGGGCCATCGACACCCCGGCGCTGCGGATCATCGGCATCGACACCGGCATCACCGGCGGCATCGACCGCGACCAGGGCCGGTGGCTGCGCGGGGTGTCGGCCGGGCCCAAGCCCAAGCTGCTGGTCACCGGCAAGCCGCTGCGGGTGGACGACGAGGTGCGGCCGTGCCCGATCGAGGGCGGCGGCACCGTGGACGAGATCGTCCGCGACCCCGCGCACCACTACGTCGCGGCGATCGGCGGCGACATCCACAACTACCAGCGCTACCCGGTGCCGGTCGAGGGGTCCGCCGAGGGGTCCGCCGCGGGCCCCGAGCGCGTAGTGCAGTACGTGGTGGCCGGGGGAGGCGGCGCGTTCATGCACGCCACCCACACCATCCCGCGCACCTCCGTGGTGCCCGAGGACCGGTTCCGCTGCTACCCGCTGCGCGGCGACTCGCTGTCGCGCTACAGCAAGCTCTACGGGCGCGTGACGCGGCTGCCGAAGCTGTTCGAGCTGACGCCGGAGGAGGCCACCGCCGCCGTCCGGCACCGGCTCGGCATCCGGCCCGCGCGCGACTACGACGAGCGGGCCGCGCCGTCGCGGCGCGCGCTGTTCGTGGCGGCGGCGCTGGGGGTGCCGCGCGGGGACAGGCGGCGGCCCCGGCTGCTGCGGCTGCCGGTGCGCCGCCTGCCGCAGCGGTTCCGGTCGGAGCTGGCCGACTGGGACCGGCCGCCGTTCTTCAAGAGCTTCCTGCGGCTGGACGTCACCGAGGCGGAGCTGCGCATCCGCTGCCTGGGCGTCACCGGGTGGGCCGAGCACGAGGCGGAGCCGCCGTGCGAGGACGAGGTGACGATTCCCTTGCGGTGAACTGGCCGGAAAAAGCCAGACAAGCGTGCTTAATCGGCTTTCTGGCCGATGATCACTACCGTACAGTCGTCCCCCATGAGCTACCCCCAGCCCGGGCAGGCGCAGCCCCACCAGCCCCAGCAGTACGCGCAGCAGCACCAGCAGCACCAGGGCGGGCACGCGCCCGTGCCCGCCCAGCAGCACGCCCCCCAGCACGCGGCGGGCGCGGGGCACAACATGAAGCGCCGCAACCCGCTGGGCGCCTGGCTCGGCCTGCCGATGATCACTTTGGGGATCTACGGCCTGGTCTGGTTCTACAAGACCCACGCCGAGCTGTACTCCTACGACCGCCGCACCGGCGACGCGGCCACCAACGCGCTGCTGTCGCTGCTGTTCGGCTTCATCACCCTCGGCATCTGGCCGCTGGTGATGTGGGTCAAGATGGCCGGGCGCATCGCCCAGGCGCAGCGCGCCGCGGGCCTGCAGCCCTCCTGCAGCGCCGGGCTCGGCTTCGTGCTGGGGATCATCGGCTTCGGCGTCCTGTACTACCAGATCGAGCTCAACAAGGTCGTCGACCGGTACGGGCAGGCCCCGGCCGGCCAGCAGGTCCCGCTCGCGGCCTGATCCGCCGGGCGCGGCCCCCTGAGCCGTCCCCGCCCCTCCCGCGCCGGCCCCTCCCGCGCTCCCGCCCACGGGACGCGGGAGGGGCTTCGCCGTCCCGACGTGCGGTTCTGTCGGTGGCAGGCGTGACAATGCGGGGGTGAGGATCGCGGTGGCCGCCGGAGCGGACGGCGGGGGGCGGCTGCGCCCCCTCGCCGAGGACGGCGCGCCCGCCGGTCCGGCCGAGGCCGTGCCCGACCTGGTCGCCGCCGTCGCGGCCCGGGAGCGGGGCGACGGCGGCGGCGCCCCGCCGCGCTGGGTGTGGCCTTCCACCGCGCGCCTGTACCCGCGCCTGCTGGCCGCCGGGGTGCGGGTGCGGCGCTGCCACGACCTGGAGCTGGTCGAGAGCCTGCTGTCGGGCCACGCGGGCCGCTACGGCGAGCCCCGGTCGGTCGCGGCGGCGTGGGCGCGGCTGCGCGGCGAGCCGGTGCCCGAGGACGCGCCACCGCCCGGCGCGCAGCAGCCGCAGGCGTCGCTGTTCGACGCCGTGACGCTCGGCGCTGAGGCGGCCCCGGCCGGCGACGACCTGGAGCGGATCGTCGCCGTGCACGCCGAGCAGCAGCGCCGCATCGCGGCCCTGGGCGGGTTCGCGCTGCTGGCGGCGGCCGAGTCGGCCGGGTCGCTGGTCGCCGCCGAGATGGGCCACGACGGGCTGCCCTGGTCGCGCGAGCGGCACGACGCGCTGCTCACCGAGCTGCTCGGGCCCCGGCCGTCCGGCGGGCTGCGGCCGCGCCGCCTCCAGGAGCTGGCCGACCGGATAAGCGCGGCGTTCGGGCCGCGCGTGCACGTCAACCCCGACTCCCCGGCGCAGATCCTCAAGGCGTTCGCCGCCGCTGGGCTGCCGGTCGACTCCACCCGCGCCCACGTGCTCAAACGCCTCGACCACCCGGCGGTGCCGCTGCTGCTGGAGTACAAGGAGCTGTCGCGGCTGCACACCGCGCACGGCTGGGCGTGGCTCGACACCTGGGTGCGGGACGGGCGCTTCCGGCCCGAGTACGTGGTCGGCGGCGTGGTGTCGGGCCGCTGGGCCACCAACGGCGGCGGCGCGCTGCAGATCCCGCGCGTGCTGCGCCGGGCCGTGGTAGCCGATCCCGGCTGGTCGCTGGTGGTCGCCGACGCCGCCCAGCTCGAACCGCGCGTGCTGGCCGCCCTCGCCGGAGACCGCGCCTTCGCCGACGCCGCCGCGCACGGCGACCTGTACGCGGCCCTGTCGCCCGCCTTCACCGACGGCGCGGAGCTGACCGCCCGCGACAAGGCCAAGCTGGCGCTGCTGTCGGCGATGTACGGGGGCGGCACCGGCGACGCGGTGCAGTTCCTGGCGGTGCTGAAGAACCGCTTCCCCGACGCGTTCGGCTACGTCGAGGCGGCGGCGCGGGCAGGGGAGCGGGGCCGGCTCGTGCGGTCGCTGCTCGGCCGCACCTGCCCGCCGCCCTCGGCCGACTGGCGGGCGCTCACCTCCACCGGCGAGGACGAGCGCTCGGCGTCGGCGCTGCGCGGCCGGGGCCGGTTCACGCGCAACTTCGTGGTGCAGGCGACGGCCGCCGACTGGGCGCTGGCGCTGCTCGGCACGCTGCGGCTGCGGCTGGCCCGGATGGGGGCGCCGCGCCTGGTGTTCTTCCAGCACGACGAGGTGATCGTGCACGCGCCCGCCGAGCTGGCCGCCGAGGTCGCCGACGCCGTCCGCGCGGCGGCCGTGGAGGCCGGGCGGCTGCTGTTCGGCGACACGCCCGTGGTCTTCCCGATGGAGGCGGTCGTCGTCGATTCCTACGCCGACGCCAAATAGCGGGCGTCCGGTGCGAGCATGGGAGCGGCGCAGGGCGGCCGCACGGCACGGCCGCCGGGAGCCGGACCGGGTGAGGCGGTGGCCGCATGGTGACGTACGTGGCGCTCATCGAGATCCGCTACGCGGGCGGGCAGCGCACCGAACGCGACGAGGCGCGGCGCGTGCTGCTGGCCCGGCTGTCGGCCGCGGCGGGCTCGGCCGACGTCCAGGTCACCGAGGGGCGGGGCAACACGCTGGTGGTGCGGGCCGTCGTCGAGGACGACGGCCCGCTGGCCGCGATCACCGGGCTGGACGGCGCGCTGGACCGGGCGCTGCTGGACACCGGCCTGTTCGAGGAGTTCGACGTGTCGCGCCGGCTGCTGCACGTGGCGCCCGCCGACGTCGCCGAGCGCCTCGGCCCCTGGTCGCCCGACCACTACCGGTGGCGCGACCCGCCGCCGCCGTCGCGGCGGCGGGGCCGCTTCCGGTTCAGGGGGTGAGCGAGGGCCGCTCGTTCAGCGCCGCCACGTCGGAGAAGGAGGTCTGCCGGTAGGCGCCGGTGATGGTCTCCAGCTCCTGCGCGCTCAGCACGTCCTCGATGCGCTCGAAGCCATCGGGCGCGCGCTCCTCGACGGTGTGCAGCACGCGGTCGGCGGGCATGTCGCGGCACGCCAGCACGATCGCGTTGACCGTCTCGCGCCGGGCCAGCTCGTAGGCCGCCAGGCCCTTCTCGGGGTCGTCGGCGCGGGCCAGCTCCCACGCCAGGACGCGGGCGTCGATGACGGCCTGCGACCCGCCGTTGGACCCGATCGGGTACATCGGGTGCGCGGCGTCGCCCAGCAGCGTGACCCGGCCCTGCCCCCAGGACGGCAGCGGGTCGCGGTCCACCATCGGGTACTCCAGGATGCGGTCGGTGCGCGACAGCAGCGCCGGGACGTCCAGCCAGTCGAAGTCCCAGTCGGCGAAGTGGGGGAGCACGTCCTCCAGCCGCCCGGCGCGGTTCCAGTCGGCGTACTCCGACAGCCGGTCGTCGGGGATCTTGACCTCGGCGACCCAGTTGAGCAGCTGGCGGCCCCCGTCGCGCGCGGCGATGGGGTAGACGACCATCTTGGCGGCGGCGTTGCTGCCCGCCACCGCGAGCGTCGCGCCGGTCAGGAACGGCTCGCCCTCGGCGACGCCGCGCCACATGCGGATGCCGTTCCAGCGCGGCGTCCCCTCCCCGGGGTGCAGCGCCGCGCGCACCGCCGAGTGCAGGCCGTCCGCGCCGACCAGCACGTCGGCCTCGACGGTCTCCGCCGCGCCCGACGCGCGGTCGCGCAGCCGGACCCGCACCGTCGCGCCGTCCTGCTCGAACCCCTCGCAGACGGTGCCGGAGCGGACCGCGTCCGCGCCGAGCCGCTCCCGCACCGCGGAGAGCAGCACCATCTGCATCTCGCCGCGGTGCACCGAGTACTGCGGCCAGCGGTAGCCGAGCGCGCGGCCGCGCGGCTCGCCCCAGATCCGGCCGCCGTGCCGGTCGAAGTGCACCATCTCGGCGGTCTCGATGCCGATCCGGGCCAGCTGCCCGCCGAGCCCCAGCTCGGTCAGCTCCCGCACGGCGTGCGGGAGCACGTTGATGCCGACGCCGAGCGGCCGCAGCTCGGTCGCGGCGTCGACGATCGTGGCCTCGATCCCGGCGGCGTGCAGGCTCAGCGCGGTGGTCAGACCGCCGATGCCCGCGCCGACGATGAGGACGCGCATGGCTTTTCCTTTCCGGACTTTCATGCACCTCACAAAGGCCGACGCCCCCTGAGGCGGATCGCTTCAGGAGGCGTGGCGAAGGAGGCGGGGAGCTTTCCAGGACAGGGACGTTCGCCGTGCTCAGGAGGTCAGGCGCTGCGCGCCCGAGTGCCAGCGCAGCAGCCGCCGCTCCAGCAGCACGAAGATCGCGTTGAACAGCCAGCCCAGCACGCCCAGCATGACGATGCCGGCCCACAGCTGCTCGGTCTCGAAGTTGCGCTCCGCGCTGAGCAGCCGCGCGCCCAGCCCGGCGGTGCTGCCGGTCAGCTCCGACAGCACCATCAGGATCAGCGCGAACGACAGGCTCACCCGCAGCCCCGCGAAGATCTTCGGGGCCGCCGCGGGCAGGATGATCACCAGCAGCCGGCGCAGCGGGGAGATGCCGAACACCCGCGCGGTCTCCAGCTGGAGCCGCTCGACGGTGCGCACCCCGTCGGTGGTGTTGAGCAGCACCGGCCAGATCACGCCGAACGCGATCGTCACCACGTACATCGTGGTGGTGAGCTGGAAGACGATCAGGAAGAACGGCACCAGCGTCGCGGGCGGGATGGCCCGCGCGAACTGCATCACCGGGTCCAGCAGCGCGTGCAGCGTCGCCGACCGGCCGATCGCGGTGCCGAGCACCACGCCCGCCAGGCCCGCCAGCAGCCAGCCGACGAACAGGTGTCCCAGGCTGGTGGAGAAGTCGTCCACCGCCTTGTCGGTCAGGAAGCCGCGCGAGACCGGGCCGGAGAACCACAGCTCCCGCAGCTCGACCACGATCGTCGACGGAGGCGGGAACTCGCTCGACTCCATCAGCCGGGTGACCAGCTCCCACGCCGCCACCAGCGCGACCACCAGCCACAGCCGTTCGGCGGTCCCGCGCAGCGCGCGCACGGCCCTCATGAGATCCCCTCGACCTTGGCGGTGTTCCAGCGGAACGCCACCCGTTCGGCGCCGACCAGCAGCGCGTTGATCGCCAGTCCCAGCACGCCCGACCAGCAGGCCACCGCGAGCATGATCTCGGGTCGCCCGCCGCCGGCCTGGCTCTCGGTGAGGAACAGGCCGATGCCGTCGAAGCCGCCCGCCAGCAGCTCGGTGCTGATGGTCACCAGCAGCGCCACCGAGGCGGAGATGCGCACGCCGGTGGCGATGAACGGCGCGGCGCTCGGCAGGGTGACCCGCCACAGCACCGCCAGGCGGCCGAACCCGAACGAGGTCAGCGTCTCCTTGGCGACCGGGTCCACATCGCGCAGCGCGTACAGCGTGTTGATGAGGATCGGCCAGAGCGAGGCGTAGAACACCACCGAGATCGTCGCCCCGGTGCCCGACGCGATCACCACGGTGGCCAGCGGGATCAGCGCCACCGACGGGATCGGGCGGCACAGCTCCACCAGCACCCGCGCGGCGGTGCCGAGCACCGGCACCGAGCCCAGCACCAGGCCGAGCGGCACCGCGACCGCGATCGCCAGCAGCAGGCCGGCGGCCCAGGTCCGCAGGGAGGCGACCACGTCGACCAGGAACTCCGAGTCGGCGGCCAGCCGCCCCGCCTCCGCCAGGATGGTGGAGGCGGGCGGCAGCGCGGTGGCGTCGACCAGGCCGGTGCGGCTCACGATCTCGACGACGGCGACCGTCCCGAGGACGCCGGCGGCGCCGAGCAGCAACCGGCGCGGGCTCATGAGCCGCCGGCCAGCAGCGGCTTGACCTCAAGACGGGTGTCGACGTACTTGAACTGCTGCATCACGTCGGCGACCCGCTGCAGCCGGGTGGCGCTCAGCGAGGTCGGGTAGGTGCCGAAGCTCATGGTGCCGGCGACCTTGGCGTCGATGCCCTTGGCGTAGGACGGCAGGATGTCCTGCACGACCTTGCGGTCGGCGGCCATGCCCTGGGCCTTGGCCAGCGCGCGCTGGAACGCCGCGACGGTCTTGGGGTTGTCGGTGGCGAACTTCTCGCTGGAGGCGTAGCCCGCGATCGGGAAGTCGGCGGTCGGGCCGCTGGACAGGTCGGCCAGCAGGCGCGCGCCCAGCGAGCTCTGGATCTGGGTGCCGAACGGCTCGATGGCCTGGACGGCGTCCACGCTCTTGGACTTCAGCGCCGCCTCCATGGCGGGCGGGGCGATCTCGACGAAGTTCTTGTCCTCGTCCAGCTCGACGCCGGCCGGCTTGGCGGCCGCGCGCACCAGCAGGGTGCTGACGTTGCGCTTGGTGTTGACGCCGATCTTCTTGCCGGCCAGGTCCTTCACCGACTGGATCTTGGAGTCCTTGGGCACCAGCAGCACGTGGGTCTTCGGGCCGCTCTGGAACGCCTCGGCGAGCACCTTGGGCTTGAAGTCGTTCTTGGCCGCGGCCGAGAACAGCGACACGTAGTTGCCGAAGGAGATGTCGAGCTGGCCGCCCTTGAGCTTGGGCACGGCCTGGGAGCCACCGGCGATGACCTGGGTCTTGACCTTCAGGCCCTCGGCCTTGAACAGGCCCTTGGAGATGGCCAGCTGCAACGGGGCGGTGTCGCCGACCGGCATGGTGCCGATGGTGATCTCGGACTTCTCCAGCCCGTTGGCGGACTTGGGCTCGTCGCCGCCGCAGGCGGCGGTGGCCGCCAGGGCGAGCGCCAGCACGCCGGACAGCGCGGCGGATCGACGGTGGACTGCAGACATGGTGATGCTCCAGCACGCGGGGGGAAAACAGGGATGAAAGTGATCTTTCAACGAGCCGGGAGCGTAGCGCAGGTTGCCGGGCGCTCCGGAGCGTTGAGGTCACATCGTGATGGACGAATCGCGAAGAATCTCGCCTGGTCACCGGGTGGTGACGCAGCGCGCTCCGTATCGCGACGCCTCGTGGCGGACCGGCGACGCGGCGGCACGGGGGGCCGAGCCGCCGCCGGCGCCGGTCGCGTCAGGCCGGCTTGTCGCCGGTGGACGCCGACTTGGCGGCGGCCTTGACGACGGTCTTCTCTTCGGGCTTGTCGTCGGACTTGGCGACGATCTTCTCGTCGGCCTTCTCGTCGGTCTTGTCAGCGGTCTTGTCGTCGGCCTTGGCGTCCGCCTTCTCGGCGGGCTCGACGACGGCCTCGACGACGGCCTCGTCCTTGGCGGCGACCTTGTCAGCGGCCTCGCCGACGGGCTTGTCGGCAACCTTGGCGTCGGTCTTGGCGCTCGCCTCGGCGCCCGTCTCGGCGTCGTCCGCCGCGCCCGTCTCGGCGTCGGTCGCGCCGCCGCGGACAAGGCGGCCCACCTCGGCGCGCAGCCGTACGAACTCCGGCAGCCCGCGCGTCTCGATCTGGTCGCGCTCGGCGGGCAGCGTCACCTCCAGGTCGGCGCGCACGCCGGTGGGGGACTTGCCGAGGATGACCACGCGGTCGCCGACGTAGACGCTCTCGTCGATGTCGTGGGTGACCAGCAGGATCGTCATCTTCTCCGCGCGGTGCACCTTCAGGACCAGGTCCTCCAGGTCCTCGCGGGTCTGCGCGTCCACCGAGCCGAACGGCTCGTCCATCAGCAGCAGTGACGGCCGGTAGGCCAGCGCGCGGGCGATCGACACGCGCTGCTGCATGCCGCCCGACAGCTGCCAGGGGTACTTGCGGGCGGCGTCGGCGAGGCCGACCTCCTCCAGCGCCTCCAGCGCGGCCTCGCGCCGCTCCTGCTTGGACTTGCCGCGCCGCCGCAGCGGGAGCGCGACGTTGTCGCGCACCGTCAGCCACGGGAACAGCGAACGGCTGTAGTCCTGGAACACCACGGCGAGGTTGTCGGGCACGCCGACGATCGCCTCGCCGTCCAGGGTCACGGTTCCGCCGGTCGGGCGGATCAGTCCGGCGATGCAGCGCAGCAGCGTGGACTTGCCGCAGCCGGAGGGGCCGACGATGCTGACGAGCTCGCCGTCGCGGACGGTCAGGTCCAGCGAGTCGATGGCGAGGTGCCCGTCGGCGTAGGAGTGGGTCAGACCAGCGAGTTCAAGCAACACTGCCACCTTGTGCGATGATCATCGGAAACGCCCGGGAGCGTAGCGCACCCCCGCAGCACCCTCCGGGGCGTACGGCCGGCCCGTCCGGCGACCTTCGGGATAGTTAGCAGTTCGTGACACAGTCGTGCAATGCGGCACAAATTCCCACCATTGTGATCATTCCGCTTGGCCTCGCCGCTTGCTCTGTGTTGCAATGTTCGGCGCTCGTCTGGCGCGCCGGGATCACGCGACGCGCGACGAGGGACCGAGGTCGCGGATGCGCCGGGAATCAGACAGTGCGGTGAGAGGTAGCGGAGGGCAGTGCGGAAAGCGCAAGGGGCGCCAGAGCCCCCAGAGACACCCCAGGCATCCCCGCCGACCAGTACGGAGACCGTCCGGCGGGGCTCGCCCGTCAGCCGGTTCCGGCTGCGCAACTGGCGCGTGCGCGCCCGGCTCTTCGCGCTGATCGCGATCCCCACGCTGGTCGCCGCGGCACTGGCGGGCTACCGGGTCTCGGTCTCGCTGGACAACGCCGAGTCCTTCCAGCGGCTGGAGCGCCTGGCTACGCTCGGTGAGCGGATGGCGGTGCTCGCCCACGAGCTGGAGAACGAGCGCGACGCGCGCGTCCAGTACGCGGCGGGCGGCGGCCGGACCGGCATCGACTCGGCGGAGATGAGCGCCCGCCAGCGCGCGGTGGACGACGCCGCCGCCAAGGTCCGCGCCGCGGCCGCGCAGGTCGAGACCGGCGAGTCGGGCAGCCTGCGGCTGACCATCGGCAACGTGGTCACCCGCATCGAGGTGCTGCCCGCGCTGCGCCGCCTGGCGGGCCAGCTCCCGCCGAGCGTGGTCGTGGACAAGTACACCTCCTTCATCGCGGACGTGAACAACTTCCACGTCCAGGTGGCGCAGAACGCCCCGCGCACCGACCTGGCGCAGAACGCGCTGGCGCTGTCGGCGCTGTCGCGCGCCAAGGACGCCGCCTCCCGCGAGCGCGCCCTGGTGGCCGCCGCGCTGTGGGCGGGCCGCTTCGAGCCGGGCGACCTGACCGGTCTGGAGAAGGCGCGCACCGAGTGGGAGAGCGCGCTGTCCTCGTTCCGGTCGGCCTCCACCGCCGAGCAGCGCCAGCGCTACGACGACACCGTCACCGGCCCCGAGATCGACCGCGCCGAGTACACGCGGGTCACCGCGCTGTTCCGCGCGCGAGCGAGCCGGGCGCTGCTGGTGCGGCCGCTCGGCTGGCGCAACGCCGCCGAGTGGAACCGCGACATGACCGCCAAGGTCGACCGCACCCGGACCGTGGAGGCGGGCATCGCCCGCACCCTGACCGAGAGCACCACCGCGCTGGAGGAGGACGCCTCCGCCGCCGCGCTGCGCGACGCCGCGCTGGCGCTGGTCACCATCATCCTGGTGCTGCTGACCACCGTGCTGGTCGCGCGCTCGCTGGTGCGGCCGCTGCGCCGGCTGCAGGCGGGCGCGCTGGAGGTGGCCGGCAGCCGGCTGCCGGGCCTGGTGGACCGGCTGCGCGACCCCGAGGCCGCCGCGGGCGGCATCGAGGTCGAGCCCATCGATGTGGACTCCAGCGACGAGATCGGCCAGGTGGCCCGCGCCTTCGACGAGGTCCACCGCGAGGCGGTCCGGCTGGCCGCCGACGAGGCGGTCCTGCGCGGCAACATCAACGCGATGTTCGTCAACCTGTCGCGCCGCAGCCAGTCCCTCATCGAGCGCCAGCTGCGCCTGATCGAGGAGCTGGAGCAGAGCGAGCGCGACGAGGAGCAGCTCGCCAACCTGTTCCGCCTGGACCACCTGGCCACCCGCATGCGCCGCAACTGCGAGAACCTGCTGGTCCTCGGCGGCCAGGAGCAGGTGCGCCGGCGCAACCAGCCCGTGCCGCTGATCGACGTGGTGCGCGCCTCGCTGTCGGAGGTCGAGCAGTACGAGCGGGTCGCGCTGCGCGTGCAGGGCGACATGCGCGTGGCCGGCCCCGCCGTCAACGACCTGGTGCACCTGCTGGCCGAGCTGGTGGAGAACGCGACCACCTTCTCCTCGGAGAACACCAAGGTCACCGTCTCGGGCCAGCTGCTCAGCGGCGGCGGCGCGATGCTGCAGATCAACGACAACGGCGTGGGCATGTCGCCGGAGGAGCTGGAGCAGGCCAACTGGCGCCTCGCCAATCCCCCGGTCATCGACTTCTCGGCCGCCCGCCGCATGGGCCTGTTCGTGGTCGGCCGCCTGGCGGTCCGGCACGGCGTCCGCGTCGAGCTGCGCGCCGCCCAGGGCGGCGGCCTCACCGCGTTCGTGGTGCTGCCGGACGCGCTGGTCGCGCCGGTCGAGCCCGGCACCGTCGGCTCCCGTGCGTTCGGCTCCCAGCCCGCCCCCGCGGCGGTCCCGGCCGGCGCGCCGGCGAGCGGGCTGTTCCAGCGCGAGGAGGCCGCCCCCGGCCAGCGCCGCTCGCGCGGCGACACCGGCGGCTTCCCCGCGGTGCGCGACACCGGCGCCCACCGCATGAACGAGGGCACCGGCGCCCACCCGATGTTCGGGGGCACCGGCGAGCACCGTCTGAACGAGGGCACCGGGTCGCATCCCATGTTCTCCGACACCGGCGAGCACCGGATGGGCGAGGGCACCGGGTCGCATCCGATGTTCGGCGGTACCGGCGAGCACCGGCTGAACGAGGGCACCGGCTCGCACCCCATGTTCGGCGGCACCGGAGAGCACCGCACCGGAGAGCACCGCACGGGCGAGCACCGCCTGAACGAGGGCACCGGGTCGCACCCGATGTTCGACGGCGACCGCGACCACCGGCAGCCGCGCGAGGAGACCGGCGGCCACCCGATGTTCGGGGGCACCGGCGACCACCGCGTGGGCGACCACCATGGCGGCGACTACCGCGTCAGCGACCACCGTGTCAGCGACCAGCACGTCGGCGAGCCCGGCACCGGCGAGCACCTGACCGGCGGCGACACCGGCCCGGTCCCCTCGTCCCCGATGTACGGCGACACCGGCCCGCATTCCGCCGACCGCTCCGCTCCGCGCCCCGGCGACCTGCCGGTGCGCCAGCCCGGCACCAACCTGCCCGGCCGCGCCGGAGCGGCGCAGAACGGCGCGCAGAACGGCGTCCGGCCCCCGCTGAACGGCACCCCGGCGCCGCCGCGCGACCAGCGCCGCGACCTGCCGCCCGACAACACCCGGCCGGTGCCGCCCGAGGCGCGCCCGGCCGTGCCCGAGGCACAGCCCGAGGTTCCCGCTCAGCAGCGGCGCCCGATCTCCTGGGAGACCGGACCGCAACCGGCCGTGCCCGACTCCGGGCCGGCGGGCCCGGACCGGTGGGAGGAGCCCGCCGCGTCCGGCGGCGGGACGTCCGCACCCGAGCCGTTCACGCTGGAGGAACCCATCTCCGAGCAGCCCGCCCCGCCCGAGCAGCGCCCCCAGATCCCGCGCCGGCGGCCGGAACGGTCGCCGATATTCGACGCGATGCAGTCGGAGTGGTTCCAGCGCAGGGACGGCGACGAACCGAACGAGGACCCCGCGCGCGGCTGGTCCTCGCCCGCCGACGCCGGGTTCCAGGCCGCCGAGGCGGCGGCCAAGCCGGTGGCGGGCCAGCGCACGGCCGTCGGGCTGCCCAAGCGGGTGCCCGGCAAGAACCGGGTTCCGGGCGCGGTCACCAGCAACACCACGCCGCCGACGGTGCCGACCGGCATGTCGGGCGGCACGGCGGGCGGCCCGCCGCAGCAGCCGCGCGGCCAGTCGGCCGACACCGTGCGCAACCGGTTCGCGAGCCTGCAGCGCGGTGTGCACAAGGGCCGCCAGGTCCGCGCGGCCGGGCCGGGCGACACGACAGGTGAGGGACCGTCGTACGACGACGGCGAGACAGGAGGAACCCGGTGAGCGGGCAAGATCTCAACTGGTTGGTGACGAACTTCGCGGATCGTGTCCCGAAGGTCGCACACGCCGTGGTGGTCTCCTCCGACGGCCTGCCGATGGCCTACTCGGCGGGGTTCCCGCCGGAGCGGGCCGACCAGCTGTCGGCCATCGCCTCGGGGCTGATGAGCCTCACCCAGGGCGCCGCCAAGATCTTCGACGCGGGCGGCGTGAGCCAGACCGTGGTGGAGATGGACCGCGGGCTGCTGTTCGTGATGTCGATCGCCAACGGCTCGGTGTTCGCCGTGCTGGCCGCGCCCGACTGCGACCTCGGCCTGGTGGCCTACGAGATGACCCTGCTGGTGGAGCGGGTGGGCCGGGCGCTGACCCCGGCACTGCGCGGCGGCCCCGAACAGCCGCCGTACGGGGGACCGCCGGTCCCGGAGATGGGTCCCGGACCGGCCCGTTACTGATCTGACTGACTCTGACGGAGGTCGGCGAGATGGATCGAGGCGGTCCCTACGGCGCCGGGCCGGGCGGCGTGCCCCCATGGGGGTACGAGCAGCAGCAGCCCGCCCGGCAGCCCGAGCCCGAGGACGACAGCAGCTCCCTGGTGCGGCCCTACGCCGTCACCGGGGGGCGGACCCGCCCGCGGTACGACCTGGCGATCGAGGCGCTGGTGTCGGCGGCCCCGTACCCGCCGCGCGATGTGTCCATGCTGACGCCGGAGTACCGGGCGATCATGGAACTGTGCCGGTCGGCGCGGTCGGTCGCCGAGGTGTCGGCGCTGCTGAAGCTGCCGCTGGGCGTGGCCCGGGTGCTGATCGCCGACATGGCTCTCGAGGGACTGCTGCGACTGCACCAGTCGCGTCCCGCCGGTACGCAGCCGGACCTCCGCCTGCTCGAAAGGGTTCTCAGTGGACTACGCAAGCTCTGACCGGGTGCCTCCGGCCGGCCCGCCCGAGGCCGAGCTGACCTCGGTCAAGATCGTGGTGGGCGGCGGCTTCGGCGTCGGCAAGACGACCTTCGTCGGTTCGGTGTCGGAGATCATGCCCCTCACCACCGAGGCGGTGATGACCGCCGCCAGCGCCGAGGTGGACGACCTGTCGGCGGTGCCCGACAAGACCACCACCACCGTGGCCATGGACTTCGGCCGGGTGTCGCTGGACCGCGAGCTGATCCTGTACCTGTTCGGCACGCCGGGCCAGCACCGGTTCTGGTTCATGTGGGACGACCTGGTCAAGGGGGCCATCGGCGCGGTCGTGCTGGTGGACACCCGGCGGCTGGCCGACTGCTTCGCGGCGGTGGACTACTTCGAGGAGCTGGGGCTGCCGTTCGTGGTCGGCGTCAACGGCTTCCACGGCGAGTTCCAGTACGGCCTGGAGGACATCCGCGACGCGCTGTCGATCAGCGCGCACGTGCCGATCCTGGAGTGCGACGCGCGCTCGCGCGAGTCCACCAAGGCGGTGCTGATCACCCTGGTCAAGCACGCCATGACCATGCACATGAACGCCGGCGGCCCGCCGCCCGCGCAGGGCGGGATGGTCGGCCACCGGGGCTGAACGGCACCGGACGGCGGCATACGGCCGCGTACGAGGGCGAAGCCCGGGACCCGGGGGTCCCGGGCTTCGCCGTGCCGCCCGCGGCGGGGCGGACGATCTTACGGTCGCGTAGGGACGTCCCGGCGATGCATGATTAATACACGTAACCAGCACAGATCCGGCATGGGAAGCGTGATGGACGAGATGGAGACGATCGGGACCTATGTCGCCCTCGGCGACAGCTTCACCGAGGGCATGAACGATCCCTACCCCGGCCAGGACGACGTCTTCCGGGGCTGGGCCGACCGGCTGGCCGAGCACCTGGCCGCCGCGCACCCGGGCCTGCGGTACGCCAACCTCGCGGTGCGCGGCAAGCTGCTGCACCAGATCGCGGCCGACCAGGTGCCGATCGCGGTGGACCTGCGGCCGGACCTGGTGACCCTGTGCGCGGGCGGCAACGACATCATCCGGCCGGGCTCGGACCCCGACGCGCTGGCGGTGGAGTTCGACGGCGCGGTGCGGCGGCTGCGAGCCACCGGCGCGCGGGTGGTGCTGTTCACCGGCTTCGACACCCGGGGGCTGCGCTCGGGGCACCGCATCCGCGGCAAGGCCGCCACCTACAACATGCACCTGCGGGCCATCGCCGACCGGCGCGGCTGCACGGTGGTGGACCTGTGGTCGATGCCGATCTTCAACGACCCGCGCGCCTGGTACGAGGACCGGCTGCACCTGTCGTCGGAGGGGCACCGGCGGCTGGCGCTGCGGGTCGCCGAGGTGCTGGGCGTGCCCGCCGAGGGCGACTGGCGCGAGCCGTGGCCGCCGGTCGACCCGTTGCCGTGGCTGGAGCTGCGCCGCGAGGACGCGCGCTGGGCGCGCACGTACCTGCTGCCGTGGGTCGCGCGCCGCGCGCGGGGCCGCTCGTCGGGCGACGGGCGCGAGCCCAAGCGCCCGACGCCGCTGCCGCTGTGACCGGCGTGCGCCAAAGGCCGTGCCCCGGAACCTGAGGGTTCCGGGGCACGGCCTCTTTCACGTCACGGGGACGCTGCGTCAGTGGGCGGCGGCGGATGTGGGCGGCGGAACGCGCGGCGGGGTCTCAGCCCGGCGCGGCGGTGGTGGTCAGCGCCTCCTCCAAGGAGCCGACCACGGTCATCCGGCGGTGCATGCCGGTGATCTCGAGGGTGCGGCGGACGATGGGCCGGGGCGCGGCCAGCGTGAAGCTGCCCCCGGCGGCCGTGACCGCCTTGTAGCAGTGCACCAGGACCGACAGCCCCTGGGAGTCCATGAACTCCAGGTCCGCGAGGTCCAGCACCAGGTGCTCACCGTGGGACCGGCGGGCGGCGCTCAGCCGGCGCCGCAGGTCCTCGGCGGTGGCGATGTCGAGCTCGCCGCACAGCCGGACCAGGGTGTGGCCGTCGTGCGGGCGGGTGCTCACATGCAGTGGTTGCACGGGGTATCCCCTTCCGGGGTCGGGTGCTCCCGCCGGAGGCCGGCGAAAGCTTTCCACGTGACAACTATCGCGGACGAACCGCGCCGTGCCAACCCGCACCCGGGAGGGAGCGTTCCAAAAGGATGTGTGTGATCGCACCGCGCCGTAGGGTGCTTGTCGAACCCCGCGCCAGGCCCGTCCCCCCGTCCCCCACCCCTCCCGCGTCGCCCGCACCGCACCGTCCCCGCCTCTGACGAGCAAGAGAGAAGGACCTCCAGGTGAGCGCCCCCCGGTTGCCGGAAGACCTCGAACTGCTGCTGACCGACGAGCCCGTGCTGGACATCTACGCGCACGGCCCTTGGCGGGTGCCGGACGGGCTGTACGAGGGGTTGCGCGAGCGCGCGGTGGAGTTCAACCGAGATCCCCGCGCGGTGGTGCTGACCCGCCAGCTCAGCGACTTCTACGGCACGGGCACCTCCACCGCCGGCGCCGAGCTGTGGTCGCTGCTGACGTTCCTGCTGGGCGCCTCGGCGGTGCGTGCCGGAACGCGCGGCGACGTCGAGTACGAGGTGCTGTCGGACTTCCTGGCCGTCCCCGAGCCCGCCGTGCGCGATCCGCTGGCCTGGTTCAGCCAGGGCGGCCGGTGGCGGCCGCCGGGCCAGTGGCTGCGCGAGCCCGCGGGCGACGACCGGCAGCGCCGCCAGGTGATGTACGAGCTGGCCCGCGCGGCGCTGGAGGTCCTGGAGGGCCTGGAGCCGCTGGAGCCGCGCCGCCGCGCGCTGGTCGCGCTGTTCGACCGGCACGCCGCCGACCCCGCGCTGGCCGAGGCCGACCTCGCGGTCCCGCACGAGCGGCTGGACGAGGTGTGGACCGGCCGCCTGACCGAGCCGGAGCTGACGCTGCTGCCGGAGCTGGCCGGGCCCGTCGGCTACCTCGACTGGGTGTGCTCGGGCCTGGCCGCGGTGCACCGCAGGCTGCTGGAGGCGGTCGGCGACGGCGACCGGCCTGAGACGGCCCTGGCGCGCCTGCTGCTGGCGGCGGCCGACGATCCGCAGGCGTGCGTCGTCCCGCCGGAGGCGTCGGCCGCGCTCGGCACGGCCGGCTACGAGCAGCTGTGCGACCGGCTGCGGGCGTTGCGACCGGAGTTCGCGGTCGAGCGCTGGCAGCGCGACGTGCGCGGCTGGCTGGCGCGCGGCATGGCCGCTGGGGAGGTCGCCGCCTGCCGGGCGTGGCTGGACATGGGCGCCCGCCTCACCGGCGTCGTGCAGGGCCTGCCCGACCCCGCCACCAACCCGCGCTGCCGCCTGCCGATCAGCGCGTTCCAGCTCGACCTGCGGCGGCTGTTCGCGCCGCGCAGGGTGCCCAACGCGCTGGTCGCCCTGGCGGAGGCGAAGCCGCGTGCGCAGGAGCAGGCGGACGGCGAGGCCGCAGGGACCGCCGGGACCGCCGGGGAAGGGGCCGCCGGGCACCAGGCCGCGCAGGCGCTCCCGCCCGCCGTGGAGGAGGAGCCGCTGGTCGGGCAGCCGGATCTGATGCGCGCCCTGCGCGCGGCGCTGGGCGGGCGGATCTCGGGACGGCGCGCGCTGCGCCTGCTGATCACCGGGCCCGAGGGCACCGGCAAGGGCACCGCCGCCGAGCTGGCCGAGCGGGCGCTGATCGAGTGCGGCGCGGTCCGCGAGGCGCTGTGGGTCTCCGACCAGGTGTTCGCCGCCCTGACCGTCAGCGACGCGGTGCTGTGGCTGCAGGCGCGGGTCCGCGACTGCGTCGAGGGCCGGATGCTGCTGGTGGTGGACGACCTGGAGCGCATGGCCGCCCACGAGCGCTGCGGCGCGGCGGCCGTGGAGGAGCTGCGGCGGCTGATGGCGCGCTCGCCCGGCCTGGACGTGATCGCGCTGTGCCGGACCGGCGGCGACGGGCGGCTGTTCAAGGTCAACCCCGCGCTGGTGCGCGCGTTCGAGGCCGCCCGCACCACCGACTTCACCGCCGCCGACTACGCCGAGCTGTTCCGCCGCGCGCTGGCCGCCCACGGCCTGGAGGCCACCGGCGAGGCCGCCGCCATCGCCGGCGAGCTGCTGGCCCGCACCCCGCCGATGCTGAACCTGCGCGGCGCGCGCCTGGTGGAGCAGGTCGTCGCGCAGAGCACCGCCGCCGCGCTCGCGCGGGTGCGCTCCTCCGGCGAGCCCGCCGGGGAGCCGCTCCGGATCACCCGCGAGGACCTGCCGCAGCAGCCGCTGTCGGGCCACGACGGCGACCCGCTGGCCGAGCTGAAGGCGATGATCGGCATCGGGCCGGTCAAGGAGGAGGTGCAGGCGCTGGTCGCCGAGGCCAAGGCGGTGCAGCTGCGGCGCGAGGCCGGGATGCCCGACTCCGCCCGCCCGCGCCACCTGGCGTTCGCCGGGAACCCCGGCACCGGCCGCCGCACCGTCGCCGGGCTGCTGGGCCGCCTGTACGCCGGGCTCGGCGTGCTGACCAGCGGCCACCTGGTCGAGGTGGAGCGGGGCGACCTGCAGGGCGACTTCCCCGGCGACAGCGCGCTGAAGATGCGGCGCGCGGCCGAACGCGCGCACGGCGGCGTGCTGCTGGTGCGCGACGCCCACCTGGCCAGGGCCGACCCCGCGCACGGCCGCGAGGCGCTGGACGCGCTGGTGGCCACCATGCAGGCCAACCCCGACGACCTGGTGGTGGTGCTGACCGGCCCGCCCGACGCGCTGCCGGAGCTGCTGCGCGAGAACCCCGACCTGGCCGCGCAGTTCCCGCTGACGGTGCGCTTCCCCGACCTCGGCGACGAGGAGCTGGCGGAGCTGTTCAGACGGCGGGCGAAGGCGGCGGGGTTCGCGCTGGCCGCGGGCACCTTCGACAAGGTGGCCCGGCTGGTGCGCACCGCGCCGCGCGGCCCCGGCTTCGCCAACGCGGGCCTGGTGCTGGGCCTGCTGGACCAGGCGGTGGCGATGCAGGGCCGCCGGGTGCTGGCCGACGACGTGGTGGACGACACCGAGCGGCTGGACGAGATCCTGCCCGAGGACGTGCCCGACGCGCTGACCGGCCACCCGGGCCGCGGCTCCGACGACCCGCGCGGCGAGATCGGGCGGCTGGTCGGGCTGGCCGCCGTCAAGGAGGAGGTCGAGCACCTGGTCGCCGAGGCCCGCGCCGTCCCGATGCGCGAGCGGGCCAACCAGCGGCTGCCGCAGCCCTCGCGGCACATGGTGTTCACCGGCAACCCCGGCACCGCCAAGACCACCATCGCCCGCCTGATCGCCGCCGTCTACGCCGAGCAGAACCTGCTGTCGTCGGGGCACCTGGTGGAGGTGACCCGCGCCAACCTGGTCGCCGAGTACGTCGGCCAGACCGCGCCGCGCGTGCGCGCCGTGGTGGAGCGCGCCCTGGGCGGGGTGCTGTTCATCGACGAGGCGTACACGCTGACGCAGGCCGCCGGGGACAGCCGCGACTTCGGCAACGAGGCCGTCGCCGAGCTGCTGCGCCTGATGGAGGAGCACCGCTCGGACCTGGTGGTCATCGTCGCCGGGTACGGCGAGCAGATGGAGCAGTTCCTGGACTCCAACCCCGGGCTGCGCGAGCGCTTCCCCAAGAAGGTGCACTTCCCCGACTACAGCAACGACGAGCTCATCGAGATCTTCGAGTACATGGCGGCCGCGCAGGGCTTCCAGCTGGCCGAGGACGTGCGCGGGGCCCTGGAGGAGCTGCTGGCCAAGCACGAGCGCGACCGGTCCTTCGGCAACGCGCGGCTGATGCGCAACCTGCTGGAGGGGGCCATCTCCCGGCAGGGCCGGCGGCTCACCGAGGCCGAGGAGGGGCGGCCGGGCAGCGTCGGCCCCGACGAGGTCCGGCTGCTGCGCAAGGAGGACCTGCCCGAGGACACCGGCCCCCGCCACCGCCGCCCCGGCTTCTTCGGGTTCAAGGACGTCATCGAGAAGCGGTAGGCCCCAGGAGCCGTCCGATCCCGCCCGCGGCTCCGGAGAGGGCCGCTCAGACCTTCTGAGCGGCCCTCTCCCGCTCCGGGCGGGCTCTGCCGTGATCCGGCCCCGGCCGAACGGCCTCGTCCGTACGTACGACCCCATGGGCGGGCGTGCGACGCGAGGGGGACGCGCCGAGCCCGCCGGGTAGCAGGACGGGCTGATGACGATCTGTGAACATCATGCGCCGGATGGACGCGGGCACCGGTCCGCTTTGTCTAAGGTCTACCGCAGTACCGCCGACCCGGCCGCCGAGCCGGGCACGACAAGGAGGACGCCCCGTGGCGCGCAACCGGCCATCATCCGCTCCCGCGGGGGACCCGTACGCCTACGACGGCGACCAGCTCCGGGGCTACGGCCACGACGCCCGGGGCGGTTACGACGACCGGGGCGGCTACGACGACCGGGGCGGCTACGACGACTACCCGCCCGAGGGGCGCCGCCGCCGGGGCCGCCGCTGGCCCAAGATCCTGCTGGCGCTGCTGGCCGTGCTGCTGCTGTTGATCGTCGGCGGCTACTTCTACCTGGACTCCCGGCTCAAGCGGGAGGCCGTGCTGGAGGACTACCCCGGCCGCATCGCCGACACCCCCGGCACCAACTGGCTGATCGTCGGCTCCGACTCCCGCGAGGGCCTCACCGCCGCCGACCGCAAGCGCATGGCCACCGGCAAGGCCGAGGGCCGCCGCACCGACTCGATGATGCTGCTGCACTACGGCGACGGCGGCACCACGCTGGTCAGCCTGCCGCGCGACTCCTACGTGCCGATCCCCGGGCGCGGCTCCAACAAGCTGAACGCCGCGTTCGCCTTCGGCGGCCCCAAGCTGCTGGTGCAGACCGTCGAGCGCGCCACCGGCGTGCGCATCGACCACTACGCCGAGATCGGCTTCGGCGGCTTCGTGGGGGTCGTGGACGCCATCGGCGGCGTGGAGATGTGCCTCAAGAGGCCGATGAAGGACCCCAAGGCGGGCCTGAACCTGCCGGCGGGCTGCCAGGACCTGGACGGGGCCAAGGCCCTCGGCTACGTGCGCACCCGCGCCGGCGGCCGCGCCGACCTCGACCGGGTCGAGCGGCAGCGGCAGTTCTTCGGGGCGCTGATGAAGCGCTCGACCAGCCCCGGCGTGCTGCTGAACCCGTTCCGCAGCATCCCGCTGGCGATGAACGCCACCAGCAACTTCCTGGTGGACGAGAACGACCACCTGCTCGACCTGACCCGGATGATGTGGGCCATGCGCGGCGTCACCGGCGGCGACGGCGTCACCACCACCGTCCCGATCGGCGGCGCGGGCTCCTCGGCCGCCGCGGGCTCCTACATCACCTGGGACCGCGCGCGGGCGACCCAGCTGTTCGGCGCGCTCAAGGCCGACCAGCCGGTGCCCGCCAACGTGATCAGCAAGTAGGCGGCGCGGGGGCGGCCGGACTCCGGCCGCCCCGGCCTCCCTCGGCGTCCGGCCAGTGCCCCCGCGGGGCTTCTGCGGCGCCCCTGCCGGGAGCGGCCGGTCGTGGGGCGGGTGGGCCGCGAGGGGCCGCTAGAGTCGGTGGCATGACGGATCAGACCCCGGATCAGACCCCGGCCCGGACCGCCGAGCTGGAGGAACTCCCGACCACCGAGCTGTACGACCGGGCGATGGGCCTGGCCAAGGAGCGCAAGGACGTCGGCTTCCTGTGGCGGCTGCTGAAGTCGATCCCGGCGGCCGCCGCGGCCGGCGGCGACGTCGGCCGCGCCGAGTTCGACCTGCTGCACGCGGTCTCGCTGCTGGAGGAGTTCAACCACGCCGACGAGGGCCGGGTCGGCGAGGCGCTGCGGCCCCTGTACATCGAGTACCTGGCCGAGCACGGAGCGGGCGCGTCCTGATCCTTGAGACGGCCCGTCCGAGCCCGGTGCGGCGGGGGTTGCGGTGAACCTTGCACCGCAAAGGGGTCTTGTCAGGGGTGTGGGCGGTGAAAACAGGGGTACCGGGAGGTTAGGTCACCCTATCTTTACCCCGCATTGATCTGTGATCGCCATCACTCGGGGCACTACTCTTCGTAGGTAAGCGACTGCACAGGGTGGTGGACCGTGAACAAGAAGCACCTGAAGTTGGCCTCGATAGCCTTCGTCGCCTGGTACGTGATCAGCCGTCCCGAGGGGGCGGCCAACCTGGTCAACAGTGGTCTGGGAGGTTTGGGCGGGGCCGCCGAGTCGCTGTCTCAGTTCGTGAGCGCGATTCCCTGAGGACCGTCCGCCCGCCCCGTGCCCTCCGTGGGCGCGGGGCTTTTTCACGTGCGGACATCGACCGCTGGCCCCGCCGTCACAGTAAAATCCCGCTTTGCGGGTCGGAGCAGATGGGCACAATCTGATCGGGTCAGTGTGTCGCTGCGCTACACCAGGGACGGCGTCGATGAAGAAGAACCTCCGTTATGTGGCCATCGCCTTCGTCATCTTCTACTTGCTGAGTTCGCCGCGGGCCGCGGCCGGGGTGGTGAACAACGCCTTCGACCAACTCGGCGAGGCCGGCCGGCAGCTCGCCACCTTCGTCAACACCCTGGGCACCTGACGGTCGCGCCGGGGTGCGGGCCGGTCGGCGGAGGCGAGATCTCCTAAGATCGGCCGCATGTCTGTCTTCGAGGTAGAGATCGGTGGTCTGCAGGGCGGTTCTGCGGACCTCGGGCAGTATCGGGGCAACAAGGCCGTGCTGGTGGTGAACGTGGCCTCCAAGTGCGGCCTGACCCCGCAGTACGCCGGGCTCGAACGGCTCCAGGAGCGCTTCGCCGAACGCGGTTTCACCGTCCTCGGCGTGCCCTGCAACCAGTTCATGGGCCAGGAGCCGGGCACGGCGGAGGAGATCGCGACCTTCTGCTCGGCCACCTACGGCGTCACCTTCCCGCTGACCGAGAAGGTCGAGGTGAACGGGGAGGGGCGGCACCCGCTCTACGAGGAGCTGGTGGACGTCCCCGACGCCGAGGGCCGCACCGGCGACATCCAGTGGAACTTCGAGAAGTTCCTGATCGCCCCGGACGGCACCGTCGCCGCCCGGTTCGCCCCGAGCGTCGAGCCGGAGGCCCCCGAGGTGGTCTCCGCGATCGAGGCCAACCTCCCGTCCTGACGTCCCGGCCGCCGCCCGGCGGCTTCCGAGCGGCTCCGCGCACGGCTCCTTCGCGCCCCACGGCCGGGGGAGCCTTCGCGTGAGGTGCGCCACACCGGGGCGGTGCGGTTGCCGCTATTCGACGTCACGTCTAGCTTGGGGTCTCCGGTCATCGAGATATGACGTGGACGCGGAGCGGGAGTCACGGCATGAGCGGATGGAGTACGGCGGACCTCCCCGACCTGGGCGGTCGGCGGGCGATCGTCACCGGGGCCAACAGCGGCCTGGGCTACCACACGGCCCTCCAGCTCGCCCGGCGCGGCGCGTCGGTGGTGTTGGCCTGCCGGAGCGCCGAGCGCGGGCAGGCGGCCCACGACCGCATCATGGCGGCGGTCCCGGACGGGAAGGTCGCCCTCGCCCCGCTGGACCTGGCCGACCTGGCCTCGGTCCGCGCGTTCGCCGAGCGCCACGGCGACGCCCCGCTGGACGTGCTGGTCAACAACGCCGGGGTCATGGCCCTGCCGCGCCGCACCACCGCCGACGGCTTCGAGATGCAGTTCGGCACCAACCATTTGGGGCATTTCGCGTTGACCGGGCTTTTGCTGCCCGCCCTGCGCGCCGCGAAATCGCCGCGGGTGACCACGGTAACCAGTGGATTCGCATGGGCGGGACGGTTCCGTTTCGACGATCTGCAGGGCGAACGCCGTTATGGAAAGTGGTCCGCCTACGCGCAGTCGAAGCTGGCCAATCTCGCGTTCGCCAAAGAACTGGACCGGCGCTTTCCAGAAATAGTCAGCAATGCCGCGCACCCCGGATACGCCAATACCAATCTCCAGGCGGCCGGGCCCAAGATGCAGGGGAGCAGGCTGGAGGAGCGGCTGGCGGGCTTCGGCAACGCCGTGGTCGCCCAGTCGGCGGCGGCCGGAGCGCTGCCCACCCTGTACGCGGCCGCCGCCCCCGAGGCGCGCGGCGGGGTCTGCTACGGGCCGCGCCTGCTGCAGTTCCGGGGCGCGCCGACGAAGGTCGTCACGCCGCCGCAGGCCGACCGGCCCGAGCTGGGGCGGCGGTTGTGGCAGGTCTCGGAGGACCTGACCGGCGTCGTCTACGAGGGCTCCGCCAAGGGGTGAGGCGCGCGGCGCCCCCGGCCCTGCGACGGGCGCCGCGACCGGGCCCGCGACCGGCTCCCGGTCGCCTGCCGCCGGAGCGCCGTCACCCGCCCAGGCCGTGCACGGCCTGGGCGATGGCGGCCTCGATCACCGCTTCGGCCTGCCCGCTGCGGCGCTGGGCCGCCGTCGCGGCCGCGTCCACGATCCCCTGGACGAGCTCGGCGCGCAGCTCGGGGTCGGGCACCCCGTCGGCGGCCAGCGCGTCCACCAGCGGCCGCAGCAGCTGCGCGTGCCCGTCGCGGATGCGCTCGCGGGCGGGCTCGGCGAGCGCGTGCTCGACCAGCGCCACCGCCGCCGCGTGCCGCCCGTCGGTCATGACCTCCAGCTGCACCCGGATGTAGGCCTCGATCTTGGCGACCAGGTCCGGCGGGCCGGCCAGCGCCCGCTCGACGAGCGCCGCCCAGCGCGGCAGCTCCTCCTCCACGATCGCGGCGACCAGGTCGTCCTTGGAGCGGAAGTACTCGTACAGGCTCGGCCGGGACAGGCCCACGCGGCGGGCGAGGGCGGCCAGGGACAGCGCCTCGATGCCCTCCTCGGCGACCAGGGCGCGGGCGGCGTCCAGCAGGGTGCGCAGCTGGCGGGCGCGGTGCTCGGCGACGGTGGGCTCGCTGATTCTCGGCACCCCTGCATTCTACGTTTTCCGACATGACGTCGGTAACCTCGCCGCGCCGCCGCCGAAAGTCGGGAAGTTTGTCGTTGTTTAACGCTCTTTGTCTGGGTTAGGGGTCGGCCACCGCCGCGGAGTCGCCCACCGATTCCCTTCGTACCGCTCACGGCGAGGAGGCCGACGATGCTGTACTACTGCCGATTCCGCTACCAGTCCGGGGCCCGCGCGGAGGACGTGCGCGCCCGGGTGCTCGACCAGCACGACAAGGGCATGAACCGCCCCGAGAACATCCGCGGCTGGTACAACCTGGCCGGCGGCGGCGCGGGCTTCATGCTGGTGGAGACCGACAGCCCCCAGGAGCTGACCGACCTCCTGGAGCCCTACATGGACGTGGTCAGCTGGGACGTGCACGCCGTCTACGAGCTGCCCTACGACGACATGATCGAGAAGTTCCGCAA
Source organism: Spirillospora sp. NPDC050679 (assembly GCA_044456955.1). GTDB lineage: Bacteria > Actinomycetota > Actinomycetes > Streptosporangiales > Streptosporangiaceae > Spirillospora. Next base: position 45,851 of record JBITGK010000019.1, on the reverse strand, counting down.
GCAGCGCTGACCCGGCCGTCCCCGCGACGTGCCCGCGACGTGCCCGCGGCCGCGCAGCGCCCCGTGCGGCCGCGGGCTCCCGCCCTCACGGGCCGCGCTCGGGGTCCCAGTCCAGGGTGGCCGGGAGCGAGCCCTCCAGGGTGAGCAGCCACCGCTTGACCTCGACGCCCGAGCCGCCGCTGTAGCCGCCCAGCCCGTTGGAGGCCACCACGCGGTGGCAGGGCACGATCAGCGGGATCGGGTTGCTCCCCATCACCTGGCCGATCGCCTGCGCCGGGACCTGCGCGCCGCTGCGGTCGCCCAGCTCGCCGTAGGTGACGACCTTCCCGTAGCCGACGGTGCCGTAGAGCGTCTCCAGCACCTGCCGCTGCACGCGGGAGGTCAGCCGCCAGTCGATCGGCAGGTCGAACTCGGTGCGCGCCCCGGTGAAGTAGGCGGCGACCTGCTCCAGGGTGGGCGCGAGGCGCTCGTCGTCGGCGACGAGCGGCAGCCTGAGCGCGGCGGTGGCGCGGGCGCGCTCGGCCGGGCCGTCGCCGAAGGCGAACCAGGCGACCCCGGCCTCGGTCGCGCCGACCAGGACGCGTCCCAGCGGGGTGTCCACCGCGCCGAACGCGAGGGTGGCGGCCATGGTCGAGGCACCGGCCGCGGTACCCGCCGCAGTACCCGCCGCGGTGCCGGCCGTCATGGCGGCGTCGGTCATGGTGCTCCGCCTTCCTTCCGGTGTCCTGTCTCCGGTACGAACACCGGCCAGGTCCCCATGGTTGCAAAGATCATCGACGTTTTCGGCCTTTTGCGGCCTCGCCCCGCTCCCGCTCAGTCGCGGAAGTGGGCGAGCAGCAGGGCGGCCGTCATCGGCAGCACCAGCACGACCGCGGCCGTCGCCAGGGCCCCGTAGGACAGCGCGGTCACGATCGCGCCCGCCATCAGGCCGCCCAGCGCCGCGGCGCCGTTCATCAGCAGGTCCGACAGGCCCTGCACGGCCGGGCGGTCGGCCACCGGCACCGACTCGGTGAGCAGCGCCGACCCGCCGACCAGCCCGAACGACCAGCCGAGCCCCAGCAGCACCAGCGCCACCGTCAGCCTGGTCACCTCGTGCGGGGCCGACACCGCCGCCAGCGCCGCGGCCGCCGCCAGCAGCGCCATGCCGACCAGCAGGACCGGGACGCGGCCGAAGCGGTCGGCCAGCCAGCCCGGCAGCGGCGACAGCGCGTACATCCCGGCGATGTGCAGGCTGATCACCACGCCGACGATCGTCAGGCTCGCGTGCCCGTGGTTCAGGTGCACCGGCGTCATGGTCATCACCGACACCATCACCACGTGGGTGACCACGATCGCGGCGATCGCGAGCCGCGCGCGGGGGCTGGCGCGCAGCGCGGCCCAGCCGCCGCGCCCGGCCTTCACCGGGCTCCCGCCGGCGCCCTTGGCGGCGTCCTCGGCGGCCTTCGCGGCGGTGGCGGCCTTCGCGGCGGCGTCGGCGGCCAGCCGCAGCGGGTCGGGGCGCAGCAGCGCCAGCACGCCCAGCGCCGAGAGCCCGAACGTGACCGCCGCCAGCGCGTACGGCCCCGACCACGCGGCGAGCCCCAGACTCCGGCCCAGCTCGTCGGCCGGACGCGCAAGGTTCGGCCCCGCGACGGACCCGATCGTGGTCGCCCACACCACCACCGACAGGTCGCGCGCCGACCGGCCGGACCGCGACAGGTCGGTGGCCGCGTAGCGGGCGGCGAGCCCGCCTGCGGACGCGCCGCCGAACAGGAACAGCCCGGCCAGCAGCAGCGGCCACATCTGCGCGGCCGTCGCGACGGCCGCGACCGCCGCGCCCAGCGTGCCCGCGCCGTAGGCGAGCGTGAGCGCGGCGCGGCGGCCCCGGCGCGCGGCGGCCCGCGCCATGGGGACCGCGAGCACGCCCGCGCCCGCGACGGCGCTGGTCTGCGCCAGGCCGCCGATCGCCTCCGAGTCCGACAGGGTGGCGGCGGCCAGCGTGCTGATCGCCACGCCGGTGGCGACGCCGATGCCGCCCAGCACCTGGGTGGCGGTGAGCACCGCCAGCACCCGCCGCTGCGCCGGGTGCGGCCCGGCAGGAGGCGCGGTGGGAGGCACGGCGGCAGGGCCGGGGGAGGGGGCGGCGGACGACCCGGCGGGGGACGCGGCGGGAGGCGGCGCGGGGGGCACGGCGCCCTCCGGAGTGCCTCCTGGAGGGTTCGCGGGGGTGTCCGCCGGGCTGCCGCTCAGGGCCGTCATCGCTTCCGTCCTGTCAGGAGTGAAAGAGGGAAATGTCCATGAAGTGCCGGATCAATGTACGGGCCGGGGGTATCGCTGGCAAGACGCGTTCCGGCCCGTCCTCCCGCACTTCACGGCATCCGTCCGCCTCCGTCCTCCGCCGTCGGGCCGGCCGCGGGGCCCGCTCCCGCCCTCACGAGACCCGGATGTGGAGCTGGCGGCCTTGGCGGGTGAGGGTCTGGTGCAGCCGCGCGGCCTCGGCCGCCGCGCGGCCCGAGCCGCCCCCGGCCGCGAACGCCGCCAGCCCCGGCACCGCGTCACCGGGCATGGCGCCGAACCGCGCGGTCTCCACCGTGCGCGTGGCCAGCGCCAGCAGCGCGGGCAGCCCGTGCGGGGCCCGCTCGCCGGGCGCGGGGAGCAGGGCGGGCAGGGCCGCCTTCAGCGCCGCCCACACGTGGGCGTGCGCCCCCGCGTCGGCGGCCTCCGAGAGCGCCTCGACCACCCGGTCCAGCTTGATCAGCTCGCGCCGGGCCAGCGCCGCCAGGGCCTCGCCCAGCCCGGCGGGCGGGCGGTTGCGGGCGCACAGCGCCAGCAGCGCCCGGACGGCGCCGGAGCGTTCGGCGGGCACCCGGGCCGACAGCCCGTACAGCAGGGCGGTCGCCGTCGCGGCGCCCGCCGGGCCGTCCGCCTCGGCCAGCCCGAGCAAGGTCTGCCCCTGCCGGTAGTCGCCGTCGAGCCGCCGCGCCAGGTGGGGCAGCAGGTGCGCGGCGACGATCTCGCGGTGCGAGGGCAGGATCGCGGGCCACCACTCGTGCGGGCCGTAGAAAGCGGGCGCGGGCTGGTCGGGCCACAGGCCGTCGGAGGCGATGGTGCACAGCCGGTCGATGGCGGGCGGCACGGCGGTCGGCAGGGTGACGGTGGGGACGCCGTCGGGGTCGACGGCGACCTCCGGGTCGGGCAGTCCGCCGTGGGCGAGCCAGGCGCGCAGCGCGCGCCCGGCGGGGGAGGACAGGTGCGCGGTGCGGGCGGTGACGCCGCGCGGCAGCCGCAGCAGGGCCTGCACGAGGTCGGCCGGGCCCGGCTCGGCGCCCGCGGCCTCCAGCCGCTCCAGCCGGGTCACCAGGACCGCCGGGTCGAGGTGCCCGCTGCCCTCGGTGGGGGTGGCCAGCAGCAGGGGGGAGCGGCCCACGGTGCTGACCGCCTCGCGCATCCGCCACAGCAGGAAGCGGTGCATGACCGGCTCGTCGGGCGAGCGCTCGTGCCAGGCGACCTTGCGGTGGAAGGCCATCAGGCCGTCGAAGCCGTCCTGGCGGCGCGGGGTCAGCACCGCGCGCACCGCGCCGACCGTCCAGTCGGCGGGGGAGTCGAGGCTGAGGGTCGCGGTGACGCCCGAGGCCCAGGGCGTGGTCTCGGGCAGCGCGCGGCGCAGCAGCTCGCGCAGGCTGTGCGGGTCGCGGACGGCGAAGCGGACCAGGGCGTCCAGCAGGCGCTCGACGGCGGGCCAGGAGTGGTCCTGCGCGGCGAACGCGGCGGCGGCCTCGGCGGGCGTGGCGATCGGGGCGGCCAGGGCGCGCGGCCGGAACGCCGGCGGCCGGGCCGGGGGCGGCGGGGTGTCGGCGGGCTGGGCGACCAGCGCCCACAGGTGGGCGGGCAGGTGCCCGGCGGCGTCGTTGACGTAGCGGAGGGTCTCGGCCGAGGCGCGGCCCGCGTGCTTGGCGACGGCCTTGGCGGCGCGCTCGCGCAGGCCCTCGTCGTCGGAGGCGAACAGGGCGGTCAGCACGTGCAGGGTCACGTCGACGCGGTCGCGCTTGCGGGCCGAGCGGTCCAGCCAGGTGACCGCGGCGCCGGCGAGCTTGCGCTCGGGGCGCGGCAGCAGCGCGTCGGCGGTCTCCACGAACGCCTCGCCGTCCAGCAGCCCGGCCTCGTCGACGCGCCGCACCTCGCGGAAGGCGGCCGCGGCCACGGCGGGCGGCGACGCGGGCAGCAGCCGGACGTAGTCGCGCAGCCGGTCGGCCGACTCCTCCAGGGCGGGCTCCAGCGCGTCGTGCAGCCGGACGAACCAGTACAGGTCCTGCGGGCGGCCGCCGGCCAGCAGCCGCCGCAGGCAGCCGTCCAGGACCAGGGAGCGCTCCAGGCGGCCGGAGGAGACCAGGGCGAGCAGCGCGTCGGCCCAGGACGCCTGCCGGGCGTCGCCGGGCTTGTCCCACACCAGGCGCCGGCCCAGCTCCTCGACCTCGAACAGGCGGGGCACCAGCGCGTCCAGGAACGGGTCGTCGGCCAGCCGGTCGGGGCGCCCGCCCCACACCACCCAGTTGACGACGAACCCGTCGCAGGTGGGCGGCTCGTCCCCGGCGAGGGCGGCGGCCGCGTGCCACAGGGAGGCGTCCTGCCAGCGCAGGTCGGCCGCGCGCAGCCGGTCGGCGGCCAGGGCGGCGGCCTCGGCGCGCCACTCGGCCGGGCGGGCCGCGGCGACGGTGGCGAGGGGGCCGGTCAGCTCGGCGTAGGAGGACGACCACAGGCGCAGGTCCGCCCGCGAAATCCAGGCGGCGGCGTGCTCGGCGGACTCGATCGTCGCGGCTCCCGCCACCAGCAGGGCCGGGACGAGCCCGGAGTCCAGGGAGCCCTGCGCCGCCCCGTGGAGGGCGTTGATATGGGCGGGCAGCTCGCGGGCGACGTCCTGGCGGGTCGCCGGGTCGGCGGCGGCGAGCCAGCCCGCCAGCGCGGGCGCGTCCCCGGCCTCGATCAGGGCGCGGGCGCGGTCCCAGGCGGTCATCGGTCGGCCTCCGGGCCGGGGGCGGGGCCGCCCGGCGCGCACGGGGAGACGGCGAAGCGGGGGGCGGCGGGTGCGGTCGTGTCGGTGCTCATACCACGAAATGTAGGAGCGGCCACCGACAGTTTCCGCCGGGCCGCCGCGCCGGAACGGGCGACTCCGGTGGGGGCGGGCGTGGATCGCGGCGGAGCCGAGGTACGCTCGGTGACGTGCGAAGGTTCCTCACCCCCGGCTGGCTCGGCCTCCATGCGATCGCGATCGTGCTGTGCGTGGCGTTCCTGGGGTTCGGCTGGTGGCAGTTCGACCGCGCCCAGGCCGGCAACGACCGCAGCTGGGCCTACACCTTCGAATGGCCGATCTTCGCGCTGTTCGTGGTGGTGATGTGGGTCAAGATGATCCGCGACGAGCTCAGCGGGGAGGACGACCCCCGGCGGGCGCCCAAGGTCATCGAGGAGCCCGCCGAGGCCGCGGTCAAGCGCGAGATCATCCAGCGGCAGGAGGCCGAGGACCCCGACCTCGCCGCCTACAACCGCTACCTGGCGCGCCTGAACTCCCAGCCCGGCCGGCGCGGCTGACCGGCCCGCGCGGCCGACGAGGCCGGCGCGCCGAGAGGGCGGCGCCGCGCCGCACGACCGGCCGGCAAGACCGGCCAGCACGACCGGTGCGCCCCGCCGGAACGAGCGGGACGGCCGGCCCGTCCGACCGCGCCCCGCGGGCGCGCTGAGAAAGGTGTGATCTGTGGAAGCGGCCATCAAGCGGTACCGCGTCCTGGCCCTGATCGTGGGCGTGATGCTGCTGCTGCTCGTGTTCGTGGCGATGCCGTTCCGCTACATCGGGGACAACGCGACGCCGTCCGGCATCATCTCCCCGATCCACGGCTTCCTCTACATCGTCTACCTGGTCGCCTCCTACGACCTGTGGCGCAAGCTGGACTGGCCGCTCAAGCAGATGCTGGTCATGGTGTCGGCGGGCCTGATCCCGTTCCTGGCCTTCTTCATCGAGCGCCGCATCGTGCGCCAGGCCGAGGAGACGGCCGCCGCCAAGGGCGCGCGGCGCGTCGCCGAGGGCGAGCCGGTCGCCGAGTCCTGAGATCCCGACCCGCCGCGCGGCGGGATCGAGCCCGGCCCTGGACCTCGGTCCGGGGCCGGGCTTATTCTTTGCCCGAGTCAAGTTTGACTGAGTCAAAGAATGCGACGGAGGCAGGGCATGGACGTCACTCCGGACCGGGGCGCGACTGCGGACCAGGACGTCACCACCGACCAGGTCGAGGCGGTGCGGTCGTTCAACCGCTTCTACACCGGCGTGATCGGGGTGCTGGGCGAGTGCCTGATGGAGTCGCCCTACTCGCTCACCGAGGCCAGGGTGATCTTCGAGCTGGCGCAGCGCGCCGACACCGAGGTGCTCGTCCTGCGCCGCGCGCTGGGCCTGGACCCCGGCTACCTCAGCCGGATGCTGGCCCGCTTCGAGGCCGACGGGCTGATCACCCGCGACCGCGCGCCCGGCGACGCGCGCCGCCAGGTCGCCCGCCTCACCCCGCACGGCCGCGAGGTCTTCCAGACCCTGGACCGGCGCTCGGCCGCCGAGGTCCGCGACCTGCTGGCCGGGCTGCCGGCGGGCGAACGGCACCGCCTGGTCTCCGCCATGGCGGCGGTGCACGGCCTGCTGGGCGGCGCCCCCAGGCCCGCGCCGTTCACCCTGCGCGGGCTGCGGCCGGGCGACCTGGGCTGGGTGGTCGCCCGCAACGGCGCGCTGTACGACGAGGAGTGCGGCTGGGACCGCAGCTACGAGGCGCTGGTCGCCGAGGTGGTCGCCGACTTCGGCAGGGGCCACGACCCCGAGCGCGAGAACGCCTGGATCGCCGAGGCGGACGGCGAGCCCGTCGGCAGCATCTTCTGCGTGCGGCGCGACGAGAGGACCGCGCAGCTGCGGCTGCTGCACGTCGAGCCGTCCGCGCGCGGCCTCGGCGTCGGCGGCGCGCTGGTGGAGGAGTGCCTGCGCTTCGCCGCCGGCGCGGGCTACGAGGAGATCATGCTGTGGACGACCGCGCTCCAGAAGCCCGCCCACCGGCTCTACCTGCGGGCCGGGTTCGACCTGGTCGAGGAGGAGCCGCCGGTGCGGCGCTTCGGCGATCTGATCCACGGCCAGGTCTGGCGGCGCGCGCTCTGACCGGGCGGCCTCAGGGGAGGTGCGGGCCGGCGGCGTCCCTGCTCGAAGACGCCGCCGGCCCGGTGGCGGACCCCGGTGCCGCGGGGGCGTACGGCACCGGAGTCCCATGGTGGTCGGCTTGCTGGTGGTCGACTTGCTGGTGGTCGGCCCGCCGGAAGGACCTGGGGGGAAGGCCTGCCGCCGCACCGCGCTCTTGCGGCGGCAGGCCCGCCCGTCGCTCCCCGGGAACGGCGGGGGCGGCGCGGCGCGCCGCCCGGGCCGGGACGGCCGAGAACCCGAGGTGTGCCGCCCGCACCCCTGGACCCGGGGGATCCGAAGGGGGATGCGCTGCGCACCCCGCGCCGGTCGGGGGCCGGAGCGGGGTGCGCTGCAGGGTGCGGGAGACGTCCTCGGCCGTCCGGACCGAGCCGTTCGGAGAGCGGTCCATCGGGACCGTGACGGTGCCGGGGCGCACGGCGGGCACGGCGGCCGCGCCGCACGCCCCTGCCCGCTGTGCGCCCCGCATGTGAGCCTCCTCCGGTCCTGGGCTCCGGTCCCGGATCTTTGCCCGTCCGAGAGCTTGCCTTCACCCAGCGTCACGATCTCGTTGCGAAAGGTACCCCCGTGCCATGCGGGCGTAAACCCAGGTCAAGAAAGATTCGCGAGATCGCTAAGGGCTTTGCCCGGGGAAGGGCGATACGCCGTTCGATCAGTTGAGCTGACGCAGCGTGAGCGCCGCCGCGCACAGCACCGTGCCCCGGGTGGTGCGCGGGTCCACGCCCAGCAGCGCGGCCGCCCGCGCCAGCCGGTTGTCCACGGTGTTGGGGTGCACGCCGAGCGCCCGCGCGGTGCGCCGCCGGTCCAGGTCGTGGCGCAGGAACGCGCGCAGGGTCTCCAGCAGCTCGGGCCTGCCGTCGAGCGGGTCCAGCAGCTCGGCGACCGCGCGGGCGCTGTCGGGCGAACCGCTCAGGTGGTAGTCCAGCAGCACGTCGCGCAGCTCGTACAGGCCCGGCGGGCGGCCGGTGGACTGCGCGATGCGGGCGATCCGCGCCGCCTGCCCGGCGGCGCGCGGCACGTCGGCGGTGCCCCGCGAGCGGGCCGCGCCCACCACCACGCGCTCGGCGGAGGCCGGGTCGGTGAGCAGCGGCGCCAGCTCCGCCAGCCGGTCGGCCGCCGAGATCGGCAGCAGCACGTGGCCGCCGCGCTCGTCGAGCAGGGTCAGCGGCGTCTTCTCGGCGAAGCCCTCCAGCCGGGCCCGGACGCGGCGGAGCACGCGCCGCTCGGCCACCGCGGCGCCGGGGCCGTCCGGCAGCCGCAGGTTCAGCACCAGGTAGGCGGGGGCCAGCGGGACGCCGAACCGGGCCGCGGTCGCCCCCGCCCCCTCCCCGGCCAGCAGCGCCCGCGCCACCTCGCGGAACGCCTCGCTCCGCTCGGCCAGGAGCGCCGCCCGCTCGGCCTGGTAGGCGCCGGTCACCGCCTCCACCACCCGGCCCAGCCCGCGCAGCTGGGCGCGCGCCAGCCACCGCAGCGCGGCCTCCTCGCCCGGCCGGGCCGCCGCGCACAGCGCGTCCCAGACCACCTCGGCGCCGATGTGATACGTCCTCAGCAGCACCGCCAGCTCCACGCCCTCCTCGGCGCGCTGCGCGGCGCGCTCGCGGAACGGCCGCAGGTCCTCGGGGTCGGCGGGGACGCCCATCGCGGCCTGGAGGAACTGCCGGATCGCGTAGCGGGCGGTGCCCGCGATCTCCAGGTCCCGCATGTCCCCGGGCAGGTCGGCGTAGTCGGGGAGCACGGCGAAGCGGCGCTCGGCCAGCTCGCGGGCCAGCCGGTTGACCTGCCCCTCGCAGCGGGCGGCGATCCCGGCGGCGACGCGCCGGACGTCCTCGTCGGTGATGGTCCTGACCTCCCTGCCACGGCGTGCGGTCCAGCCGAATTGTGACATGTCACAGATCGGCCGGTCCGGGGGTGGCCCCCGGGCCCCTTGCCGGGCCCGGTGGGCGGGAGAAGAGTGATCGGCATCCCCGCAGCCGGCCGGCGCACCCCGTGAAAGGACCCCGCATGACCCTGGACATCCGCGACTACGCCGACCGGATCTGGCGCGGCGAGCAGACCGACGACATCGTGCACACCGGCATGAACGGCTCGGGCGTGGTGGACATCGCCGACGGGCTCGGCTGGCTGCCCGGCTTCGGGAACGTGGTCGCGTTCCGGACGCGCGGCGAGCTGCTGCTGTTCGACACCGGCAACCCGGCCGCCGCGGAGAAGACGCACCGGCGGGTGCGCGAGTGGAGCGACGCCCCGCTCACCACGGCGTTCTACTCCCACGGCCACATCGACCACGTGATGGGGATGGGGCCGTTCGACGCCGAGGCCGAGCGGCTCGGCCGGGGCCGCCCCCAGGTGGTGGCGCACGAGGCGGTCCGGGACCGCTTCGACCGGTACGCGCTGACCGCCGGGTACAACTCGGTGATCAACCAGCGCCAGTTCCAGCTGCCGGACCTGCGCTGGCCCACCGGGTACCGGCACCCCGACGTCGCCTTCCGCGACGGGCTGAGCGTCACGCGCGGCGAGCTGACCTTCGAGCTGTTCCACGCCAAGGGCGAGACCGACGACGCGGCGGTGGCCTGGGTGCCCGAGCACCGGCTGCTGCTGCCCGGCGACCTGTTCATCTGGCTCACCCCCAACTGCGGCAACCCGCAGAAGGCGCAGCGCTACCCGCGCGAGTGGGCCCACGCGCTGCGCCGCATGGCCGCGCTCGGCGCGGAGATCATGATCCCGTCGCACGGCGCGCCGCTGTTCGGGGCCGAGCGGGTCCACCAGGCGCTGACCGAGACCGCCGAGTGGCTGGAGGGCATCGTCGAGCAGACGCTGGCGATGCTGAACGAGGGCGCACGGCTGGACGACATCGTGCACGCCGTCCGCCCGCCCGCCCACCTGGCCGACCGGGTGTACCTGCAGGCCAAGTACGACGAGCCGGAGTTCATCGTCCGCAACCTGTGGCGGCTCTACGGCGGCTGGTACGACGGCAACCCCGCCCGCCTCAAGCCGGCCCGCGACGCCGAGGTGGCGCGCGCGGTGGCCCGGCTCGCCGGCGGCGCGGCCAAGGTCGCCGACGCCGCGCGGCAGGCCTTGGAGGACGGCGAGGCGCGGCTGGCGGTGCACCTGGCGGAGATGGCGGTCCAGGCCGACCCGCAGTCGGCGGCGCTGCACGCCGTGCGCGCGGAGGTGTACGCCGCGCGCGCCGCCGCCGAGCCGTCGCTGATGGCGACCGGCGTCTACACCTGGGCGGCCGACGAGTCGCGCCGGGCGGCGGGGCAGGAGCGGGGCGCGCCCTCGGTGCCCCGCCTCATCGGCTGACCACCGGCCAGGGACCGCTCGGTCACCGGCTGGTCACCGGCCGGTCACCGGCCCGAGGGCGCGGCCGCCCGGAGGAAGGACGCGGCGGCGAGGGCCTGGATCTCGTCCAGGTCGTCGGCGAGTAGGAAGCCCTCGCCGGCCGCGCGTTCGGCCGCCCGCCGGAAGGCGGGCAGGTAGTCGTCCAGGCCGCCCGGGTACAGGGCCGCCAGGTCCAGGGGGGCGGTGGAGCCGAAGTTGGTGGTGAAGCCGTCGTCGCCGGGGCGGCGCTCCTGGCCCAGGCCCGACAGGACGGCGGCCGGGACGTCGGTCCAGGGGGTGCGCACGCCGCCGAGGACCACGCCGTGCCCGTCGCGCGCCTCCTGCAGGCGGGCGGCGGCGGCCGGGGCGTCGCCTCCGGCGGCCCACCGGTCCAGCGCCGCGAGGGCGGCCTGGGCGACGTAGTGGTGCTGGGGCCCGGAGTTGACCGGGCGGGCCGTGGGCAGGCCGGACAGGGCGGAGGCGTCCAGGGCCTCGGCCATCTCCGGGACGGGCACCGTGCCGTCGTCGCGGGGGCCGAGGCTCATGCTGTAGGTGTCGGCGTGCGCGGACCCGGCCAGCTCCCACAGCCGGAACCGCTCGCCGTCGGGCTGGCGGGCGGGCGCGGAGCGCAGCCGCGCGCCGAGCACGTCCGACTCGGCCTGGAGCATCATGATCGGCGCGCGTCCGTCGGTGCGCACCAGGTAGGGCCGGAACGGCCCGTCCTCGGAAGCCCGCGCCTGCCCGGGGCGTCCCAGCAGCAGGTAGCCGTCGTAGGGCTGGCGGTGGGGCGTGACGGCGTTGATGTAGCCGACCAGGCCCCGCGCCGACTGCGACTTGCCGGCCGCCAGCACCCGCCGTACCTCCAGCGGGCCGAGCAGGCCCTGCCGGACGGCGTCGGCGGCGTGCGAGAACAGGTCGGGGCAGTAGGTGTCGCCCGGGTGCTCCAGGGACCGGTACCGGTCGGGCTGGTCCTCGGTGACGGACGGGGGCAGCAGGGCCCGCATGTTCGGGTCGTCCGCGAAGGTCGCGCCCCCGTACAGCCCGGCGCGCTGCACCGAGATCCCGACCCAGGCCATCCCGGCGCGCATCATGTGCCGGTGCGCCTCGGTCCAGACGGGGGTGCCGTCGGTGCCCGCGGAGACGTTCAGCCACTCCACCACGACCACGCCGTTGAACGCGGCGGCGTCGGGCCGGTGGACCACCAGCCGGGTGCGGAACGGCGCGGGGTCGCCGGGCTCGGTCGTCCAGCGCCCGTCCAGCGGGGCGTCGGCGGGGGAGTAGGGGACGGCCTCGCCGCTCAGGAAGTGCTCCTCGGCGGTGTAGCCTGCCGCGCCCAGGTCGAAGCGCGTGGTCTGCAGGGTGATGCGGCCCGGCAGCGGCCCCGTGATCTCCATGAAGCGTATGAAAGCACACATTCTGCCCCACGTTCCCCGCGCGACACGTGATCGCTCAGAGCGAACGTTGCTGCGGAAACAAAATCCAGCTCCGTTTTCTTGAGTGTGTATGACTCAACTTGAGGTTGGGTCGTGGCGACAATGACTTGGAGCTGAGCATGAGCGAGACCCTGACGCTGCCGGTGCTGCCCCTGGACGACGGGGTCGTGCTGCCGGGGATGGTCGTGCCCCTCGACCTGTCCGACAGCGGCGAAGTGCGCGCGGCGATCGAGGCGGCCAAGGCGGCCGCCCAGACCGACGCCCGGGCCAAGGGGCCGGGCATCCGCTCGGCCGTCAAGCCGCGGGTGCTGGTCGTCCCCCGGCTGAACGGGCAGTACGCGGCGCTCGGCACGCTCGCGGTGATCGAGCAGGAGGGCCGCCTGCCCGGCGGCGAGCCCGGCGTGGTGGTGCGCGGCGTGGCCCGCGTGCGGATCGGGACCGGCACGACCGGACCCGGCGCGGCCCTGTGGGTCGAGGGCGAGCAGGTCGCGGTCCCGCCGGCGACCGGCCGCACCCAGGAGCTGGCCAACGAGTACAAGGGCCTGGTCAGCGCCATCCTGGAGAAGCGCGGCGCCTGGCAGATCGTGGACGTGGTGCAGGGCATCGAGGACCCCTCGGTGCTGGCCGACAACTCCGGCTACGCGCCCTACCTGAGCGACGAGCAGAAGGTCCAGGTGCTGGAGACGCCCGACACCGTCGAGCGGCTGCAGCTGGTCATCGGCTGGACCCGCGACCACCTGGCCGAGCTGGACGTGCAGGAGACCATCCGCAAGGACGTCCAGGAGGGCATGGAGAAGACCCAGCGCGAGTTCCTGCTGCGCCAGCAGCAGGAGGCCATCCGCAAGGAGCTGGCCGAGCTGAACGGCGACCCCGCCGACGAGGAGGAGGACTACCGCGCCCGGATCGAGGCCGCGGACCTCCCCGAGAAGGTGCGCGAGGCCGCGCTCAAGGAGGTCGACAAGCTGGAGCGGGCCTCCGACGCCTCCCCGGAGGGCGGCTGGATCCGCACCTGGCTGGACACCGTGCTCGACATCCCGTGGAACGAGCGCACCGAGGACTCCTACGACATCGCCGGCGCCCGGGAGATCCTGGACGCCGACCACACCGGGCTCGACGACGTCAAGGAGCGCATCGTCGAGTACCTGGCCGTCCGCAAGCGCCGGGCCGACCGCGGCCTCGGCGTGGTCGGCGGCCGCCGCAGCGGCGCGGTGCTGGCGCTGACCGGCCCGCCCGGGGTCGGCAAGACCTCGCTCGGCGAGTCGATCGCGCGCTCCATGGGCCGCGAGTTCGTGCGCGTGGCGCTCGGCGGCGTCCGGGACGAGGCCGAGATCCGCGGCCACCGGCGCACCTACGTCGGCGCGCTGCCCGGCCGCATCGTGCGGGCGATCCGCGAGGCGGGCTCGATGAACCCGGTCGTGCTGCTGGACGAGATCGACAAGGTGGGCGCCGACTACCGGGGCGACCCGACCGCGGCGCTGCTGGAGGTCCTGGACCCCGAGCAGAACCACACCTTCCGGGACCACTACCTGGAGGTCGAGCTCGACCTGTCCGACGTGCTGTTCGTGGCCACCGCCAACGTGGTCGAGCAGATCCCCGGCCCCCTGCTGGACCGCATGGAGCTGGTGGAGCTGGACGGCTACACCGAGGACGAGAAGGTCTCCATCGCCCGCGACCACCTCGCCCCGCGCGAGCTGGGCAAGGCCGGGCTGGAGCGCGAGGAGGTGGCCTTCACCGACGCCGCGCTGCGCCTGCTGGCCTCGGAGTACACCCGCGAGGCCGGGGTGCGGTCCCTGGACCGCGCGATCGCCCGCGTCCTGCGCAAGGTCGCGGCGAACGTGGCGCTGGAGAAGTCCGCGCTGCCGATCACGATCGACGCCGCCGACCTCAAGGAGTACCTGGGCCGCCCCCGGTTCACCCCGGAGGCCGAGCTGAGCCGCGACGAGCGCCGCACGGCGGTGCCCGGCGTGGCGACGGGCCTGGCGGTCACCGGCGCGGGCGGCGACGTGCTCTACATCGAGGCGTCGCTGGCCGACAAGGAGACCGGCGGCACCGGCGTGACGCTCACCGGCCAGCTCGGCGACGTCATGAAGGAGTCGGCGCAGATCGCGCTCAGCTACCTGCGCTCGCGGGGCGCCGAGCTGGAGCTGCCCGTCGGCGACCTGAAGGACCGCGGCGTGCACGTCCACGTGCCGGCCGGGGCCGTGCCCAAGGACGGCCCGAGCGCGGGCATCACGATGACCACGGCGCTGGCGTCGCTGCTGACCGGCCGCCCGGTCCGCGCGGACGTGGCCATGACCGGCGAGGTCTCCCTCACCGGCCGGGTCCTGCCGATCGGCGGCCTGAAGCAGAAGCTGCTGGCCGCCTCCCGGCTGGGCATCACGACCGCGATCGTGCCCAAGCGCAACGAGCCGGACCTGGAGGACGTGCCGGCCGAGGTCCTGGACAAGATGACGGTGTTCGCCGTCAGCGACGTCCGCGAGGTCCTGGACCTGGCCCTGGAGCCCGCCACCAGCGCGCGCCCGGTCGCCGTCTGACCCGACCAGGACGCCCGCGAGGCCGCCCCCGGACACCGAGGGCGGCCTCGCCCCTTTCCAGGTGAAGAGTCGGCCATGGTCGGTCAAAGCGCCGGTTCCGCCGCGCCCGCCCCGGGGATCACAGCCGCGATGCCCGATGGCGACCCGAGGGAGGGGGACCATGGCGACGCTGACCGACGCCCGCGTGTCGAGCGTGTCCGAACTGACCGGCCTGCTGGAGCGCGGCGGCCCGCCCACCGAGGTCCAGCTCGCCGGCACCCTGGAGGCGGTCCCGGCGCTGACGCTGCCGCCCGGCTGGGCGCTGACCGGCCTGCCGGAGGCCGCGCTGGTGTTCGCCGGCGGCGCGGGCCTCACGCTGACCGCCGACAACCGCGTGGCGCGGCTGCGGCTGGAGACCGCCCCGGACGCCGCCGCGATCGCCGCCGACACCGGCCGGGCCGACTGCGGCACGCTGGAGCTGGACGACCTCACCACCGTCGGCCGCGTCGCGATCGTCGCCGAAGGGGCGCTGCGCTCGGGCCACCTGCGGGTGAACGCGCTGCACGTCGAGGCCGCCGACGCCCGCGAGAGCGCGCCGCGCCCCGCCGGGTACGGCGTGGAGGTCCTGCAGGGCGCCTTCACCCTCTACAACCTCCAGGACGACCCCGCCTCGCTGATCACCGCCGACCTGACGCGGCTGTCGGCGGGCGCCCCGGACGCCCCGGTGCGGGGCGGCGGGATCTTCGTGTCCGGCACCGACGGCGGCGGCCGCGTGGAGGCGGCTCGGCTGCACACCGGCGCGGTGCACTCCGACGGCGGCATCGCGCCCGGCACCGCCGACCGGATCTCCGGCGGCGTCTTCGTCGTCCGCGCTTCGGTCCGCGAGGTCTTCAACGCCGGGCCCGTCACCACCTACGGCGCCAACGACATGGTCCTGGACCTGTGGGGCGCCGCCGACGTGTGGACGGCCGCCGCGCCGCTCACCTCCCGGGGGCCGAGCGCCATCGGGTTCGTCAGCTTCGGGACGATCGGGCGGCTGCGCGTCACGGCGCCGGTCGAGACGTTCGGCACCGGCGCGCGGGGCTTCAACATCTACGACGGCACCATCGACATCATCGAGTTCGACCGCATCACCACCCACGGGGACGCCGCCGTGGGCGTGCAGATCGGCCGGCCGTTCGGCGCGCTGACGGTCTTCAACGGCGTCCACACCCACGGCGGCACCGGCGAGACCCTGGTCAAGGGCGCCATCGAGCGGCTGCCCGCCATCGCGCTCAGCCTGCTGCCGGGCGCCGACGGCGGCAGCGTCCGGGTGAACGGCGGGGTCGCCGCGCACGGCGAGGGGGTCCCGGCCGTGCAGGTCTCCGGCTCGGTGAAGGACCTCGACATCACCGGCGGCGTCCGCGCGGGCGGCGCGGGGTCCTGACCCGCCCCGCCTCCATTCCTGACCCGCCCCGCCTCCATTCCGGACGCGCCGCGACCCAAGATCACCCAATTAGAGGGTCATGGTCCGGCCTTTTCGGTCCCGGCCGTTGCGTTCCGCCCGGCATAGTCGCCCGCGATGCGGGGAGAAGCTGCGCGAACCGAGGTGATGGAGGAACCACAAGTGGCCGGTACGGCTGAAATGCAGCATGCGGCGCCCCGCGAGCACCACGGGGCGCCCTGGTACGTGACGGCGCTGCGGGTACTCGGCGTGCTGGTGGCCTTGGGGGCGCTGGGCGTGTTCTTCTACTGCGCCTTCCGCCTCACGCTGACGCCCGTGCAGGACAACGGGCAGGCCGGCGGCAACACCGACCCCGGTGACTCGCTCCGCTTCTACATGGACCGCCCCACCAAGGAAGCGCTGATGCAGCTCGGCGGCAATCTCGCCCTGCTCGCGCCGCTCGGCGTGCTCCTGCCGTGGGTGTCGGTCAGGCTGCGCGGCCCGCTGCGGCTCGCGGTGATCGGCGCGCTGGTGTCGCTGGCCATCGAGGTCGTGCAGGGCCTGGTGGTGATGGGCCGCGCCTTCGACATCGACGACGTCATCCTGAACACCCTGGGCGTCGTGCTGGCCTACCTGCTGGTCGGCCGCAAGGTGTCGCGGGTGATGCGCGGCCGCCGCTGACCCGGCGCCACCGGCCCCGCGCTAGGCGCCCCGCCTCCGGGCGGGGCGCCTAGCGCGGGGTCAGCCGGAAGATCCGCAGCTGCCGCTCGACCCGCTCGACGTACCGGTCGTAGACCGGCCACACCTCCAGCAGCCGGGGCCACACCTCGGCGCGCTCGGCGTCGTCCAGCAGGCGCGCGGTCACCGGGGTCGCGCGGCCCCGGAAGCTCACCTCCGCCTCCGGCGTCTTGATCAGGTTCCCCGTCCACGCCGGGTGCTTCTCGCGGCCGAAGTTGGAGCCGACCACCACCCACGAACCGTCCTTCTCCGGCAGGCACGCCAGCGGCGTCCGCCGCGCCTGCCCGCTCACCGCGCCGGTCGTGGTGAGCACCAGGCTCGGCACCAGCGCCTGCCCCAGCAGGAACCGGCCGCCGGTGGCCTTGTGCAGCACGCGGTCCAGCGGCGGGACGACCTTCGGCCCCACCTTGGAGAACCAGCGCGCGCCCGACACGCGCTGCATGAGGGGTCCGAACGTGCGCTGCGCGAGGCTCGGCGTCCGCTGGCTGGCCATCTGCTGCTCCTTACCGCCGGGCGCGAGCCGCCCGGCCTTGCGGGGATCGAGGTGCCCGGCCTCCGCGAGCCAGCGCAGCGCGTCGGCGGTGGTCGCGCGCACCGGGCGCAGGGCGAGGCCGAGCGCGTCCAGCGCGGGCCGGTCGTCGGTCGGCACCAGCCGCACCATGAACTCGGCGGCGTCGCGGGTCAGCGGGTAGTCGAACGGCCGCACCCGCTTGGCGGCGTCCAGCAGCGTCCCGGCCGCGATCATCGCCCCGGCCGGCACCGGCAGCCGCCGGCACCGCACGCCGGTCAGCTCGTCGCACAGGTCGGCGAACCGCGGCCAGGTCAGGAAGTGGCCGCCGAGCAGCCAGCGGTGCCCGCGCCCCTCGGCGGCCACGGCCCGCGCCAGCGCCTCGCCGAGGTCGCGCACGTCGATGACCGACACCCCGCCGGGCGGCGTCGGCCAGGCCGTGCCGAGCGCCCCGACGAGCCCTTCCATCAGCGCGTCCAGTACCGGCTGGTGCGGTCCGCACACGCCGCCCGGATACACGATGGTGACCGGCGCGCCGCTGTCCTGGAGGCCACGAACGTAGCGTTCGGCGGCCAGCTTGGAGCGTCCGTAATCGGTGCGCGGCGAGGCCAGCGGCGAGTCGGCGGTGATGACCGGGCCGTCCGGCGGCACGAACACCGCGACCGTGGACACGTGCACGACGGGGGACAGGCCGAGCTCGACCGCGCCGCCGACGACGTTGCGGGTGCCGCGCACGTTGACCTCGACCAAGTCGCCCGCATCGCCGGTGACGCCGATCGCGGCGGCGCAGTGGACCGCCGCGTCGCAGCCGTCCATCGCGGCGCGCACGGAGTCCGCGTCCAGCATGTCGCCGGGGACCAGCTCGACCTTCTCGGCGGCCACGCCGACGGCGGCCAGCGCCTTGGCGGCCTTGCCGGGATCGCGCACCAGGGCGCGCGGCGTGTGCCCGGCGGCCAGCAGCGCGCGGACGGTGTAGGAGCCGACGAAGCCGGACGCGCCGGTGAGGAAGACCCGCATGGCAGCAAACTAGCGCTTGGTAGCTTCCAGGGGAACCGCGCCGCCCCGACCGCACGGTGAGATCGGCGCATCGGGCGGCCTTTTCCGGACAGTCCCTTAGCCGGGAAGCCGCCGCCCGGGCCGTTGACGGCCCTGGAACGCTCCAGCACACTCGGGGCTCACCTGACCGCCGACCGGGAGGGAACCCATGAGGATCGGACTGGCCGGCGCGGGGCGCATCGGGGCGCGCCACGCCGCCGCGCTGTGCGGGCTCGCCGACGTCGAGTCGCTGGTGGTCGCCGACGCCGACCCGGCGCGGGCGCGCAAGCTGGCGGCCGGGCTGGGCGGGCTCGCCGCCGCCGTGGAGCCGGTGGAGGAGCTGTTCGGGGCGGGCCTGGACGGGCTGGTCGTCGCCGCCGCCACCGACGCGCACGCCGAGCTCGTCGGGCGCGCGGTGGCCGCCCGGATACCGGTGTTCTGCGAGAAGCCGCTCGCCTCGGACATCGATGGAACGTTCCAAGTCATGCTGGCCGCCCGCGCCGCCCGCGTCCCGGTGCAGGTCGGCTTCCAGCGCCGCTTCGACGCCGGGTACCAGGCCGCCCGCGAGGCCGTCGCCGCCGGGCGGCTCGGCTGGCTGCACACCGTGCGCTCGTGCAGCTTCGACCCCGCGCCGCCGCCCGCCGCCTACGTTCCCGCCTCCGGCGGCCTGTTCCGCGACTGCCTGATCCACGACCTCGACGCGATCCGCCACGTCACTGGCCGCGAGGCGGTGCGGGTCATGGCGGCCGGGTCCAACCGGGGCGACGCGGTGTTCGCCGAGCACGGCGACGTGGACACCGGCGCGGCGCTGCTGGTGCTGGACGACGGCACCCTCGCCGTCATCTCCGCCACCCGCTACAACGCCGCCGGGTACGACGTGCGGCTGGAGCTGTTCGGAGCCAAGGACAGCCTGGTCGCGGGACTGGACGCCCGCACCCCGCTCACCCCGGTGCCCGAGCACGCCGTGCCCGCGTCGCCCTACGGCGGGTTCCTGGAGCGGTTCGCGGCCGCCTACGACGCCGAGCTGCGCGCGTTCGTGGACGTGGTCGCGGGCCGCCGCGCCAACCCCTGCCCGCCCGAGGAGGCCCTTGAGGCGTTCTACCTGGCCGAGGCGTGCGAGCTGGCGCGGCGCGAGGGCCGCGCCGTGGACCCGGCGGAGGTGCGGCGGTGAGGGTGGCGGGAGCGCCGATCTCCTGGGGCGTGTGCGAGGTGCCCGGCTGGGGGCTCCAGCTGTCGCCGCGCCGCGTGCTGGGCGAGATGCGGGAGGTGGGCCTGTCGGCGACCGAGCTGGGGCCGGAGGGCTTCCTGCCCGCCGGGCGCGCCGAACGCGACAGGCTGCTGGAGCTGTACGGACTGGCGCTGGCGGGCGCGTTCACGCCGCTGGTGCTGCACGACCCCGGGCACGACCCGTGCGCCGAGGCCGCCCGCGCCCTGGAGGCCCTGCCCGACGGCGCGGTCCTGGTGCTGGCCGCCGCCACCGGCCTGTACGGCTACGACCAGCGGCCCGCGCTCGACGCGGCGGCGTGGACGACGCTGCTCGCCAACCTCGACGCCGTCGCCCGCCTGGCCGCCGACGCGGGCCGCGTCGCCGCCCTGCATCCGCACGTCGGCACGGTCGTGGAGACCCGCGCCGAGGTCGAGCGCGTGCTCGACGGCTGCGCGGTGCCGCTGTGCCTGGACACCGGCCACCTGCTCGTCGGCGGCACCGACCCGGTCGCGCTCGCCCGCGCCGCCGCCGACCGCGTCGCGCACGTGCACCTCAAGGACGTGGACGCCGGCCTGGCCGGACGGGTCCGCGCCGGCCGCGCCGGCTACACCGAGGCGGTCGCGGCGGGCGTGTACCGGCCGCTCGGCGCGGGGGACATTGACATCTCCCAGATCATCTCCACGCTGGAGGGGTCCGGGTACGAAGGCTGGTACGTCATGGAACAGGACACCGTCCTCACCGCCGACCCCCCGCCGGGACGCGGGCCGTGCGACGACGTGCGCGCGAGCCTGGCCCACCTCGCCGGGGCCGCGCCGTGACCGCCCCGTTCGACCTCATCACCATGGGCCGCGTCAGCGTGGACGTCTACCCGCGCGAGACCGGCGTGCCGCTGGAGGAGGTGGAGACCTTCGGCAGGTACCTGGGCGGCAGCCCCACCAACGTCGCGGTCGCCGCCGCCCGCCACGGCCGCCGGACCGCCGTCGTCACGCGCACCGGCGACGACCCGTTCGGCCGCTTCGTGCACCGCGCGCTGCGCGGGTACGGCGTGGACGACCGCTACGTCGCGCCGGTGCCGGGCCTGCCCACGCCCCTGGCGTTCTGCGAGATCTTCCCGCCCGACGACTTCCCGCTGTACTTCTACCGCGCCCCCAAGGCCCCCGACCTGGAGATCAGCCCCGGCGAGCTGGACCTGGCGGCCATCGGCGAGGCCCGGATCATGTGGGCCACCGTGACCGGCCTGTCCCAGCGGCCGAGCCGCGAGGCGACGCTGGCCGCGCTCGCCGCCGCGCGCGGCCGGACCGTCCTGGACCTCGACTGGCGGCCCATGTTGTGGCCCGACCCGGACCAGGCCGGTCCGCTGGCCCGCGCGGCGCTCGCGCACGCGACGATCGCGGTCGGCAACATCGACGAGTGCGAGATCGCGACCGGCGAGCGCGACCCGCTCCGCGCCGCCCGCGCCCTGCTCGGCCGGGGCCTGGAGCTCGCGGTCGTCAAGCGGGGCCCGGCCGGGGTGCTCGCCGCCACCGCCGACGAGCTGGTGGAGCTGCCGCCCGTCCCGGTCGAGGTCGTCAACGGCTTGGGCGCGGGCGACGCGTTCGGCGGCGCGCTGTGCCACGGGCTGCTGGCCGGCTGGGACCTGGAACGGGTGATCGCGTTCGCGGGCGCGGCCGGCGCGCTGGTGGCGTCCCGGCTGGCGTGCTCGGACGCCATGCCCACCGAGGTCGAAGTGGACGCGCTGCTGAAGGAGGCCGGACGATGAAGCACCACGTCCCCGCCGGGACCGCCGCCGACAAGCCCTGCACGCTGGTCGTCACGCCCGAGTCGGCCGGATGGGACCATACCGCGCTGACGGTGGTGGAGGTCCCGCCGGGCGGGTACGCGTTCGACACCGGCGACTTCGAGACGATCGTGCTGCCGCTGGCCGGGTCCGGCGCGGTGGTCTGCGAGGGCGAGCGGTTCGAGCTGCAGGGCCGCCGCAGCGTGTTCACCCGCGTGACCGACTTCGCGTACGTGCCGCGTGATGCCCGCGCCACCGTCATGGGGGAGGGCCGCTTCGCGCTGGCGTCGGCGCGCTGCGAGCGGCGGCTCACTCCGCGCTACGGCCCCGCTGAGGATGTGCCGGTGGAGCTGCGCGGCGCAGGCCCGGCGAGCCGCCAGGTCAACAACTTCGGCACTCCGGAGGGCTTCCCGTATGCCGACAGGTTGATTGCGTGTGAGGTGTTGACGCCGGGCGGGTGCTGGTCGTCGTTTCCGCCGCACAAGCATGACGAGCAGTCCGCGACCGAGTCGGTCCTGGAGGAGATCTACTACTTCGAGGTCGCCGGGGACGGTATGGCGTATCAGCGGGTCTATGGCGGTACCGATGTGCTGGCTGAGGTCCGCTCCGGTGATGCGGTGCTGATCCCGAACGGCTGGCACGGCCCGTCCATGGCGGTGCCCGGTTACGACCTGTACTACCTGAACGTGATGGCCGGGCCGTCCCCGGAGCGGGCGTGGCGGATCTGTGACGACCCCGAGCACGCCTGGGTCCGCGACACCTGGCCGGGCCAGGACATCGACCCACGCCTCCCGCTGACCTCCGCGCAGGAGCTTCCATGAGACTCACCGTCGGGCAGGCCCTGGTGCGCTTCCTGGCCGCCCAGCACACCGAACGCGACGGGGCGCGCCGCCCGTTCTTCGCCGGCTGCTTCGGCATCTTCGGGCATGGCAACGTCGCCGGGATCGGGCAGGCCCTGCTGGAGGAGGGCTTTCCGTATTACATGGCGCGCAATGAGCAGGCGATGGTGCACGCCGCCGCCGGGTACGCGCGGGCCAGCGATCGGCTGGCCGCGCTGGCGTGCACCACTTCCATCGGTCCGGGTGCGACCAATCTGGTCACCGGTGCCGCTTTGGCGACGATCAACCGCCTGCCGGTGCTGCTGCTGCCCGGCGACGTCTTCGCCACCCGCACCGCCAACCCCGTCCTGCAGGAGTTGGAGGACCCGCGCTCCTACGACGTCTCGGTCAACGACTGCCTCAAACCGGTGTCGAGATTCTGGGATCGCATCAACCGTCCCGAGCAGCTGCCGTCCGCGCTGCTGGCCGCCATGCGCGTGCTCACCGACCCCGCCGAGACCGGCGCGGTCACCCTCGCACTGCCCCAGGACGTCCAAGCCGAAGCCCACGACTGGCCGGAAGAACTGTTCGACGAGCGCACCTGGCGCGTGGCGCGGCCCGTCCCCGAGCCCGCCGACCTGGAGGCGGCCGCCGAGGTGCTGAGCCGCGCCGAACGCCCCCTCATCGTCGCGGGCGGCGGCGTCATCTACTCCGGCGCGACCGACGAGCTGCGCGCGTTCGCCGAACAGACCGGCGTCCCCGTCGCCGAGACGCAGGCGGGCAAGGGCGCGCTGCCCTGGGACCACCCGCAGGCCGCCGGGGCGATCGGGGCGACCGGCTCCACCGCCGCCAACGCCCTCGCGCGCGAGGCCGACGTCGTTCTCGGCGTCGGCACCCGCTACAGCGACTTCACCACCGCCTCGCGGACCCAGTTCGCCCGCCCCGGCGTCCGGTTCGTCAACCTCAACGTGGCGCGCTTCGACGCCGCAAAGCACGCGGGCGTCACATTGGTCGCGGACGCCCGCGAAGGACTCAGAGGACTGCACGCGGCACTTGCGGGGTATACGGTCCCGGATGCCTACCGGGAAGAGACGCGCGTGCTGACCGCGCGCTGGAACGACACCGTCGACCTCGCCGCCACGACCCCCCACGGACCACCGCTCGCCCAGACGCAGGTCATCGCCGCCGTCAACCGCGTCGCCGGGCCGCGCGACGTGGTGGTGTGCGCCGCCGGGTCGATGCCGGGCGAGCTGCACCGGCTGTGGCGCGCCCGCGACCCCAAGGGCTACCACGTCGAGTACGGCTACTCCTGCATGGGTTATGAAATCGCGGGCGGGCTCGGCGTGAAGATGGCCGACCCGTCCCGCGAGGTGTTCGTGCTGGTCGGCGACGGCTCGTACCTGATGATGGCTCAGGAACTGGCCACCGCCGTCGCCGAGGACGTCAAGCTCATCGTCGTCCTGGTCCAGAACCACGGCTACGCCTCCATCGGCGGGCTGTCGGAGTCGGTCGGCGCGCAGCGCTTCGGCACCGCGTTCCGCGCCCGCACCGGCACGGGCCTGGACGGCCCGCACCTGCCGGTGGACCTCGC
The DNA here is from genome assembly GCA_044456955.1 of Spirillospora sp. NPDC050679. Lineage (GTDB taxonomy): Bacteria > Actinomycetota > Actinomycetes > Streptosporangiales > Streptosporangiaceae > Spirillospora. Next base: position 22,301 of record JBITGK010000019.1, on the reverse strand, counting down.
CGCCAACGCCGCCAGCCTCGGCGCCGACGTGCTGCGCCCCACCACCCTGGACGAGCTGCGCGACGCCCTCCGCCAGGCGCGCGACGCCGCCGTCACCACCGTCGTCCACATCGAGACCGACCCGCTGCTCCCGGCTCCCGACAGCGAGTCCTGGTGGGACGTCCCGGTCGCCGAGGTCTCGGCGCTGGACTCCACCCGGCAGGCCCGCGCCCGCTACGAGAAGGAGCGGCAGGCGCGACGCCGACACCACCTTTGAACGGTCCACCCCTCGGGGAGAGAACGGAGCGCCCCCATGCCAGGCACCCACCACTCCAGGATCATCGGACCCGCGGCCGCCGTCCTCGCCGGGACGCTCGCGCTCGCCGCGTGCAGCGGCTCGGGCGGCAAGAAGGCCGAGGAGAGCGCCGCGCCCGGCGGCCAGCGCCTGAAGATCGCAATGGTCACGCATTCGGGGCCGGGCGACACATTTTGGGACATCGTGCAGAAGGGCGCCAAGGCCGCCGCCGCCAAGTCCAACGTCGAGTTCCTCTACTCGGCCGATCCCGACGGCGGCAAGCAGGCCCAGCTCGTGCAGACCGCCATCGATCAGAAGGTGGACGGCATCATCGTCACCTTCGCCAAGCCCGACGCGCTGAAGGACGTGGTGGCCCGCGCCACCGCCGCCAGGATCCCGGTGGTGTCGATCAACTCCGGCGCGGACGCCTCCGCCCGGCTCGGCGCGCTCGCCCACTTCGGCCAGGACGAGCGGATCGCCGGTGAGGCCGCCGGGGCGCAGCTCGCCAAGATCGGGGCCAAGCGCGCGGTCTGCGTCATCCACGAGCAGGGCAACGTGGGCCTGGAGGACCGCTGCGCGGGGGCCAAGAAGACCTTCGGCGGCGATCTGCAGAACCTGTTCGTGCCCGGCACCAACATGCCGCAGGTGAAGTCCGCGCTGGCGGCCAAGCTGCAGGCCGACAAGGACATCGACGGCGTGCTCACCCTCGGCGCGCCGTTCGCCGCCACCGCCGTGGACGTGGTGAAGGAGACCGGCGGCAAGGCCAAGATCGGCACCTTCGACCTGAACAAGGACCTCATCGCCTCCATCAAGTCCGGCGCGATCTGGTACGCGGTGGACCAGCAGCCCTACCTCCAGGGCTACCAGGCCGTGGACGGGCTGTGGCTGCTGAAGACCAACGGCAACGTGCTCGGCGGCGGCCGCCCGGTGCTGACCGGGCCGGCGATCGTCACCAAGGACAACGCCGCCTCGCTGGAGGCGTTCGCGAACCGGGGCACGCGATGAGCCGGACCGCCACCGCCCCGCCCTCCCTGGCGGGGGGCGACGAGCGGCTGGCCCGGCGCTCGCCGCTGCGCCGCCTGCTGGGCCGTCCCGAGCTGGGCGCGCTGCTGGGCGCGGTCGTGCTGTTCGTGTTCTTCGCGACCGTCGCCGACGCGTTCCTGCGCGCCGGGTCGTTCTCCACCGTGCTCTACGCCAGCTCCACCTTCGGGATCATGGCGGTGGGCGTGGCGCTGCTGATGATCGGCGGCGAGTTCGACCTGTCGGCCGGCGTGATGGTCACGACCTCCGCGCTCATCGCCGCGCTGGTCAGCTACCAGCTCACGCTGAACATGTGGGCGGGCGTGGCGATCTCGCTGGTGCTGACGCTGGGCCTGGGCTTCCTGAACGGCCTGCTGTACGTGAAGACCGGGCTGCCGAGCTTCATCATCACCCTGGCCACCTTCTTCATGCTGGCGGGGGCCAACCTCGGCGTCACCAAGGCCGTCACCGGCAACGTCGCCTCCGACTCGGTCCGCGACATGGACGGCTTCGCCTCGGCCCGCGCGGTGTTCGCCTCCGACGTGGAGCTGGCCGGGGTCACCGTCAACATCACCGTGTTCTGGTGGCTGCTGCTGGTGGCGGTCGCCACCTGGGTCCTGCTGCGCACCCGGACCGGCAACTGGATCTTCGCGGTGGGCGGCGCGGCCGCCAGCGCCCGCGCGGTCGGCGTGCCGGTGGCCCGCACCAAGATCGGGCTGTTCATGGGGGTGGCCTTCTGCGCCTGGCTGTCGGGGATGCACCTGGTGTTCGCCTTCGCCAGCGTGCAGTCCGGCGAGGGCGTGGGCAACGAGTTCTCGTTCATCATCTGCGCGGTCATCGGCGGCTGCCTGCTCACCGGCGGGTACGGGTCGGCGGTCGGCGCGGCGGTCGGCGCGTTCATCTACGGCATGACCAACAAGGGCATCGTGTACGCGCAGTGGGACCCCGACTGGTTCAAGTTCTTCCTCGGCGCGATGCTGCTGCTCGCGACGGTGGTCAACCTGGTGGTGCGGCGCAGGGTGGAGCGGGCGCGATGACGGCGGAGACGGCGACGCGGACGCCCTTGGTTCGGCTGGAGGGCGTCGGCAAGCGCTACGGCAACGTGATCGCGCTGCACGACGTGTCACTGGAGGTCGCCGCGGGCGAGGTGACCTGCGTGCTGGGCGACAACGGCGCGGGCAAGTCCACCCTCATCAAGATCATCGCCGGGCTGCACCGGCACGACGAGGGCGTGCTGCGCGTGCACGGCGAGCCGGTCTCGTTCGGCTCGCCGCGCCAGGCCCTCGACCAGGGCATCGCGACCGTCTACCAGGACCTCGCCGTCGTCCCGCTGATGCCGGTGTGGCGCAACTTCTTCCTCGGCTCGGAGAAGCGGCGCGCGTTCGGGCTGATGGACATCCCGTTCATGCGCCGCACCGCCCGGGACGAGCTGCTGGCGATGGGCATCGACCTGCGCGACGTGGACCAGCCGATCGGCACCCTGTCGGGCGGCGAGCGCCAGTGCGTGGCGATCGCCCGCGCGGTCTACTTCGGCGCGAAGGTGCTGGTACTGGACGAGCCCACCGCCGCGCTCGGCGTCAAGCAGGCCGGGGTCGTGCTGCGCTACATCGTGCAGGCGCGGCAGCGCGGGCTGGGCGTCGTCTTCATCACCCACAACCCGCACCACGCCTACCCGGTCGGCGACCGGTTCCTGATCCTCAAGCGCGGCCGGAGCCTCGCCTACCGCACCAAGCAGGAGGTGTCCCGCGACGAGCTGACCGCGCTGATGGCGGGCGGCGCGGAGCTGGAGCAGCTCGCGCGCGAGCTGGAGTCGGTGTCGGGGGCGGCGGCCGAGCAGCTCAGCGCGGAGGCGGGGGCGCTGGGCGTGCGCGAGGAGGGGGAGCGGCCCTAGAACCGGACGGCTAGATCCACTGGGCGCGGGCGAGGATCTCCGGCAGGCCCGGGGTCTCCCACTCGTCCACGATGAGGATCTTCGACTCGGGCAGGTACCAGACGCGCTGCCGGAAGGAGGCGGTCTTGGTGATCTTGTCGATGTTCGGTGTGCACACCAGCGTCCACTCGTTGTACACGGCCCGCTTGGAGCCGACCGGCGCGAAGCCGCTCTTGTTCTTCCTGCTCTTGTCGGAGACGAGGTACAGGTACTTGCCCGGGTCGGGCGGGCAGATGTGCGAGGGGTCGGTGCCGGTGTGGAAGGGGTAGCCCGGCTTGTAACTCTCCCGACGCAGCTCCAGGTGCGGGTCGATGTAGGACTCGCCCAGCACGTCGAAACCGGGACAGCTGAAGAGGCGGAAGTACTCCTCGGGCTGCTCCGGCCGGGGCTTGCCCCTGCACTCGGCTTCCGTCCTCACCCGCAGCTCCGGTCCCTTCTCGTACCTGGCCAGGTCACCACCGGAGCTGGGATAGGTGTTCTTCCGCCACTCCTTGGGCACCCTCAGCCTGAGCGGGCCCAACGTCATCGGCACGCCGGGCGGCGGCGCGGGCGAGGACACGGCGGCGGCCGGTCGCCGCTTCGGCGGCTCGTCCTTCGCCGCCTCGTAGACGCCGACGCCCCCGGCCGTCGTGCCCACCACGGCCGCGCCCGCGACCGCGATCCCGGCCTTGGTGCCCAGCACGGACATCAGCCCCGTCGAGGCCGTCGCGGCTGCGCCACCGCCCGCCGCGGTACCCGCCGCGGCCGCCCCGCCGCCCGCGGCCGACGAGATCCCCGCCGCCAGCAGCGGGAACAGCGCGGCGAACGCGACGGCGGCCCCGGCCAGGGCCCGCACGCCGCGCGCCTCCCAGTCCGCGCCGTAGACGCGCTGGGCGAGCTGCTCCAGCTCACCGACGAACGCCGCCGCGCCCGCCGGGCGGTCGTCCGGCTCCTTGGCCATCCCGCGCTCGACCAGCGGCCGCAGCTCCTCGGGGACCTCCTCGACCGGCACGGGCTCGTCGAGATGGCCTCGGCGCAGCTCCGCGACCGCGCCCGCGAACGGCCGCCGACCGGTCACGCACTCGTAGAACACGCACGTCGCCGCGTAGACGTCGGTCGCGGGCGTGGCCGGCTCGCCGCGCCACTGCTCGGGCGCCATGTACAGGGGCGTGCCGGCCCCGGCCGCCGCCCCGGACGGCGCGGCCACGCCGAAGTCGATGAGCTTGCTGTTGCCGTCCGCCGGGACGACGACATTGGCGGGCTTGTAGTCGCGGTGCACCACCTGCACGGTGTGCGCGGCGGCGAGGCCCAGCAGCGACCCCTTCAGCACCGCCAGCGCGGCCTCGGGCCCGATCCTCCCGTAGCGCTCCAGGATCTCGCGGAGCGAGACGCCGTCCACCGCCTCCATGATGATCGCGAGGCCGTGCTCGCTCTCCACCAGCCGGTACAGCCGCGCCACGTGCGGGTGCGCGACGTGCCCGAGCAGCCGGGCCTCGCGCCGGAACCGCTCGCGGGCCGCCTCGTCGGCGCCGGTCAGATACTTGATCGCGACCGGCGTCCCGGCGGTGGCGTGCCGGGCCAGCACCACCCGGCCCTGCGCGCCGCGGCCCAGCTCGCGCACCTCCTCGAATCCCGAGATCCGCCACCGGTCCACCACGGCCGCCCCCTTGAGATCGGCGTCCTCCTGGCAGGACGCGCGGACCGCCGACAGCGTCCGGCACCGCCCCTCCAGTGTCGATCAATCAGCGCCGATCATCCAGTGCCCCTTATTCGATGGCGGTGCGCACGTTCCGCGCCGCGTAGGCGACCTCGGGGTCGGGGTGGGCCCGCAGCTCCCACAGCAGCGCCCGCCATCCGGCCGCCCAGCCGCCGACCGCGCCCCGGTGGCCGTGGTGGAACGCCAGCGCGCAGGCGAACAGGCCGCCGGCCAGGTCGCCGCGCTCGGCCAGCCGGAGCGCGTGCGGCAGCACCTCCTCCGGCTCCGGGTAGCCGACGCCCTGCACGGTGGTGTAGCCGGAGAACAGGCCGAGGAAGTGGTGCCCGTCGGCGACGAAGGGGCCCTCCACCAGCGCCTCGGCGACGTCGCGCACCGCCAGCACCCCGCCCATCGGCCGGTCGGCGAGGGCGTCCACGGCCTGCGCGGTGCCGGGGGAGTCCCACCGCATCGTGCCCGCGACCAGCATCGAGGCCAGCGGCTCGGGCAGGCGGCCGTCCAGGGCGCGGGCGACGCGCTCGCCGCCGTCCCGGTCGCCGCCGAACTCCTTGCGCGCCGCCATGACCATGGCGCGGAGCCGCTGGTCCGCGGGCCGGTCGCGCTGCGCCCCGGCGTGCGGGCCCTCCGGCGCGGCGGCCAGCGCGGCGGCGGCCCCGGACAGGGCGTCCGCCCCGGTCCCGGCGGAGACGCACGCCACCAGCGCCCACAGGGCGGCCTTCCAGGTGTCGGTGCGGTCCAGGTCGGTGAGGTAGGCGGCCAGCAGGGCGGGGGCTTCGGGAGCCCAGGGCGCCCACGCCGGCAGGGACGGGAGCGCGATCTCCCGCAGCTCCACGTCGTCGGAGCGGGCGACGCGCAGCACGAGCCCGGCGTACCGGGCGCGGAAACGCTCCTCCATCCCCAGCGGGGACGCGCCGACCACGAAGCGGGCCAGGTCGCGCGGCCCGCCGGCGGCCTGGTCCAGGATGCGCGCGGCGACGGGGTGGTCCAGGCTCTGGCGGGCGGCCGACACGATCGCGGCGCGCACGTCGCGGTGCTGGCCGGGCAGCTCCCAGGCGGCGGCGATGCGCTCCATCGCGTCGGGCGCGCCGGTGCGCAGCAGGATGCGCAGTGCCTCCTTCCGTGCGGTGATCCTGCCGTCCGCCAGCACCGGCGCGAGCAGGCCGCCGAGCCGCGACGGCGGCACGTGGCGGGCGGCGCGGGTGGCGGCGTAGGTCGCCACGTGCGCGTCGTCGCCGCCCGCGTGCTCCAGCAGCTCGGCGAACACCTCCTGCGGCGCCGAGGTCCACGGGACGGCGGTCAGCGCGGCGCGGCGCAGCGGCGCGCTGTCCGACTCCAGGTAGGCGCGCAGCTCCTCGGCCCCGACGCCGGGCACCTGCCCGACGGCCCGGACGGCGTGGGCGCGGTCGAGGTCGGCCATCGCCCCGTCGCCGATGAAGGCGTGCAGCAGTTTCAGGTAGGCCGCGCGGTGCCGGGTGGTCCAGCGGCGCATCCACGCCGCCGGGGCGTAGGGGATGTTGGTGTCGCGGCGCTGCGGGAACCGGCCCTTCACCTTCCGCCCCGACAGGGCGTCCGGCAGCAGGTCCAGGCGCTCGCGCGCGACCGTGGCGAAAACCTCCGGCATCGCGTACGCCGACCGGTCGGCCGCCACCAGCCTGCCGACGCGCTCGGCGCGGGTGCGCGGCGGCGCGAGCCAGAACGAGAGCGCGGCGCAGAGCGTCCACTCGTCCTTGGCGTGCCACACCGCCGCCTCCAGCGCGTCCTGGAACGCGGCCACGCCGTGGGCGCGGCGGCCGAGCGAGGCGGCCAGCGTGAGGGCGAGCCGGTAGTCCCCCGTACGGCTTCCGGCCGCCAGGCGCGCCGTCAAGGCTGCGGCCAGGTCGTGCTCCCGGCCGCGCCGCAGCACCGTGTCGAGCCGGGAGATGCGCAGGTAGCCGAGGTCGCGCGAGATCCGGTCGAAGATCTTCAGCCCGGTGTCCAGCAGCTGCTCGTCCACCCGGACCGCGCCCTGGTGGCACACGCGCGCCGCGAGCGTCTGGAGGGCGGCGCGGGTCTGGTGGGAGCGGTCGCGTGCGTTCAGGGCGTCGTCGGTGAGGCGGAGCAGCGCGCCGGAGTGCTCGGCGCGGAGCATCCCGGGCGGGACGCGGGTCAGCGCGCCGAGCGCCTGGACGCGCACCGGGTCCTGCTCGTTGCGCAGCCGCCCGGCCGACTCCAGCAGCCGGGTCAGCACCTCGGGGTCGCGGGTGCGCCCGGCGCAGGCGAACAGCAGCCGGTAGCCGGTGGCGCGCTCGTCAGCGTCGGGGCGGCGGGTCAGCTCGCGCAGCACCGGCTCGGCCTCGTCGAACGGCAGGTAGGCGGTGACCTCCCACCGGCGGCCGGGCTTGTCGGTGACGCGCCGCAGCCCCAGCATCCGGCGCGCCTCACGCGCGCGGAGGGCGTGCGGCAGCACTTCCATCGTGGCGTCGAAGACCTCCGCGGTGGAGCGGTCGCGGTCGCCGACGACCAGGTCGAAGACGTGCGCGCGGCGGCCGGGCGGGAAGGCGCGCAGCAGCAGCGCGTCCGGGCGCCCGCCCAGCGCCGTGCCGATGCGCGCGATGAGGCCGTCGTCCGTTTTGGCGACGCGGTCGCGGACCGAGCGACGCTCCAGCAGCGAGCGCAGGACGTCCTTGTGGTCGTTGTCCAGCAGCAGCGACCACATCCGGTCGGTCTCGGCGTCCAGCAGCAGGGCGACGTGCGGCAGCAGGCTCTGCGGCAGCTCGGCCGTCTTCCAGTGGCGCTCCAGCAGCGTCACCACGCGGGCCGGATCGTGCCGGGCGGCCGCGCCGATCCCCGGCCCGTGCCACCGCCACCAGTGGCCGTGCAGGTGTCCGGACAGGGTGGGGAGCAGCCGCTCGGCGTGGTCGAGCACGGTCGCCGGGTGGGCGCGGCCGAGCGACTTCCAGTTGGGGACCGCGTGGGCCAGGCCGTCGATGCGCTCGCGGACCGTGGCCTCGGTGCAGGCGGGCAGCAGCTTCGCCGCCTCGGCCTGGCCCCACCGCTCCAGCACGCGGTCGAGCAGGTGCTCGGCGAGGTCGGTGCGCCGCCACTTGCGGATCGCGCGGTAGGCCGCTTCGCGGAGCGCCTGCGGGGCGTCGTCCAGGTCGAACGCTTCGGCCCCGAGCCCGAACCGCGCCGCCAGCCCGACGGCCTCGGCCGCGATGTCGGCGTCCGGGTCGCGCATGGCGCGGGCGATGTGCGCGAGCGACGCCTCGTCCCGCGCGGCACCGGCGACGAACAGCGCGAGCGAGCGTTCGTAGTGGTCGCCGTGGCGCAGGGTCTCCAGCAGCTCGGGCGCCCGGTCCCGGGAGGCGACCAGGCGCGCGCAGCGCTCGCGGAAGGTCAGCGGTTCGATCTCGGCCAGCAGTTCGTCCACGCCCATAGCGGGACATCCTGCCCGATCGGCCGCGGACGGGCAGCCGGTTATCGGACCGCCGGGCTAGGCTGCGCCCGTGCTGAATGTGCCGTTGAAACCCTCCTTCCGGTATGTGCACGAACCCCTGGACGGCGACGAGGACGCGCTGCCCCCGCTCGGCGACCCGGGCCTGGCCGACCGGCTGGGCGGGCGCGTCCGGCACTCCCGGGGCGGCACCTTCCTGATCACCGGCTTCCGGGGCGTCGGCAAGACCACCCTGGTCCGGCGCACGCTGCGCCGCATCGCCGAGCAGAGCGGCCCCGGGGAGATCGTCGTCCCGGTCGCGCTGTCGGTGGCGCGCTCGACCACGACCGAGCGCCTGCTGTTCGCGGTCGTGCGCCGGATCTTCGAGACCCTGAACGACACCGGGAGCCTCGCCCGCCTCAGCCCGCAGACCCGGCAGTCGCTGCTGCTGGCCTACACGCGCACCTCGCTGTCGTTCAAGGAGACCCAGTCCGAGGCGCGCGAGCGCGGCGCGACGCTGGACCTCGGCGCGGGCTCGGGCAAGGGCGCCAGGGCGCTGGTGGACGCGATCGTCCCCAAGGCGACCATGTCGGCCAAGCGGACCCGCTCCCTCGCCACCGAGGCGGCGTTCCTGGCCTACTCCGAGACCGACGTCGAGCACGACCTGATGCGGATCGTGGCGCTGCTGCGCCGGGAGGAGGGCCTGGCGCGGCGGCGCCGGTGGCCGAGGCGCCCGCCGCCGCCGGTGCGGCCCCGCCTGGTCATCGTGCTGGACGAGATCGACAAGCTGACCGTGGACGAGGCCGGCCGCACCGCCCTGGAGGCGCTGCTCGGCGGCATGAAGAACGTGCTGACGATGCCGGGCGTGCACTTCGTGGTGGTGGCGGGCCCCGACCTGCACGACCTGGCCGTGCACGACGCGGCGCGCGGCGACGGCGTCTACGAGAGCGTGTTCGGCTGGCACCTGTACGTCCCGTGCTCGTGGGACGCGCCCGACCGCCTGGTGGCCGACGTCGTGGACGGCTCGGGCGGCGCGGAGCTGTGGCGGTTCGTGCAGTACCTGCGCTTCAAGGCGCGGGGCGTGCCGCGGCGCCTGCTGCAGGAGTTCAACCGCTTCGTGCACTGGGAGGACGGCCGCCCGTGGCTGCGGGTCGGGCCGGGCGACGAGGAGCGGATCACCTTCTACGCCCGGCTGGAGGGCGTGCTCCAGGAGTTCTTCGACCAGGGCGCCCGGCGCCTGATGGCGATCCCGATCGACGAGGACCGCTGGCGGCTGGCCGGCTACTACGCCGTGGACCGGGCGCTGCGCCGCGAGGACGAGCCGTTCAGCGCGGCCGAGCTGCTGCGCGAGGGCCACCGGACGCGCCTGGACCCGCTGCAGGGGGCGACCAGGCAGGACGTCGAGCGCCTGCTGGACCACCTGGCCGCCGAGGGGATCGTGGAGGTCGTGCGCGACCCGAGCGCGACGGGCACGATCATCGGCGACGTCCCCGAGGCGCAGGCGCGCGTCTACCGCCTGACCGCCGACGTGCGGCGCACCCTGCTCGGCCTGGCCGCGCGCCACGAGGGTGAGCGCGGCGCGCTGGAGGACCGCGCCCCGGCCCGCCCGGCCCCGCCGCCCGGCACGGCGCGCACGGTGGGCGGCCGCTACGAGCTGCGCAACCTGATCGCGCTCGGCGGCATGGGCGAGGTGTGGGAGGGCCGCGACCTGAGCCTGGGCCGACCGGTGGCGATCAAGCAGCTGCGCGCGGCCGTCGCGGGCGAACCCGACCTGGTGGCCATGGTCCGCCGCGAGATGGAGATCGCGGGCCGGCTGCGCCACCCGCGCATCGTGCGGACGCTGGACTCGGTGGACGTGCCGGGCGGCGTGCCCGCCATGGTGATGGAGCTGCTGACCGGCCCGACGCTGAAGGAGCTGCTGGCCGAGCGGGGCACGCTCCCGGGGCCCCAGACGGCCCTGGTCGCCCACCGCCTGGCCGGGGCCCTCGCCTATCTGGCCGAGCAGCGCGTGGTCCAGCTCGACATGAAGCCCGGCAACATCATCATGCGCGCGCCCGCCGACCCGGTGATCATCGATCTGGGCCTGGCCTGGCGGCTGGGCGACGGCCCGGCCTTCCCGCGCGGCAGCGGGATCATCGGCACCCCGCTCTACATGGCGCCCGAGCTGTTCACCGGCGAGGACGCCGACGCGCGCTCGGACCTGTACTCGTTCGGGCTGGTGCTGTACTGCTGCCTGGCGGGCGACGTCCCGTGGTACGACGCGGACGCGATGAAGGTGGCCAGGGAGGCCGCGCAGCGCAGGCTGGACCTGACGGCGCTGCCGGTCTCGCCGGAGTTCCGCGCGGCCCTCGCCCCGCTGGTGGCCCTGGACCGCGACGACCGCTACGACGCCCCGGCCGACTTCCTGGCCGCCTTGGAGGCGACCCCCGAATGGCTCTCCCAGGGCGAGCCGGCCCCGGGCCTGGAGGAGTCCTGGGACGACGCGGTCACCTACCGCTTCCCGCGGCAGGCCCGCGCCGAGCGCCCGTCCTGACCGTCACGGCCCCTCGGCGGCCTCCGGGGCCGACGCGTCCGCCGGGCCCTCCTCCACTGGGCGGGCGGCGGTGACCTGGGCGGCCAGCATCCGCACGCGCGGCTCGTGCTCGTCGTAGCCCACCACGACCGGCGGCTCGTTGTAGGGCATCGTGTCGGAGGAGCGGCGCAGCTTCACGTACTGGCCGCACGCGTCGATCGCGTACGGCTCCATGTCGTCCTGCAGCGCGCCGATCACCGTGATGCCGTGCGTCTCGCCGATCTTGCGGAACAGGGCCACCGCCTCCTTGCGGTGCTCCTTGCCCAGGTTGCGGCCCAGCTCGTCCAGGACCAGGCACAGCCGGCCGCCGCCCGAGGACGCCAGGGCCGCCGCGCAGACCAGCTTGACGGCCTTCTCGTCCATGAGGGCGGTGTTGGCGCGGCGGTTGTAGGGGACGTAGCGCTGGCCGTCGCTGCGCCGCCACTTCGGCGTGACCCGCCAGCGCCACTCCTGCTCGGGGTCGCCGGGCGGCTCCGGCGTCGGGAACTCCAGCGTCGCGCCGTAGCCGCCGTAGGCCACGTCCAGCTTCTCGAACTCCTCGGCCACGCGCTGCAGCCGGGTCCGGATCGCGGCGGTCAGCGCCGTGCGGTGCGCCTCGGCCGCGCCCGCCGCCTCCTCGGCGCCCTTCTGCGCCTTGTCCAGGTCGGCGCGGCGGCCCGCCACCTGCACCTCGATCTGGCGGCGCTGGTGGCGCTCGTAGTCCTCCTGCTGGCGCAGGTAGGTCTCCAGCGCCTTGACCAGGCGGGGGAACGCGGCCTGCTCGCGCTCGGTGCGGCGGCCCTCGCCGTCGGCGCGCTCGCGCAGCAGGAAGCGCATCTCCTCGGGCATGTCCTCGTCGGCCGCGCCGTCGGGGAACACCCGGCGCAGCGCCTCCGCCAGGTGCTTGTCGGCGCTGTGCCACCACTCGTCGGGGGTCCAGGTGCGCTCGTCGGGGCCGAGCGCGTCCAGCCACTCGGCCGCGCCCTCCCGCGAGCCGCCCCACTGCCGCTCCAGGTCGTCGAGGCCGAGGGCTGCGCGGCGCTCGGCCAGCTCGGCGGCCTTCGCGCGGACGCGGTCGCGGTCGCGCTCGTGGGCCTCCCGGCGGCCGCGCAGGCGGTCGGCCTCCAGCGCGCGGGTGTCGGCCTTGGCCTGCAGGCGGCGCAGCGCCTGCTCGGCCGCGCCCAGGCGCGGGCCCAGCTTGGACTCGCTGCCCGCCAGCTCCTCCAGGCGCTCGCGCAGCCCGGTCATCGCCTCGCGGACCGACTCCAGCTCGTCGGCGGCCTGCGCGCCCGCCAGGCGGCGGCCGGCCAGCGCCACGTCGGAGGCGGTGTCGGCGGTGCGCCGGCGCGCCCGCTCCAGGGACTCCCGGGCCGACTCCAGGGCGGCGCGGGCCGCCTGGACCCGGGCCACCCGGCCCGTCACGGCCTCGGGGAAGCCGCCGATCGTCACCACGCCCGTGCCGTCACCGTCCTCCAGCGCGGTGAAGAAGCGCGCCAGGGGCAGGCCGCAGTCGACGCCGCGGGGATGGCCGCCCAGGGGCCCGGAGTCGGGGTCGAGCGGGCCGTCCGCCGGGACGATCATCGAGCCGGGGAGCGGCGCCAGCGCCCGCTCGGCGGCCGCCAGGTCGTCCGGGCCGACCACCACGGCCTCGCGGTAGGGCCACAGCGCGCCCTCCCAGCCGGCCCGCACGTCCTCGGCCAGCCCGACCGCGTCCAGCAGGCCCACGGCGGTGATCCCGGCGCCGGTCAGGGCGCGGAGCTGGTCGGGGGCGCTGCTCTCGCCCGCCTCGGCCTCGGCCAGGGCGCGCTCGGCGCGGGACACCGCGCCCCGGGCCATGCCGAAGTCCTGCTGGGCCTCGTCGCGCCGCGCCTCGGCCTCGGCCAGCTCGCGGCGCGCGGCCTCGGCGTCGCGGCCGTCGGCGTCGCGGCAGCGCTCCTCCAGCGCCGACACGCGGCGGCGCAGCTCCTCCAGCCGGTTGCGCGCGACGGCCTTGTCCGCGCCCAGCTCGTCGGCCTGGCCCTTCAGATCGGCCAGGGCGGCGGCGGCCTCGTTCAGCCGGGCGTCCAGCGCGCCGCCGGTGAGCTGGTCCATCTCCCGCTCGGCGGCCTTGACCGCCGAGCCGATCTCGTCGGCCTCCTCGCGCAGCCGCTCCTGCTCGGCGGCGTGCGCGGCGTCGGCCGCGGCGGCGTCCACCAGCAGCCGCGCCTGGCGCGTGCGCCAGAACCGCACGGCGGACGCCACCTCGGCGCGCGCCCTGTCGCGGCGGTCGAACGTCCTGAGCAGCGCGGCGGCCTCGCGCTCCCACTCGGCCAGCCGCTCGGTCGCCTCGACCGCCTTGGCGCGCTCGCGGTGCTCCTCGGCGCGCGACTTGCGCTCGGCCTCCAGCTCCCGGTCCAGGCCGGTCAGCGCGGCGATGGCGCTGAAGATGCGCTCGGGGCTGATCTCGTTCAGCGGCTGGGACAGCAGGTTGGTGGCGACCTTCGAGCGCACCGAGGTGGACAGGAACGACACGCACCGCACCCGCCCGCCGTACAGGACCCGGGACAGGTCCTTGGCGACGAAGTCGCGGCGGCCCGCGCTGCGCGGCAGCGTCGCCCACAGCCGGTCGGCCATGCTCACCCGGTCGGCCTCCGAGGGCGCGGCGGCCAGGTGCACGCCGTGCCGCCACCGGATCTCCAGGTGCGGCGCGTCGGCGTTCACCCGCAGCCAGACGGTGACCGCGCCCTCGCCCTCGGGCCGGTGCTCCTCCTCGGCGTGGTCGAACACGCCCACGATGTAGCCGTGGTCGGCGCTCGCCCACTTGTTGTCGCCCTGCGCGGCCAGCTCGGCGTTGAACAGCAGCTCGGCGACCGCCCGCGCGCCCGAGGCGAAGCGCCACTGCTCGTCGCCGAGCAGCGCGGTGATCGCCGCGATGAACGACGACTTGCCCGCCCCGTTGGAGTCCTTGGGCCCCTGCCCGGCCACCACGATCAGCGTGCCCGGCACGGTCGGCACCGGGTGGGTGGACAGCCGCGAGATGTTCACCGCCTGCACCGCCACCAGCGTCCGGTCGCCGACCACGTTCTCGGCGTCGGCCCCCGGCCGCGGCGCCGGCACGGGCATGAGCGGATCGAGCACGGCGGTCATCTGGTCTCCCCCTGAACGTTCACCCTGCCCCGGCGGCGCGCCCGGATCGCCGCGGCCAGCGGCGAGTCCGGCCCGGCGGCCAGGATCAGCTCCTCCTGAAGGCGGCGGCGGGCCGCGTCGGTCAGCCGGTGGAACTGCGGACCGGGCACGAAACCGCCAGCCTCGTCGCCGCCCGCCTTCACCTGCGCGACCAGGCCCGCCACGCGCAGCCGCCGCAGCGCCGCCTCCAGCTCGCCGATCGGCAGCTGCGAGCGGCGCCGCAGCTCCTCCACCGGCGTCGGGAACGGCGACTGCCACGAGTCGTCGGCCAGCAGCCCTGCCGCGCGCGGGATCGCCACCGAGTGGATCAGCACCAGCGCCAGCACCGCCCGCTCCTCGACCGGCGGCACGCAGTCGGGGTCGGCGGCCAGCTCGGCCGCCACCTCGTCGCGGTACCCGGAGATCCACTCCTTGGGGGCCGCGCGGACCAGCGTGCGGCCCGACAGGCCCAGCATCGCCTCGACGGTGCGGCGCAGCGCGGGCTCGCGCAGCGCCGCGAACCGCACCTCCGGCACCGGCGCGGCGGCGTGCTCGACCGCCATGTAGGCCGCCACCAGCTCCGCCCGCCGCCGCTCGTCGTAGGAGCGCAGCAGCGGCTCGAACAGCTCACTCACCGTGCTCCCCATCGCCTCCGGGCGCCGGGAGGGCGCCGTGTCCCCGATCGCCCGCGGGCGCCGAGGGGGCGTCGTCCTCCCGCGCCGGCTCGGGCAGGCGGCGCAGCAGGTCGCGCAGCGGGCCGAGCCGCTCGTCGGACCACAGCGCCACGCGCGGGCCCGGCCGCACCGTGCCCGCCGCCTCGTCCAGCAGCAGCCAGCCGGTGTCGGCGAGCCGCCGCAGCTCGCCGGTCGCCCAGCGGCGCGCGAGGTCGGCGTCGCCGCGCGACATGCCGACGTAGACCTCCAGCACGTCGATGACCAGCGCGTCGCGGCCCGGCCAGGGCGCCTCGTCCAGCCGCGGCCAGCAGCAGCGCAGCGCCGCCGCCAGCACCCGGCGGGCCTGGCCCGGCCGGTCCAGCGGCATGGGCGCGGTGTCGTACTCCTCCAGCAGCGCGGGCGTCGCGCCGTCGGGCCAGTCGGGCAGCAGCCACACGCGCGTCCCGTCGGAGGCGCCGGCGAACCCCTGCGGGACCGGCTCCGACACCGCGACCGACGGCACGCCCAGCACGCGCGCCCGCGCCCGCGCGAGCACCTGCGGATCGACGCTCACGGGCCGGTCCTCTCGAACGTCCCCGACGACACCCAGGAGGGCGACCCTCCCGGCCGCGCCGCCATGTCGTCGCCCCAGGCCAGGCGGTAGGGCAGCTCCGGGTGCAGGTGCACCGACGACAGGTCGGCCAGCAGCCGCCGCGCGGCCGCCCAGTCCTGGTCGAGCACGTCCTGGACCGCGACCCGGTCGCGGCCGCGCAGCACCTGCTCGGCGACCTCGCGCAGCCGCTCGACGGCGGTGGCGTCGGAGCCGGTGTCGCCGGACAGGCCGGGGTCGGGCACCGAGGGGCGCGGCGGCGCCGGGCGCGGGGGAGTGGCGCGCGGCCCGTCCTCCACGGCCGTCACGACCGCCGACGGCTCGTGCCAGGGCGCGGGCGCGTCGAACACGAACCCGTCGAGCACGGCCGCCAACTCCTCCCTGGTCGCCGTCCGCGCGAACGTCCGCCACGTCTCCGGAGGCAACAGCGTCAGGTTCCGAGTGGTACCAGCCGAGTCCGACAGTCTGGCCGCCGCGCGCCGCGACGCGTCGCCGTAGGCGTAGATGGCGGCCCGCAGGTCGGTGCAGGTGCGGTCGAGCTGGGGCCAGCGCCGCAGGATCGCGCCGTGCAGCCGCTCGGCCCGGTGCAGGATCTCCTCGGTGCCCCACAGCTTCGGCGCCTGCTCGCGCAGCTCCTCGATGGTGCCGTTGGTGAGCGTGAGCAGCTCGACGCTCCACAGCCGGAACGCGCGCGCCAGCCCGTCGGCGCCGTCGCGCGCCTGCTCGGGCGTCATCCGGGGGTCGGCCACGTTCAGCTGCTCCAGCGCCAGCAGCCGGTGCATCTCGCTCTGCCCGCCGTCCAGCATCATGCGCCGGACGAACATGAGCCCCACGACGCTGGTGAACGACGCCCGGTACCTGAGCTGGTTGGGCTTGGGGAACACCTCGCGGATAGCCCCGAGCCCCTTCAGCACCCGCAGCCGGTTGTCGAAGACCTCGGCCGGGTAGCGGCGGCACACGTACCGCATCTGCTCGCGGCTGAGCCCCTCCTCCCCGGCGTCGGCGAACGCGGCCAGCAGCGTCTCGGCGACGTCGACGAGCTCGGGATCGTCCACCACGGCCCCGCTGTCGCGGGCCAGCGCGGCGAACATCTGCCGGTACACGCCCAGTACGGCCTCGCCCTCCAGCACGTCGTCCAGGCTGGGGGCGTCGTCATGGGCGGCGAACGCGTCGTCGGAGGTGGGGGACACGGCGACCTACGGTACGGCCACCAGCGGCCAAGGGTGGAATCGGCGCCCGGACGGCGTGTTCGCGCCTTCCTCCGGGTCCGGGCGCCCCGGCCCCGCGCGTGACCTGGCCGGGCGGCCGGAAGGCCCGGCGGCGCCGGGCGCGCGGCGGGCCGCCGGAACAGGATTTGGTAAAGGGCAGGAAGATAATCGTCCATGGAAAGCGGGGACGGCGCCCCTGTCCTGATGACACACTCACAGGGACACTTGAGATGCACGGGCCGTAACACCGGACACCTCTGGGCGCATGACTTCGCTGAATCCCTCCGCCGGGACCGACCTGCCCGCCGAGTCCGACGTCTTCGTCGGGCGCGAGCGGGACGTGGCGGACCTGTGCGGCCTGCTGGAGACGCTGCGCGCGGTCACCCTCTGCGGGGCCGGGGGCATCGGCAAGACGCGGCTCGCGGTGCGGGTCGCGCGCGCCGTGCAGGCCGCGGGCCCCGGCGGCGTCCGGTACGTGGACCTGGCCGGGGTCGCGGTGGACGGGCCGCCCGGCCCGGCCGCGCGGCGGGTCGCGGCGGTGCTCGGCGTCGCCGAGGAGCGCCGGCCGCTCGCCGACACCATCGCCGACGCCCTCGGGTCGTGCCCCGCGCTGCTGGTCCTGGACAACTGCGAGCACCTGGTCGCCGAGTGCGCCGAGCTGGCCGAGACCCTGCTGGCGCGCTGCCCGGGGCTGCGCGTGCTGGCCACCAGCCGCGAGCCGCTGCGGCTGGCGGGGGAGACGGTCTGGCGGGTGCCGCCGCTGGAGCCCGACGAGGCGGTCAGGCTGTTCGTCGAGCGGGCCCGCGCGGTGCGCCCCGACTTCGCCGCCACCGGGTCGGTCGAGGAGGTCAGCCGCGCCCTGGACGGCGTCCCCCTCGCGCTGGAGCTGGCCGCCGCGCGCGTCCGGGTGCTGTCGGTCGAGCAGATCGCCGAGCGGCTCGGCGACCGGTTCCGGCTGCTCAGCGCGGGCGACCGCACCGCGCCGCCGCGCCAGCGCACGCTGCGGGCCGCCATCGACTGGAGCCACGACCTGCTCGGCCACCCCGAGCGCGTCCTGCTGCGCCGGCTGTCGGTGTTCTCCGGCTGGACCCTCGGGCAGGCCGAGCTGGTCTGCGTGGACGAGACCGGCGCCGGCGAGCTGCCCCCCGAGGACCTGCTCGACCTCATGACCGCGCTGGTGGACAAGTCGCTGGTGGCCGTCGTCGACGACGTGGCGGGCGAGACCCGGTTCCGGCTGCTGGACAGCATCCGCCAGTACGCCGCCGAGCGGCTCGCCGAGGCCGGCGAGACCGTCGAGATCCGCGACCGGCACCGCGACGCGGTCCTGGAGGCCGCCGAGCGCCACGCCGAGCTGGCGCTGGCCGAGATGCCCGCCACCTGGGCCGAGCGGGCCGCGCTGTTCGGCTGGTACGACGCCGAGCTCGCCAACGTGCGCGCCGCGCTCAGCTGGTCGATGGAGCGCGGCGCGATCGAGGAGGGCCTGCGCGTGTGCACCGCGCTGCGCACCTACTGGATCGTGCGCGGCCGCGTCGCCGAGTGGGCCGAGTGGACCGACCGGTTCCTGGCCCGCGCCGCCCGCCTGCCCGACTACGTGCTGGGCCCCGCGCTGGCCGGGCGCGCCCAGCTCGCCATCGGCGGGCGCGACTTCGCGCTCGCCGCCGACCGTGCCGAACGGGCGCTGGAGCCGTGCCGCAGGGCCGGCGACGACTTCATGGCCGCCACCGCGCTGATCACCCTCGCCGAGGCGCGCACCCACACCGGCCGCTTCGGCGAGGCCGCCGCCCTCCTGGACGAGGCCGACCCGCTGACCGCCGGCGAGGGCCAGGAGTGGAACCGCGGCTACGCCCTGTCGGCCCGCGGCTACCTGCGGATGCGCGAGGGCCGCCTGCGCGAGGCCGGCGAGCTGCTGGAGGCGGGCCTGCGGACGATGCGGGAGATCGACCACCTCTGGGGCGCCGCGCACGCGCTGATCGGCCTCGGCCGCCTCGCCGGGCTGCGCGGCGACCCGGCCGCCGCCCGCCGCCACTTCGAGGCCGCGCTGCCCGCCCTCACCGAGGTCGGCGCGCGCCCCGAGACCGCCCGCGCGCTCGCCGGGACCGGCCGCGTCGCGCTGGAGCAGGGCGACCTCGCGGCCGCCCGCGCCGCGCTCACCCGCTGCCTGGAGCTGAGCCGCTCGGTGGGCGCGCGGCTCGACATCGCCCGCGCGCTGGAGGCGTTCGCCGAACTGGTCGCCTGCGAGGGGGACCTGCGCGGCGCGGTGCTGCTGGCCGGGGCGGCCGCCGGGATGCGCTCGGCCGACATGGCCGGGCAGGCCGCCGGGCAGGCCGCCGGGCAGCCCGCGGGGCAGCACGGCGGACAGCACGGCGGGCACGCCGCGGGCCAGCCGGCCGGGCCGGGCCGCCGCCACGGCACCGGCGCCCGCCTGGAACGGACCCTGGAACCGATCCGCCGCCGGTTCGGCGAGCCCATGGTCGCGCAGCTGTGGGGCCAGGGCCGCGTCACCCCCGCCGACGACGCGGTCGCCTACGCGCTGCGCCGCACGCCCGGCGCGGCCCCCGCGCCGGTCGCGCCGCCCGAAGGCGAGCCGCCGGCCCGGTCGTCGGTCCCGTCGCCCATGCCATCGCCCATGTCGTCGCCCGTGCCGCTCGCCGCCCCGATCGTCGAGCCCCACCCCGGGCCCCCCGCCACGTCCACCGCGCCGCGCGCCGGGAGGCCCGCCGCGCCGCCGCTCGCCCTGCCCCTGGACGCGCCCGTCGCGGCCCCCGTCACCCCTCCCAGCACCCTCACCGCCCGCGAACGCGAGATCGCCGCCCTGGTCGCGCGCGGCCTGAGCAACCGGGGCATCGCCGACGAGCTGGTCATCAGCCCCGCGACCGTGGCGCGGCACGTCACCAACATCCTCACCAAGCTCGGCTTCGCCTCGCGCGCCCAGGTCGCGGCCTGGGCGGTGGAGCACCTCGGCGAAGAGCAGCGTCGATAACGACCATTTACGGTCCGCCGCAATCCGGGAACGCGGTGATGTGTACACATGCGCGCGCCCCCCGCGCCCCCGCGAATACGACCCCGTCTGCACAGTCCGGAGCATGCGCGTCACCGGCCGCCGCCGTAGCGTGACGGCATGATCTGCAGCACTGCGGACCCGTTGCCAGTCCAGCCGGTGGTCACCGTGTCCAGGGCGGTCTTCGCGGCGGCCGACGACCCGGGCCGAGGGGGCCGGGCGGCGGTGGTGGACGCCACCTCCGGCCGGGGCCCGACGCACGCCGAGCTGGCCGCGGCGGTGGGGTCCGCCGCGGCCGGCATGGCGCGGGAGGGCATCGGTCCCGGCACCGTCGTCGCGCTGCACCTGCCCGACACCCCCGAGTTCGCCATCGCCCTGCACGCGGTCATCGCGGCGGGCGCGGTCCCGCTGCCGGTGCGCGTGACCACCCCGGCCGCCGACATGGCGCGGCTGCTGGAGGCGGCGGGCGCCACGGTCCTGATCACCTGGCCGGTGCTGCTGGACATCGCGCGGCACGCGCTGCGCGGCGCCCCGCGGGTCACCCGCGTCTACTGCTTCGGCGCCGAGCCCGACGTGGCGCCGTTCACGGGCCTGATGACCGGCGGCGCCGCGCCCGACGTCCCCATCGACCCCGCCGGGCACGCCGCGCTGCTCACCTGCACGCGCGGCGTCGGCGCGGCGCCCCGCGTGGTGCCGCTCAGCCACGCCGAGGTGGTCGCCGGGCTGGTGCGGGTCGCCGACGCCGGGATGATCGGCGCGTCCGACACCGTGCTGTCGGCGGTGCCGTTCGCCGATGTCCTCGGCCTGAACGGCGTGCTCAACCCCGCGCTGCGGCTGGGCGCGACCGTGGTCGCCCGGCCCGGCGCCGGCCGCCACGACCTGCTGCGCGTCATCCAGGACCACCGCGTCACCGTCGCGCTGCTGCCGCCCGACCTGGTGGAGACCCTGGCCTACGACCGCGCGGTGGGCCGCTACCGGCTGCGCTCGCTGCGCGCGGTGATCAGCACCGGTGGGCCGCTGAGCGCGGAGGCCGCGCGCGCCTGCGCGCTGCGCCTCGGCTGCCCGGTCCGGCAGGCCTACGGCCTGGCCGAGGCCGCCGGGGTCACCCATCTGAACCTGCGCGCCGCCGAGGAGGGAACCCTCGACTCGGTCGGCCGTGGTCTGCCCGGCGTCGCATGGCGCGTGGTGGACCCGGGCACCGGCGCCGACCAGCCCGCATACCAGCCCGGCGAGCTGTGCGTGCGGGTGCCCACGCAGGTGCCGGCCGGGTCGCCGTTCGGCGGCCCGGCCCACCGCGCCGAGCCCCTGCCCGGCACCTCCCGCTGGCTGCCGACCGGCGACTCGGCGTTCGCCGACGAGCACGGCCGCGTCTACATCCTCGGCCGCCTCGGCGAGGGCCGCCCAGAGCCGCCCCCCGAGCCCGAGGCGGTGCTGGCCGCGCACCCCTCGGTCCGCGACGCGGCCGTGGTGCCGGCCCCCGACCCCGAGCTGGGCCTGGTGCCGCACGCCTTCGTGGTGCCGGCCGCGCCGGTGTCGGCCGCCGACCTGCTCGCCCACGTCAACGCGAACGTCCCGCCCTACCGGAGGGTCTCGTCGGTGCACCTGGTCGATCTGATCCCGCGCTCGTCCGGCGGCCGCGTCCAGCGCCGCGCCCTGCTCGAACGGGCCCGGCTGGCGCCATGAACTACACACCGGCCTACACACATCTGCCGATGCCGGCGCAGGACGGGGGGCCATACCGTCGTCCCATGCACGACGGCGACCACGGCCGGCCGGCCTTCACCGGCACCACCGCCACCCGGGCGGTCACCGACGCCGCCTGGGAGAACGCGGCCCGGCACGCCGACCGCCCGGCCCTGGTGGACCCGGGGCGGCGGCTCGGCTACGGCGGGTTCGCCGCGGCGGTCCCGGCGGCCGCGGCCGGGCTGCGGCGGCACGGCGTGCGGCCCGGCGACACCGCCGCGCTGCACCTGACCGGCGTGTGCGACCTGGCGCTGGCGGTGCACGCGGTCAGCGCCGCCGGGGCGGTCCCCGCGCCGCTGCCGCAGGACGCGTCGGTCGCCGAGCTGGCCGCCATGATGATCGAGTCGGGCGCGCGGCTGCTGCTGACCTGCTCGGAGACGGCCGCGGTCTCGCTGGCGGCGACCGAGCGGTCGTACGTGCGGCAGGTGTTCGCGTTCGGCGACGTGCCCGACGCCACGCCGTTCGCGCGCCTGGTGGAGGCGGGCGGCGGCGCGGGCGGCCGGGCGGAGGAGGCGGCCTCCGACCCGCTGCACGACCTGGCGCTGCGGCTGTGCGCGCCCCCGGAGAAGATCACCCATGCCGACCGGCTGGCCGACCTGCACCGGCTGGGCGCGGCGGTGGGCGTCGGCGACGGCGACGTGCTGGTGTGCGCGGCCGAGGACTGCGAGATCCCGACCCGGCTCGGCCTGATCGACCTGTGCCTGACCCGCGGCGCGACCCTGGTCGGGGTGCCCGGCCAGGGCGTGGCGCCGCTGCTGGCGGCGATCGCGCGGCACCGCGCCACCATGGCGGTGGTCACCCCCGCCAAGCTGCGCGTGCTGGCCTCCGACCACGGCGCCCCGCCGGTCCCGGGGGTGCGGCTGCTGGTCAGCGGCTACCCGGACCCGGAGGTCGTCCGGGCCTGCCGCGCCCGCCACGGCTGGGACGCGGTGCCGCTGGGATGAGCGTCCGCGCGGGGGGGGCGGGGGGGGGGGGGCGCCGCCCGGCGGGGGGCCCCCCGGCCCCCCGGGGGGGGGGGGGGCGCCCTGTGGGGCCGGGAGGCCCCCCCCCCCACGGGGGGCCCCC
>JBITGK010000018.1:0-194460 GCA_044456955.1 Spirillospora sp. NPDC050679 | reverse complement strand
TTCCACCCTCGGGGCGGCGCCGTGCTCGGCACGCCCACCCACCCCTACGGCCGGCCCCCCGGCTATCGCGGGGTGTCCGGCCGGGACTCGGCGCTGCTGCCGGGCAGCAGCGCCGCCGTCAACCCCGCCTTGACCATCGCCGCCATCGTCGAACGCTGCCTGGATCACCTACTGCCCGCCGACTTCGCCGACTGAGCCGAGGCCCATGGCGCGCCGACGCCCGGATGGACACGCCGATCAGCCGCAAACCCGACTGGAAGTGCCACGGGCCGATGACTTGGTCCACGCATGAGCCCCTCAGACGTCCCGACGCCACCGACGCTGCCCATTCCCCGTCCCAACGCCAACAACGCACAGGAGCAGAGGTGCACGAACCAGCGATGAACGGACCAGCGACCAGGGGACAGGTGATGGCCGTCGTACGGACCGCGCTCTCCGAAACGTTCGGCGTACCGGCCGGCCGCATCGCCGCCTACGACCTACTGCTCGACCTGCCCGACGCCGACTCACAGCACTTGCTGTGCGCCGTGACCCTCATCGAGCTTCGGCTCGGCGTGCGGCTCGGCGAACGGGAGGCGACCGACATCCGCACCGTGGGCGAACTGGCGCAGATGGTGTACGAGGCCCAGCAGCCCTGACAACTCCGCCATGAGACGTGTCCGCACGATCCATCCCGCCGCCCCCTGCCATTCCGGTGTCCGCTTTCCAAGGACTCCCGGAGGTCTCGACGGAGCTGTCACCGTGTCCGTTGCCCGTCCTGCCAAGGCGCCGTCGCGCGTCACCCGGCCGAACGAGCGATCAGGGGTCATCAGTGCCCTGGTGCGCCGGGTCGCCTCACGTCACTTGCGGACGCTCGGTTCCAGCCTCGCGGTGAAGTGACGCAGCTGCGCAGGCTGGCTGAGGATCGAGTAGGCGGGGAGTTCTTCGGCGCGCCGGGCCACCGCCTGTGCGGTCTCCACCACGTACTCCAGGTGGCTGCGGGTGTAGACGCGCCGGGGGAGGGCGAGGCGGACGAGTTCACGGGGTGCTGCGGTGTCAGGACCGTCCTCGTTGGCTCCGCCGAACGCCAGTGTGCCCATCTCGGCGGCGCGGACACCGCCCTCCAGGTAGAGGGCGCAGGCCACGGCGACACCCGGCAGGTCCTGCGGCTTGTGATCGGGTAGTAGAGCGCGGGCATCCAGATAGACGGCATGGCATCCAGGGGGCCGCAGAACGGGTACTCCCGCATCGGCCAGAGCATCGGCCAACCAGCGGGCGGTCTGTTCGCGGTGCGCCAGATGCGCCGGATCGGTGGCCTCCAGAAGACCGCGGGCCAATGCGTCCAGATCACGACCGCTGAGACCGCCGTAGGTGCGGAATCCCTCAGTCGCGATCACCTGGTCGCGGCACCGTTCCGCGAGGTCGTCGTCATTCACGGTCAGGAAGGCGCCGATGTTGCCGAACGCGTCCTTCTTCAGGCTGGACCAACTCGCGTCCGCGAGCCGGAACACCTCTTCCGCTATCTGCCGCGGGCTTGCGCCGGCGCGTGCCGGATCCCGCACGCTGACCAGGTGGGCGTTCTCGGCGAACCGTGCGGCGTCCAGCAGAAGCGGTATGCCGTGTGCCCGGCACAGCCCGCGAACCTGCACCATGTGGTCGATGGCGACCGGATGGCCGCCTCCGGCGTTGTCGGGAATCGTCAGGATGACCGCGGCGATCCGGTCGGCCTTCGGGCCGTCGAGCAGCTCTTCGAGTCGCGGCAGGTCGAGGTTGCCCTGGAAGGGGAAGTCGCTGTCCGGCTCCAGACTCTCCGGGCACGGGATGTCGATCGTCTCCCCGCCGGCGAGGCGCACGTTGGCCATGGTGGTGTCGAAGTGGTCGTTGCTGACCGTGATGCCGCCCTCGGGGACCAGCAGGTTGAACAGCACCCGCTCGGCCCCGCGGCCCTGGTGGACGGGGAAGACATGGCGGTGGCCGGTGAGGTCGCGCACCACCGATTCGAACCGCTCGAAGGAACCGCTGCCCGCGTAGGCCTCGTCACCGTGCATCAGCGCGCTCCACTGCGCCGCGGACATGGCGCTGGTCCCCGAGTCGGTGAGCAGGTCGATGGTGACGTCCTGCGAGGACAGGCCGAACACGTTGTGCCCGGCCTCGCGCAGCGCGGTCTCGCGCCGTGTGCGATCGGTCATCGGCAGTGCTTCGACGACCTTGATCCGGTATGGCTCCATATCCTCTCCTTGCTTAACCGCGCTTCAGCCGCCAGGGGCTGATGCTGGGCCAAGAGCTGTCTCTTCCTTTGGGCGGGTCATGTCATGGCCGTCCGCCTGGGAAGTCGCAGGACCTCTGTGCGCAGGTGCCGAAACCGCCGCTGTAGAGAAATGCCTCCCGGCGGAATCGGACGTTGACGTAATCGGGCCAGGTTGTTCATTCCCGTGCCTTCCGTTCGTCTTGGCGCGTCGCGTTCCCGGTTGGACCATGACAAGCCGAATTGTGGGCTTCGGTCCGTCTGAATCGGCAGGTCAGGCGTAGAATTCCGAGTCGGCCGTCGCCGAGTCCCCGGCAAGGCTGACCGCTGCACTCGGGGCCATCGTCTGGGCCCTGTCGGCCGGTGTCGCCGATGCTCGCGATGTCAACCTTTGCATGGGGGCGCTTCACTTCTTTTCTATATCCAGGAAAAGGTGTTGTCAATCTTCGGGTGGGGGGAGTCATTCATCTCGGCGGGGCGGCAGTCACATGTACAACAGTTGACACTCTGAATTTGATGACGACCGTTATGTGTTTGTCTTGCGCCTATTGAAACGTCTCTCCGCGGCTGTTTCGGATGGCCTTTTCGGTGCTCAAGATCAACGTTCGTGGAAGAAGGCGACGGTGGAGCGCGTGTTTGCGCCGGCCCGACGGGAGCGGGAAGAGGCCCGTCCGGTCGTGGCGGCCGCAATTGCTCCGTCAGGTGGGAGTGTCCTCACCGTTGCCGCAGCGGGGCACGAGGTCGAGCATGGCGACGCGGACCATCGCATCGTCGACGACTGGGCGGGGGCGACGCGGTGTGTCCGAGCTGCTGTGCTAAGTCACCCGCCCATCGGAGGCTGACGCGGACCAGCATGGGTCGTGTTCTCGTCCTGCGAAACTCGCACGTCCGCGCCTCAGTCTGCCGCTTCGTCCTTGTGGAATCGGGGCTGTAGTCCGGATTTCAAGCACTGGCAGCTCCACGCCACGGCCTTCTCGCGTCACTTTCCGCGGCCGACATTCAGAAGCGTTACCACCGTCCCGCGAACGGCGAGGACGGCACTACGGAACGCCCACCGAAAGGAGCACCGCCATGGGGCAATCCGGCTACATGGTCGTCTGGCCCAGCAACGAACCGCTGACGCCGAACGAGGCCCTCGACGCGAACACCGACCAGCCCGAGAGCGCCGACGACGGGCGGGACGACTGACACCCCCCCCGGGAGCGGCGCGGTCATGACCGAGCGGGAGCCGCCACCGGCCCTCGCCCGGTCGTGACCGCTCCCTGGACGCCGCCCCGTTCCGGGGCCGGAGAGGCAGAGATGACCTTCTCAGACCCGATCACCGACCACGCCGCTGCGTTGAGCGGCATGGCCACCCGGCCCAGGCAGGCGGGAGAACGCGAGTTCGACCTGGCCACGGCCTGGCGGCTGGGACGGCAGGCGGCCGCGGAAGCCGGCCTGACCATGCGGCTCACCGACGTGGGGGAGGCTTGGCGCTGCCTGCTGTACCGCACCGACGGCACCCCGGCTCCCGGCGGGACGGGCAGCGGCAAAGGGCCCGCCGAAGACGCCCGAGTAGGCGCGCTCTTCGAGGCGCTGGAGCACTACCGTTCCGGTGCTTCCCTGCTGAACGCCGACCGTCTGGTAGCCCGGCGCGCGGCCGACCTCGCCGACGGTCCGTTCGCCGGCGACCCGGCCCTGGCCGCGCTGGACCCCGACGCCCTCCTCGCCTGCCGCCCGCACACCGCGCTGAGCGGCTCGGGAACACTGGACGTCCCGGTGTTCCTGCAATGCCCCGGCTACCTCGCCCCTCGGTCGGCCGCGCTGCGCCACCAAGCCGGCGACACCTGCGACTACGCCTCCGCCGTCCGCTACAGCTCCAACAACGGGACCGCCATCGGAGCGACGCGCGCGGAAGCCCTCGTCCACGCCTTGGCCGAGGCCATCGAACGCGATGCGAAATCGATCCTGCTGGCCACCACCTTCCTGGCGGAAGAACCGCACTCATTGCGGCTCGTTGACCCCGCCACGCTGCCCGACGAGGTGGCCGCTCTGCAGCGGCACGCCCGGCAACGTGTCGCCGGACCGGTCCACCTGATCGACATGACCACCGACCTGGACGTCCCCGCCTACCTGGCCCATGCCGCCGCCCATCCGCGACACCTGCGGGCCGGGATGGTCGCTCCGGCCCGGTTCGGCATGGGCGCCTCCCTGTCCTCGGTCCACGCCGCCCGCCGCGCCCTGAGCGAGCTGCTCCAGGTCGTCGCCCTCGACGAGGAACTGCAGTCGGCGCCGCGCGACCTGTCGCACCTGCGCCGCTATCCCCGCCTGCTGGCCGCCGCCACCGTCGACCTCGCCGCCCACCTGCCCCGCGCGGCCACCATCGACTTCACCGAGACCACCGCGCCGGCCACTCCCGAACAGCACGTCCGGCACCTCGCCGCCCTGCTCGCCGACCACGGACATCCGCCCTACGCCCACACCCTGCACACCGCCTCCAACGGCGTGAGCACCATCGCCGTGGCAGTCCCGGGATTGGACCGCTTCTTCATCGTCACCGGCGGCAACGCCGTCATCCCCGGCCCACGCGCCCGACGCTGCATCACCGGCGACCATCGGGCGTTGCGATCGGAATGACGACCGACGCGCATACCGGCACGTGACCATGCGCTGCACACAAGCTCTCGCCGGATAGGCGAACGGGTCAGAAGCCGCCGGGATCGCTTTCCTGCCACGCTCCGTCCGGTCCCATCCGGAAGACCTTCGGCGGTCCCATGCCTCGCAGTGCTTCCTCGATCGCCGCCTCGCGAGCGGCTTGTTCCAGGCCCGAGGGGTCGGTCACTGAGAAGCCGTGCATGAGGACGCCGGCGGCATCGACGTCATCGACATCCGGGTAACCCTCTACGACGAAGCCGAAGAGCGCGCGAAGTGCGACCTCACCCAGCTCAAGAGGGTGGAAGGGCAGCGGATACGGGTCCTGGTCGGGCCATCCCGGCTCGGGGACGACCGGATGCCCGCCTGACCAGTACGGCAACTCGAACTCGTACGGGTCGCCGATGTCCTCCATGACGCCGCTGTCCGGGGACAGGCTCAGCGAACGCACCGGTACGCCGTCCTCCCAGACGGCGAAGGCGAGCCAGTCCACGACCGAGTGCATGGCGTGCATGACGATCCGCCGCCCCTTGCCGAGTTCGCGCAGATGCTCGGGCAACTCCGACGGACGATCGAGCGCGAACCTGCGGTCGCACACCAGATCGACTCCGGCCAGCGCAACGGCGTAGGTGGTGTCGTCGGGCGGATGTACGCAGTCCTGCAGCGCCTTCTTCTGGATGGCCGTGATGGCATGACCCGGATGGACGCGCCGGACCAGCGCCTCGGCCTCAGCCCGCCCCGTGCGTCCTGCGCTCGTGAGTGCTGGGCGGACGTCTGCCTCAGCGAAGGCCAGCAATGCCGTCTTTGCGCCCATACAAAACTCGAAATCCTTTATCCGGACAGAGGGCAGAACTGTATCCAACGAAGATCGGTCATCTGCGTCCAGATCCCCTCGTAGAGGATGGGGAGCCAGGCGCGACCACTTGGGCGTCGGCGGGCTCGCCTCAGGTTTCGTCTTACGGGGGCGTCTCGTCCGTCCAGTCGTTGACCAGGGCCGCCAGGGCTTCGGCGGTCGGGTGGTCGAACACGGTCGGGACCGGCAGCCGGACGCCCGTCAGATCCTCGACCTGCTGGACGATCCGGGCCGCCGCCATCGAGTGCCCTCCGAGGTCGAAGAAGTCGTCGCCGGGCCGGACGGCGGCGACTCCGAGTTCCCGGCGCCACACCTCGGACATCGCCGTGACGCTGATGCGTTCTTGCGCAGGCGCTCTGGCTTCCCGGTCGTCCGTCATCGGCGGGCCTCCTGTCGCGACGCGGGCTCGGCGGCTTCCAGCGCGCGGCGGACCGCGGCGCGGTCGATCTTTCCGTTGGGGGTCAGCGGCATGGCCGCGGCGCGCACCAGGCAGGTCGGTATGGCGGGCGGCGGCAGGTCCGCCGCCAGGTCCTGCCGCAGGTCGGCGGGCGTCGGAGTGGGGCCCGCCACCACGATCAGCGCGCCGAGGACCCGCGCCGAGCCGGGCGGTCCGACCGGCGCCACCGCCGCCCGCCTGATCCGGGGATGGCGCATCAGGGCGGTCTCGACCTCACCCGTCTCGATGCGCACCCCGCTGATCTGGACCTGGTCGTCGTTGACCCTGCCCCGGAAGTGCAGGTCGCCCCGCTCGTCGCGGAAGGCCAGGTCACCGGTCCGGTACCAGCGGCCGGGCCGGTCCGGCAGGGGGCCGAAGCGGCGCGCGGTCTCCTCGGGCCGACGGTGATAGCCCAGCGCGAGCCCGCGCCCGCCGATACGGATCTCCCCGGTGCGGCCGGGCGGGACGGCTCTGCCCTCCTCGTCGCACACCACCACCTCCGCGCCGTCGATGGGCCGCCCGATGGCGGGCAGGCCGCTCGGGGGCAGCGCCGTCACCGGATTCCAGGTCGCGCAGACGGTCGCCTCGGCGGGACCGTAGTGGTTGACCAGCGCCCAGCCCTGCGGGACGCGCCGCAGCCGCAGGACGTCGCCGCCGGTCAGCAGGGTGCGCCAGGGGACGGCCTCGTCGGCGTCCAGCTCCACGATCATCTCGGCGATCGGCGTCGGCGCGAACAGCAGGTCGATCGCGCGGGCGCGGGCGTGGTCGATGATCTCGGCTGCGGACAGCCGTACCGCGTAGGGCGCGATGACGACCGTGGCGCCCGCGCACAGGGCGGGCCAGATCTCCCAGACCGCCGCGTCGAACCCCGCATTGGCGGTCTGCAGGTGCCGGATCCCCGGGCCGACCTGGTAGGTCCGGTTGTGCCAGGCCACCAGGTTGGCCAGGGCCGCGTGGCCGACGACGACGCCCTTGGGCACGCCCGTCGACCCGGATGTGCGCACTACGTAGGCGGCTTCCGACGCGTCTCGCATCCCTTCCGCGGTGGCCTGCTCCAGCTCGGTGGGGTGGAGCGTGCGCAGTCCCGGAACGTCGAGGTCGGTCGCCACCGCCGTGTCGAGTTCGGCCGTGTCGAGGAAGGCGCGCGTCCGGCGAGCGGGTTCGTGCGGATCCAGGGGCAGGTAGGGGCGGCCCGCGACCATCGCCGCCAGCCCGGCGACGATGAGGTCCCGCTCGCGCGGGACCCGCACCGCGACCGGCGAGCCGGGGCGTCCCACGCGGGCCAGCAGCCCAGCGCCGCGCAGTGCCCGGCGGGCGAGGTCCCCGTAGCTGAGCGCACCGTCCTCGTCTTCGACGGCGATCAGGTCCGGCGTTCGCGCGGCCTGTTCCAGGACCTGGTCGGCGATGTTCATGCCGTCTCCTCGGTGGACGTCGGTAGGTGGTCCGGTCCCGATCCCGCAAGCAGGCGCGCGATCTCCGTCGCTCCTTCGGCCGAGAGCAGGGACCAGTGGTCGCCGCTCATCGAAAGGACCTGCACGCCGGCCGGGTACAGGCGTGCCAGCCGCTGGGCCAGCCGCCGGCAGCGATGGGGCGGCAGGCCCACGCGGAGGATCACGGCAGGTGCCGGGGCTGGTCTGGAGCGGTAGCGCAGCAGCGCGCGCAGGTCGCTCAACGCCGCGCGGGCGGCGGCGGGGTCCTCGGTGAGGAGCGCGGAGCCGTTCGCCTCCGACCGCTCATCCGGAGTGTTGCCTCGCGCCACTTTGACCAGCTGCCACCCTTGCGGTGCCGCCGTGGCCAGGTGGGCCGGGGAAAGGACGGTCGGTCCCCGCCAAGGCGACGGGTGGCCGTCGATGAGCAGCAGCCGCTCGGGGCCGTCAGATCCCGCCTGCCTGGCCATCTCATGGGCGACGACGGCGCCCAGCGACCAACCCGCCAGTAGGTAGGGACCGCTCACGGCGCGCATGAGTTCGGCGTGATAGTGCGCAGCGAGTCCCTCGACCGTCGGCGGGCGTTTCGCTCCCGGCTCCGGTTCGGGCGGGGTGAGCCCGTAGCAAGGCCCCTGCTCCAGCGCATCGGCGATCTGACGGTAGGCGACGGGGCCGCCCGTTAGGGCGGGCACGAAGAACAGCGGGATGCCTTCGCCGCGACGTAGCAGCAGCGGTCCGGGTTCCGCGGGGCGGTCGGTCTCCGCTGTGTCGCGGACCAGAGCGAGCAGGCGGCCGAAGGTGGCGTTGGTGGAGAACTCGCTCACCGGAACATTGACGCCGAGGCGCTGGAGGAGGCGTTCCGCCAGATGCACCAGCCCCAACGAGTCTCCGCCGAGGGAAAAGTAGTCGTCGTACTCCTCGACGTCGTCCACACCGAGCGACTCCCGCCAGATGGCGGCGAGCGTCTCCACCGGATCTGCGACGGTGTCCGGAGGTGTTGAGGCATCGGCCGATGCGGGTTCTTGGGCGTGGGACGTCTGCTGTGTTGAGGAGTCTGCGGGCCGCTCGCAGGACAGGGGGTCGAACGGCGGACCGGGCAGTGGGAGGCGGCGTGCCTCTCGGACGCCGTGCAGAGTGGGCACGTCGATGTTTCCGCCGTGCTCCCAGAGCGATCCGACGGCCTCTAGAAGCCGGAGGTCCTCGCTGTCGGCGTCGCGGCCCAGCAGGACCACACCGCGCTTGTCGGCACTCCAGGCGGGATGGCGGCGCAGGGCGCCGAGCAGCGACGTCCCCGGTCCGAGTTCGGCGAACAACGTGTGCCCGCCGGCCAGCAGATGCTCGGCGTTCTCGGTCAACCGCACGGTCTCGCACGCCTGGTCGACCCAGTACTCAGGCGAAGCCGCACGCCCTTCGTCCAGCACACCGCCGTCCAGGTTGGACAGGACCGGGAAGCGCAGCCGCCCGGCAGAGGCCGCGCGCACTGCCTGGTCGAGTCCCGGCCCGATCCCTCGCATGGCCGGAGAATGGAACGGCAGCTCCGTCGAGAGGGGCACGGTCCGGACGCCTTGTTCTCGCAGCCGCTCGCTCCAGCGTGTGATGGTCTCGGCGGGGCCGGACAGCACGGTCCTGCCGGTCTCCTGGATCGCCACGGCCAGTTCCGGGTCGAGGTCCTCCAGTTCGTGCGCGGGCAGATCCACGGCCAGCATGGCTCCGGGCGGGCACTTGGCCATGGCGGTCGCGCGGTGGACCACGATGTCGAGCCCCTCGTCGAAGGTCCACAGTCCCGCCACGGTCGCGGCGGTGTACTCGCCCAGACTGGAACCAAGCGCGGCGGTCGGCCGGAACCCCCATGCCTCCAGTTGCCGAGTCAGGCCGTAACCGAGGACGAAGAGGTTCACCTGCTGGGCGACGGTGTCGGTCCGCTGCCGGGACAGTTCCGCCAGGTCCAAGCCGAAGCGCTCACGCAGCGCCTCACGGGCGTGCTCGGCGGCGGCCCCTACCTCGGGCAGCAGGCGGCGCGCGGCGCGTCCGGCCTCAGGGAACCACGTCCCCTGCCCTGGGAACAGCAGGACCAGCTCCGGGTCTGCGTCGGCCCGCACGCCCTCGGCGTCCCGGTTCAGGTGACGGCGGGCCTCGTCGGTGGTCCGCGCCACCACCGCGCGGCGCAGCGGATGCTCCCTGCGTCCGGTCGCCAGCGTCCACGCGACATCCGTCAGCGAAAGGGCGTCTCCCTCCAACGCCGTCGCCATCTTGCGGCAGTACTCGCGTAGGGCAGACGGGCTGTGCGCCGACAGGCACAGCACGCGAGGCTCCTGGCCGCTCTCGGGCGGAGCCTCCTGCCGATCTGGCGGACCGCTCAGCACGACGTGCACGTTGGTGCCTCCCATGCCGGTGGAGGTCACCCCCGCGTAGGGCGCTTCTGGCCACGGGCAGATCTCGGTCGGGATGAAGAACGCGCTCTGGTCGAGCCGGAGGCGAGGGTTGGGCTCGGTGAAGTGCGCGGTCGGCACCAGAGTGCGGTGCCGGAGCATCAGCACCGTTTTCAGCAGCGACGCCACGCCGCTGGCCGAACCGGTGTGGCCGATGTTGCCCTTCACCGAGCCGAGACCGCAGAACGGGTCGCCCTGCTTCTCCGTCTCGAACGCCTCGATGAGCGCGGCGACCTCGATGGGGTCGCCCAGCGCCGTCCCGGTGCCGTGGGCCTCGACATGGCCGATGTCGGTCGGCCCGACCCCCGACAGCGCCCAGGCACGGCGGATGACCTCTCTCTGCCCCCGCACCGAAGGAGCGGTGAAGCCCACCCGGTCCGAGCCGTCGTTGTTGACGGCCGAGCCGTGGATGACGGCGCTGACGTCATGGCCCTCGCGCAGCGCGTCGTCCAGCGGGCGCAGGACCACCGCGCCGACGCCCTCGGCCGGGACCGTCCCGGCGGCGGCCTTGTCGAACGGACGGCAGTGGCCGTCCGGGGAGAGCACCCCGCCGTCCAGGTGCCGGTAGCCGATGGGATCGGCGACGATCCGGACGCCGCCCGCGATCGCGATGCCGCATTCGCCCGCCCTGAGGCTCTGACAGGCCAGGTGGACTGCGGCCAGGGACGTCGAGCACGCCGTCTGTACCGTCAGGGCGGGGCCGTCCAGGCCGAGCTTGTAGGCGACGCGGCTGGACAGGAAGTCCTTGTCCCAGGCCGTCTCGTCCTCGTCGGCGGCGAGGGCGGGGGCGTCGCACCCGGCGAAGACCCCGATGGCGTGACCGGCGCGCGTCGGATCGATGGCGGCGTGGTCGAGCGCCTCGGAGACGGTCTGCAGGAACAGCCGCTGCTGCGGATCGATCCGCGCGGCGTCGGCCCGGCTGTAGCCGAAGAACCTCCAGTCGAAGGCCCGAGAATCCGCCAGAGCGCCGTAGGCGGCGACGCGGCGCGCCCCATCGGCGGCGGAGGCCGCCGGGTCCCGGGTGATCGTGTCGGCTCCCTCGCGCAGGTTGCGCCAGAACTGCTCGGCGTCGGGCGCGCCGGGGAAGCGGCACGCGAAGCCGACGACGGCGATCGGGGCGGTCACCACAGGGCTCCTTCCGCACCGGCCGCCGCCAGCCGATCAGCCAGCGAGCGGACCGTGGGGCAGGCGAACAGGTCGGTGACGGGGAGCCGGACGCCGAGCTCGGCCTCCAGCTCGGCGTGCACGAGCACGAGCTTGCCCGAGTCCCCGCCGACGTCGAAGAAGTTGTCGTCCATCCCGACCTGGGCGGACTCCAGGACCCTGCGCCAGATGCCGAGGATCTGGTCGCCGAGTTCGGCATCGCCGCTCCCGGCGTCGGCGGCCGCGGTGCGCGACTCGGTGGGCGAAGGGGGAGGAGCCGTGGCGGGACGCGGCCCGACGGCCCGCAGCGCGGCGCCGATGCCCAGGTCGTCGTCCTCACCGCGCACGATGCGGGCCAGCGCGTCGGCCAGGTGGTCGGTCAGCGCCTCGGCCTCCGCCCCGGCGACCCGGTCGCCCTGGTAGCCCACGTCGAAGTCGAAGGCCGCGCGGTCGGGATGCGCGGTGATCATGACGGGATGTCCCGCCCGGCGTGCGGTGGCCGGGAGCCTCAGCCGGTGCAGTCGGTGCCCGTCCAGCCCGATCACCTGGTGCGGATCGGCGGCGGCGCTGAGCAGAACCTCGCAGTACGGCGCGATGCCGGGCAGGCGGCGGGGCCGCAGCTCCTCGATCAGCGCGTCGAAGGGCACGTGCCGCCCGCCGAGCGCGAGGGCGGCCTGGTCCCTGAGATCTCGCACGAGCGCCATCGCGGTGCCTTCCGGCTCTGCCTGGGAACGCAGGACCAGGAGGTCGACGCGCGGTCCGAGCACACGGTCGAGGTCCGGGGAGCCGCGGTCGGCGACGGCGATGCCGAAGGTCACCCCGCGCAGGCCGAGCCAGCGGTGCAGGGCCGCCGCGACCGCCGCCGCTTCCAAGGTGAACCGGGTGGCGCGCCGGGCACGGCAAGCCGCGCGCAACGCGCCCTCGGCCACCGGCACCCTCACTGGCAGGAGGCCGTCGGCCTCAGGTGCGGCCGGTGGCGAAGGCAGAAGGGAGACCGGTGCATCGGCCAGTCGCTGGCGGATCTGCCGCAACGCCTTGGCGTCCGTGCGGTCCCGGCCCTCACCGTCGCCCATCAGGTCGTGGAAGCCGGGGCCCTCCCACGGCGGGGCCGTCCGGTCCTGCCGGACGGCGGTGTAGCACCGGTCGAGGTCCTCCATGAGCAGCTCCAGGGACCGCTCGTCGGTGACCAGGTGGTGCTGGCGGATCACCAGCACGTCATCGGCGCCCGGCCCGCGCAGGACCACGGCGCCGAGCACGCGCCCTGTCGCAGGGTCCAGGTCGCCGGTGGCGGCCGCCGCCGCGAGCAGGCGCCGCCCGTCCGTCGGGTCCGAGACCCCTTCCACGACCTCCACCGGCGGGTTCCAGGCGGGGCCGATCCGCTGGCCGGGCCGACCGCCTTCGAGGGCGAAGGAGGCCCGCAGGATCGGGTGGCGCCGGGTCAGCTCGGCCAGCGCCGAGCGCAGGGCCGGCACGTCCAGCGGCCCGCCGGCGACCCGCCAGGCGGCGGTCTCCACGTAGCCGTCCCGCTCGGCGGTCAGGCGGTCGGCCGTGAAGATCCGCTGCTGCGTCGCCGAGAGCGCATGGCGTTCTCCGGCCGGTTCCGGCTCGCCGGGCTGCTCCGGGTGTTCCAGGTCCGCCAGCGCCGCCCGGTCCACCTTGCCGTTGCCCGTCAGTGGTAGTTCCGGCAGGGTGCGGACCACCTGCGGGACCATGTAGTGGGGCAGCCGCTCGGCGAGGTGCTCGCGCAGGCCCTGTGCGGAGGGCCGGGCCCCGGGGACCGGCGCCACGAACGCGACGATCCGCCCGGTGGACCCGCCCACCAGGACGGCGGCCGCGTCGGCGACCTCGGGATGCGCGCGCAGGCCCTCGGCGATCTCCTCGGGCTCGATGCGGTAGCCGTGCCACTGGAACTGGTCGTCGGCGCGGCGCAGGTACTCCAGGCGGCCGTCCCGACCGCGCCGGGCGAGATCACCCGTGCGCAGGAACCGGCCGCTCCCGAGGACACCCGTCACGAAGCGCTCCCGCGACTGCTCGGGCAACCCGTGGTACCCGGCCACGACACCGCCTCCGCCCAGCCAGATCTCACCGGCCGCGCCGTCGGGCACCGGCCTCCGCCCGGTACGGAGGTCCATCAGATGCAGCACGACCGAGGGCAGGGGCTCGCCGATCGGGCTCCGCTCGCCGCGCAGGTCCTCGTCGGTGAGCTCGTGCACGGTGGAGTGGATCGTCGCCTCGGAGATCCCGTACATGTTGACGAGCCGGGCTTGCGGATGGCGTGCCCGCCATCCGAGCAGCGTCCGGGGGGCCAGTCGCTCGCCGCCGAAGATGACGTAACGCAGGCCGGGCAGCGGGAGCGGGTCCGCCTCGTCGACGGCGATCAGGCGGCCGAAGGCCGAGGGCGTCTGGTTGAGGACGGTGATCCCCTCGTCGGCGAGGAGCCGGCGGAACCGCCGCGGGTCGTCGATCTCGGACTGCTCCGGCACGACCAGCCTGCCCCCGTACGCCAGGCAGCCGAAGACCTCCCATACCGAGAGGTCGAACGCGGGGGAGTGGAACAGCGGCCAAACGTCATCACCGGAGAAGTCGAACGGGAAGCGCGAGTTGGCCAGCAGGCTGACGAGGTTGCCGTGGGAGACCGTCATGCCTTTGGGCCGCCCGGTGGTGCCCGAGGTGTAGACCATGTACGCGGGGGCGGACGGCCCGACCTCCGGAAGCGGACCCTCGCCGGAACCCTCGATGAGGGTGTCCAGGTCCAGGAGCCGGACGGAGCCGTCCGAGCCTTCAAGCTCCTTGTAGGAGGCGGCGCTCCCGTCCTCGCCGATGACGCACCGGGCTCCGCAATCGCGCAGGATGAACGACGCCCTGGCGCGCGGCAACCGGACGTCGATCGG
The DNA here is from genome assembly GCA_044456955.1 of Spirillospora sp. NPDC050679. Taxonomy (GTDB): domain Bacteria; phylum Actinomycetota; class Actinomycetes; order Streptosporangiales; family Streptosporangiaceae; genus Spirillospora. The sequence continues at coordinate 180,426 of JBITGK010000018.1, read as the reverse complement.
CACATGGCAGCCGCCCGCCAGCAGCGTTCCCAGGAAGACGACCACCGAGGCGGGCCCGGTGGACAGGAGGGCCGCGACCCGGTCGCCCGGGCCGACGCCGTTCTGGGCCAGTGCCCGTGCCAGTCGGGTCGCGGAATCCCAAAGGCCGCGGTAGTCGACGGTCCGGCCCCGGTGGGTGAGGGCCGGGGCGGTGGGCCGGGCCTCCACCTGCCGGGCGACCAGGTCCGGAACGGCGACGGGCGGCCAGGGGGCGAGCGGGCGGTTCCGGCGGGCGTCGGCCCGTACGCCCCGCTCGTCGGCGAACGGGTTCAACTCGCCCAGCGTCCCGTTCGCCGCTCCCGCCATCCGGGCGAACGCGGCGAGCCGGCCTGCCAGCTCGCGCAGGCGGTCATGGTCGGGACGGTCGCCTTCAACACCCAGGTGCGCTTGTCCGGATCGCCCGTCTCGGGCGGGCTCGATCCTTAGATAGATCGAGGGTGACTCGACGGCACCGCCCCACCGTGACGAAGGCCGCGCTGGCAGGTAGCGGATCGTCATCGGCTGTGGCCCGGAGGGGCAGTGGCGGAGCACGGAGCGGCGTACGTCGCCAAGGGGGGTACCGGAATCCAAAGGAAGGCGCGCCCACCGTGGTTCGCCGTCCGTCGCGCCATCGGGGTCCAGAAGGAAGGTGCCCGTTCCCTCAGCGCCGCACCAGCACAACAAGGCGGCGAAGGCGGACAGCAGATCATGCGCCTGGGCAGGAGGTCCCGCACCGATCGGAACAGGGGCTTCGGCGCTCGTCGGCGAATTCGAACTGGCGCCCGTGCCGGCGAGGTCTTCGAGGAAGTCTTCCCATCCCACTCGGCTGCTCCTTCGCGTTCCCGGGAGGCAGGCCACGGGGTGATACCCGGGAAAGAAAATGAAAACCGCCGGAGAAAGGTGCTCGGGATTATGTCAGCATGATGTCAGACGGACGTCAGCGCCCGGTAAGTGATCATCGTTAAAGTGAGCCGAAACTGCGGGCGACTGCGGCCGGAGGGCGGATGTTCACTGATTTCACCAACACTCCACTCGCCGGTGCGGCTGTGGAAAGGCTCCACGAGATGGCCGCCAAGCAGCCGGTCTCCAACCGTTTCCTGGACCGGCTCGCCGCAGGGGACCTCACCCTGGAGAACGTGCGCGGCCTGGTGGGCGTCACGCACAAGTGCCACCCTGCGGAAATCACGGCTTTCGCCGCTCTGATGGCGCGCTATCCCACCCAGCAGAACGTGGAGTTCCTCTGCGACATGGTCGTGCTCATCAACCGGGCCCGCCCCAAACTGCGCAGGGTGATCTCCGCACTGGGCCTGGAGGAGGAATCGCTGGCCCGGTGGCCAGCCGACCCCCTCGCCTGGCAGGTGCCCCATCTGTGGGGAAGGCTCTCCTGGCTCGGCAACCGCTCCGAGGCCGCGCTCGCGCTCTACTGGGACATGGTGAACTACTTCCCCGAAAGCGATGAGATGCTGCGGAGGCTGGCGGCCGCGGATCTGCAGGTGCCCGAAGAGGTCTTCCAGTACTACGGCGGAGGCCAGTCGGACGACCTGGAACGCCAGGCGCTCCTGGTCGCCGAAGAGGGACTGGCGCAAGGCGAGTCCTTCGAGAACGCCGTGTTCGCCGCCCGCCAGATGCAGGAGGCCATCAGCGCCTACTGGCACGCCGCGGCCCGCGCAGACGGTGCATGACCGGCTCCGCGTTCCGATGGCGCCGCCGTCCCGTATCGCAGCGCCTCGTCCGGCGCCTCCGCCACGAGTTCCTCGCCGAGCGGACCCATCCGCTCGGAACCGCTCAGGTGTCGTCGGGCGTGTGATGGACGACGCCGTCCTTCATCACGAAGTTCACGTGCCCGAGCACGTCGATGTCCTCGAAGGGGTCGGCGGGGACGGCGATGAGGTCGGCCCGTGCACCGGGGACGATGCGCCCGAGGTCGCCGTGCCCCAGCACGTCGGCCGCCACGCAGGTCGCGGCCTGCAACGCCCGCAGCGGGCTGAGCCCGGAGGCCACCAGGGTGGGGAACTCCCGCCAGTTGTCGGCGAACTCCACGGAGCCGGCGTCGGTCCCGAACACCAGCCGCGCGTTGCTCCGCACCTGGCGCCGGAGCCCGGCCTCCAGCTGGTCGGCGAGCCGCTCCACCTGCCGGCGCACGTTGCCGGGCTTGTCGGCCCAGAACTCCGGATCGTCCAGCTTGTCGATGAAGTGCCTGACCGAGTACTGGGTGGCGATCAGCGGGATGCCGCGGTCGGCCAGCAGCTGCAGGGTCTCCTCGGTGGCGAGCATGGCGTGCTCGACCGTGGTGACCCCGGCCGCCACCGCCCGCCGCACGCCCAGATCGGCGAGGGCGTGGCAGGTCACCGGGAGGCCCCAGTCGCGGGCCGCGGCCACCAGGGCCCGCATCTCCTTCTCCTGGTAGCCGACCGCGCAGGGATCGTCCACGCTGGTGGAGAAGCCGCCGGTGGCGGCGAACTTGATCCAGTCGGCGCCCTGCCGCACCTGCTCGCGGACCAGGCGCACGATCTCCTCGGGGCCGTCGGCCAGCGCGCCGATCTCGCAGCCGCACTCGGATACCTCGTCGGTCTGGTCGCCGTGCCCGCCGCGCGAGCTGATCATCCTGGGGGCCACGATCATGCGGGGGCCGAGGGTCAGGCCGGAGTCCACCGCCTGCCGCAGGTGGATGGTCACCGGCTCGGGCGGGTAGCACCCCAGGTCCCGCACGGTGGTGAAGCCGTTGCGGAGCAGGGCGCGCAGCGCCGGCAGCGCCCGCAGCGCCGCGCGGGTCGAGGGGGCCGCCCCGGAGACGGTGTGCACGTGGCAGTCGATCAGGCCGGGCAGCAGCACGGCTCCGTCGAGCTCGACCACCCGCGCCCCCTTCGGCCGGTCCACCCGCTCGTCGCAGGCCAGGATCCGGCCGTCGCCCACCAGCACCTCGGTGTGCCCGGCCGGGTGCGGCGCGAGCCCGTTCCACGCGCTCCGAGCGATGATCACGGTCTGAGAGCCCATGCCTCTTCCTTCGCGGTCGGACCCGACCACTCTCCGTCTTCCGGTGATCGACCTGCGCGGACGAACGCGCTTCCGATCCGGCGGAACCCTTATATGAACGACCTTCTCTTCGGCAAAGGAGCTGTGCCGCCAATCAAATCGACTTTAGGGCATAAGGAAATGTGAGCATCCGGCGAACACCCTGTCAAGAGCGGCCCTTGTGTTACTCGATTCTTCCCGGAAGGCAAGGTTTGCTTTCCGGTCCGGATGAATCTATTCGCTTGGTCCGCCTTTCGGACGCGTCCTTCTCTCGGCACGCCTTCATGATCGAGAAGCAATGGCACCCGCGCGGTTCATGGAGATCCGGAAACGGCCGGAGAACCAGAATGCAGTTCGCATGTTGACGCGCCCGTCTGTCCCTATGTATGACGTTTGTACGACCAAACCCGCTGGAGGGGCGAAGCCAATGGACGGTATGGGTTCCGGTGATCCCGACGCTGTCACCATCTCCTTCCGCTTCGAGGATCTGGAGATCGGTGAGCGCCCCTGCGCCGATCTGCCCAGCGGCTCCAACGATGAGCGGCTGGTGCGTTTCGTCGCCCAGTGGGGCGCGGACCAGCGCCACTGGATGATAGGTCTCCCCGTCAATCTGGACTTCGACTACCGGGCGATGGCCGACCTGCTGGCCGTATCGCTCAACAACGTCGGCAGCCCTTACGACACCGCCGGGTACCGGATCTCCACCCGGGCGTTCGAGCGCCAGGTTCTGGCGTTCTTGACGGGCCTGACCGGCGGCCGGGAGGCGGAGGTCGCCGGGTACGTCTCCAGCTGCGGCACCGAGAGCAACGTCTTCGGCGTGCACCTGGGCATGCGCCGCTATCCGGACGCGGTCTTCTACACCTCGGCCGAAGCCCACTACTCGGTGGACAAGATCGCCTGGCTGCTGAACCTGGAGACCGTGAGGATCGAGGTCGATGACGACGGGGCGATGGACCTGGACGCGCTGGCCGAGCAGTGCCTGGCGCGCCGGGACCGGCCCGCGGTGGTGCAGGCCACCGTCGGCACGACCATGAACGGGGCGGCCGATCCGGTCGCCGCGATCCGCCCCCGCCTGGCCCAAAGCGGGATCACCGACGTGCACCTGCACGTCGACGCCGCCTTCAACGGCCTGGTCACGCCCTTCATCCCCGACTACGGGCCGTGGGCCTTCGACGCCGGCGCCGACAGCGTGGCCATCAGCGGGCACAAGATGATCGGCCTGCCGGTCCCCGCCGGGATCGCCCTGGCCCGCCGCGAGCACCTGCGGCGCGTCCGCTCCCACGTCTCCCAGATCGACGCCGAGGACTTCACCCTGCTGGGGTCGCGGAACGGGCTCGGGCCGCTGCTGCTGTGGTGGGAGCTGCGCCGGCTGGGCCGCCAGGGACTGGAACGCCGCGCCCGGCGCTGCCTGGAGGTCGCCGACTACGCCGAGCGCCGCCTGGGCGAGCACGGCGCCGATCCGCGGCGGGCGCCGAACTCGATCATCATCAACTTCCGCCGCCCCTCCGACAAGGTCATGGACGCCTGGCACCTAGTCCAGTCGGGCGACCGCACCCATCTGGTCACCATGCCCCACGTCACCGAGGAGCACATCGACCGCTTCTGTCAGGACTTGTAGAGCGCCGGAAGCGACCCTTCCTGGGCAGGGCGGCAGCTGGACCGGCCTGAAGCGGTACGCCCGTCGTGGCGTTCCGCCTCAGCCGCCGTCACCTCGGCGTTCGCCTTCGTTCGGTCGGGGCGCAGGCGGGGTGTCGGGAGCCGACGGCCACTCCCACAGGCTCTCGCCGGCCGCCCCCAGGCGCAGCAGATGGCGGTCGGAGTGGGGCGGTCCGCAAAGCTCCAAGCCGACGGGCAGGCCACGGTTGCTCAACCCGGCGGGCAAGGCAAGAGCCGGCCAGCCGATGATGCTCGCGAGGTCGGTGTTGCGTATGCAGGTGGCGAAGGTCGGCGCCTCCCGTCCGTTCAGGCGCACTGTGTCATCGCGTCCCACCGGCTGCGCCGGTACCGGACAGGTGGGATAGACCAGCGCGTCCACGCGGTGGGTGCGGAAGTAGTCGATCAGGGTGGCCTCGAACAGCGGCACGGCCGAACGGCATGCCGTCTCGTAGGCCGACGGCGAAGCGTTCGCCACGTCGTCGAGCAGGGCGCGCACGTCAGGACCGGCGGCCTGGTCGGCCAGCTCGTCGAAGGTCGGCGACGGAGGGGTCTGGGCGAGGTAGTAGGGAACTTCCCAGCGGGCCTCGTGCAGCGCCACGGCCAGCCCGGCTTCCGGTACCTGCTCCATCACGTGTCCGGGCAGGTCCGCTTCCACCAGGACGGCGCCGGCCCGCCTCAGGTCTTCGAGTCTCTGCTCGGCCACGGCGGCGGTGCCCGGGTCCAAGTCCTCCCAGAAAGGCCGGCGAGGGACGCCGAGTCGGACCTGAGACCAAGGGATCTCCGGAAGGTCGACCATCGGAGCCGGCCCGCGTTCACGGCCGACGTGACCTGGCGGCGGGGCGATGACCGCGTCCAGCAGGGCGATGTCCTCGATCGAGCGCGCGATGACGCCGACCGTGTCGCGGGTGCGGGACAGCAGCAGCACGCCGTGCCGCCCGTAGCGGCCGCGGCTGGGACGCAGTCCCGCCACGGCGCAGTGCGCTGCGGGAATGCGGATGGAACCGCCGGTGTCGGTGCCGAGACCGGCGGGTGCCAGGCGGCCCGCCACCGCGGCGGCGGTGCCGCCGCTGCTCCCGCCGGCGGTCCGCTCGGTCGCCCAAGGGTTCAGGACCGGCCCGAACGTGCGATTGTTGCTCGTGACGCCCAGGGCGAGTTCGTGCATGTTCGCCTTGCCCAGCAGCAGGGCCCCCGCCGCGTGCAGCCGCCGCCACACCGCCGCGTCGCGACCCACCGTGTGCTCGCGAAGGGACGGCGTCCCGCCCGTGGTGGTCTCACCGGCGACGTCGATGTTGTCCTTGACGGCCAGTGGCACGCCGTGCAGCGGGCCCGCCTCTGCGTCGCGGCGTCCCGCCCGCTCGGCCCGCGCGAGCACCGCGTCGGGATCGAGCGTGATGAAGGCGTTCAGCGCCTCCCGCCGCCGGCACCGGCGGAGGAGTTCCTGAGCGTATTCGGACGGAGAGATCTTTCCGTCGCGAATGCGCGCGGCCGCTTCGGCCACTCCCCAAAGGGCAGGATCGTGCTCCATGTCGACCCCTTCCATCGTTTCTCCTATCCGTATTGCCGCCCTTCAAACATGATCTCGTCAGTTGTCGAAGTGGTGGCTCAGAATTCTTGTGCCCAGGCTGACGGATGGGGTCGATGTTGTTTCTTCCATTTCCAGAAAGCGTGTTACGCTCGACCTTCGCACGGCATTCGTTGACGTTTATTGACCCGCATATCGCGGAGGCCGGACATGGCATCGATCCTTGGCGAGGTGACCGAGGACGCAGGCGTGCGGCGCCGTTTCGAGGACGCGACCTGGATCGATGACTACCTTCGAGACGGTTCGCCGCACGGTGAGCCGATCTACCTGAGCGTCGGCGAGACCTGGTCGCGGGCGCCGGACGGACTGGTGCGCCTCCTCGGCGAGGAAATGCCCGAGCGCGTCCATGGGTACATCATCTCGCAGTACGGGCTTCCCGCGCTCCAGCGCGTCCTGCGCTCGTACATTCCGCGGACGGCGCGAATTCCCGACGCGCTCAAGGCCGGCGAGAATTACGAAGTCGCGGTCGCTTGTTCGGGCACCCGTAACAGCATGTACGATTTCGGGTGCCTGATACGGGAGGAGGCGCGTGACCGCCCCGTCATCGTCACCTATGCGCCCGGCTGGGATTACCACGGCGTCTTCAGCGGCCTGGGCTTTCGGTTCAGGTATCTGCCGCTGCGCGCGGAAGAGGCGTTCCAGCCGGACCCCGGCGAAGTCGAACGCGCACTGAGAGACCTCGACGCTCCGGGCGAGGCCGTCGTGGTCGTCAACGCCCAGCACAACCCCACGGGGATCAACTGGAGCGCCGACCGCGTGCGGCGCGTGCTCGGCGCGGCCGCCGACGCCGGCGCCCACCTCCTGATCGACGACGCCTACTTCGGAGTGGCCGACACGGGCACCGAGGCCACCTCCGCGCTGGGGCTGCTGCTGGAGGACCACCCGTCCCCGGCGGGCCGGTGGCTGGCCGTGCGCTCGCTGGGCAAGCAGTTCAACTGCAACGGCTGGGGCGTCGGGGCGGCCACCGGGTCCCCGGACACGATCGACCGGCTCGTCAACGACCACATGGCGCACCGCTCCTTCACCTGCGCGGTGCCGCTGCAGCACGCCATGGCGCGCTGGCTGAAGAGCGAGGAGTCGGCGCGGTACCTGGAGCGGTTCCGGCGGACCTGCACCGAGCACCGGGCGCTGGTGGCCGACTTCCTCGTCCGCGAACTGGACTACCCCGCCGACTCGTTCCACGCCGGGAACTGCACCAGCTACCTGGTGTTCCCCGTCCCGCCGGCCTACCGGGAGCACGCCGACGGCGTCGACCGCTACCGCCGCGACTGCTTCGCCGAGACCGGTGTGCTGCTGGGAGCGGGGACCATGACCCCCGAGGACCCCGGGGACGGGAAGCTGCCCGACCCGTTCCCCTTCGTGCGCATGTTCCTCGCGCCGTCGCGCGACACGGTCGAGACGGCGCTCCACCGCCTGGCCGAAGCCCGTTTCTCATGGAGTCGCACGTGCTGAAGCGCTCGCGTGGCGAAAAACAGGACGATGACCTGACCTATGAGGGCTACCTGGGCCTGGACCGGCTCCTGGCGGCCCAGAACCCCATCGCCGACCCGCCGCACGACGACGAGCTGCTGTTCATCATCCAGCACCAGACCGCCGAGCTGTGGGCCAGGCTGATGCTGCACGAGCTCTCCCGCGTCCTGCGCCTGCTGCGCGACGGCGACCTGCCCGCGGTCTTCCGCGTGCTCGACCGGGTCCACGCCGTCCAGGCCCAGATGATCAGCCAGTGGACCGTGATCGCGACCCTCACCCCGGACGCCTTCACCGAGTTCCGGCCGATCCTGGGCGGAGCCAGCGGGTTCCAGTCGGCCCAGCTGCGGGCGCTGGAGTTCCGGCTCGGCAACAAGCGCCCGGAGTACCTGGCGGAGTACGACTGGTCGATGCAGCGCGACCTGCTCGAACGCGCTCTGGAGGAGCCCACGCTCTACGACGAGTTCCTGCGCCACCTGCTGAGGACGGGCCATCCGCTGCCCGAGAGCTGCCTGGAGCGCCGCTACTCCGGCGACCAGGAGCCCGACCAGGACGTCGTGGCCGCCCTCCGCGCCATCTACGAGCACCGCGACGAGCACACCGCCGAGTACGAGATGGCCGAACGGCTGGTCGAGCTGGAGGAGAGGCACCAGCTCTGGCGCTTCCGGCACATGCGGACCGTGCGCCGCATCATCGGGGAGCGCCCCGGCACCGGAGGCTCCCGAGGCGTCCCCTACCTGGCCGAGATGGTGAACCAGCCGCTGTTTCCGGAGATCTACGCGGCGCGCGACGTGATCGGCCCCGACCGGTGAGCGCCCGGCGGGGGAGGACGTGATGGACGAGCCGAGCGAGCGCTACCGGCGCGGCCTGGAGACGATGCGCCAGGTCAACGAGGCCGACGGCCGCAGGATGCGCGAGGGGCTCGCCGAGGTCGCCCCCGACCTGGAGCGGTTCCTGCTGGAGTTCGTGTTCGGCGACGTCTACAGCCGGACGGTGCTGCCGATGCGCGAACGCCAGCTGATCCGCCTGGCGGCGCTGGCGGCCATCGGGGTGGACTACGAGCCCATGAAGGCCAACGTCGGCTCGGCCCTCAACGTCGGCGTCGGGCACGCCGACATCATCGAGGTGTTCGTCCAGTGCCTGCCCTACATCGGCTTCCCCCGCGTGCTGGCGGCCGTCGAACAGGCCAAGAGGGTGTTCGACGAGAGGTCCGCGGCGGAGTGAACGCGAGCCGCCTTCCCGAACACAGGGTCTGCAGTGAGAGAGGGGATGCCGGTGGAAGACACGGTGATCGTCGCGGAGAACTGCTGGGACGGCATGGCGGGCGGGCTGCTCGGGCGCCGCGAGGTGCTGGTGCGGGACGGCCGCGTCCGCCAGATCGGCGCCCACGTGTGCCGCCCGGCCGGCGTGAACGTTCTGGACCTCGGCGACGTGGTGCTGCTGCCCGGCCTCATCGACTGCCACGTGCACCTGGCGAAGGCGCAGTCGGCCGCGCAGGAGGCGATGGAGGCGGTGCCCGTCCTGCGGACCCTGCTCGACCACGGGTTCACGACCGTCCGCGACCTCGGCGGCCAGAGCCCGGGAAACGCCATGCTCGCCGTGCGCGACGCGGTGGCGTCGGGCGCGTTGGAAGGCCCGCGGATGTTCGTCGCGCCCCGCATGATCTCCGCGCGCGGCGGGCACGGCGACGACACCGGGTACGGCTTCTGCTGCGAGCAGGGCGCGCTCGCGGACGGTGTGGACGAGATCGTGCGGGCGGTACGGGAGCAGGCCCGCGACGGCGCCGACTGGATCAAGTTCGCCGGCACCGGAGGAATGATCAACAAGCTGGACCGGCCCCAGCACGTCGGCTACAGCGAGCGCGAGACCGCGGCCCTGGTGGGCGCGGCCGCCGACCGCGGGCTGCCCACCGCCGTGCACGCCTTCACCGACGAGAGCGTGCGGCGCGCCCTTCGCGCCGGGGTGACCACGATCGAGCACGCCCAGCTGTGCTCCGACGACACCCTCGCCGAGATCGCCGCGAGCGGCCGGCGGCTCGTGCCGACCCTGTACGTGTGCCACATGCATCTGCAGCATCTGGACGACGACGGCTTCTGGGCGGACCTGCCGCCCGGGGCGCGGGAACTGGTCGCCCAGAACGCCGACGACCTCCGCGCCGGCATGTTCCGGATCGGCCGCAGCGGTCTCGACCTCGCCTTCGGCACCGACGCCGGTATGTTCGACCACGCCGACAGCTGGCGGGAGTTCCCCACCATGGTGCGGGCGGGCGTGGAACCGCTGCGGGCCCTGCGCGCGGCGACCGCCGTGGCGGCGGACCTGCTCGGCCGCGCCGATCTCGGACGCATCAGGGAAGGGGCGGCCGCCGACCTGGTCGCCGTCCCCGGCGACCCGTTCACCGACGTCGAGGCGCTCGGTGAGGTCTGCTTCGTCATGAAGGAGGGACGGGTGCACCGCCTGCCGAAGTAGCCGGACGCCGCACGTCCCCGCGGCGCGTGGACCGATGTCAGGCCCGTGTCATGGCCGTGTCAGCGGGCCGGGAACGAACGGGACCAGGCAAATCCGGCAAGGGCGGAAGGAAAGCCACGATGGCCGCATCGCCACAGCAAAGCGTCCCCGGCGCCCAGACATTGGCCGACGGCCTGCTGCGCCTACGGCAGGAGACCTCGGTGCCCAACCCCCTGCTGGACCTGGCGGAGGTGGACGGCATCAGGCTGGAGCACCTGCGGCGGCTGGTCGGGGTGGAGCTCCGGTGCCACCGGGCCGAGCTGACCGCCTACGGAACGATGATCGCCCGCTACCCCCACCACCCCACCACCGGCCTCTACCTGGCCGTCGGGCGGCTGGTGTACGACGCGCACGCCAAGCTGCGCCGGTGCGCGGCGGCCCTGGACATCCCCGAGAAGCGGATCGGCGAGTGGCCGTCGGGGCCCGACACCCTCGCCTTCAGCGGCTACATCTCCTGGCTGGCCCTGCACGCCGGCCAGGCCGACAACGCCCTGTCGCTGTACTGCGACATGACCGTGTACTTCCCCGCCTGCACGGCCCTGGTCGCCCGGCTGCGCGACACCGACCTGAAGGTGCCGCCGGAATTCGTCGACTACTACGAGGGCGGCCAGTCCGACGAGCTGGAGCGGCAGGCGCTGGAGGTCGTCCAGCACGGCCTGGACCACGGTGAGGACGCGGAGACCGCCCTGCGCAGGGCCCGGCTGCTGGAGGAGCACATCGGCCGGTTCTGGAGGGCCGCGGCCGACATCGGGTGATCCGGCTCCACGCCGAAGCGCAGTGCCCAGGCACCGTGCCGAAGCGCCGCGCGCGTCCGCCTGCCGCCGATCTGAAGGAGCCAGCGATGCCCGAGCCGAAGCCCTCCGCCGAGCACCTGAGGAAATGGAACGACACCGCGCGCCCGTATCCGCGCGACGCGCTGCTGACCGAGCTGTTCGAGGCCCAGGTACGGCGCGCCCCGGACGCACCGGCGGTGACGGACGGGGACATCACGCTGACCTACCGGGAGTTGTCCGCACGGGCCGACGCCCTCGCGCACGTCCTCCGCGAGGAGCACGGCGTGGGCGTCGGCACCCCGGTGCCGCTCCTGCTGGAGCGCTCGCCTGAAGCGATCGTCGCCATCTGGGGTGTGCTCAAGGCTGGCGGCGCCTACGTCCCCCTCGACCCGGACCAGCCCGACGCCCGCTTGCGGGGCATGGCCGACCGCCTCGACGCGCCCTGTGCCATCACCCGGGACCGGTGGCGCGACAGGCTTCCCGACGTGCGCGTCATCGTGGCGGAAGAACCCCTCGCGCCCGCGCCGGAACCGGTCGCCTCACCCGCCGCCGCCACCGACCCGGCGTACGTCATGTTCACCTCCGGCTCGACAGGCGAGCCCAAGGCGGTGGCCGTGCCGCACCGGGGACCCGTCCGGCTCGTCGTCGACACCGACTACGTCGAGCTCGGCCCCGAGGACGTCTTCCTGGCCACCACGAGCCCCACCTTCGACGTCTCCTGCTTCGAGATCTTCGGCGCGCACCTGCACGGCGGGCTGCTGGTGCTGCCCGATCCGGAGACGCTGCTGTCGCCGTCGGACCTGGCCGGGGAGATCGAACGGCACCGCGCCACCGTCATGTGGCTCACGGCCGGGCTGTTCCACCAGCTCGGCTTCGCCGAGCCGGGCATGTTCGCCCCCTTGCGGTACCTGATCGCCGGTGGCGACGCCCTCAACCCCGAGTGCGTCCGGGCGGTGCTGGCCGCGAATCCGCCGAGCCGTCTGGTGAACGGCTACGGGCCCACCGAGAACGCCTCGTTCTCCAGCGCCCACCATGTGGCCGAACTGCCGGAGGACGCCCAGACCGTGCCGATCGGCCGCCCCATCGCCAATTCGACCTGCTACGTGCTCGACGAGGACCGGAATCCCTGCGCACCCGAGCAAGAAGGGGAGCTGTACGTCGGCGGCGACGGTGTGGCGATCGGCTACCTCGGCGACCCCGAACGCACCGCCGAGCGGTTCCTGCCCGACCCCTTCATCGGCCGCGACGATGCGCGCATGTACCGCACCGGAGACCGGGCGCTGTGGCGCTCCGACGGAGTGCTGGAGTACTTGGGCCGCCTCGACCAGCAGGTGCAGATCCGCGGCTACCGCGTCGAACCGGCCGAAGTGGAGGCGGCGGTCACGGCCCATCCCGACGTGCAGGACGCGAAGGCCGCCGTCGACGACTCCGACTCCGACGACAAGTCCCTGGTCGTATGGGCCGCGCCCCGCGAACCCGTCGAGGAGCCCGAACGGGGGTCGTTCGCGCGACGGCTGCGCGGGTTCCTCCAGGACCGCCTCCCGCACTTCATGCTGCCCTCGCGCATCGGCGTCACCGAACGGCTGCCCCTCGGCCGCACCGGCAAGGTCGACCCCGCGGCGGTGAAGGAGCTGACGGAGGAGTCCGGCGAGCGGCCGCCGGGCGACCCGCCGCGCGGCGACACCGAGCAGGCCGTCGCCCGCGTCTGGGAGGACGTGCTCGACACCGGGCCCGTTCACCGCAACGATGACTTCTTCGACCTGGGAGGCCAGTCGCTGCAGCTGGTCCACGCCGTCACCGCCGTCCGCGAGCAGCTCGGCCTCCAGCAGGTCCCCGGCCGGGAGATGGTCCGCATCCTGCTGGACACCTCCGTCCTGTGCGAATACGCCGCGCGCCTGGACGCCGTACGCCAGGGCGACGGGGATTCCGGCGACCGCGCCGTCGACTTCGAACTGGAGGCCGAGCTCGACCCCGATCTGCGGTTCCGCGCGCCCGCCCGAACCGAGGCCGGCGCTCCGGACGCCATCCTGCTCACCGGAGCCACAGGCTTCGTCGGTGCCTTCCTGGTCCGGCGGCTCATCGACGCCACCGACGCCGACATCCTCTGCCTGGTCCGGGCCGACGGCGCGGAAGACGGCCTGCGGCGGATCGGCGCCTCGCTGCGCCGCTACGGCCTGTCCCCGACGGGCCTGCGAGAACGGGTGAGGGCGGTGCCGGGGGACCTGTCCGAACGCGGACTCGGGCTGACCGACTCCGCGCTGGAGCAACTGGCCGCCGAGGTCGGGGTCATCCTGCACAACGGGGCCCACGTCAACTTCCTCTACCCCTACTCGCGGCTGGCGGCGGCCAACGTCGGCAGCGTCCGCGAACTGCTCGGCCTGGCCACGCGCCACCACCTGAAGGACTTCCACTACATCTCCTCCGTGGCGGTCCTGGCCGGGCTCGGCGCGCAAGGGGTCGACAGGGCGGCCGAGGACGTCGCGCTGGGAGACCCCCGCCTGCTGGGCCAGGGATACGCCGAGACAAAGTGGGTCGCCGAGACCATGCTGCGCGCGGCGGCGGACAAGGGCCTGCCGGTGAGCGTCTACCGGCCGCATGAGATCACCGGGACCCGCGACCGCGGCGTGCAGAACACCGGCACCCTGATGAGCGCGTTCATCAAGGCCGTCGTCGAGACCGGACTGGTCCCGGAGGCGCCGATGCCGTTGGACTTCGTCCCGGTCGACCACACCGCCGAGGTCTTGACGCACCTGGTGCTCAACGAGCCGGCGGAGGGACGCGTCTACCACCTGGTGAACCCTGAGCCCGCGTCGCTGCCGCTGCTCGCCGAGCGCGCCGACGCCCTCGGCTACCGCATCCGCGCCGTGCCCTACGAGGAGTGGACGCAAGCGATGGCACGGCACGTCGCCGAAGATCCGGCCAGCCCGCTGGCCGCCTACCTGCCGCTGTTCAGCGAACGGTCGGCCGCTTCGGGACTGTCGGTCGCCGAGAGCTACTTCTCGGGCAACATGCCGGAACTCGACCGGACCAACACCGCCCGCGCCGCCGACGGCGCCGGCCACCGCTGCCCGCCGGTGGACGCCGAACTGATCGACCTGTACCTGCGCTCCTTCATGGACTCGGGCTTCCTGCGGCCGCCGTCGGCGCTGCGCACCTGACCCTGTGCCGCGTGCCCTGGTCCCGCGTGCCCGACCGCGTCCGGGCACGCGGGGCTCAGGCCGTCAAAAGGATCTTCCCTGCGCGCCCGGGGCGCTCGGCGTGCCGGAGGGCCGCATCCAGGTCGGCGAGTCCGTACCGCGCCTCGACCGGGGCGGCCAGGACACCGGAGCGCAGCCCGTCCAGCACGGCGGCGGAGAGATCGGCGCGCGCCGGACCGTCGAGCCGCCCCAGCCGCTCGGGCAGCCAGAAGCCCTGCACGCGGATGTCGCGGAACACCAGGTCGTCGGGGTCGACGGCGAGGGGCTCGCCGGACATCATCCCGTAGACCAGCAGCCGCCCGCCGGGGGCCAGGCAGCGCGCCGCCGCGCTGCCCGCCCTCCCCCCGACGGCGTCGAGGACGGCGGCGGCCCCCCGCTCCCCGGTGTGCCGGGCCACCTCCTCGGTGATCTTCTCCGGCGGTCCGGCGACCGTCTCGGCTCCCAGCGCCGCCAGGTCGTCGCGGTGGCGGCCGTCGCGCACGACGTTCACGCAGCGCACGCCGCGGGACGCCGCCAGGCGCGTCACCATGCGGGCCACCGCCGAGGCGCCGGCGGTCTGGACCAGCCACTGCCCGGGTTCCACTCGCAGCTCACGGTCCAGCAGGACCGCCGTGGCGGGGTTGACCATCATCTGGCAGCCGGCCTCGTCGGAGACGTCGTCGGGCAGGGGCACGAGGTCGTCGGCAGGCGCGACGACGAAGTCCTGCCAGGTGCCGGGCGCGTCCACGGCGACACGGGTGCCGGGCGCCGGACCGACGCCGGGGCCGCACCCGTCCACGACACCGGCGGCCTCGAAGCCCACCGGGGAGGGGAGGTCGGGGCGCCGCCCGTAGCGTCCTCGGACGAACAGCAGGTCGGAGGGGTTGATCGGCCGCATGGTGATCCGCACGCGGACCTGCCCCCGACCGGGAACCGGGACCGGCGCCTCCCGCAGCTCCAGGACCTCGGCGGGATCGCCGGTGCGCTCGAAGCGGACGGCGCGCATGGCGCCGCTCTCCGCTCCGGCGGGGCGGTCGGCGCCCGCGGTCATTCCGACAGCGCCGATCGCCAGAAGGCGGCGAGGGACGTCTCCATCATCTCGCCGAGGCGCAGGGCCTCCGCCGCATCGTCACCGGCCTCCAGCCCTTCCCGCAGGAGCGCCAGGGCTCCGTCGCACAGTCCCTCGGGGACGGGGGAGGAGTAGTAGTCGATGAGGTCGCCCGGGACCTCCGGCCCGGCGGCGCGCAGGCCCTCGGCCACCAGGGCGCTGCCGGTGTAGTACCCGTTCAGGTCGGTGTAGATCGTGGCGCCGAGCCCCGCACGGTCGGCGTGCAGGGCCAGCCACGCCAGGAACGAGGGATAGGCGAAGGCCGAGAACCGCGTGGGGGCCTGGGCGATCTGCTCGTCGTCGAGACCCATCGCCCGCGCGCACTCGACGATCTTGGGTTTGGCCTGGTAGGCCATGTCGAGCAGGTCGGGGAACAGCGAATGGGGGTGGCGGACCGCCATCGCGGCGTAGGCCATGGCCTCGGCGGTGGCGGCCACCGTTTCCGCGTGCACCAGGCGCCGCAGGTCGTCGGCCGTGACCGCGCCTTCGCGGAGCCGGACCAGGAAGTCGTTGCCGTCCGGGCGCGGTGCGCGCGCCCGGGTCAGCTCCTCGACCACCATGTGCGCCGTGCCCTGCCGGGGAGTGGAGACAGTCATGCCTTGCCTTCCTGTGAGGTGGCGGCGGCCTTCCATAGAAGCGCCATGTACCGGTCGCAGAGTCGCCCCGCGTCGAGAGCGGCGGTGGGGGAATCGCCCTTGTCCAGGCCGTCTTGGACGACCTTCAGCGCCTGGTCGTTCTGCTGCTCGGAAGGCGACCCGGTGTAGTACTCGGCGAATTCGTCGGGCACGTCGTGGCCGCGTTCGCGGAGCGCGTGGACCAGTGCCGCCGAGCCGCCGTAGTAGACGCCGTCAGGCTCGGAGTAGAGGGCCAGTCCTGCGGCGGACTGGCTGCCGTTCACAGCTAGCCAGGAGACGTAGGCGCAGAAGCCGTGGGCGGCGACGTCCCGTCGCAGTGCGGCCACGGCGGGCGTCTCGGCGCCGAGTTCGGTGCCGAGGCTGCGGGCGACCTCCGCCAGCCTCGGGCGGGCGTCCTGGACGGTACGGGCGATTTCGATGAGGAAACCACTGGCGGGCAGGTGGGGGAAACGTGCCAGCAGAAGCCCGTAGGCGGCCAACTCGGCCTCGTGGTACATGTCCTCGACGAGCACCACGTTCTGCAGATGCCGAACGGTGACGAGGTCCTTCCGCGCCAACTCCAGAATCGGATTCTCCAGCGGTTCCTCGCTGCGAAGACGCGCCATTTCCGCGACCAGTCCCGCCGCTTCCGACATACGATGCCCCATCCGCCCGTCCTCATTCGCTGACCTGGCTCTACCCGCTCCATGACATCGCTAGCCGGTATCTATGTCCTAGTACTCCAGCGGCTTTTAGTGGTCGATGAGGCGTTGCCGTCGGTAGTGGCAGCGGCGGGCGCGGGCTTGATGGTGGCGTCGCCAGTGTGATCAGGCCATTCGGTGGCGGGAGGGAAGATCGTCTGGAAGCTGCGCGTTCCCTGCCCTTCATATCGAGATCGAGGACGTGACCGCAGAGGAGCGACAAGGCCGTCTGCAAGGGGGCGCGCTGACCGGCACGTTCACCACCCACGACGAGACCGTGATCGCCCTCTTCGTGCACGGCCGGATCTCAGAGACCTGATTCATCGGTGACATCTCGTCATCGACGGACCAGGTCGGCTCGGCTTCGCATAGCAACTCCATGGCGCTTGAGGGATGAGGGTCGGCCGGACGCCTGGATGTAGATCTCCCGCATATGGTCTTACGGGATCTGCCGCCGCTCGGCGGGCCGCTTCACCAGTGGCCGCGACACCGCAGACGGCTGAAGGGCGAACCCCGACCGCTGGTGTCTGCTCCGTCGTAGCGATCAGGCCCAGCCGCCCCCGTCCCTCGCGTAGGCCGCGAACGAGACAGAGGGCTTCCGCGGGCCTGCAGCAACCTAGCCTTCTTAGTAATTTGCCAAAAACTATTAGGGAGATGAATAATTGTTGTAGGTACGAGAGAGGAGTCCTATGGGCAAGGCAGGATTGACCCCAGAGCGCCTCACCTGGGCGGGAGCGGAGTTGGCCGATGAGATCGGCTTCGATCAGGTGACCCCTTCGGCGCTCGCCCGGCGGTTCGACGTCAAGGTCGCGAGCCTGTACTCGCACCTGAAGAACTCCCAGGAGCTCAAGACCCGGATCGCCCTGTTCGCGTTGGAGGAACTCACCGACCGCGTCGCCGCGGCCCTGGCCGGGCGCGCCGGCAAGGACGCCCTGGCCGCGTTCGCGGACGCCTACCGCGACTACGCGCGGGAACATCCCGGTCGCTACGACGCGGCCCGGCTCAGGCTCGACCCCGAGACGGCCGCCGCCAGCGCAGGCGTGCGGCATTCCCAGATGATGCGCGCGCTCCTGCGCGGCTACGACCTGACGGAGCCGGACCAGACGCATGCGGTCCGAATGCTGGGCAGCGTCTTCCACGGCTACGTCAGCTTGGAACTGGCCGGGGGCTTCAGCCACACCGCCGTCGACTCGCGCGAATCCTGGGATTGGATCCTGGATTCCCTTGACGCCCTGCTGCGGAGCCGGGCCGCGTCCTGACTTGCGACGGACCGCCTCCAAAGGCGGCCCACCGCACAGGTACACCAGAAACATCGATCAACAGGCCGAGGCAATGAAAAACGAGCACGACTGGATCACCGCACCTGTCACCGCAGACCTCCTGCGCGGTCACCTCGACGTGGAGGAGACCGTCCGGGGTCTGCTGCCGCACCGGCTGCCCGCTCGAGCGCGTCGGCAGATCCCCGACGACCAGCTGGCCATCGCCGAAGCGCAGCCTTCCGGCGTGCGGTTGGCCTTCCGCACTCGGGCTACCACGATCGAGCTGGACACGCTGCCCACCAAGCGGGCCTACCGGGGTCTTCCCGCCCCGGCGGACGGCGTGTACGACCTGCTGGTCGATGGCCGCCTCACCGCTCAGGCCACGGTGACCGGCGGTAACGTGCGCACGATCACCGACATGGTCACCCAGTCCTCCGAGCTGTCGGAGGGGCCTGTCGGCACCGCCCGCTTCGCCGTCCTGCCCGAAGGCGCCAAGGACATCGAGATCTGGCTGCCGCACAACGAGATCACCGAACTGGTCGCCCTGCGCACCGACGCTCCTGTCGAACGGGCGCCGGACAGCGGCCGCAGAGTCTGGCTGCACCACGGCAGTTCCATCAGCCACGGCTCGAACGCCTCCCACCCGACCTCCATCTGGCCGGCCCTCGCCGCGGCCGAAGGCGGAGTGGAGCTGGTCAACATGGGTTTCGGCGGCAGCGCGCTGCTGGACCCGTTCACCGCACGTGCGATCCGGGACACCCCCGCGGACCTGATCAGCATCAAGATCGGCATCAACGTCGTCAACACCGACGTGATGCGCCTGCGCGCCTTCGCCCCTGCCGTCCACGGCTTCCTCGACACCATCCGAGAGGGGCATCCGACCACGCCGCTGCTGGCCGTGTCCGCCATCCTGTGCCCGGTCCAGGAGGACACCCCCGGTCCGCTCGCGCCCGACTTCGCCGGAGGCACTCTGCGCTTCAAGGCCACGGGCGATCCAGCCGAACGCGCCGCCGGCCGCCTGACCCTGAACGTCATCCGCGACGAACTGGCCCGGATCGTCAACGACCGTGCGGGCGACGACCCGAACCTCCACTACCTCGACGGGCGTGAGCTCTACGGCGAGGCGGACTACCTCGACTTCCCGCTGCCCGACGAGGTTCACCCCGACCCCGCAGGCCACCGCCGCATCGGGCAGAACTTCGCCCGGCTCGTGTTCGGCGACGGCGGCCCCTTCGCCACCAAGACGGCCTGACCCCACTGGCCTGTACCCGCACCTCAAGGGGCTACCGAGTGACGGGGGGACGATCAACGGCGCCTTCGGAACAGGGCTCTCTAAGTGATGACGAGCCGCTTCCGCCTAGGAGTTCTCAGTGCGCCGGAACCGGAGTGCCCTGCGCGTTCCGAGGCGGGAGCGGGCCCAGTCGGTGATGGACGGGCCACCGGCGAAGCACCACAGCGCGATCACCGGATCGCAGATGGCGCAGCCGAAAGAGGAGTGCTCGGCGAACGGGATGATCGGGCTCCCCTTCACGTGGTGCACCACGTCCCAGGCGGTGTGCAGGAGCCAGCCGATGCCGATGAAGGTCCAGCTCTCCAGGCCCCGCCAGGCGATATAGGTCATGACGACCGGCAGGACGAACTCCCAGCCGCCGAGCCCGCCCCCGCTGAGGTAGGCGGCGCCCGCGCCGGCGACGAGCACGGCGTTGACGCGGCGCCGGTGCGGCTCGCTGATCAGGGACAGCAGGCAGACGGCGATCAGGCCGATCACGATCGGCATGGCGATGGACATGGGCGACGATCCGTTCTGCGAACGTGCGGTTGGGGTTTCAAAGCCCCGGCGTCACCGTGTGACACCGGGATGCAGCGCAAGGCTAGGACGGGCGGGCGCCCGCCTCCCATGGGCTGGATCGCCAATCTCCAACGGGATCCCGCCACCGCGTACGAGTTGCGCGCCGCGTCCGCAGCCTGGCTGTTCGTGGCTGACGGGTTCTCGCCTAACGTGTATCCATGCACACGGTTGCGGTCCTCGCGTTGGACCACGTGGTGGCGGCCGACATGGCGACCCCGATCGAGGTGTTCGGCCGCGCCCGGCTGGCCGACGGGCGCAGGCCGTACCGGGTCCAGGTCTGCGCGGCGCGGACGCAGGTGGCCACCGAGACCTTCACGCTCTCCGTCCCGCACGACCTGGGGGCGCTGCGCGAGGCCGACACGATCATCGTGCCCGGATGCTCGGAGCAGGCCGCTCCGCCCGACCCTGAGGTGCTCGAGGACCTGCGCACCGCCGCGGCCGCCGGTACCCGGATCGCGTCCATCTGCGCAGGGGCGTTCACCCTGGCCGCGACCGGCCTGCTCGACGGCCTCGCCGCGACCACGCACTGGGCCGCGGCCCACCGGCTGGCCCGGATGTTCCCGCGGATCGACGTGCGGCCCGACGTTCTGTACGTCGACAACGGCCAGATCCTGACTTCGGCCGGGGCGGCCGCGGGGCTGGACCTGTGCCTGCACCTCGTCCGGCGGGACTTCGGCTCGGCGGTCGCCGCGGATTCGGCCAGGCTGTCGGTGATGCCGTTGGAACGGGAGGGAGGACAGGCGCAGTTCATCGCGCACTCCCGGCCGCCGACGCCGCAGGGTTCGCTGCTGGAGCCGGTGTTCTCGTGGGTCGAGGACAACCTCGCCCAGCAGGTGACCTTGGCGCAGATGGCGAGGGTCGGCGGGCTGAGCGAGCGAACCTTCAGCCGCCGTTTCCGAGAGCAGACCGGGACCACCCCGCTGCAGTGGCTGCTGCGGGCTCGAGTACGGCGCGCACAGTTCCTGCTGGAGAACACCGATCACGGTGTCGAGCGCATCGCCGAGCAGTCCGGCTTCGGGTCGGCCACAGCGTTCCGGGAACGCTTCAAACGCATCGTCGGAGTCACGCCGCAGTCCTACCGGGCTTCGTTCCGCACCAGCACACGCTTGGCCGGGACCGATCGGTCGGTGCAAGGTTCCGGGGCGGCGGGGGAGAAGGGGCAGGCCGCAGCGAAGCCGTCGTCGGCGGCGACCACGGCGCCCGTGACGAAACTCGACCGTGGTGAGGCGAAGAAGCACGAAACCTCGGCGATCTCGTGAGGCTGTGCCACCCGGCCCAAGGGATGGGACTCCGCGAAGGAGGGGGCGAAGACGACCCTGCGGACATCGGTCGCCATCACGTCGCCCCAGTCCTCGGCAGTGGTCTCGGTGACGGGGCTGTCGGGTTCTAGAGGTGGTCGCAACACCTGGCCCCGTGGGGTGCGGCCAGGAATTCGCGGCCGCCTTCGGGTGTGATCAGGGTGGACAAGACAGGATGGGTGAACCAGGCGACCGGTGCCAGCACTCCAGCGGCAGTTGGAGATCTCGGTCTGATGGAGTCTGGGATGTGAGGCGGCCCCAGCTGGGATCGCGCGCCCTGCTGGCCCGCCGCAGCATCAGCAATTCCTCCGAGCTGGCGTTCCACCGCTGCTGGGCCACCGGGCCGGTGCCGCTGGCCGAGCTGGTCAGGGTGACCGGGGCCCGCTGGAGCATCGAGGAATGCTTCCAGGCCGCCAAGAACGAGGTCGGGCTGGGCCACTACAGGCCCCCATCTACACCGCCTGGTACCGGCGCATCGCCCTGGCCATGGCCGCCCACACCTGCCTGGCCTTGGTCACCGGCGGCGCTGCGGCCCGCGACCCCGACCAGATCCCGCCCACCGTCAACGAGTCCGACGACTCCACGCTGACCTGCACCACCCCCGCCACCCCACCGGTCACCGAATGGCCCGGTCACACTGGCGACGCCACCACCAAGCCCGCGCCCGCCGCTGCCACTACCAACGACAACGCCTCATCGGTCACTAAATGCCGCTGGAGTACTAGGACAAACGGCTCATCACGCAACGGAAGCGAGTGGCTATGCTCGAAATCCGATCATCGACGGACGAGGCGCCCCGGGATGTGAAGAGCGATGCGCGTCGGCATTGTGGGTGGCGGAATCGCCGGCCTCACCGCGGCCTGGCTCCTGGGGGAGGAGCACGAATGCCTCCTGCTGGAGGCCAGATCGCGCGTCGGCGGAAACGCCAGGTCCTTTCCGGTACGGCTCGGCGGCGAGAGCGTGGCCGTGGAACTCGGCTCCCAGGACATCTCCGCCGACATGTTCCCCCGGCATCGCAGGCTCCTTTCCCTGCTCGGCTACACCGACGCCGATCTGCGGCGCATCCCGGCCTCCCTGTCCATGACCCCGAGCGGGCGGACGGTCCCGAGCCTGGTCACCCCGGCGGGTGAGGGGGCCGCCCTGCCGAGCGCCACGCGGCTCGGGCCGGAGTGGGACGCGACGAACCTGTTCCTCGAACGCGCCGCCCAGTGGCACCAGGACGACGTCGACTGGTGCGCCCCGCTGGCCGAACTGGTGGAGCCCCTGCCGGTGGACGAGGCGATCAAGCGGGACGTGCTCTACGCGCGGCCCGCGTCGCTGTTCTGCTGCGACCTCGACGAGGCCAAGGAGCTCTCGGCCCGGGCGGCGATCGCCTTCTACGTGGGGGACTCCGCCGACCCGCAGTGGGAGCAGTTGGCGCCGGGCCTGGAGAGCCTGGCCTGGGCCCTCGCGGCCGACTCGCCCCGGCTGCGCGTCAGGACCGGGGCCGCCCTGCGGCAGGTGCGGCGCGCCGGAGAGCGGTACGAGTTGACCGACTCCACCGGCGAGTCGCACCTGGTCGACCAGGTGGTGTTCGCCGTGCCGCCCCCCGTCGCCCTCGACCTCGTCAAGCCGCTGGCCGGTACGGCCGAGCTGGGCGCGGTGCTGAGCTCCTTCAAGTACGCGGACACGACCTACGCCCTGCACCTGGACCCGGTGTACATGCCCGCCGACAAGCGTTACTGGGCGACCAGCAACCTGTCGGTGCACGACGGCTGGTGCGAGAGCTGCGACTGGTACGGCCCCGTCCACGGGGTGGACGTCTTCAAGAGCCAGATAGCGCACCGCCAGGTGCTACCGGACAAGCTGCTGTGCCGCGCGGACTTCCAGCACCTGCGCATCACGCCCGACGCCGTACGGGCGCAGCGCCGGCTGGCGGGGCTCCAGGGGCAGGGCGGCCTGCACTTCGCCGGGAACCACACCAACTGGGTCGCCAGCCAGGAGTCGGCCGTGACGTCGGCGGTCGAGGTCGTCGGACGCATCGCGCCGGACGCCCCGCGCCTGGCGCGCCTGACCGGCTGACCCAGGTCAGGCCGGCTGGTCGCGGCGGTCGGACTCCAGCAGGATCATCCGCATGCGCCGCTCCAGCGCGGGGGAGGGGGACAGGCCCACCTCCCGCGCCAGTGTCAGCCGGGCGTGCTGGTACACCTGCAGGGCGTCCCCGGTGCGGCCGCTGCGGGCCAGCGCGACCATGAGCTGGGCGTAGAAGCGCTCCTCCAGCGGATGGTCCAGCACCAGCTGCTCCAAATCGGGGATGATCTGCAAGTGGCGGCCCAGGTCGAGGTCGAGTTCGACGAGGCTGGCGACCGCCGTGCGGCGCTCGCTGGCCAGCCGGCGGGCCTCGGCGTCCCTGATCGGGCCCGGAGGCACGTCCTGGAGGGCGGGCCCCCGCCACAACGCCAGTCCGGAACGGTAAAGGGCGGCGGCCTTTTCGGGGTAGGACGTCTTTACCGCCTGTGCCTGGACGCAATAACGACGGAAACGATGGCTGTCCACGCCCTCCTCCGGCACTTCGATGAGGTAGCCCGGATAACGAGTGTGCAACCGGATTCGCGCCAACTCGTTTTGCGCGGCCAGAGCCGACCGAATTCGCGAGACATGGGCCTGCAGCGCGTTCTCGGCGCCGGTGGGCGGCTCCTCGCCCCATATTTCATGTATCAATTCGGCGGCCGGGACGATCGTGTTGCCGCGGACGATCAGTGCCGCCAGCAGGCTGCGCTGCTTCGCACCCCTGATCGGCAGTCGCGCCTGCTCGCCGCGGACGCACAGCGCGCCCAGCAGTTCTATGAATGCCAAGGAACCATTCCTTCGCCGACCGGCACGGATGCGCGGCAATTCCCCGATCAAGTTGTAGAATAAGACAATAGCATCGCCTCCATGCCGCGACAAGCGTGTGCAGATGAACTCTGCCCCAACTGCAAAAGGGAAGGGCGGGGCCCGGATTTCCCGAACCTTGTCAAGCGCCGACGGCCGGTGGTGCGCGTTTTCCCCGTCCACGTGGGCGGTGCCCTTCGAAGTGGAATCAGCCTCCTGTCAGATAGCCGTCAGGAACCTGTCAGAACAGCGGGAAGGCTCATTTTCGGACGCTCACCACAGGAGGCACGATGACGTCGAGAACCGACCGGCAGCGGCACTCGCCCATCATTCCCACGATCGACATCGCCGGCGGCCGGACCCTGGATCCCTCGGGCATCCCCGGCCTGGCCGACCCCTCCGACCCCGTCGAGATCATCAAGCGCTACCGGGAGCAGGGGGCCACCCGCGTCTTCATCGACGTCCAGGACTCCTGGGACCGGTGCGCCGACAGCCTGAAGGTCGTCGACCACGCGCGGGAGGACGGGGTCCGGCTGTGGGTGACGGTCGCCAACGGGATCGCGCCGTCGGCCGGCGCGCTCGAACGGCTCTACGAGGCGGGCGCCGACGCGGTGGGGTTGAGCACCACGTCGGTCGAGCGGCCCTCGGTGCTGCACGACGTGGCCGAGCGGTTCGGCTCCGACCGCGTCCTCGGCGTCATGAACGTGCAGCGAGTGGCGACCGGCCGCTGGAACGTCGTCATCCAGGGAGACGACGTCGAGACCCCGCTGGACGCCGTCACCTGGGCCCAGATGCTCGCCGACTTGGGAGCCGGCCACATCCTGCCCAACAGCCTGGACCAGGAGGGGACCGGAGCGGGGTACGACCTGGACCTGGTGCGCGCGATGGCCGAAGCAGCGCCCGTCCCGGTGATCGCCTCAGGCGGATGCGGCACGCTCCAGCACCTGTCCGAGGGGCTGGCCGCCGGGGCGGCCTACGCCCTCACCCAGAAGATGCTGCACGACGGCAGCCACACGGTGGCCGAGGCCGAGGAGCACGTCCGCGCCGCACTGGCCGATGGCTGAGACGGGGGTGCCGTCGGCGGCCGTCCCTTGCTGCCGACGGCACCAGTGGGAGTTGCAGCAGCTCGACGCGGCGATCGTCCAGGCGCGCGATGTCCTGCGGCGGCAGGCGGAGCTGCTGCGGACGCTGGAGATCGCGCAGGCCGAGGTCATGGCGCGCTGCGCTGACCCGGACGGCCTGGCGCCGCCGGGAATCGGCCCGCGCGTCGAATGCGGGCTCACCGAACGCGAGCAGCAAGTCCTGGCGCTGGCGGGGCAGGGCATGGCCAACCGCGGCATCGCCCGGCAGCTCCGCATCTCCGAAAGGACGGTCCGCAACCACCTGCACGCCGTCTTCAGCAAGCTGGGCGTGCGCAGCCGGACCGAGGCGACCGTGGTGGCCATGCGCGACGGCATCCTCAAATCCTGACGAGAGCCGTGCGGTGACCTTCAGGAGTCCCGCTGGGCGACGGGCACGGGTTCGCGTTGCCGGTCGGAATCGGCGGCGCGGGCCTTCCGCAGATGGTCGAGCCAGGCCAGGGCGGGCGTGGAGGTGATGCCGTGCAGGCAGACCGAGACCAGGATGGTGAAGGTGACCACCGCCCACAGCGACCGCGGCTCCACGCCGAAATCGGCGTGTTCGAGCGCGTAGGCCAAGTAGAACAGCGAGCCGATGCCCCGGACACCGAAGAAGGCGATGGCCCGCCGTTCGCGCGGTTTCGCCGAACTGCCGTACAGCGCCAGCCATCCGACCAGCGGCCGTATGGCCAGCAGCAGGAGCAGCCCGATCACGGCGCCCTGCCAGGTGAGGTCGCGCAACCCGCCGTTGGCGATGTAGCCGCCGACGAGCAGCAGCAGCCAGGCCGTCAGGAGGCGTTCGACCTGTTCGATGAAACCGTGCAGGACGCCGTGGTAGCCGTGGGAGCGTTCCGCCGCGCGGATCGTGCAGGCGGTGGTGAACACCGCGATGAAGCCGTAGCCGCCCGCGATCTCGGCCACGCCGTAGGCCAGCAGGGTCGCGGCCAGCGCCACGAACCCCTCGCTGCGCTCGGCCAGGCGTAGCGAGCGACTCTGGGCGCGGAAGAACAGCCGCCCCAGCAGCCAGCCGACCAGCAGTCCGGCGACCAGGCCGGCGGCGCACTTGTAGAGCAGGTCCACCGCCGCCCAATGGCCCGCCCAGTCCCCCACCCCACCGGCCGCCGAGGCCATCGCGATGGCCAGCATCACCAGGGGGAACGCCAGCCCGTCGTTGAGGCCCGCCTCCGAGGTGAGGCTGAAGCGGACCTCGTCGTCGTCGTTCTCGCCGTCGTAGTCGTCGTCGTGCGCGGCGTCGGCGGGCTCGCCGACCCGCACGTCGGCGGCCAGCACCGGGTCGGTGGGGGCGAGGACCGCGCCCAGCAGCAGCGCCGCCGCCAGCGGCCAGGCCAGCAGCCAGTGCGCCGCCCCGGCCACCGCCAGCGTCGTCACCGGCAGCACCACGACCAGCAGCCGCGCGGTGGACGACCACGCGCGCCACCCGAAGGGGCGGTTGAGGGCCAGTCCCGCGCCCATCAGCGAGACGATCACGCACAGCTCGGTGAGATGCACGGCGGTCCCCGGATGCGCCACCGGATCGGGATCGGGCAGCGGCAGCGGCGACAGGTACAGCGCCAGGCCGCCTCCCAGGAACAGCATCGGCAGCGAGACCGGCAGCCGTTTGATCAGTCCGGGCAGGGCGGCGGCCAGCAACGCGCCGAGGCCCGCGACGACGAAGGCAAGATCGATATTTCCCATCCCCCTCCCGCTGCCCGCGACACGTCCGATCAATCCCTTTTTGCGTGTGATGAGCGATCTTTCGCCAGTGTCGTCACGAGCGGTGCGCGACGAAGGTGCTCGGGACAAACCACCAGGAAAGCGGTATGGGCTGTTCTCGGGCCTGTCGTCCAGCGTGTCGCTAGGGTGAGCGAATGGTCGAAGACGGTGTGGCCGGGACGCGGGAGGGGCTCCCCGCCCACACGATCGAGATCGGGACCGAACCGCTGGATCGGCCGGCGCGGAACTCGGTCGGCGGCCGGCCCTTCCTCGACGATGACCAGGACTGGCCCGAGTGCTTCTGCGGCGAGCGGATGAGCCTGTTCTTCCAGTTCGACATCCCCCCGGACCTGGAGCCGTTCGGCGGAGACCACCTGCTCGTCTTCCAGTGCCGCACGCACAACGACGCGTCCGAGCCCCATTTCGCCGACGGCCGCCTCGTTCCCCGATACTGGGACGCTCCGCAGCCTCCCTATCCGCGCCCGTTCTGGCGTGTACTGCTCCAGCGCCGCGCAGTGCTTCCGCTGCCGGAAGCCGAACCGTCCGTGTGCGCCCGGCCGCTGGCACTGCGACCGTTCATGGACATCCCCGACGAGGAAGGTCGCGGGGTCGAGGGTTTCAAGGCGGGCGGTGCCCCGTCCTGGGCGCAGGACCCCGAGCATCACAGGTGCGCGTGCGGAGCGGACCTGGTGTACCTCTGCCAGGTGCCCGAGGACATGGAATTCGCCGCCTACCCCGGACAACCGGAACAGCCCGACCACTTCAGCGGCGACACCTACGTGCTGTTCCTGGGCAACGAGGTCTACCTGCTGGCCTGTCCGGCCCATTGCGATCCGGCGGCCATCTGGCCGGTGAACCAGAACTGATCTCCTGCGGGACCACCGTCCGCGCCCCCCGGCACTGGTCATGGGGGCGCGGCTGATCGGAGCGTTGCTGCGGAGACCTGCTGGTGCTTTGCCCGGTGGGCGTCACCACCAGTAGACGGGGTAGCTGCGGCGGGCCGCGATGACGCCGACGCCCACGATGACCACCGTGGCCAACACCAGCAGGCCCAGGAACACGGCGGGTTCCGGATCGGTCAGGACGACCACGACGGCCGTCGCGGCGGCAGGGGAGTGCGGCGTGCGCGCCAGCGCCATCGCGCCGATGGCCAGGGCGCCGGCGAGCGCCGCCGTCCAAGGCGCGCCGCCGCCGACCGCCAGCGCGGCGAAACCGACGCAGGCGGAGACGAGCTGGCCTCCGATGACGTTGCGGGGTTGCGCCAGCGGCAGCGCGGGAGCGGCGAACACCAGGGCGGCGCTCGCGGCCAGCGGCGGTATGAGCACCGGCTGGTGCAGGTAGTGGCCGATCACGACCAGGAGGCTGAGCGCGATGGCGCCGGCCGCGGTGGCGGCCGCGATGGTGGACGCGGACGGACGCGGCGGAGCCTTGCTGGCCAGCGTCCTGGCGGCGCCGCTGTGGATGGTGGGGGTCACAAGGCTTCCTCGGGAGGGCGTACGGGCGGGTTGAAGCGGGAGGGGACCGGGTCGCTCCAGCGCAGCGGGTTCGCTCCGGGGATCTCGACGACGCCGGTGACGGTGAACTCGACCAGCCGTTCGGCGCCGGGCACCGCGGCCGCGTGCGCGGGGTCCCAGTCGGTGCGCGCGGTACCGGTGAGGTGCAGGACGCCGCCGGTGCGCCAGTCGGGGACCAGCAGCCCGGCCCGGGGCTGGACCTCCAGGTTGCCCAGGGTGTTGAACATGGCGTTGCCGACGTAGTCGGGCCAGCGCAGCATCGTCGGCGACACCACCTCCACGAACCCCGGGGCGCCGCCCCGGTGGGAGGCGTCGGCATTGCCCTGGCGGTCCGAAGTGGCGATGAAGAAGGTGTCGGCGCCCGCGATCCGCCGCCGCTGCTCATCGCTGAGCGCGTCGGACCGCTTCGGCCGGGACGGCGCGGCCGGCTCCCATCGCCACTGCCGCTTTTGGATGTACTTGGGGCAGTTGGAGTACACCTGGTCGAGCGTGACGCGCAGGCCGTGCCCGGTCGCGGCGGCGCGGCCGTTCATCCGCATCCGGCGGTGCCGGGACGGCTCGATGACGAGCATGCCGACCTTCGCGGGACCGTCCAGCCGGTCGTGCAGCGGGTCGTCCGGCCCCGTCCGCGCGTCGACGGTGACGGTGCGGTCGTCGTCGGCGTGCAGGAAGCCGGGCCGCCCGGTGAGGAACGTGGCCCACATCCGATCCTGGCCGTCGGCGGCGCCGAGGACCACCAGCGGCTGCTGGAGCAGGAACCTGCGTGCCACCTCGGGGATCTCCGCGCGGATGGCGCGGCCGGAGAAGCCCCCCTGGTCCAGCAGCCCGGCATGCCGCTGGGCGGCGCGTTCGCCTTCGTGGTAAACGTCGACCGCCACAGCGGCCTCCTTCCGATCGTCCGGGTGCTTAGAAGAAGCCGCAGGTCGGGGCAGTTCCGGTCGGGGCGGGGGCGGTGTCGGCGCCGGTGGGCGCGTAGATCTCCAGGCGGATCCCGTCGGGGTCGGTGAAGAAGATCCCGCCGGACGCCACGCCCTCGCCGTGCGGGACCACGCCGTCGTAGGTGAAGGTGGCGCCCAGCTCGCGCAGCACCTGCTCGGCGGCCTTCACCTCGTCGATGGACTCGACCTGGAACGACAGGTGGTGCAGCCCCGCCGAGCGGGTCGGGAAGGCGGAGTCGCTCTGCTGCCACAGGGCCACCAGCATCCGCCCGTCCCGCCCGAGGAAGGCCCAGCGGCGGTCGGCCTCGGTGCCCTCGGCCTGCACATCGAACCCGAAAAGGCGCCGGTAGAAGGGCAGCGACCGGTCCAGGTCGGTCACGTTGAGCCCCACGTGCCCGGTCTGCACGGCCTTGATGGCGACGGTCTCCATGGCGGTACCTCTCTCACTCCGGCCGTCCGGCCGGGTCGCTCTAACTGACTATTGGAAGATAGAGAGTTAGAAGATGATCGTCAACCGGCTAAGTGGAGATAGCGGGGTAGAATGAGGCCGTGCAGCCGGAACGCCGACCCCAGGAGCAGACCCCCGAGGACCCCCGCCCGCTCCTCGGGGAGCCGCTGTGCCTGGACCTGGTCAACACCCGCTGGATCGAGGACGGCACCCGCCACGACCTGCTCGAATCCGTCGACGGCCTGGCGATCTGGCTGCGTTCGGCGGGCCTGGACGACCGCGCGGCGGCCGACCGGGCGACGCTGGAGGCCGTCGTCGAGACCCGCGAGATCCTTCTGGTGCTGCTGAGCCGGAAGCCCTCTCCGGAGGCGGTGGACTCGTTCAACCGCGTCCTCGCGCATGGCGCGCTGCACTACCGGCTGGGGCCCGACGGCCCGGAGGACCATCCGCGCACCGACGGCCTCGCGTGGCTGCCGCCCTGGCTGGCCGCCGTCGACTACCTGCGGCTCATGTCCGACAGCCCCGACCGGGTCAAACCCTGCGCGCACCCCAACTGCATCCTGTACTTCCACGACACCACCAAGAACGGCACCCGCCGCTGGTGCTCGATGGCCGTCTGCGGCAACCGCGCCAAGGCCGCCCGCCACTACGAGCGCGTCAAGGGCGAACGCTGACGCCGTGGAAACCCGGCGTCCGAGTGACGATCTGCTCTCCGGCGGCGGGCTTGGGCCGTGGCCTGCGGGGGAAGGCGGTCACCATGGCTTCTACCGCTCTGATCGTCACCGACATGCTGAACCCGTACGACCACAAGGACGCCGGCCCGCTGCAGGAGGACGTCGCCAGGATCATCGACCCGCTGAGCCGGCTGATCGGCCGGGCCACCGCCGCCGACGGGGACGAGGAGATCCTGCTGGTCTACGTCAACGACAACCACGGCGACTTCTCGGCCACCCGTGACGACCTGGTGTCCGCGGCCCTGAAGGGCAAGCGGCCCGACCTGGTGGAGCCCATCGTGCCCGCCTCGACCTGCGCGTTCCTGCCCAAGGTCCGCCACAGCGCCTTCTACGGCACCTCCCTGGAGTACCTGCTGCAGCGCAGCGGCGTCGAGCGCGTGATCCTCACGGGCCAGGTCACCGAGCAGTGCGTCCTCTACACCGCCCTGGACGCCTACGTCCGCCACTTCGAGGTCCAGGTGCCCAGAGACGCCGTCGCGGGCATCGACGACGAGTTGGCCCAGGCCGCGCTGAAGATGATGGAGAAGAACATGCACGCCGACATCGTCACGGCCGACTCCTGCCTGGCCTGATGCCGTGGCGGCCCCTCACCGCACCGCAGAAATCACCTCAAAACGCGCATATCGCCTGACGTTCCGGCGCGGCTCCGCGGCGACGGGGCCTCAGACGCTGCGCAGCACCGACACGACGACGCCCAGGACGACGGCCTCGTCGCCGTCGATGACGTCGTAGGCCGGGTTGCGGGGCTCCAGCCGGACATGGCCGTCGCGGCGGCGGTACACCTTGACGGTGGCCTCCCCGTCGATCATCGCGGCGACGATCTGGCCCGAGTGGGCCTCGGACTGCTGCCGGACCACGACGATGTCGCCGTCGCAGATCGCGGCGTCGATCATCGAGTCGCCGCGCACGCGCAGGCCGAACACGGTGCCGCGCCCGGTGAGCTCGCGGGGCAGCGAGAGCCGGTCGTCCACGTGCTCCTCGGCCGGGATGGGGACGCCGGCGGCGATGTCGCCGACCATGGGCACGGTCACCGAGTCGTCGGAGGGCCGCCGCCCCCGGTCCTCGCGCAGGAACATCCGCACGTCGATCGGCCGGGACATCGCGGCCCCGCGGCGCAGGAACCCCTTCTCCTCCAGGCTGGCCAGGTGCCGGGACACCGACGAGGACGACCGCAGGCCGACGGCGTCGCCGATCTGCCGCGTGCTCGGGGGATAGCCGTACCTGCCCACCCAGTCCCGGATCGTGACCAGGATGCGCTGCTGGCGGGGAGGCAGGGCCGAGGTGTCCAGGCCCTCGAACGCATCAAGATCATCGTAATCGGTCACCTACCGTAGTGTAGGGGTCCCGCCGCCGGTGGCGCTGGAGTGGAGCGATCCGCCGCCCGGGTCAGCTGAGCGCGGCCACGGCGGTGTCCACGTCGTCCTCGGTGTTGTAGAGGTGGAACGCCAGGCGCGCGCCGCCGTTCCGGACCGAGAAGCGCAAGCCGGCGGCCCGCAGGCGTTCGGCGGCGTCCGGGGCGGTCACGGTGACGATCGCACTGTCGCTCGGCTCCAGGCCGACGCCCTCGCGGAACCGGTTGGCCAGGCGCACGTCGTGCTCGCGCACCTGCTCAACGCCTATCTCCGCCAGCAGTTCCAGCGACGGCGCGGCCCCGACGTAGGAGAACCACGGCACGGCGATGTCGAAGCGCCGCGCGTCGGCCGGCAGTCGCAGCGGCAGGCCGTAGGAGGCGTCGCCCTCGCCCGCGTACCAGTTGGCGGCGATGGGCCGGAAGCGGTCGCGGACGTCCGGGGCGAAGTAGCCGAACGCCGTGCCGCGCGGGCACATCAGCCACTTGTAGGCCGACACCGCCATGACGTCGAACCGGGTCGCGTCGATGGGCAGCCATCCCGCCGCCTGGGTCGCGTCCGCGACCACGAGCGCGTCGTGCGCGCGGGCGGCGGCCACGACCGCCCCGGCGTCGGCGACCTGCCCGGTGGCCGACTGCACCAGGCTGAACGCGACGACGTCGGTGCGCTCGTCGATCGCGTCGGCCAGCCCGTCGACCGGCACGGTGCGGACGTCCAGCCCCGCCGCCAGCCAGGGGAACAGGTTGGAGGTGTGCTCGATGGAGGGCGCCAGCACGCGCGTTCCGCGCGGCAGCGACGCCGCCACCGGCGCGAGGACCTGCGAGGCCGCCGCGCCGACCGTGACGTCGTCCGCCCCGGCCCCGACCAGCCGCGCGAACGCGGCCCGCGCCCGTTCCACGGCCGGATCCCAGCGGTCCCAGCCGTTGGCCCCGCGCCGCCACTCGTCCAGCGGCCCCTGCAGCGCCTCGTACGCCGCGCGCGGCGGCACCCCGTAGCTGGCGGTGTTCAACCATCCCGGCTCGGCGTCCCAGGACGCGGCCACATCCCCGATCTTCACATGATCACTCTAATCGGTCATCGAGGCGGGTATCCGGCGGTGCCGAGTCGTCGGCCGGTCAGCCGCCGGACGCGGTGAGCCCTCCGGCGTTGGCCGAGGTCAGAGGCACCGGTGTGAACATCGGCGGCTCCTGCGAGGGCAGCAGCGCGGTCGGCCCGTACAGCCAGTCCACGAACGAGTAGTCGTAGGTGTCGCGATCGCGCAGCAGGACGTTGCGCCGCTCGCGGGCCGGGCCGTCCAGGTGCCACAGCTCGCCCCAGGCGCGCGAGGTGGTGAGGACGCGCCGGCAGTGCTCGGGCCGCACCGCCTGGTAGGCCGCCAGGATCGCCGGCCAGTCCACCGCCCCGTCCCCGGCCCGGTTGCGGGCGACGTGCTCGCCGAGCACCCAGCCGTCCTCGATCGCCATGATCGCCCCCTGGGCGATGTACTGGAGCGGCGGGTGGGCGGCGTCGCCGAGCAGCGCGACGCGGCCGTCCACCCACGTCATGATCGGGTCGCGGTCGTACATCCGCCACCACCTGTCGCGCCACATGTCCGACAGGCCCTCGCGCACGAAGCCGCAGGTCCGCGCGAAGGCGGCGTCCAGCTCGTCGGGGGTGCCCCAGTCCTGCTCGCCGGCGAGCGCCTTGGGCGACTCGAAGACGGCGACCTGGTTGAGCAGTTCGCCGCCGCGCAGCCCGTAGTGGACGAAGTGGCAGCCCGGACCCACGTACACCACGACCTCGCTGAGGTCGACCGCGGCGGCGCGGCCGGCCGCCGCCGGGGTGGTGCCCCGGTAGGCGACGTAGGCCGAGGAGACCGGCTCGTCGTCCGACAGCAGCCCGCGCGCCACCGAGTGCAGCCCGTCGGCGGCGATCACGACCGGCGCCTCCTCAGCGCGGCCGTCGGCGAGGGCCACGCGCGCACCGCCGGAGGTGTTGGCATAGCCGACCACCTGCCGCGAGGTCACCAGGTCGACGCCGGCGCGCTCGCAGGCGCGCAGCAGCATGCCGTGCAGGTCGCTGCGGTGGATGACCAGGTAGGGGAAGCCGTAGCGGCGCTCCAGGTCGCGGAGGTCGAGGCGGGTCAGCTCGGCGGCGTCGAGGGCGTCGCGCATGACCATCGCGTCCGGGACGACGCCGAGGCCCCGCGCCTCCTCCAGCAGGCCGTAGTCGTGGAGGATGCGCGTGCAGTTGGGGGCCAGCTGGATGCCGGCGCCGACCTCGCCGAAGGCGGCGGCCCGCTCCAGGACGCGGACCGCGAGGCCGCGGCGGGCCAGGGCGTAGGCGGCGCCGAGGCCGCCGATCCCGCCGCCGACGATGATCACATCGGGGTTCGCCATGCTCTTCTCCTCGGTCGTCTCAGAGCCACGGGCCGAGCCGCGGCGCGCCGGCGAGGGCGTGCGGCCGCCCGGCCAGCCAGGCGGCCACCTCGGCGGGCGGCCCGTCCGGCAGGTCCGCGGCCGCCAGCCGGCGCTTGGCGGCGATGTCGGCGATGAGGGCCTCGACGAAGTCGCCCGGCAGGTCGGCGAAGGCGGTCCCGCGGTCCAGGTCGACGGTGTGGACGAAGACCTCGCGCGACCGCATCCACGGCACCTCGGTGGCGGGGACGGTGCGGCCCTGGGCGGTGACGACCAGGATCTGCCATTGGGACTCGGTCAATTTGTCCATCGCGGCCCCCAGCGCCGCGGCCGAGCCGTTCAGCCAGTCCGTCAGGTCGGCTCCGGTCATGCGGGGGCCGCGCTCGATCCCGGCCGCCCGCTCCTCGGGCGAGGCGTACATGGGGGTCACCTCGCCGGTGGCCGCCCAGCGCACCAGGTTGCCCAGCGCGTCGGCGTTGGCCGCGACGTGGGCGACCAGGTGCTTGCGGGTCCAGCCGGGCAGGGCGCTCGGAGCCTCGTAGTCGGCCTCGGTCAGGCCACCGGCGGCGGCGAGGAAGAGCTCGGTGCCCTCCCGGGCCCAGCGGGCGGCGTCGGCGGACGAGCGGACCATCAGGCGCCCTTGACGATGCGGTTGACGCAGGCGCCGAGGCCCTCGACCTCGGTCACGACCGTCTCGCCCCCGGTCAGGTAGACCTTCGGGTCGCGGGCGTGGCCCACGCCGGCCGGGGTGCCCGTGGCGATGAGGTCGCCGGGGCGCAGCGTGATGATCGTGGAGATGTACTTGACCAGGAAGACCGGGTCGAACAGCAGCGTGCCGGTGTCGTCGGACTGCATGACGCGCCCGTCCACGACGGTCCGCACGCCCAGGGCGGGCCGGACGCCGCCGACCTCGTCGGGGGTGACCAGGTAGGGGCCGACCGGGGTCGAGGAGTCCCAGATCTTGCCCTGCGTCCACTCGATCGTGCGGAACTGCCAGTCCCGGACCGAGACGTCGTTCATGACGGTGAACCCGGCGATGGCCGCCTTCGCCTCCGCGTCGCTCGCCCGGCGGACCCGCTCGCCGATCACCACGACGAGCTCCACCTCCCAGTCGAGGGCGTCGGTCTCGGCGGGCTTGACGATGTCGTCGCGGGCGCCGGCCAGGGTGTCGGCGAACTTCGGGAAGAGCGTCGGGTGGGACGGCAGCTCCCGGCCCATCTCCCTGATGTGGTCGGAGTAGTTGTGGCCGACGCAGATCACCTTGGACGGGTTCGGCACGACCGGCGCGAAGTCGGCGCCGTCGGGGTCGTGGACCGCCGCGGTGCCGGGAGCCTCGGCCGCCTTGGTCCGCCAGTCCGGGTCGGCCAGCAGGGCGCCGAGGTCGGGGTGGCCGAGTTCGACGAGCCCGCCGTCGTCGAGACGGACGGCGCGGGTGCCGCCGGCGGTGCGGATCGTGGCGAGCTTCATCACAGGTCCTTGGCGGATCGGTCGAGGCCGAGCGCCTCGAAGACGGGTGCGTCGCAGAAGCGGAACAGGTCGAGGGCGCCGGAGTCGGAGTCGGACGCGCCGGCCTCCGAACGGGCCGAGAACGGTTCCCACGACGGGACGGTGAACAGGTCGCCGCGGGTCACCGACCAGGTCCGGGAGCCGACGCTCACCGTGCCGGAGCCGTCGAAGACCTGGTAGACGCTGGAGCCGGTCTCGCGGACCGGGGCGGTCTCGGCGCCCTTGGCGATCCGGTGGAACTCCGCGCGCAGGGTGGGCAGGACGTCGGTGCCGTCCACGGGGTTGCTGAAGCGCACGGCGGCGTGGCCGGGCTCCACCGTGCCGGCGTGCCCCTCCTTCTCCAGCGCGAGCTGGTCGGCCAGGGCGCGGTCGGTGTGCTCCCACTTGTAGGACAGCAGCGGCGAGCCGGGGGAGGCGTGGCGGACGCCGACCGGGCGGAGCCCGGGGTGGC
This sequence comes from Spirillospora sp. NPDC050679, assembly GCA_044456955.1. Classification (GTDB taxonomy): domain Bacteria; phylum Actinomycetota; class Actinomycetes; order Streptosporangiales; family Streptosporangiaceae; genus Spirillospora. The sequence goes on along the minus strand of JBITGK010000018.1, from coordinate 144,388 downwards.
CCCACAGGCGCTCGGCGCGGGAGCGCTCGGGCGTGGTCCGCTCGGCGTCGGAGATCTCCTCGCGCCCGAACTCGAAGAACTGGGTCTCGTTGAGGTACTGGAACGGGATGTCCAGGCCGTCGATCCAGGCCATCGGCCGGTCGGCGGCGTTGTGGTGGGCGTGCCAGTTCCAGCCGGCCTGCGGGAGGAAGTCGCCGCGGTTCATCGGCACCGGGTCGCCGCCGACGACCGTCCACACGCCCGAGCCCTCGACGACGAACCGGAAGGCGTGCTGGGTGTGGCGGTGCTCGGGGGCGTCCTCGCCGGGCATGAGGTACTGGATCGCCGCCCACAGGGTCGGGGTGGCGAAGGGGCGGCCGTCCAGGCCCGGGTTGGCCAGGGCGATCGCGCGGCGCTCGCCGCCGCGCCCGACCGGGACGAGCCGTCCGGCCCGCTCGGCGAGGCGGACGAGCCGCTCCCACCTCCACAGGTGCGGCACGGCGCGCGAACGCGGGTGGGCCGGCATCAGGTCGCCGATCTCGGTCCACAGCGGGACGAGCAGCTCGGACTCGAAGCCCCGGTAGAGGTCCTGGAGTTCGGGGGTGACATCCGGTTGACCTGGGGCGTCGGCCGCCCGGAGCTTCACGGGGGAGCCGGGGGAGGGGCTGGTCATGCGGTCATCGTGCAGCCTTTGCCTTCATGAAGAATAGGAAATTCTGCTCTCCAGAATCAGGGCCGGGACGGGCGAACAGCTCAACGGGCTGCCCCCTTCACCGCCGCGCGCGGCGACGTTCCAGCTCGAAGGCCCCCTGACGGTCAGCGAGGTTGCGCAGTGGCTCGACTCCCGTCAGGGCATGGGCTTTCCCGCCCACCGCGGGCTTGCTGCCGCTCGCCGAGTTGCCGCCGGAGTCGGTCCGAACGGGGTGTGGTCGCAGGTCGGCGTCCGCGTGCACGCGACGGACGGGCCCGGACAGGGCTCAGCGGTCGCCGATCAGGCCGAACCAGCTGTCGGCCAGCTCGGCGAGCATCTGCTCGCGGTCGAGCTTCCAGTCCGAAGCGGCCCAGTTCTGGGCCACGTAGTCGAGCTGCGCCATCGCCAGGACGCCGCGGAAGTGCCGCTGGTGAGGCTCGAAGCGCCCGGCGGCGGCGAGGCCGTCCTCGATGTCGGCGATGGCCTCTTCCAGCCAGCGTTCCACCAGGTTGCGCAGCTCCGGCTCGGCGACGGCGGCGTCCCGGCCGATGCGGACGATGGGGTGGATCTCCGGCCACCGCTCGGCGGCCTGTCCCAGCCAGGTCGCGAGCGCCTCCCTGCCGCCGTCCCGCACCGCCGCCACCAGGTCGTGCGCCGTCGAGCCGTGCTCGGGCGACCTGCTGCGCCGCAGCACCTCGTTGAGCCGTTCGGCGACCAGCGCCTTCACCAGCTCGGCCTTGGACGGGAAGTGCGAGTAGAAGGTGACCCGGGTGGTGCCGACGGCGCTGGCGATGTCCTCCACGGTCGTGGCCAGGTAGCCCTTGCCTGCGAACAGCTCCAGCCCGGCGTCGAGCAGCATCCGCCGGGTCATTTCCTTCTGTGCTTCGCGCAGGCTCGCCACGCGGTCACCCTAGCGCACGGCCGTCAACACTCCGGGCGCCCTAGCAGCCCGCCATACGTGGCGATCGTTTCCTTGACGCAATGTTAAGTGATGTGACACCGTGCTCGCCACTTGGGGTGACCTGCCTCACAACCCCGCCCTCCGGCCGTTCCGTGACGGCGGGCGCACCCCCGAAGGACAAGGAGCCCAACCATGGCCCAGAGGCCGTTGCCCGGCGCGCGCACGCCGGGCCACATCCCGACGGTGGCCGCCGGCTGCTTCGCGGTGCTGCTGGCGCAGGTGGCGTACTCGCTGCCCGGAGCCCTGAACGGAACCTTCCAGCGGGAGTTCGCGACCACGGGATCGCAGCTCACCTGGATCACCGCCGCGTTCGCCATCCCGATGGTCGTCCTGGAGCTGACGACCGGCGTGGTCGGCGACCTGTTCGGCCGCAGGCGCCTGCTCCAGGCCGGCGCCGCCCTGACCGCCGCCGGCGCGCTGGTGTGCTGCCTGGCCGGAACGGTCCAGGCGATGTGGGCCGGCCAGGTCGTCGCCGGTCTCGGCGCGGCCGTCCTCTACCCGATCTCGCTGGCCATGATCGCGGCCGTCGCGCCCGGCCAGGAGGCGCGGGCCAGGGCGATCGCGCTGTGGGCGGGGTTCCTGTCCATCGGCGCCGCGGTCTCCCCGCTGCTCGGCGGCGCGCTCGCCGAGAGCGGGGGCTGGCGCGGCGCCTACGTCGTGGTCATCGCCGCCGCCGCGCTCTCCTTCCTGCTCACCTCCAAGGCGCTCGACTCCTCGGCCCCGGCGGGCCGCAGGCTCGACCTCCCGGGACAGGCCACGCTGGCGCTCGGCCTGATCGCCCTGCTGTTCGCCGCCACCCAGGGCTCGGAGACGGGCTTCGCCGACCCCGCGATCATCGCCGCGACCGCCGCCGGCGTCGTGCTGCTGGCCGCGTTCGCGGTGATCGAGCTGCGCGCCGAGGTGCCGCTGCTGAACCTGCGGCTGTTCGCCAACCGCGCCTACGCGATCGTCGCGATCGCCACCGTCGTCGGCATGTTCGCCTTCCTCGCGCTCTGCTTCTCGATGAGCATCTGGCTGGGCGCGATCCAGCACCAGAGCGCCCTCACCATCGGCGTGCTGTTCCTGTTCGTCCAGGGGCCCGCGCTCCTGCTGGTCCCGGTGGTCTCCCACCTCATCCGCAACGTGTCGCCCCGGTGGGTGCTGAGCGGCGGCTTCGCCCTGATGGCCGTCACCGGCGTGTGGTGCTCGACCTTCGACGTCGCGGACACGGGCTGGACCCGCTTCGTCGCGCCCATGACGATCGCCGGCGTCGGCTTCGCGCTGACCGTCGGCTCCATCACCGCCGTGGCGATCAACACCGTCCCCGTCCGGCTCGCCGGCATGGCCAGCGCCACCACCAACCTGCTGCGCGACCTCGGCTTCGCGCTCGGCCCGGTGCTCATCGCCGCACTGGCGATCGGCAAGGCCAACGACGCGGTGCTCGACGGCCTCGGCGAGGCCCTCGACGCCTCCGGCCTGCCGGCGCCCCACGCCGGCATCGCAGGCGGCATCGCGCACGAAGGCGGCGCGATGGCCCTCAACTCCATGCCCGTCCTGCCGGGCGCCGGTCCGGGCGCGGCGCCGGTGCCGATGCCCCCGCAGCTCCACGGCCTGGCCTTCTCCGCCCTCGGCGACGCCTACAACACCGCCTTCCTCGTCGCGGGGATCTGCGCGGCCGGGGCCGCCGTCCTGACGATGGCCGGACTGTTCGGCCACCGGCCCGCCTCCGTCGATCCGGACGCCGCTCCCGAACCGGTCGAGGCGTGACCCGGTCCCTGCGGAGGGAGCGGCCTGCGCAGGCCAATGGCAGACGTACTGTGAAGTGGATTTACTACGAGAACTCTAGATTGACAGTACGTAAAGCAAAATGGCAGCATGCACGCCACGGCGTGATCGCCGTCACTCGCCGAGACCGAAGGGAGCACCGGTGATGGGTGCCAGCACCGCCGCGGACGCCGCCGGCGACACCGTCAACACCGTCCTCGGCCCCGTTCCCGCCCGGGAGCTGGGGGTCGTCGCGGTCCACGAGGCCCTGCTGTCGGTGCTCCCCGGAGCGGAGCACGCGTTCGACGTCGTGATCGACCGCGCCGAGGTCTTCGAGATCCTGGCCGGGAAGCTGGCCGACTTCCGCGAGCACGGCGGCGGGACGATCGTCGACAGCACCGGCATGTTCCACGGGCGCGACGTACGGCTGTACGAGGCCCTCTCGCGCGCGACCGGCGTGCACATCGTCGCGTCCACGGGCCAGGGGCCCGAGGAGATGCTCGGCGGCTACTTCCTGACGCCGCAGACCGACCCCCCGACGCCCTGGCCCGCCGAGAGGTTCGCCGACCTCTTCGCCAAGGAGGTCACCGAGGGCATGGTGGTGCCCCGCGTCGAACGGCGGGGCGCCGCGGGCCTCGTGGCCACCGCCGCGACCCGCACCGGCATGACCGCGACCGACGAGAGCCTGTTCCGCGGCGCCGCCCGCGCCGCCCTGGCCACCGGCGTCCCGGCGTCCGTCCGTTACGGCGGCGACGCCGTGCGCGACCTGGAGACCGTTCTGGACGAGGGGCTCCCAGCCGACCGCGTCGCCGTCGGAGGGCTCGACCGCAGGGACGCGGTCGCGGCCGGCGCGCCGATCGAGGTCGCCCGCCGCGGGGCCTACGTCGCGATCGACCACGTGGGCGCCGAGGACGGGCGGCACATCGGCGACCGGGAGCGGGCCGACCTGGTGGTCCGGCTCGTCGAGGCCGGCTTCGGCGACCGGGTCCTGCTCTCCAGCGGCGCGACCGGCGTGGCCAAGGGCCACGCCGGCAACGACGTGCCGTACGGCCGCGTCCTGTCGGAGTTCGTCCCCCTCCTGACGGCCCGGGGCGCGAGCGACGAGGACGTCCGGCGAATCCTCGTCGGCAACCCGCGGGACCTGCTGTCGGTGCGCCGACCACCGCGACGGCCGAAACCATCGAGCGCCTATCCGAGGTGAGTGTTGTGTCGAGAGTGAACACCGTCCTGGGAGCGATCCCGACCGAGGAGCTGGGCGTCGTGGCCGTCCACGAGCACATCGGCTACGGCATGCCCGGTTCCGAGCTGGACACCCGGTGGTGGAAGACGCCGGAGGAGCGCTACGGCGAGACCGTCCCCAAACTGCGCCGCTTCCACGAGTACGGCGGCGGAACGTTCGTCGACGCGACCGGCATCTGCAACGGCCGCGACGTCGACTACTACCGGTCGCTGTCGCAGAAGACCGGCGTCCACATCGTCGCCTCCACCGGCTTCGTCGGCGGCGACACCGCCCTGCCCTTCTTCGCGCGGGCGAGCGTGGACTACCTCGCCGAGCACTTCGTCCACGAGATCACCGTCGGCATCGGCGGCACGGGCGGCAAGGCCGGCATCATCAAGGTCGGCGTCAGCCGGGGCGGCCGGATGACCGACCTGGACAAGCGCATCTACCGCGCGGCCGCCCGCGCCTCCCGGGCCACCGGCGTCGGCGTCCTGACGCACCTGGCCGTCGACGCCGAGAACGCGATCGCGATCTTCAACGAGGAGGGCCTGCCCCTCGACCGCGTGCTGTTCGGGCACGTCGACGACGGCGTCAACGCCGACAGGACCCGCGACACCTGGATCGCCGCCCAGGGCGGCCGGATCGGCTTCGACACCTTCGGCTACGAGACCGAGCTGCCGGACCCGCCGTTCTGGGCCCGCCCGCGCCGGGAGCGCCTGGACCACTTCCTGCGGTTCATCGGCGGCGAGGGCCGCATCGAGCAGGTGCTGGCCTCGGCCGACGCCAACTGCAGCCCGCTGGGCTGGCCGGGCGTGGAGGGCCACACCGTCAACTACATCTTCGAGGACCTCATCCCCGACCTGCGCGCCGCCGGACTCGACGACGCCGCCATCAAGACGATCTTCGTCGACAACCCCGCCGACTTCCTCTCGATCAGAAACTGACCAGGACCCGGAGCCATGCAGCCCTCAGACCTGAAGAACCTGAACATCGCCATCGTCGGCGCCGGGTACGGCGGCGCCGCCGCGGCCACGGCCCTGAGCCTGCTCGGCGCCACCGTCGACGTCTACGAGCAGGCGGGCCGGATCCGCGAGGTCGGCGCCGGCATCGGCCTGCGGCCCTCCACCATGGACCGGTTCCGCCGGTGGGGGATCTTCGACGCGATCGCGGACGTCAGCTCGCCCAGCGACTACTTCGAGATCCTCACCGCCACCGCCGACCCGATCATGAAGGAGGCGTGGCCGGAGGCCGGCGCCTTCGGCGAGCGGACCCGCCTGGTCCACCGCGGCGACTTCATCGAGGCCCTGCTCGGCGTGCTCCCCGAGGGCATGGTGCACCTCGGCCACAAGCTGGAGGGCATCACCGACGAGGGGGACCGGGCGACGCTGGCCTTCGCCAACGGCGCGTCGGTCACCGCCGACCTCGTGGTCGGCGCCGACGGCATCAGGTCGGTCGTGCGCGAGCGGCTGTTCGGCGGCGGCCGGCCGGTGTTCGCCGGCGAGCACGCCTACCGCGCGGTGATCCCCGCCGCCGACGCCCACGGGATGGTCGTCGACGACAACCTGCGGATGTACATCGGCCGGGGCACCAAGGACGACCTGCTGAAGACCGTCGAGGGCTTCGACGAGCGGATCGTGAACATCACCCGCGACCTCGACCTGGACACCGTCAACTGCCGCGCCGTCTACGACATCGACCCGGTCGACACCTGGCACTCCGACTCGGTCGTCCTGGTGGGCGACGCCGCCCACTCGATGCTGCACCACCAGGGCCAGGGCGCGAACTCGGCGATCTTGGACGTCGGCGCCCTCGCCGACGCCCTCGCGGAGGCCGGCTCGGTCGGGGAGGCGCTGGCGCGGTACCAGGCCGTCCGCAAGCCGGTGACCGACGAGCTGCAGCGGATCTCGCGCCAGGGCTGGACCGAGGACGAGGTCCATGACGTCTTCCCAGGCCAGAAGCCCGCGTCCCAGAACCCGCAGGAGGTCTGACACATGCCGCTGCACCCTGACATCGCCCGGACCCTCGCCGCCATGCCGGCGCCGCCTCCCGGCCCGCTGGACCCGGAGGCGATGCGCGCGGGGGAGCAGGCCCAGGTCCCGCCCGCGGCCGACCGCCTGCCGCTCCACTCCGTCGAGGACCTCACCGCGCGGACCGCCGCCGGCGATGTCCCCGTGCGGATCTACACGCCGGCCGAGGCGGACGCGTACGGCGTGCTGGTCTACTTCCACGGCGGCGCCTTCTTCCTCGGCGGCCTGGAGACGCACGACCACGTCGCGCGCTCCCTGGCCCTGGAGACCGGCCTCAAGGTCGTCTCCGTCGGCTACCGGCTGGCGCCCGAACACGCGTTCCCGGCCGGCCTCGAAGACTGCTACGCGACGGTCCGCTGGGCCGCCGACAACGGCGAGGCCCTGGGTTGGGACGGCGCGACGCTGGCCGTCGCCGGCGACAGCTCCGGCGGCACGTTCGCCGCCGCGGTCGCCGCCATGGCGCACGACGACGGCTTCGACCAGATCACCCACCAGGTGCTGTTCTACCCGTCGCTCGACCTGGACTTCGACACCGACCGCTACGCGTCGCTGCGGGAGAACGCCGTCGGACACGGGCTGGAGACCGCCGGGCTGAAGCCGTTCAACGCCTTCTACCTCGACAGCGGCGCCGACCCGGCCGACCCCCGCGTCTCCCCGGTCAAGCGCGCGGACCTCACCGGCCTGCCGCCCGCACTGATCATCACCGGCGAGCTCGACCCGCTGCGAGACGAGGGCGAGCTCTACGGCCGCCGGCTGCGGGACGCCGGCGTGGACGCGACCATCAGCCGGTACGCGGGCGCGGGGCACGGGTTCGTCCAGCACTTCTCGTGGATTCCGGAGTACCGCCGGGCCTATGCCGAGACCCGCGACTTCCTCGCCCGCTGACCCCGGAAGGAGAGCCGCAATGGAAGTCCACCCCCTGGTCTCGCCGTGGGGCCGGTTCGGCCTCTACAGCTTCTTCATCGACGCGCCGGAGTCGGCGATCGTCGACACCGGCATCGCCTCCTCGCCCGCCGAGGGCATGGCCCCCGCGCTGGCGGCCATCGGGCGCCGGATCGAGGACGTGCGCTGGATTCTGCTGACCCACGGCCACATCGACCACATCGGCGGCGCGCACGCCCTGTGGGAGCTGACCGGCCGGCGCGCGCAGGTCGTGATCCACGAGGCCGACGCGCCGATGCTGCGCTCGCGCCGCGCGCACGTGGAGGAGTACCTCGCCGGGCGGGGGCGGTACCTGGACGACCCCGAGGGCGAGGCGAGAGCCGCCGCCATGGCCGAGGCGGTCATCTCCGGCGAGATGGAGCCGACCATGCCCGTCCGAGGGGGCGAGGCGATCCCCCTCGGCGGCGGCGCCACCGTCTCCGTCCACCCGGTCCCCGGCCACACGCCGGGATCGGTCGCCTACGTCCTCGACGGCCGCGACTCCGCCTTCGTCGGCGACGCCGTCCAGGCGCACGGGGCGGCCAACGGCTTCCCCGGCTTCGCGGACCCGGCCGCCTACCGCGCGAGCCTGGAGTACCTGCGCGAGGAGATCCGCCCGCGGCGCCTCTACCTCGGCCACCCCTACCGCCGCGCCGACGGTGCGCCGTACGGCGTCGAGCTCGACGCGGAGCAGGCGGAAGAGGCGCTGCGGGAGAGCCTCGACATCGAGGCCCGGATCGGCGAGGCGGCCCGCGGCTGCCTGTGCGCGGGCCTCCAGGAGACGGACTCGCCGTACTCCCCCTTCGCCCCCGTGGCCCAGGAGGTGGGCTACACCGCCGACCCGGCCCTCGAACCCTCGCCGTTCTTCACCTCGATGCACGGCTACCGCACGCACTTCCACCAGAACACCTGACACCCGACAGAGGAGCTTCGCGTCCATGGCCGACTTCCAGATCATCCAGGCGGGCCTGGACGAGATCGCCGTCCGCAAGGACCTCCGCGTCCCGATGCGCGACGGCGTCACGCTGGCCGCCGACGCCTACCACGGCGTCGACGACAGGCCGCGCCCGGCGCTCGTGGCGCTCAGCCCGTACGGCAAGGAACTCCAGGCCCTCGCGCTCACCACGCCGCCGCAGCGGCGCCCCAGCCCGATGTGGGACGGCTGCGTCGAGGCGGGCGACATCGCGCGCGTCGTCAAGGAGGACTACGTCCACGTCATCGGCGACCTGCGCGGCTCCGGCGCCTCCGAGGGCGAGCACATCGGCAACTACAACGCCGGCGGCGTCCCGCTCGGCCAGGACGCCTACGACTTCATCGAATGGGTCGCCGCCCAGCCGTGGTGCGACGGCGACGTCGGCATGATCGGCATCTCCTACTTCGGCTCGATGCAGGTGCTGGCCGCGGCCGAGCGCCCGCCGAGCCTTAAGGCGATCTTCGTCAGCGGCGGCCACTACGACTTCTACGAGACCACCTACCACGGCGGCGTCATGTGGTTCATGCCGCGCGCCGCCCGCGAGGGCCGCGGCGGCGACTCCGGCTGGGCCTTCACCGACGGCGTCAGGTCCCGCATGCTGGAGACCTGCTCCCCGGAGGAGATCAGGGAGCGCGTCGCCCGGCGGCTCCGGGACCCCGACGTGGCCGCCTGGCCCAACCTGGTCCATGTGCTGAACTACCCCAAGAACCACGAGGCGTGGTTCGACATCGTGATGAACGAGGTCGACGGCGAGTGGTACGAGGAGCGCAACCCGATCACGCTCGCGCCCGGCATCGACATCCCGGTCTGGCTCCAGATCGACCAGGGCCGCGGCTGGACGATGGACGGCACCATCGAGCTGTACAACGCGCTGAAGGGCCCGAAGAAGCTCGACATCGGCCCCTACCCGCCGATGCAGTCGCGCCCCTTCGTCGAGGAGCACGACAAGATGTTCCGCTGGTACGACCACTGGATCAAGGGCATCGACAACGGCGTCATGGACGAGCCCGCCGTCACCGTCCACGTCGAGGGCGCCCGCCGGACCGTCACCGGCGCGCAGTGGCCGCCGAAGGACGTGGAGCACAGGCCGCTCTACCTCCGCCCGCGCGGCGGGCTGTCGTCCGAGCCCGAGCCCATGGGCGCCGAGCACGCCGCCCCCGACGGCTTCTACCAGGCGCCGCTGACGGTGACCGACAAGGTGGAGATGCTGAGCTGGAGCACCGCCCCGTTCGCCGAGCCCACCGAGATGATCGGCCAGGGCGCCGCGCACCTGTTCGCGGAGATCGACCAGCCGGACACCAACTTCATCCTGCGCCTGTGGGACCAGGCCCCCGACGGCAAGCGGCGGCTCGTCACGACCGCCTACCTCAAGGCCTCGCACCGCGAACTCGACGAGGAGCGCACCACCGAGGGCGACCCCCGCCACCCGCACACCCGCGCGGTGCCGGTCGAGCCGGGGCGGATCGAGGAGTACGTGCTCCGCGTCTACCCGTTCGCGGCGACGTTCCTGCCCGGCCACAAGCTGGTCGCGGAGCTGTCCAACAACGAGCCGCTGGCCGACGAGCACAACGCGCTGCTGCCGCCGGACGCCTTCCACCTGCCGGTGGGCCGCCCCGTCACCCACAAGATCTACCGCGACGCCGCCCATCCCTCCCGGCTGGTGCTGCCGTTCACGACGAGCACCGCGGAAGAGAGCGGGTAGCCGAACGGCGTGTCCCGCGAGCGCTTGCCATCCCGCGGCGGAGACCATGCCGTCGGCGCCGAGGGCGCCGACGGCATGGCGGGCGGCGGTCCGGCCGCCGAGGTCGGCCTGCGCTGACGGCGAAATGCGCTGTTCAAGATCCGGCGCGCCGACTAGGTATGGAGGTGTCGCGTCCAGGGGCTGATCGCTGCCCGCGTGCTGAAATGAGGAGCCCGATGACGGATATGGCCCCTGACGTCCTGGGTGGGCGAAGCCGGCGCAAGCAGGCGCTGCTGCGGTCGCTGCTGGGGGCGGCGCTGCGTCGGGCCCGGCTGTCCCAGGGCCGGACCCTCGCCGACGTGGCCCGCACGGCGCGGATCTCGATGCCCTACCTGTCGGAGATCGAGCGGGGCTGCAAGGAGGCGTCCTCGGAGGTGCTGGCCGCGGTGTGCGACGCGCTCGGCGTCGACCTGGCCGAACTGCTGACCGACGTCGTCTACGACCTGACCGGCATCGGCGCCGGCTCGAACGTGCGGCCGATGCCCGTCCGGCGCGCCACGGCGCCGCCGGTGTCCGGGGCGGGCGGCGCCGTGGTCTCGCTGCTGGCGGCCTGAGTCAGTAGCCGCCGCTCGGCGCGCTGGTGATGACCTGGTCGGCCAGTCCGTAGTCGACGGCCTCCTGGGCGCCGAAGACGCGGCGCCGGTCGATGTCCTGGTGGATCTTGTCGACGGGGTGGCCGCTGTGCCGGCTGAGGATCTGGTCGGTCTCGGCCCGCACCCTGGCCACCTCCTCGGCCTGGACGGCCAGGTCCGGCATCGTGCCGCGGCCGATCTGGAACGAGCCCTCGTCGGTCGAGGGCTGGTGCAGCACCACCCTGGCGTGCCTGAGGACCGAGCGCTTGCCAGGCGTGCCGGCCGCCAGCAGGACCGCCGCGGCCGACGACGCCTGCCCCACGCAGAGGGTCGCGATGTCGGGCCGGATGTACTGCATCGTGTCGTAGATCGCGGTCAGCGCGCTGAACATGCCGCCCCGCGAGTTGATGTAGAGCTCGATCGGCAGGTCGGCGTTCTCGGCCTGCAGGTGCAGCATCTGGGCGATGACGACGTTGGCGACGCCGTCGTCGATCTCGGTGCCCAGGAAGATGATGCGCTCCGACAGCAGCCGCGAGTAGATGTCGAAGGCCCGCTCGCCGCGCGAGGACTTCTCCACCACGGTCGGGATCGTGTACTGGCCCATGGCTCAGAGCCCCACCTTCTGCGCGACGGTCGCGGGGCGCACGTCGTCCAGGTGCTCGACGATGTGGTCGATCATCCCGTAGTCGAGCGCCTCCCGCGCGCTGAACCAGCGGTCGCGCAGGCCGTCGCGGGCGATGGTCTCCGCCGCCTGCCCGGTGTGCTCGGCGGTCAGGGCGTTCATGATGTCCCCGATGCGGCGCAGCTGGTTGGCGTAGATCTCGATGTCGTCGGCGGTGCCGCCCAGGCCGGCCGAGCCCTGGTGCATCAGGACCTGGGAGTGCGGCAGGGCGAACCGCTTGCCCGGCGTCCCGGCGCACAGCAGGAACTGCCCCATCGAGGCGGCCAGGCCCATCGCCAGCGTGGACACGTCGTTGGGGATCAGCCGCATCGTGTCGTAGATCGCCAGGCCCGCCAGCACCGACCCGCCGGGCGAGTTGATGTACAGGCTGATGTCGCGGCGCGGGTCCTCGGCCGACAGCAGCAGCAACTGGCCGCAGAGCCGGTTGGCGATCTGGTCGTCGACCTCGGCGCCCAGGACGATGATGCGCTCCTGCAGCAGCCGGGCCGTCAGCTGGTCGTCGAGCGATCCCGCTGTCATGGAGGTGTTCACTGTGGGCTCCCCGTGCTCTGGATTCAGGGCCGGACGGTCCGGTCCCGAATCCACGTTCGCCTCGGCGGAGGCCGCAGCGCCAGCGAATCTGCTGGCAGCGACTTAGCTGACAGCAGAGTGGGCGTCCGTTCGGGCCGCAGCCCGCGGCTCAGACGGAGAGCCCGAACCGGTCGGCGAACTCCGACATCTGGTCGTGCTGCTGCTCGGGTTCGGAGGCGGGGGTGTTGACGACGATGCGGGTCACGCCTTGCGCGGCGAACTCCTCGACACGTTCGGCCGACATGTCGATCGATCCCCAACGCGTGTACTCGAGGGCCGCCGGATCACGCCCGGACTCGGCGGCGGTGGAGCGGGCGAGTTCCAGTTGGGCGGCCCGTTCCTGCGCGGTGAGGGAGCCGCCGGGGAAGTAGCCGTCGCCGAACCGCCCGGCCCGGCGGGCGGCGGCCGCGCTGGATCCGCCGACATGGATCGGCAGCGCGCCGCCTGCGAAGGGCTTGGGGAAGCTGCTCAGCCCTTGGAAGGAGAAGAACCTCCCGTCGAAGCCGACGCCGTTCTCGTCTCCCTCCCACAGCAGCCGCAGCACCTGGATCGCCTCGTCGGCGCGGCGGCCCCGGGTCCGGAAGTCGACGCCGACGGCCCGCGCCTCACCGGGCAGCGTGCCGATCCCCACCGTCAGGAGCCGCATCCGTCCCTTGGACAGCAGGTCGATGGTGGCCAGGCGCTTGGCGAGCGTGACCGGGTGGTGGTAAGGCAGCAGCAGGACGCCGGTGCCCAGCAGAATCCGTTCGGTGGCCGCGGCGGCGAAGTTCAGGCAGTCCAGCGGGTCGCCGAAGGGCAGCGACGGGGGAAGCGCCATCGGCCCGACCTGCGCGCCGGGATAGAGCACGATGTGCTCGGGCACGTAGAGCGCCTCGAACCCGCACTGCTCGGCGTGCCGCGCGTAGGCGGCGATCCGATCGGGGTCCACCCCGAACATGGGCGTGCTGTAGTTGATCGCGAACTTCACGGCGTTCTCCGCTCCCTGCTGTCATCGGCTCGGGAATCGATCCCGGAGGGGGACGCTATGCCCTGACACCGGCGTCAAGGTCAAGGAGAGAGCTTGCGCGCCGGCGCGGGGCACCGCCCGGCACCCCGCGCCGCTCCGGGACAGGTCACCCCTTGAGGAAGCGCAGCAACTCGGCGGTGACGAACTGAGGGTTCTCCTCAACGAGCCAGTGCCCCGCCTTCGGCACGTCCACCGCGCGCACGATGTTGACCATACGCGGGGCCGCGGTGGCCCGGACCGCTCCGAGCTGCCCCTGCGCGGCCATGAGCAGGGTCGGCACGCGTACCGGCGACGCCGCCGTGGTGTCGCGGACGTCCTTGTCGAGGGCGCGGTAGAGCTCGAAGCCGCCCGCCAGGGCCCCGGGCCTGCGATAGGTCCGCGCGTACTCGTCGATCTCGGCTTCGCTGAACGGGGACCGGGTCGAGGTGCCGCCGAACGCCGTCCCGCCGAAGGAGACCTGCGGGTAGAACAGCGCCAGGTACTCGCGGACGTCGTCGCCGACCACCGCCTCGGGGACCCGCCGCTGGGAGTGGAAGGCGATGTGCCAGCTCAGCGAGCGGTACTTGGGCGCGTCGATCGCGGGCCCGGGCAGCGGCAGGTCGAGGTAGCCGAGGCGCGCGGTGTCGCGGGGGAACTGGGCGGCGTACTGGAACGCCACCGCCGCGCCGAAGTCGTGCCCGATGACGCGGACGTCGCGCACCCCGAGACGGTCGGCGATCAGCTTGTGCACGTACCGCGCCAGCGCGGCCTTGTCGTAGCCGCTCGGCGAACCGGTGCTGTCGCCCAGGCCCGGAAGGTCCACGGCGTAGACGGTGTGGTGCTCGGCGAGCTCCGGCATGATCGGCCACCAGCCGTACCAGGTCTGCGGCCAGCCGTGGATCAGCACCACCGGCGTTCCCCTGCCGCCGGTCACGTAGTGCATGCGGACGCCGTCCACGTCGGCGAACTGGTGCCGGAAGGCGTTCTTGAACCGGGGATCGTCCTGGGTGGCGGCGGCGTGGGAGGGCACGCCGTTGGACACCGGAGTGGAAGCGGAACAGGCCGCGAGCAGGAGGGCGAGCATGGCGGCCGCCGCTGCGCGCGCGGTCCGGACGGAGCGGCGCGACGGCGGCCGTGGTGCGGTGAGCATGGGTTCCTGTCCTGGGGGGAGGCGGATCAGCGGCCGGTCGCGCCGTCGATGAGTTCGCGGAGGACGTCGGCGTGGCCCGCGTGGCGGCCGGTCTCCTCGATCATGTGGGTGAGCGCCCAGCGGACGCTGGGAGCGGGGCCTCCGGACCGCGGCCGGGGGACCGGTGCGCCGAGGTCGGCGCACCGGTCGAGCACTCCGTTCGCGCGCTCGACCGCGTCCCGGTAGCGGGCGACGACGTCGGCGACGGTGTCGGCCGGTGCGGCCTGGAACGTCGCCTGCCAGTCGGTGACCTTCTCTCCGAGGAACGTCGAGCGTTCGACGAACGTCAGGTGGTTGAGCAGGCCAAGCAGGTTCGTGCCCGAGGGCACGGCGGCCGTTCGGACCTGCGGCTCGGGCGCGCCGTCGACCTTCGCGGCGATCGAGGTCCGCAGGTAGTCGAGGAAGCCGCGCAGGACCTCGGCCTCGCTGTTCGCGGTCCGGGGCGGCGGGGTGTCGCCGCGACGGGTGGTGCCGGGCACGGTGGTCTCCTTCACGTCAACTGGTCCGGCGGACGAGCAGGACGTGGTCGGTGACCTCGGCGGTGCGCCCGCCCGGTCCGGTCGCGATCCGGCGGGGCGCGTCCGCCCGTTCGACCGTCCACGTCGCCGGGTCCAAACCGATGCCCGCGGCGACCTCCTGCGGGCTCGGGTACCGGGTGTCGGGGTCCTGGTCCCACGACCAGGGGGCGGCCGAGCCGTGGTCGACGACCAGCAGCCGCCCGCCCGGACGCAGGGCGTGCGCGGCGGAGCGCAGGACGGCCGACCTGTCCAGGTCGAACGGGGTGTGCAGGTAGTGGGTGCAGACCAGGTCGAATCCGCCCTGCGGGAAGGACTCGCGCAGGTCGTGCCGCTCGGCGGTGATCTGCTCGCCGAGGCCGCGTGCCCGGGCGATGTGGGCGAGCCGTTCGACCGCCACGGCCGAGATGTCGACGGCGTTGACGCGCCATCCCCTGCGGGCGAGCCACAGCGCGTCGCCGCCGTTGCCGCATCCGAGGTCCAACGCGTCGCCGGGCGGCAGACCCGTGACCATCTCGACCAAGCGGGCGTTCGGCCGCGGGTCGGCGGCCGCTGGCCGGGCCGCGTAGAGGCCGTCCCAGAAGGATTTTGCATCGGTGGTGCTCATTGAGACTCCTTGTGTCGGAACGCGCTCAGTTTCGTCAGACCTCCGCGAACTGGCACGAAATCTTGCGGTTCTCGCAAGAAGGGCTCGCGAGCGTGCCCTCTGCTCAGAGCGCCGCGTGAGCGCCGTCGACAAGGTGGTGGCTGCCCTGCACGAACGAGGCCCGATCAGAGAGCAGGGACGCCACCAGTTCCGCCACCTCCTCAGGCCGCCCCAGCCGGCCCTGCGGATGCAGCGGCCCCACGGCCTGCTTGGCGGCCTCGGGCAGGATCGACGAAGGCGGGACCGACCGCGTTGACGCGCACATCGCGCTCGGCGTAGTCGAGGGCGACGGTCTTCGTCAGGCCCACCACCACGTGCTTGGCGGCCACGTACGCCGCTGCGCCGAGGAAGCCGTGGGTCTCCAGGACCGACGCCATGTTCAGGATCGCGCCGCCTGAAGCGCGCCCTACTGCGACAGGCTCACGTCGCCACCGGCATCGGGGCGGGTGTCGGCGTAGGCGGCGAACTTCTCGCCGAGCCAGGCGGCCAGGCCAGCGGGCGAGTCGAGCAGGGCGCGCCGGTCCAGCAGGCGTTGTTCGGCCGCATCCGGTGCGATCAGGTCCTCCGGCAGGGGAGAGGCCAGCGGCGTCGTCAGGTGCAGGCCCGCGACGCGTTCAGGAGCGCCACGAGCTGCCGCGACCGGATTCCTTGCGTCGCGTCCGGCACCGTCTCGGATTCGGGAAGCCGGACCAGGTCCAGCCGGACGTGCAGGTCGGCCAGGCCGCGGTCTGGGATGGGGACGGCGAAGGGCTCGCCCTCGGGCGTCATGTGCCTGCGGGCGCCGTCCACTCCACCAGTTCGATCACCAGGCCGCTGGGGTCGGTGAGCTGCAGCGACCACTCGCCCCAAGGCGCCCGCCGGAGCGGTGCGGTGAGGCGGGCGCCTTCGCTGCGCAGCCGCTCGTGCTCCGCGACGATGTCGGTGACCGAGAAGCTCACGACCACCGGGGACGTGTCCGGGCGGCACGGCTCTCCGGACGCGCCCTCGACCGTCCCCCTGTGCAGGGTGATGTCCGCCGCCGCGTCGTCGCGGGCGAGGCAGACGAACTCGTCGGTCTCCACCACCTCGCGAAAACCCAGGTGGGTGACGAAGAAGCGGCTGGAGGCGGCCAGGTCGTCCACCCGCACGGCCACGTTGGTGGCGACGATGTTCACGGCTCTCCCCGTCTCCCGCCGGCGGCGGGGCCTCGCTGGTTCCGGTACGTCACCTTCGCCCCCCGATGCGATGATCCTTGTCAACGGTCCGGCGACGTCACCCAGCGTGCCGTCGCGGCCGGGGCGGAACAACGGCGGATGCGGCAACGATCCGTTCACTGACGATTGACGATGGGGGGCGGGCGATGGATCTGCGGGAGATCGAGATCTTCCTGACGCTGGCGGAGGAGCTGCACTTCGGGCGCACCGCCGACCGGCTGCACCTGTCGGTGGCCCGGGTCAGCAAGGCGATCAAGAAGCAGGAGCGCGCCGTCGGCGCCGTGCTGTTCGAGCGCACCAGCAGGACCGTCCGGCTGACGCCGATCGGCGAGCGGCTCAGGAGCGACCTGGAGCCGCACTACCTGGGACTGCAGGAGGGCATGAAGCGGGCCAGGCTCGCCGCCCGGCAGAAGACCGAGGTGCTGCGGATCGGCATGATCGGCGGCGGCATCGCCCAGGACCTGCGCCCGTTCCTGGAGACCTTCGCCGACCGCGACCCCGGCACCGAACTGCAGATCCGCAGCATGGCCTTCGGCGACCCGTTCGGGCCGCTGCGCAACGGCCAGGTCGACATCGCGGTCCTCTGGCTCCCGGTCAGGGAACCGGACCTGACCGTCGGGCCCGTCCTGTTCACCGAGCCGATCGTGCTCTGCGTCCCGGCCGACCACCCGCTGGCGGGCAGGGAGTCGGTCTCCCAGGAGGACCTGGCCGACCAGGTCGTCATCGACACCCCCATGCCCCGGTACTGGAGGGAGGCGGTCCTGCCGTCCCACACGCCCGGCGGCCGCCCGATCGCGGTGGGCCCCAAGGTCGCCGACATCCTGGAGGCGATCGCGGTGGTCGCCTCGGGCGAGGCGGTGACCCCCGTGCACGCCCAGACCGAGCGCTACTTCAACCGGCCCGACATCAGCTACGTGCCCATCCATGACGCGTCCCTGGCCCACTGGGCGCTCATCTGGCGCAGCGACACCGAGAACGCCGCCGTCGGCCGCTTCGCCCAGGTCGTGACCGACCTCGGCACCCTGGCGCTGTAGCGGCCGGACCGCGCTGGTCGCGGCAGCTCGGCCCCGTCGCGGGGGAGGGGCGAGGGGCCGCCGCGGCAACGGCGGGCCCCTCGGATGTCGGGTGCGCCTCGTCTCACGCCATGATCGGGGGTGCGCCCTGGAGCGTCCACTTCGCGGCCGCCTCGACCAGGGTCACACGCGGCGGCCCTCCGCGTCGACAGGGAACGCGTTCGGATCGTTCGGCGCGTCCCGAACGCCGCCGAACAATCCCGCTGACCTTCACCGCGGAAACCCGAACGGCGGCGGCATGGACGGCCTGTCACCACGCGGGCATCGTGGACGACATGCGCCGCGGCGGCAACCGCGGCGGCCCCGTCCCGGGGCACTCGCCCTCGTCTCACGCCGTGGAAGGGGATGGATCATGTCCGCACCGTTCTCGCTCTCGCACGACGAAGCCGGAGGCGGCCTGCCCGCACCGGGGGCCGTCCCGCGGCCGGGAGCCGTCGCCGTCCTGGTGGTCATCGCCGTCATCGTGCTGCGGCTGGTGGACGCCGGGCACGACGCCGCCACCGCGCTCGCCCTGGCCGCAGGCGTCGGCCTGGTCGCCATCGAGGTGGCCGCGCGGCTGACGTCCCCGGCACGCGGCCGGCGGTAGACCGGCGCGCGCGGTGTACGGCATGGGACGGCCGACCAAGCGGCTGGACATGACCGGTGACGCGCTGACGGAGCTCGCGGTGGAGTTGCGAGGGCTGCGCGAGTCCTCGCAACTCACCTACCGCGAGCTCGCGCGCCGGACCGGACTCGCCATCTCGACGCTGTCGGCGGCGGCGTCGGGCAACGCGCTGCCGTTCTGGAAGGTCGCGCACGCCTACGCTCTGGCCTGCGGAGGGGACGCGCGGCTGCCGGTGCTGCGCCGGCGATGGGAGGCGGCCTGCCTCGACCTGGGCAAGCAGATCACCTTCTCCTCCGCCGGTGGCGAGCGCCCGAACCCCGCCTCCGCCTACAGCCCCCGCCAGTTCCTGGGGCTGCTGGCGGAGTTGCGCGCCTGGGCGAAGGTGTCGCTGACCGAGCTCAACCGCCGTTCCGGCGGCCACCTGCCGCCCAGCACCGTCAGTGAAGCGCTGCGCAGGGACTGGTTGCCCAAACGGATGGAGTTCGTCACCGCCTACGTCACGGCGTGCGGACTGGAAACCGACGAGATCCGCCAGTGGGAGCAGGTCTACCAGGACCTGCGCTCCCAGCACGATGACCAGTGGAGCGCCCCGGCTCCCTATGCGCAGACCGACTTCAGCTTGGGATTCCTGACCGAGGCCGCTCCCGCCACTCGCCTGGACGGCTTCGACCCGACGGCGACCCGGGCCGATACCGAGCTCTCGCCGCCTGGAGATCCCTGGGCCCGCACGTTCCTCCACGGCTCCAGCGGAGACTCCCGAGAAAGCGCCGGGGTCGGGCCGTCCCCGACCGCACGGCCGTGGGGGCGTTCCCACGACGCTCCCGGCGACGGTGAGCTCGTCAACGGCCGCTATCGAGTGCTGTACGAGGTCGGAGCCGGCGCCCAGGGCAGGGTCTGCATAGCCCGCGACGAGGTCCTCCACCGCGAGGTCGCCCTCAAAGGCGTGATCACGCAGGACGGGATCGACGACGGCATCACCGAACGGGCGCTCAAGGAGGCCAGGTTCGCCGCCCGGCTGGACCATCGCGGCGTGGTGACCGTCCACGACCTCCTGTCCGGCGACGGCTGGATGTGGATCGTCATGGAACGCTTCCGGGGCGTGTCGCTCAAGGAGGTCCTCGCCAAGGGGCCGCTGACGCCCGGCCGGGCGGGACGGATCGGCGCCGAGGTCGCGTCGGCCCTGGACGCCGCGCACCAGGCCGGCATCGTCCACCGCGACATCAAGCCCGCCAACATCATGGTGGGGGAGGGGCGGGTGGCCATCGTCGACTTCGGGATCGCGCTCCTGGCCGGAGAGGGAGGCCGCAGCGGCACCCCGGTCTACATGGCGCCCGAGCAGTGGGAGGGCGCGCCCAGCACGCCCGCCACCGACATCTGGGGGCTGGGGGCGACCCTGTACCACGCGGTCGAGGGCCGACACCTGTACGGATGGGACGGTGTCAGGAGCATCATGCAGCAGGTCGTCGGCGACCCCGAGGACCCCGAGCCTCCCAGGCACGCGGGCCACCTCACCAAGGCGATCGCCGGCATGCTACGCAAGGACCCGGCCCTGCGCCTGACCGCCGCCCAGGCCGCCGCCATGCTGGATCAGGCCGGCCCTGGCGGGACGTGACACGGGCACGGACGGCCCGCGCTGACAACCCCCGTCAGAGCAGGTGCAGGCGGACCTGCTGGAGCAGCCGCTGGCGCTGGACCTCCTCGGCGCGGTCGCGGGGGCGGAAGGCCACCAGCCCCTCCTCCATGACCTGCCAGAAGTCCCGGGTCGGCGTCAGCATCCCCTGGTTCAGCAGTCGGCGGATCTCGCCCAGCTCCATCCCGCCGACCTCGGTGGCCACCCGCCGCTGGGCCCGGTACAGGCCCTGCTCCTGGCGCATCGCGACGAGGACCCCGATGATCGCCGCGAGGGCGACGACGGAGACCGTGACGACCGTGTGGGCTGCCAGTCCAAGATCCATCCACTCAGCATACGGATCACCGCTCGGACCGGCCAGGGAACGGCTTCACGGACGAGCCCTCGCCGGCCGGCGCAGCTTGCACGCGGGCAGCCGCACCGTTCAGCGACACGCGGGACCGTCTTCGGACGACGGCTCGCCGCTGCGGAGTGCCGCCGACTCACCCGGTGCTGCGGAAGAGGGCCCAGATTCCCCATCCGGCCTCCGTCTCGGTGGCGGTCGGCAGGTAGAGCGGCCCGTCACCGCCGAGCTGGTTGAGCCACAACAGCACGCCACCAGGGGCCAGCACGCGGACGATCTTGGCGGGGAACAGCAACATGTCAACGACGACCACCGCGGGTCAGGGCATCGCGCAGCGGTTCGTCGCGGCCGGTCGCCCGGCCGTCGCCCCAGGCGTCGGCGAGCTGGTCCAACAGGTCGGTGAAAAACCGCGCAGCGTGGCGGTGCTTTCGGGCGGCGGGGCCGGTTCGCCGGACGGGCCGGGCAGCACCCGCGGCAGCGTGCGGATCACCGCCGGGTCCCAGGTGGCGGGGTGAGGCGGCCGACCCCGGGCAGGAAGCGGCCGACCCGGGCGGCGTAGGCGGCGTAGGCGGCTCCGTGGACACGCAGCAGGTAGGGCTCTTCAACGGCACGGACCTGCATCTCGATCACCACCACGGTCACCACCAGCCCGATCAGCGCGATCACGTTGGGGACCATGGCGGCCAGCCCCGCGGCGGTGACGATCATCGCGGTGAAGACGGGGTTGCGGGCCAGCGCGAACGCCCCGCCGGTGACCAGGTCGGTGCGCTCGTCCTCCTGCACCCCGACCCGCCAGGAAGAGCCCATCGAGGTCTGCGCGGCCAGCGTGGCCGCCACTCCGGCGACGGCCAGCACGAGGCCGGACGCCTGAACGACCGCATGGTCCAGAACGCCGACGGCGGGCAGGCCGAGCAGCGCGGCGACGGGACCGGCGGCGCCGATGACCAGGGCGCCGGTGAACAGCACCCGAGCCCACCACTGCACGGTGCCCCTGGCCAGGCCGGAGCCGCGGAAACCGGTGTCACCGGTGCGGCGCCACTGCACGAACGAGCGCACTCCGAACGCCAGTGCGGCCCAGACGATGTAGATGACCAGCGCGGCGATCGTCACGATGTCCTCCGAGGTCGTTGGAAGGGGGGCGGGTCAACGACAGCAGGCGCAGCCGTCGCCGAGGGCGGTGGAACCGGAGGCGACCGGCGTGGCAGCGCAGCACACGTCACCGCGCCAGGCCCGGCGCCCCTCCTCGGCCGCGACGGCGGCGATGACCAGCGCGGCGATCGGATCGGCCCAGGACCAGCCGAACAGGCCGTTGACCGCCAGCCCGACCAGCAGCACGCCGGACAGATACGTGCAGAGCAGGGTCTGCTTGGAGTCCGCGACCGCGCTGGCCGACCCCAGCTCCCGGCCGGCGCGGCGCTGCGCGGCCGACAGGAACGGCATGACGACCAGGCTCGCGGCGGCCAGCACCAGCCCTGCCGATGAGTGCTCGGCCTCGCCGCCGCCGACCAGGACGCGGACCGAGTCGGCGGTGACGTAGGCCGCCAGCGCGAAGAACGACGCCGCGATGATCCGCAGCGCCCGCTTCTCGCGCCGTTCGACCAGCTCAGGATCACGGGCGGAGAACTGCCAGGCGACCGCGGCGGCGGAGGCGACCTCGACTACCGAGTCCAGACCGAACGCCACCAGCGCCCCGCTGGACGCCAGCGTTCCGGCTGAGATCGCGACGACGGCCTCGACGACGTTGTAGGCGATGGTGGCGGCCACCAGCAGCCGCACTCGCCGAGCCAACGCCGCCCGCCGCCCCAGCGACAGGGTGGTCACTCCCGCGCCTCTGCGTCAGGAGAGCAGGCGCCCACCGGCGCGCCCTCGGCGCCGGTGCCGTAGGTGGGGCAGAGTGCGACGGCGCGGTCGGTGGCCGCGAGCAGACGCTCGGCCGAGCGCAGCAGATCCAGCAGTTCGGGAGCGGCGATGAAGTAGAAGGACTGACGGCCCTCGGCCCGGTAGTCCACCAGCCCGCAGCCGCGCAGGCAGGCCAGATGCTTGGACACCGTGGACTGGGCCAGCTCCAGCTCCCGGGTCAGGTCGACCACCCGCGCCTCACCGCGGGCGAGCCGCTGCACGATCGACAGCCGTACGGGATCGGCCAGCGAGTGGAACAGCGCCGCCGCAGGCACCAGCCCGTCCAAAGAAGTCATTCCACAATCGGAATCAATCGCCATACTGTGATGGTATTCCGCAAGAGTGGCCAGTCAAGGCGTCCCCGTCCGGCCGTCTCCGTGAACCCCGCAGTCCAGCAGCGAGGCCAGAACCGATCGGACGTGCCGCCTCGGCCGCCCGGCACGGTCGGGAGAGCGGTGCGACTCGCGGGTTCCCTCGTAGCTGACCAGGTCGAGCAACTCGTCTTTCCATGCACTCCTAGCAGGCGGGCATGAGAGTTCTCGTCCTTGGAGGGTCTTGCCGGTTCTGTCGGACGGCCATGGCCTCGACGGCTGGCCTGTAGGACTACTGCGCGGCCCCGCTGGATGCGACGGCGCGTCGCATGTGCACCAGGTCCGTGCAGTTGACGTGAGAGCGATGAGCCTGCTTTGGGGAGTCGGCCCTGCCAAATGCTTTGATTCTCCGACCTCTAGGAGCCTGTTGCGGTGCTGGACAGCCGCCTTGATTCGATGCGACCACGGTGCCGGGCGAACGACTGGGGCGTCGGCCTACGGCACGCGGTGCGTATCAAGCACTGCGCCGCCGGTCGAAGTCCGGTGCCCCGGCGACATCGGATCACCCAGGCGGCCGCCACCGCATGCGCGTCCTCTTCGTCTACCGCAACCTGCGCGGCGATCTGCACACCGGCAACCAGCGCCACGAGCAACCACTGCGCGCACCGCCCTTCACTGCAGCGAATGACAGTCGGACCGAAACAGCATTAGGGGACGTTCTGTCGCAGCTCCACGCACTCAACCGCATTGACGTACCGTTCAGCCGCTCCGCACCTCAACGGCAGATGGCGATCGCGAACGCCGAGAACCTGGGATTGGCCGGAACCGGTCAATCATCCCGAAGTGACCTGCATGGCAAACCTTTTGATCGAATAAGAGCGTTCCAAAGCACTGGGATGCCGCGTTGCTGATATCTACAGTTCCACATCTGGGCAGCAAGGCATCGCTACACTCCCTGCCAATCGACAGTCGAGAACGGCTGACCATGGTCGTCCTCTTGACTCGGCCATCGACCAGAAGGATCCTTGACATGTCAATTGTGAATCTTGCGGGCTGCATAATCCAGCAAGAACCTTCGCAACTCCTCCTTCTCCATAGAAATACGTCCAAGCGAGTTCAGTGGGAGATACCGGGAGGAAAGCTCGAACCGGCGGAGTCGGCCGCGGAGGCGGCCTACCGGGAGATCAAGGAGGAGTTGGGGGTCGACGTCGAGATCATCGAGAAGCTGGGAAGCCGTTCGTTCCAGGAGGACGGCCGCACGATGACCTATACGTGGTTCCGGGCGAAGATCTCCAGCGGGACGCCGGCGGTCCAGGAGCCGCAGACCCATGACGAGCTCAGGTATTTTGACGTCAAAGAACTGGTTGACCTCGAGGATGAGCTGTCCGCTAATACGGTCAACTTCCTCGCCGAGGTGAAGGTGGGCCGGATCTCGCTCTGAACCATTCAACGGAGGGCGGCGCTGATGGAGGTTTTGACGCCGGAGACGATCCCCGCCGTGCTTGAGAATCTCGAAGGCGGTGAAAAGCATGGTGATTACGTCTACATGTACCCGCCACGCCAGGCGTACCGGCGTTTCGATCCTGCGACGAGCGCGAAACTGTCGGAACTGATCGTTTCCTCGCTGGAACACTCCGACCTGCTGAACCTCTATTTCCATGTGCCGTTCTGCAAGCAGATCTGTGCCTTTTGCAACCTGTACACGACGCGCCTCGGCAAGGACACGGACCTGCACGGCTATGTGGAGCTGCTCATAGCGGAGGCCCGGCTGTATGCGCGTATGACCGAGCGTAAGACGGTCCAGACGTTCTACCTCGGCGGCGGAACTCCCAGCCTGCTCGACCCTCATGACGTCGAGACCCTCATCACCCGGGCGCTCCCGATGTTCATGGCCGACGGAACGCCGCCGCCCGCGGAGATCGCGATCGAGGTGGCGCCCGAGACGGTGGACGCCGCCCGGCTCCGCGACCTGCGCGATGCCGGAATCAACCGGATCAACCTCGGTTTGCAGTCCACGGTGCCCGAGGAGGTGGCACGGTTCGGCAGGCGGCGCTCCACCTCCCGCTGCCACACGCTGATCGAAGAGGCGCTCGGGATCGGGTTCGCCAACGTATGCGTCGACCTCATCTACGGTCTACGGCATCAAACCGACAACGGTTGGGAAACCTCACTCCGTGATGTGATCGAGCTGTCGCCACCTACGGTCTGCGCCTATGCGCTGACTTCCCGCCCGCACACGGGTTACCGCAGAAATGGTTTCGAAGGCGCCAAGCCCGACGTCCTGTACCGGCGGTACGAGCTGGCCCAGCAGATGCTCGTCGGAAGCGGCTACACCCAGGAAACACACGTCCGCTGGACCAAGGAAGGCGGCGGATATCTGCAAAAAGAATATCACTGGGGGATGCAGAACCTCCTCGGAATCGGAGCAGGGGCGCGTAGCTATCTCTGGAACGTCGACACACGCAACGGATATTCGATCCAGTCGAGGGCCGACGCGTTGTCCCACTACACGAATTCCATATCGAAGGGCGATTTCAGCATCGTTGATGGATTTCTCATGTCCACTGAAGAACGCGCTCGGAAGGCGGTCGTCCTAGGGATCATGGACCTTGACCGTGTCTGGTTCAAGGATCTGATCGGAAGCGATCCCGTCGCGCTCTTTTCTGAGGAGTTCGGCCTTTTGGAACGGTTCGGCCTGTGTACCATCGTCGGCGATCGCATCAGACTCACCGAACGCGGTAGGAAATATCGTGACATCATCGTTCAAATGTTCTTCAGTGAGACTGTTCGGCAACGCCTCTCGGGCTTCCATTATCTCGAATGACGTGCCGGCGGAGAACGGCGAGGTGGCGAAGAACGCAGCGGGACCGTGCTCATGACGGAGCAAGCCGCACTCACCTGGGTGCATCTTTCCGACGTGCATTTCGGGCATGGTGAACATCATGCGCGCATGGAGCGGCGCGAGATTCTCGAAGCGCTGATCGAAGACCTCCGGTCCATATCGGCCCGTGTTCCCGAGATCGACCAGATCATCGTCAGCGGCGACATCGGGTTCACGGGAGGGGCCCGCCGTGACGACGAGTACACCGAAGCGCGGGAGTTCTTCGATCGTCTCGCCGCCTCCCTGGGGTTGAACCGGGACGCCGTCCTGCTCAGTCCCGGCAACCACGACGTCGACCGGAGCCGGGCGCTCGACGATCACGATACGCGCCGCTGGCTCAACGAGTTGCGGAGTGGCCATCCGGTCGAGGAGGCGTTCGTCTCAGCCCTGGACCGGGAGCGGCTGCACGCTCGTTTTGACAACTACCTGCGGTTCTCCGCGGACTACGGTCCCGCGTTCGACCAGCCCGGCACGGTCGCGGCGCAAGGCGGAGCGCCCCTGTTCTGGTCGACGCTGGTGGACGCCCGACAGAACCTGCGGATCCGGATTGGCGGGGGCAACACCGCACTGCTGTCCCAGGACGACGACGATCATGGAAAGCTGCAGGTCGGCCTGACGCAGCTCCGGGAAATCGTCCAGCCGAACGGCGGGCAGGACGTCACGATCCTCGTCACTCATCACCCACTCGACTGGTGCCTCGACCACGACGTCCTCGAACCCCGTGTACGTCGGTGGGTGGACCTGCACCTGTGCGGACATGTCCACCGCGCGGCCTCCGAACGCTACGAGCACGGAAGCGGCGGCGGCGTCACCCGGATCATCGCGGGCGCCCTCCACGAATACGACAGCGGAGCGCGCCGTGGCAACGAGGCGTTCACCTACTCGATCGGCGCCGTCTACGCTGACAGCCGTCGCGACCTCTGGCTCCGGCTGTGGCCTCGGCGCTGGACCCGGTCCAGCGCCGGTTTCCGCGTCGACCCGGAAGCGGTGGGGGACGGGCACTTCTACGTGGACCACCGGATCGCCTCGCGTCGGCGAGAGGCTCCACAGCATGCCGGGAGCGGCGCCCATACCGCCGTGGCCCGCGCGGACGGCGACGGAGCCGCGGATCTCATCTGGGAACTCTCGGAACGGTCGGTGCGCGGCATGGGCGCGCGGCGGACGGCGTATCCGCTCGACATGAGCATCGCCGAGCTCCATGAGCGCGGCCTCTACATCGAGACGGGCCTGCACAACATCGCCGACGGCGGCGAGGTCGAGCTGAGGCGACTGGAGGACGAGGTCGTCCAAGGGCGCTGCGTTCTGCTGCTGGGTGAGCCGGGCAGCGGTAAGAGCGTCGCGGCGTACGCGCTTCTGCGGCTGATCGGACGCCACCGTCCGGTCCTGGCGATCCGGGCATCGGACGTCGTCGACCTGCTGAACGCGGAGGACGGGACGAGCGACCTGTCACTCGCCCTGCGCAACCTGCCGACCGTGGACGCCGCGAAGCGCCCCGCCATCGTGATCGACGGCTTGGACGAGAGTCTCGGCGAGGTGGGCAACACCGGCGACCTGCTGAAGGGAATCGTCCGGCTGCGTACCGACAGCCCGCTCATCGTCACATGCCGGCGTCGCGAGTTCGAGGACCAGTTGGCACGCCAGTCCCAGGACGGCATCTTCGATTCGATCTACGAGCTCCGGGAATGGCGTCCGGACCGGGAGTTCACCGACTTCGTACGCCGCTTGGTCGAACTCGGGATGCTCGGGTCCGACGCGATCCTGGAGGCGGTGGACGCCTCGCCCGCGCTTCGCTCGCTGGCGCGGCGGCCGCTGTTCGCCCGGATGCTGACGTTCCTCAGCGGAGGCGACATGTCCGCGATCAACGACCGCGTCGACCTGTACAGCGAGTACATCGACAAGCTGAGCGCGACAAGCGACGCGGCGCTGCGCAACGCCGGATGCGCGGCGATGGTGCCGTCCCGCCGCGTATGGGTGGAGGCCGCTTGGGCGATCTTCGCCAACGGCCTGCTTCACGAGGACCGGTTCAGCATGGGTGCGGTGGCGGCCCTGTTGGGTCGGGAGCACGAATGGGATTCGCGGTGCTTCGCACGCTCCCTCGGCCAACTGTGCGACCAGTGGCGCGTCGCGGGACGGGTATGGACCCGCTTCGTACACTATTCCTTCTTTGAATACTTGGTCGCGTGCCGCTACCTGGACCAGGTGACCGATGCCATCGAGCGCGGGTCAACCCAGACGCTCGCCGAGGCGCTCATCCTCGACCTCACCCCGGAGATCCGTCATTTTCTCGTCGGGGAACTCCGCTCGGCCCAGGTCCCCGGCTACACCCGGGCGCTCGTGGCCGCCTACCGCGAGACGAAGGAACTCGGCCACGGTGAGGCCCGGGTCCGCACCGCGGGAAACCTGATCGCCTACCTCCTGTCTCGCGTGGCCCCGGACGCCGGCCGGGCGCTGCGCGAGCTGCTGGACGTCGAGCCCGATATGTGGCTGCAGCAGTCGCTCCTGTGGGGGCTGTGCCACATCGGTGATGACCAGGGTTTGGAGCTGTTCATCAGGCGGTCTCGCGCATCCGCCGAGTGGCGGGCGTGGAACCGCGGCTACCTCATGTACTACTACGGAGACCTCGACCGCCGAGAGGACCCGCCGTACATCGATCATGACCGGCGACGCAGCTGGGGGCGGACACGGGAGCGTTCGATCGATTTCATGTCCTCACCCGGTTACGAGCAGGACATCCGGCCGCAACGGCGTTTCCTGGACCTGTACTCGCTGTACGACTACGCGATCTGGCGGGACGAGGAGTTGGGCCGGGCGGAGGCGGAGGTCACCTCGAAGGTCCTGGACGCTCTCTGGCACCGTTCGGGCATCGACAGCGATCTGCTGCTCGAACTGCAGGCCATGCACGCCGTGGTCTGCCGCCCCTGGCTAGGGGACAGCGGATGAACATCGTCATCAGCGGCCTCACCGCAGCGGGCAAGACGACGCACGCGCTGCTGCTGGCCGGAAGGCTCGGCTACGACTACTTCTCAGCGAGCGATGTGATGCTGTCACGCCTTGGCGTCAAAGCTGAGGCGAACAATGCCACATGGACGACCCGGCTGCAGGAAATCGAACGCATAAGGGACGCCCGGCCGACCGACGACGAGACCAATGCGATCCTCCGCAGGGAGGTCGCGCAACGCTCCCGCACGGTCTTTGACTCGTGGGCTCTGCCATGGTTGGTGTCAACACCGTGCGTGCGCGTCTGGATCGAATCGACGCGTGAGTCCCGAGCCCTGAAGGCGCGTGTCTCGCAGGAACCGTACGGGCCGTTCCTGTCACCGGACGAGTGTCTGACGCTGCTCGACCGCAAGGACGGAACGACCGCGCAGCGCCTTCTCCCGCTGCTCGGCGTGGACATCAGGCAGGACCGATCGGCCTTCGAGGTCGTCTTGGACAATTCAGATCTCATCTCGACGCCCGCCATCGAGGAGGCGCGGAGGGGAATCGCTCAATTCAATCAGCGGCTCTGCGAAGCGATTTTGCCGATATTGAACGGCGGCGATGGTGCGTCAGTGGATGGCGGAGAGATTGACTTCTATTGAAATACCGATATACCTTGCGCAGTCGTGTGAGTGGCATCAAGGTGATCCTGTAGACCCCTTCATCTGTCTGCTCGCTTCAGACATGTGCGCGTAGAAGCTCGGTGAGTGGCGGCGGGTGAAGAAGGCAGGGAGAACCGGCGCGTCGTTGCGGATGTGGAAGACGGCCTCCTGAAGGACGCGGAACTCGGTCGGGTCGATGTCGCGGTTCTGGTCCTTGGCGGTCTGCCAGATCAACGACAGTTGGGACAGCAGCCGCTCGCGCCGGTTGGCGATGTCACGATGGACGGTCATGGCCTGGATCCCGATGACCAGCAGCGGCGTCGATGGGACGATCCATGTGAGCATGTAGGAGCGCAGCGAGACGTCCATCGCGAGGGACACGAGCAACCCTGCGCCCGCCCAGAGGCCGACCACGGTTGCGGCGGCCGCCGAGAAGCGCCGTCTGAGCCGGATGTCCCAGACGAGGCTGGCCCGCTGGCAGAGCAGCACGGCGAAACCATGGGGCAGGTTCTCAGGATCGGGGTACCAGTCGCGTACCCGGTCGCGGGCCGCCTCCTGCTTGGCCGCCTCCGCGCAAACCTCCTCCTCGGTGAGAAGCCGGCCGCGAGGTCCGGCCGTCGGTGGGATGCCGAAAAGAGACGCGTCGAACTGCTCCTTGCACTCGACGGCGCTCGTCCGATAGGCGCGCTCTCTCGCCTCCAGGAACAGCACCGATGCCAATGTCAAGGCCGTGCCTCCGAGCCCGACGTACAGTCGGCCCACCTCGCCTACGCTCACGGCAAGGGGCGCGGCGACCGCCATGAGTAGTGCGAGCAGGATCCGCGCGGTTTGCATCCGCAGGGACCTGGTCCGCAGCGCCTCCTCGGCCAGCAGGCGCTGGATGCTCCATTCGCTGTTCTGGTCTTCGATCTTCATCGACAGCCCTGTCCCTGAAACGCGCGAAGAGGACCGATGAGCGTCAGTCATCCTAGCTGCGACTTCGGGCGGTGAATATGGCACCGTCCATGAGACACCACAACGATCTAGGAAGGGCCGCTGTGGAATTCGCTCGGCCGGGGCGGTCCCTCCGGCCGCCGGCCTGATCACTCATCAGGGCGAGCGAGTCAGGCTGCCAGGTGGCCGACCAGTGTCGCGAAAGGCCGAGGCCAACTTGGGAGCGACGCACAATGAACGGCAAGGTCGGCGCAGGGTTTCGCTCCTATCCGCGGATTGATACGGCGTTCGGAACAGCGGCGCGCCTGGCCAGCAAAAGTTCGGCACCCTCGTGGGCTATTCCGTCGGCAGGCGCAGTGGTGCCACTTGATCCGCATCTCGGTGATCGAAGGTTGAGAGGAGAGGGCCCGCTGGGGAGACCCGGCCTCAACGCCGCCTTCGTGCCGCTGTTCGTGGGCCGACCTGAATCGCAGCCGTGCTCGGGAGTGGTCGCTCTCAGCGTTCCGTGGAATCGGCGGCATCGGGCGGTTCTGCGATGTCGTCGCCGAAAGCGGCGGTGAGCGCCTGCTCGATCAGGCCGGGCAGGTCGGTCCGCCCATCGTCCTCGGCCCAGCGGACCAGGGCCGTGTGCAGGGCGGCCAGGCAGGCGCTGGCCGTCACCTGGACGCGGAACGCCGTGTCGGGATCGGCGGCGTCGTCTCCGAGGGCGTCCACGATCGCCTGCTGGAGGGCGTACTGGTTGTCCAGGTGCTTGGCGCGCAGGGCCGGTGTCACGATCATCAACTGGAGGCGGGCGAGCAGGAACCGCTTGTCCCCCCGGTCGTCGCCGGTCAGCGTCGCGGCCGAGTCGATGAGCGCCCTGCCGATACGGCGGACCAGCGGCTGCGCGGCCGGCGCCGCGGCGATGCGCTCGGCGACGAGCCGGCCGTGCTGGTCGAACAGCACGAGGTCTTCCTTCGTGGGGAAGTGCCGGTACACGGTCATGGGGGACACGCCTGCGGCCTCGGCGACGTCGGTCACCGCCGTGGCGTCGTATCCGCGCTCGGTGAACAGCCGTACCGCGTGCGCCTGGATCATGCGCTGCGTCTCGGCTCTCCGCTGCGCTCGCAGCGTTGAGTGCTGGTCGGGCATGTGGTAGACACTATCGCAGTGATAGTCACTACCAAATAGGTAGTGACTAACGAACTGAGGTGGTCGACATGAGTGGTCTCATCGGCAGGACGGCCCTGGTGACCGGGGCGTCGCGCGGCATCGGGCAGGCGATCGCGACCCGGCTGGCGGCGGACGGCGCGCTGGTCATCGTGCACTTCGGCACCGACGAGGACGGCGCGGCGGCGACGGTCGCCGGGATCGAGCGCGCAGGCGGGTCCGCGCTCGCCGTCCGGGCGGAGCTGGGAGTCGACGGCGACGTCGAGACCCTCTTCGCAGGGGTCGAGGCCGGCCTGGCCGGGCGGCCGCTCGACATCCTCGTCAACAACGCGGCGGCCGCACCCGCCGGTCCGCTCGGAGCCACGACGCCGACGGAGTTCGACCGTCTCTTCGCGGTGAACGTGCGGGCGCCGTACTTCATCATCCAGCGGGCGTCGCCGCTGCTGCGCGACGGCGGCCGCATCATCACCATCTCGTCCGTGGCGACCCGGATGGCCAACCCCGCCCAGACGTCCTTCGCCATGACCAAGGGCGCCGTCGAGACGATGAGCATGACCTTGGCCAGTGAGTTCGGGGTCCGGGGCATCACGGTCAACGCGGTCGCGCCCGGCGCCACCCGGACTGCGACCAACGGAGCGGTCTTCGAAGCGCCGGGCCTGGCCGACCTCATCGCCGGGTCCACGGCGCTCGACCGCCTGGGCGAGGCCGACGACGTCGCCGACGTGGTGGCCTTCCTCGCCTCCGACGCCGCCCGCTGGGGCACCGGTCAGGTCATCGACGCGAGCGGCGGCCTGTTCCTCGGGCTGCGCGCCTGAACGGACGCCTCCGGCCCGAGCTGTTGCGCTGAACCAGGGCGCGGTCACCTGCAACGCGGATTTCGGCCGACCGGCTCCACCAGGCAGGCCGGGATCGAGTGCGCCATCGGATCGGCCGGCGGCATCGGGACGTGCCAAGATCCGAGGCGCGTCAGAACGACTCGGCCCGTCCATGGGCCGACCGTTCGGACTCCGAAGGCAAAGCGGAAAGGCGGCCTGACCTCGTGAGCGAACCTCCGTCCGGCATCAGCGCGCTGACGGCTTGGCGCGCGGAGATCGAGCGGATGCTCGGCCCGTTCATGGCCTGCTTCGAGGACGCCTTCGGCTACCCGCCGGGTGGCAATCACATCCGTGACCCGGATTCCGACACGGCCGGACGGCAGGGACTTCCGCCCGTTCTGGCGGCCTTCTACCAGGTCGTCGGCGAGGTGATGCTGCCCGATATCGGCAACGGGCACTTCGTTCACGCCGCCGACGCCGTGCTCGACCAACTCCGCGAAGAAGGCCCCGTCAACGTCGGCGACGGCGTTGACGGGGTGGTCTTCGCAAGCAACGGCGGCGGCCTCCTCTACGCCATCGACGCCACCGGCACGGTCCACCGATCTCATGCCGCCTCGCGTGACAGCGGCTTCACGCCCATCGCCACCGATCTTGCCGACTACCTCGGTCGGCTACGGAACACGGTGGCTGAGTTCATTCGGACCGGCGACCCCGGGGAGCTGTGAGTCTCGCCAGGAACAGCATCCGTCAGCTCACCGGACGAAGCATCACTGTCTGGAGATCAGCCGGGATGCGCCTGCTCATCCGCTGCACCGACTCCGTGGCGCGGCCGCCCCCGCTCCCGGCAACACTGCCCGGCTCTCCCGCCCCTTTTTCGGCCGATGCGAATGGGAGAGTGGGACGAGCCGTTTCGCACGACGAAGGAGACCCACCGGCATGGCCGAGATCTACAACACCGTCCTCAAGCCGACCAAGCTGGAACTGCTCACCTCCTGGCTCCCCTCCCGCCCGTGGTACCGCGGCGCCGGAGCGCCGGACCTGGCCAAGGCGGGCGGCTTCCGGCTGGACGACCCGCAGGGCGAGGTCGGGATCGAGTTCATCGTGGTCAACGACGTCTCCGGCTCCCGCCCGACCACCTACCTGGCGCCGCTCTCCTATCGCGGCGCGCCCCTGGAAGGCGGCGAGCACGCCCTCGTCGGCACCATGGAGCACGGCGTGCTGGGACGGCGCTGGGCCTACGACGGCTGCCACGACCCGGTGGTCGTCGCCCAGCTGCTGGCCTTGATCGAAGGCCGGGCGCAGGCCCAGGACCAGAACACCAGTGACACGCCGGACCGGGAGGTCACCCGCTCTTACACCGGCGAAGGACCCATCCCCACGGGCCCGGCCACCGCCTCCGACGACCAGGAGGGCACCGAGGTGTCCGTCCCCCAGAGCGCTACTCTCCGCCTGCATCGGATCTTGGAGCCTTCCCCGGATGGGCCGACCGTATCTGCGCAGGAGGCGATCGGCCACGTCGCAGGCGCTTGGAACCTGCCGGACGGCACCCGCGTCCAGGGCATGTTCGCCGTCCTGCACGCCAATCTTCGGTCCTAGGACGTCCTTGCAAGCGAACTCCGCCTGGCCTGGAAGGGGCACCGGGCTCCGCTGCGCAGCCTGATTGGCCATGGAACTTGACGGCGCAGCCTAACGCTGGCGTTCCTGCCGGATGTCGGCGGCACTGTCCAGCAACTGGGCGACGGTGCGGCGCGAACGGTCGGCATCGGCCTCGGGCGTGTCGCGGAGATGTCCGAGCAGCTCCATTTGGACGCGGGCGCCATGCCCTTCGGCGACTTGGAGCAGGAGCCCGTCCTTGTCCGCAGGCGGCAGTTCCCTGATCCGCCGGGCCAGTTCACGCGGGCCGCTTCGGGATCCGGTCACGGGCGGGCTTGTCCGGGCTGCGACGGCGAGCAGGTCGGGGTCCAGGCGCAGGAAGTCCGCCAGGGCGCGTTGCGGTGCGGTGAGGGACCCCAGCCCGGCGGGGACCGGCGGCTCCAGTTCGCTTTCCGCCTTGTCGCCGAAGGCGTCCTCGTCGCGTTCCCAGGTTCCGTACGCGGCCAGCCACGCCAGGTACAGAGGGCGCAGGTCGCCCGTGGTGAGTTCGGCGCGGACTCCGATGACGGCCGACAGGGACTCCTTGGCCTCCTCTTCCCAGTCGCCCTCCTCGTCCTCGCTGGTCAGATCGAGGACCAGATGCTCTTCGGTGGCCCATGCGGCGACGTAGGGCTCCACACGGTACGGCTCGACGGCCTTCGGCTCCAGAAGTCGCCGCGGCAGGCGGAGCATGAGGCGGCGGCTGCCCCAGTTGGCGACGTACAGATGGGCGTCGTAGTAAAGCTCCATCAGCTTCCCGGGATCGCCGCGGAAGTCGCCCCATTCGTAGTCGTTGGTGAAGCCGGTCGCGGTGATCCGGGCCCGGGTGGACAGGGCCCGGACCTGTGCCTGCTGGTCTTCGTCCAGAGGGCGGTCGGCGGCCAGGAACTCGTAGTACTGGTACTCGCTCATCCTCGCTCCGTCCTCACTCGGCCCAGCGCCCGAACGCCTCGATCCATTCGGATCCGGCCGGGGGCGGGGACGGCGCTGGAAGCTCGCGAGCTGCTCGTTCTCCCGTAGGAGTCGGCGATGGCCTGCTCGACCAGAACGTCCAGTTCCGCCTTGCTCCGCTTCGTCACATTCCGCAGGCTACTGAGCACCGACGCGGCGGTACGCGGAACAGGACGAGAGCATTACGTGCGGGAGAACGCTCTGGGCAGGTGCGCTCGCCTGTTGCGGCCCGCTCGGAGTGTTCTGTGCGACCACACCGTGGACGAGAACAGTGTTGCGTGGAGGCGGGAGGTGCGCCGTCAACTCGAGGCCGGAGTGTTGCATCCCGCTCCGCAGACCGCACCGTCTCTCGGCGAAGCCGCAATGGCTCCGCGACGGCCGAGACGAGCTGAAGAGCGCACCGTCGCCGCCCGGAGCCAGGAGAGCCGAACGCCATAGCGACCGACCCGACGGATGGGCCTGGCCAAGAGGCGGACCAAGGGACCCGAGCGGGTGGTGCGCTCGGCGCCGACGTGTTCGAGCATGCCCAGGACCTCATCGATCTCCTCGGCGCTGAGCTCCACCCATCGTGCGTTGTAGTGGTTCCACGAGCTGAAGTGCCTCATGCGAATCCTTGTGCTTTCCGGAATGGCATGCGCCGCGGCCAGCGATATGCCGTTGCTCCGACATCCGGAACGGCGCCCCTGCTTTCGGGAGATGGCGGCCGGGTGGACAGGGCCTGGAGGAGCGAGCGGTCCGGAAGGTCCCCTCCTCCTTCCGGACCGCTCACCTTGCGTGATGCCGCTGCGGACGGGCTGACTTGTCACGGTTGCGGTTCGGGCGTGCACCGGTTCGTGCCGGCGCATGCCACCGCTCGGCCCGGCCTTCGGCTGTCACGGGTCCAGTACACACGCGGTCACCAATTGTGATGTCTGTGAGATCTGGCAAGGCCGGTGGCAATACCTTGCAGGTATGGAGGCCAGACATCTGCGCTACGCGCTCGCGCTCGCCGAGCACGGTCACTTCGGCCGGGCGGCCGCCGCCCTCGGGATCGCGCAGCCGCCGCTGTCCAGGCAGATCGCCGATCTGGAGCGGGAGTTGGGGGTCCTGCTGTTCCGGCGCACCGGTCGCGGGGTCTTCCCCACGGCGGCCGGGGAGGAGCTGCTCGTCAGAGCGCGCGCCGTCGTCGCCGGCCTGGACGCCATCGGCGGCCAGGTCGCGCGGGCGGCGCGCGGCGAGTCGGGGGAGCTGCGGATGGGCTTCGTCGCTTCGGCGCTGATCGATCTGCTGCCGCACGTGCTCGGCAGGTTCGGGGCCCAGCGGCCGCGCGTGCGGCTGCGGCTGGAGGAGCGGTCGTCGGCCGGATGCTGCGCCGCGATGGCCGAGGGGGCCCTCGACGTGATCGTCACCAGGGGCGCGCCGTCAGGCGCCGGAAGCGAGCGGCTGCGTTCGATCATCGTCGGCCACGACCGCCTGGTGGCGCTGGTCTGCCGGGGCCATCCGCTCGCGGGCACCGGCCCGCTTCCGGCCGAGCGCCTGCGCGGGCTGGCCCTGATCACCGCTCCCTCCGACGAGGAGCCCGCGACGGCCGCCGTCCTGCCCAAGCTCCAGCCCGGACGCGTCGTGCACGCCCGCGACATGCACACCATCTCGGGGCTCGTCGCCTGCGGAGTCGGCATCGGCCTGGCCCCCGCCTGCATCCGGAAGGTGATCCGACCGGACGTCCGCGTCCGCGACATCGATCCCGCGGTCGACCTGCCGCCGCTCGTGCTGTCCTTCCGTGACGGCGACCCCTCCCCGGTGCTGGAGGCCTTCTTGTCGATCATTCGCGGCCCGGCCCAGCCCGCGCTCTGACCGAGCGCACCCGCACATGAACGACCGGGACAGAGGACGGCGGGTGGCCCCGCCGTCCTCGGTCCCGGTGAGCCGTTCACCCAGCTCAGCCCCCTTCAGTGGACGTCCGGAGCTCAGACCTTCGCCTCTGCCGGTACGGGACGATCGACCGTCCTGGGCAGTACGGCCATCAGCGCCACGAGGACGACGGCGGCCGGCACGCCCGCGAGCAGCACGTCGGGAATGGCCGCGGCCGTCGCCTCCGGACCCGCCGGGCGGTCCTGGAGCTTCCTGCTGAGAAGGCTGCCGAAGACGGCCAC
Organism: Spirillospora sp. NPDC050679; assembly: GCA_044456955.1. Classification (GTDB taxonomy): domain Bacteria; phylum Actinomycetota; class Actinomycetes; order Streptosporangiales; family Streptosporangiaceae; genus Spirillospora. The sequence goes on along the minus strand of JBITGK010000018.1, from coordinate 107,847 downwards.
GCCGAGCGACAGGCCGAGGCCGCGCACGGACACCGTCGCAGAGGTGGTGGCCGCGAGATCTGCAGGGGCGGCGGCGTTCTGCGCTATGACCACGAGGTTCTGCATCAGCAGTCCGAAGCCGAGGCCCAGCAAGCCGATCCCTACAGCGAACACGGCGTAAGGCGTGTCGGGACCGAACCGGCTCAGCAGCGCGAACCCCAGCACCGCCACCGCCGCCCCGGCGATCAGGTAGGGCCTGAACCGGCCGCGCGCGCCGATCCGGGCTCCGGCGAGGGAGGAGACCGCCATGAACGTCAGGACGTAGGGGTTGAGCGCCAAGCCCGCCTGGGTGGCTCCCATGCCGTAGGCGGCCTGCATGAAAGTGGGCAGATAGATGATCGATCCGCCGAGCAGCGCCCCCAGCAGCGCGGTGGCGGGCAGGACGACGCGCAGCGCCGGATCGGTGAACAGGCGCAGCGGCAGCAGCGGGTGCGACGCGCGCCGTTCCCGCCACACGAACAGCGCCGTCAGCACCGCCACCGCTCCCAGCAGCAGGAGGATCACGGCCGAGGTCCACGCGTGGGTGCGGCCGCCCCATTCGAACACCAGCAGCAGGCTCACCATCGCGCCCGCGATCAGCGCCGCCCCGGCCACGTCCACGCTCTCGTCCCCGCCGGTCCTGGGCGTCCGCAGCGCGAACGCGGTGAGCAGCATGGCCAGCAGGCCGAGGGGAAGGTTGACGTAGAAGATCCAGCGCCATCCCCAGGCGTCGGTGATCGCCCCGCCGGCGAGCGGTCCGCCCACGCTGGCGAGCGCGAAGACGCCGCCGGTGAAGCCCTGGACCCTGCTGCGCAGGCGTTGCGGATAGAGCTCCGACAGCACGGTCATGGGCAGCACGAACAACGCGCCCGCGCCGATCCCCTGGAGGGTCCTCGCGGCGATCAGCTGGGGCATCGTCTGCGCGAGGCCGCACAGCGCGGAACCGGCGACGAAGACCGCGACCCCGGTGACGAACACGGCGCGCCTGCCGAACCGGTCGCTGATCCGGCCGTACAGCGCCCCGGTGGCGGTCGAGGCGAGCACGTAGGAGGTGACGATCCAGCCGATCGCCTCCATCCCGCCCAGGTCGGCGGCGATGTCGGGCAAGGCGATGGCGACCACCGTCTGGTCCAGGACCGACAGCAGCATGCCGATCAGCAGCCCGGCCGTGGCGAGCGGCACGCTGCTGGGCTCGGACGGGGAGTCCGGAACGGTCTGGGCGAGGTCCGTTGACATGGCGCTCAGCCCCCCACCGTCGCGAACGGGTTCGGCAGGCCGAAGTCGTCCGACAGCAGGTCCTGGTCGAGGGCCGCCGCGGTCACGGTGCCGCTCGCCGCCGCGCCGACGACCGCGGCGACCGGCACCGGCATGCTGGCCCGCCGCGCCATGTCGCCCGCGGCGGACACGCCCGGCACGCTGGTCCGGCCGAACTCGTCCACCTCGACGCACCCGTCGGGCAGGACCGCGCAGCCGAGGCGTACGGCCAGGTCGGAGCGCTGCCGCGGCACGTTGACCACGAAGACCGCGTCCCGGGCCAGCGGCGGGCCGCCGCCGAACACGATGTGTTCGAGCCGGCCGCCGGTCCCCTCCAGCCGGGTGACGGCCTCGCAGCGCACGCCCACACCGTTCGCGTCCAGCACCGCATGGGAGGCGGAGTCGAGCGGCTCGCCGCCGGTGCACAACACGACGTCGGCGGTGATGCGGCTGAGCTGCAAGGCCAACCGCACCCGGGCCGGTCCCGCACCGAGCACCGCGACGCGCAGGCCGGCGCACTCGTGGCCGTGGCAGTAGGGGCAGTGGAACGCCGAGCGGCCCCACAACGCCTCCACCCCGCGCGGTCCGGACAGCTCGTCGGCCAGACCCGTGGCCAGCAGCAGCCGCCGGGCGTCCACCGTCCCGCCGCCGGACAACTCCAGGTGGAAGCCGCTTTCGTGCGACCCGCTCACGTTCGTGACACTTGCCGTCCGGATCTGCACCGTCGGGTAGGCGGCCAGCTCCTCCCGGCCGAGCCCGCGCAGCTCGGCGGGCGGCGTGCCGTCACGGGTCAGGAAGTTGTGCACCGCGTCGGCCGGGGCGTTGCGGCCCTCCCCGGCGTCGAGCAGCAGCACCGAGCGGTGGATCCGTCCCAGGGTCAGGGCGGCGGACATGCCCGCCGGACCTCCACCGACCACGACGACGTCGAACATCTCTGCCTCCAACGAGGGTCATCGCTTGACGTGGAGACAACTCTGCAAGTTAATGTCAACATGAAGTCAAGTGAGTCCCTGCGGATCGGAGAGCTCGCCGCGCGGTTCGACCTGGCTCCGCACGTGCTGCGCCACTGGGAGGCCATGGGCCTGCTGACCCCCGCGACCAGGGTGAACGGCCGCCGCCGCTACACCGGCGACCATGCCGTCCGCGTCCTGACGATCATTCGCGCCAAGGCCGCGGGGATGAGCCTGAACCAGATCCGGGAGGTGCTCGGCGCCGGCGGCCAGGCCGAGCGCCAGGCCCTGCTCCAGCGCCACCACGCCGAGCTGGAGCGCCGGCTCCAGGAGATCTCGGCCTCCAAGGCGCTGATCGAGCACCTCATGCGCTGCACCGCGGAGGACTTCGTGCAGTGCTCCACCTACCAGCGCCTGGTGCGGGCCGCGGCCGCTCCCGACCACCTTCACGAGGGTTGCGTCATGGAGGCGGCTTCCGGCCGCTCCGAGCCGTAGACCTGCGACTTCGAAGTCCGCGATCTTCGTTCTGCCGACCTTTGAGCGAGTCCGTCCGGGCCTGCCCGCCAAGCCTCGGCCCTCGACCGTTCGAAGGGGCAGGGCAAAGACCGGTCCCCGGAACCGCTGAGCGGTTCCGGGGACCGGCAGATGGTGGCGGCTTCAGCCGATGAGCTCTACCGGCTCACCGGCGGTCGCCTCGGTCGCGCCGGTCGTCGGCGCCCCTCGTGCGCCGCCCGTCCTCGGTCTCGTCCACGACCTCGATGTGCTCCTTGCGCACCTCGCCGCTGACGGTCTGGTCCTCGGCGACCTCCTCGGTGCTGACCCTGATGCGCTCGACCGGCACGGTCTCCTTGTTGACGACCGCGCGCTGCTCGTGCAGCGTGATCTCCTGCTCGTCGGGGCCCAGCTCGACATTGGGGTCGGCGGTGCCGGAGAGGGGCTCGCGCTCCACCCGTACCTCCTCGTGGACCAGCGGCACGGTCGTGCTGACCTGCTCGGTGTCCACCCACTTGCGCAGGCGGACATGGCCGCTCTCCCGGGTCTCGGTGCCGACGCGCAGCCGCTCCTCCGAGCGCGTCACCTCGGCGCGCGCGGCGTCGGTCCGGGCGACGTCCTCGCGTCCGGTCTTGCTCTGGACGGGACGCTTGCCCTCCTGCCGCCCGGCCTCGGCCTCGCGCATCCTCGCGCGCTCGACCTGGTCGTCGGTCCGGCCCTGCTTGCGGCCGTCCCCGGCCTGCCCGCGGCCGGCAGCGGCGCCGCGCGGAGCCTGCAGGCCGTAGTAGCGGTACAGCTCGCCGGTCTCGTCGTGGTTGAGGTGCTGGTCGGCCTCGATGCGCGGCGCGTCCTTGATGGTGGCCTTGTCGTAGGAGACCTGGATCGCGCCGTCGGACTCGCGCGCGCCGGCCAGCGGGATGAAGCTCTCGTGCATGCCGAACCAGCCGGTGTTCACCGTGATCCACTCGGGCGCGCCCGAGTCGTCGTTGAGGTAGACCTGCCGGACCTGGCCGACCTTGGAGCCGTCCTTGCCGATGACCTCGCGGTCCATCAGGTCCTTGCCCGTCAGCTTCGTCTGCACCGTTATCTCCTCACTTCATGGAACGAGTCAGCACCACAGCAGGCCGTCTCGGTCGTCTTCCCACCCGAGGGCACGGCCGGTGGGGTGCCCCCGGATGGCCCGGCGCCTCACTCCGTGCGCGAAGCCGGATCACCGGCGATCACCGACCGGGATGTTCTCCCCTCGACACGCGGGCCAGTCACGACTTCACGCGGAAAAACACATATGTCTTAGCAGCGTCGTGAGACTAATAATGTCTGTATCCGCACGCCGGTGAACGAAACCCCGCCCGACTCCTGCGGCCGGGAAACCCTGCGATTTAACAGGGCCATCGAGGAACCTTTCCCGCCTATTGGGGAAATCCTGTCCGTAGATGTGTTCAGGGCGCCGATCGACCCGAAAGGCCGATGGAGGGCTGCTCAGAGTCCGCGTGGAGCAGCTCGCAGGCCACGATGGCCGGACGCCGGCAGAGGTGGCGGCGCGGTCTCGCCCGGGAAGAGGCAAGGGCCCGGACGCCAGAATGCGCCGATCCGAATCCACGGGATTCAGACCGGCGCATACCGGCGATCAGGAACTCGTCCAGTTTGACGGCCGGCCATCGAGAACGGTGCGGGCGCCACCGGCCGACCCCAGGTCTTGCCGTCTCTTTTCCTCTTTCTTTTCCGCGTGAAGGGATTTGCGAACGGCACGCCGATGTGCGCAGTCCGTTCGCCTGCGCGGGTGGGAACGCGGCAAGAGGGCGGGCCGCGTCCACGCGCCTACTGCGGTGGAAGCCCGTCCGTCTCGTCCGGCTGCTGCTCGGACTCCAGCTCGTCGAGTTCCTCGTCGGCCTCGTCACCGCCCGAGGCGGGCGAGCCGTAGGGGCCGGGGAGGTCGGGGCGGGCGGCGCCGAGCATCGGGCCGCCGCCCTTTCTGCGGTGGACGTTGGGGATCACCGGGAGGCCATTCGTCGGGTCGGGCGGCCAGCGGAGGAAGCCATGCTCCAAGTCTTGCGGCAACGCCCGCCCGCGTCAGCTTCATGGCCATGGTGTCGGCAGAACGGGGGAGCGGGAGGCGGGAGAACCCGGCCTCGGCGGCCGCTGCGACCAGGCAAAACCGTCCTTTAGCCGGAACCGGACGGTCGGCCGCGGCGGCCGAGGCGCGCCACCACCGGAACCGACCGGTTGACCGCCATCGGCCACAGGACTTTCCGCAAGATCGGTGCCGTGGTCGGGTGGCGGACATGCGTGCTGGTGCTTACGCGGCCCTGGTGCTGGCCGCCGGTCTCCTGGCCGGATGCGACGCCGACTCGGCCGCGCCTCCGCCCGCGCCGTCGACGCTCGCGCTGCCGTCGCAGGTGAGCGCGCCTCCCACGGACACGTTCAGGGGATGCCTGCTGGGCAAGGGCGTCCGGCTGCCCGAGGACGAGCGCAAGGCGGGGAACGAGGAACGCATGCGCACGGGCATCGAATCCTGCGCATCGCTGCTCACTCCGGGAGAACGCGTCCGGGTCCCCGTCGTGAAGGGCAGCGCGTTCCAGACATGCCTGGCCGGCCATGGCGTGAAGCTGCCCCCCTCCGGCGAGTGGTTGGTGATCGACCGGCGTGAGGACCGCGTCATGGACGCGGCCCTCAAACGCTGCTGATGCCCACGCCGGCTCAGCGTGGCCGCTCCTGCCTGCTGTAGGCCGTACAGACTGCGCGGCTGAGCCCAGAACAACTGACACCGAGCGTCCGCGCACCGGCATCGACTCTCCGGACCGGCCGTGCGGCGAACGAACCTCCGCCGCCGAGGTGAGGCGCCCCGCCCGCGCTGACCGCTCCAGTGCAGGTCAGACGCGACCCGTAGCGCATCAGAAGCAGATCCGTAGCGCGCCCCGGCAACGTGGATCACGCAACCGAGAAGCGCGACACCCCGGAGGTTCGTCTTGAGCAGCAAGCAGTCAGTGACCGTCATCGGCCTCGGCCCGATGGGGCAGGCGATGGTCGGCGCGCTCCTCGACAAGGGCCATCCGGTCACCGTCTGGAACCGCACCGCTTCCCGCGCCGACGCCCTGGTCGAGCGCGGGGCCGTGCGCGCCGCCGACGTCCGGGAGGCGCTGGCCGCCAACGAGCTGGTGATCCTGAGCCTCACCGACTACGACGCGATGTACGCGGTGCTGGAGCCGGCGGCGCACGCGCTCAAGGACCGGGTCGTGGTCAACCTCAGCTCCGACACCCCGGAGAAGACCCGCGCGGGGGCGCGCTGGATCGCCGAGCACGGCGGCGTCATGCTCTCCGGCGGGGTCACCGTGCCGCCCTCGGGCATCGGCGAGCCCGAGTCGTCCACCTTCTACAGCGGACCGCGCGCGGCCTTCGACGCGCACCAGGCCACCCTGCGGACGCTGACCGGCACCGACTACCGGGGGGAGGACCCCGGACTGGCCGCGCTGTTCTACCAGATCGGCATGGTCATGTTCTGGACCTCCATGCTCAGCTACTGGCAGGCCATCGCCCTCGCCGACGCCAACGGCCTGAAGGCGGCCGACGTCCTGCCGCACGCCACCGAGACCATGGCGACGATGCCGAACTTCCAGGAGTTCTACGCCGCGCGCATCGACGCCGGCGACCACGGCGGCGACGTGGACCGCCTCGCCATGGGCCTGGCCAGCGTCGAGCACGTGCTGCACACCAACGCCGACGCCGGGGTCGACACCGCGCTGCCCGCCGCCGTCGTCGACCTGTTCCGCCGCGGCGTGGACGCCGGGCACGCCGCCGACAGCTTCTCCAGCCTGGTCGAGCTGATGAAGAAGCCGGCCGTCTGACGGCCACGCCCCACCCGCCCTGACCGGCACCACGATCGAAAGAAGAACGAACATGAACGACCAGCCCGTCACCGTCATCGGACTCGGCCTGATGGGGCAGGCCCTCGCCGCCGCCTTCCTCAAGGGCGGCCACCCGACGACCGTGTGGAACCGCACGGCGGCCAAGGCGGACGCCCTGGTGGCCCAGGGCGCCGTCCTCGCCCCCACCGTCGGCGACGCCATCCGGTCGAGCCCCCTCATCGTCGTGTGCCTGACCGACTACCCGGCCGCGCACGGCGTGCTCGACCCGCACAAGGCCGACCTGGCCGGCCGGACCGTGGTCAACCTGACCTCCGGCACCTCCGACGAGGCCCGCGGGAGCGCCGCCGCCTGGACCGAGGACTACGTGGACGGCGCGATCATGGCCACCCCCGAGGTGATCGGACGGCCTGAGGCGTTCCTGCTGTTCAGCGGTTCCACCGGTGCCTTCGGGGCGCACAGGCAGACCCTGGAACGGCTCGGCAGCGCCACCTTCTTCGGCGCCGACCCGGGACTGGCCTCCCTCTACGACGTCGCGCTGCTGGGCGTCATGTGGGGCACGCTGAACAGCTTCCTCCAGGGCGCCGCGCTGCTGGGCGCCGCGAAGGTCGAGGCGTCCACTTTCGCCACGTTCGTCACGCCATGGGTCTCCACCGTGGCGAGCTTCGCCTCCGCCTACGCGGCGCAGATCGACCGCGGCGCCTACCCGGCCGAGGACGCCACGGTCGAGACGCACCTGGCCACGATGAAGTACCTCTCCCAGGAGAGCGAGGCCGCGGGCATCGGCACCGAATGGCCGGCCCACATCCAGGCCCTCGCCGAACGGGCCATCGACGCGGGCCACGTGGGGGAGAGCTACGCCAGCCTGATCGAGGTCTTCCGGGGCGAGCTCGACGCCCCTAGGAAGTGAGGCGGGCGGGACGCCGACCGGCCCGGACCGCCGCCCGGCGGATCGAACACCGATCCGCCGGGCGGGACGCCGACCGGTGCCGCACCGCCTGAACAGGCCGCGGCCCTGCGGGGACGTCCCCGACGGAATTCCTCACCATCGGCGGCGAGGGCACCGACGCCACGACTCGTACGGGTGAGCGCTACAACTTCACCTTCTACCAGTTGGGACTGCCTGTCGGCTGACCTGGGGGCGACCTTCCAATGGCTGCAGAACCGCAACGGAGACCACGGGGTCGGCGGGAACTCCGTATAGGCAGGCTGCTGAGTCCATCCTCTACGTCGCCTTCGCTGGAGCCTCTCCGGCCGCAACGGCTCGGGGCGCGGCGTAGCCGCGGGTGCGGACCAGGTCGTGGAGCAGTTCGGTGAAGGCGCGGGAGGCGCTGCTGCGGTACGCGCCTTCGCGGCTCAGGAGGGTGACGGTTCGCGCGGGGAGCGGCGGGTCGAGGGGGACGGGCGCGAGGTCGGGCCGGTCGTGGGTGATCGCGTCGGGGAGGACCGTGGCCAGCGGAGTGTGCCGGACGATCTCGATCAGGGCCAGGATGGAGTCGGCCTCGACGGTGATGCGGGGCGCGACCCGGTGCGCGGCGAAGTAGGCGTCGATGTGGCCGCGCGTGGCGAAGTCGTCGCTGAGCAGGGCCAGGCGCTCGTCCTGGAGGGACCGCGCCGGTAGGGGCTCCGGCGGCGTGCGGGCGTGGCGGGCGCCGGTGACCAGGCTGAGGGTCTCGGTGAACAGCGGCGCGGCGGCGATGCCGGGCGGGTGCGGGCCCGCGAAGGACAGGCCGAGGTCGAGTTCGTCGGCGAGCAGTGCCGCTTCGATCCTGTCCTGGGTGAGCTCCGACAGGGTGAGGGCGATCCCGGGGTGGCGGCCGCGCAGTTCGGCGGTGAGCGGGCCGACCAGGTAGGCGGTGAAGGTGGGGGTGACGCCCAGCCGCAGGTGGCCGCGGGAGAGGTCCCGCACGTCGTGGACGGCGCGTTCGGCGGCCGCCAGGTCGCGCAGCGCGCGCCGGGCGTGCTGGGCGTAGACCTCGCCGGCGTCGGTGAGCCGCACCGACCGTCCGGTGCGGTCCACCAGCTGCACGCCCAGGACGCGCTCCATCTGCTTGATCTGCTGGGACAGCGTGGGCTGGGAGATGCGCAGTTCCTCGGCGGCGTAGGTGAAGCCGCCGTACTCGGCCACGGCGAGCAGGTAGCGCAGGTGGCGCAGTTCCAGAGCGGGCATGGCCCCCACTATAGATGAGGTCAATGGGATTCATGGACAGTGCCTCTTGGACACTATAGATGCAGGTCATGCACTATGGATCGCGTCGGCCCGGAACGGACCGGCAGCTACCGGAGGGAGTGATCCATGCCCGACCTCGCCGAGGGCGTCGCGCGTTTCCAGCGGGAGGTCTTCCCCGCCAAGGCCGACCTGTTCGCCCGCCTGGCCGCGCACCACGCGCCGCACACGCTGTTCGTCGGCTGCTCCGACGCCCGCGTCGTCCCCGAGCTGATCACCGGCTGCGAGCCGGGCGAGCTGTTCGTCGTCCGCACCGCCGGCAACCTGGTCCCCGCCCACGCGCCCGGCGCCGACGGCATCGCCGCCAGCGTCGAGTACGCCGTCACCGTGCTGGGCGTCTCCGACATCGTGGTGTGCGGGCACTCGGCGTGCGGCGCGATGACCGCACTGGCCGAAGGCCACGACCTGGACGCCGTACCGGCGGTGGCCGACTGGCTGCGGCACGCCGACGCCTCCCTGGCCCGCACCGCCGAAGCGGGCGACGTGGCGACGCTGGTGCGCCAGAACGTGCACGCCCAACTCGCGAACCTGGCCACCCACCCCTCGGTGGCCCGCGCCCTGACCGACGGCGCGGTGCGGCTGCACGGTTGGGTCTTCGACATCGGCACCGGCCGCGTCGAGGAACTGCCCGTCTCCGGACCGGCCGCCGTGGCGCTGGCCGCCTGACCTCACCTGAACGTTCGACTAAAGAAGGAAGCACCGACCATGCTGCACGCACAGTTCGACCCCACCGCCCGCCAGGCCCTCGCCAACACCGCCGTCGCGGCCAAGATGCGCAAGGACCTGAGCTGGCAGCAGATCGCCGACGCCGCCGGGCTGTCGGTCGCCTTCGTCACCGCCGCCGTGCTCGGCCAGCACGCCCTGCCCGAGGACGCCGCCCGCGCGGTCGCCGCGCTGCTGGAGCTGGACGAGGACGCGGTGATGCTGCTCCAGGCCGTCCCCACCCGCGGCTCGATCGCCGACCGGGTCCCCACCGACCCGACCATCTACCGCTTCTACGAGATGCTCCAGGTCTACGGCACCACCCTGAAGGCCCTGGTCCACGAGCAGTTCGGCGACGGCATCATCTCCGCCATCAACTTCAAGCTCGACGTCAAGAAGGTCGCCGACCCCGAAGGCGGCGAGCGGGCCGTCATCACCCTGGACGGCAAGTACCTGCCCACCAAGCCCTTCTGAGACCCCGCCCGACCGGAACCCGGCACGACACCGGGGCGGGCCGCACCGGCCCGCCCCGGTCCACTCGGAGGTTTTCCATGGACTTCGTCCAGCGCACCATCGACCTCGCCCGGCAGAACGTCGCCGAGGGAGGGCGGCCGTTCGCGACCGTCATCGCCAAGGACGGCGAGATCCTGGCCGAGAGCGCCAACAGGGTCGCCCAGACGTCCGACCCCACCGCGCACGCCGAGATCCTCGCCATCCGCGAGGCGTGCACGAAGCTGGGCACCGAGCACCTGACCGGCACCACCATCTACGTGCTGGCCCATCCCTGCCCGATGTGCCTGGGCTCGCTGTACTACTGCTCTCCCGACGAGGTCGTCTTCCTCACCACCCGCGACGCCTACGAACCCCACTACATCGACGACCGCAAGTACTTCGAACTGAACACCTTCTACGAGGAGTTCGCCAAGGACTGGGACGAGCGCCGGCTGCCCATGCGGCACGAACCGCGCGAGGACGCGGTGGAGGTCTACCGGTTCTGGCAGCGGCGCAACGGCGGTGAGCGCCGCGTGCCCGGCGCGCCCACGGCCTGACGTTCCATCGGGAACCGCCGCGCCGACGCGGACCGGCCACTCGGATTCTCGGTGCCCACCGCCGCAGGTCATCGGCTGCGGGCACCGGGAATCCCGGTGCCGAACACGACGGACGTCGCTGCGAATCAGCACGGCCGTTCCACCTCGGCGGCCGTGCCAACGTCGCAGGCTCCGGCCCTTCCGAACGGTCAGCGGCCGCCATGCCGAGGCCGGTGCCGACGTGACCGCGATGAGGCGCGCGACCATCGGCCCCATCCGCTCCAGCGTCCGCAAGTCGGTTCCGCGACCGTGCGCTCAGGCGCCCCGCTACAGCACGGTGCGCATCCGTGAGGACGAGGTCGGCAGAGGAGGGCGGGCGAGGTGCTCACCTCGCACAGGCGTCCCCCGCTCACGGAACCAACGAAAACCCCAGTAGGCATGGCTGACCTTTCGGAGTTGGCCGGCTTCGTTTCCTGGGGCTCGGGTCACACGTTCGGGCCGTAGCCGGTGCACTCCGGCTCGAACCCCGGCCGGTCAGGGCCGAGGGCGTTGCCGATGATCTGCATGATGGGCCCGTCGAACGACATCCCGGAGTGGCTCACCGGATCATCCGGGCACAGGTCCTGCAGCAGGATGTTGGTGGAGTCGCCGCCGTGGAGGAACGAGTTCGCCAGCGGGGTGACCGTCGTGTCGTGCGCGGTCGCGATCGTCAGGTAGCGCACGCCCGGAACGGTGTCCCCGTCGGCGAACAGCTCCTTCTGGAAGTCCGAGCCCTCCTGCTGCTGTACGTGCGCGGGCGACCCGATCAGGTGGTAGAGGCCGTTGACCAGTCCGAGCACGCCCAGCGACCGGCCGAGGTCGACCAGGCCGCCCAGCGTGGTGCCGTGGTTGGTCGGCCCGAGCGCGATCAGCATGCGGACCTTGGCCGCGCCGCCGAGCCGCTTGATGTAGTAGTTCGGCATCATCCCGCCCTGGGAGCCGCCGATCACGTCGACCTCGGCGGCCCCGGTGGCGGCCAGCACCCGGTCGACGAACGCGCGCATGGTGCGGGCCGACTGCGCGATGTCGCCGAGCCCGTAGATGCGGCCCAGGCTGGAGTAGGTCTCGCCGTAGTTGAACCCGTAGACGCAGTACCCGGCGTTGGCCAGGGTGGGCGCGATCATGGCGCCGGCCGCGCCGAAGTTGGACGTGGTGCCGTGCACGATCACCACGGGCCGGGGATGCTCGGCGGACGGCTTGCAGGACCAGATGTTGGCGCCGGGAACCGCGTCCGGGCTGAGGAAGAAGTTCCTGATCGAGGTGCTCAGATCGCCTACCGGATAGGTGGTCCGCGCCGCCGCGGGCGACGGGGCGGCGGTGCTGACGGCCGTTGCCGCGCATACCGCTGAAGCGGCGGCGGCGATGCGCCGGATCCGATGCCTTCTCATGGCTTCCTCAGGACGGGGGCCGCGAGGGGCGGCGCCGCGATGGCGGGGGAGTGGGACAGCTCATAAAAACAAAGCTATCTTTTTGAGGGGAGGCTCTGCCACTCAGTCCGTGACAGCGAACCGGGACCGGTTTCGTCCCCAGAGACGACTTTGAGCGGAACGTGGTCCGAAGAAGCGTTCCCGTGCATCCGTGCGCTCGACGTGATGTCACTGGCCTGTGCGGCGCGGTCAGGCGAGCGTCGCCCCCGTCTGCGGCATCGCATCGACCAGGGCGGCCGCCGTATTCGTCAGTCTTCCCGCGACTGGGCGCGCTTGGCGTAGGCGCGGGCCGCTCGGGCGCGGTCGCCGCAGCGGGTGGAGCACCAGTGACGGCGGCCGTGGCGCAGGAGGTAGCGGTTGCAGGGGCTGGAGCCGCAGTTGGTGAGGCGTTCGGCGTCCGGGCCGGTGAGGAGGTCGGCCGCGTTGGCGGCCAAGGTCGCCAGGGCGCGTTCGAGGATCTCGTTGGTGGGGCACGGCGTCGCGCGATAGGGGCCGTCCTTCTCGTCCCAGTGCAGGAGGGCGGCGGTCGGGGCCTTGCTCAGCGCGTCGTTGACGGCGGACAGCGCCGCGGGCAGCGCGGGCAGCCCGGCGACGCGGGCGGCGAACAGCGATCGGACGTGTTCGCGCAGCGAGCGCAGCTGCGTCGCGCACATCTCCTGCACCCCGGCGTCGGCCGGGGCCAGGTCGCGTTCGGTGAGCCACCGGTTGGCCGCCCCGGGGGTGCCGAGGAGGTCGGTGAACTGGCCTCCGGGCAGCGCGATGGCGCTGTTGACGAAGTCGAGGGCGAGGTAGTGCTCGGCTCCCGGCGCGGGCGGCAGCACGGGCGCGGAGGTCGAGGTCTCGCTCATGGGTCTCATGGTACAGCTTGCGCTCTTCCGTGAGGCATTGCTAGCGTCCTTCACGGATAACCCCCTTCTCATCCGTGAGGTACAACGATGGCCGGTACCGGTACGACCGCCGAGCAGTTCCCCGTCCGCGTCTTCGGCGGCCCGACCGCCCTGTTCGAGTACGGCGGGCTGCGCTTCCTGACCGATCCGACCTTCGACGCCCCCGGCGACTACCCGGTGCCGCGCGGGAAGCTGACCAAGACCGCGCCCTCCGCCGCGACGCCGGACGACCTCGGCCGCGTCGACGTGGTCCTGCTCTCCCACGACGAGCACCCCGACAACCTCGACACCTCCGGCCGGGCGCTCCTCGCCGACGTCCCGCTCACGCTCACCACCCCCGGAGGCGGGCAGCGCCTGGCGGAGCACCTGGGCGACCGGGTCAAGGGCCTGGCCGACTGGGAGGCGGTCGAACTCGACCGCCGCGGCGGCGGCACGGTCACCGTGACGGGCGTGCCCGCCCTCCACGGCCCCGGCGCCCGCGAGGAGGTCGAGCCGTTCACGGGCCAGGTCGTCGGGTTCGTCCTGACCGGCGAGGGGCTGCCCACGGTCTACGTCAGCGGCGACAACGCCTCGCTGGAACTGGTCGGGCAGATAGCCGAACGCTTCGGTCCGGTGGACACCGCCGTCCTCTTCGCGGGGGCTCCCCGCTTCTCCATCCTGTTCGGCGGCGCGACCATCGTCCTCGACAGCGCCCAAGCGGCCGAGGCCGCGAAGATCCTCGGCGCACGCCGGGTGGTCCCCGTCCACTACGACAGCTGGGCCCACTTCACCGAGGGCCGCGACGACCTGGCGGCCGCCTTCGCCGACGCCGGCCTGGCGGACCGCCTGGACTTCGGCGACCGAGGCTGACCTGCCAGGTCGAGCCCGTCGGCACGTGGTGCCCACGGGCTCGACCCGTCAGTACCGCCTGTCAGTACCGCCTGTCAGCGCCACTGAACCCGGCCACGTACATGGCCGCCCTCTGGCCCGCCTCGCGTCCCGGCCGTCAGGCGACCGGGGCCAGCTCAGCGGCGTGGTCGGCCGCCCACTGCGCGAGCGTGCGGCCCTTCCGGCCGGTGACCTGCTCGAAGGCGGGCGAGACCGGCGGAGGCTCCTCGGCGTACTCGGCCTGGTAGCACAGGACGTACTCGGCGACCTCCATCGGGAGCCCGGCCTCGATGTAGGCCCGCCGGGCCTGCCCGAACGTCAGCCCCTCGAACGCGATCGGACGGCCGAGCCCGGCGCCGATCGCCTCGGCCTGCTGCCGGTGGGTGAGCGCCTGCGGTCCGGTCAGGTCGTACGCGCGGCCCGCGTGCCCCTCCCGCAGCAGGGCGATCGCCGCGATCTCGGCGATGTCCTCCTCATGGATGGGGACCCCGACGCCGTCGGGGTAGGCGTTGCGGACCACGCCCCGCCTGCGGATGGACTCCCCCCAGACGTCGAGTTTGTTGATCGCGAACTCGCCGGGCCGCACGTGGGTCCAGGCCGCCCCGGACTCCTCGACGACCCGCTCCACCGCGTGCAGCATCTCGAAGCTCCCGGCCCGCCGGATCGTGACGGCGCTACCGGACATGCACACGATCCGGGCCGCCCCGGCCGCCACGGCGCGGCCGACGAAGGCTTGCGCCAGGTCGGTCGCGTGCTCCGGGGCGAAGAGGCCGGCGATGAGGAACACGGCCTGCACCCCGTCGAGCGCCAGGTCGTCCGGACGGTTCAGGTCGCCCTTCACGACGTCGACGCCGTCGGGCAGCCCGGCGGTCTCGGGATTGCGGCTGAGCGCCCGCACGGGCCGTCCGGCCGCGACGAGCCTGTCGACCACGCGCCTGCCCACGGTCCCGGTCGCTCCGGTCACGAGGATGGTCATGGACAACCCCTCTCTGTGGAACCAACGATGGGTGCGGGCCCGCTGCCGAAGACGGTAGGACAGGTCGGGCAGAGCTCGCATATGGATCGTTCCCACCTGGGCGTTCGCGGACGTTCGGGCAGAGACTCGGCCGACGGGGCCCGCCTCGTCGTCGCTGCCGGTCGCCCGCCGTGGGCCATTGGCGGCGGTGTTCCGGCCTTTTTCCTAAGGCAGCGGGCGTCACCGCGACGCCGGCCGACGGGCCGTGCCCTGGACGGTGTCCGAGGCGTTCGCGGTCGCTTGCTCTGGAACGGAGTTCCGGCGAATAAAATTCGGTGAAGATAGCGGCAGGGCGTTAATCCGTGCACGGGTGTTCGGCACGTGCGATGTGTTCAGGAGGTCGCGGTGGACGCGATGGACGCAGCCATCCTGCGGCGGTTGCAGCGCGACGGCCGCCAGACCAACCGGGAGCTGGCCGAGGCGGTCGGCATCGCCCCCTCGACGGCGCTGGAGCGCACCCGGGCGCTGCGTTCCCGCGGTGTGATCACCGGCGTCCACGCCGCCGTCGACCTGGAGAAGCTGGGACGCGGCGTGCAGGCGCTGATCGCAATCCGCATCAGGCCGCAGTCGCGGGAGGCCATCGAGGCCACGCGCGACTACCTCGCCGCGCTGCCCGAGACGCTCGCGGTGTTCGTGGTGACCGGCCCTGAGGACGTCCTGGTCCATGTGGCCGTGCCCAGCACCCAGTACCTGCGCGACTTCGCCCTGGACCGGCTCGCCCGCCGCAAGGAGTTCGTGGACGTGCGCACGACCGTGGTCTACGAGCACGTCCAACCACGCGAACAGTCCGAACTTCCTACGGCCACACCGCGTTGACGTCGAAGACATGACGACGCCTGCCTGCATATCGAGCGCTCTCTCGAACTAATGGCGGCTCGCGGTCCCTCTGACGAACGAATGAACGGCTGGCCAGCCGTGTAGCCGTTCTTTCTTCTAGCTTCGCCGCCATGAAGCAATCGAATGCCGTCCCCGGTGCCCTGCTGGTGCTGGCGGCGGGCGTGCTGTGGGGCACCGTGGGGCCTGCCCAGGTCCTGGCGGACGCTCCGGCGTCACCCGCCGTTCTCGGCGCCGCGCGCATCCTTTCCGGCGGGCTGATCCTGGCCCTGATCGTCCTGGCGACCGCGCCGCGCGCCTTCGCCGGGCTGCGGCGGACGTCCTGGCCGCCGCTGCTGGCCGCTGCGATCGCCACGGCGGTGTTCCAGGCGGCGTTCCTGACGGCCGTCGAGCGCACCGGGGCCGCCGTCGCGACCGCCGTGGTGTTCGGGTTGGCGCCGGTGAGCACCGGGGCGTGCGAGCGGATCGCTCTGCGCACCCGCCTGACCCGCCGCTGGACGATCGGCACCGCCTGCGCCGTGGCCGGATGCGCGCTGCTGACCGCGCCCATGTCCGCCGGCCGCCCCGACCCGCTCGGCGTCGCCTTGGCGCTGCTGGCCGGAGTGTGCTTCGGCGTCTACACGGTCGCCGCGCGCCAGCTCGTGCTGCGGCGGGTCGGCATGGTGGCGGCGGTGGCGGTGACGTTGCTGGTGGGCGGCGCGCTGTTGCTGCCGTGGACGTTCACCGGCTTCGCGCAGCTGGCCGCGCCCCGGTCCCTCGGCCTGGTCGCCTGGTTGGGACCGGTCGTGACCTCGGCGGCGTACATGCTGTTCGTCGGCGGCCTGCGCCGCGTCAGCGCCGCGACCGCGGGGACGCTCAGCCTCGCCGAGCCGCTGGTGGCCGCCGTGCTGGCCGTGCTGGTGCTGAACGAGCGCATGCCCGCGCCGGTGATGGCCGGCTCGTTGCTGCTGCTCGGCGGGCTGGTCGTCGTCTCGCTGCCGACGCGCCGTCCCGTCGCGGCACAAGGGGGCGCTCCCTGCACCGCCAAGCCGGACCGCGTCCCTGCGCAACCGTCATGACGACGCGCGCGGAGCGTTCTCGCACCCTGAAAGGCCCCAAGCTCCGACCGACCGGCTGTGGACGACACGGCCGCCGGTCACCGGACCTGGTCCCAGGGGATGGTCTCGATGCGTTCGAGGTTCTCCTCGCCCCACTGGCCGAGCGGAGCCATCGCGTCGTTGAGGGAGTGCCCGAACTCGGTCAGCGAGTACTCCACCTTCGGCGGGACCTGGTGGTAGACCTCGCGGTGCAGCAGGCCGCTGGTCTCCATCTCCCGCAACTGCAGGATCAGCACCCGCTCGCTGATGCCGGGCACCGCGCGCCGCAGCTCCCCGAAGCGCAGCGGGCCGTCCTGGAGCGCGAACAGGATCAACCCCTTCCACTTGCCCCCCATGACGGCGATGGCGGCGTCGAGCCCGCAGGTGAAAGCCCGCTTCGTCTTCTTCATCGGCTCTCTATGCTTACCTTTATGTCAGTACCCGACAAAATAGTAGGTACTTGAGGGAATGTGTGTGAAGACCCAGCATGGATCAGGCACCGCACCGAGGCCCCGCGGCATCGATCGCGGCGCGCTCATCACCGTCTGTTTCTGTGGCTGGAGTACGCACATGCATGAGGAGCACCGCACACCGGTGACCGTCATCGGCCTGGGCTCGATGGGCACGGCGCTGGCCGAGGCCTTCCTCAAGGCCGGACACCCCACCACGGTGTGGAACAGGACCGCTGCCAAGGCCGCGCCCCTCGTGGCCAAGGGGGCCGAACACGCGCCCTCAATTGAGGACGCGGTCAAGGCGAGTTCCCTGGTCGTCACCGTGCTGACCACTTTCGACGACACCCGGTCGGCCCTGGAACCGGCCGCGGCCTCGTTGAGCGGACGCGCCCTTGTCACCCTGAACAGCGGCTCCCCGGCCGATGCGCGTGAGATGGCCGCCTGGGCCGCCGGCCACGGCGCCCGGTTCCTGGCCGGAGCGGTCAAGAACGTGCCGTCGGCCGTGGGGGAGCCGGACACCCTGCTGTACTACAGCGGCGACAAGGCCGTCTTCGAGGAGTTCGAGGCGACGTTGAAGGCGCTGGGCGGCGACACCGTCCATCTCGGCGACGAGGCCGACCTCGCCGCCCTCTACGAGATGGCGGTGGGGGCCACCCTGCTGCCCGCGCTGGTCGGCTTCTTCCAGGGGGCCGCCGCCATCCAGGCGCGCGGACTCGAAGTGAGCTCCATGGTCCGGTTCTCCGGCAAGTGGCTGGACATGATCAAGTCCTTGCTGCCGGTCTACGCCGAGGAGATCGACAGGGGCGACTACGGCGACGCCGCCTCGTCGGTGAACCTCTTCCTGGCCGGAGCCGCCCACGACGAGGACCTGGGCAGGGAGGCCGGCGTCGAGACCGCGTGGCTCGCCCCGCTGTACGACCTGGTGAAGCGGGCCGCCGAGGCGGGCCACGGCGAGCACAGCATCTCGGCTCTGGTGGAGGTGCTCAGGAAGCCGGAGGAGCGAGCGGCATGACGACCCGGCGAGCGCCCTGAGACGCTTCGCCACGATGGAGGCCCGAGCCCGCGCAAACACCGTGTCGCCTTCTGGGCAATCCATGTCGCCAAGGAGGCGACATGCGCATATGGTCGCCCCATGGGTGATGCGAAAGTTCTGGACGAGGGTCTGGCCGCCCTGCCGGGCCGGATCAGGCGGTCCCGCCAGGAGCGGGGGTGGACGCTGGAACGGCTCGCGAGCGAGACGGCACTGTCGAAGGCGTACCTGGGAAGGCTGGAAGCCGGTGAACGCCAGCCTTCGCTGAGCGCTTTGCTCGCGCTGTCGCGAGCGTTCGGCTGCTCGGTCTCCGATCTGGTCGGAGAGCCGTCGCCGGCCGGTGATGTGGTGGTGCGCGGTGCGGCCGTGCCGGAGCAGCGCGGCAACGGCCTGCGGTACCGCCTTCTGAGCCCGTCGGACGCGCGCGGCGGGATCGAGGCGATGCGGGTGGTGGTGCCCGCCGACCGCCCGGTCGGAGCGAAGTACGAGCACGGCGGACAGGAGTGGCTGTACGTGCTGTCGGGGCGCCTGCGCCTCACACTGGGCGACACCGAAACAGTGCTGGAGACGGGTGATGCCGCGCAGTTCGACGCCCGCACGCCCCACTGCCTGGCGGCCGCCGACGACGAGGACGTGGAACTGCTCATGGTGGCCGCGCCCGTCGCAGCGCCGCTGTTCGACTCGCACATCAGGGGCGGACGATGAACGGCACGCACGGGCGCGTGCTGACGGTCTCCACAGGACGAGTGACCGATCTGCCCTACCGCAACACGGTGGTGCGCAGCGCGTTCGCCAAGACACCGGTCGATGGCCCCGTGTTGGCCACGCCGCTGGGACTGGAGGGAGACGAGCAGGGCGACCTCCGCAAGCACGGCGGCCCTGACAAGGCGCTGTGCGTCTTCCCGGCCGAGCACTACGCCGAGTACGAACGCCGTCTGGGGCGGCGGCTGGAGCGTCCGGCGTTCGGGGAGAACCTCACCACCGTGGACCTCACCGAGGGCGGCGTGTGCATCGGCGACGTCCTCACCGTCGGCTCGGCGACCTGCGAGGTGAGCATGCCGCGCAACCCCTGCTTCCGCCTCGCCGCCCGGCACGGCCCCAAGGAGATGCCGCTGTGGTTCGAGCAGACCGGCTTCACGGGCTTCTACCTGCGCGTTCTCGAACCCGGAACGCTGAGCGCCGGATGCCGGGTCCAGCTCGTCGAACGCCGGTACCCGCACGCGACCATCGCAGAGGCCAACCGGGTCATGCACCGCGACAAGAAGGACCGGACGGCCATGCGGAGCCTGCTGGAGACACCGCTGGGCGAGTCCTGGCAGCGCACCCTCCGAACCCGCCTCACCGGCCGAACTGAAGATCCAGCAAAGCGGCGCTACGGTCCTCTCGGCGAACCCGGCGATGGCGCGCGCGCCTGAAGCCCGTCCCGTTCTCCGACTATGAAGTGGCGAACGGCATAACCCGACACCGGCAAGCCCGCGCTGCGCCCCGACCTCGCGAGGTGCGTGTGGCTTCTCCTGGGACCGTCCACCCGACCTCTCCGCGGAGCGGCAATCTGTCCGCCGAGCTGACCCGCTTCGTCGGACGCCGGTGCGAGCCGCCCGAGGTGCGGTAGGAGCTGGAACGCGCCCGCCTGGTGACGTTGTACAGGGACGGTGTCGGCAAGATCCGGTTGGCGCTGAACCGCAGGTGATGTCGCTGCCTCAGATGATCGAGCGCCTCGACGAGCTGTTCCACCTGCTGGCCGGGATGCGCATCGGCGGCGGACGGCAGCAGACCTTGCTCACGACGGTGCGCTGGAGCCACGACCTGTTCGACGAGAAGCTGCTGTGGGCGCGGCTCACGGTGTTCCCCGGCTCGTTCGACCTGGCTGGCAGCCGAGTCGGTGTGCGGCGGGACGCCGGTCGGCCGGGAGGTTCTGGACACCCTCAGCGGGCTCGTGGAGAAGTCGATCGTCACCTATGACCCGGGAGCCGGCCGCTACCGGATGCTGGACACGATCCGCGAGTACGCCGACGAGCTCCTGAACGAGCTGGGCGAACGGGACGAGCTGCGGCGCCGCCACCGCGACACCTGCCGCGCGTTCGTCGATCGCGCGGCTCAGCGGTGGAGCGGGAACGGGCAGGCCGGTCTCTTCGAGCTGATCCGCCAGGCCATGTCCGACCTGCGCGCCGCCTTCGGATACTGCCTCACCACGCCCGGCGAGGAACGCGTCGGCCTGGAAATGGTCACGGCGTTGAGCTTCTTCTGGTTCGAGGGCCTGGAGGCCGGAACGGGCGGCGAGTGGCTGGAGCGGGCACTGCGCCTGGTCCCTGAGGCCTGCCTCCAGCGAGGGTAGGGACTGCAGGCCCTCGCCCGCGTGGCGATGGTGCGGAGCGACTACGACCATGCGCTGGCCTGCCTCGACGAAGCGGAGTCGATAGCCGAGGGCGAGCCCGACTCGACCCTGCTCGGCCATGTCCAGCACGCCACGGGGACCACGCTGACGCTGGCCGGCCGGGTGGACGCCGGTCTGGCCGCGTACCGGGAAGCCATGACGGTCTTCGAGGAGCGCGGGTTCGACGAGCCGCACGCCGTGATCACGATCATCCTGCAGGCCGTCACCCACTCGTTCCGCGGTGAGGTCGCCGAGGCGCTCGCGTGCGTCGAGCGGTGCCTGCCCATGTGCCTCGAACGCGGCGATCGCTGGGGCGAGGGCTTCGCCAGGTGGGTGGGGGCGCTCGCGCGCTGGACGGCCGGGGACCCCGGGGCCGCGGTTCCCGATCTCCACCTCTGCATCGAGGCCAAGGAGGAGGTCGGCGACCTCTACCACGTCGCGTTGGCCTTCGACCTCTACGCCTTCTACCTGACCGACCTCGGCAAGACCGGGAAGGCCGCCCTGCTGCTCGGCGCTGCCGACGCCCTGTGGTCCCGGATGAGGGCCGAGCGGGGACCGCAGTGGGAATCTGTCACGCAGCGGACCGTGGACAAGTTGCTCGCCGCGATGGGCAGGGGCTCCTTCACCGACGCTTCGGCTAGAGGCGCCACGCTGTCCGCCGCCGACGCCGTACGGGTGATGAAGGGAGAGCGCGCGGCCCCGGACGCACCCGCCAGGCGCAGCCCGCTGACCAAACGCGAGGAGCAGGTGGCCCGGCTGGTCGCGCAGGGCCTGTCCAACCGCCAGATCGCCGAGAAGCTCGTCATCTCCAAGCGGACCGCCGACTCCCCTCTGGAGCACATCCTCGCCAAGCTCGGCTTCATGTCCCGCGCCCAGATCGCCGCCTGGGCCGCCACGACCGACGACCGCTAGAGCGTTCTGTGGTTCGGCTCGTGCCGTTCGCCTATTGACCGAGCGACGCGGGGGCGGGCAACGGCGTCAGGGCACATGCCGACCTGATCGACGCTGACTGAGAACCAGCCGATCCACGCCTTTCGTGGCAGGCGTCCGGTCGGCTACCTGCCTTGCGCAACCGATCGGAGGGCTGCTGAGTTCACTGGCCCTGGGACAGCCTGACTGACACGATCCACCCGCCGGACGGCCAGCGCTGCCGCACATGCTCCCTCCGAGCAGTACTGCTTCGACGAGACTCGGCGACGGCCGGATGCTGCTGATACAGCGCCGCACCTGCGAGCTGATGTGCCTGTCCACCCACCGCCCGTCTTGGTGCTGGGTGTCATGCCCGCCTTCGAACCCTCGATCGCAGGCTGCTTCATCCCCATAGACGTGAATACTCTCGGGCGGGCACTCAAAAGAAGTCGGACACTTTCGCGACACCAAGGCCCATCCAGCCGATCCCAACGATGATCATTACCACCCTGAAAAATGGTCTCTCGGTTTCCTGCAGCCCGCCGGCAAATTGATCAGAACGAGCTTTTGCTGCTAACTTGCTGACGCGCTTGTTGGCGACTATGAGAAAGATTCCGATCACGAACAGCGCCGCTCCAAAGATCCATCCCATGCCAGCCTCCATCTTTGGTCGAAGTAACTACGATGACCGCCCGGATGGTTACACCAGGTGATGCACTTCAGGTGACGGCGATCCTATGGGCTCGGCCCACCGCCTTCAGGCCGGTGGACTCAGGACCCGCCGACACTGCTGGCTGTTCCGGTGACGGATGCCCGGCTGTCCTAGGGGAGCGAGCTGCGCCATACACGACGCCAAAGCAGGTCCCGGGTGCAGCAAAAGGCCACACCCGGGCTGAAGCGCTCTTCTAGCTCCCTTTGGACCGCAGACGCATCCGCCAATAAGTTCCGGCGGATGCGTCTTTGCTGGCTAACGGTTGGGTTTGTTTTTCCTCGTGCGGACGTCCATGATGATTAATGCCGCCATCACGACAATTCCCAAGACGTACATCCACCAAGGATTGTCGATGTTGCGCTTGATGCTGATGGTGAAGTAGGCGATTGCACCCACTCCGACGAGCAGAAGAAGGCCGGTGTAGACCCTCGTAAATCTCGTAATCATCGCGACGGAGAACGGCGGCTATCAATTTTTTCTGTTCGAATAATATATCGCTCCGGCGATCATGGATATGGCGAACACCGCCCCCACGGCGTACATCCATCCAGGTGTGTCAAAATTTCCCCGTGTTCCCTGTCGGAAATAGAGGATGAGGGCCACTCCGACGATGCAGGCGATGGCTGTTGCAATTTTAATCATGATCCTTTTCCGTTCGTAGTAGGATAACCGGGCCGAACAAGGTGCCGGAGTGGGGGCACGCCCCCACTCCGGCACCCCTTGTTGTTTACGTCATCTGCCCCTCCACCCAATTGCCCAGCATTTCTCCGGCCACTCCGCAGCCCAGGCTTGCCGCAACTGTCGCACCACCGGTGACGAGCCCACCGCTGATGGTTGCTGTGGTGCAGAGGGCCGTGGTGGCCTCGCCTACGGCGAGACCTGTCAACGTGGCCTGTCCTTGGGCGGAGAAATCGCCGTCAGCTAGATCGGTTCCGATCTCGTAAACGTCATTGGCGGTGTTGAACTTGCTGTAAAGGCCGTATCCCTTGTCGAGCAGGCCGAGACCGCTGCTCACCCACGAAGCGCCGGTGGGGTCGGTGTTGTTGATGGGGTTGTCGCCGGAGTAGGCGTAGCGGTTGCCGTTGCCAGGGTCGCCGACGGTGTTGATGGAGTCCTGCTGGGTGAAGCGGCCGCGGCCGGTGTCGTAGAAGCGCTGGCCGAGTTTGAGCAGGCCGGTGTTGGGGTCGTCCAAGCCGCCGGTGTAGCGGATGAGGTTGACCGCGGACTGCGAGCCGTTGTCGGCGGTGGTCTCGCCGTAGGGGCCGTAGGTGTAGGCGGCGGCCTGGTTCCCTGCGGGGCTGAGGATGGAGGTGACCGAGCCCAGGCCGTCGGTGCCGTAGGCGAAGGACTTGCCGCTGTAGGCGTAGCCAATCGGGGTGCCGGTGCTGTCGTGGATCATCCACACGGTGGTGCTGGTGTTGGTGTAGGACACGATCCCGGCGCTGGTGCTGCCCGAGCGCCCGTAGACCACCGAGAGGCCTCTGGCGGTCACCATCTCGCTCTGGTCGGGACCGGCGTAGGTGAAGCCGATGGCGGTCGTGCCCTTGGTGAACTGGGTGGTCTGGCTCGCGGCGTTGTAGGTGCCCTTCAGGCCGCCCGCGCCGGTGGTGGCGGTCAGGTTGCCGGCGGCGTCGTGCTCCTCGCCGCTGGTGGTGGCCTGGTTGGCGGAGTTGAAGGTCAGTGACTGGGTCTGGGCGCCATCGGTCTTGACGGTGGTGCGGTTGCCGCGCGCGTCGTAGTCGTAGTCGTAGGTCTTGCCGACGACGTTGGTCGCCTTGGTCAGGCGGTTGCCCTTGTCGTAGGTGTAGTCGCTGATGGTGCCGGTGAGGTTGTTCTTGCTCCACTGCCGCAGGCCGGTGTCGCTTGCCTTGGCGGTGTCGCAGGAGGTGGCACCGCCGCGCTTGGAGTAGCAGTAGGACACATCGGAGACGACCTTGGAGTCGTCGCTCGCGCGGGAGGTGACGATGCGGGTGAGGCGGCCCGAGTCGTCGTAGGTGTTCTTGGTGTGCATCGCCCAGGCGGTGTCGGAGGTCTTGTTGAAGTAGGTGTGGGTGCGGTTGCCGTCGTCGTCGTAGTCGAATTCCCACTTCGTGCCGAAGTAGTCGGTCATGCTGGCCAGCAGATTGCGGGTGGAGTGCACGTAGTGCAGCGTCCCGGCGGAGCTGAGCTGGTTGACCAGGTTGCCGGCCGCGTCGTACTGCCAGTCGATCTCGCCTCCGCCGGAGGCGGAGTGCCGCCCGGCCATGAGGTTGCGCTGGGTGTAGGACCAGGTGGTGGTACCGGTCGCCCCGGTGCGGGTCAGCACGTTGCCGGCCTTGTCGTAGGTGAAGATCACCTGCGGGGTGCCGTCGGAGTAGGTGACGGTCAGCACGCGGCCGTTGCCGTCGTAGGTGTAGCTGGTCTTCTTGCCGTTGCCGTCGGTGGCGGTGGCGAGCTGGCCGTAGGCGTCGTAGGTGAAGGTCTTCTTCTTCAGCGTGTTGCCGGTCGGCGGGGTGATCGAGGCGAGCTGGTAGTTGGCGTCGTAGCCGTAGGTGGCGGAGTTGGATCCGTTGCCCGGGTCGGTGGAGTCCTTGACCGTGCCGTCGCTGTTGTAGGTGAGCTTGGCCTCGGCCGCTAGCGCGTTCTTGGCCGACGATAGGTTGCCCGGCCCGTCGTAGGTGTAAGCCGAGGAGTTGCCCTGGGTGTCGGTGCCGGCCGAAGCCTGGTAGGCGGCGGTGGGGTTCTGGCTGGTGGGCGAGTTCCCGTAGGTCGCCGACGCCGAGGCCCCGCTGGGGGAGGTGGACTTGGTCAGCGATTCGCCGCCATTGGCGTCGAAGGTGTTGCTGGTCATGCCCTGGTTGGCGTTCTGGTAGGTCTCGATGTCGCTGAAGGGCGTGTAGCTCTTGGACCGCGTCTTGCCGGCCGGGTCGACGGTCTTGGTGACGCGGTGGTTGGCGTTGAGGGTGTAGGTGGTGTGCGGGACGTCGGCGACCGCCTTGGACTGGTCGGTGTTGGGGTCGGCGACCTTGGTCTGGGTGTCGGACGGGTAGGCCAGGCGGGTGACCTGGCTGGTGCTGGAGCCGACCTGGGTCACCGACAGCGCGCGGTGCCCGGAGTCGTAGGCGATCTGGGTGAGTGCGCCCTTGCCGTTGGTGACCGAGTTCAGGTTGCCCGACCCGTCGTAGCCGAACTTGGCGACTTCACCGGCGGCCCACTGGACCTGGCTGAGCCGGTTGGAGGTGTCGTAGCTGTAGACCACGGTGCGCTTGGCGCCGTCGGCGCCGTTCTGGTCGTACCGGGCCAGACGGCCGTTGTAGAACACCACCGAGATCGACCGCCCGGTGGTCTCGCCCTTGGGCTTGTAGGTGATCTTGGAGATGTTGCCGGAGGTGTAGGTGAAGTCGGTGACGTTGCCGTTGCGGTCCTCGGTCTTGGACGGCAGGCCCGAACCGTCGAAGAAGTGCTTGCGGCCCGAGCCGTGGTCGGTGTACTTCCAGCCGCCGCCGGACTGGGTGACCAGGTCGCCCTTGAACTCCTTGGGCGTGCTGTAGCCCGATCCGGACGGGGTGAACACCCCCGAGGTGCCGTCGGGACCGGTGAAGGTGATGGAGTCGTCGCTGTTCTTGTAGAGCCGCACGTCCTGGCCCAGCCGGGTGCGCCACCCCGCCGAGATGATCCCGGTCGGGGCGTCGGCGGCGTGCAGCAGGCTGTTGTAGGCGGCACCGACCGCGACGTTGCCGCCGATGCCCGGCAGCGACAGGTCGGCGGTGCGCACCATCGCGTTGCCGGAGCCGACGTTGACCTTCAACTGCAGGTAGTCGGCCAGGTTGAACGACAGGAACGTGCCGTTGCGCACCGGCCCGATCCCCACCGGCACCGACGCCGCGGCAGCCGCTCGCGCCGACGGCTGCGGCGACGGGCCGGCGGTCTTCAGCGGCGCGTAGGTGGGGATACGCGTGCGGGACGGGACGCCTACGGTGCTGGGAGAGACCAGGCGCGGCCCCTGTCGTTTGGACGGCCCCAGCTTCGGGTTCGCCGCGCGCGGCGAACCCGTCTCCGGGAGCAGGTGCTGGAAGGAGTGGGGGCGGGGAGTGGGGCGAGGGGCGGCCTGAGCCGCACCGGGCGCGGTGAGCCCGGTCAACATCAGCGCTGATACGGCGGTCAGCGCAAGGAACCGTTTTTCCACTGACGAGCTTCCTTTCGGGGTAGGAAAGCAGAGACGTCTCCGCCAGCCGGAATGATGGGAAGTCCTTTCGGTTGAGGGCATGGCGGAGCCAGGGAGGGCGCCAAGAAATTCACGGGCATGCGGCTGTGCAGCCGGGCTCAGAAGAGGCCCCGGCTGAAAGCCCATGCGGCCGAAGGGTGATGGGAGCGGTTAGTGAAGGCGGGTGCCATGCCCGGGGTCGGGGGCGTGGAAGGCGCACTCGACGCAGGCGGTCACCGGGCTCTGATCAGGGGTGACGCCGACCTGGACCGGAGGTGCCGGGAAGCGTTTTTCGCATACCACGCATGCGACTCCCCGCAGTTGGGGTGTGGAGAGATGGGCGGGATCGAAGACGATCACCGTGGAGTCTCAAGGGAAGGGAAGAACCGATGTCCGTGCAAGAGCAACTCCCCTCGAATGGTGTCTTCGACAGGTAGTTGCCGCACGGCATTGACCTGTTGATGAAGATCATGCGCTGCCGCAACAGATTTAGTAAAGACCCTTTTCTGTTGCTTGTTGATCACTGAAGGTCATCAAGTTTGGGAGCTCGGACTGCGGGTAGGGTGGCTTGTTTGCTGTTAGGTGAGCGTGCAGAGATGCTGCAGGGGGACGCGGAGACTGTTTTTCTGCGGAGGTCATCTCCAGGACACCTGGAGGTCGCTTGGAGCGGGTATCTGATTCTTGGAGGCCCGGTCACATGGTCAATCCGTCGTCGTAGAAGTCCAGAGCCCGACCCTGCGAGAAGGTTGGTCGATGAGCAGATCGCCCTGGTTCGGAAACGGAGCAGCTTCAGTCGGAACGACCTCGGTGGCCACAACTTCTCTGCCAGAGAAGGCGTTGGCGGATACCGGGACGCGACACGTTCACCGCTCACCTGGCTACGGCGACTGCTCGCCTGTCGACTGCGGACCGTCGTTGCCGGCGATGGTGTTGCCCAAATGGCGCATTGCGGTCGGTGCGACTTCTGGGTGACCACTTGGTCGTGCCTTCGCCGGCCGGGGAGTCGACGGTTTGGGCCGGCTCGTCCGACTCGTGGCGGAAGATCTTGGCGAGACGCGGTGGCTCGGGGGCGGCTTGGAGCTCTTTGCAAGGCATGTATGTCGACGTAGGCGAGGGTGGTGCTGATGGCGTTGTTCAGGCGCGACAGCACGTCTGGGCAGTCGACGGTGATCAACGGATCGAGCCCTCGGTGTGGGCGGAGGCGGTCACTGCCGCTTGGGGCGGCGGGCGTCTTGGTAGCCGCGCGTATCGCCGTGGCTCATGGCTCGAGGGATGTCCGCACCGGCGAGGGTGGGGGCATTGTGACTTAAAATAGTCGATCTGTCTTTTTTGGTGGAGCGTTATCGGTGGCGTTGGGTGAAGTAACGGATAAATGGCGTGGAGCGGCATATTTCTGATGGTGTCCTGCATACTTTGATGCAAGTGGGTGCCTGGACTTGCTGCTAGGGTGACCCATTGGTTTGATGTCTCGGAGAATGTTCAAGGTGCTTCGAGAGTCGAGTTTTCGGGCTGTCCTTGTGAAAGTGGATGTGCTTTCTTGCGGTCATAGGAAAGCTTTTCGGGTAAGGCGCGTCTTCGTTCGTGCCTGCCGTCGTTGTTGGTCGTGGAGTGCGGAAGCCGGCCGGGGGCTTGTGATGCGGATGATGCGATGCCTGGCCGTGCTGGGGCTCGGCTCGGTGCTGGTCGGGAGTCAGGCGCACGCGCAGACCGGCGAGGCGCCGCGCGTTGCCGAGCAGGTCGGCGGGTCCAACTACTTCGTCTACCGGATCGACGGCGGGCCCCAGGGCTGCGAGCGCGAGCCCTACGGCGTGGTCAACAGTTTCGACAGGGACCCCGATCTCGTCAGGAAGCAGATCGCCGCGATGGCGCGGGCCGGGCAGAAACGGTTGCGCATCCCGATCTTCCATCGGCGCGGGCCGGAGTCGGGAACGGTGATGGATTCGACGGGCGGGCGGCTCGGTGACGGGAACGTCCGCAACCTGACCGAAGTGCTGGCGGCGATGAAGGCGTCCGGGTTCGCCGGCGTCGAGATCGGCTTCTTTCCCATGGACGCCAATTCCCCGAGTGAGTGGACCGCGTTCGACCCCTCGCTGTACGGGGAGAACCTCGGGGTGATCCGCCAGGTCCGGGAGGTGGCCGCGCGCTCGGGTCTGCCCTTTGTGATCGACCTGTTGAACGAGGGTGCGCCGGAACCGCGCGAGCACGTCCTGCGCCAGTACGACAGCGCTCTCTGGCGCGACTACACCCGGGAGTTCGGCGCCACCGGCACGGTCGGCTTCTCGATGAAGGTCGTCGTCGCCGACCGGGTGGCGGAGCTGCCCGCCGTCTACGGCGACGCGCCGCCGTCGGTGCTGGAGGTCCACCTGTACGGCAAGCAGCACAACGGCAGCGAGTACGAGCAGTTCATGGCGGCCGACGCGGCGATGGACCGGATCGGCTACCAGCAGCCGTGGATCATCGGTGAGGCGTACGCGAACGACCGGCAGGCGGCGGCGGGCATCCGGCGGGCCAGCGTCGACGCGCGCCGTCCGGTGCGGTACCTGACGCAGTGGCCCCTCACGCGCGCCGAACGCTGTCCGGACGCCGACGTCGCGCCGCCCACTTCCTACAACGCCTACGCGGCCGCCGGGTTCTGACCGCCTGCCGGTTCACGCCCTCTTGCGCGAACCGGCGGTTTCGAGGCCGTCCAGCATGAGCGGGAGGAAGCGCTCCGGGACGACGCCCGGGTGGCAGGCGAACATGTTGAGCAGGTCCATGAGGTCGCCGGTGTCGACGTCGGAACGCATCGCGCCGTCCGCCTGCGCTTGCTTCACCAGTCGGTCCAGGCGCTGAACCAGGGCCTCCCTCGCCTGCGGCGCGGTGGTCCCGGCCAGCGCGGCCGCGATGGCGCCGCGGCCCCTCTCGGTGCTGTGGACGACGAAGGCGCGGACGGCCGCCCACGCGCCGGGCTCGTCCGCCACGAAGCCGTCGAGGGCGTCCATGAGTTCGTGCACGTACTGCTCCGCCAAGGCGGCGAGCAGCGTGCCGCGGTCGGGGAAGCGGCGGTAGAGCGTGCCGACGCCGACGCCGGCCCGCCGGGCGATCAGCTCCATCGGCGCGTCCGCGCCGCGCTCGGCCACGGCGTCGCGTGCCGCCTCCAGGATCTTGTCCCGGTTGCGGCGGGCATCGGCGCGCATGGGTCCCTCCTTCAAGTGGAATGTGATCTTCCGGTTAGTGTAGAACAGAACCGGAAGATCATATTCCACTTGGGAGGTCACGGTGATCGTGGTGACGGGTGCGACCGGCACGATCGGGCGCGCGCTGGTCGAGGAGCTCGGCGGCGCGGTGCGGGCGGTGGTGCGGCGCGCCGAACAGGGCGCGGAACTGGGCTGCGACTACGTGGTCGGCGATCTGGAGCGGCCGGAGAGCATCCCGGTCGAGCCGGGGGACAGGCTCTTCCTCAACAGCGCGCTGTGGCCGGGCTTCGTGCCGGCGCACAAGGCGGTCGTCGACCGCGCGGCGGCCGCGGGCGCGGCGCAGGTGGTGACGGTGTCGGTGCGCGGCGTGTCGTCGGGCAGCCTGCTCGGCTTCGGGATGCACGGGCAGGTCGACGAGCACCTCAAGGCGTCGGGGGTGCCGTGGTCGATCCTGGCTCCCGTCGGGTTCATGCAGAACCTCCGGAGCGACGTCGACGAGGAGGGGCGGATCTTCGGCTCGTACGGTGGGGGCCGGGTCGGCTACATCGACGCGCGCGACATCGCGGCGGTCGCGGCCGTGCTGCTCACGCGCCCCGTCGGCGCCGACGCCGTCTACGAGCTCACCGGACCGGAGGCGCCCACGCACGACGAGGTCGCCGCCGAGCTCACCCGGGCGCTCGGCCGGACGGTGCGCTACGTGGACCTGCCGGTCGAGGAAGCGGCCGTTCATCTGGAGAAGCGCGGCATGCCGGCCCAAGCGGCCCGTGACCTGGCCGAACTCATGGCGCAGATCGGGGACGGGCGCTGGGCGAGCACGACCACGACCGTGGCCGACCTGCTAGGGCGCGAGCCGCGCTCGCTGCGGGAGTTCCTCGGATAGCCGCCCGCTCAGCACGAGGGGCGGAAGGACTGGTCGGGAAAGTGGGCGGCCCACTCCTCGCGGGTGAGCCCCGGGCCGTCCATCTCGCAGATCCGGCGGGCGATCGCGTCGGCGTCGTTGGCCCAGAAGCGCACCGCCGAGTCCGTCCCCACGGTCGCGGTCGTCCGGCCGTCAGGACTGATCGACACGTCGGCGACCTCGCCGGCGTGGCCGCTCAGGGCCGTGAGGTTCTCCGGTCGCCGGGGATCGGCGACGTCCCACAGCTGCGCGGTCCGGTCGTCGCCCGTGGTCGTCAGCGTGCGGCCGTCCGGGGTGAACGAGACCCCGCGCGCGGCCTCGCGGTGGCCGACCAGCGTGCTGAGCAGGGTCGGCCGCCGCAGGTCGGCGAGGTTCCACAGCCGCGTGCGGCGGTCGTCGGCGGTGGTCGCCATCGTGCGCCCGTCCGGGGCGATGGCGACTTTGTTGACCTGGTTGGGGTGGGCCAGGGTGGCGAGCAGGGCCGGGCGCCGCCGGTCGGCCACGTCCCAGAGCCTGGCCTGGTAGTCGCCGCCCACCGTGGCCAGGACGCGGCCGTCGGGGCTCAGCGCGGTCCCGTTGACGCGGTCGGTGTGCCGGACGACCGAGAGCAGCCCCGGACGCCGGGGGTCGGTGACGTCCCACAGCCGGGCGCTGTGGTCCTCGCCGCCGGTGACCAGCAGCCGGCCGTCGGCGCTGAGGGCGGCGCTGTAGACGGCCTTGTCCTGCCGGACGGTGGCGAGCGGGCCGGGGCGCCGGGGGTCGGTGACGTCCCACAAGCGCGCCGCGCGATCCTCCCCGGCGGTGACCAGCAGCCGCCCGCCGGGGCCGAACCTCACCTCGTGCACCCCGCCCGGATGCCGCAGCGCGGCGAGCATGGCGGGCCGGTAGAGGTCGCCCACGTCCCACAACCGGGCCGTGCCGTCGGCCCCTCCGGTGGCCAGCAGGCGCCCGTTCGGCGCGTGGCGCACCGTCCAGAGCCCGCCCGGCGGCCCGAGCAGCACCGGCGGCGGCATGCGCCACACCATGAGGCGCCCCTCGTCGTCGCCGGTCGCCAGGGTCGAGCCGTCCTGGTCGAAGGCGACCGCCCGCACCGGGTTGGGTTGCGGCAGCGTCATGAACCGGCGGCCGCTCGCGACGTCCCAGAGCCGGGTGGTCTGGTCGTCCCCGACGGTGGCCAGCAAGCGCCCGTCGGCCCGGAACGCGGCCTGGTTGACCAGCCCGGTGTGGCCGGTCAGCACTCGCGTGCGTCCGGGGCGCCGGGGGTCGGAGACGTCGGTCAGGTGCACGGTCCGGTCGTAGCTGGCGCTGGCCAGCAGCCGCCCGTCGGGAGCGAACGCGACGCCGCGGACCTGGGCGTGGTGCCGCCGGATGACGGAGGCCGGAGCCGGGCTTCGAGGCCGGGACACGTCCCAGAGCCTGACGGTGCGGTCGTCTCCGGCGCTGGCCAGCGTGCGCGCGTCGGGACTGTAGGTCAGGCCGTTCACCGCCGCGCCGTGCCCCCCTTCTGGGGGCATCCGGACCATCGGGCGGGCGGGATCGGTCAGGTCCCACAGCCGGATCGCGCCATCGGTGGTCGCCGCGCTGAGCGTCCGGCCGTCGGGGCCGAACGCCAGCGCGCTCACCTGCACGCCCAGCGGCGCAGTGAAGACGATCGGGCGCCGCCCGCGCAGGGAGCGCACCGTCACCGCCCCGTCCTCGCCGCCGGTGGCCATCAGCGCGCCGTCCGGGCTGACGGCCATGCCGCCGATCTCCGTGGTCTCCCGCACGGCGGCCTCGGTCACCGGCCGCCGGGGCGTGCGCACGTCGTTGAGCAGGACCAGGCCGTCATTGCCCGCGCTCACCAGCGTCGTCCCCCGGAACACCATCTGCCGCACCGACCACCGGTGACCGGGGACGCGCGCGGAGAACACGCTGCCCGACGAGGCGAGCACGGCCCCGCGCGTCTGCGGCCCGGGGGCGAGGCGGTAGGCGGCCAGGCTCAGCTTCATGGCCAGCGACGGGTCCACCTGGCGCAGCCGCTCGGCCTGGTCGACCGCGACCTGGGCGGCGGTGATGTCGCGCTGGGCCAGCGCCACCGAGCGCTGTCGCAGCGCGAAGCCGGTCGCGCCCGCGGTGAGCAGGACCAGCGCCGACAGCACCGCGATCAGCCGGCGCAGGCGGCGGGTGCGGCGCCGGCGCGCGGCGGCCTCGGCCTGCTCGTGCCGCTCGCCGGCGTCCAGGAAGCGGCGCTCCAGCGCGCCGCGCTCGCCGGGCCGGCCGCTGATCCAGTCCAGGGCCAGCGCCAGTTGCGTGCCGCGGTACAGCAGCGCCGGGTCGTAGCCGCCCGCCTCCCACGCCTCGGCGGCCTCCACCAGGCGCTGCCGGTCGCGCAGCCCGGCCCGGTCGGCGTCGATCCAGCCGCGCAACCGGGGCCAGGCGTACAGCAGCGCCTCGTGGGCGATCTCGACGCAGCCCTCGTCCAGGGTGACGAGCCGGGCGTCGGCGAACGCGCCCAGCACGCGGGCCGCCGCGTCCGGGTCGGGCAACCGCGCCGCCAGCCGGTCGCGGCCGACCCGCCGCCGGGTGTCCTGGTCGCCCTCGCCCACCCGGACCAGGCTCAGCAGCACCTGCCGGGCGGCGGCGCGGCCGTGCTCGTCCAACCCCAGGTAGACGCGTTCGGCGCTGGCGGAGATGCCCTCCCTGATGCCGCCGGTGAGGCGGTAGGCCGCGACGGTCATGCGCCCGTTCTGGCGCTGCTGCCAGGTGGTCAGCAGGGCGTGGGCGAGCAGCGGGAGCACACCGGCTCCGAGGCGGGGGCCGGGACCGTCCTGGGCGCCCAGCTCGCCCAGCAGCAGTTCCGCCAGGCCCGGTTCCAGCTCAAGGCCCGCGGCGCGGGCGGGGCCCACGATGGCCTCGTGCAGTTCGGCGCGGCTCATGGGGCCCAGCGGGACCTGGCCGTCGCCGAGGGCGGCGACCAGTTCCGGGTAGGCCAGGCAGTGGCCGTAGAAGTCGGCCCGGACGCCCAGGACCACCAGGATCGGGGACCTGCCCGCGCCCTGCCCGGCGTCGGCCGACGCCAGCGCGCACAGGGCGCCGATGAACGCGCGCCGGTCGTCCTCGTCCTCGCACAGCGTGAAGGTCTCTTCGAACTGGTCGACCACCATGACCAGGCCGGGCGCCCCCTGGCGGGGCACGACGCCGGGGCCGGGGACCGTCCGGCGGAGCACGGCGGCCAGCGTGCCGGGGCCTTCGGCCAGGGCCCGGACCGCCGTCCCGGGGTCCAGGCCCGTCGTGCGGGCGAGCCCGGCGACCAGCTCGGCGACCGGGCGGGCGGTCGGGGTGAGCGAGAGCACCGGCCAGGACCGCGAGCCGGGCACCGGCAGCGCGCCGCGGGCGATCGCCGGCAGCAGTCCGGCGTGCAGCAGCGAGGACTTGCCCGCGCCGGACGGCCCCACGACCATGAGGGGCCCGGTGCCGAGCCAGCGCTGGTGCAGCCGCTCCACCAGCGCGGCGGTCGCCTGCTCGCGGCCGAAGAACCAGCGCGCCTCCGCCGAGCCGAACGCGGCCAGCCCCGGGTACGGGCACTCCTCCGGCTCGCCGCCCTGCTCGTCGGCGACCAGCTCCAGCAGCGCGCCGTCGGCCTTCAGGACCTCGTCGCAGATGCGGGCGAGACCGGGGCTCGGCGGCTTGTGCCCGTTCTCCACCTTGCTCAGGTAGCCGCGGCTGTAGTGCGTCGCGCGGGCCATGTCCGACAGCGACATCGCGGCCTCGCCGCGCAGCCGCCGCAGGCGCGCGCCGAAGGCTTCGCCCTGCCGACGGTCGGATGGGGCCTCGTGACTCCGCTCGGGCAAGACGGCAGGCACCTCCGCGTCCGGTGGCCTCGCGATCGACGCACGTGGTGGAACGATGCGCAGTGACTTGACTACTCTAAGTCAAATCCGTTCGCGTGGCAGTCCGGACGGGAGGTGCCGTGTCTCGTGTCCCCCCTCCGTCAGCGGGCGGGGCGGGGCTTGGCGGAGCCCTCGCGGATGATGAACAGGCCCTGCTGTGTCGAGCCCCAGTCCATGGGGAAGCAGTACCACTTCGTCCACTTGCCCGCCGCCTGCCCGGCCTTCCCCGCCGCGGTGCAGCGTTCCCAGTCGGCGTACATGCCGACCATCTCGTGGGTCTCCCCGGCGTGAGCCGGGACGGCGGCGCCGGTGAGCGCGGCGGCGGCCGCCAGGGCGACCGTGGTCCCGCTCAGCAAGGTCTTCTTCTGCATGGTGGTGCTCCTTTTCGGTTCGGTGCGGATTCTCGGTTCGATGTGGACGGACGGTTTCAGCGCGGCCGCTGGATCCCCCGGACCGCGACGGGCATCGCCGCGGCGGCCACGGCCAGGCCGATCGCGATGGCGATCAGCACGCCGGCGCCCGCGGGCCGGCCGTGCGCCAGGTCGCGGGCCGCCTCGATCCCGTGCGACAGCGGGTTGAAGCGCGCGGCCGCCCGCAGCCAACCGGGCATGCCCTGCTCGGGCACCAGCGCGGACGAGGCGAACATCAGCGGGAACATCACGATCCCGGCTCCGGCCTGCAGCATCTCGGCCCGGTCCAGCCAGCACGCCAGCGCCAGGAACACCCATCCCAGGCTCCAGCCCAGCACCAGCGCCAGGACCAGCACCGCGCCCATCCCGACCGGGCCGCCCGCCGGGCGGTAGCCGATGACGACGAAGGCCGGCACCAGCAGCGTCGCCAGGCGCAGCACGCTCTGCACCGCGCCGGTGAGGCTGCGGGCGATCAGCACCGAGCCGAGCCAGATGGGCAGCGAGCGCAGGCGCGGCATCAGGCCGTCGCGCATGTCGTCCAGCAGGCCGGTGCCCGCTTGCAGGCCCGTCTGGATCGCCGTGATGACCAGCAGGGCGGGCAGCAGGAAGTCGATGTAGCGCTCGCCCGCCGGGAAGCCGGGGATGTGCACCATCCCGGCGAACAGCTGGCTGAACACCACCAGGGTGAGCAGGGGTTCCAGCAGGCTCACCACCAGCAGCTGCCGGTCGCACACCAGCCGCTTGAGCGAGCTGGCGGTGAGCACGCGGATCTGGGCGGCGATCCCGGCGCCCCGCCAGCCGAGCGCGGCGCCGGGGTAGGGGGCCGGGGCGAGGCGGGCGGTGATCTGCGGCGCGTTCATCGTTCGTCCCGGTGTCCGGTGAGGGTCACGTAGACCTCGTCCAGTTCTGGTTCGGCGAGGGCGAGCTCGTGGAAGTCCAGCCCGGACTCGTCCAGCGCGCGCACGACCGCCGCCACGTCCTGCGCGGTCCGCGCCACGACCGTCGCCCTGCGGCGGGGCCGGTCCACCGACGCGCTCAGGCCGTGCGCGTTCAGGAGGCGTTCGGCCGCCAGCAGGTCCGCCAGGTCGGTGAAGCCCACCGTGACGGTGCGGTCCCCGACGCGGGCCTTCAGCGCGGCCGGCGTTCCCGACGCGACCGCCCTGCCGTCCGCCAGCACGGTGATGGAGTCGGCCAGCCGGTCGGCCTCCTCCAGGTGCTGGGTGGTCAGCAGGACCGTCACGCCGTCGGCGGCGAGCGCGCGGACCATCTCCCACACCGCCAGGCGGCTGACCGGGTCCAGGCCGGTGGTCGGCTCGTCCAGGAACAGCACCTCGGGGCGGCCGACCAGCCCGGCGGCCAGGTCCAGCCGCCGCCGCATCCCGCCCGAGTAGGTGCGCGCGGCGCGGTCGGCGGCGCCGGTCAGCCCCAGCAGCTCCAGCAGTTGCGCGGCGCGGGCGCGGGCCGCGGGCCGGGGCGCGCCCAGCAGCCGGGCCAGCACCGTCAGGTTCTCCCGGCCCGACAGGCGCTCGTCGACGGCCGCGTACTGGCCGGTCAGTCCGATCCTGCGCCGCACCCGCCGGGCCTGGTCGACCACGTCCAGGCCCGCGACGCGCGCGTGCCCGGCGGTCGGCCGCACCAGCGTCGCCAGCACGTTGACCAGCGTGGACTTGCCCGCGCCGTTGTGCCCGAGCAGTGCCGTGACCGTGCCCCGGGCGACGGTCAGGTCCACGCCCGCCAGCGCCGTCACCGCGCCGAAGCGCTTGACCAGCCCGGTCACCTCGATCATCGGGTCGGGCGGCGGGTCCGGCCACGGCCCGGTCATGACCGCCGCTCCGGGGTCTCGACGGGCGGGAACAGCTTCATCAGCACCGCGACGGAGACGGTGTCGCAGTAGCGCAGGAACAGCGCCCCCGCGGCCAGGCCGGCCGCCGCCGCGAGGAGGGCCTGCGGCAGGGGGACGGGCGCGGGCGCGGTCGACAGGCCCGCGGCCGAGACCGCCAGCAGCAGGCCGTTGCGCAGCAGGATCGGGTAGCTCAGGACCGATTCGCGCGCCCCGAAGCAGCCGCACTCGGCGAAGACCCCGCGCCGCACCGCCCGGACCACCGCCGCGCAGAACAGCACGAGCAGTCCGATCGACGCGGCGAAACCCGCCCGCGCGGTGGAGGGGACGGCCAGCAGCACGGCGGTCGCGCCCTCGGAGAGGCCGAGCGCCAGGACGGCGGCCTTCAGCGGCGTTCCGGTGAGACCGGTCAGCTTGCCCACGGTGATCTGGAAGCGCGCGAAGTTGGCGGGTCCGCGCAGCTTGACGAAGCAGGAGTAACCGAACACGCAGGCCAGCAGCGCCTGCGCGACCGGCGGCAGGTAGGCGTTCATCGCGGCGCCTCGCCGTCCACCGGCGGAACGGTCATGATCTTGCGGTAGAGGCCGACGTCGTCCGCCTCGCCCACCGGCCCGTCCCCGGTCTCGACCCAGGCGTGCGCCTGGAACGGCTCGGTGCGGACACCGGCGCACCACACCGGCCACGCGCCCCGGAACCGGCACAGCAGGGCGGTCGCGATCGACCGTTGCAGGCAACCCTGGCCCGCGCACCGGACGCTGACGACCACCACGGCCCGCCGCGCCGCCAGGGCGCGCTCCGCCGAGGCGGGACGCGCACCGCGCCGCGCCAGCCGCAGCACCTGTCGGAGCCGCCGGGGCGACAGCCGCGCAAGCGGGCGCGCCGCCGCCACCGCCGCCAGGGCGAGGGCGCGGTCGCGGTGGGAGACCGCCGACCGCGGTTCGAGTGCCACGGGCATCGTCATGGGATCACCAACTCCGCTTGGCGCAGGGCCTCCAGCACGCCGTCGACGTCCCGGGCGGTCCGGTCGGCGGCCGCGGGGAAGCGCCGGGCCAGCTCGGCGGCCGCGTCGGCGGCGGTCCCGCCGTCCAGCAGCGCGCGGATCACGATCCGGCCGGTCGGATTGAGCGTCCAGTAGCGGCCGGTGCGTTCGTCCAGCAGCACCATGCCGCCGTCGGTGTCGGCGGCCGACACCCCGGGTGAGAGCTTCATGAGCGGACTCCTTCGCGGAAGTCGGAACGGTCGGACCGGGCGGTCAGCGACCGCAGCCACACCTCGCACGCGAACGTGGCCATCAGCGGCAGCAGGTGCAGCGGTGTCGGCGGCGGGCCGGTGATCGTGGCGCGCAGGGCGCGCGGATCGACCAAGCCCAGCCGGGCCAGGTGCATGTCGTCGCACAGCGCCAGCAGGTCGCGGCGGTGGCGGCGCAGCCCGGCGTAGACGTCGGCGCTGGCCTCGGCCTTGGTCCGCCGTTCGAGGCCGGCGTCGGGGACCACGCCCCGCATGGCCTCCACCAGGCCCGGCTTGTAGCGGGTGACGTCCAGGCCGTCGGCGTAGTCGATCGACAGCGCGGCCTCCACCACCTGGTCGTCCAGGAACGGCGCCTCGAAGCGGACGCCGTGCCGCGCGGTCAGCCGGTCGGTCCTGCGCATGGTCTCGCCGCTCCAGCGCACGTTCTGCAACGCGGCGTGCAGGCCGCGGACCGGCGACAGCGGCTCGATCCCGGACGCCTCCAGCAGGTGCAGCGACCGGCGCACCGACTCCAGCGCCTCCGGCGTGGCCCAGACGGGCATCCGGTACGCGCCTCCCCAGCCGCCGGTCGGTGTCGCGTCCACCTCGGCTATCGGTGCGTCCAGGGAGTCGGCGAGGCTCCCGCCCAGCCAGGAGGCGAAGGACTCGTGGTCTAGCAACCCGCGCAGCGAAGCTCCCAACGGCCATCTGAACAGCGCCCGGTGAGCCTGCAGCGTCCGCAACGCGCGCAGCGGACGCCGCCGCACCAGCGCGTGCAGGTACGACGCTTCGGTCAGGAACAGCTCGTCGCCGCCGTAACCGGTGAGGTGCACCGTCGAACCGGCCGCCGCCAGCAGGCGTGCCTGATAGGTGTACATGCCGCGCGAACGGATGAACGCATAGGGCGCTTCGACGTCGGGATCGGGCTCCAGCAGCCCGGCGAAACCGCCGGGCAGCTCGCCCGCCTCCAGAACGCGGTATTCGATGCCGGGAAGACGCTCGGCGGCCCGGTCGGCCCAGCGGGGGTCCTCGTCACCGGGACCGCAGGGCGGCAGCCGCAACGCGAGCAGCCGGTCCACCCGGCCGGCCGCCAGGAAGCACAGGCTGGTGGAGTCCAAGCCGCCGGACAGGTCGGCGCTCAGCGTCGTGCGGCCGTGGGCGCGCGCCGCGACGGCGTCGGCCAGCGCGGTGCGGACCCGGGCGGCCCCTTCGGCGAGCGGGACGGTCTCGGGCGGGTTCCACCACCGCACGATCCGGTGCCGCCCGGTGGTGTTCAGCTCCAGGTAGGTGCCGAGGGGCAGGGCCTGGACGCCGTGCCACAGGCAGCGTTCGCCGAGGGGCCAGGGCGGGGCGGGGGCCAGCAGGGCCTCGGCGAGCAGCTCCTCGCGGATGCCCGCGTTCGAGAGCCGGGCCAGCGTGTCCGGCCGGTCGGCCGCCAAGGTCGTCCCTCCGATGCGGGCGTGGAAGACCTGGCGGACGGTGGCCAGGCCGCCTTGGACGCGCACGTCGCCGTCCAGGGCCGCGACGAGATGGAAGCTGCCGGGCGTACGGCGCGCGAAGCCGTCGAGGTCCCTGAGCGAGCGCAGGCCGGCCAGGGCCCTGTCGAGGTCGGCGGCGGTCGCCGAGGTGTGCCCCAGCACGGCGACGCGCCGGTGTCCCGCGGCGGCCCAGACCAGCTCGTCGTCGGGCCAGTGGCCCACGATCCAGGGCCTTCCGGAGGCGTGCCGGAGCACCGTCGCGCCACTCCGGCTCGCGTACTCCTCGACGGCGGACTCCGCGGCGGCGTTGTCCGGCAATGCGAAGAACTGCATCTTTTCCTCACAGTGGAGAGGTCGTTCGGCCCGATCCGGACGGCCGTGCCGGCCTTGCGGCCGGCACGGCCGTCCGGTGGTGGGACTGGTGACCGTCACGGACGGGGCCGGTGTCCTCGCGTCAGCCCGTGCCGCCTATCCGGTGCCGTAGCCCGAAGGGTTCGGGCCCCAGGTCGGCGGCCGTGGCGTGATGCGGGCGGAGAGCCCTCCCGGCGAGCGAGGAGGCTCGATCCGGACCCCGGTGCCCGTGCGGTCACGGCTTGCTCACTTGGTGGCGCAGCCCATCCACTTGCAGTAGCCGCTGGGCTCGAAGCCCCAGACCGGCTTGCCCATCGTGACGGTGCCGAAGTCGCCCATGTCGGTGAGGGACGGGGCCTCGTACTGCGTCTTCTCGGTCATGCGATCTCCCTTTTCGATTCGCCGTCGCCGGCGTCGGGCACCCTGTGTGCCGCTCCGGTCCGAATGGGCCGTACGGGCTTCGCCTTGGTTTTCTGGCGAGCCGTTCATCGACTCGCCGGCGCCGCCGTCAGCCGCTCGGTCCGGCAATCACCAGCTTGGCCGCCCCGGGCCGGGCGGCAACCTGTTTCCCGTGGTCCAGAGCAGGGAGGCAACAGGGAAACACCACGACGCGGGTCCGGGCGGGCACCGCGAACCGGGACATAAAAGGCGTTATTCAATGCTCATTGGAGAACGATTTCTCCTGCGCAGGCCGACGCCTTGAAAAGAGAGAGAGGATGCGTTGCGCGAGCGCGCTTTCCTATTTCCGTCGTCGCTTACTGCGAACAGTGGCATGTGCCTGCCATCTGCTTCGTGAATTCCGCCGTGGCGCGCGGGAAGGGGGCGCGTCAGCGGTCGTCGAGGAGGGGGCGTCGCGGGTCCCACCGGGTGCCGTGGCGTGTGTCGTGGTGGCGTCGGGCGATGCCCGACAGCATCTCCAGTACGACGCGGTTGGCCAGTGCGGAGGTGATGTCGGCGTGGTCGTAGGGGGGTGAGACCTCGACGATGTCGGCGCCGGCGATGGGCAGTTCGTAGGCGGTGCGGCGGACGGCGTCCAGGAGTTGGCGGGCGGTGAGGCCGCCGGGTTCGGGTGTGCCGGTGCCGGGGGCGTGGCCGGGGTCGCACACGTCGATGTCGACCGACAGGAAGACGCCGTCGCATTGGTCGGTGGCGATGGTGAACGCTTCGGTGAGGCACTCGTCGAGGCCGCGGGCGGTGATCTCGGTCATCTCGTAGGAGCGCATGCCCTGCTCGGCCATCCATGCCAGGGTTTGGGGGCCGGGCCAGTAGCCGCGCAGGCCGATCTGCAGGAACCGGTCGCCGCGCAGCGCGCCGGACTCGATGAGGCGGCGCATGGGCTGGCCGTGGCCGGTCAGGGAGCCGAACTCGATGTCGCCGGTGTCGGCGTGGGCGTCGAAGTGGATCATTGAGACGCGGCCCTGGCCCAGGTGCTGGGCCACGCCTGCGGCGTCGGGCCAGGCGATGGTGTGGTCGCCGCCCAGGATCAGCGGGACGGCGCCGTTGGCGGTGACGGTGTGGACGGCTTGCTGCAGGTCGCGGACCGAGCGTTCGGCGTCGCCGGAGTACATCTCGACGTCTCCGGCGTCGTAGACGGTCAGGTCGCCGCGCAGGCCGTCCACGCGCAGGGCCAGGGACGGGCGTGATCCGTCGTGGGGCAGGTAGCAGGTCTGCCGGATGTGCTGGGGGCCGAACCGGGTGCCGGGGCGGTGGGAGGTGCCGCCGTCGAACGGCGCGCCCAGGATCACCACGTCGGCGTCGGCGTAGGTGGACGGGTCCTGCCAGGTGCAGCGCGGCACCCCCAGGAAGGTGATGTCGGGACCGAACTGCGCGCCGTACCGTTCCGACGGGGTCATGCGCACCTCCAAGCGGCAGAGCGGGGACCGCGCACGGCCTCGCAGGGATCACCATGCCCGGCGGAGGGGGCCGATCCACCTCCGCGGTCGTCCTGCGGGGGTACGCATGACCGATATGGGCCCTTTGTGGCCTTGAACGGCGCCGCCGTCCTGTTCATGTTCGGGTGAACGGGGTTCGGCGCGACGGACGGGGACGGCGGTGCGCGAAGGAATCCGATCATGAGCGGGGCGCCCGAGGGGCAGTTCAGGATGCCGGCGGCCGGCGGGGCGCTCGGCGCGGTGATGTTCCTCGCGCTCCCCACCAGCCCGTGGCGACGTACGGGTCGAGCACCTGCAGCACCTCCGCCCGCTGGTCCTGGCCGGCCAGCCGCCGGGCGAGATCCAGCGCGCAGAACCACTCTCCTCGGCGGGCCTG
Source organism: Spirillospora sp. NPDC050679 (assembly GCA_044456955.1). Taxonomy (GTDB): domain Bacteria; phylum Actinomycetota; class Actinomycetes; order Streptosporangiales; family Streptosporangiaceae; genus Spirillospora. Next base: position 65,994 of record JBITGK010000018.1, on the reverse strand, counting down.
GAACTCCACCTCCCCGGCGTGACCGAGCTCGACGAGCCGGGCCGCCAGGGGCGGGGGACGCAGCCGGACCGGGGCCGGGTCCGGTAGTCGAGATCAGCGGCGTCCACGGTGGCAGACCCTGGGGAGTGTCTTCAGACGACCCTGCGGGATGGATCATGGTGCGCTGGTAGGCCGCCATGAACTGCCGAGCGTCTGGCCGCGTTGACCAGGCCGCTCTCGTAGGCGGCGATGACGAGCTGGGCGCGGTCGCGGACGCCCAGCTTGGCCAGCAGGTGCCCGATGTGGGTCTTGACCGTGGTGGGACTGAGGTGCAGGTGCTCGGCCAGTTCGGTGTTGGACAGGCCCCGCGCGATCAGCACCAGCACCTCGCGCTCGCGCTCGGTCACCCCGTCCAGCGAGGGGGCCGGGACCGGCGGGCCCTGGCGGACGAACTCGCCGATGAGGCGGCGGGTCACGCTCGGGGCCAGCAGCGCCTCGCCCGCCGCGACCACCCCGATCGCGGTCAGCAGGTCGCCCGGCGCGGTGTCCTTGAGCAGGAAGCCGCTGGCGCCCGCGCGCAGCGCCGCGTACACGTAGGCGTCCAGGTCGAAGGTGGTGAGGATGAGCACCCGGACACCGGCGGTGGCGGGGTCGCCGCAGATGCGGCGGGTGGCCTCGATGCCGTCCATCTCCGGCATCCGCACGTCCATCAGCACCACCTCGGGGCGCTCGGCGGCGGCCAGTTCGACCGCCTCCCGGCCGGTGCCGGCCTCGCCGACGACCGCCAGGCCCGGCGAGGTCTCCAGCAGCACGCGGAAGCTGCCGCGGACGAGGGCCTGGTCGTCGGCCACCACGACGCGCACGGGCTGGTTCACGATCACCTTCCGTAGGGCAGGCGGGCCGACACCGCGAAACCGTCCCCACCGGACCGGGGGCCCGCGGTGAAGTCCCCGCCGTACATCATGACGCGTTCGCGCATGCCGATCAGCCCGTGCCCGGCCGGGCCCGGCAGCGTCCGCGCGCCGGGGCCGTCATCGGCCACCTCGACGCGCACCGCCCCGCCGTCGTCGGCGACGCGGACCAGGCAGCGGGCCGGGGCGGCGTGCTTGACCACGTTGGTCAGCGCCTCCTGCACGATGCGGTACACCGACAGCGCCACCCCCTCCGGCAGGTCGCCGGCCCGCACGTCCAGCTCCACCTTGACGCCGGCCAGCGCGGCGCGTTCGGCGAGCGCGGCGAGGCCGCCCGGTCCGGGGGCCGGGGCGAGGTCGGGCTCGGCGCGCAGCACCCCGAGCAGGTGGCGCATCTCGGTGAGCGCGGAGCGGCTGGTGTCGGCGATGACGCGCAGCGCCTCGCGGGCCTCCTGCGGCCGGGCGTCGGCGACGTGGTCGGCCACGCCGGCCTTGACCGCGATGAGGCTCATGTTGTGCGCGACGACGTCGTGCAGCTCGCGGGCGATGCGCAGCCGCTCGTCGGCCGCGGCGCGGTCGGCCAGTTCCCGGACGGTGTGCGCGGCGTGCGCCCGGCGCTCGCGGACCGCCCGGCCGACCGTCCAGGTCCCGCCGAGCAGCGCCAGCCCGAACAGCACGTCGCCGACCCGCCGGTCCATCGACTGCGCGCCCGTCACGGCCAGGAAGCAAAGCGTCAGCGCGCTCACGCCGCCGATCAGCGGCGTCGGCAGCCACCGGCGGCGCGGCCGGGCGAGCGCCACCGGGTAGAGCGCGTAGGCGGCGGCCGCGAAGTTGTCCTCGGCGACGCCCAGCGCCACCCCGGTCAGCGTCGCGGCGGCGACGGCCGCGAACACCGGGACCGGCCACAGCCGGCGCACGGCCAGCGGCAGCCCGCCCGCGACCACCACCCAGGCCCCCGCTTCCCAGGGCAGGGCGATGGGCAGCAGCACCAGCACGTACAGCAGCGCCGCCGCGGTGTCCAGCTCGACCAGGCGGCGCGTCCCGACCGGCCGGGTGAGAAGGGAACGCAGTCCGGAGTCGCCCACGCCCAGACGGTACATCCCCGGCCGAACGATCCTCCTCCTACCTGAGGGTCTCCTCCCCTGGTCCGACGCGGCCGGGGCGGGCCGTGGAGGACGGTTGGGCACATGATCGAAGTGCGCGATTTGACCAAGCGCTACGGCGGGTCCCTCGCCCTGGATCGCCTGTCGTTCCAGGTGCGGCCGGGTGTGGTGACCGGGTTCCTCGGCCCGAACGGCGCGGGCAAGACCACCTGCATGCGCGTCCTGCTGGGCCTGGCCGCGCCCACGTCGGGCGAGGCCCTGGTGAACGGCGGCCGCTACGCCGGCCTGCGGCGCCCCCTGCACGAGGTGGGCGCGCTGCTGGACGCCTCGGCCGTACACGGCGGCCGCACCGCCTACGACCACCTGCGCTGCCTGGCGCTGACCCACCGGATCGGCTCCCGGCGGGTGGCCGCCGTCCTGGAGAGCGTCGGGCTGGCCGGAGTGGCCCGCAAGCGGGTCGGCGAGTTCTCGCTCGGCATGCGGCAGCGGCTCGGGATCGCGGCGGCGCTGCTCGGCGACCCCGGCGTGCTGGTGCTCGACGAACCGGTCAACGGGCTGGACCCCGACGGGGTGCGGTGGATCAGGGAGCTGGTCCGGACGCTGGCCGCCGAGGGCCGCACCGTGCTGATGTCCAGCCACCTGATGGGCGAGACGGCGGTGACCGCCGACCGGCTGGTGATCGTAGCCCGGGGCCGGCTGGTCGCCGAGACGTCGGTGGCCGAACTGGCGGACCGGTTCGGCCACGGCGTGCTGGTCCGCACGCCGCGCCCCGCCGAACTGGCCGGCATGCTCACCGCGGCGGGCGCGGCTGTGGCGCGGGCGGACGGGACCGGTGAGCTGCTGGTGCGCGGGCTGGGCGCCGAGAGGATCGGCGACATCGCCTCGGCGGGCGGTGTCCCGCTGCACGGGATGACCGCGCGCGGCGCCTCCCTGGAGGAGGCGTACCTGGAGCTGACCGCGTCCGGCGTCGAGCACCGCAGTGGGGAGGCCGGCCGATGACCGCCGTGCTCGCGTCCGAATGGCTGAAGCTGCGCTCGGTCCGGTCCACGCACTGGACGGCCGCCGCCGTCGCCGGGTTCACCCTGCTGTGCTGCGCCTGGTCGTTCATGGTGGCCGACATCTACGACGGCCGGGCGGCCGCCGAACGGGCGGCCATGCGGGCGGCCCCGGCCGAGCATCCGCTGACCCTCGCGCTCCCGCTGTGCGCGGCGCTGCTGGGCGTGCTGGCCGTCACCGCCGAGCACGCCACCGGCATGATCCGGACGAGCCTCGCGGCGGTGCCGGACAGGTCGACGCTGCTGGCCGCCAAGGCGGGTGCGGTGGCGGCGGCCGCCCTGGCGGTGAGCGTGCCGAGCGTCGGCGCGGCGTTCCTGCTCGGGCGGCTCATCGTCGGCGACCGCGCGATCCCCGAGTTCCAGACGCCGGTGGCCGACGAGCTGCCGTGGCTGGCCGCGCTGTGCCTCCAGGCCGTGGTGCTGGCGCTGGTGGGGCTCGGGCTGGGCGCGGTCACGCGGTCCACCGCCGGCGCCGTCACCGCCGTCAGCGTCCTGCTGTTCGTGCTGCCCGTCGCCGCCGAGACGCTGCCGCCCGCCCCCTGGAACGAGCGGCTCTCGGCCGTCCTGCCTGCCGGCCTGCCCGCCGCGATCGGCGGCAGGGCCGAGCCCGCCCTGCTGCCGCCCGCAGCGGCGGTGGCGGTGCTGGCGGCCTACGCGGTGGTCGCGCTGGCCGCCGGTGCCGCCGTGCTCGCCCGCCGGGACGTCTGACCGGGGCCCGGCCCGGTCGGCTCGCGTGCTGGATCATGGTGCGGTGACACGTCGCCATGGACTGTCGGACGCCGAAGGGGAGTTCGCCCGGCCGCTGCTGCCGGTGACCCGGCGGGGCCGCAAGCGGCCGGACGACCGCAGGGCGCTCGACGGCGCCTTCGACAAGGTGCTGCGGACGACGCAGGCCGACGCCGATGCGACCGGGGAGATCGACTGGCAGATGCCGGTGGACTCCACCAGCGTGCGGGCCCACCAGCACGCGACCGGAGCCCGAAAGGGGGGCTGTACGAGCCCGGTCTCGGGTGCTCCCAGGGCGGCCTGACCACCTGTTGGCCGACAGGGGATACAGCTTCCGCGTCATCCGCGTCGTGCGCGCCTGCTCGACGGAACCCCGGCGGGGTGCCCTGCCGAGCGCGAAGGCGGGCCGGTGCGGGGCGCTGATGCGGTCCCGCGCCGGCCGGCTTTCAGGCGGTGTCAGTTGGAGGGCTTGATCAGGCCGTAGAGGTTCTTGATCTCGCTGTCATCGGCGATCAGCGGGAGCGTGTCGAAGGTCAGGTTCCAGTCGGTCACCTTGCCGTGGCGGTACCCGAAGCGCTCGATCACGCCGAAGGAGGTCGTGCGCTCCTGGCTGCGCACCTTCCCGTGCCACTCCTGGTAGGTGGCCACGGGGGTGCGCACGGTCTGGCCCGGTTCGAGCCGGGCGTCGGGGGCGGTGCTGAACTTGCCGAACAGGCGCTTGAGGTAGGCCAGCTTGGCGCCCCGGGTGTGCAGCTTGCGATCGCCCAGTCCGGGGCCCGACAGCGGCGCCCGGCCCATGGAGTCCACCAGGGCGGCGGCGTCGCCCCGGTTCCAGGCCGCGTTGCGCCCGGCGACGTCGCCGGGGCGCGCGGAGCGCTGGGCGGGCGGGGCCGTGCCGCGGCTCTTGTCGCTCACTCCCTGGAAGATGTCCTCCAGGCTGCTGTCGAGAGGCTTGAACCAGGTGAACCTGTCGTAGTAGCGCCGTCCCTGGACCACGTCGCCGTTGTCGTCCACCACGACCCGGTAGACGGCGGGGTAGCGCACCTTGTTGCCGTTGAGCGTGGCGTGGTTGTCGGCGCCGTACATGACCACGTTCCGGGCCGTGCCGATGCGGACCGGGCGGAAGCCGAACTCCGGGACGAGCTTGAGGGTCGAGCGGATCGAGTTCTCGATCTTGGTCCGCCCCGCGATGGGCTCGGCGCCCGCTTCCCAGAGGGTGGCGTTCTCGTGCCACAGCTCCGAGTAGGCGCCGACCCGCTTCTCCAGGTCCTGGTCATTGGGCTGGGCGGGGTCGGTGTAGGTCGGCATCCCGCCGAACCGGGTCTGCCGGTCGATGAACGTCTTGGCGGCGGGCGAGACCTCGCCCTCGATCACCGGCTGGTCGGCGGCGTGGGCCGAGCCGGGGACGGCCGCCGTGACGGTGACCGCCGCCGCCGACAGCAGGGCCCCGATATGACGTGCGCGCATTGTCGCTCCTTGCGGATGAAGGGAAGGCCATCGTGCGGAGGGGCGCGATGGAAGATCAATTACCGGTCGGGTCATGCGGCCCGGAGGTGCTCCGGGCCGCCGTGCCGCGAGCGGCTCACGACCCGATGAAGTCCAGGACGTCGGCGTTGAGCCGGTCGGCGTGGCTGACGAACAGGCCGTGGCCCGCCGCGGGGTACTCCTTGTAGACCGCGCCCGGAACGAGGGCGGCGGTGCGGCGGCCGCTCACCTCCACGGGGATCGAGAAGTCGGCGTCACCGTGCACGACGAGGGCGGGAACGGTGATCTCGGCCAGAGCAGCGCGGTGGTCGGTGTGGAAGGCGGCGTGCTGCATCCGCAGCGTCGCCCAGGCCGTGGTGTCCAGGCACATCCGGACCATCCAGTCGACCTGCGCGGGGGAGACGTCGTTGCCCAGATGGGTGGCGAAGAACGCCTGCGCCTGCATCGTCAGCCAGCGGGGCCGGTCGGCCCGGATCTGGGCGAGCATCGCCTCCAGGGCCGCCTCGGGGATGCCGTCGGGGTTGTCGTCGGTCTGCTTCATGAACGGCATCGCCGCCGAGACGAACACCACGCGCCTGACGCGCTCCTGCCCGTGGCGGGCCAGGTAGCGCGCGACCTCGGCGCCGCCCGTCGAGTGGCCGACGAGGACGACGTCCCGCAGGTCGAGGTGCTCGACCAGAGCGGCCAGGTCGTCGGCGCCGGTGTCGATGTCGTACCCGTTCGACGGGCGGTCGGAGCGGCCGTGGCCGCGCCGGTCGAAGGCGACGCAGCGGAAGCCCCGCTCGATGAAGAAGGGGAGCTGGTACTCCCACATCCCGGCGTCGAGCATCGCGCTGGCGACGAAGACGATCGCCGGGCCGTCCCCGTAGTCCTCGTAGGCCAGGCGGGTCCCGTCGGACGCGGTGAAGAACATCCCGCCCCCTCAGCCCGGGATCTTGTCGAGGAAGCCGTGCACGCGCGAGACGCGGCCCTCGCGGGTGAAGACCGCCACGTCGAAGCCGACCGCCAGCGCCTCCCCGCCCGCCGGTCCCAGCTCCCAGGTGAAGCGGGCGATGTCGTGGTGGGCGTCCACCGGTCCGGCCAGGGTGAAGACCAGGCCGGGGAACTGACCCTGGACCGCCGCGATGGTCGCGTCGATCTCCTCCAGCCCCTTGGCGACCCCCATCGGGTCGGTGTAGACGCCGTCGTCGGTCCAGATCTCCGCCAGGGCGGTGCGGCGCGCGGTCGGGTCGGTCCGGTTCCAGGCGGCGAGGTAGTCGGCCACCAGTTCGTCGTATTTGTGCATGTCCTGAACGTACGGACGCCCTGGCGACCAGGGCATCTGTCACGGGTAGGTCATCGACTAGGTAGTTTCGTCCTGTGCTTTACGGGCGGGAGAACGAGACCTCAGTCATCGACCGCGTCCTGGAGACGGTCCGCTCAGGAGGCAGCGCCGCCCTGGTGGTCAGCGGAGAGCCCGGTATCGGCAAGACGGCCCTGCTGGACCACGCGGCCGGCCGCGCCGAGGGCCTGCAGGTGATCCGGCGCCTCGGCGTGGAGTCCGAGAGCGACCTGCCCTATGCCGGGCTGCACCTGCTGCTGCGCCCGGTGCTGGACCGTTCGGCCGACCTCCCCGCGCCGCAGGCCCGGGCGCTGGAGGCGGCGCTCGGCCTGGTCGGGACCGGCACCGCGGACCGGCTGCTGGTGGGCCTGGCGGTGCTGTCGCTGCTGGCGCGGGCGGCCGAGGACCGGCCGGTCCTGTGCCTCATCGACGACGCGCACTGGCTGGACCGCCCCTCGGTCGAGGCGCTGGCCTTCGCCGCCCGACGCCTGGGCGCCGAGGGCATCGGCCTGATCATGGCCACGCGCGAGCCCGCCCCGCTCGGCCTGCCCGAGCTCGCGCTGGAGGGGCTCGCGCCGGCCGCGGCGGCGGCCATGCTCCAGGCCGCTCCGCTGACCTCGGCGCAGCGCTACCGCGTGCTGGCCGAGGCGCACGGCAACCCGCTGGCGCTGCTGGAACTGCCCACCGCGCTGCGCGACGGGTCGCGCCCGCCCGAGCCGCTCCCGCTGACCGCCCGCCTGCGGTCGGCCTTCCTCGACCAGGTCGACCGCCTGCCCGAGGCGACCGGAACGCTGCTGCTGATCGCCGCTGCCTCCGACGGCCTGGACGAGGTGCTGGCCGCCGGGGCCGGGCTCGGCTCCGACGTGTCCGACCTGGGCCCCGCCGAGGCCGCCGGACTGGTGCGGGTGGAGGACCGGACCGTGGTCTTCCGCCATCCGCTGATCCGCGAGGCGGTTTACCAGCGGGCCGCGATCGGCCGCCGCCTGGCCGTCCACCGGGCGCTGGCCGAGACGCTGGACGGCGACCGGCGGGTGTGGCACCTGGCCGCCGCCACCGTCGGACCGTCCGAACCGGTGGCGGAACAGCTGGAACGGACGGCCCGGCGCGCCCGCGCGCACACCGTCGCCGCCACGGCCTACGAGCGCGCCGCCCGGCTCAGCACCGAACCGGCCGCCCGTGTCGGCCGCCTCACCCTGGCCGCCGAGTCCGCGATCGAGGCCGCGGAGTTGGAACGGGCCGCCGCGCTGGCCCACGAGGCCGAACCAATGGCGCCGGACCCGCTGCTCCGGGCCAGGCTCGCCTACGTGCGTGCCACCGCCGCCTTCTGGCGCGGCGAGCACCGCGAAGCCCACCGGCTGCTCCTGCTCGCCACCGACCTCGCGGACGGCGCCGACGCGGCCTTGGCCGCGCGCATGCTCTCGCAGGGCATCCAGACCGGCTGGTACGCGGGCGAGACGGAGCTGACCGGCATCGTGGCGCGGATGCGCGCCCTGCGCATCCCGCTCGACGAACCGATCGGCGTCTTCGCCCGCCTGGCCGTCACCACGCTCGGCGGCCTCCTCACCGCCGAAGGCGCCGAACCCCCCGCCTGCGAGCAGGACATCTCCGAGGCCACGGCCGCCGTGCCCGGCGACAGCCGCGAAGTGGTGATGGCCTGCGGGCTGCCGCTCACCGTCGGCGCCGACGAGGTGACCCTGGAGACCGGCGGGCGGCTCGCCGCCGAGTACCGCGCGCAAGGCCGGATCGGCGCCATGCCCACCGTGCTGTACTTCCTCGCCGAAGCCGAGTTCCTCTGCGAGGGGCGGCACTACGACGCGCTGACCACCGCCGACGCCGCGCTGCGCATCGCCGAGGACACCGGCCAGCACCACTGGACCGGCGTCCTGCGCGGCTTCCTTGCGATGCTGGCCGCCGTCGAAGGCGACCAGGAACGCTGCCACCGACTGGACGCCGCGGCACAAGGTGTCCCGGTCGCGCACATCCCGGGCGTCGCCTGGCTCGAACGGGCCCGCGCGATGCTGGACCTCGGCCATGGCCGCGCGGACGCGGCGATGAGCACGCTCGACGCGCTCACCTCCGGGCCCGGCTGGTACCACGTCTCGGCGATGCGCTCGGTCCCCGACCTGGTCGAGGCGGCCGTGCGCTGCGGCGAGCCGGCGCGCGCCGCAGCGGCCTTCGCCCGGTTCGACACCTGGGCGCGCCGGTCGAAACGACCCCACCAGCTGGCTCTCGCCGAACGTTGCCGCGCCCTGCTCGCCGAAGACGCGCAGGCCGAGCAGCACTACCTGGCCGCGTTGCGGCTCTCGCGCCAGCCGTTCGACCAGGCTCGCACCGCGCTGCTCTACGGCGAATGGCTGCGCCGCAACCGCCGCCGCACCGTCGCTGCCGGACAGCTGCGGAACGCGGCGGACGCCTTCGCCCGGCTCGGAGCGCGGCCCTGGGCCGGACGCGCCCGCGCCGAACTACAGGCATGCGGCGTCAGCCTCCCGGCCGCGCCCGCCAGGGGCGTCCTGGACGACCTCACCCCGCAGGAGCTGCGGATCATCCGGCTGGCCGCCCAGGGCCTGTCCAACAAGGACATCGCCGCGCAGCTGTTCCTCAGCCCGCGCACCGTCGGCCACCACCTTTACAAGGCCTACCCCAAGCTCGGCGTAGCCTCCCGCGCCGAACTCGCCTCCCTCGACCTGGCGGGGACAGGGCACATCGGCGCGGGCCAGGACTGAACAGGAACGAGGCACCGGCCGCGCGGCACGGGAGCCGGTCGGAAGCCTGCCTGATTTGCAAAATTTCGCCGGTTTGCTCGGCGAAGTGAAGGCCGGAGAACAATGCTCGCGGGTGTGGCCGATTTTGGTCAGAGTGCTTCCGGAGCGCGGCGCTCCTGATCAAAACAAGATCTACATCTTCACGCCCGTTCCGGCGCAACTCCAATGGCCGCCCCGGATTCCGGACGGCCGACTCGGAGATCGCGAATCGAACGATCACTTCGAGGTGCCGGGACCGCCGCCGTGCGATCTTTTGTGCGGCGCTCCACGCTGGTCATCGCCGAATTCATTGCTTGTGGTCATCTGCTACAGGTGGCACCATATGAGGGCAGAGGCCCTGTTGAGGGCGGTGCGCGAACGAGACGCCGAAGCGGGTGATCGCCGGTGGACCCCCTCCGGTTGGTGCGGCTGGAAGCGCTGATGCACCGGACGGCGGGAAAACCGGGCACGGTCGTCGCATTGATCGACGGACCGGTCTTCACCGGCCATCCGGATCTCGCCGCGGAGCGAATCCGGCACATCGGCGGCGCCGAAACGGGAACGTGCGTCCAGCGCGCCCATCCGGCTTGCGGGCACGGCACCTTCAACGCCGGGATACTGGCGGCCCGGCGCGGAACCGGCGCGCCCGCCATATGCCCGGAATGCACGCTTCTCATTTGTGCGGTGTTCAGCGACCGAACCGGTCGCGGAGATCCGTCGGGCGCCTCGGCGCGCAGGCTCGGCGATGCGATCGTCGGTTGCGTCGCGGCCGGGGCGAGGGTGCTCAACATCAGCGCGGCCCTCCACCGGTCCGACCCACGCGACGAGCGGGGCCTGGTGGAGGCGCTGGACGAGGCCGCGCGGCGCGGAGTGATCGTCGTCGTGGCGGCCGGCAACGACCGGAGCATCGGCAGCACCGCGCTGACCGGGCACCCGTGGGTGATCCCGGTGGTCGCCTGCGACGCGAACGGGCGTCCCGCCGGGCGGTCCAACTACGGCCGGTCGATAGGTCAGCGCGGGCTCAGCGCTCCGGGGGAGCGGGTCGCCGGCCTCGGGTCGGGCGGCGGATCGACGCGGCTGAGCGGCACGAGCGTCGCCGCGCCCTTCGTCACCGGGACGGTCGCCCTGCTGTGGTCGGAGTTCCCGAACGCCTCAGCGAGCGAGATCGCCTCGGCGGTGCGCGGCCGGGGCAGACGAGGCGCGGTGGTCCCGCCGCTGCTGGACGCGTGGTCGGCGTACGAGTCATTGGAGAGGGAAGACGCCCATGCCTGAGAAAACGAGCGGCGACGGCCGCAAGCCCTACCGGGTCCGGCTCCCCGGGTTCGTCCGCGAGGAGGACATCGGGCTCGGCACGGCCATCAAGTACGCGACGACCCGTGCCGGGATACGGCCGTGCGGCGGATGCGAGCGGCGGGCGGCCTCCCTCGACCGCCGCGTCGTCATCACTTCTCGGAAACGGTAGCGAGCGCGGGAGAGGCCGGGATGAACCACGACGACCATGATCCGCCCACCCCCGACCACGAGGCGCCGCGACAGGCGGACGGTCCGGTGCGGCAGGCGGTGGCGCCCGCCGACCAGCGGCCCGCGGCCGACCGCGCCGTCCTGTACCGGGCCGGGCCGCAGGAGGCGCCGTCCCCGTTCCCGGCGCCGTCCCCGTCCTCGTACGTGTACGCGATCGGCAAGATCGAGGCGCGCTTCCCCCTGCTGTCGGTCGAGAAGGAGTTCGCCCAGATCGCGGGCCGCACCGAGACCGCGGGGCGGACCGACCCCCAAGTGCTCCACGCCGTCCTGTCCGACCCCGCCAACCGGTACCTCGCCAGGCTGATGTGCTGGGTCCTGACGGTCCGCGAGATCGAGACCTACCTGCTGCGCCCGCGGGACCCCGGCGACATCGCCCTGCTGGTGGACACGATCCGGCCCGAGCCGAGCCCGCTCGACCTCGACGTCGTGATCGGCACCAGGGGCCCCCTCGCCCCGCCCGACCTGTGCAACGGGCTGACGGTCCCCATGGTCGCCTTCGACCAGATCTACTCCTTCGACCGCGCGTCCCTCATCACGGCGATCCCGCGCTCGGACTCCATGACCGACGAGCAGTTCGACGCCGCGGCGGCGCAGGTGCTGGACCTGATCCTCCAGGTCGCCGACAACGCCGGCGCCGACGACGGCCACCGGGCGCTGAACTACCTGGCGATGCGCTACCCGGAGATCTACCGGAAGACCTCCGGGATGTTCGCCTCGGACTTCGCGCTCACGGGCGTCGAGGTGCGGGCTTCGGCGTTCGGCGGCGCGCGCCGGGTGGTGGACTGCGTCTTCTCCTACACCAGCCGCCGGGCGGGCTTCACCGAGAAGGCGGCCGTGTCGGTCGACGTCACGGACGAGTTCCCGTTCCTGGTGAGCAGGCTGTCCACGTACTACGACCGCTTCGGAAGCTTGTAAAGGAGAGAAGAGATGGGCATGCCCGGGTTCACGGCGAGCGAGTCGCTCTACAGGAGCCGCCGCCAGTACAGGAGCCGCAGCAGCGGCACGGCCCGGGCGACAGCCGGGGCCGTCCGACTCCAGCAGGACGAGACGGAAGCGCCCGGCACCTGCTGCGGGAAGCACTGCGCCGGCCTGTGCAGCTGCCAGAGCGGGCACTTCTACTGCTCCTCGGCCATCGAGTCCGAGAACACGCCGGACACGCTGCTGCCCGCGACGATGGGCGCCGTGTCCATGGCGGGCGACACCTGCCACGCCGACGAACCGGTCTGCGACGCCCACGGCCACTGCAAGCAGGCGTGGGCGCCCAACTGCGCGCACGGGTGCTGGGCGACGACCCACGACGCGGGCTGCTTCGCCCACTGACCTGGGCCTCGGGCTCACGGCACCGGTCAGGGACCGAGCCGATCACCGCCGGGCGCAGCTCGTGGCCCGGTGACTCCCGATGGACGATGTGGTCATGGCGGGGCGACCGCGCCGGGCGTGCACGCACGGTGCGCTGCCGGGAGCCCTGGCAGGTGTACCGAGCCGTCAGTCCTGGTCCTGCTGGGCGCGGCGCGCTCGGGCGAGCGCGCGGGCGCGGATGAGGGCGCTCTTGCCGGGATCGTCCTCGGCGGCCATGAGCCTCTCCAGCTCGTCGAGCTGGCGACGCTGGTCCTTCTGCCTGCGGCCGACCTCTGCCTGGTACCAGGGGAAGTCGGGCAGCTCCAGATCCGGGTCATCGGTCACAGCCAGGCAGGCTACCCGCTGCCGGAAGGTCCACCGGCGCCTGCGGTGCACCGGGGGCACAGGCCGACGATCTCGATGGTGTGGTCGACGTCGGTGAAGCCGTGCTCGGTGCTCACCTTGGAGACCCAGCGCTCCGCCGGCGGGCCCTCGACCTCGACCGTGGCGCCGCAGGAGCGGCAGATCAGGTGATGGTGGTGGCCGGGGTTGCAGCGGCGGAACACCGATTCCCCGCCGGGGAGCTGGGTGACGTCGATGGCGCCGCTGTCGGCCAGCGACTGCAGGGTGCGGTAGACGGTGGCCAGGCCGATGGTCGACCCCTGCTCGCGCAGGCGGGTGAACAGGGTCTGGGCGCTCTGGAACCCCTCGGTGTTCTCCAGCAGTTCGCGGACGGCCTTCTGCTGCCAGGTCGTCCGCGTCGGCGTGCTGTTCGTCCGTGCCACGCCGACCATGGTAGGCGAGGGCCCGGAGCGGAGGCGTCCGGCTCCCCGCTCCGATGACCAGTGACGATCCTGCGCCTGACGGCGGGGACGCGCCCGGACGGGTGCGGCGGCCGGCGTGCGCGGGCCGCCGCACCCGTGGTCACTGCGGACGCTCGATCAGCCCTCGCCGGTAGGCGCGGACCAGGCGGCGCGGCACCCGGACCTGCCGCCCGTCGAGGTCGATCGGGACGAGGTCGGTCGCGGTCGCCTTCCAGCGGGCGCGCCGGGTACGCGTGTTGCTGCGCGAGGTCCTGCGTTTGGGAACGGCCATGCTCGTCCTCCTACCAGCTCGACTTGACGACGCCGGGCAGCTCGCCCCGGTGGGCCATCTCGCGGAAGCGCACCCGGGACAGCCCGAACCTGCGCAGGTGGCCGCGGGGCCGGCCGTCGACGGCGTCGCGGTTGCGCACCCGGGTGGGGCTGGCGTCGCGGGGCTGCCGGTTCAGCTCGCCGAGCGCGGCCGCCTTCCGCGCGGGTTCGGCCCGGGGGTCGGCGATGACCTGCTTGAGCTCGGCGCGCCGGGCGGCGTGGCGCGCCACGGTGCGCCGGCGCCGCTCGTTGGCGGCGATCTTGCTCTTCTTGGCCATCAGACCTTTCCTCCCCGGGCGCGGACGCGGGCCACGGCGGCCTCGATCCCGATCTTGTCGACGGTCTTGATCGCCCGTGCCGACAGGCGCAGCCGGACGTGGCGCCCTTCGCTGGGCAGCCAGTACCGCTTGTTCTGGATGTTGGGGTCGAACCTGCGCGGGGTCCGCCGGTGCGAGTGCGAGACGGCCTTGCCGAAGGCGGGCCCGACGCCGGTGAGTTGGCAGCGGCGCGCCATCACGCGGCTCCGTAGCGCTGGTTGAACCGCTCGACCCGGCCGGCGGTGTCCAGGGTGCGGGACCGCCCGGTGTAGAAGGGGTGGCTGGCGGAGGAGACGTCGACGTCCACGACGGGGTAGGTGTTGCCGTCCTCCCAGACGACGGTGTTCGGGCTGGTCCTGGTCGAGCGGGTCAGGAACGCGAAGCCCGCCGGGGCGTCGCGGAACACCACCGGCTCGTAGGCGGGATGGATGCCGGGTTTCACGGCTCAGCGCTCCTCTCGGTAGAGCACGTGCTGTCGCACGATCGGGTCGTACTTGCGCAGGGTCAGGCGGTCGGGGTCGTTGCGGCGGTTCTTGCGGGTCACGTAGGTGTGGCCGGTTCCGGCGGTGGACCGGAGCTTGATCACTGGCCTGAGGTCGTTGCGGGCCATGGCACCTCCTCTTCGGAGTTAATGATAATCGTTTTCAAGTGTTGCGCGCACCACCGGGCCGGACGCGCAGCGCGTCAGTCCTGGGCGCCGGTCAGCCGCAGCAGGGACGCCAGGCGTCCCCGCGGGTCGGCGGTGAGTTCGGCGTAGGTGCCCTGCGCGGTGACGCGGCCGTCCTCCAGGAGCACGATGTGGTCGGCCCGCCGGATGGTCGAGTGGCGATGGGCGATGACCAGGGTGGCGCGGTCCCGCGCGGCGGCGGCGAGGGCCTGCGAGAGGCGGGCCTCGTTCTCGGCGTCCAGGTTGGCGACGGCCTCGTCCAGGACGAGGACGGGGGCGTCCACGGCCAGGGCGCGGGCGATCGCGACGCGGGCGCGCTGGCCGCCCGAAAGCATCGCCCCGCGCTCGCCGGTGACCGTGCCGGGGTCGAGGTCGAGCTGAGCGGTGGCCAGAGCGGGGACCGGGTGGGCGTCCGGAGCGCCGAGCCGGACGTTGTCGGCGATCGTCCCGGCGAACAGGTGGACGTCCTGGGGCACGACGGTAACGTGCGCGGGCAGGTCGGCGATGCGGTCGACGGGCACGCCGCCGACCAGGACGCGCCCGGCGTCGGGGTCCCAGTAGCGCAGCAGCAGCGACACGCAGGTGGTCTTGCCCGCGCCGGACGGCCCGACGAGGGCGACCGTGGCGCCGTGCGGGACGGTGAAGGAGACGCCGCGCAGCACCTCGGGGCCGTCCGGGTCGTAGCGGAAGCGGACGTCGTCGAACACCACCGCGGGCGCCGGGGGCACCGGTCGCGGATCTATAGGCGGCGTGACGTGGGCGGGCGCGGTGACCAGGCCGTGGACGCGTCCGGCGGCGGCGCGCAGCGTCCCGTACTCCTTGAGCAGCAGCGCGACCTGGGTGGCGGGGCCGAGGGCGCTGGCCGCCAGGACCATCGCGACCGGGCCGTGCGCGAGGTCCAGCCGTCCGGCGCGGACGAGCGAGACGACCAGCAGCAGCGTCCCGGCCGCCGCGAGCGCCACCAGCAGGTCGGTGAGGGCGGCCTCCAGCCCGCCGCGCGCGGCGTTGGCGGCCTGGGCGCGGGCGAGCCGCCGCCCCCGGTCCGCCAGCAGTTCGCGGCGGCGGTCCAGCGCGCCGAACGCGGTGAGCTCCCGCATGCCCTGGACGGTGTCCACGACGTCGGAGGTGAGCCCGGCGGTGGCGGCGCGCAGCCGGTCGCCGTGGCGCCGCGACATCCGGTGGAGCCACAGCGGCGAGGCCAGGACGCACAGCGCGACCGGCAGCGAGACCAGCAGCAGCGCCGGGTCCAGCAGCGCCGTCAGGACGGCGCCGAGCGCCAGCACCGCCGCGGCGGTCAGCGACTGCGCGAGGGTGTGCGCGAACAGCCATTCCAGCGTCTCGACGTCGGACAGCACGGCCGCCGACAGGTCGCCGCTGCGCCTGCCCCGATGCCGCGCGGGCGTGATGCGGGCGAGGGCGTCGTAGACCCGCCCGCGCAGCCGCGCGAGCACCAGGTAGGCCAGGTCGTGGGCGACGTACATCTCCCACCAGGTGGCCAGCGTCGCGACGAGCACGAGGGCGGCGAGCACCCCGGCCGCGGTCCCGGCGGGCGTCGTCCCGCCGGCGACGGCGCGGCCGACCAGCCACGCCGCGGTGACGGCGATGCCCAGGGCCGCGAGCTGGCCGAGCAGGTGGGACAGCAGGGTCGCGGCGAACGCCCGCCGGTGCGCGCCGACCGAGCGGGCCAGCCACCACATCGGGGAGGCGGTCATGGAGTCTCCTGGAGGGTGAGCAGCCGGTGGTAGGGGCCGCGCGCCGCGGTGAGGGCGCCGTGGTCGCCGGTCTCGGCGACCGCGCCGTCGGCGAGGACCACGATGCGGTCGGCGTCGCGGACGGTCGACAGGCGGTGGGCGATCAGCAGGCAGGTGCGGCCGGTCCGGATGCGCGCCAGCGCCTCCTCGCCCTGGACGTCCAGGTGCGAGGTGGCCTCGTCCAGCAGCAGGACCGGGGCGTCGGCGAGCAGCGCGCGGGCCAGGGCGAGGCGCTGCCGCTGCCCGCCGGACAGGGTGGCGCCGCGCTCGCCGAGGACGGTGGCGTACCCGTCGGGCAGGGCGGCGATGAGGTCGTGCGCGCCCGCGGCGCGGGCGGCGGCCTCCAGTTCGGGGTCGGTGGCGTCGGCGCGGGCGAGCCGCAGGTTGCCGGCGACGGTGCCGTGGAACAGGTAGGTGTCCTGGGCGACGACGGCGATGTTCCGGCGCAGCGCGTCCAGGGTGAGGTCGCGGAGGTCGGCGCCGCCGACGGTGACGCGGCCGGAGTCGGGGTCGTGGTGGCGTTGCAGGAGGGCGGCCAGGGTGCTCTTGCCCGCGCCGGACGGGCCGATGAGCGCCACGGTCTCCCCGGCGCCGACGCGCAGCGACACCTCCCGGACGGCGGGCGCGTCCGCGCCCGGATAGGTGAAGGTGACGCGGTCGAACTCGACGGCGGGTGGTCCGGGCAGGCTCGTGCGGGTGCCGGTGTCTGCCACGGCCGGGCGGGCGGTCAGCAGCTCCTCCAGCCCGTCGACGGCGGTGATGCCGAGGTACCCGGCGTGCCAGTACTCCGAGAGCTGGCGGACGGGCCGGAAGCACTCGACGGCGACCAGCAGCACCGCGAAGACGCTCCAGGCGCCGGGCGTCCCGTCCCCGGCGAACACGGCGGCGAGGACGGCGCCCGCCGTGCCCGCCTGGATGAGCAGGGTGCTCACGCCGGTCTCCACCAGCGAGACCCGGAGCTGGCGCATCGTGGTGAGGTACAGGCGGTGGGCGCGGCCGGCGAGCCGGTCGCCGAGCCGCGCCTCGGCGCCGAACGCGCGCAGCGTCGCCATGCCCTGCATGGCCTCCAGGTAGTCGGAGGCCAGGTCGGCGAACGCCGCCCACCGGGTCCGGCCGCGCCGCAGCAGGGTCGCGTCCCAGAACCGGGGGATCACCAGCACTCCGGCGACGGCGCAGGCGAGCACGGCGGCGGCGGGCGCGTGGACGGTGGACAGCCAGCCCACCAGCGCCACCGGGACGCACACCGTGACCACGACCTGCGGCAGGTAGCGGCTGTAGTAGGCGTCGAGCCCCTCGACGCCGTCGACCAGCGTGGTCTGCACCGAGCCGGTGCGGGCGCCGGTGAGGTGGGCGGGGCCGAGCCCGCCGAGCCGGTCCACCAGCCGGTCCCGCAGCCGGGCGCGGATCAGCGCGCCCGCCCACACGGTGACGGTCTCGCGCGCCCACAGCAGCGCCGCCCGGACGGCGATGACGGCGAAGGCCCAGCTCAGCAGGGTGACGGTCGCGGCGTGGTCGCCGCGGGCCAGCGCGGCCAGCGCGCCGGCCAGCAGCAGCGCCTGGCCGACGTAGGCGGCCGAGACGGCGAGGCCGAGGCCGACGCAGGCCCCGACCGGCGCTCTGACGGCGCCGGACAGCGTGAGCAGCCGCCGGTGGACGATCATCGCGCGCTCCGATCATCGGATGCGGGCATCGGGGGTTCCTCTCGTGGTGGACGGGCGGGGCCGCCGACCGCCACGGCGTGGACGACCATGGACCGGCGCGGGGCGCGGCCGAGGGCCGCGCCGAGGTCGGCGCCGCCGGACCAGCTCCCGAGCGGGCGCGCGGCGAGGCCGCGCGCGGTGGCCTCCAGCGTCGCCCGGTGCACGGTGCGGCCCGCGTCCAGGTGCTCGCGGCGGTAGTCCTCCAGCGGCGCGGTGCACAGCAGGACGGCGGCGGCCTCGGCGACGGCCGGTCCGCCGCCCGACCAGGCGGCCAGAGCGGGCCGGGCGTCGCCCCGGGCGAGCGATCCGGCGGCGCTGCGCAGCCCGTCGGCGGTGGCGGCGACGAGCGGGGTGCCGTGCAGGAGCGCGTCGAGGTCGGCGGGGTCGAGGCGGCCGGTGAGGGAGGTGGCGCTGCGCCGGGCCAGCAGCACGCCGGGCGGGTGGCGGGGCAGGCCGGGGTCGGTCCAGGCCGGTGTGCCGGACCCGGACGACAGTTCGGCCAGCGCGTCGGTGACCAGGTCGCCGGTCGGGGCCGGACGGGCCGCCGGTGGCCGCGCGGGCGGGTCCGGCGGCGATCCGATCCGCACGGCGGCCAGGCTGTAGGGCGATCCGGTGAGAGGGGCCAGGCGGCCGGCGTCGGGGTCGGTCCAGACCTGGCAGGCGGCGTCGATCGCGGCGGCAGCGGCGGCGAGGGCGGCGACGGCATGGCCGAGGTCCAGCAGCAGGCTCGGCAGGGCGCGCCTGCCGTACTTCCAGCGGGTGCGTTCGGGGACCAGCGACAGCACGACGACGAACGCGCCGGTGTCGGCACCGGGCGGCCAGCCGGTGAGCGCGTGCCGGACCGGGTCGTAGCGGTGAACCGCTCCGCGGTGCAGGACGTGGGCGTCCACCGGGTAGAGCGCCCCGGCGGACGGCACCCGGCGCGGGCGGACCCGGCCCGGCTCGGCGGCCAGGGCCAGGTCGAGCAGCGGGCCGAGCACGTCCGGCGCGGGATGGCGGGGCAGCGGCGTGCCGGGCTCGGTGACGTCGTAGCGGGGCTGGCAGCCGGGGTCCGGGCGGTGCCCGTCGTAGGGCCCGCGCGCGGCGGCGTCGGCCAGCCGGACGGAGGGAGGCAGGGGCCGCGTGGGCATGGTCGTTCTCACAGGGTCCTTCACAGGTGGGGGATCGGGGCGAGCGTGATCGTGCCGTCCACGCCGTGCCGGGCGGCGACCTCCGCCCAGCGCTGGGAGCCGAGCAGGGGGTAGGCGGCGGGGCCGTTGGGCAGCAGCTCGTCCACGGCGACGCGCGCGACGGCCAGGCCGGTCTCGGCGATGTCGGAGGTGGTGAGGTCGACGGTGACCACGCGCCGGCCGGTGGCGGCGAGCGCGGCCGTGAGGTCGCCGCCGGCGGGCACCTCTCCGACGTCCACGACGGACGCGGGCGCGGTGAACCGGTCGAGCAGCGGGTGCAGGCGCCGGTCCAGCCAGACCTGTGCCTGGGCGGCCAGGTCGCGGACGGCGCGGAAGTCCTCGCCGGCCGAGTCCAGGTAGCGGCGGTCGGCGCGGTAGGGCAGGTAGGAGTGCCGGGCCAGCACGCCGCGCGCCATGGCGTCGAAGGCGGCGCCGTCCCGCTCCAGCAGGCCGAGCGCGGCGATCCACACCTGCACGGCCTCCTGCGCCGCCTTGTGGCACGCCTGCGCCGGGTCGGCGCGGCAGGCGAACCCGGCCGCCGCGATCTCGCGCCGGGCGTCGAAGGCGAGCGCCGCGATGACGGGCGTGCCGAAGTCGTTGGGCACCTCGACCAGGTGGAGCGCCAGGTCGCTGCCGCGCCAGGCGTCGAGCAGGCCGGGCACCGAGGCGGCGCTGATGCCGCGCGCGGGCAGCCCCAGCCCCCACCACAGCGTCACCGCGTCGCGCTCGACGACCTCCGACAGCGCGCGGGCCGAGGCGTCCGCGAGCCCTTGCCCGCAGGCGATGCCGGCGTAGTTGAGGTGGTGGTGGCGGGGCTCGCGGCGGCGCGGTCCCTGGTGCCAGTTGAGGTAGGTCCAGGACCCGGGGACGAGCACGGGCGTCCCGTCGGCGGCGGCGCCCTCGGCCCATAGGACGGGCTCGTCCGGGTCCCACCGGCGGTAGGGGAAGCGGTCCCGGGCGTACTGGTCGGGGGAGTGGCCGGGCAGGTCGCCGGGCCCGAGGTGGGGGACGCCCCGCGCGGCCAGCCCGGCGGCGGCGAAGCGGGGCAGGCCGTCGGGGACGTTGTTGCCGCAGTACCGTTCGACGGCCTCGCCGATGGCGCCGCGCCGGGCGGCCTCGTCGTCGCCGAAGGAGGTGCCCGCCGCGATGCGGTCGGCGAGCCAGACGCCGATGCGCCGCGTGTCGGCCACGTCGGCGATCATGCACCGGTAGGCGTCCGGCATCCCGGGCAGGCGGGGGTAGGGCGCGACCCGGCGGATGACGCCGCAGACGGGGTCGACGAGCCGGTTCATGGCGTCTCCAAGGTCAGCCGGACCTCCTCCGCCGCGCGGCGCGAAGGGCGCAGCCCGGTGGCGGTCAACGGGTCGGCGGCGGTGTGCGGGTGCCGGACGTGCAGCGGGAAGTGGTGGGCGGCGATCTCGACGCGCAACCGCGTCCCGGCGGCGAAGCGGTGCGAGAGCGGAGGCAGCGCCAGGTCGGTGCCGTCGTCGAGGGCGTGGCCGAGCTGGATCGCGGTCCCGTCGGGACGCTCCTCCGAGAGGCGGGCCAGCCACTGCCCCGGGGTGTCGCGGGAACCGGCGAACCGGACGCGGGGCCGCCCGGCGGCGGTGACGGCTTCGGAGAACGGCTCGCTGACCACGGTGACGGCGTCGGTCCGGTCGGCGTCGCGGCCGACGTCCACCGGCCCCATGCGGGAGGGGAACGGGTCGGCGGGGTCGGCGGTGAAGCTCCCCGATCCCTTGAGGTCCAGGTCCATCGTGGTGCCGCCGAACGCATCGGTCCACGCGCGGGTGGATTCCACGGCCAGGCGCGCGCCCGGTGCCTGGGGCCGTCCTGCCAGCAGCGCGGAGAGCCAGGCGGTGACGAACCCGGCCGCGCGCTCGCGGTGCAGCAGGGGCCGGTCGCCGTTGCGTTCGCGGTGGGTCAGGCCGAGATCGTGCTGCCATGGTCCGACGACCAGCGACGCGGGGCCGCGCCAGGTGCGCCACAGTTCGGTCGCGGCGTGCAGGAACGGGTCGTACAGGCCGGCGACGCACAGCAGCGGCGTGTCGGCGGTCGGAGCGTGTTGGGGCGGAGTGCGCCAGGCGGCCGCGAAGCCCGGCAGCTCCAGCCCGAGCCGGGCGGGCAGCTCGGTGACCGGCAGGTGCGCCAGGGCGGCGGGGTCGGCGGCCAGGCGCTGGTCCAGCAGCCCGGCGCGGTCGGTGCGGCAGTCGGCGTAGGTGCTCCACCACCAGGCGTGGGAGTAGAGCTTCGCCGCGCCGCCGGGTTCGCGGGTGGTCTCGCGCAGGCCGAGCGCGGGCACGGCGGCGATCACGCCGTCGACCGCGTCGGCCGCTCGCACCGCGCAGAAGGCGGCGTAGGAGGAGCCGTAGGCGATCACCCGGCCGTCGCACCAGGGCTGCTCGCGGACCCACGACGCCAGGGCGAGGCCGTGCGCCCGCTCGTCGCGGTAGGGGCGCCACCGGCCGGGCGACTCGTGGCGGCCGCGCACGTCCTGCACCACGACGGCGACGCCGCGCCGCGCCCAGCCGTGGGCCTCGGCGAGATGGCCGCGCTTGCCGTAGGGCGTGCGGATCATCAGCACCGGGTGGCGGCCGCGCCGGGACGGCAGGACGGCGTCGGCGACCAGCCCGCCGGGGGTGCGCACATCGCCCAGCAGCGCGGTCATCGGCGCTCCGGGCGGGGGTGGAAGGCGGGCAGCGGCAGGATCGGGTGGTCGGTGACGCGCTGGGTCCGCAGGTCGGCCAGTCGCAGCGTCCGGGTGCGCGCCTCGCCCCGGGCCAGCGCGAGCAGGTCGGCGGCCAGCAGCGACGCGGCGAAGCACGCCTCCACCGGCCCGACGGCGGGGGCGCTGTGGGTCGCCCGCCCGGCCCAGTAGGCGGCCAGGTGCTCCGGGCTGCCCGACGCCGCCAGCCGCCGGGCCCGCACGTCGGCCGGTCCGGGATCGCCCGCCGACCGCGTGAGCGGCTCCAGAACGGCGGTCGCTCCCTCGACCGAGCAGCGCTGCCAGGCGGCGTCGCCGGGGACGAACGTCTCCCATGCGGCAGGGGGCAGCGCGTCGCAGCACCAGCTCACCACCGCGGGCCCGTCCGGCAGGGCGTCGGGAGCGGTGACGACCCGGCCGAATCCGGCCGCGACGAGCAACTCGCGCAGCGCCGCCGCGATGCGTCCGTCGCCGAGCACGGCGACGGCCCAGTCCGCCGCGTTCCCGGGCGCGGCGAACAGCCCGCGCTCCTCGAACGCGCGGACCACCCGGTCGGGCAGCGCATCCAGGTCGCCGCCCACTTCGACGTGCAGGTCGAGGAACTCGCCCTCGGCCGTGCGCAGTGCCGGGGCGCCGTCGCGTTCGAAGATCGCGGTACCGGGCGCCAGCCGGCGCGTGCTCGTGGTGCTCGTGCTGGGGGTCATTCCTGCCTGCGCTCCCTCGCTCGATGGCCCCGCCCCCGGTTCCGGCGGTGTCCGGGGGCGGGGGCGCCGCACGGCCCGGAGGCCGCGCGGCGCCGTCGGTCAGCCCTCGTCGCCCTCGTCGAACAGGTCGGCGACCAGCGCGTGGTTGCAGGTCGGGTGCGCGGCCTGGAGCGGCTGCGCGATCTCGGCGGGGGAGAAGACCGGCAGCTCCTCGCCGGTCGTCGAGACGTGGTCACCCATGGGGACTCCCTTCGGTCGGTGCGCCGGGATGTGGGGATCTGCGGAGAAAGCTCCGATCTGCCCCTTGGCGCATCCGCAGCGTAAATGATAATGATTATCGAGTCCATAGAGTGACAACGATTTTCGTTCCAGGAGATGCGATGACATATCGAGCGCTCGGCGCCGCAGCCGCCGGCGGACTGGTCCTGGGCCTGCTCGCGCCCGCCCAGGCGTCGGCGTCCCAGACGGCGGGCCCCCGGCTCGTCGTGGCCGACCCGGCGGCGGGCAAGGTGCACGTCTACGCCGTCCCCGGCCACCGGCGCCTCGCGACCGTCAGCGGCCGCACGTTCGCCGACCACGCGGGCCTGCTGCCGCTCAAGGACGGCCGCGTGCTGTTCGTCGACGAGGCCGCGCGGCAGCTGGTCGCCCTCCAGACGCAGGGCGCCCCGCGGATCGTCGGGACCGCCCCGCTGCCCGAGGGCGAGGTCACGCACATGGCCGCCGACCCGTCCGGGCGGCACGTGGTCGTCGCCGCGGCCGAAGAGCACGACCACGGGGAAGGCGAGACCGGCGAGGAGGAGGAGCACGGCCACGGCACGCTGACGGCCGTCGACCTGGAGACCTACCGGGCCTCCACCGGCGTCGTGCACACCGCGCACCCGGGTGTGGTCGTCGGCGAGGGCGTCGTCGTGCACCGCAACGACGATGCGAAGACCTTCGAGTCCTACAGGCTCAGCGACATCCTGGCCGCCGACGGCGGCCACGTCGCGCCCACGAGCAGCGTCCCGACCGGCGCCGCCGGACACGGCGAGGCCTACGCCCGCGGGACGGTGATCGGGGCCACCGACGCCGGGCTCGACACCGCCAAGCTGTCCGGCACGACCCTCACCAAGACCCGCACCATCGCCTGGCCGAGCACCGGGCGCGGCTACTACCTGCGCCTGACCGGCGACGGTCGGCTCGTGACGACCTACGCCTCCGCCGACAGCGCCCCCGCCTGGGAGACCTGGCGACACGAAGCGTTCGTCACCGACCCGGTGACCGGGCAGGGCAGGACGGCCGCCCTGGGCACCGGTTTCCTGTTCCGGCACAGCGTCTCCGACCGCACCGCCGCCTACGTCGTCCAGCGCCCGGCGAACGACGAGGTGTCGTTCGTCAACGTGCGCCCCGGCACGCGCGGCTTCGGCACCGTGACCTCCCGCGTCACCCTGCCGCGCCTGCCCGGAGGCCCGGTCGCGGGCTCGTCCCCGTGGGAGGGCCAGTTCCGGCGCATCGCCCAGGACCCGTCCGGCGCGCTCGCCTACGTCACCGGCGGCGGCACCGGCACGATCTCGGTGATCTCGCCCGACCGCGGCCGCGTGGTGTCCACCATCACCGCCCCCACCCCGCTCGACGGCGGCGGCGCCCTCACCGTCGTCACGCCGGGCCGCGACGACGCCGACAAGGTGGGCCGGTGATCCGCGAGCTCCTCATGGCCGGTGCGCTGCTCGCCCTGGCCGGGTGCGGGGGCGGCGAGAGCGCCGCCCCCGCCCGCACGGCCCCCGCCGCTTCCGCCGCCCCGGCGACTCCGGTTGCGGCGTCGCTCCAGGTCACCGACCCGGCGGGCAAGCCCTTCCGCCTCGACAAGGCGCCGGAGCGGATCGTGTGCCTGACCGGCATCTGCGACGACATCCTCATCGAGCTGGGGCTGCGGCCCACCGCGACGACGACGCCCAAGCTCATCTCCCGGCCCGACTACCTCGGCGCCGAAGCCGCCTCCGTCCCGGTGATCCCCGGGGCGTTCGGCGGCGAGGACGTCAAGAAGATCGCCGAGGCGAAGCCCGACCTGGTCATCGGGCTCGCCGGCGTCCACGACGGGCTGCGCGCGGCGGTGGAGAAGTTCGCGCCGCTGTGGGTGGTGCAGGTCAAGAGGCACCAGGACTCCGTCGCCTACCTGCGCGCGCTCGCGGCCCTGACGGGGCGGGGCGCCCAGCAGGCGGAGGCGGAGAACCGGTTCAACGCCAGGCTCGCCGAAGGGACGCGCCGCGTGCGGGCGGCGGGACTGGACAAGAAGCGGGTGCTGGCCATGTACGGCGGCGGCAGCGTCGGGGTCAACACCACCGACGACGTGCTCGGCGCGTTCCTGTCCCAGTTCTTCGCCTACCCCTGGCCCAGCAAGGGAGGCGGGTTCGAGACCGCCCAGGCGTACAGCCTGGAGGAGATCCTCGCCAAGGCGCCGGAGATCGTGTTCGTGCAGTCGTTCGCCTTCGGCAAGTCCAAGCCGGTGACCGAGGCATATCGCGACAACCCGGTGTGGAAGCGCATCCCCGCCGTCGCGGCGGGCAAGGTGTTCGAGGTCCAGCCCGAGTTGTGGGCCTCCGGGCGCGGCACGCGGGCGTTCGGGATCATCCTGGACGAGGCCGTCGCCAAGGCCGCCGGGTGACGCGGAAGTGACCTCCACGCAACTCAGGGGGCGCGGCCTGGCCGCGCCCCCGCTTCCGCGCGCCGCTCTGGCCTTGGGCGCGGCGCTGGCGGTGCTGACCCTCGCCGGCCTGTGCCTGGGCACGCCGGTCATCGCCCCGCATCGCATCCCGGCGGTCTTTGGCGACCCCGCGTCGCTGGAGCACGTCGTGCTGTGGGAACTGCGCGTGCCCCGGCTGCTGGTCGCGCTGCTGGGCGGTGCCGCGATCGGCACCGCCGGGCTCCTGCTGCAAGAGGCGCTGCGCAATCCGCTGGCCGTCCCCGAACTGCTCGGCGTGTCCTCGGGGGCGGCGCTGGCCGTCGCGGTCTGCGTCGTGTGGGCGCTGCCCGTACCGGCGCTGCTGTACCCGCTGGCCGGGCTCGGCGGCGCCGCCTGCGGCGGAGTGCTCACCCTGGCCGCCGCGCGCGCGGCGCGCAGCGCGACCGGGGTGCTGCTCGTCGGCGCCGCCGTCAGCGCCGCGATCCAGGCGCTGCTGCTGGCCGTCATGGCCATCGCCGACCGGCTCCAGTACGACCTGCTGTTCCGCTACCTGGTCGGCAGCCTCAGCGGGATCATGTGGGACCAGGCGGCCCGGACCCTGCCGTGGTTCGCGCTCGCCGCCCCGCTCGTGCTGCTGTGCGTGCCCGCGCTCGGCCTGCTGCGGCTCGGCGACGAGGCCGCCGCCGGGCTCGGCTCGCGGGTGGACCTCGCCCGCCTCGGCGTGCTCGCCGTCGCCGCCCTCCTGGTGGGCGCGGTCGCCGGCCCCTGCGGGCCGATCGCCTGGGTCGGGTTCGTCGCGCCGCTGCTGGCCAGGCGGCTGCGGCCGCACGGCGAGGCCCGGACCTGGCTGCCGTGGACGATCACCCTGGGCGCCGCGGTCACCCTCGCCGCCGACCTGGCCGCCCGGCTCGCCCTCGCCCCGGTCGAGACCCCGCTCGGCGCGTGGACCGCGCTGGCCGGGGTGCTGATCGGCGCGGTGCTGATGAGGAGGAGCCGGTGAACCGCGGCGTCCGCGCGCTCGTGCTGATCGCGGCCGTCGCCGGAGTGGCCGCCGCGCACCTGGCCGCCGGAGGCGCCACGGCCGCGGACGTCCTGGCCGTCGCGCGGGGCGGCGCGAGCGGGCTCGACGAACGCATCCTGTGGGAGTACGGGCTGCCCCGCCTGCTCACCGCCGCCCTCGCGGGCGCGGCCCTCGGGACGGCCGGGCACCTGCTGCAATCGGTGCTGCGCAACCCGCTGGCGGCGCCGGAGCTGACGGCCGTCAATCCCGGCGCGGTCCTCGGCGTCCTCGGCGGCACCGTGTTCGGCGTCGTGTCGGCGGACGCCGCCGCCGGTTCGCTGCTGGCCGCGCTGGCCGGGGGAGCGGTCGGCGGCGGCCTGAGCTGGGCGCTGGCGGCGGGCGGCGGACCCGGCCGCGTCGTGGTGGCCGGGCTGCTGGGCTCGGCGGTGCTCGGCGGGGTCACCACGATGCTGCTGGCGTACCAGCCCTCGCGGTTCGGCAACGTGCTGCGCTGGCTGGTCGGCTCGGTGGAGGGGCGGGTCTGGGAGCACCTGGCCGTCGCCTCCTGGTGGATACCGCTGTGGCTGCTGGTCGCCTGGCTCGGCTCGGCGGCGGTGGGCGTCCTGCAAGGCGGCGACGAGCACGCGGCCTCCCTCGGCCTGCCGCCGCGGACCGGCCGCGCCGCCGTCCTGATGGTCGCCCTCGCGTTGACCGCCGGGGCGGCCGCGCTGGCGGGCGCGATCGCCTTCGTGGGCCTGGTCGCCCCGCACGCCGCCCGGTGGCTGGCACGGGCGGAGCCCCGCGCCTGCGTACCGGTCGCGGCCCTCGCCGGCGGCGCCGCGCTGATCGGCGCGGACGCGCTCGCCCAGGCCGCCACCCGGCTGCTCGCCGCCGGGGACCTCGGCCACCGCCTCGGCGTGCCGACCGGCGTCGTCACCTCCCTCCTCGGCGCCGCCGTGCTGGTCGCCGTCGTCCGCAGAGAAAGGCCCGCATGATCCTCCAGACCCGTGGCCTGGCCTTCAGCCACGGCGAGCATCACGTCCTCGACGGAATCGACCTCACCATCGGCGCGGGCGAACTCGTCGCGCTCGTCGGGGTGAACGGCAGCGGCAAGAGCACGCTGCTGCGCCTGCTCGCCGGGCTGCTGACGCCTGCGGGCGGAACGGTCGAGTTGGACGGCACGCCGCTCGCCCGGCTGTCTCGGCGGCGGATCGCGCGCCGCGTCGCGGTCCTGCACCAGACGATGCCGCCCGTCCCCGGCCTCACCGTCCGCCGACTGGTGCGACAGGGCCGCTACCCCGCCGAAGGCCCGCTCGGGATGCTTCGGCAGCACGGCCACGACGCCCGGACCGAGGAGGCGATGGAGTTGGCCGGCGTCGGCCACCTGGCCGACCGCGTCCTGGACACGCTGTCGGGCGGCGAACGCCAGCGGGCGCGGCTCGCGCTGGCGCTCGCGCAGCGCGCCGACGTCCTGCTGCTGGACGAGCCGACCGCCCACATGGACGTGCGGCACCAACTGGAGGTGCTCGCCCTCGTCCGGGAACTGCGGGCGGCCCGCTCGCTGACGGTCGTGACCGTCCTGCACGAACTCGACCACGCCGCGCGCTTCACCGAGCGCGTCGTCGCCCTGCACCGGGGGGCGGTGCACGCGGACGGCGCGCCCGCCGAGGTCATCACCCCCGGCCTGCTGGCCGAGGTGTTCGGCGTGGTGGGCCGGGTGGTGACGGACGAGGTGCACGGCACGCCCCACTGCATCCTGGACCGCCCGGTGGACGCCGACACCGGTGAGCGGAGCCGGGACCGTCCCGCGAAGACGGCGATCTAGGACGTCAGCGGACGGCGACCAGAACGGTGTCGTCGCCGGACTGCCAGACCGTGCCGGTCTCGGCGAACCCGGCTTCGGCCAGCAGTTCCGCGTGGCGGTCCGCCGACACCTCGTGGTCGGCTCCGGCGCCGATCCACCGCTTCCGTTCGGCCACCAGCGAGGCGAAGGCGGGCTCGGCTTCGACGTCCCGCCACCACGAGGCCCAGTCGGGGTTCACGGCCGTTCCGGCGCGGACGGCCCGGCGGCGGCGCACCGCCGCGGCGAGCGCGGCGATGCGCGGCCGCCGGGCGGTGAGGTTGTCGGCGTTGACGAAGACGCCGTCCGGGGCCATGCGCGTGCCGAGCTCGCGATAGGTCCTGGCGAGCGTCTCCTCCGGCAGGTAGTGCAGCGCCGTGGTGGAGACCGCGGCGTGCACGGGGCGTCCGGCCAGGCCGATCCGCTCCGTCCATCCCGGCACGCTCAGGTCGGCGTGCGCGAAGCGGATCGCGCCAGGGGAGGCGGCCCGCGCGAGCCCGAGCAGCAGCGGGTCGAGGTCCACTCCGACGATCTCCGCCGAGGGCAGGCGCCGGGCGAGCCGCGCGGACAGCGACCCGGGTCCGCAGCCGAGATCGACGACCAGCGGCGCCGCGCGGCCGGCGAGGGCCTCGGCGAGGACGTCGCCGATCACCGCGAAGCGCTCCTCGCGGTCGGCGACGTAGCGCTCCTGCTGACGGTCCCAGCGGGCGAGCCAGGCCGCCGCGAGGGTCGGATCGAGTGCCATGTGCTCCCTCGTCGGTGGAGGACGGTTCTCCGGCGCCCCCGGTTCGACGCCGCGACGGCATCATGATAGTCGTATTGAGAATGATTTTCATTCCATAATGGAGGTGGACATGTCCGTCCCCGTGGTCCTGGTCGCCGGATTCCACGGACCGGCGCGCGGCGCCGTCGTCGACCGGCTCCTGCGCGAGCGCCCCGGCGCGCTGGCGGTGCACCACGACCTGCGCGCGGTGGCCGGAGGCGCGGTCGTGCGGACCGTCCGCGACGCCGCCGGAGTCCGCGACCGCGCGGTGGTGCGGCTGGAGCACGGCTGCGTGACCTGCACCGTCCGCCTGGACCTGCTGCCGGAGCTGCTGCGGCGGGCACCGAGCGCCGAGCTGCTGGTCGTCGAGTTGTGGGACACCGTCGAGCCCCAGCCGGTGGTCGAGGTACTGGCGCACGAGTCCGGCGGCGAACTGCGGGTGGCGGGCGTGTTCACCGCGCTGGACGCCGAGCTGACCCCCGTGGACCTGTGCCGCGGCGAACCGCTCGCCGAGATCGGCAAGCCCGGCGCCGCCGGTGACGAGCGCTACCTGGCCGAGGTCCTGTTCCGGCAGATCGAGTACGCCACCGCGCTGGTCCTGCCCGACGTCCCGGCCGAGCCGGCGGCCTCCGACGACGTGGAACTGTGCCGGGAGCTGCTGGGCCACCTTGCGCCCATGACGCCCGTGCACCTGCCCGACGACCTCCTCCCCGTCCCCGCCGCGGAGGCGCTGTGCCCGCACGACCTGGCGGCGCGGATCGACCCGGCCACCGCGCAGCTGCCGCCGGAGGCCAGCACCCCGGCGGCGGACACGGTGGTGTGGCGCCGCACCGCGCCGCTGCACCCGGCCCGCTTCTTCGACGCCGTGGACGACCTGGCCGCGGAGTCGATGCGCAGCCGGGGCCGCTTCTGGCTCTGCAACCGGCCCGACCGCATGCTCGCGTGGGACGCGGCGGCGGGCGTGGTGACCGTCGAGGACGCCGGTCCGTGGCTGGCGTCCCTGCCCGGGGCCGCCTGGGAGATGGTCTCCCCGCTGCGCCGGGCCGCCGCCGCCACGGACTGGCACGCCGAGCACGGCGACCGCGTCCAGCACCTGGTCTTCACCGGCTCGGGGCTCGACCACGCCCGCATCCACGCGCTGCTGGACTCGTGCCTGCTCGACGCAGGCGAGGACCTCGCCGGCCTCGACGACCCGTTCGCCCCCATCCTCGACGCCAAGGAAGCCGCATGACCCCGCCGCGCCCGCACCGGGACCGCCGCCGCAAGCAGAACCCGCTCCAGGGAGTCGGCTACATCGACTACAAGGACACCGACCTGCTGCGCCGCTTCATCTCCGACCGGGGCAAGATCCGCAGCCGCCGCGTCACCGGCGTCACCGTGCGGCAGCAGCGGCAGATCGCCCGCGCCGTCAAGAACGCGCGGGAGATGGCGCTGCTGCCCTACGGCTCCCGCCTGCCCGGCCACCAGCCGCCCAGGAAGCCCGCGCAGTGACGTGACCCGGCTCCCGCCGAGAGGCGGGAGCCGGTCTCGCCCTGCTTCTCCTGGCGCGCGCCGGGTCGTCCGGACGGCGTCAGGCCGTGCTGTCGCGGGCGGGGGCGGGATCGACGGCGCCCAGGCGCAGGTGCTCGCTGTGGTAGACGGCCTCGTCGAGCAGGGCGGCGACGTGGTGGTCGTGGAGGCGGTAGATGATGCGCTGCCCGTCGCGGTCGCCGACGACCAGGCCGAGCTGGCGCAGGTGGCGGAGCTGGTGGGACAGGGCCGACTGCTCCATGCCGACGGCCTCGGCGAGCCGGCCGACGGAGGCGGGCTCGTGCCGCAGGTGGGCCAGGATCAGCAGCCGCGAAGGGGTCGCGAGGGCCTGCAAGGTGGTGGCGACGGCGGCTGCGGTGGCGGCGTCCAGGCGCGCGGGCGGGGTGTCCCGGCCTTCGACTCCATGACCCATGCGGCCAGCATACCCGTGAGGAAAGTATGAATAGGTGTTCATCTATTCGTGTACGGTGTGCGGGTCCCCGACCGACCCATTCTCCGGAGGCCGCCATGCCCGCCACTTCCACCGCCGACTCCGACGGCGCCGCCGGGAGCGGCGGTCCGCCCAGAGCGATCCCGCGAGACCGGGCCGGCGCCGCCGCGCGCCCGGCCGCCTCCACGGGGCTGCTGGCGCGGGCATGGGAGCTGGGCGAGGTCCGCTGGGCGACGGCGGCGACCGCCCTGTTCGCGGTCGGCCTGGCCGCCGACCTGGTCGGAGCGCCCGGCGCACTGGTGTGGGCGGTGCTGCTGGCCTGCTACGCCGCGGGCGGGTGGGAACCGGGACTGGCCGGGCTGCGCGCGCTGCGCGGGCGGACGCTGGACGTGGACCTGCTGATGGTGGTGGCCGCGATCGGCGCCGCCGCGATCGGGCAGGTGCTGGACGGCGCGCTGCTGATCGTCATCTTCGCCGCCTCCGGCGCGCTGGAGGCGGTGG
This sequence comes from Spirillospora sp. NPDC050679, assembly GCA_044456955.1. Lineage (GTDB taxonomy): Bacteria > Actinomycetota > Actinomycetes > Streptosporangiales > Streptosporangiaceae > Spirillospora. The sequence goes on along the minus strand of JBITGK010000018.1, from coordinate 34,946 downwards.
CCACCGCGCGCACCGCCGACGCGGTGTCGGGCCTGCTGGACCTGGCGCCCGAGACCGCGACCCGGCTCGTCGGCGCCGACCGGGAGGAACGGGTCCCGGCCGCCGACCTCCGGGTGGGCGACCTGGTGCTGGTGCGCCCCGGCGAACGGGTCCCGGCCGACGGGGTCGTGGTCGAGGGGACCGGCGAGGTCGACCAGGCCACCATCACCGGCGAGCCGCTGCCCGCGCCCAAGACCGCCGGGGACCGGGTGTTCGCCGGGACCGGCAACGGCACCGGCGCGCTGCGGGTCCGGGTGGACCGGCCCGCCCACGACACCGTGGTCGCCCGGATCGCGGCGCTGGTGGAGCAGGCGTCCCGGACCAAGGCCGCCGCCCAGCTGTTCATCGAGAAGGTCGAGCAGCGGTACTCGGTCGCCATGGTCGCCGCGACGCTCGCGCTCTTCGCCGTCCCGCTGGCCCTGGGCGCGGAGCTGCGCGGAACGCTGCTGCGCGCGATGACCTTCATGATCGTCGCCTCGCCGTGCGCGCTGGTGCTGGCCACGATGCCACCGCTGCTGGCCGCCATCGCCAACGCCGGACGGCACGGCGTGCTGGTCAAGTCCGCCACCGTCATGGAGCGGCTCGGCCGCACCCAGGTGGTGGCCTTCGACAAGACCGGGACCCTCACCCGCGGCGCTCCGCGCCTGACCGGGCTGCGGCTCCTGCCCGGCACCGGCGCGCCGGGGACCGGCCCGTCCGAGCAGCGGGTGCTCGCCCTGGCCGCCGCCGCCGAACACCCTTCCCAGCACCCGCTGGGCCGCGCCGTGGTGGCCGCGGCCCGCGAACGCGGCCTGCCCTTGGCCGCCGCGCACGCCTTCGCCTCCACCCCGGGCCAGGGGGTGCGCGCCGAGGTCGAAGGGCAGGTGGTCCAGGTCGGCGCCCCCGCCCGCCTGGTGGACGACCCCGCCCATCCCGCCCGCGCCGCCGCCGGCGAGCTGGAGGCGTCCGGGCACAGCGCGGTCGTGGTGGTCGTCGACGGCGTCCCGGCCGCGGTGCTGGCGTTGGCCGACGAGCCCCGCGCCGAAGCGGGCGGCGCCGTCGCCGCGCTGAGCGACCTCACCGGCACCCCGCCCGTCCTGCTGACCGGGGACAACCCTGCCGCCGCCCGGCTGCTGGCCGCCCGGGTCGGCATCACCGACGTGCGCGCGGGTCTCCTGCCCGAGGACAAGGCCGCCGCCGTCAGGGACCTGCAAGGGTCCGGCGACCGGCGGCGCGGCGTGCTGCTGGTCGGCGACGGGGTCAACGACGCCCCCGCCCTGGCCACCGCCGACGTCGGCGTCGCGATGGGCCGGACCGGATCGGACCTGGCCCTGGACACCGCCGACGCCGTCGTCACCCGCGACGACCTGAGCACCGTGCCCGCCGCCATCGCCCTGTCGCGCCGCGCCCGCCGGGTCGTCGTCGCCAATCTGACGATCGCCGCCGCCTTCATCGTCGGCCTGTCGGCCTGGGACCTGTTCGGGGACCTCCCGCTCCCGCTCGGCGTCCTCGGCCACGAGGGCTCCACGGTCATCGTCGGCCTCAACGGGCTGCGCCTGCTGGCGCCGCGCGCCTGGCGCACCGCCGGACGGGCCGCCGGGTGATCCGTTCCCGCCGGGCCTGTCGGTGATCTCCCCTAAGGTGTGGCTTCGTGATCAATGTCGCGGAGCCCGACGAGAACACCCTGGTCATGCCGGACGCCTGGCGGCGCGACCGCCACCCGCGCCGCGACCGCCCCGACCTCCCGGCGGTCCCGCCGCCCGACGGGGCCGCCGCCGAGCGGGTGCGCTCCCTGGTGGACGCCGTCCGCGACGACATCGAGCACGTCCTCGCGCTCCCGGACACCGCGCCCGACATCGCCGACGCCGCCCGCGCCCACCTGCGCGGCGAGCCGGACCCGCTCGGCGCGGCGGCGGTCGCGTTCACCGCCATCCCGCTGAACGGGCTGGCGGAGCGGTCCGAGCCGGTGCGCCTGTTCATCGACGCCCTCATCGTCGAGCACGGCCTCGCGTTCGCCGCCCACGCCTTCGCCGCGTGGGCCGGGATCGTGGTCGAGGTCCCCGGCCGCCTGCACTGGGTCGGCAACACGCCGCCCCTCGACCGGCTCGTCCGGGAGAGCCGCGACGGCGAACTGCGGACGATGCCCCTCCGCCACCGGTCCGCCGACGACATGCACCCCGGCTGGTGGTACGGCCGGGAGGACGTCCGCTCGCTGCGCACCCGCCTCGCCGCCGCGCCCGACGACGTCTACGCCGAGGCCGTCGACCGGCTCGCGGGCGCCCGCCGCCACGTGATGCAGAAGGTGGTCGTCGCCTACCTGGCGCCGACCCGCGACGACTGGGTCGAGGACCTGTGGGCGCGCCCCGGCGAGGTCCCGTGGGAGCTGTCCTGGGCGGGCTGGATGGGCCTGTGCGCGCTCGGCCGGCCGCACCAGCCCGCCGCGTTCGGGGTGTCGCTCAGCTACTTCGTGGACCGCGAGGTGATCGCCACGCTGATCGACGGCATCGGCCCCGCGCCCGTCGCGCTGCTGCTGGGCGAGACCATGCAGCGGCTCCGGTACGCCGACGGCACCCGCACGATCCTGGAGTACCTGGCCGCGCTGCCCGTGGACGAGGCGTTCCAGGCCCTCCTCGACCACATCGACGGCCCCGAGGCCCTGCCCGCCCTCCTGGCCGCCGCCCGCCGCTTCCCCGTCCGCGCGATGCGCCTGCTGCCGGGCTGTCCGGCACCCGAGGCCGCCGTGCCGCTGTCGGCGCACGTCCGCGCCAACCCCGACATCGCCGCGCGGGTCGCGCGCGACCTCCCGGCGGAGCAGCGGGCGCGCGTCCAGGAGATCCTCGACGCGAACGTCCGCCTTCCGCAGGCCGCGGACCTGCCTTCCCTGCTGACCGAGCCGCCGTGGAACCGCCCCGGCGAGAAGCCCAAGCCCGTCGTCATCAAGGACCTGCCCGCGCCCGGCGTCCGCGCCGTCTCCTGGGCGGCGGGGGAGCGCGACGCCTGGGCGGCGCGGCTCCCCGCCCACATGCGGCAATGGGAGGTGGACGCCGAGGTGGTCGCCAAGGCCGAGAACGGCCGGGTCTCCTTCGGCTGGGAGAGGCTGACCCTGGTCCTGAAGGGCCCCGACGACCTGGCGCGCCGGATGCTGGCCGGCTGGAGACCCGACTCCAACCTGCCCTGGGACACCGAAGGATGGCTCGGGCCGCTCGTCGCGCGCCGCGAGCTGGACGCCCAGGACGTCGTCCTGGCCTTCGCCCGCCGCGGGCAGGGCGGCCTCGGGCAGTACGTGCTGCCGCTGCTCACCGACGAGATCGCGCGGACGATGGCCGACTGGCTCGTCCGCCGCAAGGCCGCGGCCAGGACGGCCCGCGCCTGGTTCCGCCGCCACGGCACCGCCGCCGCGCCCTGCCTCGTCCCCGACGCGCTCGGCAAGCCCGGCCCGGCCCGCCGCGCCGCCGAGCACGCCCTGCGCCTGCTCGCCGAACGGCACGGTCCCGCGCCGATCGTCGAGGCCGCCCGCGTCCACGGCGACCGGGCCGCCGCCGCGATGGAGACCCTGCTCGGCTCGGACGGCCTGGACGACCTCCCCAAGAAGGTCCCGGTCGTCGACTGGGTCGACCCGCGCGTCCTCCCGCAGATCCTGCTGCGCGACGGCGCGACCGCCCTCCCCGACGCCGCCGCCGGGCACGTCCTGACGATGCTGGCGATGTCCGAGCCCGGCGACGAGTACGCGGGCGTGCAGGTCGTCCGGGACCTGTGCGACCCGGCCTCCCTGGCGGAGTTCGGCTGGGAGCTGTTCCGCTGGTGGGAGCTGAACGGAGCGCCGGCCAAGGAGGGCTGGGCGCTCAAGCAGCTCGCGCTGACCGGCGACGACGGGACGGTCCGGCACCTCACCCCGGTGATCCGGGCGTGGCCGGGCGACGGCGGTCACGCCAAGGCGGTGACCGGGCTGGAGATCCTGGCCGCCATCGGCACCGAGACCGCCCTGCTGCACCTGCACTCCATCGCGCAGCGGGTGAAGTTCAAGGGCCTCAAGGCGCGCGCGCAAGAGAAGATCGGGGAGGTGGCGGCCGAACTCGAACTGACCGCCGACCAGCTCGCCGACCGGCTCGTCCCCGACTTCGGCCTGGACGCCTCCGGCTCCCTCACCCTCGACTACGGGCCCCGCCGCTTCACGGTCGGCTTCGACGAGCAGCTCAGGCCGACCGTCGCCGACCAGGACGGCAGGCCCCTCAAGTCCCTGCCCAAACCCGGCGCCAAGGACGACCCCGAACTCGCGCGCGCCGCCTACCAGCGGTTCGCGGCGCTCAAGAAGGACGTGCGCACGGCCGCCGCCGACCTGCTCCGCCGCCTGGAGCAGGCCATGACCACCGGACGCCGCTGGCCCCTCGCCGAGTTCCGCGACCTGCTGGTGGGCCACCCGCTGGTCGGCCACGTGGTGCGCCGCCTGGTCTGGCTCGCCGAGGACGCGGGGACGGCCGCCTCCTTCCGCGTGGCCGAGGACGGCACGTTCGCCGACGCCGCCGACGACACCCTCGTCCTGCGCGAGACGGCGCACGTCCGCGTCGCCCACCCCGCCCTCCTGGACGATGAGATCAAGCGGTGGCCGGAGCTGTTCGCCGACTACGAGATCCTGCAGCCGTTCGAGCAGCTCGCCCGCCCCGTCCACGCCTTCACCGAGCAGGAGCGCGCGGCCGGGCGGCTGACCCGGTTCGAGGGCCGGACGGTCCATGTCGGCGGGCTGCTCGGCCTGGTCCGGCACGGCTGGGAGCTCGGGCCGCCGATGGACGCGGGCCAGCAGCAGTGGATCTCCCGCCGGGTCGCCCCCGACCGGCACCTGGTGATCAGCCTCGACCCCGGCATCCCCATCGGCGACCCCGAGATGCTCGGCGACGGGCAGAACCTCGCGGACGTCCGGCTCGCCGCCCACCCGGGCCGCTACCGGACCGACCAGGACACGCCCTTCCGCTTCGGCGACCTCGACCCGGTCACCGCCTCCGAGACGCTGGCCGACCTCGTCCGCCTGACCGCCTGACCGCTCCGCCGCGTCGGGCTGCGGCGAGAAAGCGCAGGTGAAGCCCGACGCTTGGCTCTTCGCCTGAGGCTGGGCCCGGCGAGTGGTCGTGCGATCGCGGGCACGTCTCAGGAGTCTGCGGTGCAGACGGAGCGAGGCGTGCCCGCAGTGACGTGTTTCCGCTGCTCGATCCGTTTGCCGCGCGTCGGGCAAGGCGTACGAGTGCGCGCCGTCGTCCCCGAAGCGGACCGCGAGGCGGCGCCGTCCCCCCATTGACGGTGTGATCCACAACACCTATGGTTTCGCTAGTCCCGGTGGATTAAAACGTTTTAATCCATTCGGGGCGGAAGTCGCGAGCCCTTTCACAGCCGGAAGGACCTGGTGTTCAGGATGCCCCCACCCCCCATGCGAGGCTCCCGGAGAGAGAAGTCCCGAAGGACGCTGGCCGTGGTCCTGGCGACCGCCGTGCTGATCCTGGGGTACGCGCTCTCGCCGCCTCCCGCCGGCGCCGCCACGGTCACCGTGGGCGGCCTGACGACCAACGGCCGGGTCAACCCGCTCGGCATCGCGGGCGGCGGCCCCGTCTTCGGCTGGATCTCCACCTCGGCCCGGCGCGGCGTCACCCAGACGGCCTACCAGATCAAGGTCGGGACCGAACCCGGGCGCGGCAACGTCTGGGTGTCCGCCATGGTCAAGGACTCCGCGCAGGTGAACGTGGCCTACGCCGGACCGGCCCTCGCCCCGGGGACCCGGTACTTCTGGCAGGTCCAGGTCTGGGACGAGCAGGGCAAGGGGAGCGAGTGGAGCGCCCCCGCCTGGTTCGAGACGGGGCTGCTCTCGGCGGCCGACTGGGGACCGGCGGCCTGGATCGGCCGCCCCGCCCCGTCCTACACCGGCTGGAACGACTACTCGGTCACGATGGACTTCAGGCTCGACAGCGTCGCCTTCGGCACGTTCCTGCGCGCGCAGAGCCCCGGCAACGCCTACATGTGGCAGATCAACGCGGGCGCCGACGGCTCGGCGGTGCCGAGCCTGGTGCCGCACGTGCTGGTCAACGGCAAGTACACCGTCCTGGGCTCGGTCGACCTGCGGCCCTTCGGGTTCACCCGCGCCGAGCTGCTGGACGGAACGCACAAGGTGACCTACGAGGTCGCGGGCGGCACCGTCAGGACGGTCCTGGACGGCGTCGCCGTCGACACCCGGTCGGTCTCCCACTTCACCCACGGCCTGGCCGGCGTGCGGACCCACGGGTCGGAGTCGGTCACCGTCGGCTCACTCAAGATCGTCAAGCCGGACGGCACCGTGCTCGCGCAGCCGGACTTCAGCGCCAACCCGTTCAGGGGCGGCACGCTCAGCGGCGGCAAGGTCACCGTCAGCGGCACGGTCGACGCGTTCGTGAACGACCCGGAGTCGTACGGGCCGCTGCTCCGCACCGGCTTCTCGACGGCCCCGGGCAAGACCGTCGCCAGCGCCCGGGTCTACGCCTCGGCCCACGGCGTCTACGAGCTCTCGCTCAACGGCCGGAAGGTCGGCGACCAGTTCCTGGCGCCGGGCTACACCGAGTACGCCAAGCGCGTCCAGTCGCAGACCTACGACGTGACCGACCTGGTCAGGGCGGGCGCCAACGGGTTCGGCGCCAAGCTGGGCGACGGCTGGTGGGCGGGCAAGATCGGCCTGGCGGGCAAGGGCCAGTACGGCACCGACCTGGCGGTGGTGGCCCGCTTGAAGATCACCTACAACGACCGCAGCGTCCAGTGGGTCGACACCGGCTCGGACTGGAAGTGGGCCCCGGGCCCCTACGCGGCGACCGACAACCAGCTCGGCGAGACCTACGACGCGCGCGCCGAGCGGCCGGGCTGGGACCTGCCCGGATTCGACGCGGCCGGGTGGAGGCCCGTCGTCGTGCGCGCGTCCGACACCGCCAAGCTCTCGCCCCAGCCGGACGAGCCCGTCCGGCAGACCGAAGTGCTCGACACCGTCGCCGTCACCCGGCCGGGCGCGGGCGTGACGGTCTACGACCTCGGGCAGAACATGGTCGGCGTCCCGCGGGTCCGGATCACCGGCAAGAAGGGCCAGACCGCCAGGCTCCGGCACGCCGAGGTGCTCAACCGCGACGGGACGCTCTACACGGCCAACCTCCGCGCCGCCTCGGCCACCGACCACTACACCTTCGCCGCCGACGGCACCGTCACCTACCAGCCGACCTTCACCCAGCACGGCTTCCGCTACATCGAGGTCACCGGCCTGGACACGCCCCCCGCCGCCGGGGACGTCAAGGGCGTGGTGCTGGGCTCCGACCTGCCCAGGACGGGCACGCTCACCACGTCCGACACGATGCTGAACAAGCTCCTCAGCAACGTGGCGTGGGGCGCGCGGGGCAACTTCCTGTCCATCCCGACCGACACCCCGGCCCGCGACGAGCGGCTCGGCTGGACCGGCGACATCAGCATCTTCGCCCCCACCGCCAACTACCTCAGCGACACGCGCGCCTTCCTCGGCAAGTGGATGACCGACGTCCGCGACGAGCAGAAGGGCAGCGGATCGATCCCCGCCGTCGTCCCCTCCACCAACGGCGCGTTCGACGCCAGCGGCGTGGGCTGGGACGACGCCGTCATCACCGTGCCCTACGCGGTCTGGAAGGCCTACGGCGACACCCGCATCCTCCAGGACAACTACGCGGCGATGAGCAAGTTCTTCGCCTACGCCAAGGCCAGCGCAGGCGCCGACAACCTGGAGACCGGGCGCCTGACCTTCTTCACCGGCGACTGGCTGCACCTCGACGACCCGTCCGACCAAGGCGTCCTCGGCACGGCGATCTGGGCGCAGGACGTCCGGATGATGGCCGAGGCCGCGGGCGCCCTGGGCAAGACCGCCGAGGCGGCCGAGTACGCCGACCTCTACCAGCGCATCCGCAGCGCGTTCACCAAGGCTTACGTCGCCGAGGACGGCACCGTTCTCGGGAACTCCCAGACCGGCTACGCGCTCGCCCTCGGCAAGGACCTCATCACCGACCCCGCCCTGAAGGCGAAGGCGGGCAAGAAGTTCGTCGCCAAGCTCGCCCGGACCGACAACCACCTGCGGACCGGGTTCATCGGGACCCCCTGGCTCCTGCCCGCGCTGAGCGCCATCGGCCGGGACGACCTCGCCTACACCCTGCTCCGCAAGGAGGACTACCCCTCCTGGGGCTACGAGATCAAGAAGGGCGCGACCACGATCTGGGAGCGCTGGAACTCCATCCAGCCCGACGGCTCCTTCGGCCCGGTCGACATGAACTCCTTCAACCACTACGCCTACGGCGCCGTCGCCGACTGGATGCACCAGAACATCGGCGGCATCCGGCCCGAGACGGCCGGGTACCGCACCAGCGTGGTCGAACCGCGCCTCGGCGGTGGGCTGACCTCGGGGGAGGGCCGGCTCCAGACCGTGTACGGCCTGCTGTCCAACAGCTGGAAGACCGACGGCGACCGCCTCGCCATGAACGTCACCGTGCCGGTCAACACCACCGCCAAGGTGGTCGTCCCGTCGGGCGCCGTCAAGGAGTCGGGCAAGTCCCTCGAAACGGCCGACGGCGTCATCAGCGCCGCCTACGACGCCGACCGAAAGGCGACCGTCGTGACCGTCGGCTCCGGCACCTACGCCTTCACGGCGACGGACGTCACCGCGCCGCCGACCGAGCAGGTCAGCGACCACGTCGACTTCGGCGAGCCCGCCTCCGAGACCGCCCACGCGGTCACCGGCTCACCGACCAGCGGCACCGGTCTCGAAGCGGGCCTCACCCGCAGGTACTCCGACAACGGCACCCCCGGCTCCTGGTTCTCGGCGCGCGTCAAGGTCCCCGCCGCCGGGAAGCCCTTCCTGCTGCGGGTCCTCGAAACGTGGAACACCCCGGGCGTCAAGGACTACGACGTGTACGTCGGCGACACCCTGGTCAAGCACGTCCGCGACACCCGCGCCGAGGGCGGCCAAGGCGCCTCGCTGCACGAGATCACCGTTGACCGGCCCGACATCCTGGCCAATGACGGGACCGTGACGGTGAAGTTCCAGTACCCCGCCGCCAACGGGCCCCGGCAGTACTACGACCCGTCGGTCGCCGACCTCTGGGCGATCGCCTCTCCCTGACGCCGGGCGCGGGCCCTGCGGCGTTCCGGTCGATCCGGAGCGCCGCAGGGCCTTGCTGCGTTAAAACGTTTTCAAAAGCAGGGTGAAGCCGCCCGGCCGAAGATCCTGGAGGGCTCTTCGGGCAAATCCCTCGCGACGGCCCCGGGCGTTTATAGGATGCGCGGAATTTCCTTATCGGGAGGCTTGGGTGCGCATCTCGGCTCCGATGACGGCCGTGCTGTGGGCCCGCCTGGTCGCGGTGGGCGTGAGCTGCGGGTTCGCCTTCGGCGGCTACGTCGGGATCATCAACGCCGAGCCGGGCGGCAAGCCGGCGGCGTTCGTCCTGCTGACCGCGCTGCTGCTGCTCCACATGCGCAACTGCATCCGCTGGTCGGAGGACGCGCGGGTGCGGGGCTGGCGGTGGACGCTGGGCGTCCAGGCGGTCCTGACGGCCGTGGGCATGATCTGGTACGCGGCCACCTGGTACGGCAACTCCGGGTTCCTGGCGGCGGCGTTCCTGCTGCTGGTCCGCCGCCGATGGCCGGCGTGGAGCGCGTTCGCGCTGGTGATCGCGGCGCAGTTCGCCGCGGCGCTGCCGGTCCGGCCGACGGCCGGCGAGGCGGCCTACCTGGCCGTCGGGCACGCGGCGTTCGTCGGGATCGCGCTGTACGGGGTCGCCCGGCTGGCCGACCTGGTCAGCGACATGCGGCGGACCAGGGACGAGCTCGCGATGGCCGAGGTGGCGCGCGAGCGGCTGGTGTTCGCGCAGCAGCTGAACGAGCGGGTGGGCGTGAGCCTGCGGCGGGTCGTCGAGGAGGGGACGGCGGGCGACCCGCCGGCGGTCAGGCGGCGGCTGGAGGTGGCGCGGGCGGCGCTGAACGAGACGCGGTCGGTGGCGCACGGGTACGGGCGCGAGCGCCTCGCGGGCGCGCCGGTGGCCGACGACCTGACGTCCGGGGCGGTGGCGGTCCTCGGCACCGCGACGATCTGCCTCATGATCGTGCCCGTGGAGCTGCGGCAGTTCCTGCGCGCCGATCTGGGCGCGGCGGAGACGGCGCTGTTCTTCGCGGCGCTCGTCTCGTTCGTCCTGCTGTTCCTGCGCGCCTGCGCCCCTTCGAGCCGCCCGCTGTGGACGCTGGTCATCGTCGTGCCCGCCCTGGGGCCGCTGCTGGTGTTCGAGCTGGCGCAGTGGCACCTGGTCCTGTTCCTGCCCTGCGTCGTGCTGGTCGTGGTGCGCGGATGGGCGCGCTGGGTGCTGGCGGTCCCGCTGATCTGCATCGATCCGCTGCTCGTGATCTGGGACGCGCACCTGGGCGACCCGACCGTGCTGGGGATGGCCTACGAGATCGTGTGGTCCGGCGAGCGGGTGCTGGTGGTGTACGGGCTGGTCCGGATGGGCGAGCTGGCCCTCCAGGTCAGGCGCGCGCGGGCGGAGCTGGCCCGGACGGCGGTGGCCCGCGAGCGGCTGCGCTTCGCGACCGACCTGCACGACCTGCTCGGCCTCGGCCTGTCGGTGGTGGTGCTCAAGAGCGAGCTGGCGCTGCGGCTGCTGGACAAGGCCCCCGACCGCGCCCGCGCCGAGCTGGCCGAGGGCTTGGAGGCGGCGCGCCGGGCCCTGGCGGACATGGAGGCCGTCGTCGCCGGACGCGGTGAGATCACGCTGGCGGAGGAGGCCGAGTCCACCCGCGCGGCGCTGTCGGCCGCCGGGATCGAGGTGGCCTGGTCGGTCCAGCCGGTGCCGCTGCCCGCCGAGACCGACGCGCTCCTCGCCACCGTCCTGCGCGAGGGGGTCACCAACGTGCTGCGGCACAGCGAGGCCGACCGTTGCGAGCTGGTCGTCGAGGCGGTCGAGCGGAGCGTCCGGCTGCGCCTGGTCAACGACGGTGTCCCGGGCCGGGCCGCCGCCTCGGGCATGGGGCTGGAGAACCTGGCGCGCAGGGTGCGGGAGCTGGACGGGACGCTGACCGCCGGGAAGGACGGGGACGGCTTCCGGCTGGAGGCGGTCGTGCCGCTACAGCCAGCCCTGGTCGGTCGCGATGCGGATCGCGTCGATGCGGTTCCTGGCGTCGAGCTTCATGACGGCCGACGACAGGTAGTTGCGGACGGTGCCCCGGCTCAGTGACAGGGTCCGCGCGATGTCGTCGGCCTCCGCGCCGGTCGCCGACAGCCGCAGCACGTCGGCCTCGCGCGCGGTGAGCGGGCTGTCGGCCCGTTCCAGCTCGGCGAGGGCCAGCTGGGGGTCGACCACGCGCTCGCCCGCGACGGCCTTGCGGATCGCGTCGATGAGGTCGTCGGTCGGCGCGTGCTTGAGCAGGAACGCCGAGACCCCCGAGGCCAGCCCGCGGCGCAGGTGACCGGGCTTGCCCAGCCCGGTCAGGACGACCGACCGGCAGGCCGGGAGCCGCGCGCGCAGCTCGGCGGCGGCGTCCAGGCCGTCCATGCCGGGCAGGTCGATGTCGAGCACCGCCACGTCGGGGCGGGTCCGCTCGGCCAGGGCGACGACCTGGTCGCCGCGCTCGACCGCGGCGACCACCTCGATGTCGTCCTCCAGGCCGAGGACGGTGGCCAGCGTCTCCCGCAGGATGCGGACGTCCTCGGCGACCATCACACGGATCATGTGAATCCTTCACATGGAACTGCTGAACCCGGCCACTACCGGCGGATTCTTCGGATTGCGAGTCTAATCGCGCCAACACCGGCGACGAAGACCGAACCGGAGGAAACCATGCGCAAGATCATCGCTTCGACGTACGCCACCCTCGACGGCTTCATCGACAACCCGCACGAGTGGTCGATGCGGTACTCCGAGGAGGAGGCGCAGACCCACGCCTTCACCATGACCACCAAGGCCGACGCGCTCCTGCTCGGCCGCGTCACCTACGAGGGCATGGCGCAGGCCTGGCCGAACATGGGCGGCAACCCCTACGCCGACCACGTCAACTCCATGGCCAAGTACGTGGTCGCCAGCCGGCCGGTGGACACCTCCGCCTGGAACCCCACCACCGTCATCGACGGCGAGGACCTCGCCGGGGCGGTGACCGACCTCAAGAAGCGGGACGGCGGCGACATCCTGGTCTGGGGCAACGGCCGCCTGACCGACGGCCTGGCCGCCGCCGGGCTCCTGGACGAGTACAAGATCTGGATCTACCCGGTCGTCAAGGGCTCCGGCGAGCCGCTGTTCCGCCCGGAGAGCGCGGGGAACGTCGAGCTGGCCGACACGGTGACGTTCCCGAGCGGCGTCGTCGTCCTCACCTACCGGCTCCTGAACGGCTGAGCCGCGTCCGACCGGCGGGGCGGGCTCCGCGCCGGAGCCCGCCGTCGCCGCGTCCGCCGCCGAGGTCAGCTGGGCAGGACCGCCTCGGCCGAGCGCACCACGTGATCCACGAATCCGTACTCGCGGGCCTCCTCGGCGGTGTAGTACCGGTCCCGGTCGGCGTCGGCCTCGATGCGCTCGACGGGCTGGCCGGTGTGCAAGGCGATCCGCTCGAACATCAGCCTCTTGGTGGCGCGCATGTGCTCGGCCTGGATGCGGATGTCGGAGGCGGTTCCCGCGATGCCGCCGGACGGCTGGTGCATCAGGATGCTGGAGTGCGGCAGCGCGTACCGCTTGCCGGGCGTGCCCGCGCACAGCAGGAACTGGCCCATCGAGGCGCTGAAGCCCATCGACAGGGTGGCGATGTCGTTGGGCACGAACTGCATCACGTCGTAGATCGCCATGCCGGCGGTGACCGAGCCGCCGGGCGAGTTGATGTACAGGTGGATGTCGCGGTGCCGGTCCTCGGCCGACAGCAGCAGGATCTCGGCGCAGATCCGGTTGGCGATCTCGTCGTCGACCTGCTGCCCCAGGACGATGATCCGCTGGCGCAGCAGCCGCTGGAAGACCGGCTCGAACGGCGCGACGGCGGGGGCCTCGGTGGCATGGGCGCGCGGGGGGAGCGGTGAGAACATCATGACCACAGCAAACTCGCAGGTCACCCGGGGTGTCCAACAACTTCCCCGGCCGCTTTGACAACCGCCGGTTGATAGCCGACCCTGTGCGCGTGGAACCGGACCTGTCGGGAATGCGCGCCTTCGTCGCGGGCGCCGAGGAGATGCACTTCGGCCGGGCCGCCGCCCGGCTGTTCCTGACGCAGCAGGCGTTCTCCAAGCGGATCCGGCGGCTGGAGGAGGCGCTGGGCGTCGCCCTGTTCGAGCGCACCACGCGCCGGGTCGAGCTGACCGACGCCGGGCACCGCTTCCTCGGCCCCGCCAAGGACGCGCTCACCGCCTACGACACCGCCGTCGCCTCGGTCCGCGAGCCGCTCGGGCCGCTGCGCGTGGACGTCAACGCCGAACGCTTCTCGCCCCTGCGGATGCTGCGCGCGGCGGTGCGGGCCGCGCCCGGCCTGAGCGTCGAGCCGAGCATGCGGCAGGGGTTCCCGATGGCGCTGGCGGGCGTGGAGGGCCGGGAGCTGGACGCGGCGTTCGGGCGCGTCCACGACATCGGCCGCCGCTGGCCCGCCGAACTCGCCCACCGGCCGGTGCATGCCGAGGAGCTGCACGCCTTCGTGCTGGAGGACCACCGGCTGGCCGGACGCGACGAACTGCGCCTGGCCGACCTGCGCGACGGCGGCATCGCGATGCCCGACCCGGCCGGAGCGCACGAGTGGCGCGGCTATCTGACCCGCCTGTGCGCCGAGTTCGACGTCCCGCTGCGCTGGACCGACCCGGCGATCGGCGTCCGCCACTACGGGGACCAGATGCGCGCCGAGACCCGCGCCGTCGCGATCGGGGAGGCCGGGATGGACCTGCCGCACGACCTGCGCATCCGCCGGATACCGCTGGTCGACCCCGTGCCGCTGCTGCTGTGGTCGATCGCCTGGCGGCGCCACGACCGCGACCCGCGCCTGGCCCGGCTGCTGCGCGTGCTCCCGCACCCGACCGTCCCGCCCGGCGGCTGGCTCCCCGACATCGACCGGGCGCTGCTCGGCTGACGGCGGGCGCGGCGTCATGGGCGGCGCGACCGCCTGATCACCGGGGCGCCGGACGGCCGGAAGCGTCGGGGTCCTGGCCCGGCTCCGGCGTCCGCCGGAGCCAGGCGGCGATCGACCGCTTGTACCCCTCGGGCATGTGCAGCCCGGGGACCTGCTCGACGGGGACCAGCGCCAGCTGGTCGTGCTCGTGGCTGACGACCGGGACCCGGTCGGGCGTCAGGACGGTGCACCCGTAGGTGACGATCACGATGCGCGCGTCCGGCACGGGCTGGAAGATCCAGGTGTCCAGCAGCGGCCCGACCCGAACGCTCCAGCCGGTCTCCTCGGCCATCTCCCGCACCAGGGTGTCCTCAAGGGAGGGGTCGCCGGCCTCCAGCCGCCCGCCGGGCAGCTCCCACTCGGCGCGTTCGTTGCGCAGCAGGACCACCCGGCCCTCGACCACGGCGACGCCTTTGACGGATATCGGCCAGGTGTGGGCCATGGCTCTCCTCGGCGCGTTCGGGGAACCGGAGCGGACGCCTGGACGCTAACACGGCCTATTCGATATCGAGCGGGTCCATCACAGGATGCCGTCCGCGGCCAGCGCCGCCTGCTGCGACTCGGTGAGCCCGAGCAGCCCTCCGTACACCTCGGCGTTGTGCTGCCCCAGCTCGGGTCCCAGCGCGCGCACCCGGCCGGGCGTCTCCGACAGCTTGGGGAAGACGTTCTGCATGGGGAAGTCGCCGAACTCCGGGTGCGCGAGCCGGATGACGGCCTCGCGCGCCTTGTAGTGGGGGTCGGCGAGCATGTCCTTGGCGCGGTAGGTCAGGCCCGCCGGAATCCCGTTGCCGTGCAGCAGTTCCAGCAGCGGCCCGGACTCCTGCCCGGCCGTCCACCCGGCGATCAGGTCGTCGAGCGCCTCGGCGTTGGCGCCGCGCGCTCCGTGGGTGGCGTAGTGCTCGTGGTCGGCCAGCTCGGGCCGGCCCATCAGCGCGGCGAGCCGCCGCCAGACGGTGTCGCGGTTGGCGGCGATCAGGACGGGGCCGTCGAGGGTGGGGTAGACGTTGCTGGGGGCGACGTTGGGCAGGACCGACCCGGTGCGCTCGCGCTGGTAGTCGGCGATGTCCCATTCGGGGACCAGCGACTCCATCATCGCGAGTACCGCCTCGTACAGCGCCGAGTCCACGATCTGCCCGCGCCCGGTGCGGTGCCGGGCGTGCAGGGCCACCAGCGTGCCGAGCGCGGCGAACGTGCCGGCCAGCTCGTCGCCCAGCGAGATCCCGGTCCGCGCGGGCGGCCGGTCGGGGTCGCCGGTGACGTAGCGGATGCCGCCCATGGCCTCGCCGATGGACCCGAACCCGGCGCGCGGCGCGTACGGGCCGTCCTGCCCGTACCCGGTGACGCGGGTGATGACCAGGCCCGGGTTGTCGGCCCACAGCCTCTCGGGGGACAGCCCCCAGCGCTCCAGGGTGCCGGGCCGGAAGTTCTCCACCAGCACGTCGGCCTCGGCGATGACGCGCCGGGCGAGGTCCTGCCCCCGCTCGGTGCGCAGGTTCAGCGTCACCGACTTTTTGTTGCGCGCCAGGATCGGCCACCACAGCGACTTGCCGTGCGGCTTCTCCCGCCCCCACTCGCGCATCGGATCACCGGCCCCCGGCGGCTCGACCTTGATGACCTCGGCGCCGAAGTCGCCGAGCAGCTGGCCGCAGAACGGCCCGGCCAGCAGCTGGCCCATCTCCACCACGCGCACGTCGCCCAAGGGCAGGGCGTCCGGGGGGACTTCACTCATCGCTCTTCCTCACTGTCGCTTGCTCCCGCTCACGCGCGCGGACGCCGTCGAGCAGATGGTCGGCGGCGGAGCGGATGTGCGAGCGCATCACGGCCTCGGCCCACTCGGGGTCGCCCGCGCGCAGCGCGGCGACCAGCTCCCGGTGGTGGGCCATGCTGCGCGCCAGCGCCGCCGCGTCGTAGCGGCGGAAGGTGCCCAGCACCAGCGGCGCGTGCACCACCGACGTCAGCAGGCCGGGCAGCCGCCCGTTGCCCGACAGGGCGATGACGCGGCCGTGGAAGCGGTCGTTCAGCTCCGCCAGCCGCCCGAAGTCGCCTCCGGCCGCCGCGGCCTCCATCGCCTCGCAGCACGCCGACAGCTCCGCCAGCGCCTCGGCGGGCACACCGCGACGCGCGGCGCGGGCGGCGGCGTAGGGCTCCAGCAGCCCGCGCAGCTCGAAGATCTCCTCCAGGTCCTCGGCGGTCCAGCGCACCACCCGCGCGCCCCGGTGGGGCAGCACCTCCACCAGCCCGTCGGCGTTCAACCGCTGCAACGCCTCGCGCACCGGCGTACGCGACAGCCCCAGCGCCTCGGCCAGCTCGGCTTCCCCCAGGCGGGACCCGGCGGCGGCGTCACCGGACAGGATCATCCGGCGCAGCTCCGCGTACGCGGTGTCGGCGGCCCGTGGCACGGATTCCTCCTCGAAGGCTGGATTGCATGCAACTTAGGACTTACTCTCCCGAAAAGACAAGGCTTCCGGGTGAAAGCGGGGATGAGTTGCATACAACGGTGGTCGAAGTCGGCCCGAGGGACGGCCTGCAGAACGAGGACCG
This sequence comes from Spirillospora sp. NPDC050679, assembly GCA_044456955.1. GTDB lineage: Bacteria > Actinomycetota > Actinomycetes > Streptosporangiales > Streptosporangiaceae > Spirillospora. The sequence continues at coordinate 18,266 of JBITGK010000018.1, read as the reverse complement.
GATCCTGCCCCCCGACATCAAGGTCGAGCTGATCGGACGCAGCGTCGCCGCCGGCGCCACCCGCGTCGAGGCCGTCAGCTTCGTCAACCCCAAGCGCGTCCCGCAGATGGCCGACGCCGAGGAGGTGATGGCCGGAGTGCCGCGCGGCGAAGGCGTCTCCTACATCGGCCTGGTCCTCAACCGGCGCGGCCTGGACCGCGCCCTCGCCGCCGGAGTGGACGAGGTCAACGCCGTCGTGGTGGCCACCGACACCTTCTGCGTCCGCAACCAGGGCTGCACCACCGACCAGGCCATGGACGCCTTCGACGCCATCGCCAAGGACGCCGCCGACGCTGGCGTGCGCGTCAGCGCCACCATCGCCGCCTCGTTCGGCTGCCCGTTCGAAGGCGAGACCCCGCCCGGACGCGTCGCCGAGATCGCCCGCCGCGCCAACGCCGCCGGAGCGCACGAGATCGCCTTGGCCGACACCATCGGCGTCGGCGTTCCAGGCCAGGTCCGCGACCTGACCCGCCGCGTCCGCGCGGCGGCGCCCGGCGCCCCGCTGCGCTTCCACTTCCATAACACGCGCAACACCGGCTACGCCAACGCGCTGGCCGCCGTCGCCGAGGGCGTCACCGTGCTGGACGCCTCCACCGGCGGCTTCGGCGGCTGCCCCTTCGCGCCCGCCGCCACCGGCAACATCGCCACTGAGGACCTGCTGTACGCCCTGCACCGCGAAGGCCACGCCACCGGGGTCGACATGGCCGCCGTCGCCGCCACCGGAACGTGGCTGGGCGAGCAGCTGGGCAAACCCGCCCCCGCCCTCCTGGGACGCGCCGGGCTCTTCCCCGAGCCCCGCGACGCCGTGTGAACGTGGTGCGCGGGCACCGCGGACGGCAGGTCAGTGGTCGCGCAGCAGGACGCTCGCGGCCAGGCACCCGCGCCTTCTCCAGGCCGTCCGCGCATGACAGGTCAGCAGCGCGATGCCGTCCGATCCGCAAGAAGGGGGCAACTCAGGTCCGGCGCAAGACGGACCTGGCAGAGCATCTGCCCAGCTCACTGACTCCCTGCGTTCGTACTGCACCCAACGAGGATGGTCCGAGCGGCGGACCGGGCACGAGCGCCCTTGTCTTACAAGGGCAGTTTCGGCGGCGGGTTAAGCGGTGGTGGGTCCGAACAGCCAGTCCAGGTGGTGGGTGAGGACGGCCTGGGCGTCGGCGCCGGTGCGCTGTCCGGCCAGGACGCTCTGGCCCAAGCCGTTGACCATGGCCAGCAGTCCGGCGGCGGCCATCTCGGGGACGGTGTCGGCGGGGAGGTGCCCCGCCTGCCGGGCGGTGTGGATCTGCTTGGCCAGGAAGGACTCCAGCCCGGCCGGATGAGCGGTGGCGTGGTGGGCTAGCAGGTCGGGATCGTCCAGGAGCAGGGTGTAGTAGGCGGTGTAGGTGCGGGTGATGCGGCGGCTTTCGTCGTCGGTGGGCAGGATGCTGCCGAGGACCGCGGTCACCACCGCGCGGGGCGAGGGCGAGGGGCCGGCCGCCTGGATCCAGGTGAGCATGCGGCCTTGGATCTGGGCGCCGAGGCGTTCCAGCGCGTCCAGGAGCAGCGCCTGCTTGGTGTGGAAGTAGTACTGCACCAGCCGCAGGGAGACTCCGGCCTCCGCCGCGACCGCGCGCATGCTGGCGGCCCGCAGGCCCTGGGCGTCGGCGATCCGCAGGAGGGCCTCGGCGATCGTCCTGCGGCGCTCTTCATGGTCGACCCGCGTGGGCATGGCGCACCTCTCTTTCGTGATACATGTGTACCGTGATACACGTGTACCATGAAAATTGGAGCGTTCAGGAACGCCAGAGCGCAGGTGCGCTTCGACGCCGTCTACGCCCAGGTGCTGGAGGCGCTATGGCTCCGGCCGCGCACCGACCTCGACATCGCGACCGCCTTCGGCGCCACCCGCGTCTACCGCGCCGGTCCGGCCGACGGGGGAGCCAGCAGTGCGCCGATCGTGCTGCTGCCCGGCGGCAGCGGCAACGCGTTGATGTGGCACCGCTACATCAACGCGCTGAGCCGGCGCCACCAGGTCATCGCCGTGGACACCATCGGCGAGCCGGGCGCCAGCCGGCAGACCGCCCCGATCGGCGATGGCAGGGACGCCGCGGCCTGGCTGGAGGAACTGCTGGCCGCTCTCCAGGTCGGGCAGGCCCACCTGGTCGGCTGCTCCTATGGCGGTTGGCTGATCCTGCACCACCACCTCCGCCACCCCGGTCGCGCCGCCACCCTCACCCTGCTGGATCCGGCCGGGCTCGCCGCTCCCGGCCTGCGGTTCTTCGCCTGGGTGATCGCCGGCGGATTGGCGGCGCTGGCGCCGCGCCCGCTGCGTCCCCTGCTGGCCCGCCTGCTCGACAACCGCACGATCCTGGAAGGCGACCTGATGCGCCTGGTGCGCCCCGCGATGACCTTCCGGCGCGGTCTGCCGCCGGCCGATGTCCTCACCGATGACCGACTGCGCCAGGTGAGCGCCCCTTCGCTATTCCTGCTCGGCGAGCGCAGCACCCTGCACGACAGCCGCCAGGTCGCCGCCCGCATCACCCGGCTGATGCCGCACGCCCGGGTGGAGGTGGTGCCCGGCGCCGGCCACGCCCTGCCCACCGACCTTCCCGACCTGGTCACCGACCGCATCCTGGCCATGGCCGACTCCCTCTCCGCCCCCCACTAGCAACCCCGGCGGGGACGACATCCGGCACGCCGCCCCGCTGGCGTGCTGCCATCGCCAACGGCACCAGGCCCTGGGAGGCGAAGGAGCGTCCTTGCCTCCCGGTCCACCCGGCCCGACAACTCGACCTTCAGGCGCCGGCAGCGTCGCCCGGAGGTGACCGTCCAACGCCCACACGCCGACATGCCCTCGTATCCAGGCGACGACCTAGCTCAGCAGGCGGTGTGGCGGATCGGCCGTCCCAGCAGATCGAGCAGGGCCAGCAGAGCGTGGTGGGCGGCCGGAGCGGGACGGGCGCTCCGCAAATGGTCGCGGGCCTGCCGCAGATGGAGGCGGGTCAGGTGCTCGGTGGCCTGGAGGGCGCCGGTGTCGTGCACCAGTGCGGCCAGCCGGTCCGCCGACAGGTCGGCCGAACCGGCCGGAGCGCCGGTCGGCGCGTTCAGCGCGGTGATGATCGGGATGGTCTTCTTGCCGTTGCGCAGGTCCGATCCGGCGGGCTTGCCGGTGCGGTCGGCGCCGTCCCGGATTCCCGCGATGTCGTCGGCCAGCTGGAAGGCGATGCCGCACTCGCCGCCGAACCGGCCCAGCCGCAGGACCTGCTCGTCGTCGCCTCCGCCGCAGCAGGCGCCCAGCCGGCAGGCGTCGCGCATCAGCGCGCCGGTCTTGCCGGCGGCCACCTGCAGCGCCTGGTCCACCGTCACCTGGGAGCGGTGCTCGTAGGCGTGGTCGGCCAGCTCCCCTTCGATCAGGTGCTGGACGCTGTCGAGCAGGGTCGGCACCGCCCGCGCGGCGGCGGCCCGGGGCAGGTCGGCGGTCAGCACCTGGACGGCCAGGAAGAACAGGGCGTCCCCGGTCAGGACGGCGGTGGCCACGTCGAAGGCCGCCCACACCGCGGGGCGGTGGCGGCGCAGGGCGTCGCCGTCGATGATGTCGTCGTGGAGCAGTGAGGCGTTGTGGACCAGCTCCACCGCCACCGCCGCGGGGACGGCCTGGACCCGGTCGCCGCCGACGGCTTCGGCGCAGGCCAGCACCAGCGCCGACCGCAGCCCCTTGCCCCAGCTCCCCTCCGCCGGCGGCAGCGGGCGCCCGTCGGCGGTGCCCCAGCCGAAGTGGTAGCGGGCCACGCGCGCCACGGGCGGGGGGAGGCGGTCGACGGCCTGCCGCAGCGCCGGTTCCACCTCGGCGCGCGTGCGGGCGAGCAGTTCCGGGGCGCGGGGCGGCGGTTCCGGCGGCATGCCCGCCGGTGGAGCGGGTGGCGGGACGGCGGCACCGTCACCGGCGGGGACGGCGATCGGTTCGGGCGTGAGATCCTCCATGCCTCGACGGTGACGGCCCGACTCCGGAAAGTGAACCTTCCGGGGGAAGATGTCCATTAGCGGTCGAGGGGGACGGTGCCGAGGCGCGCGGCGGCTCGTGGGGGTCACCTGGCAGGTGCGGCCAGATCCCACCACCAGGCCATCTGCGGATAGGGCGGGGGAGTGAGGTCGTCGGGGTCCCACAGCAGCGGAGTGTCGCTCGGCTGCAGGACGTTCTTGGGGAGATGGGGCAGGTGGTAGCGGGCGCTGGTGGCGGTGAAGTGCAGGGTGGAGGGGATCCACTGGGGCAGCTCGGCGGCGTACCGGGCGACCTCGGGTCGCGGGTCGGCCATCAGCCGCCGCCGCAGCGCCATCGCCAGGCACAGGACGCGTTCGTAGAGTTCCATGGCCGCCGACTGGGCCTGGTCGGGGTCCAGCCGGTGGTGGCGGGCCAGCGCGGCCATGATGTTGACGTGGCTCTCCGACGGACCCTCCTTCAGCACGCTGACCATGTCGTTGAAGAACACGCAGCCGAAGAACACCGCCTGGCTGAACGCCCACACCAGCGGCTCGCGCAACTGCGCGCGGGTCATCGTGTACCCGGCGCCCGGCCCCGTCATCGCGACCAGGGGAGGGGCGCCCATCTTGGCCCAGCGCATGCGGATGTACTCGTCCACGCTCGGGGCCATGCCGTGGCGTTGCAGGGCGCGCTTCCACACCTCGCCGGTGAGCCAGTAGTTGTTGGCGTCCACGAACTCCGAGCGCGCCCAGGGCGGCAGGCAGGGGAACAGCAGCTTGCAGACCTCCCTGATGATCCGGGCGTATCGGTTGTCGGACAGCGGCGCGCTCCAGGAGTTGTTCAGCGCGAAGGCGACCTCGCCGATGTCGGCGGCCAGCGCGAGGGAGTCGTGGGCCAGGGTGTCCAGGTGGTCGTCGTACCCCAGCGTCCAGTAGTTGTAGGCGGTGAAGGCGTGGACGAACTCGTCGGAGGTGAAGGGCATGCCGGCGGTGATGAACAGCCCGATGTTGGAGCGCGCGGTCGTGCCGCCCGCTTCGATCAGGCCCTGCCGAACGGCCCAGTCCACCGCGTAGGCGTCGACCTCCTCGGCGCCGGCGGGATGGATCTTCAGCTCCACCGGGCAGAACACCTTGATCTGATTCATCGCCCATCCTCCCGGAGGCCCGTACGGCTACGTCACGCCATCGGGCGTGCACTGTCGGCTCCGATCTACCCGGGCCCGCCAGCCGCTCACCCGAACGGCACGAAGCGGCCACGCCCCGTGGTCGGATGCCGGCGTCGGCGAAGGGGAAAAGGACGTGACTTACTTTGTAAAGGTGCCAGCTTGATGATCTATCTCTGAGCCCTCACCACCAAAAAATCAGCCAGGAGCCTGACCGGGCGCCGCTCCAGGACGTCACGGGCGCCGGTGGACGATGCCTTCCTTCATGACAAAGTCGACCTTCCCGGTGATCTCGATGTCGGAGAACGGGTCGCCGGGCATGGCGATGATGTCGGCGCACTTGCCCGGGGCTAGCACGCCGAGATCGTCGAGTTCGAGCAGTTCGGCGGCGACGCTGGTGGCGGCCCTGAGGGCGCGGACCGGTGTGATGCCGGTGGAGACCATCATCGGGAACTCCTTCCAGTTCTCGGCGTGGGGGAACATGCCGGCGTCGGTGCCGAAGGCGATTTTGACGTCGCTGTCGGCGACCGCGGCGGCGCCGTCGAGCAGGGTCTTCTGGTGCCGGTAGTACTTGCGGCGCTTGTAGGCGGGTCTGCCGGCCCAGTAGGCGTCGTCGTCGATGCGGCGCGCGTCGTCCAGGATGGTGAACTGGGTGGGGACCAGGAAGACGTCGTGATCGACCATGAGTCGGAGGGTGTCCTTGGTGGCGAGGTTGCCGTGTTCGATGCTGCGGACTCCGGCGCGGACCGCGCGGCGTACGCCTTCGTCGCCGTAGCAGTGCGGGGTGGTGGGGCGGCCGAGGTCGCGTGCGGTGGCGACCAGGACGTTCATCTCTTCTTGGCTGTAGGTGGTCTGTGACGGGTCGTCGGAGGGGCTGGAGAATCCGCCCGTCGCGCCGAATTTGATCCAGTCGGCGCCTGCTCGGATCTCGGTGCGCACGCGGGTGCGGATCTCTTCGGCGCCGTCGGCGGCTGCGAGTTCCAGCAGTTTCGGCGGGTTCTGGTACTGGCCTGCGAGGACCGCGCTGTAGTCGCCGTGTCCGCCGCGTGCGGAGATCATGTGGGGTGCCACGAGCATGCGGGGGCCGGGGATGAGGCCGGCTGCGATCGCGTTGCGCAGGTCGATGGTGTTGTACTCCAGGTCCGCGGTCATCAGGTCGCGGATGGTGGTGAAGCCGTTGTGCAGCAGGGTCTTCAGCACCGGGAGGGCCGCCAGGGCGGTCGCCGCGGCGGAGCGGGTGATCGCTGGCAGCAGGTCGGGGGTGAGGGTGACGTGGGTGTGGCAGTCCATGAAGCCGGGGGTGATCGTGTGTCCTGACAGGTCGATCACTTCGGTTGCGTCGGGCGGCTGGATACTGTCGGCGATCGTGGTGATCCGGCCGTGTTCGACGAGGACGTCGCGTTGTCCGGCGGGCGTGTCGGTCAGGCCGTCCCAGAGCACCGCGCCTGTCAAGAGTGTGGCCATGCCGGTCCCTCGCATCCTTGTCAACTCAAGGTCACGATAATGATGCGGAGGGTCACTTTAGGGGTTGGTGTCCGAGTCTTGGGTGGACTTGTGCGTTGGTCCGGGCGCGGTGGGAGCGCGGGCGCCGCCGGCCGGGGGCCGGGCCCGCCACCGCGGGAACCCGGCCCGGCATCGGGGTTCGGGGACCGGTGTCCCGGTCGTGGTGGCGCCGCCGTCAGCGGCGGTAGTGGACTCCCAGGTGGTCGAGGCGGCGCAGGTGTCCTTCCAGGCGGCCGGTAAACTCGGTGAACTCCCCGGTGGTGCCCCAGGCCACCTCGGCCAGGGCGCACAGGCGGGGGAAGGCCATGTACTCGACCTGGCGGGCGTCGGGCATGTACTCGCTCCACAGGTTGGCCTGCGCGCCCAGGATGTGCCGGGCGGTCTCGGGGGCGAGCGCGGCGGGGGCCGGGTCGTAGCCGTAGACGGTCTCCAGGGTGGTGAGGCCGCCGATGGCCAGGGGCTCGTTCTGCGGGTCGGCCTGGTAGAAGTCCAGGTACAGGTGGGTGTGCGGGCACATGATGGCGTCGTGGCCGGCGGTGGCGGCGGCGAGGCCGCCCTCCTCTCCGCGCCAGGACATCACGGTGGCGTTGGCGGGCAGTTCGGCTTCCAGGATCTCGTCCCAGCCGATGACGCGTCGCCCGCGTTCGGTCAGGAACGCGGCCATGCGGCCCATGAACCAGTTCTGCAGGGCGGCGGCGTCGGGCAGGTCCAGTTCGCGCATCCGCTGCTGGGCGCGGGGCGAGGCGTTCCATTCGTTCTTGGGGCATTCGTCGCCGCCGAGGTGGATCCATGGGCCGGGGAAGACCTCCAGCACCTCTTCGAGCACGTTCTGGAAGAACGCGATGGTGTGCTCCTCGACGTTGAGGACGCGGTCGCTGACGCCCCAGCGGGTCCACACCGCGGGAGGGTCGTCGGGGTCGTCGCCGAGTTCGGGGTAGGCGGCGATGGCGGCGGTCATGTGGCCGGGCATGTCGATCTCGGGGACGATCGTGACGCCGCGCGTCTCGGCGTGGGCCACCAGGGCGCGTAGTTCCCGCTTGGTGTAGAAGCCGCCGTGGGGGACGCCGTCGTGGCGGTCGTCGCTGATGTGGCCGAGCATCGATTCGGCTCGCCAGGCGCCGATCTCGGTGAGGCGGGGGTAGCGCTCGATCTCCATGCGCCAGCCCTGGTCGTCGGTGAGGTGCAGGTGCAGCACGTTCAGCTTGTGCAGCGCGGCCAGGTCCACCATGCGGAACAGGAACTCCGGCGGGAACCAGTGGCGGGCCACGTCCACCATCAGGCCGCGCCAGCCGAACCGGGGCGCGTCCTGGATCTCGGTGTAGGGGACCGTCCACCGCGTTGCGGGCGGCGGGTCGGCGGCGAAGATCTCGGCGGGGAGCATCTGGCGGAGCGTCTGCACGGCGTGCCTCAGTCCTTGGAGGTCGCCGCCGGTGGCGGTCACGCCGCCGTCGCCCACCGACAGCCGGTAGGCCTCGCGGCCCAGGGCCGGGTCCACGCGCAGGGCGATCGTGTCGGGCCCGGGTGCGGCGGCGGGCCGCAGGGCGTAGCCGGTGGGGCGGCCCAGCAGGTCGCGCAGCAGGTCGTCGGCGCCCGCCGCGCCGGGCCCGGTCAGGACGCCGGTGGTCTCGGTCAGCCGCCAGGTTCCGGCGGTCTCGTTCAGCGTCGCGGGACGCGGGACCAGGTGCATGGGGTTCTCCTCGGAGGTCGGGGGCGGGCCTTCACCGCGCCGGCGATGGCCTCGACGATGTGGCGCGGGGCGACGACGAACACCACCACGATGGGGGCGAGCGAGATCACCGCGCCGGCGCACGGCGGGGTCCCGTGGGTGGTGGTCTGGTCGGTGAAGGCGTAGAGCCCGACCGTGCGCAGTTCGGGGCGGCCGAGGATGAACACCGGCGGCAGGGAGGAATTGTTCCAGGAGCTGATGGAGGTGAACAGGCAGGGCGCGGCCGTCATCGTTTGGAATCCGGCGGGATCACGCAGATGAACGGGGTCCTGCTCGGGCGCCTCGCGGTGGAGGTAGGCGGCGACCGCGTCGGAGAAGGGGCCGACGTTGCGCAGGCCGGGGATCGTGACGTGCACGAGCTGCGCGGGCCTGCCCGCTCCGTCGGTGTGCGGGGTTCCGGATACCGATGGCGATGACCGTCCGCATCGACAGGTGCGGGCTGCCGGACGGCGTCGGCCCGCCCGCCGGCGGACGTCTGAAGTCCCGGCCGCTCGGCAGGGCATTCGTGCGGCGGTGGTGTCACACTCTGGCGACCTATGTCGTCCTCGGGGCATGAAAGTCGCTGTGATGAGTGGAGCGGGAAGGGCGGGCCGCAGGGTGCCGGGCACCGGCTCCTGCGATCGTCCGACGGGGCCGCGCGGCAGGGGAGCGGTCCGTGCCCGCCAAGAGGCCCGGGCATGACCGCCGAGGAACTCGCGCAGCGCTTCGAGGCCGAGCGGACGCACCTGCTGCACGTCGCCTACGCGACGCTGGGGTCGATGGCCGAGGCCGAGGACTGCGTGCAGGAGGCCTGGCTGCGCCTGCGCCTGCGCGGGCTGCCGGAGGCGGAGGAGATCCGCGACCTGCGCGCCTGGCTGACCAGGACGGTGGGGCGGCTGGCGCTGGACGCGCTGGGCACGGCCCGCGCCCGGCGCGAGCGGTACGTGGGGACCTGGCTGCCCGAGCCCCTGGTGGGGGACGCCTCCGGTGACCCGGCCGACCGGGTCACCCTGGACGAGTCGGTCAGCATGGCGCTGCTGCTGGTGATGGAGAGCCTGTCGCCGGCCGAGCGCGCGGCGTTCCTGCTGCACGATGTGTTCGGGCTGTCGTTCGACGAGGTCGCCGACGTGGTCGGGCGCTCGCCGGCGGCGGTGCGGCAGCTGGCCTCCCGCGCCCGCAGGCACGTAGCCGAGGGGCGGCCCCGCTTCCCGCCCACCCCCGCCCAGCAGCGGCAGGTGGTCGCCGCGTTCGCGTCCGCGTGCCAGCACGGCGACCTGGAGCGGCTCACCTCGCTGCTGGACCCGCGGGTGGTGTGCCGCGGCGACGGCGGTGGCAAGGTCAGCGCGCTGCCGAGCGAGGTGCGCGGCGCGGCGCACGTGGCGCGCCTGCTGCTGGCGTTCGTCCGCGGTCCGTTGCGCGAGTTGCGGATCGCCGCCGTCAACGGGGCGGCGGGCCTGGTGCTGCGCGGTGACGACGGGGTCCTGTCGGTGGTGTCCCTGACCGTCGACGGCGGCCGCATCACCGCGCTGGACGTCGTGCGCAACCCTGACAAGCTCACCGCCGTTCCCGACGCCGAATAGGCGCTCCTCCCGCGTGATGCGGGCCGGTCAGACCCCGGTCCGCTGCACGCCGCCTTCTTGCCGACACCCTCCGTCGGCATTCGCACGCCTTCAGCACCCCCGCCCACACCGGCGCGGACATGCTCATCTTCAAACCCGGGGCCGAACGCTTCGACTACTTCCGCCTGGGCGACCGCGTCCGCCGAGGCCAGGCCGACCCCCGGGAGATCCTCGCCGCCCAGGACCTGTACGACAACCACTTCCACCACAGCCCCCTCTGGCAGCGCTTCCTGGACGGCGGCGCCGACGACGGCCTCCTCTCCTTGCCGTCGCGGGACGCCCCCGCCCCCGGTTCACCGGCCGATCGGGGAGACCGGGCATGAACGCCACCGCCATCGCCCTGTCGGCCGTGCTGGCGCTCGCGCCACTGGCCGGCGGCACCGCCAAACTCGCGGGCGCCCCCGCGACGCGCCGCGACGCCGACCGCTTCGGCCTGCCCTTCCCCGCCTACCGGCTCATCGGCCTCAGCGAGATCGCGGCAGCCGCGGGCCTGCTCCTGGGCCTGCTGTGGTGGCCGATCGGCGCCGCCGCGAGCACCGGCCTGGTCTGCCTCATGGCCGGCGCCGTCCTCGCGCACCGCCGCGCCGGCGACCCGCCGGGCAAGACCGCCGCGCCCGCGGCCGTCGCCGCCCTGGCGGTCGCCACCGCCCTCGCCCAGGCCACCGCCTGACACCCGCCCCTCGGCACCCGGGCTGCCGCCTCCACCGACGGGGGCGGCGGCTCGACGGCCGGCCGGTCACCCGCTCCGCTACGGGCGGGCGACCTGACCGGCGACCCGCTGAACGGCCTTGACGACGACGTCGGGCTGGTCGAGGTAGATGTAGTGCGCGCTCGTCGCGGCCGTGCTCAGCTTGCTGCGCCCCGACAGCGCGAGCCACTGGCGCTGGCCTGCCGACCACGCCTGCTCCAGGCGCGGCCCGTACTGGGGGAGGGCCGCCAGGTAGGGCTTCCCGTGTTTGATCACCTCCACGGGGACGTTCCCGGCGGAGCGGACCTTCCCGTCGGTGATGACGAGCTTCTCGGGGTTCTGCCCCTGGAACATCGCGAGGTTCTGCGCGCGCAGCTGCGCCGCCGGTCCCGTGGCGGACTCGGGGATGGTCCTGGTGATGTCGGCGGCCATGGTGGGCGGCGTGGCGTCCATCAGCACCAGGCCCTTGACCCTGTCCTGGTGGTCGGGCGCGTACCGCGCGGCGATCAGCCCGCCGAGCGAGTGCCCGGCCAGGACGACCGGATCCTTGCCGGCGACCCGGTCCAGCACCCCGGTCAGGACCTTCCCGGCGCTGGAGAAGTCCTGCGGGCGGTCCGGCTGGTCGCTCGCCCCGGCGCCGAGCCGGTCGTAGGAGCAGACGCGGTTCTGCCCGCTCAAGGTCTTCTGCAGGGCGGCCATCTTGCCGAGCCCGTCACCGGCCCCGAGCATCAGCACCACGACCGGCCCGCCCTTCACCGACCGGCCCGAGCAGGACACGTTCACCGACCGCCCGCCCACATCGAGCTTCTTGGTCCCGGTGAAAGCGTCGGTCTCGGGCTTCGGCGTGCCGGAGGCGAGCGGGTCCCAGTTCTCCAGCGAATCGCCGTCGCAGCCGACGAGCCCGGCGCCGACGGCGGCGGCGCACAGCGCGGCGGCGGCCGCCGTCCTGATCTTGCGCATCATCATGTCCTCCGAGCAGACGAGCACCGCCATGCCCCCATGGCGGTGAAGCGGGAACGCGGCCCAGGCGTCGCAGCCGCACCGGAACGCTAGGGAACCGGCACCGCACGAATCGTCACCGCTCGGTGGACATTCGCCGGTAGCTCTGACGGGGGACAAACAGGCAGCCCGAGCGATCAGGTCTCAGTCGCGGCGAGGCAGGCGCGTCGTCGCGACCGCCGCGATGACGCAGGCCCCGAGGACGTACCAGAAGGCGTCGGCGAACGCCGCGGCCAAGTCGGACCCGCGCGCGGTGATCCTGGACTGCAGGACCACCGCGATCGCCGCGGTGCCGGCCGAGCCGCCGACGGTGCTCAGCAGGTTCAGCGCGGTCGCCGCGTGCGGCAGGCGCGCGGGCTCGGTCCGGCGGTAGACGATGCTCATCACCGGCGCGGAGATCAGGGCGGCGCCCGCGCCGCGCACCAGCAGCGCCGAGGCCGTCACCAGGTCCGGCAACCCGTGGGCGAGCTGGGTGAAGGGGGCCGTGCCGACGACGACCAGGACCACGCCGGTCAGGACCAGGGTCCGCGCCGGCAGCACGTCGATCCTGCGGTTGACCAGGACCGTGCCCAGCGCGGCGCCCACGCCCTGCGGGGCCAGCAGCAGGCCGGTCTCCCAGGCCGACAGGTCCTGCCCCGTCTGCAGGTACAGCGGCAGCAGGAACATCGTCCCGTAGACCGCGACGCCGAGCATGAGCAGGGCGAACGCCGCCGCGCCGAACGGCGGCCGGACGAACAGCCGGGGATCGACCAGCGGAGCGCGGCCGGCGCGGCCGGCGCGCAACCCGTGCACGACGAACCCGGCCAGCATCCCCACGCCGGCGAGCAGCGCGACGACGGCGACCGCGGGCGAGCCCGTCCCGCGTCCCAGCTCGGTCAGGCCGAAGACCAGGACGGCCAGGCCGGGCGCCAGCAGCGCGGCGCCGAGCGCGTCGAACGGCGTGCGCGTCCCGGCCGGGGGAGGCGCGGGGACATGGCGGCGCGCCAGCAGGATCGCCACCAGCCCGATCGGCACGTTGACCAGGAACAGCCACCGCCAGTCGGCGACGGCCAGGATCGAGCCGCCCAGCAGCGGGCCGAACACCGGGGACAGCAGCGGCACCACCCCCACGACGCTGATGACGCGGCCCATCCGCTCGCGCCCGGCCGTCCGGGCCAGCAGCGCCTGGCCGGTCGGCGGCAGCAGGCCGCCGCCGAGCCCCTGCACGACCCGGAACGCCGCCAGGCTCGCCGCCGACCACGCCAGCGCGCACAGCACCGAGCCGAGCAGGAAGACCAGCACGGCGGCGATCCAGGTGCGGCGGCCGCCGAACCGATCCGACAGCCAGCCCGACGCGGGCACCGCGGCGACCACCGCGAGCAGGTAGGCGGTGCTGGTCCACTGGATCCCGGTCACCGGCGCGCCGAACTCGGCGGCCAGGGTGTCGATGCCGACGCTGACGATCGTGGCGTCCAGCGTCGCCATGAAGGTGCCCAGCACCAGGACGAACGCGGCGCGCAGCAGGGGCGGGTCGATCCCCGGGGCGCCGGCGGCCCCGCGCGCGCCGCTCACCGGGTCGGCACGACCATCGGCGTGCCGGCCACCGGGTCGGGCACCACGACGCACGGCAGGTCGAAGACCTTCTCCATCAGCGCCGCGTCCACGATGTCGGCGGCCGCGCCCTCGGCCACGATCCGTCCGTCGCGCACCGCGACCAGGTGGTCGGCGAACCGGCACGCCTGGTTGATGTCGTGCAGCACCGCGATGATGGTGCGGCCCTCGTCGCGCAGCCGTGCCAGCAGCGCCAGCAGGCGGTACTGGTGGGTGATGTCCAGGAACGAGGTCGGTTCGTCCAGCAGCAGGTAGGGCGTGCGCTGCGCGAGCACCATCGCGATCCACACGCGCTGGCGCTGGCCCCCCGACAGCTGGTGCACGAACCGGTCGGCGAGGTCGGCGACGCCCGCGGTCTCCATGGCCTCGGCGACCGCGCCCTCGTCCTCGGCCGACCACAGCGACAGCAGCCGCTGGTGCGGGAAGCGGCCCCGCGCGACCAGCTGCCGGACCCTGATGTCGTCGGGGGCCAGCGGATCCTGCGGCAGGAAGCCCAGCGACCGGGCCAGCTCCTTGGCCGGGTAGGAGCCGACCTCCCGCTCGTCGAACCGCACCCCGCCCTCGGCCGGGCGCATCAGCCGGACGAACGCGCTCAGCAGCGTCGACTTCCCGCAGGCGTTGGGGCCCACGATGGCGGTGAAGGCGCCGTCGGGGACGTCCAGGCTCAACCTGGTGGAGACCGTCCGGTCCCCGTAGCGCAGGGTGAGCTCCTGGGCGCGAAGCCGCGCCTTGCTGGGGCCTTGTGCGGTCACCGTCGCTTCACCTCTCTTGTGAGCAGCCAGATCAGATAGCACCCGCCGATCGCGGTGGTGACCACGCCGACCGGCAGGGCGACCGGCGCCAGCAGCATCTGCGCGGCCAGGTCGGCGCCCTGGAGCAGGACCGCGCCGGTCAGGGCGGCGGGCAGCAGCGGGACGCCCGGCGCCCTGGCCAGCCTGCGCCCGATCTGCGGCGCGGCCAGCGCGATGAACACGATCGGCCCGGCGATGGCGGTCACGGTCGCGGTGCAGCCGACCCCGGCCAGCACCAGCAGCAGCCGCAGCCGGTCCAGGCGCACCCCGGTGGTCGCCGCGACCGCGTCGCCCAGCGCGGCCTGGTGCATGGGCTGGGCGCAGGCGGCCGCCAGCGCCGCCAGCGCCCCGATGATCGCGAACGGGATCGGCAGGTCGTCCCAGTCGACGCCGTTGAGCGAGCCGGCGTTCCAGCCCACCGCCGCGATGGCCACGTCCAGCTCGGCGCGCAGCACGATCCAGGAGTTCACCGCGTACAGGATCGCGTTCATGGCGATCCCGATGACGACCAGGCGCAGCCCCGACAGCGACGAGGCGCCCGCTCCCCTGGACTCCCGCGACAGCAGGTAGATGACGGCGGTGACCGCCAGCCCGCCCGCCACCGAGGCCAGCGACAGCTGCGTCGCCGTCCCCGACAGCAGCGTCAGCGCGACCAGCGCCCCGGTGTAGGCCCCGGCGTCCAGACCGATCACGTCCGGGCTGCCCATCGGGTTGCGGGTGACGTTCTGGAAGATCGCCCCGGCGATGCCGAGGGAGGCCCCGAAGACCATCGCGGCCAGCACGCGCGGCAGCCGCCAGTCCCGGACCACGACCTCGAACTCGCCCCGCCCGGCCAGGGCGGCGACCACCTCCGAAGGGCTCGCCCACGACTGGCCGTAACACAGGCCGAGCAGCCCCAGCGCCGCGATCAGGGCCGCCAGGACCGCCGCCAGCGCCAGCGTCCGGCGCTCGACCAGCAGCGCCACCCTGGCGCGGCGCACCACCAGCGCGCTCACAGCGTCCCCGTCCCGTAGCGGCGGACCGCCCAGATCAGCACCGGGCCGCCCAGGAAAGCGGTCACGATCGCGACCGGCATCTCGCCGGTCGGCAGCAGCACCCGGGCCCCCATGTCGGCCGCCAGCAGCAGCATCGCGCCCACCACCATCGCGTTGGCGGTCAGCCAGGGCACCGAGCCCTGGGCCAGCCGGCGCGTCAGGTGCGGCACGATCAGCCCGGCGAACAGGATCGGCCCGGCCACCGCCGTGGCCGACCCGACCAGGACCGTGATCAGGGCCAGCGCGGCGAACCGCACCCGGACCACGCTCACGCCCAGGGTGCGCGCCACCCCCTCCCCGAGCGCGACCGCGCCCAGGGAGCGGCCGATCAGCAGCGCCCCGGCCAGCGCGACGCCGATCGCCGCCAGGGGCAGCGCCAGCGGGGTCTGCTCCCGCCCGGCGAACGAGCCGACGAACCAGAACCGGTAGGCGTCCAGGGCGTCGGGCAGCATCAGCCGCAACCCCAGCGACAGGCCGCTCAGCACCGCGCTCAGCGCCACCCCCGCCAGCACCAGCCGCAGCGGCGAGGTGCGGCCGACCGCGTACACCAGCGTCGCGGCCAGCACCGAGCCGCCCATGGCGAGCCCGAGCTCGGCGACCGGCGTGGACGCCGCCCCGACGGCCAGGCCCACCGTCACCGCGAACGCGGCGCCCACGGTGATCCCCAGGACGCCCGGCTCGGCGAGCGGATTGCGCGACAGCGTCTGGATCAGCACGCCCGCCACGCCCAGCGCCGCGCCGACGGCGACGGCGAGCAGGGCGCGCGGGGCGCGCACGTCCCGGACGATGACCTGGTCGGGACTGCCGTCGAAGTCCACCAGCGCCCGCACCACCTCGGCGGGCGCGACGAAGTGCGCGCCGACGCCGACACTGAGCACGGCCAGCACCGCCAGGGCGGCCAGTCCCGCGCCGAACAGCGCGGTGCGCCCCACCGCGCCGTCGGGCACCCCGGGCCGCCACCCGGTCGCGGTCACTTCTTCAGCAGCGGCGCGAACGCCTGGTCGAGCGCGTCCAGCGTCTTCATGGCCTGGCCGTAGGTCGCGGCCTCGGTGTAGCGGAACGCGAAGGTCTTGCCGGCCTTGACCGCCGGAAGCCCCTTCCACAGCGCCGAGTCCAGCACGTACTTGGCCGCCGGCAGCGGGGCGCCGTCCGGGCCGACCGAGTAGGTGAGGGCGTCGGCCTCGGCGAACGCGGTCGGCAGCTCCTCGATCGAGGGCGTCTCGCTCACGTCGCGCGAACCGCCGCCCTTCACCTTCACCTGGCCGTAGTACTTGGCGCCGATGTCGTTGGCGATGTTGGTGCCCCAGGACCCGTCGAACTCGCGCTGGAAGTTGCCCTTGTCGTTCTGGCCGTAGGAGCCCACGTGCCCCAGCTTCAGACCCGGCAGCACGGCCTTGTACTTCTCGCGCAGCTCGCCGGCCCTGGCGTCGTACTTGGCCTTGGCGTCGTCGTAGCCCTTCAGCGAGCCCGCCGCCTCGGCCTGGCGCCGCGACAGCTCCCGCCACGCCGCCGGGATCGTCGGTCCGATCGCCACCACGGGGGCGATCGACGACAGGCGCTTCAGATCGATGTCGCCGAGCGCCGGCTTGGGCACCCCGATGACGATCATGTCGGGCTTGGCCTTGGCGACGGCCTCGTAGTTGGTCTCGGCGGCCTGCTCACCGGCGACCTTGGGCAGCTGGTCGTACTTGGCGCGGTCGGCGTCCGACATCATCGGCAGCCCGCGCTTCCAGCTGGAGATGCCGACCAGCGGCGCGCCGGTCTCGATCAGGGCGGGGACGGCGTAACCGGTCGCGACCACGCGCTTGGGGGCGCTGGGGACCTTGATGTCGCCGTTGTCGGCCTTGACGACCCGGGTGCCGCCGCCGGCCTCGTCCTTGTCATCGCCCGATCCGCATGCGGTGGCGACCAGGGCCACCGCGGTGAGCAGGGCCGCTCCGGCGCGCAGCTTGCGACCGGTCACGGGGGAGGGCACGGGGGAGTTGGGCATGGTTGTTCCTTGTGTTCGTCTGCGAAAAAGGTGGGGGGCTCAGTGGTGGTCGTCGTCGTAGTCGGCGACGCCCTGCTTCCAGTAACCGGTGATGTCGTAGTCGCCCTTGTCGAGCCGGAGGTCGTCGCGCACCCAGCGCCGGAGCGGCTTCAGCGCCCCGGCCTCGCCCGCCAGCCACACGAACCAGCGCTCGCCGCCGGGCTCCGGCAACGCGCGGATGGCACGTTCCAACTGGTCGTCGGCGCCCGGCGGCCGGTGCAGCCAGCGCACCTGGACCCCTTCGGGCGGCGACAGCTCGATCTCCTCTGCGGCGCCGGCGACCTCGATGAACGCCCACCCGGCCGCCGTGCGCGGCAGCTCCTCCAGGTGGCGCGCGATCGCGGGCAGCGCCGTGATGTCACCGGCGAACACGTAGCGGTCATAGGCGTAGGGCACGATCAACCCGCCGGGCGGCCCCGCGACGTGCACCACCGCACCGGGCTCGACGGTCCGCGCCCACTCCGACCCGAGACCGCCCTCGTGCAGGGCGATGTCCAGGTCGAGCTCACCGGTCGCCGCGTCGTAGCGGCGCACCGTGTACTCGCGCGTGGTCGGCGAGGGCTTCGGCCAGCGCAGCATCACGCCGTCCGGCTCGGGCAGCCGCAGCACGCCGTCCTCGTCGGGGAAGACCAGCTTCACGTGCTCGTCGGGGGCGTGGGCCTCGAACCCCTCGGTCCCCGGCCCGCCCAGCGTCACCCGCACCAGGGACGCGCCGACCATCGCCGTGCGCACCACCTCGGCACGCCGGATCCGGATCGGGTAGGGCACCTTCTCGGCCCGGCTCCCGGACCTGACCTCCGCGATCCGCTCCAGGTGCCGCCCGCGATGATCGTTTCGCCGCATTCTCTCCCCAAGATCGAGTTAGGTAAGGCTAACCTAGCCCTTCCGTCAACGGAAGTGCACGCCGGGGGTGCCCGAGGTGACGCTGAACACCGCCCCGCGCCCCACCACCCACGGCTCTTGGCCATGCCGCTGGCCTGCGGGAGGCGGTCGCCAACCCCCTCAAGACCAAGGACTGCCGACCCCGCGACGCGGCGGGGGGGCGCGGGGCCGGCCCCCCCCCCCCCCCCCCCCGCCAACAGAGCGCGGCGTGGCTCCGGCGGGGAGCCGGCACAAGCCCGGGCAGACGCCGGGCGCGGCGACCCCACC
>JBITGK010000017.1:0-201935 GCA_044456955.1 Spirillospora sp. NPDC050679 | reverse complement strand
CCGGGGGTGCGGGGGCGGAGCCCCTGCCGTATGAAGCAGGCACGGCGGGCGGAGCCCGTCGTTTGCGGGGTGTGGGGCGGAGCCCTGCCGGGGGGTGTGGGGGGCTGGCCCCCTGCCCGGGTATCGCCCGCCCGGAGCGAGCGCCAGCGAGCGCAGGGCGGGTGAGCCCCGGCATGTGTGGGGTTTGGGGGCCGGCCCCCAAAGAAAACACAGCCGCTTTCGCCGAGGAAGAGGCACCGACTCAACCCGCGGGGGTTTGCCCACATGCTCCACCCAGCCCAGCCCGCGCGGGGTTGCGGTGAGAACCCGCACCAACCCCAGCCCACAAAGTCCTGCCCTGCGCAAGCAGGGGTTAAGACGACGGCGCCGCCGGGCCCTGGAGGGCCCGGCGGCGCCGGTGAGTAGGGCTCGGCCCGGTAACGCGGTGCGGAGGGCCCCGCCCGACGGCACCGGGTAGAGCGGCTCCACCCGGTAACGCAGCAAGGAGAGCCCCGCCCGGCAGCGCCGGCAAGAGGAACTCCGCCCAGTAACGCGATGTGAAGGGCCCAGCCCGGCGATACCGGCAACAGAGGCTCCACCCAGTAACGCGACGCGGAGGGCCCCGCCCAGCGACGCTGACAAGAAGGGTTCCGCCCGGTAACACAGTGTGGAGGGCTTCGCCCAGCAATGCAGATAAGAGAGGCTTCACCCGGTAACGCAGCGAGGAGAGCCCCGCCCGGCGGTACCGGCTAAAGAGACTCCACCCGGTAACGCAGCGAGGAGGGCCCTACCCAAAGGTGCTAGCAAGAGAGGCTGCGCTTGGCAACGCCGCATGAAAGCCCCGCCCAGCAATGCCGGTCGCCAAGCACGCAAGCCCACGCACCTACGCGCCAACGCGGCTACACGCTCACGCGCAGACACCACCAAGCAGGCAAAGACGGTCACCGCTGCCGACCGGCCAGCTGGCCGGATACGGCCGAAGGCAAGCGATGATCTTCATCCCTCGGCGAGCCAGAGAAAATGAACCATTTGTCGCGATCACTGAGCGTGTTCGCAGTCGGCCGTCATCCGCAGCCTCGGACCGTCACCATGAGTCGCCACCAGCACGCCACCAGCACGCCACCAGCACGTCGCCAAAGGCGGACGTAGCCAGACATAGCCAGACGCAGCCAAACGATAGGCAGGCGATGCGGCGCACCCCAGGTACGCCGCACTCAAGGTCGTCTCCGCTTTCCCCGTCCGGCATTTGCGCTGATCAAAGCACATGTCGGACAAAAGGAAGGGACGCCGCCACGGGCGTCCCTCTCAGTTCATTCTCGAAAAAGGCGCCGGGTCAGGTCAGCGCCGGTTCGCGGTCCTTGACGCCGAGCGACATCACATCGCCGTCGGCTGCCGTCGCGAGCGCGTCGTTCTCGGTCTGGAGCCGGGCGAGCTCGGCTTCCAGATCGCGTACTCGCTGCTGAAGACGTCGCATCTCCGACACCATCCGGGGGTCGGGACCGCCGACGTGGCCGAGTAGAGCCTTCGCCATGACTAAGGGTCCTCCACGCTGAGTAACCAGCAGGAACCGCGCACAAAGAGCGACGAGATGTCGGTGCGCGTATCGTCTAGAGTCGCACCGGGCGTGGTCCTGGTCAAGATGGACATCACGGGCCGGTAACAACCTGTCGTCCCTAGTTTAGCAGGTACAAACCGGATTTCCCTACCCCGTCACTGTTCCACGAAACCGTAAAGCCCTCCGCGGGGCTCGCTCCAGCGTTCGGTCACGCCTGTGACGTGCCCCGGAGTCCCGGAACCGCGCAGGAGTTCCAGCAGTTTCTCGCAGGACGGGCGGGGGCCTTCCGCGATCACTTCGACCCGGCCGTCGCGCAGGTTGCTCGCGCTCCCTACCAGGCCGAGTTCCAAGGCGCGGGCACGGACCCACCAGCGAAAGCCCACGCCCTGCACGCGCCCTCTCGCCCATGCTGTCAGACGCGCGGTCTCACGCCCGTCCGTCCGGCCGACCTCGCACCGCTCTTGATCGTCTTTTTGCTCGTCCATGGCCGTCCGTTCCTGAGCGTCCGTTCCTGGCCGCCCGTCCCTGAGCGTCCGTCCCCGGGCCTTCGTTCCTAGGCGCGTGCGCGGCGCGGACGCGGCTGGCAGGTCGGGCAGCTGTAGGAGGAGCGGTTCATGAACACCTCGCGGCGGATCGGCGCCCCGCAGCGCCGGCACGGCTCGTCCCGGCGGCCGTAGGCGTCCAGCGAGCGCTCGAAGTAGCCGCTCTCCCCGTTCACGTTGACGTACAGGCTGTCGAAGGACGTGCCGCCCGCCCGCAGAGCCGCCGCCATGACCTCGCGGGCGGCCGTGAGGACCCGCGACGCCTCCGCACGGGTCATCGTCTCGGTGGGGCGCGCCCAGTGCAATTGGGCGCGCCACAGCGCCTCGTCCGCGTAGATGTTGCCCACGCCGCTGATCAGCGACTGGTCCAGCAGGGCGCGCTTGACGCCCGTCTTGCGGCGGCGCAGGGCCTGGAAGAAGCGCTCCTCGTCGAAGGCGTCCTCCAGCGGGTCCGCGGCGATGTGCGCGATCGGCTCGGGGACGGTGCCGGCGGGGTCGAACGGGTCGGCCACCAGGTCGGCGACCATCAGGTGGCCGAAGGTCCGCTGGTCCACGAAGCGCAGGTCCAGGTCGTCCTCGGTGAACGCCACGCGGACGCGCAGGTGCTTCTCCGGCGGCCTGTCCGGGGTGTTGACCAGCAGCTGGCCGCTCATGCCCAGATGGGCCAGGAGCGCTTCAGGCGCCCCGTCGCCGCCTGCCAGGGGCAACCACAGATACTTGCCCCTGCGGCGCGGCTCGGCGATCGTCCGGCCCGCCAGGCGGGCCGTGAAGTCGGCGGGACCCATCAGGTGCCTCCGTACGGCGCGCGGGTGCAGGACCTCCGCGGTCGTGATGGTGCGGCCGGTCACCCAACGCGCCAGGCCGTCGCGGACGACCTCCACCTCGGGCAGCTCAGGCATCGCCGGCTTCCTCGGGCAGCACCAGGGCCTGCGCCGCGATCACTCGCTCGCCGTTGAAGGTGAGGGCGGGCGAGCCGTGCAGGCGGTAGCCCTGCTCCAGCAGCGCGCTCACGCGCCGGCAGAACTCGGAGTCATCGGGCCCGGTGAGCAGCCGGTAGCGCAGACGCGGCTCCTGCGGGACGGCCTGCTCCGACAGTCCCTGCACGTCTGCCGACTCCCGCACGTCCGCCGACTCCCGCACGTCCGCCCGCTCCTGCACGTCCAACGGCTCCTGCACGTCCGACGGCTCCTGCACGTCCGACGGCTCCCGCACGTCCGACGACTCCTGCGACGCGGTCACGCCGTCCCCGCAGCCTCGGACTCGCGCTTGACGACGCTCTCCCGGATCGCGGTCCAGGCGGCTTCGGCGGCGTGCTGCTCGGCCTCCTTCTTGCTGCGGCCCTCGCCCGAGCCGTAGGCGGTGCCGCCGACCCGCACCGAGGCGCGGAAGGTCTTCTGGTGGTCGGGGCCGCTCTCGGTGACGTGGTACTCGGGGACGCCGAGCTCCTCCACGGCCGTGAGCTCCTGGAGGGAGGTCTTCCAGTCCAGGCCGGCCCCCAGGCCCGCCGAGCGGTCGATGAGGCCGTCGAACAGGCGGTGCACCAGCGCCCCGGCCTCGTCCAGGCCGCGGTCGAGGTAGACGGCGCCGATCAGCGCCTCCAGGGTGTCGGCCAGGATCGAGTCCTTGTCGCGGCCCCCGGTGCCCTCCTCGCCCCGGCCGAGGCGGATGTGGGCGCCCACGCCCAGGGTGCGGGCCACGCCCGCCAGCGCCCGCATGTTCACGACCGCGGCGCGCAGCTTGGCGAGCTGCCCCTCGGGCAGGTCGGGGTGGCCCCGGAACAGGGTGTCGGTGACCACCAGGCCGAGCACCGAGTCGCCCAGGAACTCCAGGCGCTCGTTGGTCGGCAGTCCGCCGTTCTCGTACGCGTAGGAACGGTGCGTCAGCGCACGTTCCAGCAGGTCGGCGGAGACCTCGACGCCCAGCGCGGTGATCAGTTCCGCGCGGTCGGCCGTCGGGTCGGCCTTCTTGCCGCTCACAGGCCCTCCTCGCAAGGCCGTCGTGGCGCATGGCGGCGGGAGCGGCGGGACGACGGGCCCGGGAAGGTCCGCGAAGACGAGGTGCGCGCCGGTGTCGATCCCGGCGTGCACCACGGCTCCGGGCGCCGGCCCTGCCTGACGCTCCGCCTGACTTCGGCCGACGGCACGCGCCGGATGGGTCAGTTTCCTCCGGGCGTCCAGAGGGGCGGCCGCGTGCCATGACGCGGTTCCGCCCCCCGGAACGCTCGGAAAAAGATCAAGCCGACGGCGCGGTGACCTGCCGACGGTCGTAGGTGCCGCAGGTCGCGCACGCGGTGTGCGGCAGCTTCTGGTCGCGGCAGGTCGGGCACTCGACCAGGGTGGGCGCCGCGGTCTTCCACTGCGAACGCCGGTGCCGCGTGTTGCTGCGCGACTTCTTACGCTTCGGGACGGCCACGTCAGCCCTCCTGCTTTCCTTCTCGTTGGTCGATAAGCCCTTGCAGCGCCGCCCACCGGGGGTCGGCGACATCATGGTGGTGGTCGGGCCCGGCGTCAGCCAGCCGCACACCGCACTCCGGACACAGGCCGGGACAGTCGTCCCGGCACAGCGGCGACAGCGGCAGTGCGAGCAGCACCGCGTCGCGGAGCACCGGTTCGAGGTCGATCAGGTCGTCCTCAAGTCGGAGCTCGTCGTCGTCCGCGTTTCCGCCGGAGCGGGTGTCAGGATAAACGAAGAGCTCCTGGAAGTCCGCCTCGAAGGTCGAGGCGATCGGGTCCAGGCAGCGCGCGCACTCCCCGTCGAGGGGGACGCGCGCCGTGCCGGTGATGAGCACGCCTTCGAGCACCGCTTCGAGCCGGAGGTCCAGCTCGATCTCGGCGCCTTCGGGCACGCCCACCATCTCGACGCCGAAGTTCTCCGGGGCCGGCACGGTCAGGGTCTTCTCCCGCGAAGACCCCGGCTGCCTGCTCAGGGCTCTCGTGTCGAGCACCAGCGGGGCGTTGGGATCGAGGCGAGACAGTGGATTCCTGCTTTCGTGAGGCATGGTGAACAGCGGCCATCGGTCCTGGCCGACAACCCAGGGTACCGAAAGCGGCGCGCTGTCCCAACTCGCCCCTGGCGGCCGGTGGTCGTCCCGGCTGGTCAGGGCTCGTTCTTGAGGCGCTCCACGAGCCTGCGGTGCACGCTGTCGGGGACCAGCCCGGAGATGTCGCCGCCGAACTTGACGACCTCCTTCATCAGGCTGGAGGACAGGAACGCGTACAGCGGGTTGGTGGCCATGAACAGCGTCTCCACCCCGGCGATGCGGTGGTTCATCTGGGCCATCTGCAGCTCGTACTCGTAGTCGCTGACGGCCCGCAGCCCCCGGACGATCACCGGGATGTCCTGCTCCTTGCAGTAGTCCACGGTGAGACCGTAGAACTTGTCCACCTTGATGTTGCCGTACTCCTTGGTGACCTCGGCGATCATGTCGACGCGTTCGTCCACCGTGAACAGGCTCTGCTTCTTCTTGTTGATCAGCACGGCCACGACCACCTCGTCATAGAGGCGGGAGGCGCGGCTGATGATGTCGAGGTGCCCATTGGTAACGGGGTCGAACGATCCCGGACAGACGACACGTCGCACGAGGAGAACCCCTTCGGTCCCGGTTTCTGACCTGCGGCGCGACCGTACCAAACCGCCCGTACCGGGTTCGGCACCGGGCTTGCCGCGGGCCTCCGAGGGGGCTCCCGAAGGGCTCCCGAGGGACCGGCCGGCGGCGGTGCGGCGAAGGACTCCCGGCGGACCGTCGGCAGGTCAGTGGTCCAGCGCGTCGATGATGTCGGCCGCGATCGGCCCCGACCTGATGCCGTAGCCGGACGCCTCGGTCATCACCGCGACCGCGTACCGGGGATCGTTCCGCGGCCCGAAGCCGATGAACCAGCGGTCGTTGTAGGCGGCGCCCTCGACGTCGGCGGTGCCGGTCTTGCCGCCCAGCACCGAGGTGCCCTGCAGGGACTTGCCGGTGCCGCTGCGGACGACGGCCTCCATCATGTCCTTCATCTGCCCGGCCTGCTCGGCGGTGAGCGCGCGGCCGAGGCGGCGCGGCCGGGTCTCCTCCACCACCGAGCCGTCGGCGCCGCGCACCTTGTCCACCAGGTAGGGGTTCATGACCTCGCCGCCGTTGACGGAGGCGGCCGCGACCATGGCCATCTGGAGCGGGGTGGCCACGGTGCTGCCCTGGCCGATGGAGCCGAGCGCGCTCAGCGCGGGCTGGTCGGTGCGCGGGAACGAGCTGGGCGCGCTGCCCATGCCCCTGGCGATCTCGATGCGCCTGGTGAAGCCGTACTTCTCCGACTGGGTCGCGATGGCGGCGTTGCCCGGGTCCTGGGCGCCCATGTAGGCGAAGGTGGTGTTGCAGGACTGGGCGTAGGAGTCGATCAGCGGGATGGCGGGCAGGTCGCACTGGCCGCCGATGTCCCCGGCGTCGTTGTTGATCGCCTGCCCGGCGCCCGGCGGCCGGTAGCTGCGGCCCGCCCGGACGCTGGTCCGCTCGGTGGCGCCCGCGGTCAGCGCACCGGCGGCGACCACGGTCTTGAAGGTGGAGCCGGGCGGGAAGACCTCGCTGAGCGCCTTGTTGAGCATGGGCTTGAGGCGCTCGGCGTTGAGGCGCCGGAAGGCCGCGTCGGCCCGCTTGGAGTCGAGGGTGGCCACCTCGTTGGCGTCGTAGGACGGGGTGGAGGCCATGACGAGGATCTCCCCCGTTCTGGCGTCCAGCGCGACGGCCGCGGCCCGGCGGGAGCCGCTGCCGGCCAGGGCCTTGTAGGCGGTGCGCTGCGCCTCGGGGACGACGGTGGCCTCGACGGTGCCGCCGGGCACCTTCTTGCCGAGGATCTTGTCGACGAGGTTGGTGGTGGCCAGGCGCGGGTCGGTGCCGTCCAGGATGTGGTTCTCGGCGCTCTCCAGGCCCGACTGGGAGAACAGCGAGAAGTAGCCGGTGACGGGGGCAAAGATCTCGCTCTGCCGGTAGCGGCGCTGGTAGCGCTTGCCGCCGGCGGCCTCGGACCAGGCCAGGCGCTCGCCCCCGGCCACGATCGGCCCGCGCTGGAGGGTCATGCGGTCGCCGTACTGGCGGGCGTTCAGCGGGTCGTCGCGCAGGCTCTGCGCCCGGAATCCCTGCACGTAGGTGACGTTGGCCATCAGGGCCAGGACCATCACCAGGGTGACGATCCAGGTCCGCCGCAGGGACTTGTCCATGCCGTGCCCCAACCCCCCGAAGATCTACCGTCACTCATCGTAGTCAGATGGTGACGTGAACGGGGTCAGCCGGTGGCGCGTCCGTACCAGAACACCGCTTCACCGTAACGCCGGTCCCGTTCGGCCTCATAGCCCTCGGGCCAGACCAGCGCGGGGCCGCGCGCCGCGCGTTCGACGGCGACCAGGGCGTCGGGCGCGAGCCAGCCGTGGTCGCGCAGCGCCTCCAGCATCTCGGTGACGGCGGTGTCCGGCAGCGGATAGGGCGGGTCGGCGAAGACCAGGTCGTACGGGGCGTCCGGGGCGCGGCGCACCACCCGCTCCACCCGGTCGCCGACCGGGACCGCGCCGGGCAGGCCGAGGTCGGCGGCGTTCTGCCGGACCACCTTGATCGCCCGCGGGTGCGCCTCCACCAGCAGGGCGTGCACCGCGCCGCGCGACAGCGCCTCCAGCCCGACCGCGCCGGACCCGGCGAACAGGTCGGCGACGCGCAGCCCGTCCAGCGGCCCCAGCAGGGCCTGGACGGTGGAGAACAGCCCTTCGCGGGCGCGGTCGCTGGTGGGCCGGGTGTCCCGTCCGGGCGGGACCGCCAGCCTGCGTCCGCCCGCGCTTCCCGCGATGACCCTGGTCATGTCCCCAGTATCGCGGCGCGGGCGACCGGAGCGGTCCGCGCCCTCCCGATGCGGCCCGGCGCGGCCCGTACCGGCGGGGCGCGGCCTGCCCCGGACCTGTGCCCAAACGGTGCGATCGCTGTCCAAGGCGGCTACCTCACGTGTAACTGTGCTCGCTGTCCGTGCTCTCCCATCGACGTGAGGAGCCTCCTGTGCACCTTGGAAGACGATTGGCGATGACGGCGGGCGCGACGGTCCTGGGGCTGGCGACCTGCGGCGGCGTCGCGCAGGCCGACGCCTCGCCGGACGCGCGCAGGGATCGTCCCGCCTCTTCGCCCGCCCTGCTCGCGCTGGACTTCGGCGCGGATTTGCCCACTCCGCTGGCCGACGTGGCGCTACGGGTGCGCGCCGACGCTAGCGTCCGGCGCGCCGGGGTGAAGGCGCGGACGGAGGTCGAAGTGCCGGGCGGCGGCCCAGTGATCAAGGCGAAGGTGCAGGTGAAGGCAGGGGCCGGCCCGGCACACGGCAAGAGCGCAGTGGTGAACGTGTGCGTCGGATGCGGGACCGTCGCCGGTGGAACGCCTGCACAACCCGTCCCGCCTGCACAACCCGTCCCGCCCGCGCAGCCCGCTCCGCCCGCGCAGCCCGCTCCGCCCGCGCAACCAGCTCCGCAGCCGGTGTCTCCGGCACAGTCCTTGCCGGAGGCCATTCCGCCGCAACCGGCTCCGGCGCACCCGAATCCGACGCCGTCGCTGCCGGAGCTGCCGCCCGCCTCACCGCTGCTGCCCCGATTGCCGACGCCTGGCCGGACGTCGGGAACCGCGCCGGTGTGGGCGGCGGACACGCTGCGACCCGGCCCGGACGGCGCCCCGCCGGTGGACCACCTGTCGGTGGACGGCATGCCGGACCTGCCGCTCACCGGCGGCGAAGCGCTGCCGGTGGCGGGACTCGGCCTGGCGGCGATGCTGGTGGGCGGCACCGCGATCGCCGTGACCCGCAGACGGACGCCCGACCGCGCGTGATCGACCGTCGCGTGACCGGCCGTCGCGTGACCGACCGGTGCGTGACCGACCGGTGCGTGACCGACCGGTGCGTGACCGACCGGTGCGCGATCGGCCACCCGCACGAGCGGCCACCCGCACGACGCCGTCTGCGCGACTCGGCGGGGCACTCCGATCGGGTGCCCCGCCGTCACAACTTCTGCGACCGGTCGATCCGCCATCCGCCGCCTTCCGGCTTGAGCACCAGCCGGTGGACGCTCACCTCGTCCGCCGAGCGGCAAGTGCCGGGCTTGCACGCGGCCACGGCGAGCAGCCCGCGCAGTTCGCCGTCGCGATCGCCAGGGCGCAGAGCCGACTCCACGACGGTCCCGGACGCGGCGGCCCTGTCCCGTGCCTCGGTCGCGAGCACCGCCCGCGCTCCGGCTCCCGGCCAGCCGCCCCGGCCCATCCCATCTCCCGCCGGGGTCGCGTCGCCGAGCAGCACGTACAACGTGTCCAGCAGCCAGTCGGAGCCCTGCCTGACCATGGTCGCGCGCAGCGGCAGCCGCTTGCGGAACGGCCTCTCGCCAGGGCTCCAGACGGTCTGCTCGGCGTAGGCGAGGACGGTGACACGGCCCGGCACGGCCGCCACCACGGCGGTGTCGGCCACCTCCAAGCCGATGGTGCTCCTCGTCTCACGGAGCCTGGTGCGCCATCCGCCGGCCTCCAGCCGCCGGTCGTAGGCGGCGCGGTAGCCGGAGGTGACGCGGGCGTGCGCGGCGGCCACGTTCTGGTCGATGCGGTCGTGGTCGAAGGTCAGCACCGTCTTGAGGGTCTCGCTCGCGGTGGCGGCGGCGGTGACGGCCGCTCGCGGAGGCGCCGGGGTGTCGGCGGCGAACGCGGCGTCGGCCGTGCCGTCCCCGGTGCCGGTACGGTCGCCCGCACCGTCGGCCATCAGCGCCCAGGCGGCCCCGCTGCCGGTCAGCATCAGCACCAGGACCGCCGGCACGATCAGCCGCCGGCGTCGGCGCGATCGGCGCGGCGGACCTGTGCGCGGGGCGGAGGCGGGCGGCGGGGACGGAGGGTGGTGCTCGGTGGCCAGGAACGCGCCGGTGTCGAGCGCGTCGTCCAGTACGTCGTCCGGCCTGCCGCCCGGAGCCTGGCGCGGGACGGCGGGCGGAACGTGGCGGCCCAGCAGGTCCAGCAGCGCCTGCTGGGCGTCGGGCCGCCGGGCCGGGTCCTTGGCCAGGCAGGCGCCCACGATCTCGCGCAGCGGCTCGGGCAGGGGCGACAGGTCGGGGTCCAGGTACAGGATGCGGTGGAAGACCGCCGAGATGGTGTCGTCGCCGAACGGGTGCCGCCCCGTCGCGGCGAACAGCATCGTCGCGCCCCAGGCGAACAGGTCCACCTGCGTGCCCAGCTCGCCGTCGTTGATCTGCTCGGGGGCCATGTAGGAGGGGGTGCCGACCACGCCGCTGCCCCTGGCCGCCGCCGCGCCCATCACGCGCGCGATGCCGAAGTCGATGACGCGCGGGCCGTCGGGGCCCATCAGCACGTTGGACGGCTTGAAGTCGCGGTGCAGGATGCCGGCACGGTGGACGGCGGCGAGCGCGGTGACGGTGCCGATGGCCAGCCGGTCCAGGTCGGTGCCCGCGCGCGGGCCGGACCCGGTGACCAGGCCGGTCAGCGACGGGCCGGGCACGTACTCGCTGACCACGTACGGCGGGTCGCCCTCGACGTCGGCGTCCAGGACCTGCGCGGTGCAGAAGCCCGCGACCCGGCCCAGCACGCCGAGCTCGCGGGCGAACCGGGCGCGCCACTCGGGGTTCCGGCTGAGCTGGGCGCGCAGCAGCTTGACCGCCGCGGACCCGCCGTCCCCTCCCCTGCCGAGGTAGACGATGCTCTGCCCGCCCTCGCCGAGCCGTCCCAGCAGCTCGTAGCCGCCCAGCCGGACGGGGTCGCCGGGCAGCAAGGGGCGAACGGCCGTCATCGGTTCTCCTCCGTCGGGCGCGGACCCGCCGAGAGGAGCTGTACCCCGCACGAGTCCCGGCCGTCTCCTCCGGTCCTCGTCCGACGCTATCGATCGCCGTTGCTTTCGGTGACGGATTCGTCACCGATCCCGGTGGGCCGGGGCGTCCCCACCCCGAGGCGCCCCGGCCCGCCGGGGGATTGTGAGGGCCTGTCCGACGGACTCGGCCGTCGCGCGAGCGCCCTGATCGGCCGGCGCCCGCGCGGGCAGGGGCCTAGGCGGTCCCCCGGGCCGGGGTTTCGAGGAACACCGCCCAGCGGGCCTGGGTGCGCACGCCCGGGTCGGGGTCGGCGAGCGCCTCGGTGAGGGCGGTCAGCACCTCCGGGCGGTCGGCGGCCCATCGCTCCAGCGACTGGATCGCCGCGCGCCGCACGTCCACGATGCGGTCGCGCAGCGCCCGGAGCAGCGGCCGGACCGCGATCTCGGGGTCGGCGGCGCCGAGGGCGAGCGCGGCGCGCCGGCGGACCTGCCAGCCGCTGTGCGCGGTGGCGGTGATCACGCGTCCGGCGAGCGGTTCGGGCACGCCGAGCTCGGCGGCGGCGTCCAGCGCGGCCATCCGCACCACCGGGTCGTGGTCGGCCAGCAGGTGGTCCAGGGCGGCGAGGCCGGCGGGCCCGGCGAGGCGGGCCAGGCCCTCGGCGACCGCGACCCGCACGTCGCGGGAGGGGTCGTCGGCGGCCTCGGCGACCTCGGCGGCGGCGCGCAGGGCGGTGAGGCCGAGGACGGCCTGCACGCGGACGTACGGCTCGTCGTCCTGCAGGCCGTGGGCGTACAGCTCGACCGCGCCCCGGACGAGCACGGCGAGCACTTCGGCGGCGGTGTCGCGGACCTGCCCGTCGCGGCCGCTCGCGGCGGCCAGCAGCAGGGCGCGCACGCCGTCGTCGCCCAGGTACAGCTCGGGCAGGTCGCGCAGCGCGGCCGCGGCGGCGGCGCGGACGTCCGGGTCCTCGTCGGCCAGCGCCCAGGCCAGGGTGTCGCCCGCCGCGCCGGACACGTGGCCGGAGCCGGCGAGCCGGGCCAGGTCCGTGACGGCGGTCTCGCGGGTGCGGGGGTCGGGGTCGCGCAGCCGCGACTCGATGTCGGTGATGGTCATGGTGAGCCTCCGTGGAGCCGTCGGGTCCGGGTCGGTGAGCGGGACGTCAGCGACGGGGACACAGCGCGCTGGCTTGCCGCCGCAGATCGACGTGCCGCCGCGCGGTGAGAGGCTCGTTCGGATGCACGCCCTCATCCTGACCCCCCTTTCCAAGTTAGTCAACCTAAAAAGTAGGAAATATGGGAAGAGCGAGGGGACGCGGCCCGCCGCGTCCCCTCGCCCGGTGACATCGCCCGGTCATGCGGCCGCCCTCACCTCCTGCTCACCGGCGGTCTCCCCGGTCGGCGCCGCCTCGGCCCGGCGGCCGCGCAGCAGCACCAGGGCGAGCAGCGCACCGGCCGCCGCGACGCCCGCCGCGACCAGGAAGGCCGACTGGAAGCCCTCGGTCAGCCGCGCCGCGTTCCCGAGCGCCCCGGCGCCCTGCGCGGTGGCCACCGCGGTCGCCGCCGCCAGGCCGAGCGCCGAGCCCACCTGGTAGGTGGTGTTGACGATGCCGGAGGCCAGCCCGCTCTCCTCGGGCCGCACCCGGGAGATCGCCGACATCATGGTGGGGATGTAGGCGAGCGACATGCCGAGCGCCGCCACCAGCGATGCGGCCAGCACGTCCACCGCGAAGCTGCCGTCCGGGCGCACCAGCGTGAGCCCGCCCAGGCCCAGCGCCAGCACCGCCAGGCCCGTGACCACCAGCGGCTTCATTCCGAACCGGCCCATCAGCCGCCCGGTGACGCCGACCATCAGCACCATGATCGTGACGGTCATCGGCAGCAGCGCCGCGCCGCTGGCGAAGGCGCCGAAGCCGAGCACCTGCTGCAGGTAGAGGTTGAGGAAGTACCAGGCCGGGATCCACGCGCCGCCCAGCAGGGTGAACACCAGGTTCGCCGCGGCCAGGTCGGGGGTGCGCCAGATCTTCAGCGGCATCAGCGGCTGCCGCAGCGCCCGCTGGACGAGCACGAACAGCGCCAGCAGCACCGCCGCCCCGACCAGTCCCAGCAGCGTGGCGGCCGACCCCCAGCCCTCCTCGGGTGCCCGGACGACCGTGAACACCGCCAGCGCCAGGCCCGCGGTCACCGCGGCCGCGCCCAGCACGTCCACCGAGCCGCGCCGGGAGCCGACCGCCGGCAGGACGGCGGGGACGGCGGCGAGGGTGGCCAGGCCGATCGGGATGTAGATGATGAAGACCCACGGCCAGCTCAGCCACTCGGTGAGCACGCCGCCCAGGAACACCCCGGCCGTGCCGCCGGCCGGAGCCGCCGCGCCGTACAGGGCCATGGCCTTGCCGAGCTCCCTGGGGCTGCCTCCGAAGATCGCCATGAGCAGGGTCATGGCGGCGGGGGTGATGAGCGCTCCGCCCACGCCCTGGATACCCCGGCCGAGTATCTCGACCCAGGCGTCCTGCGCGGCCGCCGCCACGACCGAGCCGCCGATGAGCACCGCCCACCCGGCGGCGAAGACCCGCCGCGCGCCGAGCAGGTCCGACAGCCGGCCGCCGAGCAGCAGCAGGCCGCCGAAGACGACGACGTAGGCGTTGAAGACCCACTGCAGGCTCCCGGACGAGAAGCCCAGGTCGCGCTGCATGTCGGGCAGGGCCACCCCGATGATGGACGTGTCCATGATGACCATGAACTGGGCCGTGGCGAGGACCAGCAGGGCCCACCACCGCCGCTTCTGCACGCTCGCGGACATCGCCGCCTCCGTATACCTATAGGGGGTATCTGTTCGAGACGAGAAGCTAACACACCCCTAGGGGGTATCACCATGTGACGCCGGTCACGGCCGCGGCGGGCTCAGCCGCTCAGGTCTTCTCGAGGTACTCGGTGCGGTCGGCGTCCAGCAGCACTGCCAGCTCGGCCGCCAGGCCCGGATGCCCGGCGAGCTCCGGATCGGCCTCCACCAGCGCGGTCGCCTCCTCGCGGGCGTCCAGGATGACCTGCTCGTCCCGCTGGAGGGTGAGCAGCCGCAGGCTGGAGGAGCGGCCCGCCTGCGCCGCGCCCAGCACGTCGCCCTCGCGGCGCTGCTCCAGGTCAAGGCGCGACAGCTTGAAGCCGTCGGTGGTGGAGGCGACCGCGTCCAGCCGCTCGCGCGACTTGCTCCCCGGCTCGGCGTCGGTGACCAGCAGGCATAGCCCGTGCAGCTTCCCCCGCCCGACCCGGCCCCGCAGCTGGTGGAGCTGGGAGACGCCGAACCGGTCCGCGTCCATGATCACCATGACCGTCGCGTTCGGCACGTCCACCCCGACCTCGATCACGGTGGTGGCCAGCAGGACGTCCAGCTCGCCGGCGGCGAAGCGGCGCATCACCGCGTCCTTCTCGTCGGGGTGCAGCTTGCCGTGCAGCACCCCGATCCGCAGGCCCGCCAGCAGCTCGCCCTCCAGCCTCGGCAGCAGCTCCATGATCCCCAGCGGGGAGCGGCGCGGCCCGTCCTCGGGCGCGGGGGCCGGGACGTCGCCCTCGTCGCCCTCCTGCTCGCCGATGCGCGGGCAGACGATGTAGATCTGCCGCCCCTGCCCGGCCTCCTCGCGGATGCGCTCCCAGGTGCGGGCGAGGAAGGCGGGCTTCTCCGGCGGCACCACGTGCGTCTGGATCCGGGCGCGCCCCGCCGGGAGCTGGCCCAGGACCGAGGTCTCCAGGTCGCCGAACACCGTCATCGCGACCGTGCGCGGGATCGGCGTGGCGGTCATGACCAGCACGTGCGGACGGCCCCCGGCGACCTTCTCGCGCAGCGCGTCGCGCTGCTCGACGCCGAACCGGTGCTGCTCGTCCACCACCACCAGGCCGAGGTCGGCGAACTGGACGTGGTCCTGGAGCAGCGCGTGCGTGCCGACCACGATCCCGGCGGACCCGGAGGCGACCTCCAGCAGCGCGGCCCTGCGCGCCTTGGCGCCCTGCGAGCCGGTGAGCAGCGCCACGCGCGTCGCCTGTTCGGCCCCGCCGATCTGCCCGGCCTGCGCCAGCTCCCCCAGCATCCCGGTGATCGACCGGTAGTGCTGCTGGGCCAGCACCTCGGTGGGCGCCAGCAGCGCCGCCTGCCCGCCGCCGTCCACCACCTGCAACATGGCCCGCAGCGCGACCACGGTGTTGTGCGTCGGCGTCCATCCGTCGGTGATGTACAGACGGTCAGGGTGGGCGACGGAAATGCACTGCACCGGCTTCCGTCCGACGTACTCGATCGCACGGATCGCTTTGCGCCTGCGCTCGTACTTCGTGCGCGGCCGGAAACGGGCGGCCTTGCGGGAGACCTTGAACGGCGGGAAGCGGTTGGGCAGGGCGACGCTGGTCGTCCAATATCCCTTGCCCATCTTGACGACCGGACGGCAGCGCGCGTATCCGCCGAGTGAACGCGTCAGCCAGGCGACGTCCTCCGCCAACTGCCGGGACGCCGAGGTGAAACTGACGTCCCGACCTTCCGCGCGGACGGTCCCGTCGCTGTCGAGCAGCCCCTGGAGCAGGACATGACGTTCCTTCGCAGGTGCCACCAGGTAGGCGGACGGCACGGACTTGTCGTGCGCCCCCGCCCCGTAGATCCCGAGTCGCCGGAGCCCTTCGATCAGTGGGTTGCCCGCTCCGCGGCGGAGGCCGAGGATCTGCCAGTCCAGAGGCCGGTCGGGCTTCTGCCGGATCCGGCAGCCGTCCGGCATGAGGTCGACGACCGCTTCGACGATGTCCAGGTCCCGGGTGGAGATCTCCACCCGGCCATACCGCATGAAACCGTCTCCTAGCAGCAGTCCGAGCAGGTAGGGATCGACCGGCCGTTCGGCGAGGGCGTCCAGCTCCGGGGCCTCGACCAGCGGCAGGTACCACTTGCTCACGCCGGACTTCCGCAGCAGGTCGCCCCGGAGCTCGCGGGTGGTCAGCACCTTCGGCGCGGCGCCCCGGTGCCAGCCCGTGTCGGTCTTGACGGTCCACAGGTGCTCGTCGTCGCACTCGACGGTCGTCCCGTCGGAGAAGACCATCCGGTAGACGTCCCGTTCCCCCTGCGGGAACACGCCGGTGACCGTCGTCACCTCGCCCGACGGCGTGATCACCTCGTCGCCGGCCGCCATGTCGCCCATCCGCCGGTAGCCCGAGGGCGTCAGCACGCCGGCGTCGAGCGGTTGCGCCTTGCCTGCGCCGACGTCGCCCTGGAGGAGGCGGTGCATCGGGTGCTCCACGGCCAGGTCGGCGGCGATCTCCGCGCCTACCTCGCGCTGGCCCTCGGTCAGGTCGAACGGCAGGCGCTCGTCGAAGGCGTCCAGCAGGCCGCCGGGCGCGGCGGGGCGGGGCTTGGCGGGCAGCGCGGCGGCCGCGCGGCGGCGCTGGGCAAGGGCGATCTGCAGGACGAACGCCTCGTCCCACTTCAGGCGCTTCTGGGCGGCCTTCAGCTCGCTCCACTTCTTCGGGCGGTGGACGCCCTCGTAGGCCGATTTCAGGTCGATCATGCCGCGGCGGCGGCGCAGGTCCTCGGGCATCGGGTCGGGGCCGAGGTCGATCTGGTCCAGCAGCAGGCCCACCGACTTGCCGATGGCGTCGATGTCCAGGCCCTTGGTGGTGGGGTAGATCGGGATGATCTCGTCGGCCCACTCGCGGGCGGCGCGGTCGGCGTCGCTGGCGGCCACCACCTTGTACTGGGGGTGGGCGAGCTGGCGCACGACCTTGCCGTTGCGCTGGCGGTAAGAACTGATCTTGCCGGCGAACAGGCCGCGGGTGCCCGGGGACAGGTCGCGCTCGGGCACGAACGAGCCCTTGCGGCCGAAGAAGCTGAGGCGCAGCTCGCCGGTGCCGTCGGTGACGGTGATCTCCAGGACGTAGCCGGGGCTGCGGGTCAGCGAGCGGCCCTGCACCTTGACGACCTCGGCCATGACGGTGACGTGCTCGTCGTCCTGCAGGTCGTTGAGGGGGGTCAGCTCGCCGCGGTGGGCGTAGCGGCGCGGATAGTGGTGCAGCAGGTCGCCGACCGTGTGGAGGTCGAGTCCTTTGGCCAGCACCTTCGCCGTCTTGTCGCCGAGCACCCTGTGCAACGGCTCGTCGAGATTCGCCACCCGCCCATTGAAGCCCATCGGTGCGACAGGGGGTCACTCCACGCCGACGAGCAGGGGGTAGCGCTCCTGGCGGCCGTCGTAGACGCCGACCTCCACGTCGGGGTGGCGCCGGCGCAGGTGCTCCTCCAGGGCGCCGGCCAGTCCGGCGGGCGCGCGGCTCCCGACGATCAGGGTGACCAGCTCGCCGCCGCCCGACAGCATGCGGTCCAGCATCTGGCGGGCGGTGGCGGCCTGGTCGGCGCCGATCATGGCGACGTCGCCCTCGATGAGGCCGAGCACGTCGCCGGGCTGGCACAGGCCCACGCTGGTGACGGCCTCCTGCTCGGCGATCTCCAGGTGGCCGAAGCGGGTGGCCCCGGCGGCGCGGGTCATGGCGATGACGTCCTCGCCGAAGCGGCGCAGCGGGTCGTGCACCGCCAGTGCGGCGAGGCCCTGCACCGACGCCTTGGTGGGGACGACGGCGATGCGGGCGCCGCCGTCGCGGGCGCGTTCGGCGGCGGCCTCGGCCAGGGCCAGCACCTCGGGCTCGTTGGGCAGCACCGCCACCTCGTCGCCCGCGGCCAGGATCGCCTCGGCCAGCACCGCCAGCGGCGGGACGGCGCCGGGTTCGCGCCGCACCACGCGGGCCCCGGCCTCCTCGAACAGCTCGGCCAGTCCCCCGGCGGCGGTGACCGCCACCACGGCGCGGCCCTCGCAGGGCGCGTCGGGCTCCTCGGGCGAGGCGTGCAGGTAGGTGACGCGGATGCGGTGCGGGCGGCCCGCGGCGAGGCCCGCCTCGATGGCCGCGCCCGCGTCGTCCACGTGGACGTGCACGTTCCACAGGCCGCCCCCGCCGACCACCACCAGCGAGTCGCCGAGGCCGTCCAGGGTCTCGCGCAGCCCGTGGACGGCGTCGTCGGGGGCGTCCAGCAGGTACATCACCTCGTAGCCGGGGCCGGGCGGCCCGCCGCGCTCCTCGCGGACCGGGACGGGGCCGGTGCGCGCGGGCACCTCGTAGCGCTCGGGGTACTCCTCGGTGAGGACGGCGGCGAACGCGTCCAGCACCACGCACAGGCCCGCGGCGCCCGCGTCCACCACGCCGTTGCGGGCCAGCACCTCCAGCTGCCCGGTGGTGTCGCGCAGCGCCCGGCGCGCGCCGGAGGCGGCGGCGCGGGCGACGGCGGGGGCGGGGCCCGCCTCGGCGGCGGCGGTTGAGGCGGTCTCCAGGACGCTGAGGATGGTGCCCTCGACCGGGTGCTCGACGGCGGTGCGGGCCAGGATCGCGGCGTAGCCCAGCGCCTCGCCCAGGACGTCGCCGTCCGGTGGGTCGGGCAGGGGGCCGAGGATCTCGGCGAGGCCGCGGAGCACCTGGCTGAGGATCACCCCGGAGTTGCCGCGCGCGCCCAGCAGCGCGCCCTGGGCGAGGGCCCGCCACACCCGCCCCGCGGCGGCGTCCGCGGGCAGCTCGGCGACCGCGTCGGCGGCGGCCAGCACGGTCAGGTGCAGGTTGGTGCCGGTGTCGCCGTCGGGCACCGGGAAGACGTTGAGGGCGTCGATGTCGCCCCGGGTGCGGCCCAGCGCCTCGGCCGCCAGCCTGACCCAGCGCCGCACCGCCGCACCGTCGAGGACCTCGCCCACCCCTGGCTCCCCTCCCTGTGTCCGCGTTACCTCTGTACCGCGCGGCACCCCTCCTTGGGAACCGATCATCGATGAATCCGCAGGCCGATTCGCATACCGGACGCGCGGTCGGCTACTCTGATCCATGCGCCTCGTCCTGGGGCGCCCATCGGTGAGCGCTCCTGGTGCCCGGCTCGGGCCGGAGACCCGCCGATTATCAAAGCACCGACACCCACTTGGAGTTTCCCGTGGCTTCCGTCTGCGACGTCTGCGGCAAGGGACCCGGTTTCGGCATGCGCGTCTCCCACTCGCACCGCCGCACCCCGCGCCGCTGGAACCCCAACATCCAGCGGGTGCGCGCCGTTCTCAACGGCAGCACCAAGCGGATCAACGCCTGCACCTCCTGCATCAAGGCCGGCAAGGTCGTCAAGCCGACCGTCTGACGCGGGTTCCGCACTCTTCGAGACCGGTTCATCGGAGCGATCCGATGGACCGGTTTTCGTGTTGCCCGAAACCGTGATCTTCGGCCCGGACGGGCGCTCCCGTCCGGGCCGCGGCCGTCAGCGCAGCCGCCAGCCGTGGTCGACCGGGCCGATGCCGGAGCCGAGCGGGAAGCCGGCCGCGATCGCGCCGGTCACGTACTCCTTGGCGCGGGCCACGGCGGTGGGCACGTCGGCGCCCAGCGCCAGGTGCGAGGCGATCGCCGAGGCGAGGGTGCAGCCGGTGCCGTGGGTGTGCCGGTTGTCGTGCCGGGGGCCGCTGAAGCGGTGCTCGGTCGTGCCGTCGAACAGCAGGTCGGCGGGCTCGCCGGGCAGGTGGCCGCCCTTGATCAGCACCCAGGCGGGGCCCAGCGCCTTGACCGCCTCGGCCGCCTCGCGCAGTCCCGACTCGTCCACCACCTTGACGCCGGTGAGCTGCTCGACCTCCCACAGGTTGGGGGTGGCCACGGTCGCGACCGGCAGCAGCCGGGTGCGCACCGCCTCGACGGCCTCCTCGGCCAGCAGCGTGTCGCCGTGCTTGGACACCCCGACCGGATCGACGATCACCGGCGCGTCCACGGCGGCCAGCGCCTCGGCGACGGTCTCCACCAGCGGCGTGGAGGCCAGCATCCCGGTCTTGACCGCGTGCACGCCGATGTCGGACAGCACCGAGTCCAGCTGCGCGCGCACGGCCTCGGGCGGCAGCTCCCAGTAGCCCTGGACGCCCAGGGAGTTCTGCGCGGTGACGGCGGCGATGACGCTCATGCCGTGGGTGCCCAGCGCCAGCATCGTCTTCAGGTCGGCCTGGATGCCGGCGCCGCCGCCGGAGTCGGAGCCGGCGACGGTGAGGACGAGCGGCGGGGCCTGCGCGGGGGCGGGGTTCTGCGTCATACCGCCCACTTTAAAGGGGGGCGCGATCCGGTCAGGCCAGCGTGCAGGCCGCCCCGTTGATCTTGCAGAAGGAGGGCCGGGCTGCGGTGCCGCGCGCGCTGAACACGATCTTGACGGACTGGCCGGGCGCCAGGCCCGGCGCGCCGGCCGGGCTGCGCACCCAGCCGTACTCCCCGGTGCGCACGACGGTGCCGCCCGCCAGGGAGCGCACGGTGGTGCGGGGGAAGGCGAACGCCAGCGTCCAGCGGGGGGCCGCGGCGGCGCCGCGGTTGGTGATGACCGCGGTGCCGCGGAAGGCGGTGGCGGTCTTGTCCGTCACCCGGAAGGCGACGGTGAGCTCGGCGCCGCCGCGGGGGGCGCCGCGGCTGGCGCGCTGCCCGGGGTTGCGCTCGGAGACCTGGCTGTCGTGCGCGCCGTCGGCCTGCGGCGTCTTGGTGCCGCTGCCGCCGAAGTTCAGGGAGATCTGCTGGGTGCTGAAGGAGTAGGCGACCACGCCCACCGACGCGACGACCGCCACGATCGGCAGCAGCGGGAGCGGGATCTTGACGGGGAGCCGTCCCCGGCCGGACGCCTTCGGCGCCTGCACCGGCGTGCCGTCCGGCACGGTGAGCCGCGCGTCCCGGGAAGGGGCGGGCGGCGGTCCGGCGTCGCCGGCCGCACCTCCGTCATCGGGTTGCCCGAGCTTGGTGTGTCGTCCCATCCCATTCCTCTTCGATCACAGGATGTATACCAAACCAGCACCAAGGATGCCTACCAGACGGGTAAACGCCGGTATCGGCCCGTCCCGTCCCGACGTGCGGCTACGCGCGGAAATGGTCCCATCCGGCGGCGCCCCGGCGGGCCGCGTCCGCCGGCCCGCCGTCCACGGTGACGCCGGGCCCCCGGTCGCCGGCCGCCCTGACGGCGCCGACGACGTCCCAGGATGCTGGAAGATCCGAGGCCGCGGGGAAGGTTCCGGCGAAGGCGTGGTCCTCGCCGCCGGTCAGGGCGTGCCGCAGGCCGTCGGGTCCGAGGAGCGCCGGGACCGGCACGGCGGCGGAGTCGATGTCGATCAGCACGCCGGAGGCCGCCGCGATGTGGCCGAGGTCCTGCAGCAGGCCGTCGCTGACGTCCAGCAGGGCGGTGGCCCCGGCCGCGCGGGCCTCGGCGCCCGCCTCGTACGGGGGGCTCGGGCGGCGGTGCGCGGCCAGCAGCTCGGCGGGGCCGTCCCCGCCGGCGAGCAGCAGCTCCAGGCCGGCCGAGGAGTGCCCGAGCCGCCCGCGCACCGCGACGACGTCGCCGGGGCGCGCGCCCGAGCGGGTCAGCGGCCGCCCGCCCGCCAGGTCGCCGAGCGCGGTGACGGCGAGGGTCACCTGCGGGGCCGCGACCACGTCGCCGCCCGCCACCGACGCCCCGGTCTCGGCGCACTCGTCGGCCAGCCCGTCGTAGAGCCGCTCGACCCAGTCCACGGGCGTGCCGGCGGGCAGCGCGAGGCCGACGAGCAGGGCGGTGGGGCGCGCGCCCATCGCGACCACGTCGGCGAGGTTCTGCGCGGCGGCCTTGCGGCCGATGTCGTAGGGGCCCGACCAGTCGCGGCGGAAGTGGCGGCCCTCCGCCAGCAGGTCGGTGGTGGCGACGACGCGTCCGTCCGGCGCGGCGAGCACGGCCGCGTCGTCGCCCGGCCCCAGCTCGACCGCCGCGCCCCGCGGCAGCCGCCGCGTCAGACGGGTGATCAACCCGAATTCGCCCAGTTCCCCGATGGTGCCCATCCGCCCCCGTCCGGCTCGGTGCCGCCCCGGTCCGGGCGCGGGAGCGGACCCGGTCCCCCGTGGCGGCGGATAACACGATACGGTGACCGTCCGACGGCAAATTCTCCGCCCGGGGAGGACGTGATGGTGCAGGCCTACATCCTCATCCAGACCGAGGTCGGCAAGGCGGCCGAGGTGGCCCGAGAGATCGGGGGCATCACCGGCGTGACGCTCGCCGAGGACGTCACCGGCCCCTACGACGTGATCGTCCGCGCGGAGGCGCGCAACGTCGACGAGCTGGGCAAGCTCGTCGTGGCGCAGATCCAGGCCGTCGAGGGCATCACCCGCACCCTCACCTGCCCGATCGTGCACATCTGAGCGGTCTGATCGTTCCCGTGTCCCGTTCCCGCCTCCGACGCCGCCCGGCACCCGCCGCCCTCGCGCTGCTGGCCGCGCTGCCGGCCTTCCTGCTGGCGGGCTGCGGCGACGGGGCCGTCCGGGTCGCGGCGCCCACGCCCGACCCGACCACGGCGAAGCTGTGCGGCGGGCTGCGGCTGCCGGAGAAGGTGCACGGGCAGGAGCGCCGCGACACCTCCCCCGACTCGCCGCTGACGGCCGCCTGGGGCAGCCCCGCGATCGCGCTGCGCTGCGGGGTGCCGCGGCCGCCCACGCTGCGGCCGGCCTCCCAGCTCCAGACGATCAACGGCGTGGACTGGTTCGGCTACCCCTCCGACAACCCGGTCACCTGGACGGCGGTGAGCCGCCAGGCGTACGTGGAGGTGACGGTGCCCGCCAAGTACCAGCCGGCCGGCGACGTGCTGATCGAGCTGGGCGACGCCATCAGGGCCACGGTGCCGACCAAGCCGGAGGGCCAGGTCTGAGCGACCTGCTCCGGGCGGCCGCCCGGTCGGTCACCAGAGCGGGACCGGCGCCTCGCCCCGCCGGTAGTAGCCGGGGATCGGCTCCTTGGCCGCCGCCCGGTCCAGCCGCCGCTTCATCCCGTCCGACAGCGCCCCGGCCTTCATCATCTCCACGAAGACGGCGGTGACGTTGCCGAGGTCGAACCAGTCCCGCTGCCAGGACCACTGCCGGTTCCCGGCGTACCGGAACCAGCTGCCGCCGATGCCGGGCACCTCGTAGCGGCCGCCGCCGGGGCGCTCGGCGTCGGCGATCTGCTTCCAGAAGCCGACCACCTGGCCGTTCACCTCGTCCACCAGGACCGCCTGGTAGGGGTAGGTCCAGCCGTCCAGGCCGCCCATCTCCGAGCCCAGGGCCAGGTCGCGGATCTGGTCGCGGCCCACGGCCATGAAGTCCTGCTTCGGCCCGACGTTCCAGCCGTAGGTGGCGTCGGGGGTGTACAGGTCGGCCAGCGGCCGCCAGTCGCCCCGCTCCTCGCAGCGGCGGTTGGTCTCCAGCCAGTGCTCCACCATGTCGTCCAGTTCGGCGCGGGGGAACTCGGGCATCAGCGCTCCTGAAGGGTGAGGGCCCTGGTCGGGCAGTAGCGGACGGCGGCGGCCACCTGCGGGCGCAGGTCGTCGGCGGGTTCGGGGTCCAGGACGCGGACCTTCTGCTTGGGCGGCACCTCGAACACCTCGGGGGCCTCCAGCTCGCACATGGCGTGGCCCTGGCACAGGTCG
Organism: Spirillospora sp. NPDC050679; assembly: GCA_044456955.1. Lineage (GTDB taxonomy): Bacteria > Actinomycetota > Actinomycetes > Streptosporangiales > Streptosporangiaceae > Spirillospora. Next base: position 178,615 of record JBITGK010000017.1, on the reverse strand, counting down.
AGGTCGACGGAGATCCTCACCGGGCCTTCCTCCGGCGGTAGCGGACGGCGCAGGGGCGGGCGAGCTGCACGACCATCTTGGAGTGGTCGTTGCGGTAGGCGTCCGGCGGCTGCGCCAGCTCGAACTCCCAGTCCCGCAGCAGCACCGAGAAGATCGCCTTGAGCTGGATCATGGCGAAGTTCGCGCCGACGCAGCGGTGCCGGCCCGCGCCGAACGGCACCCACGTCCAGCGGTTGAGCAGGTCCTCCTCGCGGGGCGCGGCGTAGCGGGCGGGGTCGAAGGCGTCGGGGTCGGGGAAGTCCTCGGGGATGCGGTTGGAGACCGCGAGGCTGCACCCGACCATCGTCCCGGCGGGGATGCGGTGGCCGAGGACCTCCTGGTCGGACTTGGCCACGCGCAGCAGCAGGATCAGCGGCGGGTGCAGCCGCAGCGCCTCCTTGATCGCCGACTCCAGGCGCGGGATGGCGCGCAGCGCCTGGAACTCCACCTCGCGGCCGTCGGCGTACAGGTCGTCCAGCTCGGCGGTCACGTCGGCGAGCACGGCGGGGTTGCGCAGCAGCTCGATGAGGGTCCAGGCGGCGGTGCCCGAGGAGGTGTGGTGCCCGGCGAACATCATCGAGATGAACATGCCGGTGATCTGGTCGGCGCCGAACTTGGGCGTGCCGTCGGGCTCCCTCAGCGACATCAGCACGTCCAGCAGGTCGCGCTCCTCGCGCGGCGGGCGCGGGTCGCGGCCATCCATGATGCCCTGCACGAGCGCGACCAGGTCGCGGCGGGCGGCGTCGCGGCGGCGGAAGCTGTCGATGGGCGCGTAGGGGTCGACGTAGGCGATCGCGTCGGTGCCGCGCTCCAGGTCGTGGTACAGCTCGGCGAAGCGGCGGTCGAGCTGCTCGCGGAACTTGCGGCCGATCAGGCAGGCCGAGGAGGTGTAGATCGTCAGCTCGGCGAACCAGTCGAGCAGGTCGATCTCGCCGGACTCGCCCCAGCCGGCGGTCATCCGGTCCACCTCGCCGGCGATGGTGGCGGCGTGGCCCTTCAGGAACGAGCCCTTGAGCGCCTGGTTGTGCAGGGCCTCGCGGCGCTGCTCGGGGGTGGCGTCGAACACCACGCCCTCGCCGAAGATCGGCGTCATGAAGGGGTAGGCCTCGGCCTGGTCGAGTTCCTCGTCGGGCGAGCGGAAGAAGAACTCGTTGGCCTCGGCGCCCGACAGCAGCACCACGTCCCGGCCGCCCAGGCGGAACGCGCCGACGTCGCCGCACTCGTCGCGGACGCGGCGCATCAGGGCGATCGGGTCGGTGCGCAGTTCGTCCAGGTGGTCGGGTCCACCGGACACCAGGGGTATGGTCACCGTTCCTCCAGCGGGGCCTCGGGCTGCACTTCCACCAGCGACAGGTGCGCGCCGCGCGGGGCGGCGACCACGGCGGCCACGGCGGCCGCCACGTCGGAGGGGCGCAGGAAGTAGGGGTGGCGGGCCAGGCCCCACTTGACCCACTCCTCCAGGACCTCACCGGTCGTGTGGGCGTCCCAGCCCATGCCCATGGCCGTGGCCGTGGGACCGGGCCGGACGATGGAGGCGCGGACGCCGGTGCCCTCCAGCTCCATCTGCATGGCGCGGGCCATGCCCTCCACGCCGTTCTTGGCGGCGACGTAGGCGCCCATGCGGGTGCGGGGCGCCCGCACCACGTCGGAGGAGACGAACACGACGTCGCCCCTGCGGCGGGCGACCATGCCCGGCACGAACTGCGCCACCAGGCGGTGCGCGCCGACCAGGTGCACCTGGACCTGGGCGAGGAACGCGTCGGGGTCCAGGTCGTACACGCGGTCGGCGGCCAGGTCGCCCGCGCTGGACACGACGGCCTCGACGGGGCCGAGCGCGTCCTGCACGGCGGCGCCGAACGCCTTCACCGAGTCGGTGTCGGCCACGTCCAGCGGGTGCGCGAACGCCTCTCCCCCGCCCGCGCGGATCGTGGCGGCCAGCTCCTCGCACTTGTCGGCGCGGCGCGCGCCGAGGGCGACCGGGTGCCCGGCCATCGCCAGGGCCGTCGCCGTCGCGGCGCCGATCCCCGAGGAGGCCCCGGTGACGACGGCGGGCCTGCGCTCGGGATGGGGGTCGAAGCGGGGCATCTAACGCACCTCCAGACGGATGGGCAGGGACGCGAACCCGCGCACGTTGATGGAGTGCACGCGCCGCGCGCCGGCGGTGTCCACCTCGTAGGAGGCGACCCTGCGGGTCAGTTCGGTGAGCACGGTCCGGGCCTCCAGGCGGGCGAGGTTGGCGCCCAGGCAGAAGTGCCGGCCGCCGCCGAAGCTGACGAGCTGCGAGGTGTCGCGGTCGAGGTCGTAGTCGTCGGGCCGCTCGAACACGCGGGGGTCGCGGTTGGCCGACCCCACCAGCAGCAGCATGCGCTCGCCCTTGGGGACCTCCTGGCCGTGGAGGGTGACGTCCTGGGCGACGGTCCGCGCGAGCATCTGGCTGGAGGTGTCGTAGCGCAGCGTCTCCTCCACCCAGTCGTCGACGCACGCGGGGTCGGCGAAGGGCTTGGCCGCCTGGGCGGGGTTGCGGGCGCCCCAGTACAGGGCGTTGGCCAGGAGCTTGGTGGTGGTCTCGTTCCCGGCGACCACCATCAGGAACAGGAACGCGATGACCTCGCGGTCGGTGAGGCGGTCGCCGTCGATGTCGGCGTCCAGCAGGGCCGAGGTCAGATCCTGCCGGGGCTTGCGCCGCCGTTCGGCCACCATGTCCTGGTAGTAGCCGACCAGGGTGAGCGCGGCCTCCATCCCGGCGGGCGGGACGTCGTTCAGGCCCTCCTCGCGGTGCACCACCACGTCGGCGAGCCGCCGCACCTCGGCGCGGTCGCTCTCGGGGACGCCCATCATCTGCGAGATGACGTCCATGGGGAGCAGGCCCGCGAAGTCGGCGACGAAGTCGCACTCGCGCTTGTCCAGGAGGGGGTCCAGGTAGCGGCGGGTCAGCTCCAGGATGCCGTCGTGGAGGTCCTTCACGCGCCGCGGCGTGAACCCTTTGGAGACCAGGGCGCGCATCCGGGTGTGCCTGGGCGGGTCCAGCGCCAGGAACGACATCGTCTTGTGGGCGTGCGGTCCCCACGCGCTCGGCTCCAGCGAGACGCCGTTGCCGCTGGAGAACGTCGCGTGGTCGCGGAAGGCGGCCGCGACGTCGGCGTGCCGCGACAGCGCCCAGAAGCCCAGCTCCTCGTTCCGGTAGAGCGGGGCCTCTTCCCGCAGCCGCGCGTATACGGGGTAGGGGTCCTCGTGAACGGCGTAGTCGTACGGGCTGTAGGAGGGGTCCACAGCCGTCACCTCACTAAGAGTCGGGCAGGATGAGCTCCGCCATCTCGGCCAGTCGGTCCGCCATGCGGGCGTAGGAGGTGTAGCCCATGCCGGCGTGCACCAGCGCGCCCGCGTAGGCCAGTTCCAGGGCCCCGATCACCTTGGGGTCGGCGTCGGCGCCCAGCGCCTCCTCCAGCCGCTGCCGGATCGCGAGGCCGATGCGGACCCGCAGCTCGCGCACGTCGGGGTCGGTGCCGAGCATCGCGGTGGTGCAGGCGGCCGCCAGCTCGGGCTCGTCGGAGACCAGCAGCGCGATCTCCCGCAGCACCGCCACCACGTCGCCGGCGACCGGCGGCAGCGCGCTGAGGCGCCGCCAGAAGACCTCGGTGATCAGGTGGTTCTTGGAGGCGAAGTAGGTGTAGGCGGTGGCCGGGGCGACCCCCGCGCGCTTGGCGACGTTGCGCACGGTCAGGCCCTCGTACCCGGCCTCGCGGACCTCGTCCACCGCGGCGTCGGTCAGCCGCCGCACGGTGTCGGCCTGCCGCTCGGTCAGGCGGCGTCGGGTGGGCTCGGTCGTCAGTTTTCCGGACACGTGTCCAGACATTAGTTCAGGTGTTCTCCCGGCGCAACATCGCCCGGCTGCCAACCCTCCGCGCCCGCTGCGGCGTTAGACCCGTGTGAGCGACACAGAGGACTACGCCGCGTTCGTGGCCGCGGCCTGGAACCGGCACTTCCGGACCGCCGTCCTGCTGACCGGCGACCCCCACCGCGCCGAGGAGCTGCTCCAGGACTGCCTGGTGCGCCTCTACGTGCGCTGGCGGCGCGTGGCGTCCGGCGACCCCGACGCCTACCTGCGCCGGATGCTGGCCAACGGCAACGTGAGCTGGTGGCGGCGACGGCGGCGGGAGACCCTGACCGACCGGCCGCCCGAGGCGTCCGCCGCCGACCCCGCCGCCCCGGACGACGAGCTGCGCCGCGCGCTGCTGGCCCTGCCCCGCCAGCAACGCGCCATCGTCGTCCTGCGGCACTACGAGGACCTGACCGAACGCGCCGTCGCCGACCTGCTGGGCTGCTCGGTCGGCACCGTCAAGAACCAGCACCACCGAGCGATGAAGCGGCTGCGCGAGACGCTCAGCCGCACTCCCGAGGAGGCCGCCCGATGAACACCGAACTGCCCGAGGCCCTGCGCGCCCTCGCCGAGCGGACCCCGCCCCCCGCCGCGCCGGTCGAGGCGCTGGTGAAGCGCGGCCGCCGCGCCCGGCGCGCCCGCCGCGCCGCCGCGCTGGGGGGCGCCGCGATCACCACCACGGCCGTCGCCGTGACGGGCGTCGCGCTCGTCCCCGGCTCCCCCGCCACCGTCGCTCCCCCGGCCCTGTCCTCCTCCGGCGCCCCGGTCACGACCTTCAAGGTGAAGGCGACCTTCACGCTGCACCAGCGGGGGCGGGCCGACCACGTCGAACGCTACGAGGGCGCGTTCGACAGCGCCCGCCGCGTCGGATACCTGCGCGGTCCCCGGCAACTGCGCTTCTACGGCGAGGACGGCCAGGTGAAGCGCAACACGTGGACGGCGGTCAACGACCTCTTCGACGCGACGTCCCGGGGCACGCTGAGCCCCGCCGACCTGTCCGCCGACGCCCAGGCCGTCATGCGGAAGCTCGGCGGCGAGATCACCCGCGTCGACGGGACCACGTTCGAAGTGCGGGCCCCCGCGCGCCGCGTGGCGGCCGGCCTGCCCTCCGGCAAGCAGATCACCGCGACCCTCGTCCTGGACCCGGCCACCAAGCGCCTGGAGCGGATCACGCAGACCACCGTCCTCACCGGCCCGGAACCCGACATCGCCGACAAGGAGCCGGTGAAGTTCACCGCCGACATGCAACTGTCGGACTACGGTGCACCGGTCACCCCGCCCGGGCCCCCGGCCGGGGACAGCGCACCCGATGACGAGAAGGAGTCGCGCCGACCCCGCTGACGTCCCTCCGCCTGCACCCGGGAACACCCTTCCGCGCCTCGCGGGAGGGGGTTCCCTCGGCTGTGGGGCGGGTGGGATTCGAACCCACTCAGCAGAGCACCTGGTTTACAGCCAGGCCCGACTCTCCCGCGTCGGCGCCGCCCCTTGGTGCCCTCGGCAGGATTCGAACCTGCACCACCCTGGACCTCGACCAGGTGCCTCTGCCGATTGGACTACGAGGGCATGGTGCGGCTCCAGGGATTCGAACCCTGAACGTCCAGTACCTGAGACTGGTCCCTCTGCCGTTGGGGTAGAGCCGCGTGTGCGTTGTGCGAGGTGGCGTCGCTCGTGCACGCGGCCGGAGAAGTCAGGAGGTCCGGTACCGGCCGTGGCTCGGCGACGCCTTGGGCAGTCGATAGCGGAGTGGCTCCATGGCCGGTCCCCCTCTCAGAGGTCTCGGTGTCCCGCTGACGCCCCTCACGTTGCCAGGCGCCCGCCGATCGCGGCAACGGGTTTTATTTGGCGGCCTCGTCCGGCAGGGACGCGCCGAAGGCGAGCAGGGCCATGAAGCCGATCATGATCCAGCCGACGATCAGGCCGGTGAGGCACATCCAGCCGCCGCGCTCCTCGCTGTCGCGCAGACGGGACCAGCCGACGTGGGCGGCGATGATGGCGGGGATCGCGGTGATGCCGCAGGTGAACGGGCTCAGCAGGCCGAAGGTGAGGGCGAAGATCGCGGCGCCGTTGTAGCGGGGTTTGCGCGCCGGTGGGTAGTGGGGGCGGACCGGGTGGTAGGCGGGCTGCGCGCTGGGCTGGGTGGCGGCCCGCTGGTACCAGTACTCGGCTTCGGGGGTGCGGCCGCTCTGGCTGAGGATGATGCCGAGGTTGCGCATGGCGGCCGGGTCGCCGGCCTCTGCGGCATGGCGGTACTGGCGTTCGACCAGGGCCTCGGCCTCGCCGGTGGCGAGGGCGGGCTGCGGGGTGTGCCGGGCGGCCTGCTGGGGCGCGCGGGCGCCGCTGGAGATGAGGCGGTCGAGGATGTCCTGGGCGGTGGGGCGGTGGGCGGCGTCCTTGGCGAGGGCCTGGCGGACGACGGTGAGCAGCGTGCCCGACAGGCCGGACAGGTCGGGTTCGCCGCTGACGATCCGGTGGATGACGACGGGGAGGGAGTGGCCGCGGAAGGGTTCGGAGCCGCTGGCGGCGTAGGCGACGGTCGCGCCCCAGGCGAACACGTCGGAGGCCGGGGTGGCGGGGCGGCCGTGGAGCTGCTCGGGCGACATGAAGGCGGGGGTGCCGATGATGCCGCCGGTGGCGGTGAGGCGGGTGCCGTCGGTGGCCGAGCGGGCGATGCCGAAGTCGATGACGCGGGGGCCGAAGGTGGACAGCAGGACGTTGGCGGGCTTGAGGTCGCGGTGCACGACCCCGGCGTCGTGGATGGCGGTCAGGGCGGTGGCGATGCCGACCGCGACGGCTTCGAGGTCGGCGCCGCGCAGCGGGCCGTCCTTGGCGATGGCGTCGTCGAGGCTGGGGCCGTTGACGAACTCGGTGACCAGGTAGGGCGGGTCGGCGGCGGGGTCGGCGTCCAGGACGGGCGCGGTGCAGAAGGGGCGGACGCGCTGGGCGGCGGCGACCTCGGCCTGGAAGCGGGCGCGGTACTGGGGGTCGGCGGCGTACTCGCGGCGGATCACCTTGATGGCGACCTTGCGGCCGTCGGCGGCGAGTCCGGTGTAGACGGTGCCCATGCCGCCTTCGCCGAGGCGGTCCACCACGCGGTACGGTCCGACGCGTTCCGGCAGGTGGGGTTGTGCCACGGCTGGTGCTCCTCGGCCTGACGTCAAAGACCCTTAAGCCTCGCATATGGGAACCGGTGCGGGGGATGGATCACAGGTCGAGGGTGAGGCGGCCGCCGGTGGCGCGGGACACGCAGGGCAGCAGGGAGTCGGGGGCGGCGTCATTGGGGTGGCGGCGGTCGGCGTTCCCGGCGAGCAGTCCGACGCGGCAGGTGCCGCAGAAGCCCTGGCGGCAGGAGTAGGCGACGTCGGGGAGGACGTCCCTGACGGCTTCCAGCGCGGAGCGGTCGGCGGGGACGGTGAGGACGCGGCCGGTGCGCGCGAGCTCGATCTCGAAGGGGCGGCCGTCGGCGATGGGGGCGGGCGCGAAGCGCTCGAAGTGCAGGGTCGCGCCGCCGGCGGGGGTGAACGCGGCGCGCACGCCGTCGATCATCGGGGCGGGGCCGCAGCAGTAGACGGCGGCCCCGGCCGAGCCGGCGAGCAGGTCGGCGCAGTCGGGCACGCCGTGCTCGTCGTCGGTGCGGACGGTGACCCGCTCGGCGGGCAGCTCGTCCAGGAACGGCAGGGCGTCGCGGGAGCGTCCGGTGTAGACCAGCCGCCAGTCCGCGCGCAGCCGGCGCGCGGCCTGCACCATCGGCAGGATCGGGGTGATGCCGATACCCCCGGCGAGGAACAGGTAGCGGTCGCGGGCGAGGAAGGGGAAGGCGTTGCGGGGTTCGGAGACGGTGAGGGGGTCGCCTTCGGCGAGGGCGTCGTGGATCTCGGTGGAGCCGCCGGAGCCGTCCGGCAGGCGGCGGACGGCGATGCGGTAGGTCCGGCGGTCGGCGGGGTCGCCGCACAGCGAGTACTGGCGGCGGCGGCCGGAGGGCAGCAGCACGTCGAGGTGGCAGCCGGGCTGCCAGACGGGCAGCACGCGGCCGTCGGGGGCGCCGAGGCGGAGGGCGACGACGTCGGCGGCCTCGCGGCGCACCTCCTGGACGAGCAGGGTGCGGGCGCGGTTCACGGGCTTGGCGGCGCGGATGACGGGTTCGCGCCGGGACCGGATGCGCTGGACGCCGTTGAACAGCGCGTTCGCGGCGACCCAGAACGGGTCGCGGTCGCGGCGGCCGCGCAGGTCCGGGGGGATCTGGGCGGTCACCGCTGCGCCGCCCGCGCGGCCGGGGAGGAGGCCAGGTAGGCCAGGGCCTGGCTGGTGGAGCCCTCGTCGAGGGGGCTGTAGGAGCGCTTGAGGTAGCGGCGGACGGAGGCGGCGACCATGCGGCCGTCGGGGGTGAGGCCGGCGGGGCCGGTGCGGCGCAGGTGGTGGACGCCGCCCTTGACGCGGCCCTTGACGATCGGGTCGGCGGCCATGAGGAAGCGGTGGCCGCGGTGCCACAGGGCGATGAGCATGGTGATGGTCTCGGCCATGGCGCGCAGCCGGGCGGGGTAGGAGCCGTCCAGGTGCATGAACAGGTCGTGGGCGACGTGCCGGTGCTCGACCTCCTCGGCGCCGTGCCAGCGCAGCAGGTCCATCATGGTGGGGTCGGCGCCGGCCCGGTCCAGGGCCTCGGCGTTGAGGATCCAGTCGCCGAGGACGCCGGTGAAGTGCTCGATGGCGGCGATGAGGGCGATGCGCTCGTACAGCCAGGCGCGCCTGCGGTCGCCGGTGAGGTCGCGGTCGCCGAGCAGGCCCTCGAACAGGAACTCGGCCTGGCGGACGAAGGGCCGCACGTCCAGCCCCTGCTCGATGAAGTGGTCCAGCACGCCGTCGTGGGAGGAGGCGTGCACGGCCTCCTGGCCGATGAAGCCGAGCACGTCCTCCCGGAGGCGGTCGTCGGCGATGTACGGGACGGCCTCCTTGAACACCTTGACGAACCACTCCTCCCCGGCGGGCAGCAGCAGGTGCAGCACGTTGACCAGGTGGGTGGCCACCGGGTCGCCGGGGATCCAGTGCAGCGGGACCTGCGACCAGTCGAAGCGCACGTCACGGGCCTGGAGGACGAGGTTCTCCGGCTCGGTGAGGTGGACGGACACGCGGCCTCCCGAGGGCGGAAGCGAGGACTTATTGACGAATCGTCCAGAACCGTACCGCCGGTTTTGTCACCGAACAACGGAGTCCCCAGGTGAGGCGCGTCACCCGCTTGCGTCAGGCGGTCTCGGCGCGCAGCGTCGCGGTCACGAGTTCGGCGCTGACGCGCAGCGGCCGGGTGTCGCGCGCGGCCCGGCTGAGCACGATCGCGCCCTCGAACGCGGCGAGCACGTAGGTGGCCAGGTCGGCGGCGCGCTCGGCGGGCACGGGCAGGCGGCGGGCGAGGGCCTGCTCCCAGGCCGCGAACACCTCGGCGCAGGCGTGGCGCAGCGGCTCGCTGGTGGAGGCGGTCTCCAGGGCGACGGTGGCGATCGGGCAGCCGTCGGCGTAGTCGGACTTCTCCAGCGCGTCCACGCTGAGCTGGAAGAAGTCGCGCACCGCCTGGAGGGGGTCGGCGTCGGCGCGGGCGAAGACCAGGTCGAACAGCCGCAGGTAGCCGGCCCCGGAGTGGGCGACGGCCTCGGCGCCGAGCTGCTCCTTGCCGCCGGGGAAGAAGTGGTAGAGCGACCCCCAGGGCGCGTTCCCGGCGCCGGTGATCTGCTTGAGGCCCGTCCCGGCGTACCCCTGCTCGCGGAAGAGCCGGGCGCTCGCCTCCAGCAGCCGGGTGCGGGTGTCGTTCTCCTTGGCCATGGCGTCCAGCCTAGCCCTGGCGCTCATTAGATCGATCTATCTATTATGACGATCGATCTAGATATGAGGAGGCCGACATGACCGTGCGGACCGAGCGGCGGGGCCCGGTGCAGATCGTCACCCTGGACCGCCCCGAACGCCGCAACGCCGTGGACGGACCGGGCGCGGCGGCGCTGGCGGCGGCGTTCACGGAGTTCGAGCGGGACCCGGACGCGAGGGTCGCCGTCCTGACCGGAGCGGGGGGCGCCTTCTGCGCGGGCAACGACCTCAAGGCCATGGCGGCGGGCGAGTTCCCCGTACCGACCGTGGACGGCCCGCCGCCCATGGCGGTGACCCGCGCCGCCCCGGCCAAGCCCGTGATCGCCGCGATCGAGGGCTACTGCTTCGGCGGCGGCCTGGAGCTGGCGCTGTGGGCGGACCTGCGGGTGGCCTCGCGGACCGCCGAGTTCGGCCTGCTCAACCTGGCGCAGGGCCTGCCGTCGCTGGACGGCGCGACGGTCCGGCTGCCGCGCCTGATCGGCCAGGCGCGGGCACTGGACCTGCTGCTGACCGCGCGCCGCGTCCCCGCCGCGGAGGCGCTGGAGTACGGCCTGGTCAACCGCGTGGTCGAGGCGGGCGGCGCGCTCCCCGCCGCCCTGGTCCTGGCCGAGGCGATCGCCGCCCTGCCGCCGGAGGCGCTGCTCGCGGGCCGCCGCTCGATGCTGGGCCAGTGGCCGCTGGAGGAGTCGGCGGCCCTGGCGCGCGAGGCCCGGCTGGCCCTGACGTCCGGTTCCTGAGCCGCAGGCCCGGTCAGCCGGGGATGTGCGGCGTGCCGTCGCGCATCGGCGGGAAGCGGTGGCGGGCCGCGGTCGTGCCCGCGGTCATGCGGGTGATGTCGGCCTCCGGCAGCACCGGGGTGTCGTCGTCGATGATCACTTCCCAGCGGCAGTGCGGGACGCGGCCGGCCGGGACGCGGGGCGGGCGGTGCACCGGCCGAATGCGCGCCCTGGGGTTGACCGCCTGCGCCGTGACGTCGAACGTGCCGTCCTCGATCGTGTGGCACATCCCCTTGATCGAGCGCTCGCCGAACGGCTCGACGTCCAGCAGCGCGCCGCAGGAGCGCAGCTGGAAGAAGCCGTGCGCCTCGGAGACCAGCTCGTACTCCACGTCCATGTAGGAGAAGGTGAACCCGGGGTCCAGCTGCAGGCACTTGAAGATGGCCGAGACGCCGTCGCCGTGGATGTTCATGATCTCGCGGATGCGCCGGGTGTAGACCGGGCTCGCGCCCCGCCACTCCTCGATCGCGATCTCCTCGACCACCTGCTGGCCGTAGCGCAGGCCCACGGCGGCCAGCCCCGAGCGGTCGAGGATCTGCGGGATCAGGGCGTACTCGCGCACCAGCCGGACCAGGGCCTCCTTGGACAGGTCCTCGTAGCGGAAGTCGGGATCGAATTCGCCGGAATAGTCCTTGCGCTCCGTCATGCCCTGAACTGTAGTCTGGACAGGTGTCCAGAACAACCGATCGCTTGCTTGTCAGTCCGTCCCCGCTGCTGCTGGACGGTCGGCTGGTCCCCGGCTCCGGCGGCGTGTTCCCGACCATCGACCCCGCGACCGAGGAGGTGGTGGGCGAGGCCGCCGACGCGGGCGAAGACGACCTCGACGCCGCCATAGGCGCTGCCCGGCGGGCCTTCGACGAGACCTCCTGGTCCACCGACGTCGCCTTCCGGGCGCGCTGCCTCCGGCAGCTGCGCGAAGCCCTGCGAAAGCACGCCGACGAGCTGCGCGAGCTGACGATCCGCGAGGTCGGCGCGCCGCGCTTCCTAACGTTCGGCGCCCAGCTCGACGCCCCCGTGGACGACCTCGGCTGGTTCGCCGACCTCGCCGAGTCCTACGCCTGGGAGACCGACCTCGGGCGCGCCGAGCCCATGGGCATGCCGAGCCTGCGCCGGATCGTGCGCGAGCCGGTCGGCGTGGTCGCCGCCATCACGCCGTGGAACTTCCCCCACCAGATCAACCTGGCCAAGGTCGGGCCCGCGCTCGCGGCGGGCAACACCGTCGTGCTCAAGCCCGCGCCCGACACGCCCTGGTGCGCGGCCGCGCTCGGGGTGCTGATCGCCGAGGAGACCGACATCCCGGCCGGGGTCGTGAACGTGGTGACCTCCTCCGACCACGCGATCGGCGCGATGCTCGCCCGCGACCCGCGGGTGGACCTGGTGTCGTTCACCGGGTCCACCGCGACGGGGCGCGCGGTGATGGCCTCGGCCGCCGAGACCCTCAAGAAGGTCTTCCTGGAGCTCGGCGGCAAGTCGGCGTTCGTGGTGCTGGACGACGCCGACCTGCGGGCCGCCTGCTCGTACGCGGCGTTCGCCGGCGTCACCCACGCCGGACAGGGCTGCGCCATCACCACGCGGCTGCTGGTGCCGCGCGCCCGGTACGACGAGGCCGTCGAGATCACCGCGAAGACGCTGCGCAAGCTCGGCCCCGGCGACCCGCAGGACGACTCCACCATCTGCGGCCCGGTCATCTCGGCCCGGCAGCGCGAGCGGGTGGAGGGGTACCTGGAGCTGGCCGTGAAGGAAGGCGGTTCGTTCGCCTGCGGCGGCGGCCGTCCCGAAGGCCGCGACAAGGGCTTCTGGATCGAGCCCACCCTCATCACCGGCCTGCCCGAGCAGGCGCGGACCGTCCGGGAGGAGATCTTCGGACCGGTCCTGGCGATCCTGCCGCACGACGGGGACGACGACGCCGTCCGCATCGCCAACGACTCCCCCTACGGGCTGTCGGGCGCGGTGCACGGCGGCGACCTCGACCGGGCCCGCGCGGTCGCCGCGCGGCTGCGCACCGGGACCGTCAGCGTCAACGGCGGCGTCTGGTACGGCGCGGACGTCCCGTTCGGCGGCTACAAGCAGTCGGGCGTCGGCCGCGAGATGGGCGTGGCCGGGTTCGAGGAGTACCTGGAGACCAAGGCGATCGCGGAGGGCACCACATGAGGTTCGAGGGGAAGGTCGCGATCGTCACCGGCGCGGCCGGCGGCATCGGCGAGACCTACGCGCGGGCGCTGGCCGCGGAGGGCGCGCACGTGGTCGTCGCTGACGTGGACGAGCGCGGGAAGGCCGTCGCCGACGAGGTCGAGGGCCTGTTCGTGCGCACCGACGTGTCCGACCCGGCCTCGGTCGAGGCGATGGCCTCGGCCGCCGCCGAGCGCTTCGGCGGCATCGACCACCTGGTCAACAACGCCGCCATCTTCGGCACCATGAAGCTGGACTTCCTGTTCACCGTGGACTGGGACTACTACAAGCGGTTCATGGCGGTGAACATGGACGGCGCGCTGCTGTGCGCCCGCGCCGTGGTGCCGCACATGCAGGCGCGCGGCGGCGGGTCGATCGTCAACCAGTCCTCCACGGCGGCCTGGCAGTACTCCGGCTTCTACGGGCTGGCCAAGGTCGGCGTCAACGGCCTCACCCAGCAGCTCGCGCACGAGCTGGGCTCGCTCGGCATCCGCGTCAACGCCATCGCGCCCGGCCCCATCGACACCGAGGCCAACCGCGCGGTGGTGCCGGGGAACATGTCGCAGAAGATCGTGCGGGACAAGATGGCGCTCAAGCGCATGGGCACCCCCGAGGACCTGGTCGGCGCCTGCCTGTTCCTGCTGTCGGACCAGGCCGCCTGGGTGACCGGGCAGATCGTCAACGTGGACGGCGGCGAGGTGTTCCGCGCATGAGCGTCGGGTTCGTCGGGCTCGGCCAGATGGGCGCGCCGATGGCCGCGCACCTGGCCGACCAAGGCCTGGCCGTCTACGACGCGCGCCCGGAGGCGATGGAGGGGCTGGTCGCCAAGGGGGTGCGCGCCGCAGCGGACGTCGCCGACGTCGCCCGCGACGCCGACCTCGTCTCGATCATGGTCCGGGACGACGGGCAGGTGCAGGAGGTCGCCGGCGAGCTGCTGCCCGCCGCCCGGCCCGGGACCGTCCTCGCGGTCCACTCCACCATCCGCGCCCGCACCGCCGAGGAGCTGGCCGAGCGCGCCCGCCCGTACGGCGTGGAGGTGGTGGACGCGCCGGTCAGCGGCGGGTTCATGGGCGCGAGCGCGGGCACCCTGGCGGTCATGGTCGGCGGCTCGGAGACCGCCTTCGCGCGGTGCCGCGAGCCGTTCGGCGCCTGGGCCGAGCTCGTGCTGCACATGGGGCCGGTCGGCGCGGGCACCCGCACCAAGCTGGCCCGCAACCTGCTGCACTTCGTGGCCTTCACCGCCGCCGCCGAGGCGCAGCGCCTCGCCGAGGCGTCGGGGGTGTCGCTGCGCAAGCTGGGCCGGATCGTGCGGCACACCGACGCGATCACCGGCGGCCCCGGCTCGATCATGCTGCGGGCCGACACCGCGCCGCTGGCCCCCGGCGACGACCTGTACGACATCATGCGGCACGTCCGCGCGCTCGGCGAGAAGGACCTGTCCTTCGCCCTGGAGCTGGCCGGCGAGCTGGACGTGGACGTCCCGCTCGCGCGCCTCGCCCTGGACCGCCTCGCCGCCGGACTCGGACTCCCGGAGGAAGACGATGGATGAGCGGCGGCGGCGCGGCCTGGACATGATGCGCCAGGTCTACGGCTGGGAGATGGGCGACGCCCCCGGCGACTTCTTCGGCATCACCGTGGACCACCTGTTCGGCGACATCTGGACCCGCGAGGGGCTCGGCCTGCGCGACCGGCGGCTGCTGCTCATCGGGATGCTGGCCGGGCAGGGCCTCAACGACGTGCTGGACATCCAGCTCCCGGCCGCGCTGGACAACGGCGAGCTGACCCCCGACGAGCTGCGCGAGATCGCGATCTTTCTGACCCACTACATCGGCTGGCCGCTCGGCTCCCGGCTGAGCGTGCAGGTGGACACCCTGATCGCCAAGCACGAGAAGAGGAACCGCTAGAGCGGGGAGGCCATCAGGATCGGCCCGGCCACCCCGAAGCGCTCCACCCCGCGCCGGGTCAGGTTGACCCGCACGTCGAGCCAGCCCTCCCCGGCCGGGCGGCACTCCCCCGCCGCGCCGGGCAGGTGCAGGCCGCCCGCCGACAGCCGCGCGCCGCGCACGTGCACCGGCAGCAGGACGCGCGCCCCGGCGGTGAGCCGCGCGATCGCGCACGAGCCGATCCGCGCGCCGCGCGTCCCGCCGGGGGCGCAGCCGATCGTGCCGGGGTGCCCGGACGGCGCGGGCCCGCCGCCCGTCCCGGCGGCCAGCACGTCCACCACGATCACGTCGCCGGGCTCGGCGCCGACCACCAGCAGCGGGCCGCCCGCGCACGCCAGCCGCGCCGTGCCACCGGTGATCACCTCCGCGGCCGCGGGGACGTCGGGGTGCCGGAGGCCGGGCAGGGGGACGGCGGGGGCGGGCGAGAGCATCGGCGCGAGGGTCCTTCCGGTCGGTTCCGCTGATGCCCCGATCCTGCCGAAACCCCTGTTACGCAGCGGTTTCAGCGGTCTGAAGCTTCCGTCACGCGAACATCACCGGCCGCGCGGGAACCGGCCGCGCCCCGCCCGCGTCCAACGCCCATGAGCGCCCGTGCACTCTCCCTGCTCCTCGCCGCGCCCCTGCTGGTGGCGGGCTGCGCCACCGGGGGCGCCGGCCGTCCCGCCGCGGCCGCCCCGCCGATGCGGCTGGTCGCCTATGACGGCTGCTCCGACCTGCTGAACGGCCTGCGCGAGGCGACCGCGAAGCAGGTCACCCCGTACGGGCTCGGCAGCCCGCTGCTGGAGCGGTTCGACGCCGAGGGCGCGATGCCCGCAGGCCCGTCGGCCCGCGTCCAGAAGTCCGCGCCGTCCGGGCCGCCGCCCGAGCACTCGCGCACCAACGCCCACGAGGCCGACGCCGACGAGCCCGACCAGGTCAAGACCGACGGCCGCCGCATCCTCACCGTCGCCCGGGGCCGCCTGAACGTCATCGACCCCGCCACCCGCAGGATCGCGCACCGGCTGAGGCTGCCGGCCTCCGGCCCGGCGGGCGGCGACCCGCGCCTGCTCCTGCACGGCGACCGCGCGCTGGTGCTGTCGGACGAGTTCCCGGCGATCGCGTACGAGCAGCGCTCCAAGCCCCGCACGGACCTCCCGGGAGGCCGCCAGCTGACCCGGCTGACGCTGGTGGACCTCACCGGCACCCCGAAGGTCCTCGGCACGCTGACCACCGACGCCGCCTACGTGGACGCCCGCCAGACCGGGCAGACCGCGCGCGTCGTCATCCGCAGCACCCCCGCCATCGAGTTCCCACCCCTGCCGCCCGGGCGCGGCGCCGAGCAGCAGGCCGTGGAGCGCAACCGCGCCCTGGTCCGCAAGGCGCCGCTCAGCGCCTGGCTGCCCTCGTTCCAGGTGGACGGCGGCGGCAGGACCACCGTCCCCTGCGACCGGGTCAGCCGCGCCGCCGGGGCCGACGGCACCAGCGTGCTCACCGTGCTCACCCTCGACCTGACCCGCCCCCTGGGCGACCCCGATCCCGTCGCGGTCGCCGCCGAGGGCCAGACCGTGTACGCGACGGGCCGCGCCCTGTACGTCACCGGCACTCCCCCGCGCCCGGTCACCTGGGCGGGCGCACCCCGGGAGGCCCGGCGGGACGAGCGCACCGACATCCACGTGTTCAGCCTGCCCGGCACCGGGCGGCCCCGCTACGAGGCGTCCGGCTCGGTGCCCGGAAGCGTGCTCAACCAGTACTCGATGTCCGACGACGGGACGCACCTGCGCGTCGCCACCACCACCGGCAACGCCTTCCCCAGGGCGGCGGGAGGCCGCTCCCAGAGCGCCGTCCGCGTCCTGCGCCGCGACGGCGCCGCGCTGCGGACCGTGGGCGCCCTCGACGGCCTCGGCAAGGGCGAGCGCATCTACTCGGTGCGCTTCCTCGGCGCCACCGCCTACGTGGTGACCTTCCGCCAGACCGACCCGCTCTACGCGGTCGACCTGAAGGACCCCGCCAAGCCCCGCCGCACCGGCGAACTGAAGATCAACGGATACTCGGCCTACCTGCACCCCACGGCCCCGGGCCGCCTGCTCGGCGTGGGCCAGGACGCCGACTCCCAGGGCCGCGTCAAGGGCACGCAGGTGTCGCTGTTCGACGTGTCGGCCGCGCCCCGCCGCGTCGGCGTCCACCACCTGCCGCAGACCGGCAGCGACGCCGAGTTCGACCCGCACGCCTTCCTGTACTGGCCCGCGACGGGCCTGACCGTCCTGCCCGTCCGCGGCCACGGCACCGGCGACGGCACCGCCCGCGCCCTGGTCCTCAAGGTGGACGGCGACACCGTGCGCCGCGTCGGCGAGATCGCCCACCCCGGCCGCCAGGACTCCATCACCCGGTCGCTGATGGTCGGCGGCACGCTGTGGACCTTCTCCCCCGGCGGCGCCCGCGCCACCGACGCCGCCGCGCTCCGCGCCGGGACGTGGCTCGCCTACTGAGCCCGCCGCTGCGGGGTCAGCGCAGGCCGAGCGGGCGGTCCAGCGCCGTCTGGATCAGGCGGTCCACCAGGGCCGGGTAGTCCAGGCCGCTGGCCGCCCACATCTGCGGGAACGCCGAGGCCGGGGTGAAGCCGGGCATGGTGTTGATCTCGTTGAGGATCCAGCGGCCGTCGGGGGTGTGGAAGAAGTCCACCCGCGCCAGGCCCTCGCAGTCCAGCGCGTCGAAGGCCTGGGCGGCGATGCGCTGGACCTCCTCGATCGCGGCCGGCGGCAGGTCCGGCGGGATGGCCAGAGTGGTGGCCGAGTCCAGGTACTTGGTCTGGAAGTCGTAGAAGTCCTGGTCGCCGGAGGTGATCACCTCGGCGGGCAGGCTCGCCTCCGGCGGGCCGTCGGCCAGGCCCTGCAGCACCCCGCACTCGATCTCGCGGCCGGTGATGGCGGCCTCCACGATGACCTTGGGGTCGTGCTCGCGGGCGGTCTCGACGGCCGCCTCCAGGTCCTGCTCGGCGGTGACCCGGGTGATGCCCATGCTGGAGCCGGCGCGGGCGGGCTTGACGAAGACCGGGAAGCCCAGCTCCTTGATCTCGTCGAGCTTGCGCTTGCGCTCGCGCCGCCACTCGCGGTCGCTCACCAGCACGTACGGGCCGACCGGCAGGCCGCGGGCCTGCCACACCAGCTTCATGAAGCCCTTGTCCATGCCGACCGCGCTGGCCAGCACCCCGGCCCCGACGTAGCGGATGCCGGCCAGGTCCAGCAGGCCCTGGATGGTGCCGTCCTCGCCGTAGGGGCCGTGCAGCACCGGCAGCACGAGGTCCACCCGGCCGAGCGCCTCGGGCACCCGGCCCGGCTCGACCACCACCAGGCCGGCCGCGTCGGGGTCGAACGGCAGCGCCAGCGCCCGGCCCGCGCCGTCGACCTCGGGCAGCCGCCCGTCCTCGATGGCCAGCCGCTGGTCGGCGGGGGCCAGCACCCAGCGGCCGTCGCGGGCGATGCCGACCGGCACCACCTCGTACCGGTCCCGGTCGATGGCGGCCATGACGGCGCCGGCGGTGACGCAGGAGATGGCGTGCTCGGAGCTGCGTCCGCCGAAGACCACCGCCACGCGGATCTTAGAAGCCTGGGACATGATGCCCGACCCTACCGCCGATCAGCCGGGGTCGGCCACGAGCGGTTCGGCGGGCCGGGCCTGCGGCACCGCCTCCGAGGTGCGCGCGAGGGCGTCCAGGGCGCGGGTGAGGGTGCGGATCAGGTCGTCGGCGTCCTCCAGCCCGACGGCGAGCCGCACCGCTCCGGGACCGGCGGCCGGGCCGCCCTCCTCCGCGCGCCGGGGCGCGGCCGGGACCAGGTGGACGGCCTGGGTGCGGGCGCCGCCGGAGACCTCCGCCGCCCCCAGCGCCTCCACCAGCGCCGCCCCCGCCTCGGGGCCGCCGCGCGGGACCAGGACGACGACCGCGCCGAAGCGGGTGCCCTCGGGCCCGGCGTCGAACAGCTTGCGGGCCAGGCCGTGGCCGGGTCGGCCGGGCAGGCCGGGGTAGGCCACCGACGCCACCGCCGGGTGCCGGGCCAGGGCGGCGGCGACGATGCTGGCGGTGTCGCAGTGGCGGCGCACCCGCAGCGGCAGCGTGGCCAGCGACCGGCGCAGCGCCTGGGCCTGGCCGGGGGCGAGCACCGCGCCGGTCTCGGCGTGGACGCGCCGCACCTCCGCCAGCGGCCCGGGGCGGCCGACGACCGCGCCGCCGTGGCCGCCGAGGTAGGGCGTGGCCGTGTGCACGACGAGGTCGGCGCCGTGCTCCAGCGGGCGGCACACCACCGGCGTGGCCCAGGTGGAGTCGACCGCCAGCAGCGCCCCGGCCCGGCGGGCGAGGGCGGCGAGCGCGGGCAGGTCGGCGGGCGCGGCGCCGGCCCCGGACAGGGTCTCGGCCCAGATCAGGCGGGTGGCGGGCCGGACGGCGGCGTGCACCGCCGCCGGGTCGGCGAAGTCGGGGAAGTCGGCCTGCACGCCGAAGCGGGCCAGCGGGCCGGTCAGCAGGGCGCGGACGGCGTCGCCCACGGCGCGGGGCGCGACCACGTGCGTGCCCGCCCCGGCGAACGCCAGGAGGACGGCGGTGGCGGCGGCGGTACCGGAGGCGAACGCCTGCCCCTCGACGGGCTCGCCGAGCCGGTGCCCCTCCAGTGCCGCGAGGCCCGCGGCGAACGCGTCGCCGGGCTCGCCGGGACCGCCGCCGGACGGCAGGTGGGCGGCGCGGGTGTTCTCACCTGAGGCGCGGATGTCCTTACGCATCGCGCACAGTGTGTCACACTCCGTAGCGCTCCGGCTTGGGGGAACGCGAGATCAGCGAGATCGCCGCCTCCTTGATCGGCACGTCCCGGTGCAGCACGTTGACCACCGCCTCGGTGATCGGCATCTCCACGTTGTGCTTGCGGGCCAGCTCCAGCACCGGCTCGGCCGACTTCACGCCCTCGGCGGTCTGCTTGGTGACCGCGACGACCTCCTCCAGCGACATGCCGCGCCCGAGGTTCTCGCCGAAGGTGCGGTTGCGCGCCAGCGGCGAGGAGCAGCTGGCGATCAGGTCGCCCATGCCGGCCAGCCCCGCGAAGGTGTGCTCGTCGGCGCCCAGCGCCGCGCCCAGCCGGGCGATCTCCGCCAGCCCGCGGGTCATCAGCAGCGCCTGGGTGTTGGCGCCGAAGCCCAGCCCGACCGACATGCCCACGCACAGGCCCACGATGTTCTTGACCGCGCCGCCCAGCTCGACGCCGATCACGTCGGTGCTGGTGTAGACGCGGAAGTAGGGGGTCATGGTGGCGGCCTGCAGGCGCTCGGCGTTGCCCTGGTCCACGCACGCCGACACCGCCGCGCCCGGCTCCCCGGCGGCGATCTCGCGGGCCAGGTTGGGGCCGGAGAACACCGCCACCCGCTCGGCCGGGACCTGCGCGACCTCGCAGATCACCTCCGACATGCGGCGGGTGGTGCCGAGCTCCACGCCCTTCATCAGGCTGACCAGCACCGCGGCGGGCGGCAGCAGCGGCCGCCAGGCCCCGAGGTTGTCGCGCAGCGTCTGCGCGGGGACCGCGAGCGCCACGAAGTCGGCCCCGGCCAGCGCCTCGGCGGGGTCGCAGGTGGCGCGCAGCCCGTCGGGCAGCAGGATGCCGGGCAGGTAGTCGGGGTTCTCGCGACGTTCGTTGATCGCCTCGACGACGCCCGCGCGGCGCCCCCACAGGGTGACCTCGCCGCCCACGTCGGCCAGCATCTTGGCGAACGTGGTCCCCCACGACCCGGCCCCCATCACGGCGGTGCGGAACGTCACGTGACCTCCTTGCCCTTCGCGTCGCGGTCCTGCTCCCCCGGGACGTGCCCGGCCTCGCGCCCGGCGGCCTCCGACACGGCCGCGTCGGGCGCGGCCACCGGGTCGGCCGACCCGCGGCGGCGCTCCTCCAGGACCTTATGGTGGTCGTAGAGCTCCCGGGGCGGTTCCTGCCCGCGCAGCTCGCCGAGGAGCCCGGCGATCGCGTGCATGATCTCGTCGGTGGCCCGGTGCAGGGTCTCCTTGGTGAGCGGCTCGCCCGCGTACGCCGACAGGTCCACCGGCGGCCCGGCCGCCACCCGCATGGTCTTGCGCGGGAGCGGGTGGAAGCCCCTCTTCAGGCTGCCGCGCAGCCCGCTCTGCTCGCCCTTCTTGTAAGGCAGCAGCTCGTGCGCGCCCCAGCTGGCCACCGGGACGACCGCGGCGCCGGTCTTCAGCGCCATCCGCGCCACCCCGGTCTGGCCCGTCATCGGCCACAGCTCCGGGTCGCGGGTGCAGCTGCCCTCGGGGTAGAACATCAGGCACTCGCCGCGCCGCAGCGCCGCCTCGGCGTCGCGCAGTGCCAGCGCCGCGTCGGCGCGGTCGCGGTAGACCGGGATCTGGCCGGTGCCGCGCAGGATCCGCTTCAGCACCGGCACGTCGAACAGCGTGGACTTGGCGAGGTAGACCGGGTAGCGGCCGGACTCGTAGACGAAGTGGGCGAGCGCCAGCGGGTCGGACTCGGAGATGTGGTTGGCCGCGATGATCACTCCGCCGGTGCGCGGCACGTTGCCCCGGCCCCGCCAGTCCCGTTTGAGCAGCCCGTACAGCAGCGGGCGCAGGATGACGATCGTGAACCGCCGCCAGGCCGGCGAATACCCCTCGCTCACGGCCCTTCCCTCCTCGATCCGTTCCCCGCGCTGGACGTGGGGTGTCCTCAAGTGTCGCGGTTGCGAGCGCATAGTGTCGAGCTGACATGTTTACCGCAGGGCGCGAGGCGCCTTCTCTCCAGTGGTCGCTCGTGGTGCCCGTCAAGGTGCTGGCGCGCGCCAAGACCCGCATGGCCGCGGCCGCCGGCCCGCACCGGGAGGCGCTGGCCCTGGCCGTGGCGACCGACACCGTGGGCGCGGCGCTGCGCTGCGCCCGGGTCCGCGATGTGATCGTGGTCACCGACGACCCGCTGGCCGCCGCCGAGCTGTCGGCGCTGGGCGCGCGGGTGGTCCCCGACGAGCCGGACGCGGGCCTGAACCCGGCCCTGGTGCACGGCGCGGGCCGGGGCCGCGAGCGCTCCCCCGACGCGGGGGTGGGCGCGCTGTCGGCCGACCTGCCCGCCCTGCGCCCCGAGGAGCTGGCACGGGTGCTGGACGCCGCGGCCGACGCCCCCGAGGCGTTCGTGCCGGACGCCGCCGGGATCGGGACCACGCTGTACACGGCCCGGCCGGGGGTGCCGTTCGCGCCCGCGTTCGGCGGCGAGTCCCGGGCCGCGCACCGGTCGCGCGGGGCGCGGGAGCTGCTGCTGGACGGCATCGACAGCGTGCGGCGCGACGTGGACACCCTGGACGACCTGAAGGCGGCCCTGGCGCTGGGCCTCGGCCCGCGCACCGCCGCAGTGGCGGCGCTGCTGCCCGCTTCGGACTCGTTCGCCTAGGGTTACGCTCATGCAGGCGACCGTGCGGACCTATGACGCCGAGACCCGGTCGGGCAGCGTGCTGCTCGACGACGGGACCGAGCTGCCCTTCGACGCGGCGGCCTTCGACGCGGGCGGCCTGCGGATGCTGCGCTGGGGCCAGCGGGTGCGGCTGGCGCTGCGGGACGGCGAGGTCTGGGTGATCACCCTGGCGACCTTCCCCCTCCCCGAACGCACGGCCTAGAGGACCTGGGGCCCTGGGGCCCGTCGCGAAGACCGCAAGCGCCGCGCGAGTGACTAACTGCCTCGGCGGGGCAAAGCCGAAGGCGAGCCCCGCCGAGGCAGATCGCGAAGCGATGTGGCACTCGCCAAGGCACGGTCAGAGGGCGAGCCGCCAGGCGAGCCCTCTGGGCCGGGACTTCAATGAACAACGCCCGGGACCGGATCGCTCCGGTCCCGGGCGCCGCCACGGGTCGTGCCCTACTTCTTGCCGGCCACCAGGTTCTTGAAGTCGGCGCCGGCCTTGAACTTCGGCACGGACGTCGCGGGAACGTCGATGGTCTTGCCCGTTGCCGGGTTCCGGGCCGTGCGGGCAGGCCGGTCGGCCTTCTCGAACGAACCGAACCCGGTGATCGCGACCTTGTCGCCCTTGGCGACGGCGGTCTGGATCGTCTCCAGGATGGCATCGACGGCCTCGGCGGCGGCCTTCTTGCTGCCGAGCCGCTCGGAGATGGCGTCCACCAGCTCACGCTTGTTCATGGGTTACTCCTCTAGTTCCCCCCTTGCCCGAACGAAACTAAGGGAGCCCAGGCACCGACACAATCACCCCCACGGAAGAGTTCCCGTGTCGCAGGCGTTTTTGTCGGCCTCGCCCCCGTCTCGCCGGGCGCCGGACCGAATCCGGCCACCACGCACGCTATCGGGCACCGGGCGCTCGGCGAAAATCGGCTCCGTGGTCGGCGATGAAGGCGTCCAGCCTGCGGGCGGCCAGATCGGCGTCCCGCTTGGCCAGGTCGGTGATCGCCAGAAGGTGCCTGATCAGCCGCCTGCGGGTCTCCGGCGGCAGCGGCGCGACCAGCCGGTGCGCCTCGCGCAGCCGCCGCGCCAGGCGGGTCAGCGCCGGGTCGTCCCACTGCGGTCCGGTCCACGGGACCGTGCTCACGCGAATGCCCCCTCACGACGGTCGAGCGTGCCCTCGCACACCGGAATTGTCCTCGGTGCGCGGGCACGCCCGACCACCCGGGGTACCGGCTGGGGCCGGTTCCCCAGGTCAGGGGCCTGACCGGTCGCTGACCGGCCGGGTCACACGGTGGTGGGCGACCAGGCGGGCCGGGACGCCTCGAAGGCGGTGATGGCGTCGGCGTGCCGCAGGGTCAGGCCGATGTCGTCCAGGCCCTCCATCAGCCGCCAGCGGGTGTAGTCGTCGATCTCGAAGGGGGCGGTCAGGTCCCCGGCGCGCACCTCGCGCCGGTCGAGGTCGACGGTGATCTCGGCCTGGGGGTCCCGCTCGGCGCGGGCCTGCAGGGCCTCGACGGTCTCGGCGGGCAGCACGACCGGCAGCAGCCCCATCTTGGTGGAGTTGTTGCGGAAGATGTCGCCGAAGCGCGGGGCGATGACCACGCGGAACCCGTACTGCTGCAGGGCCCAGACGGCGTGCTCGCGGGAGGAGCCGGTGCCGAAGTCGGGCCCGGCCACCAGGACGCTGGCGCCCTGGTACTCGGGCTTGTTCAGCACGAACCCCGGGTCCTCGCGCCAGGCCGAGAACAGGCCCTTGTCGAAGCCGGTGCGGCTGACCTGCTTGAGCCAGACCGCCGGGATGATCTGGTCGGTGTCCACGTTGCTGCGGCGCAGCGGGACCGCGCGCCCGGTGTGGGCGGTGAAGGCTTCCATGTCTTCCGGACTCCCTACAGGTCGGCGGGCGCGGCCAGGCGGCCGCGGACGGCGGTGGCGGCGGCGACGGCGGGCGACACCAGGTGGGTGCGGCCGCCGGGGCCCTGCCGGCCCTCGAAGTTGCGGTTGGAGGTGGAGGCGCTGCGCTCGCCGGGGGTGAGCTTGTCGGGGTTCATCGCCAGGCACATCGAGCACCCGGCCTCGCGCCACTCGGCCCCGGAGGCGGAGATGACCTCGTGCAGGCCCTCGGCCTCGGCCTGCTCCTTGACCGCCATCGAGCCGGGCACGACCAGCATGCGGACGCCGTCGGCGACCCTGCGGCCCTCCAGCACGCCGGCGACCGCGCGCAGGTCCTCGATGCGGCCGTTGGTGCAGGAGCCGACGAAGACGGTGTCCACGGCGATCTCGCGCAGCGGGGTGCCGGCGGTCAGGCCCATGTACTCCAGCGCGCGCTCGGCGGCCTGGCGCTCGTCGGGGTCGGCGTAGGCGGCGGGGTCGGGCACCGAGGCGCCCAGCGGCAGGCCCTGGCCGGGGTTGGTGCCCCAGGTGACGAACGGGGTCAGCGCGGTGGCGTCGATCACCACCTCCTTGTCGAAGACCGCGTCGTCGTCGGTGCGCAGGGACTTCCAGTACTCGACGGCGGCGTCCCAGTCGGCGCCCTGCGGCGCGTGCGGGCGGCCCTTGAGGTAGGCGAAGGTGGTCTCGTCCGGGGCGATCATCCCGGCGCGGGCGCCGGCCTCGATGGACATGTTGCAGACCGTCATGCGGCCCTCCATCGACAGCGACCGGATCGCCTCGCCGCGGTACTCGATGATGTGGCCCTGGCCGCCGCCGGTGCCGATCTCGGCGATGATCGCCAGGATCAGGTCCTTGGCGGTGACGCCCTCGGGCAGCGCGCCCTCGACGGTGACCGCCATCATCTTGGGCTTGACCTGCGGCAGCGTCTGGGTGGCCAGCACGTGCTCGACCTCGCTGGTGCCGATGCCGTGCGCCAGCGCGCCGAACGCGCCGTGGGTGGAGGTGTGGGAGTCGCCGCACACCACCGTCATGCCGGGCTGGGTCAGGCCGAGCTGCGGGCCGATGACGTGCACGATGCCCTGGCCGGCGTCGCCCATCGGGTGCAGCCGGACGCCGAACTCGGCGCAGTTCTTGCGCAGCGTCTCCACCTGGGTGCGCGACACCGGGTCGGCGATCGGCTTCAGCAGGTCGGTGGTGGGGACGTTGTGGTCCTCGGTGGCGATCGTCAGGTCGGGGCGGCGCACCGCGCGGTCGGCCATCCGCAGCCCGTCGAACGCCTGCGGGCTGGTCACCTCGTGCACCAGGTGCAGGTCGATGTAGAGCAGGTCCGGTTCGCCCTCGGCACGTCGCACGACGTGCGCGTCGTACACCTTCTCGGCCAATGTGCGGCCCATCGCTCCACCTCACCTGATGTCGTCGGCGGCGCTCCGCTGCGCCGCCCGTCGCGGGGACCTCGACTTGCATCTCAAATTACGAGACGGCAATATCAAGACATGGACAACTCTAGCGGAGTCGGCGTACTTGACAAAGCGGTTCTTGTGCTGAACGCCCTGGAGGCCGGTCCGGCCTCGCTGGCGCAGCTGGTGCAGACCACCGGTCTGGCACGGCCGACCGCGCACCGGCTCGCCGTCGCCCTGGAGCACCACCGGCTGGTGCACCGCGACACGCAGGGGCGGTTCATCCTGGGCCCGCGCCTCGCCGAGCTGGCGGTGGCGGCGGGCGAGGACCGGCTGCTGGCGATCGCGCAGCCGGTCCTGGCGCAGCTGCGGGACCTGACCGGCGAGAGCGCGTCGCTGTTCCGCCGGCAGGGCGACGTGCGGGTGTGCGTGGCGGCCGCCGAGCGCACCAGCGGGCTGCGCGACACCATCCCCGTGGGCGCGGCGCTGCCGATGACGGCGGGTTCGGCCGCGCAGGTGCTGCTGGCCTGGGAAGAGCCCGACCGGATGCACCGGGGGCTGCGCGGGGCCAAGTTCGAGGCGACCA
This sequence comes from Spirillospora sp. NPDC050679, assembly GCA_044456955.1. Taxonomy (GTDB): domain Bacteria; phylum Actinomycetota; class Actinomycetes; order Streptosporangiales; family Streptosporangiaceae; genus Spirillospora. Next base: position 152,700 of record JBITGK010000017.1, on the reverse strand, counting down.
CGCTGGCGTCGGTGCGGCGGCGCGGCTGGGCGCAGAGCGTGGGCGAGCGCGAGCAGGGCGTGGGGTCGGTGTCGGCGCCGATCCGGGGCGCGGGCGGCCGGGTGATCGCGGCGGTGTCGGTGTCGGGGCCGCTGGAGCGCCTCACCCGCTCCCCCGGGCGGCTGCACGCCGGGCCGGTGATGGCCGCCGCCGAGAAGATCTCCGAGGCGACGCGCCGCACCACCGCCTGACGCCTCCTTCGGCGCTTCCCCCCAGCTCACCGGCCCGTCCCTCGCAGAAGGGGCGGGCCCTCTCGCGTTCAGGGGCGCAGGGCGGCCAGCAGCTCGTCCAGATGGGCGCGGAACAGGGCGGCCATGTCCACGCGCTCGGGGTCCAGCAGCCACTGGGTCTGCAGCCCGTCCATCAGGGCGATGATCCGGGAGGCGTGCGCCTCGGCGTCCAGCCCCGGCCGCACCTCCCCCCGCGCCATGCCCTCGCGCAGCGCCTGCGCGATCTGCGCGCGCAGCAGCGCGTAGCGGGCGCGGGCCCACTCGCGGGCGGGGTGGTCGCTGGTGACGGCCTCGCTGGTCAGCACCGTGAACAGGCGCACCAGCTCGGGTGTGCGGGCGTTGTGCTCGACCAGCCGCGTCAGCGCCGCCAGCAGGTCCAGGCCGGGCGGCGCGTTCTCGGCGTCGCCGAAGAAGCGCTCCACGTCGCGCCGGTCGCGCAGTTCCAGCACCGCGACCAGGAGCTGCTCCTTGTTGCGGAAGTGGTGCAGCAGGCCGGGCTGGGAGAGCCCGGCGCGCTCGGCCACCTTCGCCAGCGACGTCCCCCGGTAGCCGTTCTCGGCGAACTCCTGCATCGCCACGTGCAGGATCTGCTCGCGCCGCGCGTCTCCGGAGGCGTAGCCGCGCCTTCGGTCGGTCCTGGTCGCCACGTGTCCCACCCTACGCAGAACAGGAGAGGTAACGTCCAGGTAACAAACCTACCGACTACTCGGTATTGACACATAGAGTCGCCTCGAAACGGTGAGTTTCTCCCGTGACGCCCGAAGGAGGCCCCATGACCGTCGACGAATCCGACCTGCGCGCGCGGCTCGCGGAACTGAGCCTGGAGGAGAAGGTGACCCTGCTGACGGGCGCCGACTTCTGGACGCTGCCGCCCCTGGAGCGGATCGGCCTGCGGAAGCTGGTCATGTCCGACGGCCCGAGCGGCGTGCGGGGCACCCGCTGGGACGAGCGCGAGCACAGCCTGCTGTTCCCGAGCGCCACCTCGCTCGGCGCGACCTGGGACGTGGCGGCCGCCGAGCGCACCGGGCGGCTGAACGGCGCGCAGGCCCGCGACAAGGGCGTGCACGTGCAGCTCGCCCCCACCATCAACCTGCACCGCACCCCGCTCGGCGGGCGGCACTTCGAGAACTACTCCGAGGACCCGCTGCTGGTCTCGCGGATCGGCGCGGGCTTCGTGCGCGGCGTGCAGTCGGCCGGGGTCGCCGCGACCGCCAAGCACTACGTGGGCAACGACTCCGAGACCGAGCGCAACTCCTACGATGCGGTCATCGACGAGGCCGCTCTGGACGAGCTGTACCTGCGGCCGTTCCGGGAGGCCGTATCGGCGGGTGCGTGGGCGGTCATGGCCGCCTACAACGCGGTCAACGGCCCGACCATGACCGAGCACAGGCACCTGCTCACCGACGTGCTGAAGAACACCTGGGGCTTCGACGGCATCGTGGTGTCGGACTGGTTCGCCATCCGCTCCACCGTCGCCAGCGCCGAGGCGGGCATGGACGTGGAGATGCCGGGGCTGCCGGGCCCGGTCAACCACTGGAAGGACAAGCTGGTCGCGGCCGTCCGCGAGGGGAAGGTCGCCGAGGAGCTCGTCGACGACAAGGTGCTGCGCGTGCTGCGCCTGGCCGCCCGCACCGGCGCGCTGGCGGGCTACGACGCCCCGGCCGGGGTCACCACCCCCGGCGACGCCCGCGCGCAGCTTCGCGAGCTGGCCGCCCGCTCCATGGTCGTGCTGCGCAACGAGGGCGGCGCGCTGCCGCTGGCCGCCCCGCGCAAGATCGCGCTGATCGGCCCGAACGTGCGCCGCTTCGGCGCGCAGGGCGGCGGCAGCGCGCACGTCAACCCGGCCGACCAGGTGCTGCCCGAGCAGGGCCTGCGCGAGGTGTTCGGCGACGCCGAGTTCTCGGTGCACGCCGGCGTCTACCCGCACGAGCGGCTCGCCCCGCTCCCGGTGGAGCTGTGCGCCGACCCCGAGACCGGCGAGCGCGGCGTGCGGGTGACCTACCTGGACGCCGACGGCGGCGCGGTGGCCTCGGAGCTGCGCGGCGCGACCAAGCTGATGTTCATGGAGGGCCTGCCCGAGGGCACGGCGGAGATCACGGTCGCGGCGAAGGTCCGGGTGGAGGCGTCCGGCGTCCACACCTTCGCGGTCGCGGGCGTCGGCCGCTACGTGCTCAGGCTGGGCGAGCGGGTGCACGAGCTGGACGTGCGGCCCGAGGGCGACGACCCGTTCATGGCGTTCCTGGCCCCGCCGGAGCTGCGCGTGGAGGCCGAACTGGAGGCCGGTACCGAGCTGGCGCTGGAGCTGTCCCACACCGTCGCCCCGAACGCGCTGTTCGGCGGCGCGACCTTCGGCGTCAACTACTTCGAGCCGCACCTGCCCGAGGACGAGGAGCTGGCCGCCGCCGTCGCCGCCGCCCGCGCCGCCGACGTGGCGATCGTGCTGGTCGGCACCAACGACGAGGTGGAGAGCGAGGGCTTCGACCGCACGACCCTCGCGCTGCCGGGGCGCCAGGACGAGCTGGTGTCGGCGGTGGCCGCCGCCAACCCGGACACCGTGGTCGTCGTCAACGCGGGCTCGCCGGTGCTGATGCCCTGGCGCGAGGAGGTCGCGGCGCTGGTGTGGGCGTGGCTGCCGGGCCAGGAGGGCGGCGGCGCGATCGCCGACGTGCTGGCCGGAGTGCGGGAGCCGGGCGGCCGGCTGCCGACCACGTTCCCCGCGAGCGAGCGGAACATCCTGCAGCCGTGGCCGAAGGACGGGGTGCTGGAGTACGCCGAGGGCACCGCGATCGGGTACCGGCACTACTCCCCCGAGGACGTGGCGTTCCCGTTCGGGCACGGCCTCGGCTACACCACCTGGGAGTACGAGGCGCTCATGGTGTCCGGCGGCGTCGCCGAGGTGACGATCCGCAACTCCGGCGGGCGCGACGGCCGCGAGGTCGTCCAGGTCTACGCCTCGGGCGAGGGCGTGCCGATCCGCCTGGCGGGGTTCGCGGTGGCCGACGTCGCGGCCGGTGAGAGCACGACCGTCCGCGTCGAGCTGGACGAGCGGCTGCCCGAGGGCGCCGCCCGTCTCCGAGTCGGACGTTCGATCGCCGACCTGCGCCTGGAGGGCCGCCGGGCCTGACCTGCGTCGGAAGGAGCCCGGTTCCGTGCGGAGCCGGGCCCCTTCCCGTGTCTCAGAGGTCGAGCGGGCGGTAGAGCGGGATCTCGGCCTTCTCCAGCTCGTCGCGCAGCGCGAAGTAGGCGTCGCCGAAGGGGTCCTCGCCGGTCAGCGGCATCAGGCCGCGCCGGATCGCCACGTCGTGCGGGGCCAGCGCGGCGGCCGCGTCGACGTGGCGCAGGGCGGCTTCGCGGCGGCCCTCGCGGGCCAGCCAGACCGCCAGCCGGGCGTGCGCGCGGGCGCGCTGCTCGTCCTCGGTGGGGACGCGCAGCAGCTCGCGGGCCCGGTCGGCGGTCAGCCCGGCGTCGCCCTCCAGCACCCAGCGGCGCAGCGCGGCGTAGGAAGCCTCCGAGTCCAGGCCGTTCATCGAACGGAACAGGTCGGTGGCCGTCTGGGTCTCCTGGGGGCGGGCGACGCGGCCCTGCTCGTCCACCCACACCACGGTCGGGACGTTGACGACGCCGTACCGCTCGGCGACCGCGCCCTCGGCGTCGATCAGCGTGGGATGGGCGGGCGCGGCCTCCTCGATCCACGGGCGCGCGTCGTCCGGGGAGCGGTCGCAGGCGATGGTGACGACGGTGAACCCGTGCTCGGCGAGGGCGGCGTGCCGCTCCTGCCAGGCGGGCAGGTCGTAGCGGCATCCGCACCAGGAGGCCCAGAACACCAGCGCCACCTTGCGGCCGCGGAAGTCGGCGAGCGAGACGCCGTCCAGGGTGAAGTCGGGCGCCTCGCCTGTGGCCGGGGTCTGGGGCTTGTCGGCGAACGCGACGGCGCGCTCGGCCTCGTCGATGACCGCGACCTGCCCGGTCAGCCCGGCGAAGACGGCGACGTCCACCCCGTCCGGCGTCTCGGCCTCGGCGGCCCGGAAGGCGGGCAGGCACGCCTCGCCCCGGCACCAGCCGTGCGGCTTGCGCTCCCAGCCGAGCAGGGGGCGGTCCGGCGGCGCGAGCAGCCGCCCCCGCCCGTCGGGGCGGGCGTCCAGATCGATGGTGCGGTCGGCGGTCACGGCGGTGAACACGGCGCCCTCTCTTTGTTGGATAGTGGCAGTATCCAATAGTTGGATAGAACTACTATCCAGTCAAGGGGGTACCGGGATGCTGATCTCCGAGCTGAGCGACCGCAGCGGGCTCACCGTGCAGACGATCAAGTTCTACATACGCGAGGGCCTGCTGCCCAAGGGCACGCTGGCCGGGGCGACCCGGGCCAGCTACGACCGCTCCCACCTGGAGCGGCTGCGGCTGATCCGGGCGCTGCGCGAGCTGGGCGACCTGCCGGTCTCGGCCATCCGGAAGATCGTCTCGGCGATCGAGGACGAGGACACCGGGCTGCACGAGCTGTTCGGCACCACCCAGTACGCGCTGGGCCCGCACATCAGCCCGCCCGACGACCCGCACTGGCGCGCCGCCCGCCAGGACGTGGACGCGCTGGTCGGCGAACTGGGCTGGCGCGTCACCGAGCACGCCCCGGCCCGCGACCTGCTCGCCCAGAGCTTCGTGGCGCTGCGCCGCCTGGGCTTCCCGATCACCCTGGCCGACCTGCGGCCCTACGTGCGGGCCGCCACCGAGGTCGCCGAGCACGAGATCGCCCGCGTCGCCGACGGCGAGCCGCGCACCCGCACGGTGCACTCCATGCTGGTGTCCACCGTCCTGTACGAGCAGGTCCTCACCGCCCTGCACCGCCTCGCCCAGGAAGACGCCTCCGCGCGGCGATTCGGCGACTGACGCGCACTGTGTCCGATTTCACGAATTCCATCGCGTATCATGGGAACCGCAGGTCACACCTCAGGCCAACGGGGCCCGCGACGCCGCCTCCAGCGGTGGAGCCAGTGGACCGCGTCCGTCACGGACTCCCGCCGGGGAGCCGTAGGCAAGGTCGGGCGCACCGGGTCCCGGAGTGGATGTTCTTGCGCTGACCGACGGGACCCCCTTCCAGTCCCGCGAGCACAAGGAACACCTCTGATGGCTCATCCCACCCCCGCGCGGTCCTTCGACACCACCTGGTTCATCCGCGCCAGCAAGGCCCTGCTCACCTTCACCGTCGGCGGCTTCGCCCTGTTCGTGGTGTTCGGCAACCTCACCGACTACTGGACGAACTTCAACTTCGTCTCGCACGTCTTCGCGATGGACGCGCAGAAGCCCTCGCTGCGCGAGGTGAGCAACATCAACTACCGGTCGATCCCGTGGACCTGGTTCCACCACCTGGCCTATATCGGCGTGATCGTCACCGAGGCCGCCATCATGGTCTCCTGCCTGGTATCGGCCTGGAAGCAGGCCCGCGCCCTGCGCGCCCCCGACGCGGTCTACCGCGAGACCAAGAAGTGGGGCGTGGTCGGCTGCACCCTCGGCCTGTTCCTGTGGTTCTTCGGTTTCCAGGCCGTGGCCGGCGAATGGTTCGGCATGTGGATGAACGAGACCTGGAACGGCATTCCCGACGCGGTGCGGCTGTGCACCTACATCGGCGGCGTGCTGATCTACCTGACGCTCGCCAACGACCGCCTCGTCGAGGCCGTCGCCGACGAGACCGTCGGCAGGACCACCGGCAAGAAGACCGCCAAGCACTCCTGACCTGGGGGGGCACTCCGGCCGGGCCGCCCGCGAACCCGCGGGCGGCCCGGCCGCGCGCGTTTCCGCAAAACAATTCCTGCTTGCCATGTAGGAATTACTCGGCAAATGGCGTCGCCTAATATGAAACGGTCCACCCCCCGAACCCAGCCCCTGCCCCCGCCCTGCGAACCCGCGAAATGAAACGCCGATGACCGCGATGGACCCCACCGGCCCGCCGCCCGGCAGGTGGCACGACCGCCTGCTGGCCGAGGGCGAGGACCCCGATCCCCGCTTCACCCTGGCCAACGAGCGCACGTTCCTGGCCTGGATCCGCACCGCGCTGGCGATGATCGCCGGCGGGATCGGACTGGCGCTCAGCGGCGGCCTGATGTCGGCCGCGCTGCGCACGGGCCTCGCCGCCGGGCTGTCGGCCACCGGGGCGCTGGTCGCGGCGCTGGCTTTCCGCCGCTGGCTGCGCACCGAGCGCGCGCTGCGCCGGGCCGAGACGCTGCCGCTGCCCGCGCTCGCGCCGATCCTGTCCTACGGGCTGGCGATCGCCGCGGTGGTCCTGCTGGTGGCGCTGCTGGCCGCACGGTGAGCGGGCGGTGAGCGGGCGGTGAGCGGACGGGCGGCCCGGCAGTTGTGGGACCGCGGGGCGCAGCCCGAGCGCACGGCGCTGGCCTGGTCCCGCACCGTGCTCGCGCTGATCGTCGCGGGGCTGCTGTGCGTGCGGTTCGCGCCCACCGCCGCCGGGGCGGGGCTCGCGGGCGCGGCGGTGTGCGGCGCGGCGGCGCTGCAGCTGCGCCGCGCGGGCCGCCAGCACCGCAGGCGCCACCGGATGCTGGCGGCCGGGCGGCCGGTCGCCGACCCGGTCTCGGTGCTTGCGGCCACCGCCGTCACCGTCGGCCTCGGCCTGACCGGCGTGGTGTTCGCGCTGGCGTGAACACCGGCCGTCCGGCGGCATATGCGCGCCCTACGGGGCATGCCGGGTCCGCCACATCCCTACCGCCTTGGTAGGCTTCCGACTCACTCTCCGTTATTCCCGCAGGTCTGTGAAGGCGCTCCGTGTCCGAAACCCGTCCGTTCATCAGTCTCGCCACCGATTTCGGCAACGCCTACAGCGCGATCTGCGCCGGGGTCATGTACTCGATCACCCCGTCGGCCAACGTGCTGGTGCTCAGCGACGAGATCACCCCGTACGCCATCGTCGAGGGCGCGCTGCTGCTGCGCCAGGCGCTGCCGTACCTGCCGCAGGGCGTGCACGTCGGGATCGTCGACCCGGGCGTCGGCACCCCGCGCCACCCGATCGGCGTCGAGACCGGCCGCGGCGACGTGCTGATCGGACCCGACAACGGGCTGCTGGTCCCGGCCGCCGAGGCGCTGGGCGGCGTCCGCCGCGCCCACCTGCTGGAGAACCCCGCCTACCGCCTGCCGGCGGTGTCCACCTCCTTCCACGGCCGCGACATCTTCTCGCCCGCCGCCGCGCACGTCGCCGGGGGCGTGGACCTCGCCGACCTCGGCCCGGCCGCCGAGCCGATGGCGCTGGACCTGCCCGCCGCCGAGGTGGGCGACGGCCTGCTGACCGCGACCGTGCTGTACGCCGACCAGTTCGGCAGCCTCATCCTGTCGGCCGACCGCGCCGACCTGACCGCCGCGCTCGGCGAGGTGCCCTACGGCACCGTGCTGGAGCTGACCTGGACCGCCGCCGACGGCGCCGAGCGCACCGCGCGGGTGCCGTTCGCCGAGACCTTCGGCAAGGTCGCCCCCGGCGAGCCGCTGGTGTGGGTCGACTCCTCCGGCCGCCTCGGCTTCGCGATCAACCAGGGCGCGGCCAACGCGCGCTTCGGCCTGGTCGCCACCGGCACCCTGACCATCCGCACCGTCTGACCCGCTCGCCGCCCGTCCGCTCCGCCGGACGGGCCCGAACCGCTGGAGGCCCGCCATGGCCCGCCGTTCCCTGCTGACCGCCCTCGCCGGGGTGGCCGCGCTCGCCATCGCCGCCACGGCCTGCGCGCCGCAGGAGGAGTCCACCTCCTCCGGCGCGTCGGCCTCGCCCGCCTCCTGCGCCAAGGACCAGCTCAAGCTGACCAAGCCGGGGCAGCTCACCGTCGCCACCGACAAGCCCGCCTTCGAGCCGTGGTTCAAGAACAACGACCCGTCCAACGGCGAGGGCTTCGAAAGCGCGGTCGCCTACGCGGTGGCGGGCAAGCTGGGCTTCGCCGAGAACGAGGTCAAGTGGGTGACGCAGTCGTTCGACGCGTCCTACGCGCCCGGTCCCAAGAACTTCGACTTCGACATCAACCAGATCTCGGTCACCCCCGCCCGGCAGAAGGCCGTCACCTTCTCCGACGGCTACTACGACGTGCAGCAGGGCGTGGTCGCCATGGAGGGCGGCAAGTTCGCCGGGGCCAAGGGGCTGGCCGACCTGAAGGACGCCAGGATCGCGGTGCAGGTCGGCACCACCGCGCTGCAGGCGGTGCGCGACCAGATCAAGCCGTCCAACGACCCGAAGGTGTTCAACAGCCAGATCGACGCGGTCAACGCGCTGAAGGGCAAGCAGGTGGACGCGGTCGTGCTGGACCTGCCCAGCGCCTTCTACGTCACCGCCGCTCAGATCGAGAACTCCAAGATCGTCGGCCAGTTCGCCTCCGGCGGGACCGGCAAGGAGTACTTCGGCCTGCTGCTCCAGCAGGGCAACTCCCTGGTCGGCTGCCTCAACAAGGCCATCGGTGAGCTGAAGTCCTCCGGCGAGCTGGCCAAGATCCAGGACAAGTGGCTGACCTCGGCCGCGGGCGCCCCGGTCCTGAAGTGACGGTGGGCCGGTGACCGCACCCGACAACGACGCGCCGGCCGCGCCGGCCCCCGCCTGGGTGAAGAGCGGGCGCCAGCTCGACCGGGAGCGCCGCCAGCGCCGCCAGAACGTGCGCTCGGGCTCCGTCGCGGCGGCCTCCACGATCCTGTTCGTGGTGGTCGTCGCGCTGGCGCTCACCTCCTCCCCCGGCTGGTCCAGGGTCAAGGAGACCTTCTTCGACTGGGACGAGTTCGCCGGCGCGTTCCCCGACGTGCTGAGCGGCTTCTGGCTGAACGTCCAGATCTTCCTGGTCGCCGAGCCGGTCATCCTGGTGGTGGGGCTGCTGGTCGCGCTGGCCCGGGGCCTGCGCAACCCGCTGTTCTTCCCGCTGCGCGCCCTGGCCACGCTCTACACCGACGTGTTCCGAGGCATCCCGACGATCCTGCTGGTGTACCTGGTGGGGTTCGGGCTGCCCGCGCTGCGGCTGGAGGGCGTGCCGAGCAGTCCCGCCGTGCTGGGCGGGTTCGCGCTGGTGCTGTCCTACAGCGCGTACGTGGCCGAGGTGTTCCGCTCGGGCATCGACTCGATCCACCCGAGCCAGCGCGCGGCGGCCCGGTCGCTGGGCCTCAGCCAGGCGCAGAGCCTGCGCTTCGTGGTGCTGCCGCAGGCGGTGCGGCGGGTCGTGCCGCCCCTGCTGAACGACTTCGCCTCGCTGCAGAAGGACACCGCCCTGGTGGCGGTGCTCGGCCCGCTGGAGGCGCTGCGGCAGGCGCAGATCCACTCGGCCGAGACCTTCAACTACACCCCGTACCTGGCCGCGGCCGTGCTGTTCATCGCGCTGACCGTGCCGATGGCCCGCTTCACCGACCATCTCGCGGCGCGCGCCGAGCGCCGCCGCGCGTCCGGAGGGGGCGGCAAGTGAAGCAGACCGATCCCGGCACCGCGCCCGGTGCCGCCGAACCGCTGCTGCGGATCGAGGGGGTCTGGAAGAACTACCACGGCCACCACGTGCTGCGCGGCGTGGACCTGGAGGTCGCGCCGCACGAGGTGGTGTGCCTGATCGGGGCGTCCGGGTCGGGCAAGTCCACGCTGCTGCGCTGCGTGAACCTGCTGGAGACCGTGGACGACGGCGCGATCTGGCTGGGCGGCGACGAGATCACCGACGTGGGGGCCGACCCCGACGAGGTGCGCCAGCGCATCGGCATGGTGTTCCAGTCCTACAACCTGTTCCCGCACATGTCGGTGCTGGACAACATCACGCTGGCGCCGGTGCGGGTGCACAAGCGGTCCCGGCGCGAGGCCGAGGCGCACGCCCGCGAGCTGCTGGGCCGCTTCGGGCTCGCCGACAAGGCCGACGCCTACCCCGACCGGCTGTCGGGCGGCCAGCAGCAGCGCGTGGCGATCATCCGCGCGATGGCGTGCGAGCCGAGCCTGCTGCTGCTCGACGAGGTCACCTCCGCGCTCGACCCCGAGCTGGTGACCGAGGTCATGGGCATCATCCGCGGGCTGAAGGACTCCGGCATGACGATGGTGCTCGCCACCCACGAGATGGGCTTCGCGCGCGACATCGCCGACACCGTGTGCTTCCTCCAGGACGGGGTGCTGCTGGAGCGCGGCCCCGCCGAGCAGATCTTCACCGAGCCGCGCGAGCCCCGCACGCGCGCGTTCCTGCAGCGGGTGCTGGAGTCGCGGCGGCTGTGAGCGCGGTGTACGGGGAACTCGACGTGGTCGCCTGGGTGCACGCCCTGGACGGCCGGATGCTGGCGGTGCGCTCGCGCGGCCGCGACCTGCTGTACCTCCCGGGAGGCAAGCGCGAACCCGGCGAGGACGACTGGACGGCGGTGTCGCGGGAGGTCCGCGAGGAGCTGGCGGTGGAGCTGGACGCGGGCTCGTTCCGCGAGCTGGGCGTCGTCCGGGCGGCCGCCCACGACCAGCCGGCCTTCTCCCGCGTGCGGATGGCGTGCTTCACCGCCGGCTTCACCGGCGACATCACCCCGGCCGGGGAGGTGGGCGAGGTCCGGTACGTGAGCCGCGCCGAACGCGGCCTGCTGGCCCCGGCCGCGCAGGCCGCGCTGGACCTCGCGGTCGAGCACGGCCTCCTCCCCTAGGGGTCGTCCCTTACGCCGCGAGAGGTACGGCGGGGCCGCCGGCTGCGCGGCGGGCTGTAGGCGCGGTGCCTCTTCACGGGCGATGCCGGGGGCGGTGCCGTGACCGGAGTCTTAGGGCAGCTCGAAAGACGCCCACAAGACGAACGGACGCCGCCATGACCGTCACCGCTCTCCGCCCCGAGTCCCCCGCCGCCGACCGGACCGCCCACTCCGGGCCGCCGAAGCTGTCGGCCTGGGAGCTGCGCGAGGCCCAGTACGAGACCCGCCGCGCGCCCCGCCTCCGCTACGGCCTGCTGGCCCGGATGCTGTTCAAGCAGATGGACCTGGTCTACGGCCGCGAACGCACGCTGGTGAAGTTCACGATGCTGGAGTTCATCGCCCGCGTCCCCTACCAGGCGTGGGAGCGCGTGGGCTACCACTCGCTGTCGCGCCACCGCCGCAGCTCCGCCCTCGCCAAGCGCGTCTACGAGCGCATCGTCGAGACCCGCGAGGAGCAGGACAACGAGCAGTGGCACCTGCTGATCCTGCAGGACCTGGTGCAGCGCGACGGGCACCGCCAGTCGTTCCTGCTGCACCGCGCCGCCCCGTGGATCGTGGCGTTCTTCTACTACCACGTGTCCTGGCTGCTGTTCGTGCTCAAGCCCGAGTGGAGCTACCGGCTGAACGCCGACTTCGAGGACCACGCCGAGCACGAGTACATGGAGTACGTCGCCGAGCACCCCGAGCTGGAGGACCGGCCCGCCCCCGGCACCTACGCCGCCGAGTACGGGCACTACGCCTCGCTGGCCGACCTGCTGCGGCAGATCGGGCACGACGAGCGCGTCCACAAGACCGACAGCCTGGTGCACCTGTCGAACCCGCGCTTCCAGGACGCGTGAACGCGTCCCGCCGCCCTCCCGCCGTCCCGCCGCGACCCCGGTCCCGGCGGGACGGCGCTCCGCCCCGCCTCCAGGCGGTCCGGCATCTGGGCGGCGTGCACCAGCGGCCTCTGCTGACCCCTTTTCAACACCACACTTTTCCGGCCAACAAGTCCCGCCGAAAACACCGGCGCCGTGGCCGCCTCCTCCCTATTCGCCGACCTTTCCCCACCCCCGCGCTTTTCGTACACTGCACTTTTGTGCTTTCGCGAAGGGGGCGACCGTGAGCGCGGACGAGCAGGACCGCCAGGGGCCGCCCGCACCGCCACCGAGCTGGGGCCGGCGGACCGAGCCGCCTGCGGGCGGCGACTCGGAGGGGGATCCGCCTCCGCTTCCCCAGCCGCAGAAGCAGGAGCAGGGCCAGGAGCAGGAAGCTCGGCCTGAGCCGAACGCGGAGCACGGAACGGCGGCGATGCCGCTGGCCGCGCCCGTCTACCTCCCGCCCGCCCCGTCGGAAGCGGCCCCGCCCACACCTCCGCCCGCGGCGCCGGCGGAGCGGCCGGTCTGGCCGCCGCCCCAGCCCCGGCTGGCACGGCGAGCGCCGACCCCAAGACCCGAGTCGAAACCGGCACCGGCACCGGCACCACCGAAGCCGCAGGCGGCGGCACCGAAACCGCCAGCGCCACCCGCCCGCCAGGCCGAGCAGGTGCGGCCCGCGCCCGCGCCGCCGGAGAGCCCCTTCAAGGCAGACGCGTTCGAACGGCCCCAGTCCACGCCCGAGCCGCCCGGCATCGGCCCGTCGCGGATCATCCGGCCGGGGCTGTCGTCCGGGATCGCCGTCGCCGCGATCGCCGCGCTGGTGGCGGGCGGAATCGCCTACCTGGTCCGCGACGGCGGCGGCGACGGCGCGCCCGCCGCGGGGACGCGCGAGGCGGCCCGGCAGAACGCGGGCGCGCGCCCCGCCGAGGCGCTCTTCCCGGTGCCGCCCGCCCTCTTCGACGGGCACGAGCAGGCCGTCACCGGAGTCGCCTCCCGAGGCGGGACGGTGGTGACCATCGGCAGCGAGACCGCCGGACGCCCCCGGGGCCAGTTCCTGGTGTCCGACGACGGCGGCAAGCAGTGGCGGTCCGCCGCCGGAGGCGACGGTGTGCCCAAGGCCGTCGCCGCCGGGCCCAAGGGCTGGGCCGCGCTGGGCGAGGGCGGCGGGGTCGTCACCTGGTCCAGCCCGGACGGCGAGGAGTGGACCGCGCGCCCCGGCGACCCCTCGGCCTTCCAGGAGGGCGACGAGGCCACCGCGCTCGCCGCGACCGCGTCCGGGTTCGTGGGCGCGGGCACCTCCAAGGACGGCAGGCCGGTGGTGTGGAGCTCGGCGGACGGCGCGACCTGGCAGCGCGTCGCGGCCACCGGCCTCAAGGGCGCGCCCACGCGGCTGGTCGCGAGCGGCGACACCCTGGTCATGCAGGGCGAGGACGGCGTCCTGCGCTCCACCGACGGCAAGGCGTGGACCCCGGTGGAGATCCCGCAGAGCGACGGCTCCTACGGCGGGATCGTGGGACTGGCCGCCGGGCCCGGCGGCTTCTACGCGGCGCGCGAGGGCCGGGGCAGGAGCAAGAAGAAGCGGCCCATCGCGGTGTTCTTCCGCTCGGTCGACGGCGTCGGCTGGGCGCGGTCCGGCGTGATCGACCGGCGCACCTACGTGCGGCTGTCGGCGTTCGGCGGCTCGGAGGCGGGGCTCGCGGCGGTCGCGCCGCTGTCGGACGGGCGGCTGGCGGTGCACCGCAGCGACGACGGCGCGTCCTGGCAGCCGGTCGAACGGCTGGACGCGGGCGGCGGCCGCAAGGCCGAGAGCACGATCGCGCTGCCCAAGGGCGTGCTGGTCGCGGGACGGCAGGACAACGGCGCCTACCTGGCGGCGCCCGGCGCCAAGCACGGCGACGTGGACCTGCTCGCGGTGCCCGGGGCCGTCACGCCCGACCGCACCCTCGCCCGCCTGGTCGCGGGCGCCGGGACGGTCCTGGCGGTCGGCAGCGGCAACGGCGACGCCGCCGTGTGGGGCACCCGCGACGGAGGCGCGTGGACGCGGGCGGGCGGCACCGGCATGACCGGGGCCGGAGTGCAGCGGCTCGCCGGGGCCGCGCACGGGCCCGCCGGATGGGTCGCGGTCGGGCGGGGCGCGGACCGCACCCGCCCGCTGCTGCTGACCTCCTCCGACGGCACCGCATGGCAGGCGGCCGGGGTCGGGTCCGGCGCAGGCGAGCTGTCGGGCGTCGCCCACGGGCCGGCGGGCGCGGTCGCGGTCGGCTGGACGGGTTCGTCGGCGGCCTCGTGGTCCTCGCGCGACCTGAAGCGCTGGACCGCGGGCGGCGGGGACCTCAAGGACGCCTGGATGCGGGACGTCGCCGCCGTCTCCGGCGGCTATGCCGCCGTCGGCGGGCGCAAGGGCGACCGGCCCGCGGTCTGGACCTCGCCCGACGGCGGGAAGTGGACCTCGGCGGCGCTGCCGCCCGAAGCGGGGTCGGGCGCGCTGTTCCAGGTGGCGGCCAAGGGCGACACGCTGGTCGCGCTCGGCCGCAACGTCCTGGTGACCTCGGCCGACGGCGGCCGCACCTGGAAGGCGCAGGCCGTGCCGTCCGACGCGCTGACGGCCGTCACGGCGACGCCGCGCGGGTTCGTCGTGGCGGGCGAGACCGGCTCGGACGTGGCGCTGTGGACCTCGGCGGACGGCGCGTCCTGGCGGATGGAGCGGCCGCGCGGCGACGGGCTGGCCGGGGACGGCGCGCAGCGGCTCACCGGCCTGGCCGTGCTGGGCGGCGACCTGCTCGCGGTCGGCACCGACCGGGACGGGCCCACGCTGTGGCGGCGCCCCCTGCCCTGACCGGCGGCCCGCCGGCCAGGGCGGGCCGCTCAGGCCAGGGCGGTCCGCTCACTCCTCCGGAGAGCGCTCAGGGCGCGGGCGCTCCTTCCGGTCGGTGCGGGCGGCCGCCAGGATCATCTCGTCCACCAGCCGCCGCGCGCCCGGCGACAGGTCCACCAGCGCGCGCAGCACCTCGGTGCGCAGCGCCCCGGCCTGGACCTCGCGGCGCAGCGCCTTGAAGGTGAGGTCGTCGTCGATGGGCCGGGACTCGCCCGGGAACCCGAAGTAGCCGATCGGCACGCCGAAGAAGGTGGCGAGCGCCGTCAGCGTCTTCAGCTGCGGGTTGTCCTGGCGTCCGGTGCGCAGCTTCCACACCGTCGTCGAGGAGATGTCCTCGCCGGTCGCCTCGGCGATCGCGGCGGCGGTCTCCACGTTGTTGCGGGCCGGCGGCGCGCCGTCCGGCCACATGTTGCGGATCAGCCATTCGACCTTGTCGGCGAGGGTCGCCGCCGGCGAGACCCTCCGAACGTCCCCCGAACGAATCTGCCCCACAGTGCTCCTTCGCATCACCGGTTCAATGACTTTAGTTGACCACACTGTGCTGCGTCAGCCAAGGACACGGGCGCTCTCTTTCGGTATCGGAGTGATCACGGAAAGCTAACCTTCGGTCGTGCCGCCGTGTCGGCGGGGCGGCCCGCCCGGCGCCGACTGCTTTGATCATCATCATCCGGTCGCAGGTCAGTCGGGGGAGGTGGCCACCTGTGACAGCCCGCACCACCCTTCGCGGCGGCCTGTTCGGCGGCGCCCTGCTCGGCGCGCTGCTCGCCGTGCCGCCGTTCGGCGCGCCCGCGGCGGCGGCCGACTGCGCCGTCCTCCGGGGCGCGGCCGCCTCGGCCTTCGACCGGCGGGCGCTGTGCCGGCACCTGCGGTCGGAGATCGCCACCGACGGGCCGGACCTCGTCCGCGCGCTGCGCGAGTCGTTGAGGGGCTCCCCGGCGGCGCGGGAACCGCTGCCGGGAAGCGTCCCGAAGTCCGCACGCCGGTCCGCGCAGCGAACCGCGCGCCAAGCCGCCCGCGAGGCCTCTCGCAAGGCCGTCCGCGCGCCCAAGGGCGACCGGGCCGACCTCGGAGCGCAGAAGCCCCGCACTGAGACCGAGGCCGAGCCTGAGGCGAGACACGGGACGAGGCACGAACCGCACGGCCCTGCCGGGCGCGCCGGTGATCCGGTACCGGGTGGCGCTCCGCTCGGGGGCCGTCCCGCCGCGCCGTCCCCGTTCATGCGGTCGGCACCTCGCCCAGACCCGCCGGCGACCGTGCGGGTGACGGTTCCGGCCGCACCCACGGCGAACCGCGCGCCGGCCGAGAACGGGATGCCGCCGAGCACCCTGGCCGCCATGGCGGTCATCTGCCTGCTTCTAGGGGCGTTGGTGCTGCACAAGCGGAGGCCGCTGCCCGGCCCGGCCGCGTTCGGCACTCTCTGGTGGCCCGCCGCGCGCCGCCTCCGGCCCGCGCCGTCGCGTCTGGCTCTCCTCTCCGCCCGCGCCGAAGCCGTGGGGGACGCCGAGGGCATCGCGGACGCCGGGGCCGTCGCGACGGCCACCGCGCTGGCAACCCCGTCCGGGCTCGGCGTCGTCGGACCGGGCGCGAACGCGTTCATGCGCGCGGTCCTGGTCGAGCTGCTCACCGGGGAGGCCGGCCACGTCAAGGTGGTGGTGTCGCGCGGCGAGCTCCTGCGGATGTTCGAGGACGGCTTGGACGAGACGCTGCTGCAGGCCCTCGCGCCCCGGCTGCACGTGTGCGAGCTGCTGGAGGACGCCATCGAGCACCTGGAGCTGGAGATGCTGATGGCCGACGCCGAGCGCGCCAACCCCGACCTCAGCCCCACCGGCGGACGCGACCTGCCCACCGCCTACTGGATCGCGACGCCCGGCCAGGACGACGACGTGGTGCTGCCGCTGGTGCGGCGCGGCGGGGCGCACCGGCTGGTCGGCCTGATGTTCGGCGTGTGGCCGCACGGCCGCACCGTCGCGCTGGAAGCCGACGGAAGGCTCTCCCGCGGCCCGGCGGCGGCCTCGCTCACCGCCGAGGAGGCACTGGCCCGGCTGCGCGCGGGCGCCACCGCCGAGCACGGCGACTGGTTCTGACCGGGGGGTTTTCGATCGGGCGGCGGGAAGGGGCCCGGACGGCGAAAAACCCTGATCGCGATAATCGCGATCAGGGTTTTCCTTTGTTGTACCCCCGAGCGGATTCGAACCGCCGTTACCGCCTTGAGAGGGCGGCGTCCTAGGCCACTAGACGACGGGGGCCGGGACTTTCAGCGCCTTCGCGATCTCTCGCTCCGGCTCGCCCAGCTTAGCGGAGTTTCTCCACCGAAAAACCCCGACCGCGTTGCGGTCAGGGCTCCGCATTCACTGTGCGCGTACCCCCGAGCGGATTCGAACCGCCGTTACCGCCTTGAGAGGGCGGCGTCCTAGGCCACTAGACGACGGGGGCCTGCTTGCCTCACCCACTCTCGTGGGTGAACCGCTGGGGTACCAGGACTCGAACCTAGACTAACTGAACCAGAATCAGTCGTGCTGCCGATTACACCATACCCCAGTGCCGCTAGCTCCCCTCCCGGTCCGAAACCGTTCCGGTCGCTTGCGCCTCGAAAAGAATACAGGACCTGGGGACTTGCGCCAAAACGAATAGCCGGACCGGTCGCGCGAACGGGCCCGGCCCCCGGACGCCGGGCCCGTTCTCGCAGGTCAGCCCGTGTATTCGGTGACGAACAGCTCCAGCTGGACGTCGTCGGGATCGCGGAAGCTGAGCACCGGCCCCCACTGCGTCTCGGCGATCGGCGAGTGCACCACGCCCAGCTCGGCGAACCGCTCCCGCCAGCGCTCCAGCTCCGCGCGGTCGGCGACGCCGAACGCCAGGTGGTCCAGGCCGGGGTTGCGGTGGTCGTACCGGGCGCCGCCGGCGTCATCGTGCTCGGTGAAGCCGATGATCATCAAACCCTCGGGGTAGACGCAGATCACCTCCGTCCACCCGTCATTGACGATCTTGGCGAACTCGGTGAGGCCGAACAGGTCGCAGTACCAGCGCACGCTCGCGTCGAGGTCGCGGACCGTCAGGGACAGGTGGGACCAGCCGGTGATGGAGGGCATGGCATCTCCTCGATGCTCCGGATCGGAGTATCCGACGATACTCCGGACCGGAGTATCGTCAAGGGCATGTCCCGGGAGCTGACCACGACCTCACACGCGATCCTGTCCCTGCTCGCCGTCCGCCCGTGGACGACCTACGAGCTCAAGCAACAGATGGACCGCAGCCTGCGGGTGATGTGGCCCCGGGCCGCCAGCGTCGTCTACGAGGAGCCCAAGCGGCTGGTGGCGGCGGGGCTGGCCGCGAGCCGCACCGAGTACACCGGGCGCCGCCGCAGCACCGTCTACGAGATCACCGACGCGGGGCGGGCCGCGCTGCGCGCCTGGCTGGACGAGCCGGGCGCGGGGCCGGTCACCGAGTTCGAGGCGATGGTGAAGGTCGCCTTCGCCGACCACGGCGACCTGGAGCAGCTGCGCGCGCAGCTGCGCGCGATCCGGGCGGACGCCGAACGTCGCATGGAGATCGTGCGCGAGCGCATGGCGCAGTACGAGGAGACCGGCGGCCCCTACCCCGACCGGCTGCCGGTCATCGCCCTGTCGGCCCGCTACCAGCGCGAGCAGAACGCGCTGCTGCTGCGCTGGGCGCGCTGGGCCGAGGAGGAGGTCGCCCGGTGGGAGGGCGTCACGCCCGGCACCGGGGCGCGCGTCCCGGCGGACGCCTTCAGCGACGGCGAAGGGACCGCAGGCCCGGAGCGCGGGCAGGACCCGGAGACCACGGAAGGCTCAGCGGATACGGAAGGCTCAGCGGGCGCGGAAGGCCCGGGGGACGCGGGAAGGGTCAGCGGCTGAAGTCCGGCGGCCCCATGTGCCGGTCGCCCCATTCCACCAGCGGCCGCAGCAAGCGCCAGGCGTCGCGGACGCGGTCCACGACCTCGCGGGTGTGCGCCCACGGATCGGCGGGCCAGCCCTGATGGGCGTACAGCGAGCGGTGGCGCAGCAGCTCCAGCCGGGGATGGTCTTCGGGCGTGCCCCGGGGGCGGGTCTTGAGCCGGTCCCCCGCGATCTCCAGACCGGCGGCGCGCAGCCCGTCCACGACCTGCTCCAGCTCCTTGCCGGACAGGTCCTCGTTGACGGCGGCGCGGTAGCGGCGCAGCTGCTCGGGGGTGGGCGCGTACAGGCCGCCCGCGGCCAGCACGCCGTCGGCGTCGACCTCCACGTAGAACCCGTCGGCGGTGATGCAGCCCTGGTGGGTCTTGTAGGGCGTCTTGTCCTTGCTGAAGCGCACGTCGCGGTAGGGGCGGAAGAGCTTGGCCGCGCCGAACTCTTCCTCCAGCTCGGCGCACAGCAGCCGCAGGGGCTCGCGGACGTGCTCCTCGTAGACGTCCTTGTGCGCCGTCCAGTAGGCCTTGCTGTTGTCGGCGAGCAGGCCCTCGTAGAACGCGAAGGTCTGCTCGGTGAAGCCGCTGAACGTCACGGCAGCCTCCTCGCAGGAAATTCGTACGGCGTCCCTGCCAGGGTAGGGACGCCGTACGACAGAACCGCGCCGCACTCAGTCGCGGGCGACCACCCGGTTGGTGAGGTCGCCGACGCCCTCGATGCTGACGGTGACCTCGTCACCGATCTCCAGCGGGCCGACGCCCGCCGGGGTGCCGGTCAGGATGACGTCGCCGGGCAGGAGGGTCATGACCTGGCTCACGTGGGCGACCAGCGACGGGATGTCGTGCAGCAGGTCGGAGGTGCGGGCGTCCTGCCGCACCTCGCCGTTGACCAGGGTCCGGATCGCCAGGTCGGCGGGGTCGGCCTCGGTCTCGATCCACGGCCCCAGCGGGCAGAAGGTGTCGAAGCCCTTGGCGCGGGTCCACTGCCCGTCCCTCTTCTGCAGGTCGCGGGCGGTGACGTCGTTGGCGCAGGTGTAGCCGAGCACGGCCTCGTGGGCGCGGGCGACCGGGATCTCGCGGACCATGCGGCCGATCACCACGGCCAGCTCGCCCTCGTAGTCCACGCGCTGGGACAGCTTCTCCGGGTAGGCGATGGCCTCCCGGGGGCCGATCACGGAGGTGGACGGCTTGGCGAAGATCACCGGCTCGGCCGGCGGCTCGCCGCCCATCTCGCGGGCGTGCTCGGCGTAGTTCTTGCCGATCGCGATGACCTTGCTGGGCAGGATCGGCGCGAGCAGCCGCACGTCCTCCAGCGGCAGCCGGTGCCCGGTGAACTCCAGCTCCCCGAACGGGTGGGCCGCGATGACGGCGATGGTGTTCTCTTCGACCACCCCGAAGGCCATGCCCCCGTCGGTGGAGAACCTCGCGATACGCATACCTGCAGCCTAGAGCCTCCGCAACGGCCGGGCGCTCAGAAGCCGCAGGGGCGCCCGTCCAGCCGGCAGCCCTTCGGGTCGGCGGCGGACCCGGCCGCGCCGTACTGCACCTCCCAGGTGCCGCCCGGCTCGATCGGCGCGGCCCCGTCCAGGCTGCGGATCTCGACCTTGGAGCCGCGCCGGACCAGCTCCCCGCCCCAGATGTTGCGCACGTGCCCGCCGGGCACCTCGAAGGTGAGCCGCCAGCCCTTCATGGGCTCGGCGCCCCTGTTGGTGATCACCAGCCTGCCCTCGAAGTAGCCGGGGTCCCGCTGCACGAGCTGGTAGGAGATGCCGTCGCCGGGCTTGAGCGGCCCGGCCGGCGGGGTCGTGGCGGGCGCGGACGGCGACGGCTGCCCTGCCGTCGGGGCGGGCGTGCCCGACGGCGCGCCGGACTGGCCGGGCGCGGCTCCGGGGGCGGTCGTGCTCGGGACCGCGCCGGGGCTGGCGCTCGTGGTCGGGGAGACGCTGGTGGACGGGCCGGCGGAGGTGGCGGGGGCCGTCGTGGGCGGAGCGCTCCGGGCGGTGGTCGGATCGTCGGAGTCGCCGCTCATCAGGAGGGTCGCGGCCGCGCCCGCGCCGAGCACCAGGACGGCGGCGACGGCGGCGACGGCGGCGATGAGGAGGGCCGGACGGCGGGAGGACCTGCCGGAGGACGGCTGCTGCGGGGAGGGCGCGAACGGCGTGGCGGGAGGGGCGCCGGGCGGTCCCTGCTGGGATTCGGCGCGCATGCTGGTCGGCGCGGTGGGCGCCTCGGCGGCCACGTGCGAGGGCGCCGGGCCGACCGGGGCGCCATGGCCGAGGACGGGTGTGGGAGCGGTGGGCGACTCGGCGGCGGCGCCCGCGACCGCCGGTCCCACGGGCGGGCCGGGCGGCGGCTGTTCAGAGCGCGCCTCCTGCTCAGAGCGCGCTCCCTGCCCGGGGCGTGCCTCCTGCTCGGAACCGGCCTCCTGGTCCGGGCGGGCCCCCTGCTCGGCGCCGAACTGCGCGGTCCAGGGCGCTTCGCCGCCCTGCGGGACGCGGTGCGGCTCGGTGCGCCCCTCGGGGTCGGGGCCGGAGGGCTGCGGCGGCGGGCCCTGCTCGGGGAGATCGGTCACGGTGGCGGGCGGGTCGTCGTCGCGCTCGGCGGAGACGGGGCGGTCGACGATGGTGACCTCGACCTCGTCGTCGTCGCGCGGCACGTCGACCATGGTCTCGCCAGAGGTGCCGGGGACGTCGGTCACCGTCTCGCCGCCGCCGGCGTCGCCGACCGGTGTCCGGTCCGCGCCCTCGTCCACGGCGTCGCCCGCCGGGGGCTCCCCCGGGGCGCCGGGCCCGTCCACGGCCGTCTCGTCGGGGCCGCTACCCCGCGGCTCCGCCGAAGGCTTGCCGGGGAGCCGGAACTCGGTGGTCCTCTGGTGGTCCGGGGGGACGTACCCGGAGTCCTCGCCGCTCAACTCGTCACCTTCTCCGCTGCCGGTCTCACCAGAGTCCGACGACCGGCGCGGCGCCCGGGTTCGCCCCGGAGGGCGATCATCCCGCCGGGGCGGCCTCCAGGCCCCGGCGGGCGGCCTGCCGCTGGTGCCGGTTGAGCATGTCGGTGATCAGCTCGATGGCGTCGGGGGTGGTGGCGTCCGGCGCGCCGCTCAGCCAGCGGCTGGCCTCGGCCAGCAGCCCGGCGGCGGTGTCGGGCGCGGCGGGCAGCCGCTGGTCGGCGAGCCGCCCCAGCACGTCGCCCAGCCGCAGCGCCGCGTCGGACCGTCCGACCTCGGCCGCCTCGCGGTACCACTCGGCGGCCCGGTCCAGGTCCCCGTCGCGCTCGTACAGCTCGCCCAGCCCGAAGGCGACGTCGGCCCACGGCCCGTCCGCGCAGGCTCCCGGGAGCTCCGGGCTCCAGGGTCGAACAGGCATGAGATCACTCCGGGTCGGTCCAAGGGGGGAACGGCGCGCGGACACCGCACACGGCCGTAGCTACACATGGTGGCCGCCGAACGTGATTTCCGCCACCTGTTTGCGCAACTTGCACGAAAATTTCCGTGCTTGTCCCTTCACGCTCGGAAGCGATCCCAGGTCGACGGGGGCCGGGGGCGCGGCGCGGCCGCCGGATAGGGTCGGGCCGAGCCATCTGTGCAAGCCATCTGTGCAAGCTGTCCGCGAAGGGGGTCCGGCGGTGTCCGTCGTCAAGATCAATGTTCTCACGGTGCCCGAGGGGAAGGGGGCCGAGCTGGAGAAGCGGTTCGCCGGCCGCGCCGGGCTGGTCGACTCCGCCGAGGGGTTCGAGGGCTTCCAGCTGCTGCGCCCGGTGGAGGGCTTCGACCGCTACATGGTCGTCACCCAGTGGCGCAGCGAGGAGGACTTCCAGCGCTGGACCGAGAGCCAGGCGTTCCAGCGCGGCCACGCCCAGGCGGCCAAGGACGCCGAGGCCCAGCAGGGCCACGGGCACGGCCACGGGCACGGCGGTCCGGTCTCCGCCGCCGCCGAGGTGTGGGGCTTCGAGATCGTGCAGACCGCCGAGCCCAAGGGCTGACGCGGAACGCGACGACGGCCGCCGGAATCGTCCGGCGGCCGTCGTCGTGTCGGCGGTCAGGCCGCGACCAAGTCCTGGTAGTCGGGGTGCTTGTCGATCCAGCCCTTGATGAACGGGCACAGCGGCACGGCCTTCGCCCCCTGCGCGCGGACGTCGTCCAGCGCCCCGCGCGCCAGGGCGCCGCCCACGCCCTTGCCCTCGTAGGCGGGCTCCACCTCGGTGTGGGTGAAGACGACCGCGCCGGCGCGGGTCCGGTACTCGGCGAAGCCCGCCAGCTCGCCGTCCACGCGGATCTCGTAGCGGCTCTGGTCGGCGTTGTCGGTGACCTTCTTGTCCATGCTCCGATCATGCCCGGTGCGCCGGGCGACCGTTCCCTCGGGGCGGCCGCCCGACCGGGAGGCCGGTCAGTCCGCCTCGTACCCGGCGTGCAGCAGGCAGTAGCTGACCGCCTCCTCCAATGCCTGCCAGGACGCGGCGATGACGTTGTCCTCGACGCCGACGGTGCCCCACTCGCGCTCGCCGTCGCTGGACTCGATCAGCACCCGGGTGCGCGCGTTGGTGCCGTGCGAGCCCTCCAGGATGCGGACCTTGTAGTCCACCAGCTCCATCCGGGCGAGTTCGGGGTAGAGCCGCTCCAGGGCGGTGCGCAGGGCGTTGTCCAGCGCGTTGACCGGGCCGTTGCCCTCGCCGGTGGCGATGATGCGCTCGCCCTTGGCGTGCAGCTTGACGGTGGCCTCGCTGACCATGACGCCGTCGGCGCGGCGCTCGACGATGGTGCGCCAGGACTCGACCTCGAAGTGCCGCTGCCGGACGCCGGTCAGCTCCTCGCGCAGCAGCAGCTCGAAGGAGGCGTCGGCGGCCTCGAAGGTGTGGCCGGTGGACTCCAGCTCCTTCACCCGGTCCACCACCTGGCGGGCCTTGTCGCCCGACAGGTCGTAGCCGAGCTCGCGGCCCTTCAGCTCGACCGAGGCGCGCCCGGCCATGCTGGAGACCAGCATCCGCATGTCGTTGCCGACGGCGGCCGGGTCGATGTGCTGGTAGAGGTTCGGGTCCACCTTGATCGCCGAGGCGTGCAGCCCGGCCTTGTGCGCGAACGCCGACAGGCCCACGTAGGGCTGCTGCGAGCCGGGCGCGACGTTGGTGACCTCCGAGACCGCGTGCGCGATGCGGGTCATCTGGGCGAGCTGGCCGTCGCTGACCAGGTCCATGCCGCGCTTGAGCTGGAGGTTGCCGACCACGGTGAACAGGTTGGCGTTGCCGCTGCGCTCGCCGTAGCCGTTGGCGCAGCCCTGGACGTGGGTGGCGCCCGCCTTCACGGCGGCCAGGGTGTTGGCGACCGCGCAGCCGGAGTCGTCGTGGCAGTGGATGCCGACGCGGGCGCCGACCCCGACCACGTCGTGCACGATGTCGGCCAGCTCGTCGGGCAGCATCCCGCCGTTGGTGTCGCACAGGGCGATGACGTCGGCCCCGGCCTCGGCGGCGGTGCGCACGACCTCCAGCGCGTAGGCGCGGTTGGCGGCGTAGCCGTCGAAGAAGTGCTCGGCGTCCAGGAAGACCCGCTGGCCCTCCGCGCGCAGGTGGGAGACCGTGTCGCGGATCATCGCGAGGTTCTCCTCCAGCGTCGTGCGGAGGGCCAGGTCGACGTGCCGGTCGTGGCTCTTGGCGACCAGGGTCACGACCGGCGCGCCCGAGTCGCGCAGGGCGGCCACCTGGGGGTCGTCGGCGGCCTTCGCACCGGCCCGGCGGGTCGCGCCGAACGCGGTGAGCTGCGCGTGCTTCAGGTTCAGCTCGGTCCGAGCGAGCCTGAAGAACTCGGTGTCCTTGGGGTTGGCGCCCGGCCAGCCGCCCTCGATGAAGCCGACGCCCAGGTCGTCCAGGTGCCGCGCGATGGCGAGCTTGTCGGCGACGGTGAGGTTGAGCCCCTCCTGCTGTGAGCCGTCGCGCAGCGTGGTGTCGTAGACGTGGAAGGCGTCGCCCTGCATCTGCTTCCCCCTCAGGGATGTGGGCCGGGTGGTGATCATGCGTTCGGAGAAACAAAAAGACCCCTCACGGACGTGAGAGGTCTGCGCGCCGGCGGTGTTCCGTCAGTGGCCGGCGCGCCAGCCGATAATCAGGAGGCTGTGGCGCATGATGACGAGCAGTCTGCCACAGCCGTCTCGTATTCGTCACATCGCGTCTCATCATGCGAGACACAAGCGTTCCGGGAGCCCGCCGAAGGCCCCGTCGTCGTGGTGCGGCGTGCCGAGGGGCCGGCACGGCCGCCCGGTGCGCGGGGCGCCGGGCGGCCGGGGGGTCAGAGGATCTTGTGGACCCAGCCGTAGGGGTCGGGCCGCGAGCCCGACTGGATGCCCAGCAGCTCGGCGCGCAGCTTCATCGAGATCTCGCCCGGCTCGCCGTCGCCGATGCGCCACTCGCGGTCGGGGCCCTTGACCCGCCCGACCGGGCTGATGATGGCGGCGGTGCCGCAGCCGAACACCTCGGTGATCTGGCCGGACGCGCAGCCCTCCTGCCACTCGTCGATGCTGATCTTGCCCTCCTCGACCGGGATGCCGAGGTCGGGGGCGAGCTTGAGCATGGAGTCGCGGGTGATGCCGGGCAGCAGCGTGCCGGTGAGCGCCGGGGTCAGCAGGCGCGGTCCCTGCCCCCGGCCGTCGGAGCCGGAGCCGTAGACGAACATCAGGTTCATCGAGCCCACCTCCTCGACCCAGCGGTGCTCGACCGCGTCCAGCCAGACGACCTGGTCGCAGCCCTGCGCGACGGCCTCGGCCTGGCCGGCGAACGAGGCGGCGTAGTTGCCGCCGGTCTTGGCCTCGCCGGTGCCGCCGGGCGCGGCGCGGGTGTAGTTCTGCGACAGCCAGACCGTGACCGGCTTGATGCCGCGCGGGTAGTAGCTGCCCGACGGCGAGGCGATCACCATGAACAGGTACTCCTGGGACGGCTGGTTGACGCCGAGGACCTGGGAGGTCGCGAACATGAACGGGCGCAGGTACAGGCTGTGGCCGGGGGTGCCGGGGACCCAGTCCCGGTCGGTGCGCACCAGGGTCTCCAGCGCCTCGACGAACAGCCGCTCGGGGATCTCCGGCATCGCCATGCGCTTGGCCGAGCGGTTCATCCGGGCGGCGTTCATGTAGGGGCGGAAGGACACGATGGAGCCGTCGTCCTGACGGTAGGCCTTGAGGCCCTCGAACAGCTCCTGCGCGTAGTGCAGGACCTGGCTGGCGGGGTCGAGCGGGATCGGCCCGTACGGCTGGAGCCGGGCGTCGTGCCAGCCCTTGTCCGCGGAGTACCGGATGGTGACCATGTGGTCGGTGAAGTACTGCCCCCAGCCGGGGTTCTCCAGGATCTTCTCGCGCTCGGCGGCCGGGGTCGGCCGCTCGTTGAGCGTGACCTCGAAGTCCAGGGTGTTGCTGCTCATCGCGGTTGTCCTCTCGCGGATCGCCGACGCGGCCCCGTTGCCGCATGGCATTCCTTAGTCCCTATTGTCGTACTTCGTCTAGTCCCACTCCTCGTTCACGGCGCGCATGACGAAACCGGGCGCGCCGCGAGGCGCGCCCGGAGTGTCCTGTCGAGGTGTCCTGTCGACCAGGTGGCGCGCCGCTAGCCGGATACTCGCTTGGCGATGGCGTCGCCGATCTGGGCGGTGGAGCGGGCGCCCTGCCCGCGCCGCTCGGCCAGGTCGTCGGAGACGGCCTGCTCGACGCGGCGGGCGGCGGCGTCCGCGCCCAGGTGGTCCAGCAGCATGGCGACCGACAGGATGGTGGCGGTCGGGTCGGCCTTGCCCTGCCCGGCGATGTCGGGGGCGCTGCCGTGCACCGGCTCGAACATCGACGGCGCGGCGCCGGTCGGGTTGAGGTTGCCGGAGGCGGCCAGGCCGATGCCGCCGGCGATCGCGGCGCCGATGTCGGTGATGATGTCGCCGAACAGGTTGTCAGTGACGATCACGTCGAAGCGCTGCGGCTGGTTGACGAAGAACATGGTGGCCGCGTCCACGTGCACGTAGTCCGTGGTCACCTCGGGGAACTCCGCGCCGACCTGCTTGAGGATCCGCTGGTACAGCTCGCCGGCGTAGGTGAGGACGTTGTCCTTGTGGACCAGGGTCAGCTTCTTGCGCGGCCGCTTGGCGGCGACCTCGAAGGCGTAGCGGACGACCCGCTCGACGCCGAAGGCGGTGTTGACGCTCTCCTGGGTGGCGATCTCGTGCGGGGTGCCCTTGCGCAGCACGCCGCCGGTGCCCGCGTACAGGCTCTCGGTGCCCTCGCGGACCACGACCATGTCGATGTCGGCAGGCTTGATCCCGGCCAGCGGCGTGGTGACGCCCGGGAACAGCTTCACCGGGCGCAGGTTGACGTAGTGGTCCAGCTCGAACCGGGCGCGCAGCAGCAGCCCGCGCTCCAGGGTGCCGCTGGGGACGCTCGGGTCGCCGATCGCGCCGAGCAGGATGGCGTCGTGGCCGCGCAGCTCTTCGAGGACCGAGTCCGGCAGGGTCTCGCCCGTGCGGTGCCAGCGCGCCGCGCCCAGGTCGTAGGGGGTCTGCTCGAACGCCAGGTCGAAGGCGGGGGCGACGGCCTGGAGGACCTTCAGCCCCTCGGCGACGACCTCGGGGCCGATCCCGTCACCGGGGACGACCGCGAGGCGGATGCTGCGGGAAGCCATGCGGGCACTGTACCGCAATCGTCTCAGGTCGTGAGCATCGGTCTCATCTGGCGAGACGCCGGTCTCGCGCGCCCCCGGCCCGGCCCCCGCCCGCGCCGGGCGTCCGGCCTCCGGATATGCGGTGCCCGCGGGCTCCGGACGCCCCCGCCCGCGCGGGCGCGCCCTTGACTCGGGGGACCCGCGCGGGGACGCTCTGGGCGACAAGTTAACAACCGAGGCGGCAGTGCGCAGGAACCTGGTGCGATTCCAGGACGGTCCCGCCACTGTGACCGGGGAGCCTCCCCCGCACGCGACCACGGCCGTGACCCGGCTGGAAGGTCGGAGGGAGGCGTCGATCCGGGAGTCAGGACACTGACCTGCCGTCCTCCACAACCGGGGCGAGTGAACCCCGTGAGGAGACCCGACATGGCGCAGTCCGCCGTTCCGTCGTCGCCGGCCCGTCCGGCGCCGGTCCGCGTTCCCGTCCGCCAGATCCTGCCCTGGGCGGTGTTCGCCGCGGTGCTGGGCATGGTGCTCGTCTACTTCGTCGGCGCCGAGCAGGGCGCCACCTCGCTGTTCGGCGGCACCTGGGTGCACGAGTTCACCCACGACGGCCGGCACCTGCTCGGCTTCCCCTGCCACTGAGCGGCGGTCGAGTCGCCATCATGATGAGATCTCTGCTGGTCCGGGGCATGCTCGCCGGACTGGCCGCCGCGGCGGTCGCGCTCGCGATCGCCTGGATCTACGGCGAGCCCCAGGTCGGGCACGCCATCGCCTTCGAGGAGTCCAGGGCCGCCGCCGAGCACGCCCATCAGGCGGGCGGGGCCGCCGGGCACCACGCGGAGGAGGAGGTGGTCGGCCGCACCGTGCAGAGGACCGCCGGCCTCATCACGGCGCTGGGCTTCTACGGGGTGGCGGTCGGCGGGCTGTTCGCCATCGCCTTCGCGTTCGCCTACGGGCGGCTCGGCGCGCTGGGCGCCCGCGCCACGGCGGCGCTGGTCGCGCTGGCCGGGTTCGTGGCGGTCGTGCTGGTGCCGTTCCTGAAGTACCCGGCCACTCCCCCGGCGGTCGGGAACCCCGACACCATCGGCGGCCGCACCGCGCTGTACTTCGGCATGGTCGCGCTGGGCATCCTCGCCACCGCCGCCGCGGTCATCGCGGGGAGACGGCTGGCGCCGAGGCTGGGGACGTGGAACGCCTCGATCGTCTCCACGCTCGGCTTCGCCGCCGCGCTGGCGGTCGTGTACCGGCTCACGCCCGAGCCGGACGCGGTCGCCGACGGGTTCCCCGCCACGGTCCTGTGGGACTTCCGGATCGCCTCGCTCGGCGTGCAGGTGGCGCTGTGGGCCACGCTGGGGCTGCTGTTCGGCCACCTGACCGAACGGGCCTTCGAACGGGGACGGGTCGAGAAGGGACGGGCCGAGCCCGAGACCGCGGTCGTCTGACGCCCGCACCACGGACCCGCGCAGGAGCCGTCCTGCGCGGGTTCAGGGCTTCCGCAAGCCGCAGTCGCCGCACATCTCGCCGCCGGGCGGCACCCGGTAGTACAGGCAGCAGCTCCGCCGCACGAAACCGGCCGGACCGAACGACCCGGTGCCCAGCAGCGGCTCGCGGGCCAGCAGGTCGTCGATGACGGCGCGGACCGGCGCGGCCAGCGCGGGGCTGCCCGTCCCGGCGTGGACGGTGCCCGCCAGCGCGGACGCGGCGTTGCCCCACATCAGGCCGTCGGCGAGCCGGGCCACCGAGCGCATCGCCTCGCGCAGCGGACGCAGGTGGCCGTCCACGACGGTGCGGTGGAGCAGCATGGCACGGTCGTCGGGGCGGCCCTCGGTGCGCCACCCCGCGGGCTCGGCCAGCCACAGGGAGATCGAGGCGCCGGGCACCCAGCGCCAGTGCAGCGTGGACAGGTCGGGGACGACGCCGAGCGCCGCCGCCGCGACCGCCGGGGACCACACGCGCGCGGCCAGGCCCTGGAACAGGATGGAGGCCCCCACCCGCAGCTCGCCGGTGCCGAGGCGCTCGGCGTACCGCCCGGCCATGGCGCGCAGGTGCCCGAGGTCGGTCTCCGGCAGCGGCCGCCACGTCGGATCGGCGGCCTCGGCCGGGTCCGTGGACAGGGCGAAGAACGGGCCCAGCGCCGCGACCTCGCGCAGCACCTCGGCGGTGTCGGCTCCGGCGGCGCGGGCGGGCTCGGTTCTCACCCGGCCAGGCTACTTGCCCGAGCTGCCCCCGTTGTCGCGGCGGTCCAGGGCGGTCTGCAGGGCGCGGGCCGCCTCCTGCCGGGCCTCGTCGGCGGGCACGGTGAAGGTCGTGTCGTTCATGGGAATGCGCTCCATGGTCACAGGGACGCCGTCACGAGGACGGCGGTCGCGGATACCGGTGTCGGGGCCGCCCTCCGGGGGCACCGTGGTTCACACGGCCCGCCGGCCGGCCCGCCGCGGCTGCGAAGGGTCACTACGAAGCGCCGCACGGCTACCAGACACGGTACCCCCGCGTCCACCGGCTGTACCGACCGGTGGCCCAACTTCCCACATGCTGAGACAGTGACCGTGCGGAGCTGCGGAAACGCGGAACGCCGCGCCCCGGGACCGGGGCGCGGCGTTCGCGGTGCGGAGACGGGGCTCAGCCCTCCAGGTCCACCCGGCGGCCGGCGTCGGCGCCGACCTCGGCGGAGATGGCGTCCGCGAGCTGGGCGGGGATCGCCGAGTCGACGGTCAGCGCGATCAGCGCCTTGCCGCCCTTGACGTCCCGGCCGACCTGCATGCTGGCGATGTTGACGCCCGCGTCGCCCAGCAGCTTGCCGACGGTGCCCACGATGCCGGGGCGGTCGGTGTAGGCGAAGAAGCCCATGTGCGCGGTCGGCACGAGCTCCATGTCGTAGCCGTTGACCTCGATGATGCGCTCGATGTGCTTGGGGCCGGTCAGGGTGCCCGACACCGACACCACCGAGCCGTCGGCCATGGTGCCGCGCACCTGCACCACGTTGCGCCAGTCGGGGCTGTCCTCGGTGGTGGTGAGGGTGACCTCGACGCCGCGGTCGCGGGCCAGCAGCGGCGCGTTGACGAAGGTCACCGCCTCCTCGGTCACGTCCAGGAACACGCCCTTGAGCGCGGCGAGCTCCAGCACCTTGACGTCGTGCTCGGCGATCTCGCCGCGCACCACCACGTCGAAGCGCACCGGCACGCCGCCGGCCAGCGCGGTGAAGATGCGGCCGAGCTTCTCGGCGAGCGGCAGGCCCGGCTTGACGTCCTCGGCGACCGCGCCGCCCTGGACGTTGACGGCGTCGGGCACGAACTCGCCCGACAGCGCCAGCTTCACCGAGCGGGCGA
Organism: Spirillospora sp. NPDC050679; assembly: GCA_044456955.1. Taxonomy (GTDB): domain Bacteria; phylum Actinomycetota; class Actinomycetes; order Streptosporangiales; family Streptosporangiaceae; genus Spirillospora. The sequence continues at coordinate 122,212 of JBITGK010000017.1, read as the reverse complement.
CCTGGGTGCCGGCCTTCTCCTGCGCCTCGTGGGTGCTGGCGCCCAGGTGCGGGGTGACCACGACGTTGTCGTGGTGGAACAGCGGGCTGTCGGTGCACGGCTCGGTGGAGAACACGTCGATGCCGGCCCCGGCCACGCGGCCGTCCTTGAGGGCGAGGTCGAGCGCGGCCTCGTCCACGATGCCGCCGCGCGCCGCGTTGACGATCCGCACGCTGGGCTTGACCTGGTGCAGCTCCTTGTCGCCGATGAGGCCGAGGGTCTCGGGCGTCTTCGGCAGGTGCACGGTGATGAAGTCGCTGCCCTGCAGCAGCTCGTCGATGGTGACCAGCTTCACCCCGAGCTGGGCGGCGCGGGCGGCCTGCACGTAGGGGTCGTAGGCGATCACGTTCATGTCGAAGGCGGCCAGGCGCTGGGCGACCAGCACGCCGATGCGGCCGAGGCCGAGGACGCCGACGGTCTTGCCCTGCAGCTCGACGCCGGTGTACTTGGAGCGCTTCCACTCGCCCTGCTTGAGGGCGGCGTGGCCCTGCGGCACGTTGCGGGCGGTGGCCAGCAGCAGCGCGACGGCGTGCTCGGCGGCGGTGACGATGTTGGAGGTGGGCGCGTTGACGACCATGACGCCGGCCTTGGTGGCGGCCTCGACGTCGACGTTGTCCAGGCCCACGCCCGCGCGGGCGACCACGCGCAGCTTGCGGGCGTGCTGGAACACCTCGGCGTTGACCTTGGTGGCGCTGCGGACGATCAGCGCGTCGACGTCTTCGACGGCGGGCAGCAGCGCGGCGCGGTCGGCGCCGTCGGCGTGGCGGACCTCGAAGTCGGACTCGAGGACCGCGATGCCGGCCGGGGAGAGTTCTTCTGCGACGAGGACGACGGGCTTGCTCAAGGAACAGTCCTTCGGAACGTAGGTGCGTGCGGGTGTGTGCCGTGAATGCGCGAGTCCACCTCGTCGTGTCCCCCGCCTGCGCCCGAGTCTATCCCTCCCGGCGGCCCGGCTTCGCGGACCAGGCGACACACCCCGGAACGAGCCGAATGTCACTTGGAATGCCTTTTGCCAGGTAAGGGAGCGGAGAGAGGGCTCCGGCCCGTTCCCCGGGGGGCGGGGGAACGGGCCGGAGCGTGAGGGGCGTGGGGCACCAGAGGAGGGAGCGCCCCGCGCCCGGGCGGGAGGCGGCCGCTAGTGGCCGGGAGGCGCGGCGGGCCTGTCGGCGGTGAACAGCCAGGTGCGGAAGACCTCGTCCAGCCGCTCGCCCGAGGTCCGCTCGGCGTGGGCGATGAACTCCTCGATGGTGGCGTTGTGGTCCCGCTTGGCGGCGGTCCAAGTCCTGGCGATGCGGTAGAAGTCCCGGTCGCCGACCGCGACGCGCAGGGCGTGGACCGCCAGCGCGCCGCGGTAGTAGACGGCGGCGTGGAACAGCTTCGCCGCACCGGGGTCGCCGGGTTTGACCTGCCAGAACTTGGTGTTGGCGGCGTACTGGCCGTAGACGCGGTCGGCCCATCCCTGGGCGCTCTCGCCGCCGTGCTGCTCGGACCAGAGCCATTCGGCGTAGGTGGCGAAGCCCTCGTTCAGCCAGATATCGCGCCAGGTGCGGACCGAGACGCTGTTGCCGAACCACTGGTGGGCCAGCTCGTGCACGACCACTTCGACGTGCGTGCCCTGGAGGAAGAACGCCGGGCTGTAGAAGGGGCGGGTCTGGGTCTCCAACGCGTACCCGACCTTGATGTTGGGCACGTAGCCGCCCAGCGCGTCGAACGGGTAAGGGCCGAAGAGCTTGGCGCCCCAGTCCACGATCTCGGCGCTGCGCTCCAGGCTCCGCTGCGCGTTCCGGCGCACGTCGGCGGGCAGGTCGCGGCTGTAGGCGTTGACGACCGGCAGGCCGTTGGACGCGCGCGTGGCGGTGATGTCGAACTTGCCCACCGCGAGCGTGGCGAGGTAGCTGGCCTGCGGGCGGCGCTCGCGCCAGTCGTAGCGCGTCCAGCCGCGGGCGCGGCGTGTCCCGGCGGCGCGGCCGTTGCTGATGGCCTGGTAGCCGTTGGGGACGGTGACCGACACGTCGTAGGTCGCCTTGTCGGTGGGGTGGTCGTTGCTAGGGAACCACCACCAGGCGCTCTGGGGCTGGTTGGCGACGACCGCGCCGCCGTCCGGGGAACGGTGCCAGTTGGTGTCGCCGCCGATCCTCACCTTGCCGGGCGTGTCGCCGTAGGAGACCACGGTGGTGACGCGCTGGCCCTTGCGCAGCGGCCGGGCAGGGGTGATGACCAGCTCGTGCGCGCCCGCGGCGCGGAAGGCCGCGCGGCGGCCGTTGACGGTGACGCCGGTGACCTTGAGGCCGAAGTCCAGGTTGAACCTGGTCAGGGCCTGGGTCGCGCGGGCGGTGACGGTGGCGGTGCCGTCGAGCCGGTCGGTGGCGGGCCGGTACTTCAGTTTCAGCGCGTAGTGCGAGACGTCGTACCCGCCGTTGCCTTGTTCGGGATAGTAGGGATCGCCCACGCCGGACGAGCCGGGGCCCCCGGGCGGCGCCACGGCCGGCGCCACGGTCGGCGCCGCCGCCTGCGCCGTCCCCGCGAGCGGGCCGGGGAACGGGCCGCCCGCCAGGATCACGGCGGTGCCCGCGGCCACGGCCGCGGACCGGGTCGCGGTCCGCGCGCTGGTGTCGCCCAATGCGCTCAGCTCCTTCCGGGAGGGCAGGGTTGCGAAGTTAAACTACTGGAAAAGTATGAAATATGTCGGGCGACACGCCGACGAGCACGTCCGCGGGCACGGCGACCGCCCGTCCGGGCGTCCGGGCCGGGCCCGTCCGGGCGGCTCAGGCCGCGTTCGGCTCCTCCGGCTCGGGCAGCGCGGCCAGCACGGTCGCGACCCGGTCGGCGTCGGCCACCTCGACGTGCGGCACGTCCACGAACACGCGCAGCGGCCCGGCGGGCAGCCCCAGCCCCTCGGCGACCTCCAGCTGGACGCCGCGCAGCGGAATGTAGGACAGGTAGGCCCGGTAGACGTTCTGCGACCGGAACATCGCCGTCATGATCAGCCGGTAGCCGCGGATGCGGAACGACAGCGCGGCCAGGCACGGCACGGTGTCGGCCGCCTCCCCCGGCACCGTCAGCGAGATCCACGCGCTGGTGGTCCAGGGCCGGGCGCGCAGCAGGTCGGCGACCCAGCGCAGCTGGTCCACCCCGTGCAGGTCGCGCAGCCGGACGCCGTACTCCCCCGGCCGCTCCCCGCGCGCCCGCTGCGACCAGCGCTTCAGCCGGGCCCGGTCGCCGTACTGCTGGAGCAGCGGGTCCTCCCAGCTGAGCGAGGAGATCTCGAACAGGATCGGCGGGCCCTCGATGATCGGCCCGCGGTCCTCCATACCGGCCTCGCCGGCCGTCCAGACGTGTCGCAGCAGCGCCACCCACGCCGACCCGCAGGACGGCCACCGGCGGACGGCCCGGTCCGCGGCCGCCACGTCACGACTCCCCGCCATTTTCCGCCCCGGCGTCCGCATTGCGGAACGGGGAATTACCTGCCTGGGGGAATGCGGTCCCGGCAACCAATTGCGGCTCCGCCGACTTGTCGGGCCCCCGGCTCCCGCGAAGTTGATGGACATCCATGTCTTCCGCCCCACCGCCGCGCGGCGCGGGTCACCGACAGGGTTTGCGCTGGTGCGCGGGGGATCGCCACAGCCGTTGCGACTTTTACCCAAGTATCGGACAAAGAGCGCGAAAGTGGTAGAGCAATTCTTCCTCGCGACCACGTAGTGGACGGATCATCTAAATCCGCGCCGCGAAAGCGGCGGCCGCTCCCGCGACCATCCGGTGTCCAAACGGATGTCCAACCTCGTGGCGGACCCGGCGGGCGGTCCAGCGCTCGGCCCGCCGCCCGTTCGCGCCTCCGTCACCACGGATCGGGAACGTTCCGGTGCAGCACCACATAGCCCGCCCCCTGGAACACCTCCCGGTACCCCTGGGCGCGCAGGAGCTCCACCCGCTGCCGCTGCTCGCCGAGGTCGCGGAACGGGAACGCCCACCGGCCCACGTCGGCCACCACCCACGGCGCGCGGCGCGGCTCGCGGTCCCACAGCAGCACCCGCGTCCGGCCCGACAGCGCGGGCCCCACCGAGTTGGCCGACTCCACCAGCGCCCCGTCCGGGACCAGGGCGGCGGCGCGGGCGGCGGCCCGCGCGCGGTCGTCCTGCGCGTAGAAGGAGGGCCGGGCCAGGTCGCCGAGCGCGAAGAACGGCACCGTCGCCAGCGTCGCCGCCGCCACCGCCGCAGTCGCCGCCGCCACCGCGGCCCTGGGGCGGCGCAGCCGGTCCGAGAGGCCGCGCAGGCGCGGGGCGAGGAGCCGGTGCAGCCGGAGCGCGCCGTCCACCGATGCCATGACCAGCACCGCGATCAGGAACGCGTTGTAGTGGTACTTGGGCTCCCACCAGTTGGCGAACCGGTCGGCCAGCATCCGCTCGGCCAGCAGCGGCACCGCGGTGAGGCTCAGCGGGGAGGCCAGCGGCAGGAGCAGCAGCGGCAGCAGCAGCACCGCCAGCGTGGTCAGCTTCATCGGCGGCGTGCCGAGCGCGGCCAGCCCGTCCCAGGGGTGGGTCAGCAGGTGCAGCGCGGCGTCGGGCATGTCCCGGCCGAGCGACCCGTAGGCCCAGTAGTAGTCGTTGTCGCCGCCGAACGCGGCGATCAGCACCTTCGACGACACCCACGTGGCGGCCAGGCCCACCGCCGCGTACCCGGCGGCCTGGCGGCGCCCGCCGCGCCGGGTCGCCAGGTACAGGGCGAAGCCGACCAGCAGCAGGCCCATGTCCTCCTTGGTCAGCAGCAGGCCGAACGCGGCGAGCGCGGCCTGCCCCCGGCGGCCCGCGTCGTGGCGCTCCACCATGAGCGCCGACAGCGGCGGGACGAAGGCGACCTCGTGGAAGTCGAAGGCCAGCGCCTCGGCGACCGGCCACGACAGCGCGTACGCGCCGGCCGCGCAGTAGGCGGCGCGGGGGCCGGCCCGGCGGGCGGTGTAGGCCCAGATCGGCACGATCGCCAGCGCGAACAGCACCGCCTGCGCGACCAGCAGCGTCTCGGGGCCGTCGTGCAGCCGGTAGAAGGGGGCGAGCACCGCCAGGATCGGCGAGAAGTGGTCGCCGAGGATGGAGAAGTCCGGCCCGAAGCCGTTGTGCACGCCCTTGACCATCGCGATCGGCGGGTCCAGGCGGCTGTAGGACCGGATCGCCTGGTCGAAGATCACCAGGTCGTAGGTGCTGGCCCGGAACCGCCACAGCCGCACCAGCGAGTAGGCGGCGTACACCGCCGCGGCGACCGCGACCATCAGGCCCAGGGCCACCGGCGTGCGCCGGAACCACCGGGGCGACGACGACGGGGCATGCTCGGTCTTCCGCTCCACCGCTACCGCCTCAGCCACGCGTCGGGAGGCTACCAGCCCCCCGGCGCGCGGCCGATTCGGTGCGCCCGCGACCCGGCGCCGTGTCGCGGCGCCGTGTCGCGGCGCCGTGTCGCGGCGCCGTGTCGCGGCGCCGTGTCGAGGCACCGTGCCGGTCAGGCCGCCGCCCGGCGCGCCAGGGGCAGCCGCGACCGGGTGAACAGCCCGGCCGCCAGCACCGCCGCCAGCGGGACCGCGATCCCGATGACGCCGAGCAGCGTCCACGGGACGTCCACGATCACGCCGTGCGCCGGGCCGGGCGGCTTCTCCCCCGGCGGCAGCCCGTTGGCGGGATCGGTCAGCGGGCGGGCCACCGCGATGCCGGGCACCATCCCGGCGGCGATGCCCAGCCAGCAGCCGAGGACCGCGATGAACCCGGCCTGGCCCATCATCAGCAGGCGGCGGGTGCGCGGCCGGGCCCCGATCGCGGCCAGCGTCGCGAGGTCGGCCCGGGAGTCGGCGGCCGACAGCCCCGTGGCGATCAGCGAGCCGCCCAGGGCCAGCACCCCGCCCGCCAGCGCCATCAGCAGCAGCGGCACGGTGTTGGAGCTGGTGAAGCCGCGTTCGACGTAGACGACGTCGGCCGGCTCGCCGGGCTGGTCGCCGAGCCCGGCGATCCGCTCGGCCAGCCGCTCCTGCTCGTCCTTGGTGACCTTGTGGTCGGCGCGGTCCACGACCAGGGCCTCGGTCCGCACCGGCAGCCCGAAGCGGGCGGCGACCCGCGGGGGCACCAGGGCGTTCACGTGCGCGTCGGCGCGCACGGCCACCGCCGGGACGCCGGTGACGGTGCGCAGCCGCTTGGGCCGGTCGCTCTCGTAGGCGCTGACATCGACGTCGATCACCCCTCCGGCCGGGGCCTCTCCGCCGAACAGCACGACCTTGCCCGCCGCCAGCGCGCCGGTCACCTCCGGCACGTCCCGGCCGAGCAGCGCCTTGGCCTCGCGCGCGCCGCCCACCACGTTGTCGGCGATGTCCTCGCCGAAGTTGTAGGCCGTACCGCTCTCGGTCCCGGGGAACATGGCCGCCGGGCACGGCGTCTCGCTCAGGCAGGCCGAGTTCGGGCCCGGCAGGGAGCGCAGCTGGATCGCCGGGACGCCGGGCAGCTCGCGGGCCATGGCCTGCCGAATCCCCTTCTCCTGGTTCCCCTGGACGCGCAGCAGCGTCGAGCCCTCCGGAAGCTGCGCCCGGTACTCGACGCGGTTCTGCTCGAAGTCGCTGGTCGCCCCGATGGCCAGCACGGTGATCCCGGCGACCGCCGCCATGATCGCGGCGACGGCGGGGGCCGCGCGGCCCCGGTTGCGCGCCCCGTCGCGGACCGCCAGCCGCAGCGGCAGCGGCAGCATCCCGGCGGTGCGCCCGGCGAGGCCGACCACCCACGGGCCGATCATGACGCAGCCGACGATGATCGCGATGGCGCCGAAGGCCGCGCCGAACTCCTTCCACATGCGCACCCCGAACAGGCTGAGCGCCATCCCGGCGGCGATGAGCGCGCCGCCCGCGATCGGCCAGCCGCGCCGGGCGGGCGCGCGGTCGCGGCGGCCCGCCAGCGCGGCCACCACGTCCGTCCGCGCGGCCTGGAGCGCCGGGGCGAGCGCGGCCAGCACCCCGCTGCCCGCGCCGAGCAGCATCGTCGCGGCCAGCAGGAGCCACGGCACCTCGAACGGGCCGAACGGCTCACCGCCCCGGCCGTCGGCCGCCAGCTTGACGGTCCAGGCCACCGCGACGCCGCCCGCCGTGCCGAGCAGGGCCGCCGCGGCGCCGATGACCACGCCGCTCGCCAGCACCACCGCGCGCAGGTGCGGCGCGTCGCCGCCGACCGCCGCGACCAGCGCGAGCTGGCGGCGCTGGCGGCGCAGGCCCACCGCGAACGCCGGGCCCGCCAGCAGCACGATCTCCAGCACGATCATGGCGACCGCCATGGCCACGATCGCCATGCCCGACGCGCCCTCGTCGCCGCGGCCCTGCGCGGTGTCCGCGCCGGGCGGCGGGTCGGTCACGACGGCGCGGGACAGCACGCCGATGCCCTCGGTGTTGAACTCCTTGACGTCGGACCAGGTCACCGGGCGGCCGGCCGACAGCAGCCACTGCGGCTGGTCGGCCTGCCGGTCCGGCAGGGCGCCGGGCGCGACCAGGGCGGTGCGCTCCCCGGGCGTGCGCGGCAGGGCCACGAACCCGACCAGCTTCTTGGCCGCGCCGGTCCCGTCGATCCGCACCGGCGCGCCCAGCGCGAAGCCGCGCTCCTCGAACACCGGGCCGAGCGCGATCTCGTCGGGCGCGGCGGGCAGCCGGCCCTTCTCGACCGCGAACATCCCGCGCAGCAGCGGGTCGCGCGCGTCGGCCTCGATCGTCCGGGCCTGGAGGGAGCCGCGCGGCGTCGTCACCGTCACGCTCTTGTCGGCGATCGGCACCACCCGGGCCGACGGCCCGTACTTGGCGGCGACCTTCCGCTCGATCTCCGGCGTCGTCCAGGGCCCGCCGGGGTCGGCGGGGGCCTCCCGCCCCTGCCCGTCGAAGTCGCCGGCGCGACCGGCGGACGACTGGTCGATCGGGCCGCGGCCCGCGCCGGTGATCCGCGCGTCGGCCGCGCCGATCTCGTACGGCAGCTCCTCGCGCGGCGACCAGTCGCTGGTGTACAGCAGCACCGCCAGCGCACTGATCACCAGCACCGGCAGCCCGATCATGGCCAGCACCAGCGCGGTGCGGCCCTTGGACCGGCGCGCGTCGCGCCAGGCGATCCGGTACGCCGCCCTCCTGCCGCTCACCGGGCCTCCAGCAGGCTCTCGGGGCCGGGGCGCGGGCCGGTGCCGTCCACCATGCGGCCGTCGCGCAGGAAGACCACGCGGTCGGCCCAGGCGGCGTGCCGGGACTCGTGGGTGACCATCAGGCAGGCCGCGCCCGCGTCGCAGCGGGCCCGCAGGATGCGCATGACCTCCTCGCCGGTGTGGCTGTCCAGCGCGCCGGTGGGCTCGTCGGCCAGCACCAGGCGGCGGTCCCCGGCCAGCGCGCGGGCGATGGCGACCCGCTGCTGCTGGCCGCCCGACATGTCCTCGGGGAAGCGGTCGGCCAGCTCGGGGACGCCGACCTCGGCGAGCGCGTGCAGGGCCTCGCGCCGGGCCTGGCGGGCGCGCACGCCGTCCAGTTCGCGCGGCAGCATGACGTTCTCGGCGGCGGTCAGGCTCGGGATCAGGTTGAGGTCCTGGAAGACGTAGCCGATCCGCTGGCGGCGCATCCGGGCGACGCCCGCGCGCGGCAGCGCGCCGAGGTCCACGCCCTCCACCAGCACCTGCCCGGCGGTCGGGGCGTCCAGGCCGCCGGCCAGGGTGAGCAGGGTGGACTTGCCCGAGCCCGAGGGGCCCATGACCGCGACGAACTCGCCGGGGTCGAGCCGCAGGCTGAAGTCGCGCAGCGCGTGCACGAGCCCGGCGCCGGACCCGTGGTCGCGCGTGACCCCGTTCATCATCAGGACGCTCATCGGCGTGCCTCCTCGTCGGCCTCGGCGGCGGTCGCCCGCCCGGCGGCCGCGTCCGGGGACGGGTCGGCGGCCGGGGCGGGGAGCGGCCCGAGGCGGGCCATGTAGCTCTCGCAGTGGTCCAGCCAGCGCACCTCGGCCTCGGCCTGGAAGATCATCGACTCCAGGACCAGCCGCCAGGCGCGGTCGCCGGCGTCGGCGGGCAGGGCGGGCGCGTCGCGCTTGAGGCGGGTGAGGTCCTGCAGCGAGCGCAGCGTGGCGGTGCGCTGGGTCTGCACGACCTGGGCGATGTCCACGCCGGGCGCGGTGACGGCCATCGCCAGCTTGATCGCCAGCTCGTCGCGGGGCCGGTCGGAGCGGGCGACGGGGGTGGCGAACCAGCGCCGCACGTCCGCCTCCCCGGCCGGGGTGATGCGGTAGACGAAGCGGCCCTCGTCGTCGGCGCCGACCCGGGTGACGAGCTCGTCGCGCTCCAGCCGCGACAGCGTGGAGTACACCTGCCCGATGTTGAGCGGCCAGGTCGAGCCCGTGGACGCCTCGAACTCGGCGCGCAGTTGGTAGCCGTAGCGGGGCCCGTGGGACAGCAGGGCCAGCAGGCCGTGTCGGATGGACATGGATACCAAGTATGCATACGGAGTATGCCAAGGGCAATACGCGGTATGCATGCACGGCGGCGGGCTGCCGTGTTTCACTGCGGGCGATCAGCCGCGGGCCTACCGTGACCATGAGCCCCGCCGACCTGGAGAGCCCCGTGACCTCGGACTGCACCGTCAGCGTCCTGCGCGACGTCCTCCGCGTGTACGACCACCGCTTCCTGGACCTGGACCGCCCGCAGCGCGACCGCCTGCTGGACGGCACCCGCCGCGTCCTCGGCGACGACGGCCTGAGCGACGCCGCGCGCGCCGCCCTGCCCGCCTCCTACCGGCTGCGGGCGTTCTGCATCCAGAACGGGCTGCGCGACGAGCTGGAGCGCCTCATCCGCGACGAGCTGCGCGGCAGCCCCGCCGGCGCGGTCGTGGTCGGCGGCCGGGTCTACGCCATGTACCCCTACCTGCGCGGCGTCCCCCGCCAGGACGCCGACATCACCGCCGAGGTCGGCGTCGAGCACCGGCTGGACGCGGTCTGCTGGCAAGGCGGGGGCAAGGTGCGCGTTCGCGGGCTGGCGCGCCTGGAGCGCATCGAGACCCACCGCACGGCGGTGGACGTGATCCTGCGCGAGCGGCGCAGCAAGGTGGAGCACCGCATCGCCGCCGAGCCGCACGAGGACGGCTTCGAGGCCGTCGCCGACGCGAGTGCGGCGGGGCCGGGCCGCTGGGACGTGTACGTGGCGGCCACCGCGCTCGGGGTGACGCGCGAGGCGCGCTTCGGCACCGTGCGCGGGCCGAAGCTGAAGACCGACCCGCGGACCAGGTCGCTCGGCCCCGGCACGGAGGCGACCGTCTACCTCACCAAGGGCGGGCACCTGGCGGTGCTGGTGCGGAGCGGCGTCCGGCCCGCGCCGCTGCGCGCCAAGATCAGGCGGCGGCTGGCGCGCTGACCGGCCCGCTCATCCGGGCGCGCGAACGACGACCGCCGCGCCCGGAGCCTTCCGGGCGCGGCGGTCGTCGGGACGAGCCCGGCTCAGTCGTTCAGCCAGCTCATCATCGGGCGCAGCGCGCCGCCGGTCTTCTCGATCGGGTGCTCGGCCAGCTCCTGGCGGTACTTGCCGAACTGCACCTGGCCGCCCTCGAACTCGGCCACCAGCTCCTTGGCGAACTCGCCGGACTGGATCTCGGCCAGGATCTTCTTCATCTCCGCCTTGGTGTCGGCGTTGATGACGCGCGGGCCGCGGGTGTAGCCGCCGTACTCGGCGGTGTCGGACACCGACCAGTACATCTTGGAGATGCCGCCCTCGTACATGAGGTCCACGATCAGCTTCAGCTCGTGCAGGCACTCGAAGTAGGCGACCTCCGGCTGGTAGCCGGCCTCGGTCAGCACCTCGAAACCGGTCTTGACCAGCTCGGCGGCGCCGCCGCACAGCACGGCCTGCTCGCCGAACAGGTCGGTCTCGGTCTCCTCGGTGAAGGTGGTCCTGATGCCGCCCGCGCGCAGGCCGCCGATGGCCTTGGCGTAGGACAGCGCCAGCGGCCAGGCGTTGCCGGACGGGTCCTTCTCCACCGCCACGATCACCGGGACGCCGCGGCCGGCGGCGAACTGGCGGCGCACCAGGTGCCCCGGGCCCTTGGGCGCGACCATGGCCACGTCCACGCCCTCCGGCGGCTCGATGAGGCCGTAGCGGATGTTCAGGCCGTGGCCGAAGAACAGCGCGTCGCCCTCGACCAGCGCGGGCTTGATGTCGTTCTCGTAGATCCCGCGCTGCAGGTGGTCCGGCGCCAGGATCATGATGAGGTCGGCCTCCTCGGCCGCCTCGGCCGGGGTCAGCACGCGCAGGCCCTCGGCCTCGGCCTTCTCCCGGCTCTTGGAGCCCTCGGGCAGGCCGATGCGGACGTCCACACCGGAGTCGCGCAGGGACAGGGCGTGCGCGTGCCCCTGGCTGCCGTACCCGATGACCGCGACGTGCCGGCCCTGGATGATGCTCAGGTCCGCGTCGTTGTCATAAAACATCTCAGCCACTGTGCTGTTGCCTTTCTCTCGGTGTGGGGCCGCCCGCGGCCCCGCGCTCGGCGGCGCGGGGCCGGGACGCCGTGTCTGTGGTGCCCGGGCGCCGCGTGGACCGGGCGCCGGGCGGTTCAGGCGCTGCGCTCGATGGCGCGCAGCGAGCGGTCGGTGATGGAGCGCGCGCCGCGCCCGATGGCCACCATGCCCGACTGCACCAGCTCCTTGATGCCGAACGGCTCCAGGACCCGGATGAACGCGTCCAGCTTGTCGCGGTTGCCGGTGATCTCGATGGTCACCGCGTCCGGCGCGACGTCCACGACCTTGGCGCGGAACAGCTGCACGGTCTCCAGCACCTGGGACCGGGTCTCGGCGTCGGCGCGCACCTTGACCAGCAGCAGCTCGCGCTGCACCGACTGCGCGGTGTCCAGCTCCACGATCTTCAGAACGTTGATCAGCTTGTTGAGCTGCTTGGTGACCTGCTCCAGCGGGAGCTCCTCGACGTTCACCACGATCGTCATCCGGGAGATCTCCGGGTGCTCGGTGACGCCCACGGCCAGGGACTCGATGTTGAACCCGCGCCGGGAGAACAGGGCCGCGACCCGCGCCAGGATGCCCGGCTTGTTCTCCACCAGCACTGAGAGGGTGTGCAGGCTCATCGTCAGTCTCCGTTCTCCCAGTCGGGGGCGAGGTCACGCGCGATCTTGATGTCGTCGTTGCCGGTGCCGGCGGCGACCATCGGCCACACCATCGCGTCCTGGTGCACCACGAAGTCGATCACGACGGGGGCGTCGTTGATCTCCATGGCCTTGGCGATGACCGCGTCCAGGTCCCCGGCGTTGTCGCAGCGCAGCCCGACGCAGCCGTAGGCGTCGGCGAGCTTGACGAAGTCGGGGATGTACTTGGCGTCGGCCGCCGCGCCCTTCAGCCGGGTGTTGGAGTAGCGCTCGTTGTAGAACAGCGTCTGCCACTGCCGGACCATGCCGAGGTTGCCGTTGTTGATGACCGCGACCTTGACGGGGATGCCCTCGATCGCGCAGGTGGCCAGCTCCTGGTTGGTCATCTGGAAGCAGCCGTCGCCGTCGATCGCCCACACCTGGGTGCCGGGCGCGCCGACCTTGGCGCCCATCGCGGCCGGGACCGCGTAGCCCATGGTGCCCGCGCCGCCGGAGTTGAGGAACGCGCCGGGCCGCTCGTACTTGATGAACTGCGCGGTCCACATCTGGTGCTGGCCGACGCCCGCCACGTAGTAGGCGTCCGGGCCGACCAGCTGGCCGATGCGCTCGATCACCTGCTGCGGCGACAGCGACCCGTCCGACGGCTCGTCGTAGCCCAGCGGGTAGGTCTCGCGCCAGGCGTCGAGCTGGCGCCACCAGTCGGCGTAGTCGCCGGTGCGCCCGGCGTCGTGCTCGGCCTGCACCGCCACGATCAGGTCGGCGATGACCTCGCGGGCGTCGCCGACGATCGGGACGTCGGCGTGCCGGTTCTTGGAGATTTCCGCCGGGTCGATGTCGGCGTGCACGACCTTGGCGTGCGGCGCGAACCCGTCCAGCTTGCCGGTGACCCGGTCGTCGAAGCGCGCGCCCAGGGTGACCAGCAGGTCGGCCTTCTGCAGCGCGCCGACCGCGCCGACGCTGCCGTGCATGCCGGGCATCCCCATGTGCTGGGGGTGGCTGTCGGGCAGCGCGCCCTTGGCCATCAGGGTGGTGACGACCGGCGCGCCGGTCAGCTCGGTCAGCACCTTCAGCTCGGCCGCCGCGCCCGCCTTGATGACGCCGCCGCCGACGTACAGCACCGGCCGCTCGGCCTCGACGATCAGCTTGGCGGCCTCGCGGACCTGCTTGGAGTGCGGCCGGGTGACCGGGCGGTAGCCGGGCAGCTGCATCTGGACCGGCCACTGGAAGCCGAAGGTGGACTGCAGAGCGTCCTTGGAGATGTCCACCAGGACCGGGCCGGGCCGGCCGGTCGAGGCGATGTGGAACGCCTCCACGATCGTGCGCGCGATGTCCTCGGCCCGGGTGACCAGGAAGTTGTGCTTGGTGATCGGCATCGTGATGCCGGCGATGTCGGCTTCCTGGAAGGCGTCGGTGCCGATGGAGGCGCTGGCCACCTGGCCGGTGATCGCCACGATCGGCACCGAGTCCATGTAGGCGTCGGAGATCGGGGTGACCAGGTTGGTGGCGCCCGGGCCGCTGGTGGCCATGCACACCCCGACCTTGCCGGTGACCATCGCGTAGCCCTGCGCGGCGTGCCCGGCGCCCTGCTCGTGGCGGACCAGGATGTGGCGGACCTTCTCCGAGTCGAAGAGCGGGTCGTACGCGGGGAGGATCGCTCCTCCGGGAATGCCGAACACCGTGTCGACGCCGACGTTCTCCAGGGCGCGGACCAGCGCTTGGGCTCCCGTCATCTGTTCGGTCGTCATGTTCCAGTTTCCTTGGGGAGAAGTCTGTGCTCCTGGGAACGGGTGATCGTTCGAAGGTCACACGGCCAACAAAAAACCCCCGCCGCCGGATGGCGGTCGAGGGGCGCGCGCAGGTGGAAAGACTTGATCAGCCTGCGCGCCGACCAAGTACTACGAGGATGATGGAGCTGCTCTGCACGGTGCCCACTTTCGCCGACTTCCCGCCGCGGGTCAAATCCTTGGACACTTTGTCTCATTATGTGAGACGAGGGCGGGACGGCCGGTGGGCAGCGCCGGGCCCTCCAGCGGCAGCGGGGAGGGCCCCTGGGCGCCGTTGCGGGTGCCCAGGCTGGTGCGCACCAGCGACTCCACCCGGCCCGCCGCCATCGGCCGCGCCACCAGGTAGCCCTGGCCGCGCGGGCACTCCATCTCGCGCAGCAGATCCAGCTGCTCGGGGCGCTCGATGCCCTCGGCCACCACGGTGAGGCCGAGGTCGCGGCCGAGCCGCACGATGGTGCGGGTGAGCAGGGTGAGGGTCTCGTCGCGGCCGAGGCCCGCCACGAACGACGGGTCGATCTTGATGATGTCCACCGGGAGCTGCCCGAGGTAGGCCAGCGAGGCGTAGCCGGTGCCGAAGTCGTCGATGGCGAGCCGCACGCCGAGGTCGCGCAGCGCCGACAGCCGCCGCACGTTCTGCCCGCCGTCCTCGACCAGCACCTCCTCGCGCACCTCCAGGGTGAGCGCGTGCGGGGGCAGGCCGGTGTCGGCGAGCGCCGCCGCGACCGACTCCACGAAGCGCGGCGCGGCGATCTGCCGGGCGGTGAAGTTGACCGACAGCGTCACCTCCCAGGCGTCGGCGCGCCAGCGGGCCACCTCGCGGCACGCCTCGCGCAGCACCCAGTCGCCCAGCGGGATCATCAGGCCGGACTCCTCTGCGGGCCCGATGAACTCCTCCGGCGGCACCGCCTCGGTCCCGCGCCACCAGCGCACCAGCGCCTCCACGCCGGTCACCCGGGAGGTCGCCAGCTCCACCACCGGCTGGAACTCCACCGCGAACTGCTCCTCGGCGAGCGCCCGCTGCAGGTCGCTGCCCAGCTCCAGGCGGCGCACGACGTCGGCGTGCATGTGCGGGGCGAACACCTCGACGCGGCCGCCGCCCAGCTCCTTGGCGCGGGCCATGGCCAGGTCGCCGTTGCGGATCAGGTCGGCGGCGCTGCGGCGGACCCGGCGGGCGCCGTCGCGGACGCCGTCGCGGCCCGGGTCGGCCTCGTCGCCGGGGAAGGCGATGCCGACGCTGGCGGTGAGCACGATGCCCTTGCTGCCGACCCGGTAGGGGTCGGCCGACAGCACCCGCAGCAGGCGCTCGGCCAGCTCGACGGCGGTCTGGGAGTCGCCGCGCCCGGCCTGCGGCTCGTCGGGGAGCTGCACCAGCACGGCGAACTCGTCGCCGCCCCAGCGGGCCACGGTGTCGTCGGCCTGCACGGTGGCGCGCAGCCGCCGGGCCGCCTGGGCCAGCACCTGGTCGCCGGCGGCGTGCCCGGCCGAGTCGTTGACGGCGGTGAAGCCGTCCAGGTCGACGAACAGCACCGCGACCCGCCCGCCGCCCTGCCGGGTCAGCACCTCGCGGGTGCGCTCCTCGAAGTAGGCGCGGTTGGGCAGGCCGGTCAGGCCGTCGTGGAAGGTCAGGTGCGCGACCTGGCGCTGCAGGGCGGCCTGCTCGCTGAGGTCGCGGGTGGTGATCAGCAGGCGGCCCGGGGCCTCGCCGGTGCCGCTGTAGCGCGACACGGTGGACTCGGTGGGCAGCCAGGTGCCGTCGGCGGCGCGCACGCGGCAGGCCACCCGCAGCGTGTCGAGGTCGGGGTCGTCGTCGAACCCGGCGTCGGGGTCGTCGAGGGGGCCGCCGTCCAGGAAGTCGGCGAACACGGCCTGCACGCGGGGCAGGTCCTCGGGGTGGATGATCTCGCCGAGGGGGCGGCCGAGCAGCTCGTCGGCGCTGTAGCGGTAGGTGCGCAGCGCGCCCTGGCTGGCGTACTGGACGACCGCGTCCAGGTCGCAGATCAGCACCGCGTCGTTGATGCTCTCCGACAGCGCCCGGAAGTGGTCCTCGCCGGTGTCGACGGCGCGGCGCAGCGCGGCGTTCTCATGCAGCAGGTCCGCCAGCCGCGCCAGCAGCACCACCGTGGCCGACCCGGCGACCAGGGTGACCACCGGCTCCAGGCCGTGCGAGGCGGTGAGCGACTGCCCGGCCACGAACACCGCGGCCGCGGCGGCGACCGCCGCGGTGGTGATGCCCGGGCCGATCACGCGGCCGTGGCCCTGGCCGCCGTCCCCGTCCTCGGCGTCGGCGCGCGGCGCGGTCCAGGGCACCAGCAGGAGCAGCAGCAGGCCGCTCAGGCGCAGGATGTCGGCCGGGTCGTCGGTGGGGCCGCCGCCCCGCAGCCGGACGACGGTGGTCACCACGTCGGCGGCGGCGAACGCCACCAGCGCGCCGTAGCCCATCCAGGCGGGCCGCCGGTGCCCGCGCCCGGCGCCCAGCACGAACGGCAGCGCGCCGCAGACCAGCAGGATGTCGATCAGCGGGTAGAGCAGCTCCAGCAGGAATTCCAGGGTGGTCTCGCCGGACCGGTGGTACAGGCCGCTGAACAGCCCGACCCAGCCCAGCACGAACAGCGCGCAGGCGCACACGTAGGTGTCGGCGGCGTACCTCAGCCAGGCGCGCGGCTCGCGGGACGGCCTGATCGGCACGATCAGGCCCACCACCAGCGCGAAAACGGCCGCGACGTAGAACAGGTCGGTCACCGACAGCGACAGCGCGCTGCGGCTCAGCACCGAGGCGGTGAACGCCGACCCGACCGCGCCGACCGTCCAGCAGGCGGCGGCGATGCCGTACCAGCGCCAGGACGCCCGCCACAGCGTGCCGCCGGAGCCGTCGGCCGCGCCCTCGGGGCGGCGCGAGGCCGGCAGCAGGGAGGCGGCGGCCGCGCCCGCGGCGGCGGCCTCGGCCCAGGCGATGAAGGCGGTGCCGCCCCAGCCCAGCAGCGAGCCGATCGCGTAGAGCACCCCGACGATCGCGACCATGCCGACTGGCACCGCCCGTCGCGGCACCCGTCTGGCCTTCTCGCCGCCCATCGCGCCGTGTCCCTTCCTGCCCAGCGGAGCTTCCATGCTCCGCGCGGACGTCGCATCACGTCCCGGATATCGGCCCGTCCACCTCACCCGGCGCATGGATAACGCCCGGCCCGTGTCGGATCGTGCCCCGCGCCGGATGAGCGCCGGGGCCGCGGCGAGCACATCGGCTGCGCCGGCGCTCGGTCAGCGACGTTGCTGCAGTGCGGGATCACCGTGATGCTCAATGTACGTTCCGTAGGTCACGGAGCGATTGAGGCTGGGCGTCCTCCCGGCGACAAACGCCCGGCCTGGAGATCGCGACGGGGCGTGGCGCCCCGGTTCCGATCGGTAACGAAGCATAGCCGGTGCGCGTCGCGGCCGGACGTGGCCGTTGTGCGGCGGGACCGGGTTGTGCCTTGATGGCCCTATGCGCCGCGCCCTCGCCCTAGCGACCGCCGTGATCCTGCTGGCCTCCGGCGCGTGCAGCGCCGAGCCGGAGAGCGCGGGGCCGGTGACGCCCGCGTCCGCGCCCCCGTCCCCGTCCGCGCCCTCCCCCTCCGCCGAAGACGGGCTGGGCGAGCCGAAGGTGCTGGTGAAGGGGCGGCAGATCACCTGGGGGCTGGCGTTCCTGCCCGACGGGGACGCCCTGATGACCGAGCGGCGCAGCGCGCTGCTGCTGCGCGTCTCCCCCACCGGAAAGGTGACGGAACTGGGCAAGGTGCCCGGAGTGGCGCCCCACGGCGAGGGCGGCCTCCTGGGCGTGGCGGTCTCCCCGTCCTATCGCTCGGACAAGAGCGTCTACGTCTACTTCACGGCGGCGTCCGACAACCGGATCGCCCGCATCCGCTACGCGGGCGGGGCGTCGTTCGGCAGGCCCGAGGTCCTGGTGGAGGGCATCCCGAAGGCCGTGAACCACAACGGCGGGCGGCTGGCGTTCGGTCCGGACGGGATGCTGTACGCCACCACGGGCGACGCGGCGGAGGGGCGCACCTCCCAGGACCGCGAGTCCCTGGGCGGGAAGATCCTGCGGATGACCCCGGACGGGAGGCCCGCGCCCGGCAACCCCTTCGGCACGCGGGTCTGGACGTGGGGCCACCGCAACGTGCAGGGCGTGGCCTGGGACGAGTCCGAGCGGATGTACGCCACCGAGTTCGGCCAGGACCGCTTCGACGAGGTCAACCACATCGTGAAGGGCCGCAACTACGGCTGGCCGCATGTGGAGGGCATGGCCGGCGGCGACGGCCCGTACGAGAAGCCCCTGCTGACCTGGGTCCCCGCCGAGGCGTCCCCCTCGGGCCTGGCCTACGCGAACGGCTCCCTGTGGGCGGCCGCGCTGCGCGGCCGCCGCCTGTGGCAGATCCCCATGGGCGACGGCAAGGCGGCCACGCCGATCCCCCACTTCCAGCAAAGGTTCGGCCGCATCCGCTCGGTGACCCCGACACCCGACGGCAAAGCGCTGTGGCTCACCACCGACAAGGGGGAAGATGACGGGGTGATCGTGGTTCCCCTGACGTGAGGCCGTCCCCATGCGCAGACACTGGCTCATCGGCGTGGCCCTGCTGGCGTCCGCCTGCTCGTCCGACGCGGAAGGGGGCCCCGCGACCCCGGCCCCGCTGCCGTCCGGCCAGTCCTCGGCGGCCCTGGGCCAGCCGCGCGAGCTGGCGGGTGGTCTGAGCGTCCCCTGGGCGATCGGCTTCCTGCCGGGCGGCGAGGCCCTGGTGACCGAACGCGACAGCGCGCGCCTCCTGAAGGTCACCCCGCAGGGCCGGGTGACCCCGCTGGGCAGGGTGCCGGGCGTGCGGCCGGGCGGCGAGGGCGGCCTGATGGGCGTGGCGGTCTCCCCGTCCTTCGCCGAGGACCGCCTGATCTACCTGTACTACACGGCGGCGGACGACAACCGGGTGGTGCGGTTCCGCCTGGACGACGCCCCGACCGCCCCGCACCCGATCGTGACGGGCATTCCGAAGGGCGGCAACCACAACGGCGGCCGCATCGCGTTCGGCCCCGACGGGCACCTCTACATCGCGACCGGCGAGGTGGGCGAGACCGGACGGGCCCAGGACCGCGACGACCTGGGCGGCAAGATCCTGCGCGTGACGCCCGATGGGAAACCGGCCCCCGGCAACCCCTTCAACACGCGGGTCTGGAGCTGGGGCCACCGCAACGTACAGGGCCTGGCCTGGGACGAGTCCGGGAACCTGTACGCCACCGAGTTCGGCCAGAACCGCTACGACGAGGTCAACCGCATCACCAAGGGCGCCAACTACGGCTGGCCGGAGGTGGAGGGCACCTCCGACGACAAGAAGTACACCGATCCCTTGCTGACCTGGTCGACCGACGAGGCGTCCCCCTCGGGCCTGGCCTACGCGAACGGCTCCCTGTGGGCGGCGGGCCTGCGCGGCGAGCGCCTGTGGCAGGTCCCCGTCCAGAACGGCAAGGCGGGCAAGCCGGTCCCCCACCTGGAGAACCGCTACGGCCGCCTGCGCGCGGCGGTCCGCGCCCCCGACGGCACGCTGTGGATCACCACGAGCAACAAGGACGGCCGCGGCGACCCGAAACCGAACGACGACAAGATCATCGTCCTCCCCCTGAAGTGACGGACGGTCGCCGCTCCCGCCGAGGCGTCAGTCCCACCAGAACGACCAGTGGGTACGGCCGACCAGCGTCTCGACGTACTCGCCGAAGTCGGCCACCTCGCCCTGCGTGATGTTGTCCGAGCAGAACACGAAGTGCTCGTTCGCAATCCTGCGAGCGTGGTCGAGAGTGCTCGGCGGGGCTGCCACCGACAGGAAAAGGGTGGCGTGACCGACCATGACGACGCGAGCCCCGAAGCGCTCCTCCCAGGAACGCACGACCACCGAGATCTCCTCGGTGTCGTTGGTGTGGTTGCACGGCCCCGTCCAGCCCATCAACGCGAGTGCGTCCGCGCCCCGGGCGGCGGGGACGAGGCCGACCAGCGTCCTGCTCCGGCGGGTCAGGGCCTTGGCAAGACCGCGCGCCTGATCGTCAGGGTCGGCGAGGAGGACGCCGGGAGCGGCGAGACCGGGCCAGGGGGAATCCATCGGCTCCAGGATCTCCAGATCCTCGTCGTCGTCAGTGGGCTCCCACCAGGCGCGGAGAACGGTCTCGGCGCTGAGGGCGTCGATGGCCTCCTGGGGCGTGAAAATCAGCTCGCCGTTGTGCCACGGCCGCGCGGCGTCGCCGTGGAGGGTGTCCAGGAGGAGTGGATACAGACCGGTTTCGGCGCGCTCGGCGTACAGCCGGGACCAGAGGGCGTGCGCCTTCCTGACAGGCTTGTCGGTCACCCAGAGCACCGGTCCTTCACGGCTCAGGGTCAGGTCCATGTCCCGAACGAAATCAGGATGGGGCGTGATCAGGCGTCCAGGCGGAAGGTCGCCGGGAAGACCTGCGAAAGGGTCGGCCGGGAGCATGGCCGGAGACTAGCCCGCACCGCCGACAGGATGATGCCCTGCGGCGGCCGCCGGGAGGCGGCCGCCGCAGGGACCGGCGGTCAGGAGACGCCGAGCTTCTCCAGGATCAGTTCGCGGGCGCGGCCCGCGTCGGCCTGGCCCCGGCTCGCCTTCATCACCGCGCCGACCAGCGCGCCGGCGGCGGCCACGCGGCCGCCGCGGATCTTGTCGGCCACGTCGGCGTTGTCGGCGATCACCTGGTCGATGATGGCGGCCAGGGCGCCGTCGTCGCTGACGACCTTCAGGCCGCGGGCGGCCACCACCTCGTCGGGGGTGCCCTCGCCGGCCAGCACGCCCTCGAACACCTTGCGGGCGAGCTTGTCGTTCAGCTCCCTGGCGTCCACCATCGCCTGGATGCGGGCCACCTGCTCGGGGGTGATCGGCAGGTCGGCCAGCTCCACGCCCTGCTCGGTGGCGCGGCGCGACAGCTCGTTCATCCACCACTTGCGGGCGGCGGGGGCGGCGGCCCCGGCCCTGACGGTGTCCTCGATGAGGTCCACCGCGCCCGCGTTGACGACGTCGCGCAGCTCCAGGTCGGAGAGGTTCCACTCCTGCTGGACGCGCTTGCGGCGGGCGGCGGGCAGCTCCGGCAGGGTCGCGCGCAGCTCCTCCACCCACTCGCGGGACGGGGCCATCGGCACCAGGTCCGGCTCGGGGAAGTAGCGGTAGTCCTGCGCCTCCTCCTTGCTGCGGCCGCTGGTGGTGGTGCCGGTGTTCTCGTGGAAGTGGCGGGTCTCCTGGGTGATCCGCCCGCCCGCGTCCAGCACGGCGGCCTGGCGCTCGATCTCCGAGCGGACCGCGCGCTCCACCGAGCGCAGCGAGTTGACGTTCTTGGTCTCGGTGCGGGTGCCCCACTCGGAGGCGCCGCGCGGCATCAGCGAGACGTTGACGTCGCAGCGCATCGAGCCCTGCTCCATGCGCACGTCGGACACGCCGAGGGAGCGCACCAGCTCGCGCAGCTCGGTCGCGTAGGCGCGGGCCACCAGCGGGGCCTTGTCGCCGGTGGCGGTGATCGGCTTGGTGACGATCTCCACCAGCGGGATGCCCGCGCGGTTGTAGTCCACCAGCGAGTACTCGGCGCCCTGGATGCGGCCGGTCGCGCCGCCCACGTGCGAGGACTTGCCGGTGTCCTCCTCCATGTGCACGCGCTCGATCTCGATCCGGTAGGTCTCGCCCTCGACCTCGACGTCCAGGTGGCCGTCGACGCACAGCGGCTCGTCGTACTGGGAGATCTGGTAGTCCTTCGGCATGTCCGGATAGAAGTAGTTCTTCCGGGCGAACCGGCACCACTCGACGATCTGGCAGTCGAGCGCCAGGCCGATCTTGATGATGCCCTCGATGGCGGCGTGGTTGGTGACCGGCAGCGAGCCGGGCAGCCCCAGGCACACCGGGCAGACCTGCGTGTTGGGCGGCGCGCCGAAGGCGGTCGGGCAGCCGCAGAACATCTTGGAGTTCGTGCCCAGCTCGATGTGGGTCTCGATGCCCAGCACCGGCTCGAACTTCGCCAGCGCCTGCTCGTACTTCATGACGGTCGGGGTGCTCACTTGGCCTCCAGTTCGGGGGCCTGGGCCAGCAGCGGGCCGCCCCAGCGGTCTTCCAGGGCCTTCTCCACGGCGGCGCCGACGCGGTAGACGCGGTCGTCGCCGAGGACCGGGGCCATGATCTGCAGGCCGACCGGCAGGCCGTCCTCGTCGGCCAGGCCGCACGGCACCGAGATCGCGGCGTTGCCCGTCATGTTGGACGGGATCGTGCACAGGTCGGCCAGGTACATGGCCATCGGGTCGTCGGCGCGCTCGCCGATCGGGAACGCGGTGGTCGGCGTGGTCGGCGAGACCAGCACGTCCACCTGCTCGAACGCGGCGTCGAAGTCGCGCGAGATCAGCGTGCGGACCTGCTGGGCCTTGCCGTAGTAGGCGTCGTAGTAGCCCGACGACAGGGCGTAGGTGCCCAGCATGATGCGGCGCTTCACCTCGGGGCCGAAGCCGGCGGCGCGGGTCAGCGCCATGACCTCCTCGGTGCTGCGGGTGCCGTCGTCGCCGACGCGCAGGCCGTACCGCATGGCGTCGAAGCGGGCCAGGTTGGACGAGGCCTCCGACGGCGCGATCAGGTAGTAGGCCGGCATCGCGTAGGCGAAGTTCGGGCACGACACCTCGACGACCTTGGCGCCCAGCGACTCCAGCAGCTCGACCGCCTCGTTGAAGCGGGCCAGCACGCCGGGCTGGTAGCCGTCGCCGCCGAACTCCTTGACGACGCCGACGGTCATCCCGGCGACGTCGGCGCGGCGCGCGGCCTCCACCACCGGCGGGACCGGCCGGTCCACGGAGGTGGAGTCCATCGGGTCGTGGCCGGAGAACGCCTCGTGCAGCAGCGCGGCGTCCAGCACGTTGCGGGCGAACGGGCCCGGGGTGTCCAGGCTGGAGGCGAAGGCGATCAGCCCGTAGCGGGACGAGCCGCCGTAGGTGGGCTTGGCGCCGACGATGCCGGTGACGGCGGCGGGCTGCCGGATGGAGCCGCCGGTGTCGGTGCCGGTGGACAGCGGCGCCTCGTAGGCGGCGACGGCGGCCGAGGAGCCGCCGGAGGAGCCGCCCGGGACGCGCGACAGGTCCCACGGGTTGCGGGTGGGGCCGTAGGCGCTGTTCTCGGTGGAGGAGCCCATCGCGAACTCGTCCATGTTGGTCTTGCCGAGGATGACCAGCCCGGCCTCGCGCAGGCGCGCGGTGATGGTCGCGTCGTACGGCGGCCGCCAGCCCTCAAGGATCTTGGAGCCGGCGGTGGTCGGCATGTCGGCGGTGGTGAACACGTCCTTGTGCGCGATCGGCACCCCGGCCAGCGGGCCGAGCTCCTCGCCGGCGGCGCGGCGCCCGTCCACGGCGCGGGCCTGCGCCAGCACGCCCTCGGCGTCCACGTGCAGGAAGGCGTGCACGGAGCCGTCCACGGCCGCGACCCGGTCCAGGTGGGCCTGCGCCACCTCGGCGGCCGAGGTCTCACCCGAGGCGATCAGCGCGCCCAGCTCGGCGGCGGTCTTCTTGACCAGCTCGCTCATCAGGCCTCCTCGTCCAGGATCCGCGGCACCCGGAAACGCTGCTCCTCGGCGGCCGGCGCCCCCGACAGCGCCTGCTCGGGCGTGAGGGACGGCCGGACCCGGTCGGCCCGGTACACGTTGGTCAGCGGGAGGGCGTGCGAGGTCGGCGGGATGTCCTCCGCCGCGACCTCCTGCACCCGCGCGACGGCGGAGATGATCTGATCGAGCTGGGCGGCGAGATGATCGAGCTCATCGTCGCCGAGCGCCAGCCGGGACAGCCGGGCGAGGTGAGCCACCTCGTCTCGGGTGATCGCGGACATGTAGAAACCGTTTCTGAGATCGAGTGGGTTCACCGCCATCCTATTGGCCCGCGCCGCGACGGCCGACCGGTTTACCCAGGCATGATCCCTGCGGCGCGCCCCGCCCCCGGCCTGCGGGGGGAGCGCCGCGGACCGGCGGCCTGGGCCGCGCCCGCCGGGCGCGCCCGTTTCGATGCGGTCTGGTGGGAACTGTTGTCTCGTACGCCCGGGACGACGAGAGGAGTTCGCCGTGACCATCGGCGGCAGCATCGCACTGATCATCATTGGCGCGATCCTGGCTTACGCGGTCGAGTTCGACATCAGCGGTCTGGACATCCGGCTGGTCGGGGTGATCCTGATGGTCGGCGGGCTGATCGGGCTCGTGATCGGCATCGTGCGGATCGTCAGCACGCGGCGGCGGGCGGTGCCCCCGGCCGTGCCCCCGACCACCGTGCGCGAGGAGTACTACGAGGAGCCCCGCACGCGCCGCCCCGGTTACTGAGCAGTGCTTCAAAGCCCCGGTCCAGGGCGCTCGCCTGGCGGCTCGCACCCTGACCGTCGCTTTGCGAGTGCCACATCGCTTCGCGATCTGTTCCGGCGGGGCTCGCCTCCGGCTTCGCCCTGCCGGGACAGGTAGTCACTCGCGCGACGGCTGAGGTCTTGGAGACAGGCCCTAGTAGGGCTTTGTTAGGTGGTGTCGTAGGGCAGCCAGGTGGCTGGTTGGTGGCAGGTGGGGCAGTGTCTGGGCCCGGTGGCCAGGATCTGCTGTAGCAGGTCCAGGGCCTGGTAGAGGCTCAGGCCCTGGGCTGGGCTTTTGGGGTCAGGCGCTGTTCGGTGACGAACAGGTGGGCGGCGGTGACCAGGGTCAGGTGGCGGTGGAAACCGGTGAACGAGCGGCCTTCGAAGTGGTCCAGGCCCAGTCCGGTCTTCAGTTCGCGGTAGTCGTGCTCGATCCGCCACCGCGCTTTGGCCAGCCGCACCAGTGTCGCCGCCGGCAGGTCGGCGGGCAGGTTGGACAGCCAGTACTTGACCGGTTCGGCCGCGCCGGCGGGCCACTGGGCGATCAGCCACTGCTCGGCGATGGTGCCGTCGGCGTTCGGGCGCGGCCGCCGGCCCGCGACCCGGACCCGCAGCAGCACAAACCGGGACCGCAACGGCCCGCGTGAGCCGCGCCGCCAGGTCAGTGCGCGGGACTGGGCGCGGCCGGCGGCCAGCACATGGGCGCGCAGACTGACCGGCCGGTGGCGGTAGCGCGGCAGCGGATGCCGTCCCGAGCCGCCATAGGCCGGGGTCTGCGGCCGGGCCGCCACGTCATAGGCGGTCAATTCGCCCTTGACCTGCACCGCATAGGCCAGCCCCCGCGCCGCCAGCGCTTGGCGGAACATCGCGTTGTTGCCGTAGTCGGTGTCGGCGACCACCACCGCCGGACGCAGCCCCAGTGTGGCCAGCTCGTCCAGCATCTCGATCGCCAGCCGCCACTTGGGCCGATGGTGCTCGGCCTCGGGGATGCCGCAGCGGGCCCGCCGCCCAGCCGCGCAAGGCCCGTCCCAGGCCGCGGGCAGGAACAACCGCCAGCTCAGCGGGCAGGAAGCGGTGTCGGTGGCGGCGTGCACACTGACCGCGACCTGGCAGTTGCCGGTCTTGCCCAGCGTGCCCGAGTACTGCCTGGCCACCCCCGGCGAGGCATCACCGTCCTTAGGGAACCCGGTGTCGTCGACCACCCACACCTGCGGCCGCACCACCCGCACCGCCCGCCGCGCCAACACCGCCCGCACCTGCTGGTGCGACCAGGTCGAGGAGGTGATGAACTGCTGCAACCGCTGGTGATCGACCCCCAGCCGGACCGCCATCGGCTGCATCGACTTGCGACGGCCCTCCAGCAACAGCCCACGCAGATACAGCCCGCCCTTGACCCGCTGATCGACCCGCGGCAGCGGCGCCAGCACCTGCGCGGCGAACTCCTCCAACCGGACCCGACACCCAGCCAACTCCTCCGGCGTCATCCTCCCAGCACAACACCAGACCGCTCACCCGACCAGACCTAACAAAGTCCTACTAGGCGGCGGGCTCCGGGGCCCGCTCCATCCGGCGGCGCAGCCAGTCGGTGGCGGTGGCGGCGTCCATGGGCCGGCCGAAGTGCCAGCCCTGGGCGGCGTCGCAGCCCATCTCGCGCAGCCGGGAGGCGGTGGCCGCGTCCTCCACGCCCTCGGCGACCGAGCGCAGCCCCATGGTGCGCACCAGGTCGATGATCGAGCGCACGATGACCGCGTCGTCGGCGTCGGTGGTGAGCCTGCGCACGAACGAGGAGTCGATCTTGATCTCCTCGACCGGCAGCCGCTTGAGCCGCACCAGCGAGGAGTAGCCGGTGCCGAAGTCGTCCAGGCTGAGCGGGATGCCGAGCTCGGCCAGCGCGCCCACGGTCTCGGAGGCGTAGGCGGGCTCGTTCATCAGGATGCGCTCGGTGATCTCCAGCTGGAGGGCGGCGGCCGGCAGGTCGTGGGCGCGCAGGCCGTTCTCGATCGTCTCGGTGAGCCCGGCGTCCAGCAGGTCGCGCCCCGAGGCGTTGACCGCGACCTGGACGGCGAGGTCCTCGCGCCACCACGCGGCGGTCTGCGCGAGCGCGGCGTCCACCACGTGGTGGGTGATCGAGCGCATCAGGTAGGTCTGCTCGGCGATCGACAGGAACGCGGCCGGCTCCAGCACGCCCTTGTCGGGGTGCCGCCAGCGCAGCAGCGCCTCCATGCCGACCAGCTGGCCGTCGTGCAGGGCGATCTTGGGCTGGTAGAACAGCTCCAGCTCGCCGCGGTCGATGGCGCGCCGCAGGTCGCCGAGCATGCTGAGCCGCGCCGGGGAGTTGCGGTCCTTGCCGGGCGAGTAGACCTCCACGCCGTTGCGGCTCTCCTTGGCGTTGTACATCGCCACGTCGGCGCGCTGGAGCAGCAGGTCGAAGTCGGGGGCGTGGTCGGGGAACAGCGCGATCCCGACGCTGGCCTCCAGGTCGAAGGTCATGCCGTCCAGGCGGACCGGCTCGCTGAGCGCGGCGCGCAGCCGGACGGCGACCTCGCGCGCGGCGGCCTCGTCGCGGACGGCGGGCAGCAGCACCGCGAACTCGTCGCCGCCGAGCCGGGCCACCAGGTCGCCGGGGCGCACGCTGTGGGTGAGGCGGTGCGCGACCAGCTGCAGCAGCCGGTCGCCGGTGGCGTGGCCGAGGGTGTCGTTGACCTCTTTGAAGCGGTCGAGGTCGAGCAGGAACAGCCCGGCGCGCTGGCGCGGCTCCTCGGGGACGCGGCGCCGCGCGCCGATCCGGCCGGGGCCGCGGGCCGGGCGGGCGCCGCCGGGGCGGCGCGCGGCGCGGCGCGTGCCGAGCGCCGAGCGGACCTCGTTCAGCGCCTCCTCGGTGCGGACCGTCAGCAGCTTGCGGTTGGGCAGGCCGGTCAGGCCGTCGTGCAGGGCCTGGTGCTCGCGCCGCACCGAGACCGAGGCGTTGAGGTAGACGGCGATGAACGGCAGCACGATCAGCGGCACGAACGCCGCCGAGCGGTCCATCGCCACCACCATCAGCGGGGCGAGGCCGAGCAGCGCCAGGTGCACCAGCACCTGGTAGCCGAGGTCCCAGCGCAGCGCCTTCAGCAGCGGGACGCGCTCGTGCAGCGCGATCGCGGCGGCCACCAGCGTGTCGTTGCACAGGAAGTAGGCCGCCCCGGCCAGCGCGATGGCCGGCAGGTCGGGGCCGCCGGGCACCCAGGTGGCGATGGGCGTCGGGTCGTGCCCGAACAGGCCCAGCACCAGCCAGGCCGCGCCCAGGCTGAGGGTGTACTGCGCCACGTTGAAGGCGATGCGGTGCGGGGCCCGCCCCCACAGGATCCCGCAGGTCACCAGCGCGACGGCGCGCAGCACCACGGCGATCGGCAGCCCGGCGTACAGCAGGGCGGCGAACGAGAACGTGGTGGAGGTGCTGGCCCCGCTGTTCTCGGTGGAGCCCGGGGTGATGATCGGCCGCAGCTCGCCGGCCACGATCAGCACGCCCAGGATCCAGAACAGCGGGTCGCCGGCGAGGGCGTCCACGTCGGTGCCGGTCAGCAGCCCGACCGGCGCCGCGACGCACGCCGCGACTCCGAGCAGCGTGACGACGACGAAGTAGCTCCACAGCGGGGAGCCCCGGCGCGGCAACGTGTTCCGCGTGTTGTTCGGGTCCTTCATCACCATCTCGGGGGGTTCGGGGGACCTGTGATGACTGGGAGGGTACGACCTTCGCTCAACTTCGCGAAACCGGTTGCGTACGTTCCGTTATGCCCAATCCCGTACGGCCCGCAACCTGAGGGTGACTCTACCGTACCGTTGGGTAACTTTACGCTGGTAAACGCCCTGCCGAGCACACCCCGTCATGACTCCGCGCGCAGGGTTACGTTTTTGGCCGCATCTGGCCCATCGGCGAGCAGCACGCGGAATCCGTCCTCGTCCAGGATCGGCACGCCCAGCTTGACGGCCTTGTCGTACTTCGATCCGGGGCTGTCGCCGACCACCACGAACCCGGTCTTCTTCGACACCGACCCCGACACCTTGCCGCCCAGCGCCTGCACCGCCTCGGTGGCCGAGTCGCGGCTGAACCCCTCCATCGACCCGGTGATCACCACGGTGACGCCCTCCAGCGGCCGCGGCCCGCCCGCGCCCTCGTCGGCCATCCGCACCCCGGCCTCGGCCCACTTGCGGACGATCTCCTGGTGCCAGTCCACCTCGAACCACCGCTTGATGGAGGCGGCGATGGTGGGGCCGACCCCGTCCACGGCGGCCAGCTCCTCCTCGGTGGCCGCGCGGATGGCGTCGATCGAGCCCATCTCGCGCGCCAGGTCCTGCGCGGCGGCCGGGCCGACGTGCCGGATCGACAGCGCGACCAGCACCCGCCACAGCGGCTGCCGCTTGGCCTTCTCCAGCTCCTCGAACAGGACCTCGACGGTCTTCTTCGGCTCGCCCTCCTTGTTGGCGAAGAAGGTGACGACCTTCTCCTCGCCGGTCTTGGGGTCGATGCGCGGCAGGCCGGTGCGCTGCTCGCGCACCAGCGTGCGGATCGGCAGGAGCTGCTCGACGGTCAGGTGGAACAGGTCGCCCTCGTTGCGGACCGGCGGCTCGCCGGGCTCCAGCGGCTGGGTCAGCGCGGTCGCCGCCACGTAGCCCAGCGCCTCGATGTCGAGCGCCTTGCGGCTGGCCAGGAAGAACACCCGCTCGCGCAGCTGCGCGGGGCAGTACCGCGCGTTGGGGCAGCGGATGTCGGCGTCGCCCTCCTTCTCGTAGGCCAGCTCGGTGCCGCACTCGGGGCAGTGCGTCGGCATCTGGAACTCGCGCTCGGAGCCGTCGCGCAGGTCGGCCACCGGCGCGACGATCTCGGGGATGACGTCCCCGGCCTTGCGCAGCACGACGGTGTCGCCGATCATCACGCCCTTGCGCCTGACCTCGCCCGCGTTGTGCAGCGTGGCGTAGGCGACCACCGACCCGGCCACCTTGATCGGCTCCATCACGCCGTAGGGGGTGACGCGCCCGGTGCGGCCGACGCCGACCTTGATGTCGAGGAGCTTGGTGTTGACCTCCTCCGGCGGGTACTTCCACGCGATCGCCCAGCGCGGGGCGCGCGAGGTGGAGCCGAGCCGCCGCTGGAGGGGGAACTGGTCGACCTTGACGACCACGCCGTCGATCTCGTACGGGGTGTCGTGCCGGTGCTCGCCGTGGTGGGCGATGTACTCGCGCACCGCGTCCAGCCCGCCGACGACCTTGTAGCGGTCGCTGACCGGCAGCCCCCAGCCCCCCATGATCTGGTACGCCTCGGACTGGCTGCCCGGCTGCTTCGCGCCGCCCCGCCACACCCCGAACCCGTGCACCAGCATGCTCAGCGGCCGCTGGGCGGTGACGCGCGGGTCCTTCTGCCGCAGCGACCCGGCGGCGGCGTTGCGCGGGTTGGCGAACGGCTGCTTGCCCGCCTCCAGCTGCGCGGCGTTGACCTGCTCGAACCCCTCGACCGGCAGGAACACCTCGCCGCGCACCTCCAGCACCTCCGGCCAGCCCTCCCCGGCGAGCTGGGCGGGGATCGCCTCGATGGTGCGGACGTTGAGCGTGACGTCCTCGCCGGTGCGGCCGTCGCCGCGGGTGACCCCGCGCACCAGGCGGCCGTTCTCGTAGACCAGCGCGATCGCCAGGCCGTCGATCTTCAGCTCGCACAGGTAGCCGGCGACCTCGCCGACCTCCTTGACCACGCGCTCGTCCCAGGCGGCCAGCTCGCCCTCGTCCATCGCGTTGTCCAGGCTCTGCATGCGCTCCAGGTGCCGGACGGTCGCGAAGTCGGTGGTGATCGGCGCGCCGACCTTCTGCGTCGGCGAGTCCGGCGTGACCAGGGCCGGATGCTCGTCCTCCAGCGCCTGGAGCTCGCGCATCGTCCGGTCGTACTCGGCGTCGCTGAGCGTCGGCTGGTCGAGCACGTAGTACCGGTAGCCGGCCTCGTCGAGCTTGTCGGCCAGCTCCTTGTGCCGCCTCGCCGCCTCCGTGGGAACGTCCTCGCTCGTGGTCATGGCCCCATTCTCGCCGGTGCCAACGACATTACGGCCCGCGCCGCGCCTCCTAGTCGGCCGCTTCGTGCAGCATCCGCGCGGTGTCGCGGCACCGTTTCAGGGCGGCCCGGACGTACCGGGGCGAGGCCCCGGCAAGCCCGCAGGACGGGGTGATGACGACCTGGCGGGCGAGCTGCGCGGACGGGAACCCGAGCCGCCGCCACAGCTCCCGGACGGGCGCGCCGGTGGCCTCCAGCGAGGGCAGCGCGGCATCGGTGCCCGGCACCGCGCCGAGGAAGAGACCGACCCCGGCGTCGATGGTCTCCCCCACCGCGTCGTCGTCGCGGGCGGGGACCAGGCCGAGATCGACCGAGACCGCCTTCGCGCCCGCGCCGCGCAGCAGCGCGAACGGGACGTTCGGCGCGCAGCAATGCACGACCGGGAACACCTCCCCGGCCTGCTCGATCACCTGACGCAGCGTGTTCTCGGCGATCGGGGCCTCGATCGCGCGCAGCCGGGAGAAGCCGCTGGCGGTGGGCACGGCGCCGGCCAGCACCGACGGCAGCGCGGGCTCGTCGATCTGCAGGAGCAGCTGGGCGTTCGGCATCCGGCGCCGCACGTCGGCGACGTGCCGGGAGACGCCCTCGGCCAGCGAGGCGGCGAGGTCGCGCACCGCGCCCGGGTCCTTCAGCGCGCGCTGGCCGCCGCGCAGCTCGATGGTGGCCGCGAGCGTCCACGGCCCGGCCACCTGGATCTTGAACGGGCCGTCGTGCCCCCCGGCCAGCTCCTCCAGCGCGTCCAGGTCGCGCGCCATCAGGTCCAGCGCCCGCCGGACGTCGCGGCCGGGCCGGTCGGAGAACCGCCAGCCCGACGGCTCCAGGTGCACCGGCAGCTCCACCAGGACCCCGGCGGTCCGGCCGGTCAGGTCGGCGCCGGGCCCCCTGGCGGGCAGCTCGGGCAGGTGCGGCAGCTCGGGCAGCTCGCCCAGCACGGTCCGCAGCGCTTCGGCCGGGTCGTCCCCCGGGTAGGACCCGACACCGGTCGCGGTCCCCGTCCCCCACGGAAAATCCATCACGCCCGAGACCTTATCCAGCCTGATCAGCCGGTGATGAGCCCGGCCATCTTGTCCAGCCGCGCCAGCGTCGCGTCCTGCGGCTCGGTCGGCAGGTTGAACAGCACCCGGTCCACCCCGGCCGCCTCCAGGTCGGCGACGATCTCGGCCTTGGGCACCACGCCGAACAGGGTGACCGGCACCCGCCGCCCGGCCCGCTCGCGCAGCTCGGCGATCTGCTCGCCCAGCGCGTCGGTGCCGCGCCCGTAGATCGGCATCCAGCCGTCGCCGAACTCCGCGACCCGGTCGAAGGTGGTCGGCCCGGACCCGCCGACCAGCACCGGCGGGTGCGGGTCGCGGACCGGCTTGGGGTAGGAGAACACCGGGTCGAAGTCCACGAACTCGCCGTGGAACTCGGCCTCCTCCTCGGTCCACAGCGCCTTCACCGCGAGCACCCGCTCGCGCAGCAGCCGCATCCGCGTCTTCGGCTCGGTGCCGTGGTTGCGCATCTCCTCGCGGTTCCAGCCCGCGCCGACGCCCAGCTCGGCGCGGCCGCCGGAGATCAGGTCCAGCGAGGCGACCTCCTTGGCCAGGATGATCGGGTCGCGCTGGATCACCAGCGCGATGCCGGTGCCGACCGCCAGCCGCTCGGTGGCCGTGGCGGCCGCGCTCAGCGCCACGAAGGGGTCCAGCGTCCGGTAGTAGTGGCGCGGCAGCTCGGCCCCGCCGGGCCACGGGGACTCGCGCTCGACCGGGATGTGGGTGTGCTCGGCCAGGAACAGCGCGTCGAAGCCGCGCTCCTCCAGCGCGCGGCCGAGCGCCGCCGGGCCGATCCCGTCATCCGTCACGAACGTCGAGACGCCGAATTCCATGGCAACTCCTAGCAGTAGGGGGTACGCACGGTATCGGCGCGCGGCGGGCCGCGATTATTCCCCGTCGGCCCGGCTCAGACCCCGACGCGCGCGGCCTCGGAGATCGTCGCCGACCCCAGGACCCGGTCCCCCTCGTACAGCACCGCCGCCTGCCCCGCCGCGACGCCCCTGGCGGGCCGGTCCAGCCGGATGCGCAGCAGACCGTCGGACGGCTCGGCGACGCAGTCGTGCACCTCGCCGTGCGCGCGCAGCTGCACCTGGCACCCGATCGCCCCGGCGGGCGGCTCGCTCAGCCACACCGGCCGCTCGGCGATGATCTCGGTCACGTCCAGGGCCTCGCGCGGCCCGACGGTGACGGTGTTGGTGACCGGTGAGATGTCGAGCACGTAGCGGGGCTTGCCGTCGGGCGCGGGGCGGCCCAGCCGCAGGCCCTTGCGCTGCCCGATGGTGTAGCCGTAGGCGCCCTCGTGCTCGCCGACGCGGTTGCCGTCGGTGTCGAGGATCGGGCCGGGCGCCGCGCCGAGCCGCTCGGCCAGGAACGCCTGGGTGTCGCCGTCGGCGATGAAGCAGATGTCGTGGCTGTCGGGCTTGGCGGCGACCTGGATGCCCCGCCGCGCCGCCTCGGCGCGGATGTCGGCCTTGGTGGTGTCGCCGAGCGGGAACATGGCGTGGGCGAGCTGGTCGGGCGTGCACACCGCCAGCACGTAGGACTGGTCCTTGCCGTAGTCGACGCCGCGCCGCAGGGTGGCGCCGTCCCACTGGGCGTAGTGCCCGGTGCACACGGCGTCGAAGCCCAGCGCCCGCGCCCGGTCCAGCAGGGCCTCGAACTTGATCTTCTCGTTGCAGCGCAGGCACGGGTTGGGGGTGCGCCCCGCAGCGTACTCGCTGACGAAGTCCTCCACCACGTCCTGGTGGAAGCGCTCGGCGAGGTCCCACACGTAGAAGGGGATGCCGATCACGTCGGCGGCGCGGCGCGCGTCCCGGGAGTCCTCCAGGGTGCAGCAGCCGCGCGCGCCCGTGCGGTAGGACTGGGGGTTGCTGGACAGGGCCATGTGCACGCCGGTGACGTCGTGCCCGGCCTCGGCGGCCCGGGCGGCGGCCACGGCGGAGTCGACGCCGCCCGACATGGCGGCCAGTACGCGCAGAGTCATAGTCCTTCCAGCGTATATTCCGCCGGTCGTCACCGAGCGCGGCTTTTTCCGCGGGCGCGGCGGACGCGGCCCCAGGGCTTGGCCACCGAGAGCACGGTCGCGACGGTCAGCGCCGTCAGCGAGACGGCGGGCGGGTAGAACAGGTCCGAGACCTCCCTCGGCTCGGCGGCCCCGGCACCGAGGGCGCGGCCGTACGCGCCGACCTCGTCCATGCCCGGCTGGAGGGCGAGAACGATCAGGACGCACAGGACCAGGTTGAGGACCAGCTTGACCGCCACCCACCAGTAGCGCAGCAGGCCCCACCGGGTGCCGAGGCCGAGGACCAGCCCGGTGGCCAGGCTGATCAGCGCGGAGGTCAGCATCGGCCACACGACGAAGGTCGCCAGCGCCTGGTAGGCCAGGCCGCGCACCTCCTCGGAGCCGCCGAACCTGCCGGTGACGACGAGGACCGCCACGATGACGTCGATCCCGATCCAGGCCCCGGCGGCGATGATGTGCAGGATGAGCGTCGCCTTGCGCCACCTCCGGCCGAGCCACGGGGCGCTCCTCGCGGCGGTGCCTCTGGTGACAGGGCCTTCCGCGGCTGTTCCGCCGTCCGGCCGGGGCCTCTGCGCAGTGTCCTTGTCGTGCATCGGGACGCCTTCCTCGTTCGGGGCCGACCGCGCTCGCATCGGGACCGGTCCGCCGCCTCCGACCGGCCGTTCCGGTCGCCTCGCCTGATGCTCTGCCAGTGCTCGCGGCGTGTCGTCGTACGGCGGGACACATCGCCGGTACGCCCGCCGGAGTAGGGGCGCGATCGGGGCCGCCGGGCGCACCGGGGCGGCGTGCGGGCCCGCGGGTCCCGGCCGCCCGCCGGCGCGAGTGGTCCGCAGGCGTCGATCACGATTGGCCCGCGTTCCGACGTGAGGGTCGGCTCCTCGCGTAAGGTTACGAAGCGGGCTCCCCAGGGGCGGGGTCACCGGTGAGCCTCCCGCCGGCCCACAGGCCCCCGGGCCCCGCTGGTACGACCGCCGAATCCCCGAGACCCAGTTCAGCGGACTTCCGCCCGCTCGGACAGAGACAAGGAAGAAACGAACAGGTGGGAATCTTCCGTCGCCCGCGCGAGGCGTCCGCCGCCACCGCCGTCCCCGCCATCACCGACTTCTGGGAGTGGTGGGCGCAGGCCCGCCCCGCGATCGAGTCGGCGCTGAACGCCGATCCCGACGGCGGCGACGCGCCCGCCGACGGGCTGCCCACCGAGCTGGTGGAGGAGCTGTCGGCCCGGGTCCAGCGCATCCACCCCGACCTGCAGTGGGAGATCGGCGGCGCCGAGGAGCAGGCGCCGACGCTGACGGTGAGCGGCGCCGGCGACCCCGCGCTGCGCGGGCTGGCCGAGCGCTGGCACCGCGCCGCCCCGCGCGGCGCCGCGGCGGGCGGCTGGCGGTTCCACCCGGCGCGCCAGGCCGACCTGGAGATGCTGGGCCAGCACCTAGTGCTGGGCGACCACGAGTTCGACCTCGACTACGTGAAGCTGGGGATGCGCGCCGACGCCGCGCAGGCCCGGGTGCACGTCAGCGCCTACCACCCCGACTTCCTGTTCGTGGCCGAGGAGCAGCAGCTCCAGGTCGCGCTGCACGTGCTGGACTGGGCGCTGGGCGAGGACGACGTGGCGCGCTGGATCGGCGAGGTGACCATCGCGATGGAGCCGCCGATGGACGCGCTGCCCCCGTCGCTGCTGCCCACCGTGGTCGAGCAGATCGCCGAGCCGTTCGAGGAGGCGGCCTGGCTGACCGGCGAGGGCCGCACCCCGCGCGGCCACCCGTCCCGGCTGGAGGTGCGCTTCCCGCTGCACCGGCAGGACCACCCGCTGCACGACCTGCACGTGTCGATCAGCCTGCCCTACGCCAGCGCCAACCCCGACCGGCTGCCGGTCGAGCCGTCGGCGGGCGCGCTGCGCAAGTTCGAGAAGAAGCTGGACTCGCTCGGCGCCGGCGCGGTGCTGGCGGCCAAGGAGACCGGGGACGGGCTGCGGGTCTACCACCTGTACGCCGACCCCGACTCGCCGGTGGTCGCCAAGCTCGACCAGCTCGCCGCCTCGTGGCCGGAGGGCAAGGCCAAGGTCGCCTCGGCCGCCGACCCCGGCTGGCGCGTGCTGGCGCCCTACCTGCCCTGACCTCCCTGCGGAACGCGACCGGCCCGCCCCCCTTGAGGGGGACGGGCCGGGAGGCGGGGGAAGGTCAGCGGACGGCCTCGACCTTGCGCCAGCGCGCCTCGCAGAAGCAGTACGCGCCGAACAGCACCAGCCCGACCGCGACGGCGACCAGCAGCCAGGGGCCGGCGGGCGTGGCGGCGAACTCGCGCAGCGTGCCGTCCAGGCCCTTGGCCTTGCCGGCGTCGAAGGTGATCGCGGCGTGCGCCAGGAAGACGCCGACCCCGCCGAACACCAGGCCGCGCGCGGCCCCGCCCAGCGCGCCGAGGATCTTCACGATCTTCAGGGTGCGGGCGCTCATCTGCCCGGTGCGCAGCTTCTCCAGGAACTTGCGGCGCAGCGAGCCGACGACGTTGGCGACGCCCCAGCCGACGAAGCCGAGGCCGATCGCCAGCACCAGCCAGCGGCCGCCGGGCTCGCCCATCGCCTTGGCGGTGAAGGACTTGGACTGGCTGTCGCTGGAGGTGCTGCCCTGGCCCATCACGAACATCAGGATCGCGATGCAGCCGGCGGTGTAGAACACGCCGCGGGCCAGCGAGGCCAGCCGCTTGGTGGCCTTGTCGCCGTCGGGCAGCGGCTGCCCGTAGACCGCCTCGCTGTAGCGCCACAGCGCCAGCCCGGCGAAGCCCAGGGCCAGCACCCAGAGCATGACCGTGCCGCCGGGCTTGTCGGCGACGCTCTGCAGGGCGCCGCTCTTGTCGGCCTCCTTGCCGCCCCCGCCGCCGCTCAGTCCGATCTGCACCGCCAGCAGGCCGATCAGCACGTAGATGACCCCGCGCGCCGCGAGGCCGACCCGGGTGAGCTTGTGGAACCACGGGTGCCCGGCCGCCTGCCGGCCCATGCGTTTGGCGCTGCCGCTCGCCACGTTGGAAGCCATGTCCTTCGCCCTCTCTGCCAAAGTCGGCAGGCTTGTGCCCGCCAGCGAAAGGGTCAAACTCCGGCAAAGCGGGAGGTCGGGGCGCGGGAGGTCCGCGGTGGATCTAGCTGAGCCCCGCCCGGCGGGCGCGCTCGACGACCGGGCCGATGGCCTCGGCGAGCGCGGTGACGTCGGCCTCGGTGGAGGTGTGGCCGAGGGTGAAGCGCAGCGAGCCGCGCGCGCGGCCGGGGTCGGCGCCCATGGCCAGCAGGACGTGGCTGGGCTGGGACACCCCGGCCGAGCACGCCGAGCCGGTCGAGCAGGCGATGCCGCGCGCGTCCAGCAGCATCAGCAGGGCGTCGCCCTCGCAGCCGGGGAAGGAGAAGTGCGCGTTGCCGGGCAGCCGGTCGGCCGGGTCGCCGTTGAGGACGGCGTCGGGCACCTCGGCCCGCACCCGTGCGATCAGCTGGTCGCGCAGCCGGGTCAGCCGGCGCGCCTCCTCCTCGCGGCGCTCCCCCGACAGCCGGACGGCGGTGGCGAACCCGGCGATGGCCGGGGTGTCCAGCGTGCCCGAGCGCACGTCGCGCTCCTGGCCCCCGCCGTGCAGGACCGGGACCGGGTCGGTGCCGCGCGCCAGCAGCAGCGCGCCGACGCCGAGCGGGCCGCCGAGCTTGTGGCCGCTGACGGTGAGGGCGTGCGCGCCGGTGGCGGCGAAGTCGACCGGTAGGTGCGCGGCCGCCTGGACGGCGTCGGTGTGGAAGGGGACGCCGAGCTCGCGGGCGAGCGCGGCCAGCTCGGCGACCGGCTGGACGGTGCCGACCTCGTTGTTGGCCGTCATCACGGTGACCAGAGCCACGTCCTCGCCGCCGCCGAGCGCGGCCCGCAGCGTCTCGGGGCGGACGCGGCCCAGCTCGTCGCAGGGCAGCCACTCCACCAGCGCGCCCTCGTGGTCGCCCAGCCACTGCACCGCGTCCATGACCGCGTGGTGCTCCACGGCGGAGGCCAGCACGCGGACGCGGGCGGGGTCGGCGGCGCGGCGGGCCCAGTACAGGCCCTTGACCGCGAGGTTGTCGGCCTCGGTGCCGCCGGAGGTGAACACCACCTCGCTCGGCCGGGCGCCGAAGGTCTCGGCGATGATCTCGCGGGACTCCTCCACCACCCGGCGGGCGCGGCGGCCGGCGGCGTGCAGCGACGAGGGGTTGCCGAGCGCGGTCAGCTCGTCGGTCATCGCCGCGACGGCCTCCGGCAGCATCGGGGTCGTCGCCGCATGATCGAGGTAGGTCACCACGCCGACAACATTATCCGCGCGCGGGAACCGGTCGGCCGCCGGTCGGGCCGCAGCGGGTAAGCGGGCGCTGACCAGGGAATACTCTCAAGATCATCTTGCTTACTGTACCGACCGGTCGGTACAGTGAGGGAATCATGAAGAACGCCCTGCTCGACGCCGCCGAGTCCCTGCTCTCCGAGCACGGGACCCAGGCGCTCACCCTGGCCGCGGTCGCCGACCGCGCCGGCGTCAGCAAGGGCGGGCTGCTCTACCACTTCAGCGGCAAGGAAGCCCTGGTCAAGGCGCTGGTCGCCCGGGTGATCGAGGAGTTCGACGCCCTGGTGGCCTCCTTCGACGACGGCACCCCCGGCTCCTACAGCCGGGCCTACGTCGAGGCCACCTTCGAGGTGCTCACCGGCGAGGCCCGCAGCTACCGGCGATGGTCGGCCATCACGGCGGCCGCCGCCGACCCGGAGCTGGCCGAGCCGCTCAACCAGGCCATGGCCCGCTGGCACAAACGCCCCTGCGGCGAGGACCCCGACCCGGTCGCCGCCATGGTCGTGCGGCTGGCGGCCGAGGGCCTGTGGGAAGTGGTGAGCCACGCCCCCGAGCTCTACGGACCCGCGGAGCTCGACGCGCTCAGACGGCGGCTGCTCGGCCTGCTGGAGAGCTGACCCCCGGCGTCACCGCGCCTCCGGCCGCCCCATGAAGGCCCTGGAGCGTTCCACGACGCCCTCTTTCCGTGCCGCACGGCCCCCGTGCGACCACCGACGCCCCACGCGCCCCGCGCGTGCCGGCACCTCACGACCCCCTGGCATCTGGAGACGGGGCCGCGCCCCGCCCGAGACGAGAAAGAGGTGAACAATGCTGTTCCGCGCCCGGCTGGGAACCTTCCTGACCTTCGCCCTGGCAGGTCTGCTCTGTGGTGTGTGGGTGGCGCGCATGCCCGCCCTCGCCGAGAAGTTCCACACCAGCGAGAGCGACATCGGCATCGTCGTCCTCGTCTGGGGCCTCGGCGCGGTCGTGGCCATGCAGGGCCTGCGCGCGGTCATGAACCGCTACGGCAGCCGCCCGATCCTGCGCGCGGCGCTGCCGCTGACCGCGCTGACCTACGTCGGCGTCGCGCTCGCCCCGAGCTACGGGCTGCTGCTGCTCGCGGTGGCGCTGTTCGGCATGGCCTTCGGCATCACCGACATCGCCATGAACGCGCAGGGCAGCGTGGTCGAGCACGCCTACCGGCGGTCGATCATGAGCAGCATGCACGCCGGCTGGTGCGTGGGCGCGATGAGCGGCGGCCTGTTCGGCGTGCTCACCGCCGCGGTGGGCCTCGGCTTCACCGAGGCCGTGCTGATCGCCGCGGTCCTGTCCTTCCCGCTCGGCCTGGTGCTGGGCCGCACCTACCTGCCCGACCCCGCCGCCCCGGCGGCGTCGGCGGACGGGCGGCGCGCCCGGATGCCCGCCGCCGTCTACCTGATCGGCGTGCTGGCCTTCATCGCCTTCATGGCCGAGGGCTCGATCGCCGACTGGAGCGGCCTGCTGCTGCACGACGAGCTGGGCGCCACCCAGGCCGTGGCGGCGCTGGGCTACCCGATGTTCGAGCTGGCCATGCTGATCGGCCGCGTCTTCGGCGACCGGGTGCGGATGCGCCTCGGCACCCGGCGGCTGCTGACCGGCGCGGGCGTCGGCACCGCGCTGGGGATGCTGGTGGTCGTGCTGGCCCCGGCCGCGCCGGTGGCCATCGCCGGGTTCTTCCTGACCGGCCTGGTGGTCTGCACCGTCGTGCCGACCACGATCTCGCTGGCCGGCACCGCCGCGCCGGGGCAGCCCGCCGCCGCCGTCGCGCAGGTCGGCGCGATGGGCTACGGCGGCCTGCTGCTCGGCCCGGTCGTGGTGGGCTTCCTGTCGGACGCCACCTCGCTGCGCGTCGGCGTCGGCGTGGTCGTCGTGCTGGCGCTGCTGATCGCCGCCGGGGCGCGCTTCGTGCCGCTGGGCCGGGGCGAGATGGCCGGCGGCGCCGCCGGCGGCGCGGCCGACGAGGTCTCGGCGCACTCCAGCGAGGCGCTCGTGGCGGGCGGCGAGATCGCCGAGCGCGCCGGCGAGCGGTCGACCGTCGCCGCCTGATCCGGCTCACCCCCCGGCCACAATCTGGCACCCGTGCCCCGGCGCCCTCCGTCCGGAGTTCGATATAACGCCTATGTCGATCTTCCGGCGGAGGGCGTGGGCATGGCCGAGTGGCGGGTTCCCGGCTACACCGAACTGAAGGTCCTCGGCGAGGGCGCGCAGGGCCGCGTCGTCCTGGCCCGGCACGACGCCTCCGGCAAGACCGCCGCGATCAAGTACCTGGGCGCGCGGCTGACCGGGGACGCGGCGTTCCGCGAGCGCTTCCGGGAGGAGGCCGCCCTGCTCGGGCGGCTCCGCGACCCCTACGTGGCCGGGATCTTCGGTCTGGTGGAGGCGCCCGAGGGCGCGGCCATCGTGATGGAGGCCGTGGACGGCGTCCCCCTCAAGACCGTGCTGGCCGAGCGCGGCGCGCTCGCCCCCGAGGCCGCGCTCGCCGTGCTGAAGGGCTCGCTGCTGGGCCTCGCCGCCGCCCACGGCCTCGGCATCGTGCACCGCGACTACAAGCCCGCCAACGTGATCGTGCGGGGCGACGGGCTCAGCAAGCTCATCGACTTCGGCATCGCGGTGGACGCGGGCGCGGCCGGCCGTTCCGGCACGCCGGTCTACATGGCGCCCGAGCAGTGGCGCGCCGAGCCCGCCTCCCCCGCCACCGACGTGTACGCCGCCACCTGCGTGTTCTTCGAGTGCGTGACCGGCCGCAGGCCCTACGCGGCCGACGACCCGGCGGGGCTGATGGGCCGCCACCTGACCGCGCCGGTCCCGGTGGAGGCGCTGCCCGAGCCGTTGCGGCCGCTGGTGGAGCGCGGCATGGCCAAGGACCCGTGGGAGCGCCCGCCGGGCGCCGCGGCGTTCGTGTCCGAACTGGAGGCCGCCGCGACCGCCGCCTACGGGCGGAACTGGGAGGCCGCGGGCGTGCGTGCGCTGGCGGGGGCCGCCGCCGCGCTGGCGATGGCGTTCCCGCTGACGGCGCTGGGCATGGGCGGTGCGAGCGCGGGTGCCGGTGGCGCGGGAGCGGCCGCCGGATCGTCCGGAACGGCCGTCGCCGCGAGCGGCAAGGGCGTTCTCGGGGCGCTCGGCGCCAAGGGCGCGGCGGCCGTCGCGGGCGGCGCGGTCGCGGTGACGGCGGCCGGAGGCGCGGCCGTCTACGTCGCCGCCGACGACGGGCCTCCCAAGCCGCGTGCGGCCCCGCTGTCGTTCGCGCTGGCGGGGGTGAACGAGACCTCCGGCTCCCCGGCGCTCACCGTCAACGGGCGGGTCGTCACCGTCAAGGGCGGCGACCCGGCGCTGGCCCGGCGCATCAACGCCGCGCTGCGCAGCCCCGTGGACGAGCGCGCGGAGGCGTACCGGAAGGCCCTGGTCACCTTCAACGCCGAGGCGTCGTCCTCGTCGGTCGAGCCGACCATCCTGCTGCGCACCCCGCGCCACCTGTCGGTCCAGTACGACATCAGGCTGGTGTCCAAGACGGTGTCCCACTCGTCCTGGAGCCGCCTCCGGACCGTCACCGTCGACCTCAGGACCGGGCAGGCCCTCAAGGCGGCGCAGCTGTTCACCCCTGCCGGGCTGTCGGGCAAGGGGCTGGACGCGCTGGCCGACCGCGTCCGGGAAGCGGCTCCCGCGGGCCGCGGCTGCCTGGCCGACCGCCCCTTCAAGCCCAAGGCCGCCCAGATCCAGGACAGGGACGGCGCCCTCCAGGTCGGGTTCACGCCGAAGAACCTGGTGGTGCTGGTGGACACCCCCGCCTTCGGCTTCGAGATGGCCTGCGGCCAGACCCGCGTCGAGGTGCCCTACCCGTCGCTTCCGGGCCTGGTCTCGCCCGATCTGGTCATGACCGCCGGGGGCGCGCCCGCGCCGACGCGGTCGTGACCCGGCGGCCCGCGCTCAGCCGAGCTTCGCCAGGATCGCCCGGGCGACCCTGACGGCCTCCGCCCTGGCCACGGGGTAGGCGAAGTCGCGGCCCTTCAGCAGCCTGCCCTGGAGGCGGTAGCCGTCGGACCCGCCCCACCGCACGTCGATGATGACGTTGGCCCGGCGGACCTTGATCTTCGCGCCGCCCATCCAGTAGCTCTTGGCCTCCGCCTCGGTCCGCCCCTTCACGATCGGGGCGGCGTACCTGGTGGCGTACGCCTCGTCGCCGAGCCCGGCCAGGCGCTCCCGGCTCAGGTCGAACCCCTCGTCGTTGGCCAGGTCCTCTCCCACCTTCTTCCAGAAGAAGGCCATGGTGCCCTGGGCGTCGGCGGCGTCCTTGCGGCGCTCGACCTGGATGTCCAGCGTCCGCGCGTCGGTGAGGGCCAGCCGTTCCCACTCGCACACGCGCGTCGAGTCGCCGTACGTGTCGGGTTCGGCCCTGAGCCCCCTGGCCTTGGCGGGCAGGACGGGCGCGGCCGCCTGGCAGGGGTCCGGAACGGCGGCGATGGCGGGCGCCGTCGCCGGGCCGGAGCCGCCGGGCGCGCTGGGGCTCTCGGAACCGGTGGAAGAGAGCGGGGCGCTGCTGCCGCTGGACGGACGGTCGTCGTCCAGGCCCTTCTTCGCGGCGGTCTTCAGGACGCGGAAGCCCAGGAACAGCGCGACCACGAGGACCACGCTCAGGCAGCCCGCGACGG
Source organism: Spirillospora sp. NPDC050679 (assembly GCA_044456955.1). Lineage (GTDB taxonomy): Bacteria > Actinomycetota > Actinomycetes > Streptosporangiales > Streptosporangiaceae > Spirillospora. The sequence continues at coordinate 79,799 of JBITGK010000017.1, read as the reverse complement.
CGCGGCGGCCCTGGTTCGGCTGGGCGGGCGGAGCGCCCATCGGGGGCGGGAAGGCGGGCTGCGGCGCGCCCATGGGCGGCCCCATCGGCGGTGCCGCGCCGGGCGGGCCGTAGGGCGCCGGGGGCGGGGCCATGCCCGGCGCGGGCGGCGGCGCGGCGAAGCCCTGCGGCATCGGCGGCGCCCCCACGGGCTGCGGCTGGGGCTGCGGGTCGGGGGCGGCCGGGGTCTGCCCGGTGATGACCTTGACCGCCGCCTCCTTGGCCTCCTCGGAGACCTCGGGCACCTGGTAGCCGCGGTCGCGGATGTGGGCGACCAGCTCCGGGTCGGGCGCGACGCCGTGCACGCGCAGGTAGTAGCCCGCCGCGCCGGGCCAGATCCAGGTGCCGTCGGTGTGGAAGCTCATCGGCACGTCGGCGGGGCGCGCCGGGTCCAGCATGTCCTCGTCGAACCCGCGCGCCGACAGCACGATGGGGGCCTGGCCCAGGTAGTTGCCGAGCGGGGTGCGCTCGGCGTCGGAGACCGGCGCGCGCTGGATGACCGGCTTGCCGTCGGGCGTCATCCCGTCGAACAGCCTGGCCTCGCGCAATCCCTGCGGCTGGACGGGCGGCTGGACGGGCGGCTGCGCGTACGGCTGCATCGGCGGCTGCCCGTAGGGCGGCGGCACCGGGGCGGGCGCGGGCCGGTGCCCCCACGGGGGCGGGACGGGCATGTCGGGAGGGGGCGGCTGCGACAAGGGGGAGCTTCCTCTCGCCTGTGGCGGTTCGCGGTGAATTGTAGGGGCCGCCGAAACGCGGAACGCCCCGCTCCGGCCAGCCGCAGGCCGGGAGCGGGACGTTCCGGTGAGGATCAGGCGCTCACTTGCGCTTGTTGATCTCCTCGGTGAGCTGCGGCGCGACCTGGAACAGGTCGCCGACCACGCCGTAGTCGACCAGCTCGAAGATGGGCGCCTCGGCGTCCTTGTTGATCGCGATGATCGTCTTCGAGGTCTGCATGCCGGCCCGGTGCTGGATGGCGCCGGAGATGCCGACCGCCACGTACAGCTGCGGCGACACGGTCTTGCCGGTCTGGCCGACCTGGAACTGGTGCGGGTACCAGCCGGCGTCGGTCGCGGCACGGGAGGCGCCGACGGCCGCGCCGAGCGAGTCGGCCAGGCCCTCGATCAGCTTGAAGTTCTCCGCGCCGCCCACGCCGCGGCCGCCGGAGACCACGATGGCGGCCTCGGTGAGGTCGGGGCGCTCGCCCTTCTCCTCGACGACCTTCTCGGTGATCTTGGCGGCCTTGTCGGTGTCCGACAGGGTCACCGAGACCTGCTCCTCGGCCGGGGTCGCCGGGGCGGCCTCGGGGGCGATGGAGTTCGGGCGGACCGCGATGACCGGGGTGCCGGTCTTGACCTTGGCGTGCGCGATGATGCCGCCACCGAAGATCGAGTGCTCGGCGACGAAGCCTTCGGCCACGTCCACCACGTCGGTCAGCACACCAGAGCCGATCTTGACCGCCAGGCGGCCCGCGATCTCCTTGCCCTCGCCGGTGGCCGACACCAGCACCGCGGCCGGCGACTTGTCGCCGACCAGCTGGGCCAGCAGCGCGGCCTTCGGGGCGACGACGTAGGAGGTGAGCTCCTCGTCGGCGGCCACGTAGACCTTCTGCGCGCCGTACTCGGCCAGCTTGTCCTTGGCGCCCTCGTACCCGGCGCCGACCCAGACGGCGGCGGCCTCGCCGAGCCGGTTGGCCAGCGTCAGCAGTTCGAGGGCGACCTTCTTGATCTCACCGTCGACGTGATCGACGAGGACGAGAATCTCAGCCATTGTTCCTAATCCCCTTCCTCGCTCAGACGAACTTCTTCGACGCGAGGAACTCGGCGATCTTCACGCCGCCGTCGCCCTCGTCGGTGACGATCTGGCCCTGGGCGCGCGGCGGCGCCTCGGCGAAGTCCACGACCTCGGTCGCGGCGGCCGCCAGGCCGACCTGCGCGGCGTCGATGCCGGCGTCGGCGACGCCCAGCGTCTCCACCGGCTTCTTCTTGGCCGCCATGATCCCCTTGAACGAGGGGTAGCGGGGCTCGTTGATCTTCTCGACCACGCTGACCACGGCCGGCAGGGTCGCCTCGACCCGGTCGTAGCCGTAGTCGGTCTGCCGCTGGATCTTGATCGACTGGCCGTCGATCTCCACCTTGTTGGCCAGCGACAGCTGCGGTACGCCGAGGCGCTCGGCCAGCATCGCCGCGAGCACGCCGGTGCGCGCGTCGGTGGACTCCGAGCCCAGCACCACCAGGTCGAACCCGGTGCGGCCGAGGGCCTGCTGGATGGCGTAGGAGGTCTGCAGCGCGTCGGAGCCGGCGAGGGCCTCGTCGACGAGGTGCACGGCCTTGTCCGCGCCCATGGCCAGGGCCTTGCGGATGGAGTCGGTGGCCTTGTCGGGGCCCATGGTCAGGACGGTCACCTCGCCGCCCTGGGCCTCCTTGATGCGCAGCGCCTCTTCGATGGCGTACTCATCGAGTTCGTTGATGACACCGTCCGCCGCAGCGCGGTCGAGCGTGCTGTCGTCGGACTTCAGCTTGCGCGGGCTCTCCGTGTCGGGAACCTGCTTCACGAGGACGACGATGTTCATGGCCGTCGGCCGACCTCCCTGCACTCAGTTTCGCCGCGGGGGTACGCGGTCAGAGGAACGCCGCCCATGGCGGAGCGACGCGGGTTGTGCACTTCGCAGGCACAGCCTGCCAAACTCCCGAACGCGCTTCGACTCCGGGGTCGGCCTAGCCGTACACGCCTGATGTTACCCGTGGGTAGCACCATGGCAAATCCCACGAAGTGAGACCTTACCCACGTGGCGGGAAGGGTTGCCGCGCGCCCGACCGCGGGGGCGCTCAGTGCAGGGCGCTCTGCAGGCGGATCAGCGAGTTGGCCAGGGTGCTCTGCAGCCCGTACAGCGGGGAGAAGCTCGGCGTCAGCGACATCGCGCCGACGATGGACAGGAACGCCAGCAGGCCGAGCCCGATCCCGGCGGCGGCGATCCAGCGCGGGACGTCGGCGATGGTCATGAAGGCGCGTTCGAGCTGGCGGCGCGGGCCGCGCACGCCCGGGGCCGCCCACAGTACGACCGTGCCCGCGCCCGCACCGAAGGCGCACGCGCCCAGCGCGTCCACCTGGAGCCGCAGCAGCGACAGCGCGGCCAGCGCCAGCGGCACGGCCGCGGTGAACACGGCCGCGTAGGGCAGGGTCGCGGCGGTGCGGCCGAGGGCCAGCAGCCGGCCCCGGACCGAGGTCTCCCCCAGGACGCGCAGCAGCGCGACCGCGCCGATCGACAGCAGCGGGCCCACTACCGGGATCATGACCGAGACTCCGGCGGCGACCACCACGACCAGCACCGACAGCAGCCGGGCCCAGCCCTGCGCGACCGCCAGCTCGTGGGCGCGCTCCTCCTCCGCCCATGCCTCGTCGTAGGCGTCGCCCACGCCCTGCCCTCCGGCGGGCCGGCCCGGGCCGTCGTCCGGCGGCGGGACGGCGGGCGCGGACGCGGCGGCGGGCGGGGCGGTTCGCGGCGCGGGGACGGGCGCGGGCCCGAGGTCCAGCTCGGCGGCGGCCTCGGCCAGCTCCGCGGCCGCCGGGCGGTCGCCCGGGTCCGGCGCGGTCGCCGCGCGCAGCAGCGGCACCAGCGGCTCGGGCACCGTGCCGCCGCCGCTGGTGGCGGCGAAGGTCACCGTGGCGGCCCAGGCGTGCACGTCGTCGGCGACGCCGCCGGGCTCGACGCCGAAGTCCACGATGACCGGCGCGCCGTCCACCAGCCGCACGGTGTCCGGCGACAGCGCGCCGTGCGCCAGGCCCACGCGGTGGATCGCGGCCAGCCCCTTGGCCAGGCCGACGGCCAGCGCGCGCAGCGCGGCCCCGCCCAGCGGGCCTTGCTCGGCCAGGTGCTCGGCCAGCGGGCGGCCCGGCACCAGGCGGGACACCACGTAGGGCGGGTCGGCGTCGGCGGAGCCGTCCAGCACGTCCACCACGTACGGGCTGAGCACCTGTTTCATGCGCGCGACGTCCACGCGCGCCCCGGCGCCCCCCGCCCCGGCGGGCAGCGTCCGGATCGCCACGTCGCCGCCGGTCTCCCCGGCGGCCCGGTAGGCGACACCCGGTCCGCCTTCCAGCCTGCTCAGCAGGCGGTAGGGACCGATGTTCTCCTGGTGGCCGATGTCCCCGCTCATAAGGTTCGCCACCCTATCGACACCGGGCCGCCCGGCGATCGGGCCACGCTCAGGAGTAGCCGAGACGCCGCAGTTCGGTCTCCATCGTGGCGAGGAAGCCGTCCACCTCGGCGCGGTCGTAGGTCTCGCGCAGCCGCCGCACGGTGAAGGTGCGGCCGCGGACGTCGTCGGCCCCGACCACCTGGGCGAGGCCGCGGTGGTCGCCGGCGAGCCAGATGCGGATCTGCGCGACGAAGGCGTCCACCTCGGCCGGATCGTAACCCTCCTTGAACCGCACGCGGGTGAAGTGGGTGGCGTCCAGCATCGCCACGGCGCGGCGCACGTCGGCCACCCGCGCGGGCGCGAGCGCGCGGCCCGCCATCAGCTCGCGGGCGTGCGCGGCGTACAGCTGCGCGGCGCGGATGATCTCGGCGAGGCGGGGGCCGTTGGCGGGCACGCCGGTGCCGGTCTGGGCGTCGCGGATCGCGCGGCCGGCCGCCTCCAGGGCGCGCGCGGCGTACCCGGCGGCGTGCGGGGCCCAGTCGCCGCCCAGCGCGTGCGCGCGGGCGGCGGCGGCAAGCTCCCGCTTGGCGTCGCCGAGGGAGACCTCGATGACCGACACCGTGAGCCGGAACCCCGCCTTGGCGAACGCGGCGCGCCCGCCCGCCACCAGCTGGTCGCGGTCCGGCCGCTGCTCGGGCGGGTCGGGCCGGGGCGGCGGGGGCGGCTTGGGCTCGGCGCGGCGCACGCTGAGCCGGGGCGCGATCGTGCCGGGGTTGGCGAACCGGGCGGCCAGCTCGGCGGCGTCCGGCCGCGCGGCGGGGTCGCGCTGGAGGGCCTCCTCCAGCACCTCGCGCAGGTCGGGGTCGATGCCCTCCAGGTCGGGCGCGCCGTTCAGGACGCGGCGGACGTAGGCGGCCGGGCTGGTGGCCTCGTAGGTGCGCCGCCCGGTGGCGGCGTAGGCGACGGTCGCGGCCCAGGCGAACACGTCGGCGGGCGGCCCGACCTGCGCGTTCTCCAGCGCCTCGGGGGCGACGTAGCCGGGGGTGCCGATCGGGCCGCGGGTCAGCCGGTCGGCGCCGGTCAGGTAGGCGATGCCGAAGTCGATCACGATCGGCTCGCCGGCCACCAGCATCACGTTGCCGGGGTTGATGTCGCGGTGCACGCTCTGCGCGGCGTGCACCGCCGCCAGCGCCCCGGCCAGGCCGCCGGCCAGCCTCAGCAGCCCCTCGCGCGGCAGCGGGCCGCGCCCCTTGACGGCCTCCAGCAGCGAGGTGCCCTCGACGTAGCGGGTGACGATGTAGGGCGGGTCGCCGTCCACGGCCGCGTCCACCAGCTCCACCACGTTGCGGCTGCGGATGCGGCGCATCGCCTCCACCTCGCGGCGCAGCCGCTCCTTGGCCTTGAACTCGGCGGGCAGGAACGGGTGCAGCGTCTTGATCGCGACCATGCGGCCGTCGTCGGCGCGGGCCAGAAAGACCTCGCCCATGCCGCCCCGGCCGAGCCGCTGCAGCGGCAGGTAGGGGCCGATGGGGGCCAGCGGCCGGGCGCGGGCGGGCATGGCGGCGCCCGCGCCGGGTCCGGTCTGGGGGCCGCTGTGCGGGCCGCTTAACGGGCCGCTGATCGGGCCGCTATGGGGGCCGGTGCCGCCCGAGACCGCGCGCATCCCCAGCGAGTCGGGGCGCAGCGCGCGCAGCTGCCGCACCAGGGCCTCGGCCCCGGGGCGGGCGGCCGGGTCGGACGCCAGCGCCGCCGCCAGCACCGGGCGCAGCTCCTCGGAGATGTCCGACAGGTCGTGGTCGCCGCGGATGATGCGGACGCAGACCGCCGCGTCGTTGGGCGCGTCGTACAGGTCGCGGCCGGTGGCGGCGTAGGCGACCAGCGCCGCCCAGGCGAACACGTCGGCGGGCGGGCCCGCGTCGTCGCCCTCCAGCAGCTCGGGCGCCAGGTAGCGCCAGGTGCCCGAGCGGCCGCCGTTGTGGGTCAGGCGGGTGTCGTCCACGCCCTGGGAGATGCCGAAGTCGATGACGACCGGCTCGCCGTTCTCCAGCAGCACGTTGCCGGGCTTGATGTCGCGGTGCACCACCCCGGCGCGGTGGATCGCCTCCAGCGCCTCGGCGGTGCCGAGCGCCACCCGCCACAGCGCCGTCCCGGCCAGCGGGCCGGTGTCGCCGACCACCTCCAGCAGCGGCGGGCCCTCCACGAAGCGGGTGACGATGTAGGGCACCCGGGCCTCGACGTCGAACTCCAGGATCTCGGCGACCCGCCGGGCCCGCACCCGGCGCATCGTCTCCACCTCGCGGCGCAGCCGGACGCGCGCGTCGCCCGCGTCCACCAGGTGCGGGTGCAGGGTCTTGACCGCCACGAACCGGCCCTCGGGCGCGATCGCGCGGAACACCCGGCCCATGCCGCCCGCGCCGACCAGCGCGACCGGCCGGTAGGGGCCGATCGCGTCGGGCGGCCCCTCCTCGCCGGGCGGCGCGGGGGCCGCGGCGGGGTGGGGGCGGTGCCAGGTCCCGTCAGAGGAACGGGACCCGGGAGACGAGGTCGCGGACATCGGTGCGCAGGTCCTCAAGGCTCTGGCTCATGCCGGTGAGCGGCGTGGTGTTGGGCGGCTGCCGTTGGGACAGCACTACCAGGACGGCGGCGAACACGGCGAGGATCAGCGCCCCCGCCATGGCCGCCTCGGCGCGCGGCAGCACCGCGCCCCACAGGCGGGCCATCTGCCGGCGCGGCGCCCCGCTGCCGGGCGCCAGGCACAGCAGCACGACGACCAGCATCGCGGTGTAGCCGATGGCCTTGGAGGCGGTCAGGCCCGGCGCGGCGAACATGAAGATCCCCAGCATGACCGCCGCGGCGATCGCGCACAGCCCCGCCAGCAGCGCGGTGACCATCAGCGCGCCGGGCAGGTGCAGCGGCGTCTTGAACGCCGCCGCCACCGCGTCGCCCGAGCGCGGGCCGCGGCGGGTGCGCTTGCTCTCCATCCCCTTGGCGGCCTTGTCGCCCATGCGCAGCAGCAGCACGCCGGCGACGGTGACGCCGACCGCCAGCACCGGCGCGATGTTGGCGAAGCCCAGCAGCGCCACCAGCACCAGCAGGCTGAGCACCCGGTACCAGCCGTAGGGCTTGGGCCGGTCGGGCTTGTCCTGGCGGCCGGGCCTGTCGGGGCGGTCGCGGCGGGCGGCCTCGCCGGTGGGGTCGGGGCGGGTGCCCGGACCGTAGGGGTCGTAGGGCGCGGGCCGCCGGTCCTGCTCGGCGGGGGGCGGCTGCCGGTCCTGGTAGGGCGGGGGCGCGTAGGCGGCGGGAGGGCGCCGCTCGTACGGCTGGGGCCGCTCGTACTGCTGGGATTCGTACGGCTGGGATTCGTAGGGCCGCGCCTCGTAGGGGGCGGGCGCGGGCGGCGGCACCGGCGGCGGGGCCGCCGGGGGCAGCAGGCCCTTGAAGTCCTTGGGCTGCGCCGGGACCGGGGCGGGCACCGGCGCGGAGGCGGCCGGTCCGGGCGGCGGGCCCGGCGGCGGGGCGGGCATGTGGGAGGAGGCGTTGAACGACCGCGAGTGGTCGGGCGAGGTCTCCTCGGTGCCGGGACCGGGGGTGGGGCCGGGGCCGGTGTCGACGCGGGTGGCGTGCTCGTCGACCCGCTCGTCGACCAGGGTCTGGTCGGTGATGGTCGCCTCGATGTGGAGCCGCCTGGCCAGCTGCACCAGGTGCACCGCGGTGGGGCGCTCGGCGGGGTTGCGGGCCATCGCCGAGCGCAGCAGCGGCAGCAGCGCCTCGGGCGCCCCGTCCAGGTCCGGGGTGTTCTGCATGATCTTGTAGAAGATCGACTCGAAGGTGCCCGAGCCGAACGGCGGCCGCCCGGTGGCGGCGTAGGCCAGGGTGCCCGCCCAGGCGTGCACGTCCGAGGGCGGGCCCGCCTCCTCGCCCTCGATGATCTCGGGGGCCAGGTAGCCGGGGGTGCCGATCACCATGCCGGTGGCGGTCAGCCGGGTGGCGTCGGCGGCCTGCGCGATGCCGAAGTCGATCACGATCGGCTCGCCGTCCACCAGCATCACGTTGCCGGGCTTCATGTCGCGGTGCACGATGCCCGCGCCGTGGATCGCCGACAGTGCCGAGGCCAGGCCGACCGCCAGGCGCTGCAGCCCGGAGGCGTAGATCGGGCCGGACTCCTCGACGACCTCCTCCAGCGTGCGGCCCGGCACGTACTGGGTGACGATGTAGGGCCGCTCGGCGGTGACGTCGGCGTCCAGGATCTCGGCGACGTGCGGGCTGTGCACCCGCCGCATCGAGTCGACCTCGCGGGCCAGCCGGCGGCGCGCGGTGGCGTCCCCGGCCACCGCCGGGCGCAGCACCTTGATCGCGACGTTGCGGCCCTCGGGATCGGCGCCCAGGTACACCACGCCCATCCCGCCCTCGCCGAGGGTCCGGAGCACGCGGTAGTGGCCGATCATGCCCTGGCCGATGTCATCCCCGGACGTGACAACCCCCTTCATCGTTTACGAAACCCTACCCTCGCGGGCGGCGCCGGGCCGATCCCCGGAGCGCGCCGCCCCCGCGGACGACCGCCCGCCAGGCGATCCGCCAGGCGGTCCGCCAGGCGGTCCGGCGGGCGGTCCATCAGGCGACCAGGGCCCGGGGGCGTTCGGCGGTGACCCCCGTCCAGTCGGCGAGGGCCCCGGCGAACCAGCGGGCCGCCGGCCTGCGGGCCGGGTCGCGGTCCAGGCCGAGCCGCAGCAGCGACGCCAGCGGCTCCGCGGCGCCCTCCAGATCGGCCTGCCCGCGAAGGATACGGAAGCAGACCCCGTGCAGCGACCCGCGGCCGAACGGCGGGCGCCCGGTCGCCGCGTACGCCAGCGTCGCGGCCCAGGCGTACACGTCCGAGGCCCGGGTGGCGGCCCCGCCCTCGATCAGCTCGGGCGCCAGGTAGGCCGGGGTGCCGATGACCATGCCGCGCCTGGTGAGCTGCTCGGCCCCGGCCTCGCGCGCGATGCCGAAGTCGATCAGGGTGGGCCGGTCGCCGAGCACGATCACGTTGCCGGGCGACACGTCGCGGTGCAGCACCCCCGCGTCGTGCACGTCGGCGAGGCCGAGCGCCATCCCCCGCGCCAGGCGCAGCAGCCGCTCGCGGCGCGGCGGCCCGTAGGCGGCGACCAGGTCGCCCAGCGAGCAGCCGGGCACGTACTGCATGACCACGTAGGGCCGCTCCCCGTCGAGCCGCCCGTCCAGCAGCCGCGCCGCGTACCCGCTGCGCACCCGCGCCTGCGCCGCCATCTCCTGCGCGAGGCGCCGCCGCGCCTCGGGCTCGGCGGCGAACCCGTCCTGCAGTTCCTTGACCGCGACCTCGCGGCCGAAGGAGTCCATGGCAAGGTGCACCACGGCCGTGCTCCCCCGGCCGATCTCGTCGAGCAAGCGGTACCCGCCCAGTCGCCGATGCTTCCCCATAACCCCTATGACGCCGGAAACCGCACCTTCGTTCCGGAAAATGCGGGGCCGCCGCTCCCGCTAGTTCGCGCGGGCGGCCTGGCGGGCCCTGCGCTCCTCGCGCCGGGTCTCGAACTTGGTGGCGGCGGCGTCCAGCTGCGCCATGAACTCGGCCAGCTCGTCGCGGGCCTTGGCGCCGTCGCCGGAGAAGTCGTCGCGGTCGAAGATCTTCCACTTGCGCAGGCACGGGGTGAGCACGTCGTCGTGGTGCAGCCGCAGGTCGTAGATGCCGGCGTTGGCGATGACGACCGACTTGCGCAGGAAGCCCTCGATGCTGTGGCCGGGCATCTCGAACGCCTTGACGACCTCGGTGATGGCCCGCATGGTCTCGTTGGGCGCCAGCTCCAGCGAGGCGCCGATGAGGTTGCGGTAGAAGATCATGTGCAGGTTCTCGTCCTTGGCGACCCGGGTGAGCATCTGCTCGCAGATCGGGTCGCCGGACGCCTTGCCGGTGTTGCGGTGCGCCACGCGGGTGGCCAGCTCCTGGAAGGAGACGTAGGCGTTGCCGTGCAGGAACGCGCTGCCGTGCGCGGCCTCGTAGCCGGTCTCCATGTGCTTCATCCGGGCCCGCTCCAGCGCGACCGGGTCCACGGCGCGGGTGACGGTGAGGTAGTCGCGGATGACGATGCCGTGCCGGTTCTCCTCGGCGGTCCACCGGTTCACCCAGGTGCCCCAGGCGCCGTCGCGGCCGAACACGTCGGCGATGGCGCGGTGGTAGCCGGGCAGGTTGTCCTCGGTCAGCAGGTTGACGATCAGCGACTCGCGGGCCTCGGGGCCGAGCTTGGAGTCCCCCGGCTCCCAGCCGTCGCCGCCCAGCGGGCCGTCGAAGTCGCGGCCCTGGCTCCACGGCACGTACTGGTGGGGGAACCACTCGTCGGCGGTGGTCAGGTGCCGGTTGAGTTCCTTCTCCACGATCGGCTCGAGTTCGAGCATCAGACCGGTCTGGAACTTCTCCTCGGACGTGACGGACATGCTGATCCTTCGCTGGACGACGGGTGGGGCCTGCCGGGGGGAGCGCCGTCGTGTCCCCGACACGGTGCGGCGCGGGCAGCGGGTTCAGCGGGCGGCCCTCAACCGATCCACGGAGCCAACCTACTGAAGCGTAGGTTCAAGGTTCGCGTTCGGTGTGACGTACGTCAAGACACCGCCGTCACAATCAACCCGCGCATTTCTTTGTAGGGATGCGCGAAACCGGAACGGTCACTGAGTGTCCGCGGCCTGTCGCCACATGCGGTTGGCGGCCGCGCGCAGGAAGGTCCTCGGCATGATCTTCAGCGCGGGCAGCGCGGCCTTGTACTGCGCGCCGGGCACGCACAGGGCGCGCCCGGCCGACACCGCGTCCAGCCCCGCCCGCGCCACGTCGGCGCGGCGCAGCCACAGCAGGTTGGCCTGGCCGTCGTCCTCGGTGCGGGTGAAGCCGGGGCACAGCGCGGTGACGTGCACGCCCCGCGCGGCGACCTCGGCGTGCAGGCTCTCGGAGAAGGCGGTGACGTAGGCCTTGGTCGCGCCGTAGGCGGCGCTGCCGGGCGAGGGCGCGAACCCGGCCATCGAGGCCACGTTCAGCACCCCGCCGCGGCGGCGCGCGAGCATGCCGGGCAGCGCGGCGTGGGTGAGGCGCATCAGGGCGGTGACGTTCAGCTCGACCTCCCTGAGCTGGTCGTCGATGCCGAGGTCGGCGAACGCGCCGAACGCGCCGTAGCCGGCGTTGTTGACCAGCAACTCCACCGGCTCGGCGCGCAGCCGCGCCTCCACCTCGCCGCGCTGGGCCGGGTCGGTGAGGTCGGCGGCGACCACCTCCACCGCCACCCGGTACCGCTCGACCAGCTCGCGGGCCAGGCCGTCCAGCAGCGCGGCCCGGCGGGCCACGATCACCAGGTCGGCGCCCCGGGCGGCCAGCAGCCGGGCGAAGCTCTCGCCGATGCCGCTGGACGCGCCGGTCACGAGCGCGGTTCGGTACGCCTGTCGCATGGCGGCCGATCGTAGCGGTCCACAGCCCCGTTCGCCCCGATAAAGCACGGGTCGCCGCCCCGCTCCGCCCGCTACGCGACGTGCGGCTCGCCGCCCATGGCGACCTCGACCGGCGGCAGCATCGACGCCGGGTCGCCGCCGCCGAACCACAGCCCGATGACGAACGCGGCGGTGGCCTCCAGCTGGCCCGCGCGGGCGAGGCCGCCGCCGTTCAGCGGCTCGCAGCCGAGGTCGCGCACCAGCCGCTCCACCGTCGCGACCGCGCCGGGGTCGTCGCCGCACAGCGGCACGCCGAGCGGCCGCCCGTCCGGCTGCGTCGGGGTCGTCCGCCAGATGCCCTCGTGGCAGACGTTGAACGCCTTCACCACGTGCGCGCCCGGCGCGGCGGCGGCGCACCGCTCGGCGGCCGAGGGGCCGCCCCCGGTCAGCAGCAGCATCCCCGGCGGGGCGACGGGGTTGGTGCAGTCGATCAGCGTCCGCCCGGCGGGCACGGCCGCCTCGCGCAGCACCTGCTCCGCCGCCTCGTACGGCACCGCCAGCAGCACCGCGTCCCCGAACGCGGCCGCCTCGCGCAGCGTGCCCGCGGCCGCGCCGATCCCCCCGGCGAGCGCGGCGGCCCGCTCAGGCGACCGCGCGCCGACCATCACCTCGTGGCCGGCCGCCGCCCACCGGCCCGCCAGCGCCTCGGCCATGTTCCCCGCGCCGAGCGTCCCGATCCGCATCATGTCCTCCTTGAGTCGGTACGGTCGGACGGTAGGCGTTCCGTTAGGCACCTCCCGGTGCGCATCGGAGAGGGCAGGATCATGGCCGAGATGTTCATCGCCGACTGTCCCGCGAGGCTGGGGTTCGACGTGCTGTCCGGCACCTGGACCAGCGTGGTGCTGTACGCGCTGCGCGACGGCCCGCTGCGCCCCGGCGAGCTGCGCGACCGGATCGGCGGCGTCAGCCCCAAGGTGCTCACCGAGACGCTGCGCCGCCTGGAGGCCGGCGGCCTGGTGGAGCGCCGCCGCTACGCCGAGGCCCCGCCGCGCGTGGAGTACGGGCTGACCGAGCCGGGCCGCGGCCTGCTCGAACCGATCATGGCGCTGGGCCGCTGGACCGAGCGCTACGGCGAGCAGGTGCTGACCGCGCTGGAGCGGTCCGAGGCCGGCTGAGGAGAACGGCCGGGAAAACCGTGAAGGCGGTCGGGCCCGGCGGGAGACAACCGGGCGACCATCCCGACGCCCGGAGGACGACCCCCATGCCCCCCACCCCCCGCGCCGCATGACGGCCGCGCTCAGCCGCAACGCGCCGCCCGAGGAGCTGGACGACGCCGAGCTGATCCGGCTGTCGGGCGACGACCCCGAACGGTTCGCGGCGCTGTTCGACCGGTACGCCCGCCAGATCCACCACTACGCCGCCCGGCGGCTCGGCACGCAGGCCGCCGACGACATCGTCGCCGAGACGTTCCTGGCCGCCTTCCGCCGCCGCGCCTCCTACGACCAGGCCCGCCCGCTGGCCCGCCCGTGGCTGTACGGGATCGCCTCCACGCTGATCGCCCGGCACCGCCGCGACGAGGAGCGCCACTACCGGGCGCTGCGCCGCACCGGCCTGGACCCGCTGCCCGAGCCGATGGCCGAGACCGTGGTGTCGCGGGTGGCCGCCGAGCAGGACGAGCGCCGGATGGCCGGGGTGCTGGCCAAGCTCCCAGCGGGCGATCGCGACGTTCTGCTGCTGGTCGCCTGGGGCGGCCTGTCCTACGACGAGGTCGCCGAGGCGCTGTCGGTGCCCGCCGGGACGGTCGCGTCCCGCCTCAGCCGTGCCCGCCGCAAGATGAAGGCCGCCCTGGGCGGCGCCCAGGAGGACTGATGGACGAGCTGGAGACCCTGCAGAGGATGCGCGCGGACGTCCCGGAGCTGACGCCGGACGCCGAGCGCGCGGCGCGGCTGCGGCTGCTGGCGGCCGACGTCCGGACCGGGCCGTCCCGGCGGCCCCGCGCGTCGCGGACGGTGTGGCGGCTGGGCGCGGTCGGCGTCCTGGCCGCCGGGGCGCTGGCGGCGGTGACGGTGCTGCCGGGCGGCGGCGGGCCGGGCAAGCCGGGCCCGCCCGGCGGGAAGGCCGGCGCGCCGCGCCTGCTGGCCGTCGCCAACGCCACCGAGCTGGGCGAACGCGCCGCCCACCGCGCCGAGACCGATCCCGGCCCGGTCGCCGGGCCGCGCCAGTGGACCTACCTCCGCCGGGCGCTCGCCGAGCCGTCCTCCCGGCCGCCCGCGGTGTCGCCCGACCGGCTGCTACGCGAAGAAGCGTGGATCAACTACGACGGCAAGCGGCTCACCATCGCGCGCGAGAACGGCGCCGTCAGGCGGACCGGCGAGTTGGGCGGCTGGCCGCAGCCGGGCCGCTACACCGCCACCGACCCCGCGGGCCTGCGGCGGCAACTGGAGGCCAACGTCCGCAAGGAGAAGCGCGAGATCTACGAGATGGAGAGCCGGGCGCACAAGGAGGGGGCCGACGCCCCGACGCCGATCACCCCGCCCACCGCCGAGGACGTCTTCATGGAGATCCAGTCGCTGATGGAGCTGGCCGCGCCGCCGCCCCGGCTCCAGGCCGCGCTGTACCGGCTGCTGCCGAAGCTGCCCGGCGTCGAGCTGCGGCGCGGCGCGGCGGACGTCACCGGCCGCCGGGGCCTGGCGTTCGCCATGGCCACGCAGGGCGGCCGGACCCGCGCCGAGCTCATCCTGGACGAGCGCAGCTACCGCTACATGGGGTACCGGCGGGTGGCGACGCGCTCCTTCTACGAGAGGGACCTTTACCCGAGGGGCGCGGGCTCCGAGCGGGGCCCCCGCTTCACTCGGGGCATGGTGCTGGACTGGACGGCGCAGCTCGGCAAGGGCGTGGTGGACCGTCCCCACGTCCGTCCCTGAGCCGCCCCCGCCCGCCCCGGTCCTTTCTGTTCCTTTCCGTTCACACCCGCCGCGCCTCCCGGACAACGGCCGCCCCGGCATTTACGATCAAGCCGCAGTCCCCGAGGCCCGGCGGGTGTCCCCTGATGCGAGTCGAAGAACGGATCGGTCCCTACCGCGTCCTGGAGGAGATCGGCGTCGGCGGCATGGGCGAGGTCAGCCTGGCGCTGGACCCCCGCGGCCGGGCCGTGGCCGTCAAGGTGCTGCACCCGGCCATCGCCCGCGACGACATCGCCCGCAAGCGCCTGGAGCGCGAGGTCGCGACCATGCGCCTGGTGCGCGACCCGCACGTCGCCGAGGTCCTGGACGCCGACTTCACCGCCCGCCGCCCCTACCTGGTGACCCGCTACGCGCAGGGCCGCACGCTGGAGGAGGTCGTCCGCGAGGGCGGCCCGCTGCGCGGCGCGGCGCTCACCCGGGTGGTGCGGGGGCTGGCGCGGTCGCTGGCCGCCATCCACCGGGCGCATATCGTGCACCGCGACCTCAAGCCCGCCAACGTGATCCTGGTGGACGGCGAGCCCGTCGTGATCGACTTCGGGCTGGCGCACGTGCTGGACGCCACCCGGCTGACGCTGACCGGCACCGCCATCGGCACCCCCGGCTACCTCGCCCCCGAGATCCTGGACGGGGACCGCGCCACGCCCGCCTCCGACGTGTTCTCGTGGGCGGCGACGGTGGTGTTCGCCGCGACGGGCCGCTCGCCGTTCGGGTCGGGGCCGCCCGAGGCGGTGTTCTCGCGGGTGCTGCGCGGCCGCCCCGACCTGACCGGGATGCCGCGCGAGCTGGTGCCGGTCGTCCGGGCGGCGCTGGCACGGGACGCCCGGCGGCGCCCGCAGACCGCCGACCTGCCCGGCGGCGCGGCCCCGGCGCCCGCCCCGGTCCCCGCCCAGGCCCCGGCCCCGATCGCCGCGCGGCCGGTCAGGCCCGCCGCCCCTCCCGAACCGGCCGCCACGCCCGGCCTGCGCCTGGCGCGGCCGCTGGTGGCCACGGCGCTGCCCGCGGCCTGCCTGGCCGTGCCGCTGGTCGCGGCGGCCGCCTGCCTGGGCTGGTGCCTGTCGTCCTACGCGCGCG
Organism: Spirillospora sp. NPDC050679; assembly: GCA_044456955.1. Lineage (GTDB taxonomy): Bacteria > Actinomycetota > Actinomycetes > Streptosporangiales > Streptosporangiaceae > Spirillospora. The sequence continues at coordinate 64,169 of JBITGK010000017.1, read as the reverse complement.
ACGCCTGGCTGCGGATGCGGTCGCGGCTGTCGGGCGGCCGGGCCGTCCCGTGGCGCGCGCGGCTCGCCGCCCTCCTCGCCATGCCGCTGGAGGTGGCGGTGCGGCTGGTGATCCTGGGCGGCGTCGTCGCCCTCGGCTACGCGGCGCTGTACACGATCCTGCAGGCGACGCCGCTGGCCGACCGCGCCGCCCTGCCGTTCGGGCTGCTGGCCGGGAGCGCGGTCGCCATGCGCGGCCGCTACGACACCTCCGCCCGGCTGCCGGAGCGGATCGGGGTGCCGGTCCTGGCGGCGCTGCTGCTGGCCGCCGCGGCGGCCGCGGCCCCCGACCCGTCGTGGTGGCCGCTCAGCGGCCGCTGAAGGCGGCCTTGCCGGGGCCCTCCTCCATGAAGCTCCGCATCCCGTTCTCCTGGTCCTCGGTGGCGAACAGCGCGGCGAACTGGACGCGCTCGATCTCCAGGCCGGTCGCGAGGTCCACCTCCAGGCCCGCGTCGATCGCCTGCTTGGCGGCGCGCAGCGCGAGCGCCGGACCGCTCGCGAGCGAGGCCGCCCACTTGCCCGCCTCGGCGTAGACGTCGGCGTCCGGCACGACCCGGTCCACCAGCCCCATCGCCAGCGCCTCGGCGGCCTTCACGTGCCGCCCCGAGAAGATCAGGTCCTTGGCCCTCGCCGGGCCGACCAGCCGCGCCAGCCGCTGGGTGCCGCCCGCGCCGGGGATGATGCCGAGCTGGATCTCCGGCTGCCCGACCTTGGCGCCCTCGCCCGCGACCCGCAGGTCGGCGGTCAGCGCGACCTCCAGGCCGCCGCCCAGCGCGTACCCGGTGATCGCCGCGATGACCGGCTTGGGGATCGCGGCCAGCGCCTTGGTGAAGTCCTGGAGCAGCCGCGAGGGGCCCGCCGACATCTCGGCGTAGGACATCGGGGCCATCTCCTTGATGTCGGCCCCGGCGGCGAAGACCCGCTCGCCGCCGTACAGCACGACCGCGCCGACCCCGTCATCGGCCGACACCCGCGCGGCGGCCTCGATCAGCTCCCGCTGCACCTGCGCGTTCAGCGCGTTCATCTTGGGCCGGTCCAGCCGGATCGTCGCCACCCGGTCCTCGACCTCGACACGCACGAACTCGCCCACGAACTCGCCCACGAACGCCTCCACCTCTAGCCGGATCGCCAACACCCCGACCCTAATCGCCCCGGTCCGGTCCGCCGGACCCGCCTGTCGGACCCCGCTGGTACCTTCGTTCACCGGCCGTATCCGCACGTCCGGGGGATCCACATGCTCGTCGCGCACGCCACCTGGCACGGCGGAGCCCTCTGCCTGTGGGCCGAGCGCACCGGTCCGCCCGCCCCATCGGGCGACCTGCACCCGTTCGCCACCCGCGACTTCACCGGCACCTCCTACGAGCCGCTGGTGCGCGGCGCGTTCCGCGTCGAGCTCACCATCGCGCTGCCCACCGTCGGCGGCGCGCCCGTCCCCTCCCCCGAGCTCGACTCCAAGCCCCGCGACGCGCCCCACCTGCGCGACTGGACCGTCCCCGCCCTGGTCCTGGACCCGCTCGCCGCGATGGCCCTGCTCCAGGCCGCCGAGCACAGCGGCGACGTGATCCCCGGCACCGACCTGCGCTACCTGTGCCTGCTGGCCGACGAGGCGGTCCACCTCACCGGCCGCGGCCACGTCCTGCCCGCCCTGCTGCGCGAGGACGGCGACCTGGTGGCGCGCTGGCGGCCGGTGTTCGACGACCCCGACCGCTTCGGCGACCTGGTGCGCGCCATGCCCGCCGCCTGCCGCGCCGCCGACGGCGGCCGGCCCGCCGCCGACGTCCTGCGCGAGGCCCTGTCCGGCCTGGTCGACACGGCCGTGCGCGGCACCGTCCCGCACCCCCTGCTGCCCGCGCGCACCGGCAAGGCCCCCGACCGCCTGCCCCTGGCCGAGCGCTGGGTCGATGCCCTCACCGGCCCCGACCCGCTGGTGGCCCGCGAGCCCCGCGACGACCCCGACGACCTGATCGCCGAGCTGGACGCCTGGGCCGCGGCCGTCCGCCGCCCGTCCGGCCCGCTGCGCGTGTGCTTCCGCCTCGCCGAGCCGGGCGCCGCCGAGCTCGACTACGGGCAGGCCGCCGCCGAGCAGAGCGCGGACGGCTCCTGGCGCGTGGAGTTCGCGCTGCAGGGCGTGGACGACCCGAGCCTCTACGTCCCCGCGTCCCTGATCTGGGCGGGCGAGGCCGCCACCATCGAGGACGCCGCCGACACCCTGCTGGCGGGCCTCGGCCGCGCCCTGCGGCTGTTCCCCGACCTGGCCGGGGCCCTCGACGGGCCCGCTCCGCAGGACCTGTCCCTCGACACCGCCGGCGCGTTCCGCTTCCTGCGCCAGGCCGCCCCGATGCTGGCCGCGGCGGGCTTCGGCGTGCTGCTGCCGACCTGGGCGGGCAAGGCCAAGCTCGGCATGAAGCTCACCACCCGCGCCGAGCCCGACGAGGGCGGCGGCGCGGCCGCCTCCTCCGGCTTCGACCTGTCGGGCCTGGTGAAGTTCCGCTGGGACCTCGCCATCGGCGAGGAGGAGATCGACGAGGCCGAGCTGGAGGAGCTGGCCCGCCTGAAGACCCCGCTGGTGCGGCTGCGCGGCCAGTGGGTCGAGCTGGACCAGGAGCAGCTCGACGCGGCGCTGGACTTCCTGCGCCATCCGCGCACCGGCACGATGACGGCCGCCCAGGCGATCCGCGCCATCATCCACGCGGGCGACGACGCCCTGCCCCTGACCGGCGTGGACGCCGACGGCGCCTTCGGCGACCTGCTGTCGGGCCAGGCCGACCGCCGCCTCGCGCCGGTCCCCACGCCCGAGGGGGTCGAGGCGACGCTGCGCCCCTACCAGCAGCGCGGGCTGGCCTGGCTGGTCTTCATGGACGACCTCGGGCTCGGCGGCCTCCTCGCGGACGACATGGGGCTCGGAAAGACGATCACGACGCTGTCCCTGTTCGCCCACGAGCGCCGCGACGGCCGCACGCCCGCCCCGACCCTGGCGGTCCTGCCGATGTCGCTGGTGGGCAACTGGCAGCGGGAGGCGGCCAGGTTCACCCCCAAGCTGCGCGTCCACGTCCACCACGGCACCGGGCGGCACCGCGGCGAGGAGCTGGTGGCGGCCGTGGGGCGGGCCGACCTCGTGCTGACCACCTACGGCACCGCGGCGCGCGACGCGGCCGCGCTCGCGAGGATCGAGTGGGGGCGGGTCGTCTGCGACGAGGCGCAGGCGCTGAAGAACAGCGGCACCCGGCAGGCGCAGGCGGTGCGGTCGATCCCGGCGCGCACCCGGATCGCGCTGACCGGCACGCCGGTGGAGAACCACCTCACCGAGCTATGGTCGATCATGGAGTTCGCCAACCCGGGGCTGCTCGGGCCGCGCGCGGCGTTCCGGGAGCGGTTCGCGGTGCCGATCGAGAAGGACGGCGACGAGCAGGCCGCGCTCGCGCTGAAGCGGGCGACCCAGCCGTTCGTCCTGCGCCGGCTGAAGACCGACGGGAGCATCATCTCCGACCTGCCGGAGAAGCAGGAGATCAAGACCTACTGCAACCTGACGGCCGAGCAGGCGTCGCTGTACCGGGCGACGGTGGACGACATGCTGGCGCAGATCGCCGAGGCCGACGACAAGCAGCGGCGCGGGCTGATCCTGGCGACGATGGCCAAGCTGAAGCAGGTCTGCAACCATCCGGCGCAGCTGCTGAAGGACGGCTCGCGGCTGGCGGGGCGGTCGGGGAAGCTGGAGCGGCTGGAGGAGATCTGCGCCGAGGTCGTCGAGCAGGGCGAGAAGGCGCTGGTGTTCACCCAGTACGCCGAGTTCGGGTCGATGCTGCAGCCCTACCTGGCGGCGAAGCTGGAGCGCCCGGTGCTGTGGCTGCACGGCGGCACCTCCAAGCAGGGGCGCGACGAGCTGGTCCAGCGGTTCCAGGGCGACGCCGAGCCCGCGGTGTTCCTGCTGTCGCTGAAGGCGGCGGGCACGGGGCTGACGCTGACGGCCGCCAACCACGTCGTGCACCTGGACCGGTGGTGGAACCCGGCGGTCGAGGACCAGGCCACCGACCGGGCGTTCCGCATCGGCCAGACCAGGAACGTGCAGGTCCGCAAGTTCATCTGCGTCGGCACGATGGAGGAGCGCGTCGACGAGATGATCGAACGCAAGAAGGCGCTGGCGGAGTCGATCGTGGGCACCGGCGAGGAGTGGCTGACCGGGCTGTCGGTGGCCGAGCTGCGCGACGTGCTGTGGCTGGCGCCCGAGGCGGTGAGCGGGTGATGGCGGGCTGGTGGTCGCGGCGGCTGCTGGCGCCGGTGGAGTCGTTCGCGGGGACGGCGACGCTGGCGCGGGGCCGCACGTTCTCGGTGGACGGGCTGAAGGTCGGCGCGTACGAGGTGACGGCGCGGGTGCGCGGCGCGGGCACCGGGCCGTACGAGGTGGCGCTCGGCATCGACGCGATCGCGCCGGAGGGCTGGCTGGCGATCGAGGCGGAGCTGGCCGGGCGCGCGGTGTACCGGGCGCGGCTGCTGGCCGGGGAGCTGCCGCCGGAGGTCGAGCTGGTGTTCGCCGAGTTCGGGGTGTCGCTGTTCCCCCGGTCGGTGGGCGACCTGCACGCGATGTGCTCGTGTCCGGACTGGGGCGACCTGTGCGAGCACGCGGCGGCGGCGCTGCACGCGCTGGGCGCGGCGTTCGACGACGACCCGTTCCTGGTGCTGGAGTGGAACGGCCGCACCCGCGAGGACCTGCTGCGCGCCCTGCGGCGGGCCCCGGCGGCCGAGGCCGGGCCGGAGGAGGACGCCGAGCCGCTGGCGGCCGAGGGCTTCTGGGCGCCGCCGACCGGGCTGGCGCGGCTGCGCGAGCGGCGGCCCGCCCCGCCGGTGCCGCCCGGCTTCCTGCTGCGGGTCGCGGTGCCGCCGCCGGTGAAGGTGCGGCGGCGCGACCTGGCGGCGGTGCTGGAGCCCGCCTACGAGGCGCTCACCCCCGACATCGCCGAAGACGACTGAGCCGGGCGGCGTCACGAGGCGCGCGTCAGGGAGCCGCTCAGCTTCTGCTTGGGCAGCCGCCACGCCAGCCCGTCTCCGGCCGGGGTCAGGTGGTGGGCCGAGTGGACGTTGCAGCGTCCCTTGTCCTGCCGGACGACCCTGGTGGAGAAGACCACGATGTCCTTCTCGGCGGACACCAGGATGCCCTTGGCCTCGCAGGCGACGTTCTTACCGGACACGTGGAGCGTGACGCTCTCCTCGCCGACCGCCCCGGCGGCGAAGTCGAAGTCGCGGCGCACCGTCTTGCCGGGCGTGCCGGTCTCCCCCCACCAGCGCCCCAGGTACCGCTGCGGGACGCCCGGCTCCTTGACGCGGGTGAGGGTGCCCTGGACGTTCTCCGAGGCCCACTGGACGGTGCCGTCCGAGTTGGCGGTCATCGTCTGGTCCGCGCCCCTGCCGCACCCGCCCGCCGGGAAGGAGCGGACCGGCGTGGTCCGCAGCGAGACCGACGGGCCGCCCGCCCTGAGGACGGCGCTGAACTCGCACAGCTCGTCGCCGTTGACCGACCGCATCCGCGCGACGTCCTGCCCGACCCGTCCCTGCGTGACGGTGACGCGCCGCAGCCATTCCGAGCCGGTGGACTCCTTGCGGACCACGCCCTCCCAGGTGCCCAGCAGCGCGGCGGGCACGTTGTCCTCTGACGGGGTCGCGGTGCCTCCGGTCAGAGGCGCGGCGTCCTGGGACGAGGGCGTGGTGCGCCTGCCGGGGCGCGGGTCCTCGCCGTTTTCGCGACGCTCGCCGTTCAGTGCCACCAGCCCGGCGGCGAGTGCCACGAAGGCGGTCGCCGCCGCGCCGATGCCGAGGTAGAGCGGTATGCGCGAAGGCCATCCGGAGGCGTTCTGCGCGGTAGGGCCGGGCGTCCACGGCGGTGGTGCGTGCGGTGGCACGGGCGGCGGCGCGGGGAAGGTGTGCGGCGGCGCGGGAGGCTGCTCGGGGTCCTCCAAGTCCAGCAGGGCGGCGGTGTGGCGGCCCAGGTCCGCGGACACGGCGGCGGGCAGCCACGGTTCGTCGCCGGGCTCGCCGACGGTGCCGAGGATCTCCGCGAGGCCGGGGCGGGCCTCCGGGTCCTTGGCCAGGCAGCGTTCGGCCAGGTCGTGCAGGCCGCCGGTGAGGCCGGTCAGGTCGGCCGGCTCGGAGGCGACGCGGAACAGCAGCGCGTGCGGGCCGCCCTCCGGCGTGCCGAACGGCTGCCGCCCGGTCGCCGCGAACGCCAGCACCGCGCCCAGGCAGAACACGTCACTGGCCGGGGTGAGCGGCTGCCCGCGCACCTGCTCGGGCGACATGAACCCGGGCGAGCCGATCAGCGCGCCGGTGCGCGTGGCGACCGAGGCGTCCACCGACCGGGCGATGCCGAAGTCGATGACGCGCGGCCCGTCGATGGCGACCAGCACGTTGGACGGCTTGAGGTCGCGGTGGATCAGCCCGGCCCCGTGCACCGCCTGCAGCGCCCGGGCCAGCCCGGCGGCCAGCGTGAGCACCGACGCGGCGGGCAGCGGCCCGTGCCGCTCGACGACCCGTTGGAGGTCCAGGCCGGGCACGTAGCCGGTGGCGACCCAGGGCGCGGGCGACTCGGTGTCGGCGTCCAGCACGGGGGCGGTCCACGCGCCGCCGACGCGCCGCGCGGCGGCGACCTCGTGCCGGAACCGGCGGCGGAACTCGGGGTCGCGGGCCAGTTCGGGGTGCACGACCTTGACGGCGACGGTGCGGCCGCGCGGCGAGCGTCCCAGGTAGACGCGGCCCATGCCGCCCGCGCCGAGCCGTCCCAGCAGCCGGTGGTCCCCGATGCGCCGCGGGTCGTCCGGTGTCAGTGCCTCCACGGCCCGGTGCCCTCCCCCTGAGCGGTCCCTCGTTCCTCCCGTGCCGGGCAGAATAGGGGCCCGGTACCGGTATGGGCGAGTGGAGGCGCGCCGTGCCCGGTCGGAGCGGGGGGAGCATGGAACGGGTTCTGGTGGCGGGCGTGTCGGGGGCCGGCAAGACGACGCTGGCGGCCAGGCTGGCCGCCCGGTACGGCCTGCCCCGGTACGAGCTGGACGCGCTGCACCACGGTCCGGGCTGGGAGCCCCGCGCGGAGTTCGTCGCCGAGGTGACGGCCTTCAGCGCCGGCGACCGCTGGGTGACCGAGGACCAGTACCACGGCAGGCTCGGCGACCTGCTGTGGGAGCGCGCCGACACCGTCGTCTGGCTGGACCTGCCGCGCCGCACGGTGATGGGCCGGGTGCTGCGCCGGTCGGTGGTGCGCGCGCTCACCGGCCGGGAGTTGTGGAACGGCAACCGCGAGCACTGGCGCGACTGGCTGCGCGCCGACCATCCGGTGCGCTGGGCGTGGACGCAGCACGCGCGCAAGCGCGCCGCGACCGCCGCGCTCGCCGCCCGGCACCCGGGCGTGCGGGTCGTCCGCGTCACCGACGCCCGGTGGCTGCGCGACCTGGCGTGGTTGGACCGCGGCGCGCGGACGGCCTCTCCAGGCTGACGGTGCTGAGCGGGACGCCCCGCGTTCAGCCGTAGTGGCGCCCGGCGCAGCCCACCTCCCCGGCGATGGTCGCGCACACCCCGAGCAGCCCCACGATCTCGGCGTAGTCGCCGGTGGTGAACGAGGTGGCGCGCGGCCCGGCGAGCCGCACGCCCGGGATCACCGCGATCGACTGCGCGATGGCCGTCGAGCTCCACTCCACCTCCAGCGTGTAGGGGGCCTCGACCGGCGCGAGCCGCCAGCCCTCCGGGGCGGCCAGCGCCCGCGCCGCCTCCTCGTAGATCATCCGCTGGGCGCGGGGCGGCGGCACCAGCGCGGCGGCGTACCGGTCGCGCCCCTGCTTCACCGCCACGGTCGCGACCCCGCCCAGCACCTCCCGCGCCTCCGCGCAGGCCGCCGCGTCCCCGGCGACCAGCCCGACCGGCACGCCCAGCGTGGCGGCGTAGGCGGCCATCAGCCGGATCTCCCCGGCGATCCCGCCGTTGAGCCGCACGTCGTAGATCTCGCGGCCCATCCAGGTGTGGTTGAGCACGCCGTCGGGCACGCCCGCCCGCGCGTGGTAGCCGACGTACAGCGCCACGTCGAAGGTGCCGTCCAGCCCCTCGGCCATGCGCATCGGCTTGTAGGGGCCGCGCACCAGCGTGCAGCGCGGGTCGATCAGGTCGGCGCGCAGGTTCTTGCCGCTGCCGTGCGCGTCGGCCACCACGACCTCGGCGGCCCCGGCGTCGAACGCGGCGCGGACGGCCGCGTTCGCGTCGCCGGTCATCAGCTCGCAGCCGCGCTCGTAGCCCCGGCCGCCCGCGCGCATCTCCTCGGGGTCGGTGAGCCCGGAGACGCCTTCCATGTCCACTGAGACGAAGACCTTCATGCCACCCGATGATGCCCGGGCCGTCCCGGCGGCACGGCACGGCACGGCGTGGCACGATTCGGACACGGCTCTTATCCCGGGCGCGCCGCCGGGGCTAGGGTGACGCTGATCTTGGAGGTCGCCGTGCGCCGGATGCTCGCCCTGGGATGTGCCGTGCTGGCCGCCGTCCCGTTCGCCTCGCCCGCCCAGGCCGCGCCGCGGCAGGACGTGCCGCAGAAGGCCGGCACGGTCGTGTCGGTGGCGCCGCTGCCCGCCGCCCAGTGGCTGCCCGGCACCGGCAAGGCGCACCGCGTGGTCTACAGCTCCACCGGCCCGACCGGGAAGCCCGCCCTGAGCAGCGGCGCGGTGTTCGTGCCCAAGGGCGCGCCGCCGCGCGGCGGCTGGCCGGTGGTGTCGTGGACGCACGGCACGGTCGGCCTCGGCGACTCCTGCGCCCCGTCCACCGCCGGGCGGTCCCAGCGCGACATCACCTACCTCACCCAGTGGATGGCGCGCGGCTACGCGATCGTGTCCACCGACTACGCGGGGCTCGGCACGCCGGGCGTGCACCCCTACCTGGACGGGCGCACCGCCGCCTACTCGGCGGCCGACATGGTGCGCGCCGCCCGCTCGCTCGACCGCTCCCTGGCCGCCAAGTGGGTCGCGATCGGCCAGTCCCAGGGCGGCCACGCGGCGCTGTTCGCCGCGGCGCTCGCCCCGAAGTACGCGCCCGACCTCGACTTCCGGGGCGCGGTGGCGACCGGGCCGCCCTCCAATCTGGAGAGCGTGGTGGCGCTGGCCGGGCCGTACATCCCCGACCTGCCGCTGCCGGACCTGACGGCCTACACCGCCTACATCCTGGCCGGCGCGCGGGCGGCCCGCCCGGGGCTGGACCTGGACAGGTACCTGACGCCGCTCGGCAAGCAGGTCGTGGCCGACGCCGAGAGGCTCTGCTACCCCGACATGGTGAACCGCACCAAGGGCGTCGGCATCGGCAAGCTGCTCAACCGGTCGCTGTTCGACGCGAAGTTCTTCCAGGAGCTGCGCGGCGTGCTGGAGGTGCCGCTGACCGGCTACGGGAAGCCGTTCTACATCGCGCAGGGCATGGTGGACACCACCGTGCCGATCCCGCTGACCCTCAAGCTGGTCGCCGACCTCAAGGCGCGCCGCGCGCCGCTGACGTTCAAGGCGTACGCGGGCGCGGACCACAGCGGCACGATGGCCGCCTCGCTGCCCGACACCACCAAGTTCGTCGCCGGGCTGTTCAGGGACTAGAGCGGCACGGGAGCACGGCCCGGACGGCGAAGCCGCCTCCGGGCCGCGGCCCCGCCGTCAGCTCGCCGCCCAGGGCGGTGACGCGCTCGCGCATCCCCCGCAGGCCGGTGCCGCCGCCCGCCGTCCCGCCGGGCAGCGGCCCGCCCTCGTCCTCGACCTCCACGATCACCGAACCGGCGGTGCGGCGCACGCGCACCAGCGCGGTGGCGGCGTCGGAGTGGCGGGTGATGTTGGTCAGCGACTCCTGCACCACGCGGTAGGCGGCGAGGTCGGCGTCGGGGTGCAGGGCGGCCCCGTCGTCGCCGTCGTACTCCACCCGCACCGCGAGACCCGCCGCGATCGCGCCCGAGGCCAGCTCGCCCAGCCGGGCGAGGCCCGCCGCCGGGGCCGGGCCGTCCTCGTCCACCTGCCGCAGCACCCCGAGCGTGGCGCGCAACTCGCGCAGCGTCTCCTTGCTCGCCCCCTTGATCGCGACCAGCGCCGACTCGGCGGCGGCGGGATCGCGCTGCAGGCCGTGCAACGCGGCCGCGGCCTGCACGTTGATCAGTGAGATGTGGTGGCCGAGCACGTCGTGCAGGTCTCGGGCGATGCGCAGCCGCTCCTCGATCACCTGCCGCCGGGCCGTCTCGGCGCGGCCCCGCTCGGCCTCGGCGAGCCGCCGCTCCGCCTCGCGCAGGTAGGCGCGGCGGTTGTGCATGACCGCGCCGACCGCCACGACCGCGACCAGCCATCCGGCCAGCAGGTAGAGCCCGGCGTCGGCCAGGTGGTTGACGCCGGTGTGCGCCTCGCCGTAGTAGGTGCCGGCCACCGCGAGCAGGCCGAGCAGCGTCGCGACCGCCGGGCGCCCGGCCGCCGCGACGCTGTAGAGCGCGATGACGTAGGCCACCGCCAGCGGCCCGTCCGGCTCGGTCACCGGGTAGTACACCGTGCAGGCCGCGCCGGTGAACAGCCCGACCGCCACCGGGCGGACGCGCCGCCAGGCCAGCGCCGTGCACGCCAGGACCGTCAGCAGCAGGCCGAGGACCGGCGACCCGCCGTCGCCGTAGCGGTCGTCCGCCGGGGCGGCGTAGGTGAAGACCAGCACGAACAGCAGCAGCCCGGCGGCGAGCGCGATGTCGGCGGACCTGCCGCGCGGCAGGCGGATCGGGGGGTTGTGGAGGCGCACGCGCCCATCCTTCCAGCCGGGTGCCCCTTGCGATCCTGCGACGAGATGTAGTACTTCTACTATCAACGAAAGCAGATATACGGCGACCTGTTGAACGCCCGCTACAAGGGGGAACCATGACAGCTCCGGCGATCCGGACCCGCGGCCTGCGGATGCGCTACGGCGGCGTCGAGGCGCTGCGCGGGGTGGACCTGGACGTCCCCGCGGGCGGGGTCTTCGCGCTGCTCGGCCCCAACGGCGCGGGCAAGACCACCACGATCGAGATCCTGGAGGGCTTCCGCCGCCGCTCCTCCGGCGAGGTCGCGGTGCTGGGCGCCGACCCCGACGAGGGCGGCGCGGCCTGGCGGGCGCGGCTCGGCGTCGTGCTGCAGGACTGGCGCGACCACCCGCGCTGGCGGGTGCGGCAGCTGCTGGCGCACCTCGCCGAGTTCCACCGGCGCCCGCACGACCCCGACGAGCTGCTGGCCGCGCTCGACCTGACCGAGCAGGCCGGCAAGACGATCCGCGACCTGTCGGGCGGCCAGCGCCGCCGCCTGGACGTGGCGCTCGGCCTGGTGGGCCGGCCCGAGCTGCTGTTCCTCGACGAGCCCACCACCGGCTTCGACCCGCGCGCCCGCCGCGAGTTCCACGACCTGATCGAGCGCCTGGCCCGCGAGGACGGCATGACCGTCCTGCTGACCACCCACGACCTCGCCGAGGCCGAGCGCCTCGCCGACCGCATCGCGATCCTGGCGGGCGGGCGGGTCGCGGTCACCGGCACGCCCCGCGACCTGGCGGCGTTCGCGCGGGCCGGGTCGCGGGTGCGCTGGACCGAGGGCGGCGCCCTCCGCGAGACCCGCACCGCCGACCCGTCCGCGCTGGTGTGGGAGCTGCACCGCCGCTTCGGCGGCCCGGTGCCGGACCTGGAGGTGCACCGCCCGACGCTGGAGGAGAGCTACCTCGACCTGACCCGCGCCGCCGGGGCCGAGGCCGCCGAGGCGGAGGCCGCCCAGCCCGCCGAGCCCGCGAAGGCGGCGGCGTGAGCACCCCGGACACCAGAGAGGGGCACAGCGTGAACACCGCGATCCTGAAGACCGGCCTGCGCCGGGGACGCGCCGAGTACCTCCAGTTCGCCCGCGACCGCCGCGAGCTGCTGACCGGCCCGGTCGGCGCGACGGTGGCGCTGGTGGCGCTGGTCGCCTGGCAGGGCCACGGCACGGTGCCCGGCACCGGCGCGTCCAAGGCGGTGCTGATGACCGCCGGATTCGTCGCCTACTGCGTGTTCTCGACGGCGCTGATGAACCTCGCGCTCGGCATCACCGCCGACCGCGAGGAGGGCGCGCTGCTGCGGCTGCGCGCCCTGCCCGGCGGCATGACCGCCTACCTGGTCGGCCGCACCGTCTCGGTGCTCGGGCAGATCGCCACCTACGTGGCGCTGATGCTGGCGGCGGGCCTGGCGTTCACCGAGCTGACGCTGCCCACCGCGCCGGGCGACTGGCTCACCCTGGCCTGGGTCCTCGCGCTCGGCACCCTGTCGGTCGCCCCGATCGGCGCGGCGCTCGGCGCGGTGGTGCGCGACGCCCGCAACGCCGCCGCCGCGCTGTCGCTGGCCATGATGGGCCTGATGGTCATCTCGGGCGTGCTGTTCCCGATCACCGCGATGCCGCAGGCGGTGCGGTGGGTCGCGCAGGCGTTCCCGCTGTACTGGCAGGGCCTCGGCCTGCGGTCGGTGTTCCTGCCCGACTCGATGCTGGCCGCCGAGATCGGCGGGAGCTGGCGGCTGTGGGAGGCCGCCGGGGTGATGTCGGCGTGGGCGGCGGCCGGGCTGCTGGTCGCGCCGTGGCTGCTGCAGCGCATGACGCGCCGCGAGTCCGGCTCCCGGCTGGCCGAGCGCCGGCGGCGCCACGCCGCGCGGCGCGCGTACTGATCCGGGAGACTGTGCCGGTGCCCGCCGACAAAGAACACGTCCACAACCGGATCGCGGTGCTGAGAGCCGAGCGCGGCATCTCCCGCCGCGACCTGGCGACGGCCCTGGACGTCCACTACCAGACCGTCGGATACCTCGAACGGGGCGAGTACAGCCCCAGCCTCCACCTCGCCCTGCGCATCGCCGAGTACTTCGAGGTGCCGGTGGAGGTCGTCTTCTCGCTGCGGCCGTTCCCCCGGCTCGGCAGCACCGCCTGAGCACCGTCCGAAGGAGGACGACCCGATGAAGCCCCGCAACGAGCGGGAGGCCAAGCAGCTCCGCCGCATCGAGCAGAGCCGCCTGCCCGCCGCGTCCTTCACCCGGCGCCACCGCCGCCGCCTCGCCGCCGTGGCGGCGGCCTGCCTGGCGCTGCTGTGGGCGAACGCGGGCGTGTCGCTGGCGCTGGCCCCCAGCGACGCCGCGATGTACACCAACTTCGCGGTGCTGGCCGTCATCCTGCCGGTCGGGCTGTGGGCCTACGGCAGGATCATCGTCACCACCCGCGGCACCGTGGGCCTGCCCGCCCACCTGCTGGACGAGCGGCAGGCCGCCGAGCGGATCAACGCCCACGGCACCGCGCACCGCGCCACGCTGGCGCTGCTCGTGGCCTCCCTCGCCGCCGTCATGAGCCTGATGCCCGGCGAGGGCTACAGCGAGCGGCTGCCGGGCGCGGCGGCGGTCCTGCTGTTCTTCGCCCTGATCGCCACGGTCGCGGCGCTGCCCGCGCTGATCATCGCCTGGCGGCTCCCCGACGCGCCGCCCGACGACGAGGACGAGGACGGCGACGGCGCCGGGGGCTGAGCCCGGGGGAGCCCCGCTCCCCCGGGCCCGCCCGTCAGCGCAGGTCGCCGTTGGTCATGCCGTGCGGCGCGGGCGGCAGGGCGACCAGGCCCATCTCGGCCCGGCCCGCCAGCCCCGGATGGTGCGGCACCACCCGGACGCTGTAGCCGAACGCGCCGCTGCGCGTCAGCGGGATCTCCCCCACGTAGCGCCGCCTGCCGTCCTCCACCGGCTCGCCTCCGGCCAGCTCCAGGTAGGACGGCTCGACCAGCGCGTCGGCGTCGTCCACCCGGCCGTAGACGGCCTCCACCGTCACGTCGGCCGGGTCCAGGCCGCCGAGGTCCACCACCACCCGCACCGGCAGGCCCGTCCCGACGTGCGGGCTCTCCTCGCCCGAGGACTCCACGTGCTCGACCGCCACCCCCGGCCACGCCTTGGCGACGCGCTGCTTCCACGCCGCGAGCGCGCGGGCGCCCGAGTGGGAGTCGGCGGTCATCGCGCGGCCCGAAGCGGCGGCCGGGACGTAGTAGTCCTCCACGTAGTCGCGCAGCATCCGGTCGGCCAGCACCTTCGGGCCGAGCGTGGCGATGGTGTGCTTGACCATCTCCAGCCAGCGGCGCGGCAGGCCCGAGGCGTCGCGGTCGTAGAACACGACCGACACGTGCTCGGCGATCAGCTCGTAGAGGGCGGCGGCCTCCAGCGCGTCGCGCCGGTCGGGCGCGGCCAGGCCGTCGGCGGACGGGATCGCCCAGCCGTTCTGGCCGTCGAACCACTCGTCCCACCAGCCGTCGCGGATCGACAGGTTGAGCCCGCCGTTCAGCGCCGCCTTCATGCCGGAGGTGCCGCACGCCTCCAGCGGGCGCAGCGGGTTGTTCATCCACACGTCGCAGCCCTGCACCAGCGACTGGCCGAGCGCCATGTCGTAGTCGGGCAGGAACACGATGCGGTGCCGCACGTCCTCGCCGTCGGCGAACCGCACGATGTCCTGGATCAGGCGCTTGCCGCCCTCGTCGGCGGGGTGCGCCTTCCCGGCGATGACGATCTGCACCGGGCGCTCGGGGTCCAGCAGCAGCGCGCGCAGCCGCTCGGGGTCGCGCATCATCAGCGTCAGCCGCTTGTAGGACGGCACCCGGCGGGCGAAGCCGATGGTCAGCACGTCGGGGTCGAGCGCGTCGTCGATCCAGGCGATCTCGGCGGCGCTCGCGCCGCGCCCGCGCCACGACTCGCGCAGGCGGCGGCGGGCCTCGTGCACCAGGCGCTCGCGCAGCACCCGCCGCACCCGCCAGATCTCGCTCTCCGGGACGCCGCGCACCCCGTCCCAGCCGTGCCCCGACTCCAGCACCGAGGGCACCTCGCGGGCGGCCAGTTCCAGGACCTCGCGGGCGACCCAGGTGCCCGCGTGCACCCCGTTGGTGATCGATCCGACCGGCACCTCGGCGGTGTCGAAGCCGCCCCACAGGCCGCCGAACATCTCGCGGCTGACCTCGCCGTGCAGCTTGGAGACCCCGTTGACGCGCTGGGCGAGGCGCATCCCCATGACCGCCATGTTGAACACGGTCGGGTCGCCGTCGGGATAGGTCTCGGCGCCCAGTTCGAGGACGCGCCCGACCGGGACGCCGGCCTCCTCGTTGGCGCCGCCGAAGTACTTGTGGACCAGCTCGCGGGGGAACCGGTCGATGCCCGCCGGGACGGGCGTGTGCGTGGTGAACACCGTGGACGCGCGGGTGGCCTCCAGCGCCTCGTCGAAGCCGAGGCCCTCCTCGGTGACCAGCTCGCGGATGCGCTCCAGGCCGAGGAAGCCGGCGTGCCCCTCGTTGGTGTGGAAGACCTCCGGCGCGGGGTGCCCGCTGATCCGGCAGTAGGCGCGGATGGCCCGCACCCCTCCGATGCCGAGCAGCATCTCCTGGAGCAGCCGGTGGTCGCCGCCGCCGCCGTACAGCCGGTCGGTGATGTCGCGGGCGGCCTGGTCGTTGTCCTCGACGTCGGAGTCCAGCAGCAGCTGCGGCACCCGACCGACGCGCACCAGCCAGACCTGGGCGTGCAGGTCGTGGCCCTGCGGCAGGCCGATGGCCACGCGCACCGGCGTGCCGTCGGGCTCGCGCAGCAGCGTCAGCGGCAGGCCGTTGGGGTCGATCGGGGGGTAGCGTTCGAGCTGCCAGCCGTCGGGCGACAGCGACTGGGCGAAGTAGCCGTGCCGGTACAGCAGGCCGACGCCGATGATCGGCACGCCCATGTCGCTGGCGGTCTTCAGGTGGTCGCCGGCCAGGATGCCGAGGCCGCCGGAGTACTGCGGCAGCGCCGAGGTGATCCCGTACTCGGGCGAGAAGTAGGCGATGGCCGCCGGGGCGCCGGTCCGCGTCTGGTACCAGCGGTCGGCCGTCAGGTACTCGCGCAGCTCCTCGACGGCGTCCTGGAGGCGGCGCAGGAAGCGGCGGTCGCCGGCCAGCGCCTCCAGGCGCTCGGGGGCGACCTCGCCCAGCAGCCGCACCGGGTCGTGCCCGACGGCCTCCCACAGCGCCGGGTCCACCGACCGGAACAGGTCCAGCGTCTCGTGGTGCCAGGACCAGCGGAGGTTGAGGATCAGCTCTTCGAGTTGGCGTAGGGGTTCGGGAAGGACGGTACGTACGGTGAGTCGTCGAATTGCCTTCACGCACCGCCACGTTAGGCGTTGATCGCGGTCGTTCGCGAGCCCGGCGAGCAGAACATCACCTCGGGGACCGGTCCCGCGCCGGGCCCCGCGACCGGGCCGCCACCGCGCTGACCAGGCACGCGACCGCCGCGCCCAGGGCGATGCCGGCGGAGTTGTAAAGCCAGTCGCCGGGGTCGCACTCGCGGCCGGGGTCGATCGCCTGGAGGAACTCCACGCCCACGAAGCCGGCCGCGAGCAGGGCGGGCGCCGCGACCGGGCGGCGCGTCGCGAGCACGGCCAGGAACCCGCACGGCGCCCACAGCGCCACGTTCATGGCGTCCTCCAGCCCGCGCGTGCCGAAGATCTGCACCGACCAGACGATGTCGCGCACCGGGTCGGCGGCGCAGTGCGCCATCCGGCCGCCGAAGCCCGGGGCGGCGCGCATCGGCAGCGTCATCGACAGCACCAGGCCCGTCCACACCAGCAGCGTCAGCGTCGGCCACCGCGCCCACCGGGTGCGGCGCACCAGCGGCCGCCACACCGCGAGGCCCGCCGCCGCGACGGTCAGCGCCCACAGCGCCAGGGCCCGTATCGCCTCGATCGGCACATGGTCCGGCACGTCTGGAAAGACGAGCCGGCGGGCCGCCGGGTTCGCGGTGGGGTGTCCGCTACCGGCCGGAACGGTAGCGAGATGTGGCGCAAAGTTAGGTCCCCCTACGAGGCGGTAAGCGGCCGATCGGGGGCATGGACGGTTTTGGAAATCACGAGCGGGTAGGGGATGGCGCATGCGGATCGAGTCCAATACGTCCCAGAAGACGGATCTGACCACACTTGGCCGCATCCCCATCCTGGACGTGGCCCCGCGCGTGGAGTGCGGGGCGTGGCCCGCCAAGGCCGTCGTGGGCGAGACCTTCCAGATCAGCGCCACCGTGTTCCGCGAGGGCCACGAGATGCTCGGCGCGGCCGCGGTGCTGCGCGACCCCGACGGGAACGAGCTGCCGCCGGTCCGGATGACCGAGATCGCCGAGGGGCTGGACCGGCTCGCCGCCGAGGTCACCCCGACCTCGGCGGGGATGTGGCACTACCGCGTCGAGGCGTGGGGCGACCCGGTCGCGCACTGGCGGCACGACGCCGAGATCAAGATCCCGCGCGGCCAGGACGTGGAGCTGATGTTCGCCGAGGGCGCGCTGCTGTTCGAGCGCGCCGGCGACGGGCTGCCCGCCAAGGACCGGCCGGTGTTCGCGCGGCTGTCGGCCGCGCTCGCCGATCGGACCGTTCCCGCCGAGACCCGCCTGGCCGCCGCGCGCGAGCCCGACGTGCTGGACCTGGAGGAGCGCTACCCGCTGCGCGACCTGCTCACCGTCACCGAGTGGCAGCCGCTGCGGGTGCACCGCGAGCGCGCGCTGTACGGGTCGTGGTACGAGTTCTTCCCCCGCTCCGAGGGCGCGCAGATCGACCCGATGGGCCGCCGCGGCCCCATGTCGGGAACGTTCCGGACCGCGATGAAGCGCCTGCCCGCCGTCGTCGAGATGGGCTTCGACGTGGTGTACCTGCCGCCGATCCACCCCATCGGCCGCACCTACCGCAAGGGCCCCAACAACACCCTGGACGCCGGCCCCTACGACCCCGGGTCGCCGTGGGCGATCGGCTCGCCCGAGGGCGGGCACGACGCCGTCCACCCCGACCTCGGCACCCTCGAGGACTTCGACGCCTTCGTCTCCTACGCCAACGACCTCGGCCTGGAGGTCGCGCTCGACTTCGCCCTCCAGTGCTCCCCCGACCACCCGTGGGTCGCCGAGCACCCCGAGTGGTTCACCACCCGCGCCGACGGCTCCATCGCCTACGCCGAGAACCCGCCCAAGAAGTACCAGGACATCTACCCGCTCAACTTCGACAACGACCCCGAGGGCATCTACGCCGAGATCCTGCGGGTGCTGCGGCACTGGATGGACCACGGCGTGCGGATCTTCCGGGTGGACAATCCGCACACCAAGCCGGTGCCGTTCTGGGAGCGGCTGCTGGCCGAGGTCGCCGAGACCGACCCCGACGTGCTGTTCCTCGCCGAGGCGTTCACCCGGCCCGCGATGATGCACACCCTCGCCAAGATCGGCTTCCACCAGTCCTACACCTACTTCACCTGGAAGAACGCCCGGCACGAGATCGAGGGCTACTTCCAGGAGCTGGCCGGGGACGCCGCGTCGTACATGCGGCCCAACGCCTTCGTCAACACCCCCGACATCCTCAACGAGTACCTGGTGCACGGCGGCCGGCCCGCCTTCGAGATCCGCGCGATCCTGGCCGCGCTGCTGTCGCCGACCTGGGGCGTCTACTCCGGGTACGAGCTGATCGAGAACACCCCCGTCCGGCCCGGCAGTGAGGAGTACCGCGACTCCGAGAAGTACCAGCTCAGGCCGCGCGACTGGGAGGCCGCCGAACGCGAGGGCCGCAGCATCGCCCCGCTGATCGCGCGGCTGAACGCCCTGCGGCGCGCGCATCCGGCCCTGCAGCGGCTGCGCAACCTGCGGTTCCACCACATCGACCAGGACGAGTTCGTGTGCTTCTCCAAGAGGCTGCTCGACGACGTCGTGATCGCGGTGGTGAACCTCAACCCCCATCAGGCCCGCGAGGCGACCGTCCACCTCGACCTGCACGCCCTCGGTCTGGAGCACGACGCGGAGTTCGCCGTCACCGACGAGCTGTCCGGCGAGACCTACACCTGGCGGCAGGCCAACTACGTGCGCCTCGATCCCCACCACCAGCCTGCCCACATTTTCACGCTCCGGAGAACAACGAGTTGAGCAATCCGCGACAGCCCTCAGCTCCCCATGAGGGGACCCCCCGATCCCCCCGTCGTCCCGAGACCGGCGCCCCGCAGACCGGCGCCTCCGCATCCCCCCGTCCCCCGGCCACCGGCGCCGACGCCCCGGTCGCCGGCCGCTCCGCACCCGACCTGCCCAGCGCCTCGGCCGACCACGGCCGCCGCGAGAACGAGCCGCGCTCGGTCACCGAGTCGCGCGAGTCGCACGCGCTGCGCCCCGCCGCCGGAGGCGCGCCCTCGGCGCCCTCCGACAGCTCGCGCGACCCGGCGCTGGCGCCGCCCGGCGCGGTGCCGCGCGGGGAGCCGGTGCCCGAGATCCCGCCGGACGCGCTGCCCGCCCAGCACGACCCCATCCCCGACGGCTTCGACCCCGCGACGCCGCGCGACCCGCACTGGTTCAAGACCGCGGTGTTCTACGAGGTGTCGGTGCGCGGCTTCGCCGACTCCAACGGCGACGGCTACGGCGACCTGCGCGGCCTGATCAGCAGGCTGGACCACCTGAGCTGGCTCGGCATCGACTGCCTGTGGCTGCTGCCGATCTACCACTCCCCGCTGAAGGACGGCGGGTACGACATCAGCGACTACACCAAGATCCTCCCGGAGTTCGGCGAGCTGGGCGACTTCGTGGAGCTGATCGAGGAGGCGCACGCGCGCGGCATCCGCGTCATCGCCGACCTGGTCATGAACCACACCAGCGACCAGCACCCGTGGTTCCTGGCGTCCCAGAGCGACCCCGACGGGCCGTTCGGCGACTTCTACATGTGGTCCGACACCGACGACAAGTACCCCGACGCGCGCATCATCTTCGTCGACACCGAGCAGTCCAACTGGCAGTACGACCCGGTGCGCGGGCAGTACTACTGGCACCGCTTCTTCTCCCACCAGCCCGACCTGAACTACGACAACCCCGACGTGCAGGACGCGATGCTGGAGGTGCTGCGGTTCTGGCTGGACCTCGGCATCGACGGGTTCCGGCTGGACGCGGTGCCCTACCTGTACGCGCGCGAGGGCACCAACTGCGAGAACCTGCCCGAGACCCACGCCTACCTCAAGCGGGTGCGCGCCGAGGTGGACCGCCTCTACCCCGACCGCGTGCTGCTGGCCGAGGCCAACCAGTGGCCCGCCGACGTGGTGGAGTACTTCGGCGACCCGGGCGTGGGCGGCGACGAGTGCCACATGGCCTTCCACTTCCCGGTGATGCCGCGCATCTTCATGGCGGTGCGGCGCGAGCAGCGCTACCCCATCTCCGAGATCATGGCGCAGACCCCCAAGATCCCCGAGAACTGCCAGTGGGGCATCTTCCTGCGCAACCACGACGAGCTCACGTTGGAGATGGTCACCGACGAAGAGCGCGACTACATGTACTCCGAGTACGCCAAGGACCCCCGGATGAAGGCCAACATCGGCATCCGGCGGCGCCTGGCCCCCCTGCTCGACAACGACCGCAACCAGCTGGAGCTGTTCACCGCGCTGCTGCTGTCGCTGCCCGGCTCGCCGGTGCTCTACTACGGCGACGAGATCGGCATGGGCGACAACATCTGGCTGGGCGACCGCGACGCGGTCCGCACCCCGATGCAGTGGACGCCCGACCGCAACGCCGGGTTCTCCCGCTGCGACCCGGCCCGGCTCTACCTGCCGGTCATCATGGACCCGATCTACGGCTTCCAGGCCGTCAACGTCGAGGCCCAGCAGGACAACCCCGGCTCGCTGCTGCACTGGACCCGCAAGATGATCGAGATCCGGCAGCGGCACCCGGTGTTCGGGGTCGGCGAGTACGTGGAGCTGTCGGCCTCCAACCCCAGCGTGCTGGCGTTCGTCCGGGAGCTCGGCGAGGGCGAGGGCGAGCAGTGGGGCGGGATGGACACCGTCCTGTGCGTCAACAACCTGTCGCGCTTCCCCCAGCCGGTCGAGCTGGACCTGCGCCGCTTCCGCGGCCACTCCCCCATCGAGTGCATGGGCGGGGTGCAGTTCCCGGCGATCGGCGAGCTGCCCTACCTGCTGACCCTGCCCGGCCACGGCTTCTACTGGTTCCTGCTTTCGCCGCCCCCCGAGGACTCCGGTGACGAGGTGATCTGACCGTGCGGCAGCCCGAGCGCCCCGCAGCGTCCGCCCACGCAGCGTCCGCCCACGCGGTGCCCGACCCCGTGGTGCCCGCCCCCGCCCCGCCGTCCGACCCGCCCCGGACCGACCGGTCGCTGGCGGCGCTGCTGCGGGAGTGGCTGCCGCGGCAGCGCTGGTTCGCAGGCAAGGACCGGCCGATCGACGAGCTGTCGATCGGCACCGCCACCGAGCTGCTGCCGGGCGAGCCGGGCCTGCGCCACCTGGTGCTGGACGTCCGGCAGGGCGGCGACCTGGACCACTACCAGGTGCTGCTCGGGGTGCGCCGGGAGCTGCCCGACCGGCTGCGGCGCGGCGAGATCGGCCGGGTCGCCGGCAACGGCGGCGCGCCCGGCCACGTCTACGACGCGGTGCACGACCCGGAGCTGACCCGGTCGCTGCTGGCGGCCATGGCCGACCGGGCGACGGCCGGGCCGCTGCGGTTCCGGCACGCGCCCGGCGCCGCGATCGACCGGACGCTGGGCGGGCTGCCGTCCTCGGCCGAGCAGAGCAACACCTCGATCATTTTCGGCGCCGCCTACATCTGCAAGCTGTTCCGCCGGCTGTCGCCCGGCGTCAGTCCCGACCTGGAGGTCAACCTCGCGCTGTCGCGGCAGGGCTGCGCGCACGTCCCGGCCGTGCACGGCTGGATCGAGCTGGACCCCGGCGACGGCGGCGATCCGACGACGCTGGCGCTGCTGTCGGAGTACCTGCGCAGCGCCAGCGACGGCTGGCAGCTGGCGCTCACCAGCGTGCGCGACTGGTTCGCCCGCCCGCTGCCGCCGGGGCCGGTCACGGCCGAGGACGCCGGCGGCGCGGGCGGCGACTTCGCGGCCGAGGCCGAGCGGCTCGGCGCGGCCACCGCCGCCGTCCACCGCGACCTGGCGGAGGCGTTCGGCGTCACCGAGGCCCCCGCGCACGAGGTCCGCGAGCTGGCGGCGGCGATGCGGCGCCAGCTCGCCGAGGTCGCCGGCACGGTGCCCGAGCTGGACCCGTACGCCGGGGCGATCGGCGCGGCGTTCGACGAGCTGGCCGCGACCGCCGGGCCCCTGCCGTTCCAGCGGGTGCACGGCGACTACCACCTGGGGCAGGTGCTGCGCACCGACACCGGGTGGATGCTGCTGGACTTCGAGGGCGAGCCCGCGCGCACCGCCGCCGAGCGGCGCGCGTCCTCCCATCCGCTGCGCGACGTGGCGGGCATGCTGCGCTCGTTCGAGTACGCGGCGCGCTTCCTGCTCGCGGGCGAGGAACAGTTGCCGCCGGAGACCGCGCAGGAGCTGGAGGCGCGGGCGCACGCGTGGGCCGCCCGCAACAGGGCGGCGTTCTGCCGCGGCTACGCCAAGGCGGGCGGCGCGGACCCCGAACGGCACGCGGTGCTCATCCGGGCGCTGGAGTTCGACAAGGCGGTCTACGAGATCCGCTATGAAGCGCGCAACCGGCCGTCGTGGCTCCCGGTCCCGCTCCGTTCCCTGGCGCATTTGCTGCACGGCCGAAACGGCGATTAGGCCGCCATGGAAGATCATTTATTCGCGCATTGAATGATCTTCCATGAACTGTCATCGGCGCGCCGATCCGGGGTGGGGAACGTCCTCGACTGATCCATTCCGCGGTACGCGGGCGGCCCCGGGCCGCCCCTCCCCCTGAAGGCGAGCCATGCGGACCCCTCCGGTACCGGCCCGGTCCGGTGACCGCTTCCGGCCATGCCCTGACCTGCACTATGCCGCCTTTCTGCCTTTATGACCGAAGGTGCGGAACGTGACCATTCCCTTACCAGTCGGAGCCGTACCAGGTACGTAGGGGCGCCTGCGCAACTTTGCGGAGCCATCCGCGCAATAGTCCAAACATGATGGGCGGACCCGACATCTAACCGGGGCAAGACGTCAACCACTTACGGGGACTCCCATGTCATCTCCTGATTCCTCCGTACGCGTCACCGGTGCGAAGAGGGCGGCCTCCCTCCCGCGCCCCGGCAATCTGCTCAACGTCTCCGGCCACGCCCGCCGCTGGCCGACCGTCACCGCCGTGATCCCGACCCTCAACGAAGCCGCCAACCTGCGATGGCTCATGCCGCGGCTCACCGCCGTGGACGAGATCGTGATCGTCGACGGGGAGTCCACCGACGGGACCGTGGAGACCGTGCTGTCGGTGCGCCCCGACGCGAAGATCATCGTTGAGCCGCCCACCGGGAAGGGCAGCGCCATGCGGACGGGGATGGCCGCGGCGACCTCCGAGATGATCATCATGCTGGACGCCGACGGCAGCATGGACCCCGCCGAGTTCGACTCGTTCCTGGCGCTGCTGTGCCGCGGCTACGACTTCGTCAAGGGCACCCGGTACGGCTGCGGCGGGGGCTCGGACGACCTGACAGGGCTACGGCGGCTCGGCAACGCCCTGCTCACCGGCCTGGCCAACCGCCTCTACCGGCAGAACTGGTCCGACCTGTGCTACGGCTACGTCGCGATGCGCCGGGACGCGGTCGAGAGGCTGCGGCTGGAGTCCACCGGCTTCGAGATCGAGACCGAGATGTGCGTCAACGCGGTCCGCGCCGGCCTGCGCATCGCCGAGGTGGCCAGCCACGAGACCGAGCGCCGCTTCGGCGAGTCCAACCTCAACACCTGGCGCGACGGCTGGCGGGTGCTGCGCACCATGGTGCGGCTGCGCTTCGAGGGCGACCTGGACCCGCTCCCCGAGCACCCCGCCCCCGGCCGCTCCGCCGCCCACTCCGCCGCCCACTCCGCCGCCCACTCCGCCGCCCACTCCGCCGCCCACCACGAGCCGATGGAGCCGGTGCGCCTGAGCTGGCAGTCGGCCGCCTTCAGCAGGACCGGGACAGAGTGAGGGTCCGTGTCGTCCGTCCGCTCGACCTCGGCGCGGCCGAGGTCGAGCGATGGCGTGAGCTGCAGGGGACCCATCCCGACCTGGGCAACCCCTTCCTGGCGCCCGAGTTCACCCTCGGCGTCGCGCGCTTCCGGGCCGACGTCCGCGTCGCGGTGCTGGAGGACGGGCCGCGGATCGCGGCCTTCTTCCCCTACCAGCGCGGTCCGCTGGGCATCGGGCACCCCGTCGGGTTCGGGCTGACCGACCTCCAGGGCATGATCGCCCCGCCCGGCCTGCGGTTCGACGCGCGCGTTCTGCTGCGCGCCTGCGGGCTGGGCGTGTGGGACTTCGACCACCTGCTGGCCGACCAGGCCGCCTTCGCCCCGTTCCACTCGGCGCGGCGCGCGGAGCCGGTGATGGAGCTCGGCGAGGGGTTCGAGGCGTTCGAGGCGCACATGCGGAAGGCCGCGCCCAAGACCCACAAGACGATCCGCTACAAGGAGCGCAAGCTCGGCCGCGACGTCGGCGGGCTGCGCTACGAGTTCGCCTCCGCCGACGACGCCGACCTGCGGCGGCTCATGGCCTGGAAGTCCGACCAGTACCGGCGCACCGGCCGCACCGACCGGTTCGCGCGGCCGTGGATCGTGAAGCTGGTACGGCACTTCCACGAGACCGGCTTCGGCGTGCTCAGCGTGCTGTGGGCGGGCGACGAGCCGGTGTCGGCGCACTTCGGGCTGCGCGACGGGGCGGTCATGGCCGGATGGTTCCCCGCCTACGACACCCGGTTCGGCAAGTACTCCCCCGGCATGATCGGGCACCTGCGGCTGGCGCGGGGGTGCGCCGAGAACGGGGTCGCCGAGATCGCCATGGGGCGCGGCGGCAAGGAGTTCAAGGAGGGCTTCAAGGGCCGTGAGATCCCCATCGCCGAGGGGCGGGTGGCGCGGCCGACGCCGGGCGCGGGCCTGCACTGGGCGCGCACCGAGCCGCTCAACCGGGCGCGCGCCGCGGTGCTCGACGACCCCGCGCTGTACCGCCGGGCCGACCGGGTGCTCAAGGCGTACGCTCGGCTGAGGAGGCGGGCGACATGAGCACCCTGGCCATCTCCGTCGTGATCTGCGCCTACACCGAGCGGCGCTGGGACGACGTGCACGCCGCGGTCGCGTCGGTGCGCGCCCAGCGGCACGCCCCCGAAGAGATCATCGTGGTGGTCGACCACAACCCGGCGCTGCACGCGCGGCTCGGGCGCTCGCTCGGCGACGCCGTGGTCGTGGAGAACCGCGAGGGCCGCGGCCTGTCGGGCGGCAAGAACACCGGCGTCGCGGTCGCGCGCGGCGACGTGGTCGCCTTCCTCGACGACGACGCGGTCGCCGCGCCGGGCTGGCTGGCGGCGTTCGCCGGGCACTACGGCGATCCGGCCGTCGCCGGGGTCGGCGGCCTGACGCTGCCGATGTGGCCGGGCTCCACGCCCTCCAGCGCGCTGGTCGGCGCGCCGGTGCCCGAGACCACCGGGACGCGGCCGGGCTGGTTCCCCGAGGAGTTCGACTGGACGGTGGGCTGCACCTACCGGGGGATGGCGCCGGGCCCGGTGCGCAACCTCATGGGCGGCAACGCCTCGTTCCGGCGCGAGATGTTCCCGGTCGCGGGCGGCTTCGACTCCAACATCGGGCGCGGCTTCCACAAGCGGCCGCTGGGCTGCGAGGAGACCGAGTTCTGCATCCGGCTGCGGCAGCGCAGCCCCGGTTCGGAGCTGCTGTTCGACGACCGGGCCGTCATCTGGCACCGCGTCCCGGCCGAGCGCGCCCGCTTCGCCTACTTCCGGCAGCGCTGCTACGCCGAGGGATTGTCCAAGGCGCTGGTCACCCAGAGCGTCGGCAGCCAGGACGGCCTGGCCAGCGAGCGCGCGCACGCCTTGAAGACACTGCCGCGCGGCGCGCTGAACGGCGTGGGCGCGGCGTTCCGGGGCGATCCGGCCGGGCTCGGCCGGGCGGGGGCCATCACGGTGGGCCTGGCCTGGACGGCGTGGGGCTACGCGGTCGGGGTGCGGTCCGCGCGCCGCCGCTCGCGGCGCGACCTGGCCGCCGCGGCCGCGGCCAAGGCGAAGGCCGGCGACGGCGACGGCGACGGGACCGCGTGACCACCGAACGGAGGTGAGCCCCATGACCACGCACGTCCCCGTCCTGATGTACCACTCGATCCGTGCGCGGCCGCCGCGCGAGACGGCGGCCCTCGCGGTCTCCCCCGGCGCGTTCGCCGACCAGATGGCGCTGCTGGCCGACCGGGGGTTCACGCCCGTGCCGTTCTCGGCGCTCGGCGGGCCCGGCCTGCTGGGCAGGCCCGTCGTCATCACCTTCGACGACGGGTACGCCGACTTCCACGAGCACGCCCTGCCGGTGCTGGAGCGGCATGGCTTCCCCGCGACGGTGTTCGTCACCACCGGCTGGCTCGCCGACGCCGGGCCCGACGCGGCCGGCCGCCCCCTCGACACGATGATGGCCTGGTCGCAGGTCCGCGAGGCCGCCGCGCACGGCGTCGAGGTCGGCGGGCACAGCCACAGCCACCCCCAGCTCGACCAGCTCGGCGACGCGGCGCTGCGCGAGGAGCTGGCCCGCAGCAAGGGGCTGCTGGAGGACCGGCTCGGCGGCCCGGTCACCACCATGGCCTACCCCTACGGGTACTCCAGCGCGCGCGTGCGGCGCGCGGTGCGCGCCGCGGGGTACGGCAGCGCGTGCGCGGTCGCCAACCGCCTCGCCGTCCCCGCCGGCGGCGCGGGGGCCGACGAGCTGGCGATCCCCCGCCTCACCGTCCGCATGTCGACCTCGCTCGCCACGTTCGGCCGCGTCGCGGACGGGAGGGGAATCCCCCTGGTCTTCCTCAAGGACCGCCTGCTCACCCGGGGCTACGCGGTGGTGCGCCGCACCCGCTACGGCGTCCGCAGGGCGGCGCGCCGTGTCTGACCAGGCCCCCCTCGCCACCACGCCCGACCCCCCGCCGGGCGGCGAGCCGGGCTGGCTGCGCCGCGAGCTGTCCAACCCGCTGTTCCGCAACGCCTACGCGCTGATGCTGAACGGCGGCGTCACCACGCTGCTGGGGGCGGCGTTCTGGCTGTCGGGCCCGGCCTTCTACGAGCCCGCCGACCTCGGCCGCAACACCGCCGTCAACCAGGCGATCATGTTCGTCGGCGGCATCACCATGCTGAACTTCCTGCTCATCCGGTTCATCCCCGAGACCGCGCGGCACACCCGGGCGCTGGTGCTGGCCTGCTACGCCCTGGGCACCGCGGCCGCCGCCCTGGTCGGCGCCGGGTTCCTGGTGACGCTGGAAGTCTGGGGCGGCGACTGGGACAACTTCGACCAGCTGCACGGCCTCGGCCCCGGGCTGGTGTTCGTCGCGATGGCGATCGCGTGGAACCTGTGGAACGCGATGGAGGGCACCTTCACCGGCCTGCGGCACGCCGGGTGGGTGCCGGTCGTCAACACCGTGTGGTCGCTGGTCCGGCTGGGGCTGCTGGTGGCGCTGGCGGCGGCGTTCCCGCGCAACGGCATCGTGCTGGCCTGGTACCTGCCGGTGATGGTGCTGCTCGTGCCGGTCAACATGCTGATCTTCGGGCGGCTGATCCCCGCGCACCGGCGCGCCAACCACGGGCGCGGCCACCGCTCCACGCACCGCGAGATCGCCGCCTACCTGCGCACCGGCTACCTGGGCGGGGCGTTCCAGTTCGCCACCGTGAGCCTGGTGCCGATGGTGGTGGCGGCGTACCTGGCGCCCACCACCTACGCCTACTTCCAGATGGCGTGGGTGCCGGGCATGATGCTCGACCTGCTGGCGCTGACGCTGTCGTTCTCGCTGACGGTCGAGGGCTCCTTCGACCGCGACCGGCTCGCCGAGTCCACCCGCGCCGCGCTGCGCCGCACGGTGGCGCTGATGGCGCCGGTCACCGTGCTGGTGGTCGTCGCGGCGCCGTTCGCGCTGGAGCTCTACCGGCACGAGTACGCCACCGGCGCGCCGCTGCTGCAGGTGCTGGCGCTGGCGGTGCTGCCCAAGGCCGTCATCGAGCTGTACATCGGCGCGCTGCGCGTGCTCAACCGCACCCGGCTGATCGCCGTCCTGCAGGGCGTGCGGCTGGCGGGCGTGCTCGGCCTGGTCGTCGCGCTGATCGACCCGGCCCACCTGTACACCATCGGCGTGGCCGTCGTCGCGGTCAACGCCGTGGTCGCGCTGGCGATCCTGCCGGGGCTGCGCCGGATCCTCCGGCCGCCGGCCCCGGATGTGGCCGCGGGCGGACCTTCCACGACCGGCCCGGGGCGGGATATCAGTTGAACGTGACGGTTCGTCAGACCGAGCAGCCGGAGGGGCGCGCCGAGCCCGTCCCGCCCGGCCACCCCGACGTGGGCCGGCCGGTCCTGCTCGGCATCGCCGCGCTGCTGGCGGCGGGGCTGGCGCTGTTCTGGCTGCCGCTGCGCTCGGTGGACCTGGAGGCGATGACCGGGCACGGCCTGATCGGCGTGCTGCCCGTCGCGACGCTGCTGGGCGCGCTGGTGCTGGTGCTGACGTTCATGCTGACGCTGGCGCTGCCGCGCCCGCACCCGCTGCTGCTGTCGGTCCAGGTGCTGGTGCTGGTGCTGGCGCTGCACGGGATCACGCTGGCGCTGGAGCCGATCGCCCGCTTCCCCACCTCCTGGCAGACCGCCGGGTTCATCGAGTACGTGGCCCGCAACGAGACGGTGAGCTGGGACCTGGACGCGCGCTTCTCCACGCCCGGGTTCTTCGCGTTCATCGCGTTCGTGGTCAAGGCCGTCGGGCAGAACGACCTGGAGCCGCTGCTGCGCTGGGCGCCGCCGGTCACCAACCTGCTCTACCTGATCCCGTACGTGCTGATCCTGCGGGTGCTGCGCGCGACCTGGCGCGCCAAGTGGTTCGCCGCCTGGGTGTTCATCGCCGCCAACTGGGTCGGCCAGGACTACCTGTCCCCCCAGGCGTTCGCCTACCTGCT
The DNA here is from genome assembly GCA_044456955.1 of Spirillospora sp. NPDC050679. GTDB lineage: Bacteria > Actinomycetota > Actinomycetes > Streptosporangiales > Streptosporangiaceae > Spirillospora. Next base: position 35,294 of record JBITGK010000017.1, on the reverse strand, counting down.
GTTCCTGTTCTTCGTGGCGATCCTGGTCAACTGGTTCCGCCACCACGACGAGACCACCCAGCGGGCCGGGCGGCGGCGCAGCGCCGAGACGCGCGAGCGCGGCGGCCTGCTCTGGAAGGGCTACAACTGGCTGTTCGGCGCCAAGGACCCCGGCGAGCTGCCCGCGCCCAAGGTGTCGGTGCGCGACCAGTCGGTCCTGCTGGTGCTGCTGTTCGTGCTGATCCTGGTCGGCACCGCCGCCCACCAGCTCACGCCGTTCCTGATGACCGCCTCCTGCGCGGGGCTGGTGCTGGTGCGCCGGTGCAGCCTGCGCGGGCTGCCGTTCATCGCCGGGATCGTGTACGCGGCGTGGATCAGCTTCATGACCGTGGGCTACTGGGCGGGCCGCAAGGGCGAGCTGTTCGGCGGCCTGGGCAAGGTGTTCACCAACATCCAGCAGAGCACCGGCGGCCGCATCGGGCAGCAGTCCGGCGACATCAAGGACATCCAGCAGCTGCGCATCCTGATCGCGGCGGCCGTGGTCGGGCTGGCGGTGGCGGGGCTGCTGCGGCGGCGCTCGCGCGGCATCGACGACCGGGTCGCGCTGGTGCTGATGCTGGTGCCGTTCTCCTCGTTCGGCCTGCAGAACTACGGCGGCGAGGTCGGCCTGCGCATCTACTTCTTCATGCTGCCGGCCGCGTGCCTGCTGATCTCCTACCTGTTCTTCCCCGCCCCGTTCGACGCGCCGCGCGTGCGCGACCCGAAGGTCCGGCTGCGGCTGGGACGGCTGCGCACCGGGCCGCGCCGCCACTGGCCCGCGGTGGCGGCCGCGTCGGTCTTCGCGGTGCTGCTGGCGGGCGGGTTCCTGTCGGTCCGCTACGGCAACGAGCGCTACGAGCAGGTGCGGCCGAGCGACGTGCGGGCCTTCGACGTGATGCTGAAGAGCCACGACGGCGTGGTGGGCGTGGTGTGGCTGAGCGCGGAGAACCCCGAGCTGACCGGCGGCACGCCGGTGATGCCGTGGTCCTACCGGAGCTGGGAGCGGTTCAACCGCACCGCCGTGATCGCCAACCGGAGCGACCCGGCCGACCTGTCGCAGATCGTCCAGACGCTGCGCGACCAGGGGCCGGGCGGCTTCTTCGTCACCACCCGCAGTCACGAGGACTTCCAGGTGCTGTCAGCGGGGTTGTCCAAGGACTACGGCGCCCGGATGCGGGCGGCGCTGGCGGCCTCGCCGCTGATCCGGACCGTCTACTCCGACCGCGACGCGGCGGTCTACCGGCTGAAGGACCCGCCCGCCAACCCCGTGCTGCCGGTGCCCGAGCCCGCCGGGCTCGGGATGCGCTCCTCGCCGTGGACCCCGGCGGGCATGGTCTACCTACCGGTGCTGCTGGGCGTGCTGCTGGCCCGCGAGCTGCGCCGGCTGCGGCTGCCGCCGGGCGAGCTGCGGCGGCTGCGGCCGCTGACGGTGCTGGCGATGCCGCTGTTCGTCAGCGTGGTCGCGGTCGTCATCGAGAGGTTCGTGATCATCCAATGACGGTGCTGCTGGCGCTGCTGCTGTTCGCCGTGCCGGGCGCGGCGTTCTGGACGCTGCTGGGCGGCCTGGACCCGGTGGGGCGCCTCGCGGTCGCCATCGCCGGGACCATCGCGCTGGTGGCCGGGTCGGCCCAGGTGATGCTGATGGCGGGCGCGTGGTCGCCCGGCACCGGCCTGGTGGCGGTGCTGCTGCTCAGCGGCCTGCTGGCGGGCCTCGGCCGGGTGCACCGCCGCCGGAGGCCCCCGGCCCCGCTCGCGCCGCCGCCGCGCCGCCCGGCGGCCGCGAACGCGACGCGCCAGGACATCCCCGTCCGCCGCCGCGACGACGACGAGGAGGACTGGCTCTTCCAGGAGTGACCGGCGCGGGGCCGGAGCGCGGGCGGCGGCGGATTCCGGAGCGGGGCCTTCGCTTTACTCGTGTCCTTACAGGTCGATGTTGTAATCCAGCACCACCCGGTCGCCCGGAATGACGATGTCGCGGCAGACCTCCATGATGCGCGCCCCGGAGATCATGCGCCGGGTGATGGTGATGACCGGCACCCCGCCGCCCATGCGCAGCGTCTCGGCCTCCTCGGGGGTGGGCATCCGGGCGCCCACCGCCTCCTCGACGCGGGTGGGCGGGTGGCCGAGGAAGCTGAGCTGGGCCAGCGTGCCGCCGGGCCAGGGCTCGCGGGCCGGGTCGGCGACCGGGGTGTCGCCGACCACCTCCCACGGCAGGTAGTTGACCGAGATCTGCTGCGGCTCGCCGCGCGCGTAGAACACGAAGCGGCGGCGCAGCAGCTCGGTGCCGGTGGGCAGCTCGAACAGGGTGGCCAGTTCCGGCCCGGCGCGGGTGCGGCTGAACTCCTTGTCCAGCCGGTACTCGTGCCAGGGGATGCGCTGGTCCCGGGTGAAGGTGGTGGCCGGCGGCAGCGGCCGCCCGGCGGCCTGGGCGGCGGGCTGGGTGAACGCGCGGTAGCGGTCCATCGCCACCCGGCGCACCGGCGGCGCCGCCCGCACCACCGTGCCGCCGCCGCGGCGGGTCTCGACCAGGCCCTCGCCCCTGAGCTGGGCGATGGCCTGGCGGATGACGATCTCGGAGACACCGTGGGCCGCGCCCAGCTCCGCCATGGTCGGCAGCCGGGAGCCCGGCTGCCGGTCGCCGCTGCGGATCTGCTCGCGCAGGGTGTCGGCAATGCGCAGGTAGGCCGGACGGTCCGGCACCGGCGTCACCCCCTTTCGTCCCGCCTCGTCACTTCCGTCTCTCCGCTCCTCCCCGGCGCTATCTCCGGAGAGACGGTCCGCTTACGGACAGCTTGACACCTCTTTGACTGAGTAAGACTTTTGTATACAGAAGAGCCGCCTCGGGGAAAGGACGACCTTGATGGGCGACTTCGAGGATCTGAAGACGGCCATCGAGCGGGAATTCCCCGGCTGGCTGGTGTGGCGCAGCGACGCCGGTCGCTGGTACGCCACCCGCAGCGGTGACCTCACCGACGCCCAGCTGCAGGCGGGATACGCGATGACGGTTGCGGCCGACGACTCCGCCGGGCTCCGCGAGCTCCTGCTCGATCAGCGCCGCCGCGACGACGAGGGGCGGTGACCGCGGCCGGGCGCCGGCCGCCGGGCGCGGTGCGGCCCGGTCCCCCGGCGGGGGCGGACCGGGTCCGGACGGGCCGAGGCGGCAGGTACTTCTGGCGCTGAGGTGACACAGGAATGGAGTCCTGGCGGGTGGGGTCGATGTCACCCCCGGGGCCAGCAGGACGTGACCGCACGGTCGGTGCGATCGGCGCGACCCCCAAAAGAAATCGGGCCGCCCGTGCGGTCGCAAGCCGTCTCCGGGCCGGGGTCGCCCGCACGCCGCCGAGGGGTGGTCCGGAGGCGGTCCCTTCCCGGGGCCCGGCCGCTTCCGGCCGCGCCCGCGCGGGGATGCCGGTGGCCTGGCTCTCATCGGCGCGCGGGGCAGGGGTAAGGCAGTTGTGGCGCTCGGTCGGACTCCGCGTCCGAACCGCGCCCCGCCCGGTGGCGTTCTAACCAATGTGCCGGACCGACCCGGCGCACTCCCCGGCCCTCCCCCTTGGAGGACTCCTTGGAAGTCCAGCAGCGGAACGAGACGAGCCGCATGGCGCTGTTCCGCAACCGGCAGGGACGCCACGGCCGCCCCCGGCAGCGCCTGTTCCTGATCGCGCTCATCGCGGCGCTGGCCGGTGTGCTGGCCTCCACCGTCGTCGCCGCCTTCACCGGCTGGCGGCCCGGCGGCCGCGACTCCGTCGTCGAGGCGCCCGCCAAGGTCGCCAGCGAGGTGGGCGCGGGCGCGCCCGGAGACTGGCCGGCGTGGGGCTTCACCCACACCCAGAACACCGTGGACCGCGAGCGCGGCCCGCAGCAGGCGCTCGCCGAGCTGGCGCGCGAGCCCATGCCGCAGGTGACGCCGATCATGGGCTGGGGCGTGGACAACCCGATGCCGCGCCCCGGCGAGTACAACTGGGCGTCGCTGGACCGCCGCATGGACGTGATCCGCCAGACCAGGGGCACGCCGGTGGTGACGCTGTGCTGCGGCCCGGACTGGATGAAGGGCGGCCCGGCCGGCAAGACCGACTGGTCGCGGCTGGAGCTGGCGCTGGAGCCCGAGCACTTCGACGACTACGCCAAGCTGGCCGCCGAGGTCGCCAAGCGCTACCCGGACGTCAAGTACTACACCGTCTGGAACGAGTTCAAGGGCTTCTGGCGCCCGGCGGGCAACCGCTGGGACTACGAGGGCTACACCAAGCTCTACAACGAGGTCTACACCGCGCTGAAGAAGGTGGACTCCGGCATCAAGGTCGGCGGCCCCTACATGGTCATGAACAGCAACGCCCCCGGCAGGGCGTACGGCCCGCCCTCGGAGCTGAAGGGCTCCTGGGGCAGCATGGACCAGCGCAACATCGACGCCATCAAGTACTGGTACGAGCACAAGAAGGGCGCCGACTTCATCGCGGTGGACGGGCACGCCATGCCCGTGCAGCGCGAGGTGAGGATGGACGAGTTCCAGGTGCTCGGCAAGTTCTCCGACGTCACCCGGTGGCTGCGCGGCCTGGACCCCGACCTGCCGGTCTGGTGGGCCGAGTGGTATGTGGAGCCGGTGCCCTCCGACTGGGGCGACGAGCGGCGCGGCGCGGTGCACGCCGCGGCGATGATGGAGTTCGTGCGCAGCGGCGCGGCCAGCGCGTTCTACTGGAGCCCGCAGACCGCGACCGCCGCCGACTGCGCGGGCTGCCTGTGGTCGGGCGGCGGCGCCGCCACCCCGACGCTGACCAACCTGCAGAACTTCGACCGCTGGTTCGCGCCCGGCACCAAGCTGCTCGACGTCAAGGCCGAGGACCCGGCCGTCCGCGTCCTGGCGCAGAGCAGGCAGATGGTCGTGGTCAACACCCGGGCCACGGCATCGCGGACGCGGATCGAGGGCCGGGGCGTCGAGCTCGGCCCCTACGAGGTCCGCTGGATCACCCGCTGACCGAGCCCGGCCCGGCACGCCCCCGACCCCGGCACACCCCTAGACGAGGAGAGCGCATGGCCCAGGGCACCGCGCCGCCCGCCGACTCGGCGGGGACCGGCATCGACGTGGTGGACATGGCGTTCTGGGACCGCCCCCCGCACGAGCGGCTGGCCGACTTCGCCCGGCTGCGCGAGCGCGGCGCGCCGGTCTACTTCGCCGAGCCGCGCGTGCCGTTCGTGCGGTCCGGCAAGGGCTTCTACGCGCTGGTGCGGCACGCCGACGTGGTCACCGCCAGCCGCAACGCCAAGGTGTTCTCCAGTGAGCCCGCCGCCACCTCGCCCGAGCCGCCGCCGTGGCTGGCCAAGGTGTTCGGCACCCCGATGGTCAACATGGACGACCCCGAGCACGCGCGGCTGCGCCGCATCGTGTTCCGCGCGTTCACGCCGAAGACGCTCGCGACCATCGAGGACGAGGTGCGCGCCACCGCCGCCCGCGTCGTCGACCGGGTGGAGAGGGAGGGGCCGCGCGACTTCGTCGCGCAGGTCGCCGCGCCGTTCCAGCTCGCGGTCATCTGCGCGATGATGGGCATCCCGGAGAAGGCCCGCCCGTACGTGCTGTCGCGGGTGGACGCCATGACCGAGTACTCGGGGGTGCGCGGCTCGCTGGCGAGCCCGCGCACCCTGCGGCTGCTGGCCGGCAACCTCAAGGCGATCGTGGACCTGCACCGGTTCGTGGCGCGGCTGGGCGAGGCGCGGCGCGCGAACCCCCGCGAGGACCTGGTGTCGGCGCTGGTCAACGCCAACCCCGACGGCGAGCGGCTGTCGGTGGCCGAGCTGGGCTCGTTCTTCGACCTGCTGCTGGTGGCGGGCAACGAGACCACCCGCAACACCCTCACCCACGGGCTGAAGCTGTTCACCGACCACCCGGACCAGCGCGAGCTGCTGCTGGCGGATTACGACGACCGGATCGGCGGCGCGATCGAGGAGCTGGTGCGGTACGTCTCGCCGATCGTCCAGTTCCGCCGCACCCTGACCCGCGACTTCGAGCTGGGCGGCCGGGAGCTGAGGGCGGGCGACAAGGTCGTGCTGTTCTACCCGGCCGCCAACCGCGACCCCGAGGCGTTCCCCGACCCCGACGCCTTCGACATCACCCGCTCCCCCAACCCGCACGTGGCGTTCGGCGGCCCCGGCCCGCACCTGTGCCTGGGCGCCAACCTGGCCCGCATGGAGCTGAAGATCATGTTCCGCGAGCTGTTCACCCGGCTGCCGGGCCTGCGCGCCGCCGGCGAACCGGCGTACCTGCTGTCCAACTTCGACAACGGCATCACCCGGCTGCCCTTCACCTACGACCGGTGACCTGGAGGTCCCATGCACGTGACCGTGGTCCGGCCGCGTGAGCTAGGCGGCGCCGAGCTCACCGCGTGGCAGAAGATGCAGGACGACCGGCCCCGGCTGGCCAACCCGTTCATGTCGGCGGGCTACGCGCTGGCCGTGGACCGGGTGATCGACGGCGCCCGCGTGGCGGTGCTGTCGGAGCGGCCGGGCGGCGACATCACCGGCTTCTTCCCGTTCGAGCTGACCGGCCGCCGCAGCGCCGCCGCGATCGGCGGGTGGCTGTCGCTCGGGCAGGGCCTGGTGCACGTGCCGGACCTGGAGCTGGACGCGCGCGAGCTGCTGGACGCGTGCGGGCTGGCGGCGTGGGGGTTCGGCACGCTGCTGCCGGGCCAGCCCTGGTTCGAGCCGTACGCGGGCAAGCGCCTGGACTCCGCGGTGATCGACCTGGCCGGCGGCTTCGACGCCTACACCGCCTCGCTGAAGGCCAAGGGCTCCAAGGTGGTGAAGCAGACCCGCTACAAGGAGCGCAAGCTGGGCCGCGACGTCGGCGAGGTGCGCTTCGAGTTCGACGCGCGCGACGAGGGGTCGCTGGCGCTGGTGCGGCGCTGGAAGTCCGACCAGTACCGGGCGATGGGGCGGGCCGACCGGTTCGCCAAGCCGTGGGTGGTGGACCTGGTGGACCGGCTCCACGCCGCCCACGAGGACGCCTTCGCGGGCACCCTGTCGATGCTGTACGCCGGCGGCCGCCCGGTCGCCGGGCACTTCGGCCTGCGCAGCGCGCGCACGCTGGTGACGTGGTTCCCGGTGTACGACCCGGAGTTCGCCAAGTACTCCCCCGGCCTGGTGCTGCACCTGCACATGGCCGAGCAGGCGGCGGCACTGGGCGTGCGGGAGATCGACATGGGCCCGGCGGTCGGCTGGCGCTACAAGCAGGAGCTGCAGAACGACGCCTTCCCCGTCGCCGAAGGCGTGGTGCGGACGCGCTCGGCGGCCGGCGCGGCGCACTGGATGCGCCACGAGCCGGTCACCCGGGCCCGCGAGACCGTGCTGAACAGCCCCAGGCTGTACGCGATGGCCGACCGCACGATGCGCCGCTACGGCCAGTGGCGCTCCAGCACCGGCCCGCCCGCGAACCCGCCCGCGAAGGCGCGCCGCCACCTGGGCCTCGGCCTGCTCCCCGCCGGGGCGGAGTCCCTCCCAGAAAGCGCGGCCGCCTTCTGCGTCTTCTGACCGTCCTGGGGCAAGGTCGGCCGAAACGTCACCCCGCGCGAAGTGACAGACGCCGATCTCCGGGCACGGTTAGAGGGGTCCGAACCCCCTGGACGAGGAGGCCACGCCCCCATGGCACGAGTGACGCGCGCGGAGATCGACCAGCTCGTCAGCGGCGACCACCACGATCCACACGCCGTCCTGGGCGCTCACCCGGGGCGCGGCGGGGTGACGATCAGAGCGCTGCGCCCGCTGGCGCAGCGGGTGGAGGCGGTGCTGCCGAACGGCGAGCGCAAGCGCCTGCGGCACGTGCACGAGGGGGTGTTCGGCGGCACGCTGCCCGCCGGGGCGTCCCTGGCCGGATCCGGCCGCGACGACGCCCCGCAGGCGGTGCCCGACTACCGGCTCGCGGTGACCTACGACGACGGCGTCGAGCTGATCCAGGACGACCCGTACCGGCACCTGCCCACGCTCGGCGAGCTGGACATGCACCTGATCGGCGAGGGGCGGCACGAGGAGCTGTGGCGGGCGCTGGGCGCGCGGGTGCGCACCTACGCGTCGGCGTTCGGCCCGGTCACCGGGACGGCGTTCGCGGTGTGGGCGCCCACCGCGCGCGGCGTGCGCGTGGTCGGCGACTTCAACCACTGGGACGGCCGGGCCCACCCGATGCGGGTGCTGGGCTCCACCGGCGTGTGGGAGCTGTTCGTGCCGGACGTGGCCGACGGCGCCCGCTACAAGTTCCAGATCCTCGGCGCGGACGGGGTGTGGCGCACCAAGGCCGACCCGATGGCGCAGGCGACCGAGATCCCGCCCGCGACCGCGTCGAAGGTGTTCACCTCGACCTACGAGTGGGGCGACGGCGACTGGATGGACCGCCGCAAGGGCCGCCAGTGGGTGCACGAGCCGATGAGCGTGTACGAGGTGCACCTCGGGTCGTGGCGGCCGGGCCTCGGCTACCGGGAACTGGCCGACGAGCTGACCGACTACGTGCGCGACATGGGGTTCACGCACGTGGAGTTCCTGCCGGTCGCCGAGCACCCCTACGGGCCGTCGTGGGGCTACCAGGTGACCTCCTACTACGCGCCGACCTCGCGGTTCGGCGACCCCGACGACTTCCGGCTGCTGGTGGACCGGCTGCACCAGGCGGGCATCGGCGTGATCGTGGACTGGGTCCCGGCGCACTTCCCCAAGGACGAGTGGGCGCTGGCGCGCTTCGACGGCACCGCCCTGTACGAGCACGAGGACCCCGCGCGCGGCGAGCACCCCGACTGGGGCACGCTGGTGTTCAACTTCGGCCGCGCCGAGGTGCGCAACTTCCTGGTGGCCAACGCGTCCTACTGGCTGGAGGAGTTCCACATCGACGGGCTGCGCGTGGACGCGGTCGCCTCGATGCTCTACCTCGACTACTCGCGCGAGGAGGGGCAGTGGACGCCCAACGTCTACGGCGGCCGGGAGAACCTGGAGGCGATCTCGTTCCTCCAGGAGATGAACGCGACCGTCTACAAGCGCTCCCCCGGCATCATCACGATCGCCGAGGAGTCCACCGCCTGGCCGGGCGTGACGCGGCCGACCCACCTCGGCGGCCTCGGCTTCGGGTTCAAGTGGAACATGGGCTGGATGCACGACACCCTCGGCTACCTCCAGCACGAGCCGGTGTTCCGGCACTACCACCACGGCGAGATCACCTTCTCGCTGGTGTACGCGTTCTCGGAGAACTACGTGCTGCCGCTGTCGCACGACGAGGTGGTGCACCTGAAGGGCTCGCTGCTGGGCAAGATGCCCGGCGACGAGTGGAACAGGTTCGCCGGCCTGCGCGCGCTGCTGGCCTACATGTGGTCGCACCCGGGCAAGCAGCTGCTGTTCATGGGCGGGGAGTTCGGCCAGGGCGGCGAGTGGGCCGAGTCGCGGCCGCTGGACTGGTGGCTGCTGGACGACTCCGCCGAGGGCGCGGGGCACGCGGGCGTGCAGCGCCTGGTGCGCGACCTGAACGGCCTGTACCGCGCCGAGCCCGCCCTGTGGGGGCTGGACGGCGACCCGCAGGGCTTCCGGTGGATCGACGCCAACGACGCGGCGGGCAACGTGCTGTCGTTCCTGCGGTACGGCGCCGAGCGGCCGGACGGGACGCGCCCGGTCATGGCGTGCGTGGTGAACTTCTCCGGCTCCCCGCACGAGGACTACCGCGTCGGCCTGCCGCACGCGGGCGGCTGGCGGGAGGCCCTCAACACCGACGCCTTCGACTACGGCGGCAGCGGCGTGGGCAACCTGGGCCGGGTGGAGGCGCTCGACGAGCCGCACCACGCGATGCCCGCGTCGGCGGTCGTGCGCGTCCCGCCGCTGGGCGCGGTGTGGCTGACGCCCGAGGAGCCGGCGGCCGAGCGCGGAGTGGAGGCGTGACCGGCGCCTGAATAGGGTGACCGGATGCCGTCACAACGTCTGCAGATCATGTCGTCGCGGTTCGCGGTGGAGCACCAGCCGCACGCCACCTTCCCCGAGGACGACGAGTGGATCGCGCTGGTGCGCGCGCCCGAGGGGCTGACCGTGGTGCGGGAGGCCCCGCCGTTCGGGTCGATGCAGCGCTACGCGGGCTTCTACGGCGACCCGCACGGGCTCGACGTGCCGGGGATGCTGGCGGCGATCGTGGGCCCGCTGGCCGACGCGGGGATCTCGGTGTTCGCGGTCTCGACCTACCACGCCGACCTGGTGCTGGTGGCGGAGGAGTCGGTGGAGGAGGCCACGGCCGTCCTGACCCGCGCGGGCCACCGGATCGTCACGGCCGCCTAGCGGCCGCCGCGGGGCAGGCGCTCCAGGAGCCAGCGCGGGCCGACGACCGAGGCCCCGGCGGCCTCGCAGCGGGCGCGCAGCTCGCGGTCGGCGGTGACCACCAGGTGCACCGCGTCGGGCTCGGCGTGCCCGGCCAGCTCGGCGATGAGGTCGTCGCCGCTGCCGGGCGCGGCGACCACCCGCACCCCGTTGCCGGGCCGGTCGGCGATCTTGCGGGCGGCGCCCTCGACCACCAGCACGGTGTCGGGGTAGGCCAGCTCGTAGGGCACCAGGCCGTCGGGCAGGCCGGTGACGCCCTCGTTCAGGGTGGCGAGGTCGTCGCGCAGCCGGGCGTTGGCCCCGGCGCGGTCCTTCCACCAGCCGTCGGCGCGGGCGCCCACCACGTTGGCGGCGTCCACGACCAGCACCAGCCGCGTCAGGCTCGCGCGCAGCGCGGGCCAGGACCGCGCGAACGGCGCGAACAGCCGCCGGTCGGCGACCTGGTCGACCGGCACCCACTCGGCTTTGCGCGTCTCGCGCGAGGCGGGCCTGACCTCCGGCATCCGGTCCATCGACCCCAGCACCGAGGTGAACGACCAGTCGCCGTGGTCCTCGGTGCGGGCGCCGTGCAGCGCGACCTCGGCCGGGTCGAGCGTGGACTCCTCGACGGTCTCGCGCAGCGCGCCCGCGACGGGGTCCTCACCGCCGTGCAGGCCGCCGCTGAACATGCCCCACGTCCCCGCGCCGTGGCACCACCAGTTGCGCTGCTGGAGCAGCACCCGCTTAACGCCGTCGCCGGGGTCGCGATGGAAGACCATCAGCCCCGCGGCGCCGTTCCTGCCCCAGTGCACGTGCCCCTGGGAGCAGCGTGCCCAGCCGTCGCCGTCTGCCATGGGGCGACGATATCCGCTCGCTGATCAAAGTACCGTGGGGACAGGTCGGGGGGCCGCACACGACGACGGAAGGACCGCGCATGGTCGCCGCGCTGCCGCTGGAGCCCGACGACCCGCCCGCGATCGGCCGCTACCGGCTGACCGGACGGCTCGGCGAGGGCGGTCAGGGCGTGGTCTACCTGGGCGAGGGCGCCTCCGGGGAGCACGTGGCGGTCAAGGTGCTGAAGACCACCGACGGCGCGGCGCGGGCCCGGTTCGCGCGGGAGATGGCGGCGGCCCGCCGGGTCGCGCCGTTCTGCACGGCCGCGGTCCTGGACTCCTCGGCCGACGCGCCGCTGCCGTACGTGGTCAGCGAGTTCATCGACGGGCCGTCGCTGCAGCAGCGGGTGGCCGAGCGCGGGCCGCTGCGCGGCGGCGACCTGCAGCGCCTGGCCGTCAACACCGCGAGCGCGCTGGCGGCCGTCCACGGCGCGGGCATCGTGCACCGCGATCTGAAGCCCGCCAACGTGCTGCTCGGGCCGGACGGCCCGCGCGTGGTGGACTTCGGCATCGCCCGCGCCATCGATGCCGAGACCCACACCCAGCTGGTCGGCACGCCGTCCTACTTCGCGCCCGAGTGGTTGGCGGGGCATCCGCCCACGGCGGCCTCGGACGTGTTCGCGTGGGCGGGCACGATGGTGTTCGCCGCGACGGGGCGGCCGCCGTTCGGCCGCACCGGCGGTCTTCCGGCGATCATGCACCGCATCGCCAACGAGCCGCCCGACCTCGCCGGCGTGCCGCCGTCCCTGCACGGGCTGCTGGTCCAGTGCCTGGACAAGGATCCGGCGCGGCGGCCGACCGCGCGCGACCTGATGGTACGGCTGGTGGACCCGGGCGGCCCGCCGGACCCGCCGCCAGGCGACCGCGCGACGGATACGCCCGTCCCACCGGGCGGCCCGACCACGGGCCTGCCTCCGACCGGCGGCACGGGAACACCGCCGACCGGGCGCAAGAGGCGCGGACCGTTGATCGGCGCGGGCGCGGTGCTGGCGGTCGTCCTGATCGCCGGCGGAACCTGGACGATCACGAACGCCCTGCGCGACACCCCGCCGTCCGACGACGGCAGGAGGACCGAGACCCCGGCCGCCGAACCCCCGTCCGCCCCGGCGTCGTCCGCCTCCTCCAAGGCCGGGGACGCCACGCCCGGGACGGGGGCGCCCGCCGCATACGCCGGGACGTGGCACGGCACCATCACCCAGCCGCCCGGCCTCGGCGGGCCCAGCCACAGCAGCACCGACGTGACCATCACCCTGCGGGCCGGCGACTCCGGCGGCCAGGCGCTCTACAAGGCGTGGGGCTGCGACGACACGCTCCAGATCACCAGGGTGTCCGGCGACGGGCTGGAGATCCAGGAGACGCCGAAGAACGCTCAGGGCACCACCGGCTTCTGCGTCGGCGGGAGCCTCAGCCTGAAATTGGGGGACGACGGCACCATGGCCTACCGGTCCCAGGGGCTCGGCGGCACCACCTCCGGCACTCTGCGCAGGTCCCCGTGACCAAGGGCACAGCGGCGCGCCGATCCGGCTCCGAATAGCATTCGGGGAGTTGTCACCGGACCGGGAGCACCAGTTGAGCGTCGACGCCGACACCCCCGACAAGACCGCCGACCTGTGGAACACCCTGTCGGGAGCCGAGCTGATCCAGGCGATCGGCGACGGGCGCTTCCCGGAGATGTCGGACGTGGCCGTGCACATCGGCCAGCGGATCGCCGGCGCCGAGCCCGGCCGCGTGGAGATCGCCTGGACGCCCGCCGAGAAGCTGTGCAACCCCGGCGGCACCGTGCACGGCGGCTACATCGCCACCATCCTGGACAACGCGGTGTGCCTGGCCGCCGCCAGCACCGGCGAGCTGTTCACGCCGATGCTCACCCTCAACCTGAACATCGACTACCTGCGCGCGGTGTTCGCGGGGCGGGACTACACCGTGACCGGCACGTGCGTGCACCCCGGCCGCACGCGGATGTTCTCCACCGCCGTCATCGCCGACGCCGAGGGGCGTCCGGTGGCGCAGGCGTCGGCCAGCGTGGTGCCGAACCGGGCCTTCGCGCGCTGACCTCCGCCCGGCCCGGCCCGAGGCCGCCGCGCCGACCGCTTAGGCTGGGGTCATGGTCGATCCCGGACAGGTCATCAACGTGATCAAGCAGGCCCGCGACCGGCGCACCGCGCCGCTGGTGCTGGAGCTGGACCTCACCGACGGGCTCGTGGAGACCCCGCCGGCCGACCCGCTGTCGGCGCTGCTGTCGATGCGCCGCACCCACCTGCGCGACGTGCTGGAGGGCCTGCGCCGGGCGCGCTCGGACCGCCGGGTGCGCGCCGTCGTCGTCAAGATCACCAGCGGGCTCGGGCTGGCGCAGGCGCAGGAGCTGCGCGAGGCGATCACCGCCGTGCGCGAGGCGGGCAAGCGCACCGTGGCGTGGGCCGAGACGTTCGGCGAGGGCGGGCGCGGCACCGTGCCGTACTACCTGGCCACCGCGTTCGAGACGGTGTGGCTCCAGCCGACCGGCGAGGTCGGGCTGACCGGCGTCGCGCTGGAGGAGCCGTTCTTCGCCGGGGCGCTGGAGAAGGCGGGCGTGCAGCCGCGCTTCGCCAAGCGCTACGAGTACAAGACCATGGCCAACACGTTCATGGAGAAGACCTACACGCCCGAGCACCACGAGTCCTCCCAGCGGCTGGTCGACTCGCTCGGCGAGCAGATCACCGAGGGCGTCGCGCGGGCGCGCGGCCTGGAGGCCGCGCGGGTCCGCGAGCTGATCGACCGGGGCCCGCTGCTGGCGCCGGAGGCGCTGGAGTCCGGGCTGGTGGACCGGCTCGGCTACCGCGACGAGGTCTACGCCGACCTGCGCGAGAAGGCGGGCCCGGACGCCCAGCTCCGCTACGTCTCCCGCTACACCCGCACGCAGGGCCTGGCCAAGCGGCTGCCGCAGCCGGGCCGGCAGGACGCCGTCGCGCTGATCAACGGGCAGGGCGCGATCCGGCTCGGCCGCAGCGGGCGCGGCGGGCCGCTGCCCACGCAGGGTCCCGCGATGGGCTCCGACACCGTCGCCGCCGCGATCCGCGCGGCCGTCAAGGACGAGCGGGTCAAGGCGATCGTGTTCCGGGTCAACAGCCCCGGCGGGTCGGCGGTGGCCTCCGACGTGATCTGGCGCGAGGTGCTGCTGGCGCGCGAGGCCGGCAAGCCCGTGGTGGTCTCGATGGGCAACGTGGCCGCGTCCGGCGGCTACTACGTGGCGATGGGCGCCGACACGATCGTGGCGCAGCCGGGCACGATCACCGGCTCGATCGGCGTGGTGGTCGGCAAGCCCGTCATCAGCGGGCTGCTGGAGCGCGCGGGCATCGGCATGGGGCACGTCGCCGACGGCGAGCACGCGCGGATGTTCAGCATCACCGAGGACTTCAGCGACTCGGAGTGGGAGCGCATCAACGCCTCCCTCGACCGCATCTACGACGACTTCACCGGCAAGGTCGCCGAGGGCCGGGGCCTGTCCCGCGAGCGGGTGCACGAGCTGGCCCGGGGCCGGGTGTGGACCGGCGCGGACGCCAAGGACAACGGCCTGGTCGACGAGCTGGGCGGCCTGGACCTGGCGCTCGACCTGGCCCGCAAGAAGGCCGGGCTGGCCGCCGACGCGCCGGTGCGGGCGTTCCCGCACGCGACGCCGTTCGACCGGCTGCGCCCGCCGGAGTCCAGCGAGGACCGCACCGCCGCCACGGCCCGCTTCGACGGCTGGGGCTCGCTGAGCGGCGTCGCGTCCCGCCTGGGGCTGCCCGCCGCCGGACCGCTCACCCTGCCCGGCTCCTGGGAGATCCGCTGAACACGCTGGACTTCACCGAGGCGGTCGCGGGCTTCGCGACCGGGGTGGTGGTGCTGACGGTGCGCGACGGCCGCGACGACCTCGGCACCACCGTCACCTCGTTCATGTCGGTGTCGCTGGAGCCGCCGATGGTGCTGGCGGGCGTGGCGTCCTCGTCCTACCTGGCCGAGGTGCTCGACCGGCAGGACCGTTGGGCGGCGACCGTCCTCAGTGGCGAGCAGCGCGCGCTGGCGGGCCGGTTCGCCGCCGAGGGCCGCCCCAGCGCGCGGCTGCTGCTGGCGAGCGAGCCGCACCACCGGGGCGAGCTGTCGGAGGCGCTGATACCGGACGAGGGCCTGGCGGCGCTGGAGTGCGAGACCAGGCAGCGCATCCAGGCCGGCGACCACCACCTGTACGTGGCCGAGGTCCGGGCCGCGGACTACATCGCGCGGCGCCGCACGCCGCTGATCCGGGTGGGCCGCCGCTACCTGTAGCGGCGGGCCCTAGCCGGCGCTGCGCTCGGCGAGGTCGCGGGGCAGGCGCTCCAGGAGGCCGCGCAGGTCGTCGGCGTGCTCCTCCTCCTGGGCCAGCAGCTCCTTGAACACCTGGCTGGTGGTGGGGTCCTTGTCGCCCAGCCACTGGATGATCTCGGTGTAGGCCGCGACCGCGATGCGCTCGGCGACCAGGTCCTCCTTGATCATCTCCACCAGGTCGAGGCTGTCGCCGTACTCGGCGTGCGAGCGGGCGGTCAGGGTGTCGGGGTTGAAGTCCGGCTCGCCGCCGAGCTGGCTGATGCGCTCGGCGAGCTTGTCGGCGTGCTCCTGCTCCTCGCGCGCGTGCTCGGCGAACTCCGCCACGACCGACTCCGAGTGGATGCCGCTGGCGGTGTAGTAGTGCCGCTTGTAGCGCAGCACGCACACCAGCTCGGTCGCGAGCGCCTCGTTGCAGACCTGGATCACCCGGTCGAGATCGGCGCCGTAGGCGTCGGTGACGGGGCCCTTCTCCATTTCCAGGCGGGCGCGCTCGCGGAGCGTCTTCACATCGGTCAGGAACTCGGCCATCAATGCCTCCCCAGTGCAGTGCGTGGTGCAGGGAGGCATTTACCCATCAGGCGGCTTTCACACCCGGACGCCGCCCTTCCATACGGCCGCCACCTGCGGGACTCCGGGCCGGTAGGCCAAATGGACGTGGGAGGGCGCGTCGAGCACGAGAACGTCGGCGCGCGCGCCCTCTCCCAGCCGTCCGACGTCCGTCCGGCGCAGCGCGCGGGCGCCTCCGGCGGTGGCGGCCCAGACGGCCTCGGCGGGGGTCATGCGCATGTCCCGTACGGCGACGGCGATACAGAACGCCATGCTGGAGCTGTAGCAGGAGCCGGGATTGCAGTCGCTGGCGATCGCGACCGACGCCCCGGCGTCCAGCAGCCGCCGGGCGTCGGGATAGGGCTGACGGGTGGAGAACTCGACGCCCGGCAGGAGAGTGGCCACCGTTTCCGAAGAGGCCAGGGCGTCCACATCGGCGTCGCTCAGGAAAGTGCAGTGGTCGGCGGAGGCGGCGCCGAGCTCGACCGCCAGTTGCACGCCGGGCCCCTCGCCCAGCTGGTTGGCGTGGACGCGGGGCATGAGCCCGGCCTTGATCCCGGCCTCCAGGATCTCGCGGGCCTGGTCCCCGTCGAAGGCCCCGCGCTCGCAGAACACGTCGACCCACCGGGCGTGGGGGGCGCAGGCGGCCAGCATCTCCCCGGAGACGAGCCGCACGTACCCCGGGGCGTCCTCGGCGTACTCGGGCGGCACGACGTGGGCCCCGAGGAAGGTGACCTCGTCGACCTCCTCCGAGGCGATGCGGACCGCGCGCTCCTCCTGCTCGACGGTGAGCCCGTACCCGGACTTGCACTCCACGGTGGTGGTGCCCTGCCGGGCCATCTCGCCGACCAGCCGCCGGACGTTGGCGCGCAGCTCGTCGTCGGAGGCGTCCCGGGTGCGGGCGACGGTGGTGCGGATGCCCCCGGCCTTGTAGGGCCGCCCGCTCATCCGGGCGGCGAACTCCTCGGCCCGCTCGCCCGCGAACACCAGGTGCGAGTGCGAGTCCACGAAGCCGGGGAGCACGGCCCGCCCGTCCGCGTCGAAGACCTCGTCGGCCTCGGGCGCGTCCTGATCGTCGCCGGTCCAGACGACCTTCCCGCCGTCCAGGACGAGCGCGGCGCCCCGGCGGACGCCCAACGGCCCGTCCCCGGCGCCGGGCTCGTTGGTGACCAGTTCGCCGATGTTCCTGATGAGAGTGCTCACCCTTCCAGGATCGCACCCGCCCCCGCCGCCGATCATCCGCGCCCCGCGGCCTGCGTCTCGTATCCGAGACGCCGCCCCGGTCGCTATTGTCGGTGCCGGAGGCGAGCAGGCGCCTGGTGGCCCTCACGGTCTTCAAAACCGATGGTCCCGAGCATCTCGGGACGGCGGGTTCGATTCCCGTTCGCCTCCGCCATCCGCCGTCCCGACGTCAGGACCGCACCGCGAGGTGCTCGGTGAGGAACTCGACCTGGTCGGCGACGATCCGCTCGACCAGCGGCGGGTGGTAGACGGTGAAGTGGTCGGCGTCGTAGTGCCGCAGGACGCCGCGCGGCGCGGCGGCGGCGACCCTGACCGCGATCTGCGGGTCGATGAGGTCCTCCCGGTCGCTCTGGCACACCAGCAGCGGGCACCGGACCCGGGACGCGCTGGCCGAGGCGTTGTAGAACAGCATCTCCAGCCCGGCGGCCGCCGCCACGCGGTTGTCGAAGCGGTAGCCGGGCGGGCAGACCGACTCCCAGCCCTCCAGCGCGCCCGGCCGGTTGACGAAGGCGAGCTCGCCGGGGCGGCCGACGAGCGGCACGTAGCGGCGCGGCCGCCCGAGCGCGGCGCGCAGCAGGTCGGAGGCGATCGGCACGGTGAAGCGGGCCAGGTGCCCGAGCCCGGCGCGGGTGGCGATGGCGCGGCCGTTGAGGACCGGGCACTGCACGACCGCCGCCGCCAGGTCCGGGTGGCGAGCGGCCGCGGCGACCACGTGGCTGGCGCCGAACGAGGTCCCCCACAGGGCGGTCCGGCCGGCGTCGAGCTCCGGCCGCGACCGGACGAAGTCGAGGGCCGCGTCGATGTCGCGGGCGTACCGGCGGGGGCTGACGAGCTGGCGGGGCGACCCGCCGGACTCCCCCAGGTGCCGGAAGTCGAAGGCCAGCACGGCGAGTCCGGCGGCGGAGAACCACTTCTCGTACTGGTCGAGCATCATCTCGTGCGTCGCGCCGCCGCCGTGGACCAGCACGACGACGGGGTGGGGGCCGGGCCGCTCGGGGAGGGTCAGCCAGGCGGCGACCGTGTCGCCGCCGGAGGTGAAGGAGGTGCGCGTGGTCATGGAATCCCTCGTTCAAGTACGATGTACGTGTTCAGAGGGAGTTAAACACGTACCTCGTACGTAAACAAGTAGGAGACCCATGCCCGCGCCCCGCAAGTTCAGCCGCGAGCAGTTGCAGGCCGCCGCCCTGGCGCTGGTGGACGAGGGCGGCCTCGGCGCGCTCACCATGCGCAGCCTGGCCGCCCGCCTGGGCACCGGCCCGATGACGATCTATAACTACGTGGAGGGCCGCGAGGGGCTCGAAGAGCTGGTCACCGAGGCGGTGATGGCCGAGGCGGCGTGGGAGGCGGACCCGTCGCACGACTGGCGGCGGCGCGTGCACGCCGTCGCCGAGGGGATGTGGCGCGCGGTGCGCGCCCACCCGGCGGCCGTCCCGCTGATCCTCACCCGGCGCGGCCTGGACCCCGGCACGCTGCGGCCCGCCGAGGCCCTGCTGGAGGCCCTGGCCGCCGGGGGGCGGTCGGGCGCCGACCTGCTGGCGGCGTTCCGCGTGGTGCAGGGCTTCGTCGCGGGCCTCGCGCAGGCCGAGCTCGGCGGGGACGCGCAGGCCGCTCCCGCGCGGGTGGCGGCGCTGCCCCCGGCGGACTTCCCGCACCTGATCGAGATGGCGGGGGCGGCGGGCGCCAGTGATCCCGAGCAGGAGTTCCACGCCGGGATGCGGATCATCATCGCCGGGCTCGGCGGCGACCGCCCGACCGTCAGGAGATGAGGTCGAGCCGGGCCAGCCGGTCGCGGAAGACGTAGCGCAGGACGACCTTCAGCGCCGCCACGCACGGCAGCGCGACGACCGCGCCGACGAAGCCGCCGACCGCCACGCCGAACAGGGCGCTGATGAACACCGTCACCGGTGACAGCGCCACCGCCTTGGCGAACACCTTCGGCGCGATCAGGTAGTTCTCGACGTGCTGGTAGACGAAGAAGAACACGATCGCGGCGACCGCCAGCCCGAGCGACTGGGTGAGCACCACCAGCGTGGCGATCACCGCGCCGAGCGTGGCGCCGATCTGCGGGATGGCGTCGCACACCCCCACCACCACGGCCAGCAGCGACGGGTAGGGCGCGCCGGCGAGCTTGAGGAAGGCGTAGGCCGACAGCCCCGCGAGCCCCGACACGCACAGCTGCCCGGTGACGTAGCCGCCGATCTTCCCCAGGGACTCGTGGGCGACGTCCACGCGCTCGGGGTCGTGCAGCACGCGCTCGACGCGCGCCAGGATGCGCGGCCAGGCGAGCAGGAAGTAGACCATCAGGACGAGCGAGGCGCCCGCCAGCACCAGCGCCGACGCCACCGACCCGAGCGCCCCGGTCACCGCGCCCGCGGACCCGCTGAGCAGGCCGGGCAGCTTGCCCAGGAACGACTGGGCCGACTTCTGGACGTCCTCGCGGTGCAGGAACGCGCCGATCGGGTCGTCCGGCGAGGTCACCCGCGTGACCAGGCCGGGCAGCGCCTTGCCGAGCTGCGCCAGCTCGGTGACGGCCGGCCGCAGCACGATGACCAGGATCGCGGCGAAGACGGCAAGCAGCACCAGCAGCAGGACCAGCACCGCCCAGCCGCGCCGCGGCACCCAGCGCTGTATCCATTTCACGACCGGGTCGAGCCCGGCGGCCAGGAACAGGCCGAGGAAGACCGCCAGGCACACCGTGCGGGCCGCCCAGAGCGCGGCCACCAGGGCGACCACGCCGATGACCACCAGCGTGACGGCCGCGTAGTGCGCCAGCGGCGGGCGCTCCGCGCGCACGACCGCCGGCCCGTCGCTGTCCCCTTGCGCCACTGCCCGCTCCCCCGCAAGGCCGCGCCCCGGAGCGCGGCCGTCCCCGTACAGATCACCTGCCTCATACCCGTGAGTGATCAACGGAAATCTCAGCGTGAGGGGCGGCGCTCCGGCGCCCGCGCCCGGTCCGGGCGGAGTCGTCCCGGCCGAAAAGGCGTCACCGCCGCCCCGGCCTGCTGGAATCCGCAATCATGACGATGCCGCGCCCCGGCCGACCGGCCGGACGCCCGGCGGCCCTGCACGCTTCTTGGGATTCGGAGCGCATCATGACCGCTCGATCTGCCGACGGCGCGACACCGCGCGTCCGCGAGATGAACCTCTACCGCCGCTATCTCGACCTGGTGGCCGACGGCGGCAAGACGGTCGAGGTCCGCGTGCGGTACCCCAACCTGCGCAAGCTCAAGCCCGGGGACCACATCCGTTTCGTGTGCGGCCTGGACGGCGTCCTGACGCGCGTCAAGCGGGTGACGCGCTACTCCTCGTTCGAGAAGCTGCTCGACGCCGAGGGGCCGCAGAGGGTCGACCCGACCAGCACCCGCGAACAGCAGCTCACCGAGATCCGCCGCATCTACGGTCCGGAGAAGGAAGCCCTCGGGGTGCTGGCGATCGAGATCGAACTGGTGGCCGAGCCGGGTCCGTCCCCTGAGATCCGCGCGCAAGACCCGGCCACGTAGGGGTCCGGCACCGGTTCAGCGCGGGGTGAGCCGGACGATGGGGTATGCGCGCTCGGACTTGCCCTGATACTTGGCGATGCGGGGCTGGGCGGCGGCGATGCGCTGCCACGCCTCCTCACGCTCGCTCCCTTCCAGGCGCTGCGGCGTCACCGGGGTCGCGTCGCGGCCGGGCAGCTCGATGGTCGCCTGCTCGGGGTGCGCCATCAGGTTGACGTACCAGTCGGGGTGCCGGCTCCCGCCGCCCGAGGCGATGACCAGGCGCGCGTCCTCGCCGTCGGGGAACCAGGCCACCGGTGTCTCCCGGCGCTGGCCGCTGCGCTTGCCCACGGTGTTGAGGACGAGCACGTCCATGCCCATGAAACTGCCGCGCCCGCGCCGGACCTTGCGGCTCATGCGGGCGTTCATCTTCTGCTGCATCCACCGCGAGAACGCGCCGGGGGTGCCGGGCTCGCGCTTGCCGTGCTTGGTCGCCTGCTGCGTCATGGCCGTCTCCTGTCAGTCCGTCCGCGGCACCGACGCGGTGCCGATGACGACCACGCTAGGAGCGACCCCGCCGCCGACGCTTCTCGAATCCTGACCGCTTGGCGGCCGCCCGGACTACAGCCCCTTGACGGCCCGCGCGAAGCGCCGGAAGTCCGCACGGCTCACACGGATGACTCCAGCGTCGGCGGCCTTGCTGTCCCGCAGGGCGACGGCCCCGGCGACCCCGGCCAGTTCGACGCAGTTGTCACCCGCATCACTGCTGCGTGATGCCTTGCGCCACCTGGTTCTCTTCACGTCCATCGCCTTCCGGCCTTCTCCGTCCAGGCGTTCTTTGCGCTACAGCCCCTTGACGGCATTCGCGAAGCGTCGGAAGTCCTCGCAGGTCAGGAGGATGTTTCCAGCATCAGGGGCTTTGCTGTCCCGAATCAGAGCCATGTCGGCGACAGCGGCCACTTCAACACAATGAGAACCTTCTCCGCCGCTGTATGATGCCTTCCGCCAAGCGACACTGGTCATGTCCATCGTTCTTCCAACACCTTCCGAACGAAAAGCCGGGAGTCCGCTATGTTCAGCGCCCTGCCCTGGAGTATAGCGAAGGCGTTTGCAAGTTTCGATAAAATTTTGTGTGACCGGACGTTCTCTCCATGCACTGCCGTCTCCATGAATCCGACGACAGTCATGTCCACCTGAGTTGCCAACGCATATGAAGCGTTTATCGCAAGGCCGCGATAATCAGAATAACGAGCGACCTGTAGAACGATGTTGTCCCATGCGGACACTTCCAGAACATACTTCAGCTGCTCGTGCATCACTTCTGACGAACCGACCTCTCGGCACAGCACGCTCTCATCGAGGATCACGCACAGCGTCGCCGGATTCTGACGCGTCAGGATCTCCTGCCGCTTAAGGCGTTCCTGAATTTCGCTCTCGGAGACCAGCAGGGCGCGCGCGTAGGCTTCCGTCTGCAAGAGGCCGTCGATGTACATGACCTGGACCGAGCGCAACATCACGGCACTCCCCTCGGACTCGGAGTAGTCGGTCAGCGCACGTGGCAGATCACTGCCCTCCACATACCTCTTCCACGCTTCGATGATCTCACCACCGGCATTGAGGAAGCCGTCGAGCTTCACAGCGTTCTCGCGCGTGCACCGCGCGGTGCCCTTGATGATCCGACCCACATATGTCGGGCTGACCGGGAACCTGGCCGCCAGTTGAGCACGGGTCATCTTCGCGTTCTCGCGATGCTCGTTCACCGTCGCACCGAAGCGAAGCGTTCCGGGCGTGGGCTGCACCTTTGTCATGATCGAACTCCCGACTGAACCATGGTGAAATCGTCGACTGAACCTCGATGGCGAGAAGTGACCTCAAACACGTGTTCGCCGTCACATTACGGCGCGCCATGCATGAATGGAAGAGCGTTACCGAACTTCAACCAAGAGTCACCAAGGCGAGGCGGCAGCCATGATCACAAAGCAGTGCGGTGGCCCACCGGAGCGAATGGGCGGCACGTCGTCGCGCATCATCGCTTCCCAGCTCGAAGAAGCGCGCCATTCTCGTGCATTCGTGGCGGAATGGTACAAAGAGCACGGATTCCGCGAGAGTGCGGCGGACGATGCGTGCACCGTCGCGTCCGAGCTGGTCTCCAACGTGGTCACCCACACGCGCAACGGGGGCGTCGTCCGCCTCTACCTCTCGACCGCCGGCCCCGTGATCGAGGTGTGGGACCACTCGCCGGAACCGCCGGTCGTCCGGCCGCTCGACCTCACCAGCAACTCGGGACGCGGCATGGCGATCGTCTCCGCCCTCGCCGAGAGCTGGGGCACCAACCCACTCGCCTCCGGCGGCAAGTGCGTGTGGGCTCTGCTCCGTGGCTGACGAGGAACGGTCCCGAACGGGCTCCATGCTCGACCTCGCACGCTCTGTCCTCCTCGCCATGCTCCGCGAGGTGTTCCCCGCCTGGGACATCTGGATCTGCGACCGAGGCGTATGGCGCGCGACCGGCCTGGCCGTCATCAGCGCGTCCTCGGCTGACGGGCTGCTGGAGCGCCTGGCCAACGCCGACGCGGACGCCGTCCAGTACGCCGCCGCACGCCTGCCCGCAGCCCCGCCATGACCGTGAAACGACCCTGGAAAGCCCAGGCCCGTCCCGATCGCGCCAGCACCGCCCCGAAAACTAACCACCTGGTAGGTTTTGCCCGAGTCCATCCGGCAGAGCCAAGGAGTGACCCCGTGCGCGCCTCGTTTCCCGACCGATTCCTCTGGGGTGCTGCGGGCAGCGCCCACCAGACCGAGGGCAACAACCTCGCCAGCGACTTCTGGGCGCTGGAGAACCGTCCCGGCAGCCCCCTCCCCGAGCGCAGCGGGGACGCCTGCGACGCCTACCACCGCTGGCGCGAGGACCTCGACATCGTGCGCGGCCTCGGGCTCAACGCCTACCGGTTCAGCATCGAGTGGGCCCGCGTCGAGCCCGTGGAAGGCGCGTTCTCGCAGGCCGAGCTGGCGCACTACCGGCGGCTGATCGAGGGGTGCCTCGAACGCGGGCTCACGCCCGTCGTCACCCTGCACCACTTCACCAGCCCGCTGTGGTTCCAGCAGGCCGGCGGCTGGCTCGCCGACGAGGCCGTGGAGCGGTTCCGGCGCTACGTGCGCGCCGTCGTCCCGATCCTCGACGGCGTCGAGTGGGTCTGCACCATCAACGAGCCCAACATGCTCGCCATGATGGCCAGCATGCTCAAGCGCGACGAGCGCAAGGAGCTGGTCGCCGGGGCCCTGCCGCCGCCCGACCAGGCCATGGCCGACGCCCTCATCAAGGCGCACCGGGCCGCGCGCGAGGAGCTCGGCGGGTTCAAGTCCGGCTGGACCGTCGCCAACCAGAACTTCGAGGCCGTGGACGGCGCGGACGCCGAGTGCGCCGAGTGGCGGCTCTCGCGCGAGGACCAGTTCCTCGACGCCGCCGCCGGGGACGACTTCATCGGCGTCCAGGCTTACACCCGCGTCCAGATCGGCCGGGACGGCGCGCTGCCCGTCCCCGAGGACGCCCGCCGCACGCTGACCGGCTGGGAGTTCTACCCGGCCGCCCTCGGCAACGCCGTCCGGCACACCGCCGCGCGCATCCCGGGCGTGCCGATCCTTGTCACCGAGAACGGCATCGCCACCGCCGACGACGACGAGCGCGTCGAGTACACCCGCGACACGCTCGCCGGGCTGCACGCCGCCATGGACGAGGGCGCCGACGTGCGCGGCTACCTGCACTGGTCCCTGCTCGACAACTACGAGTGGGGCTCCTGGCACGCCACCTTCGGGCTCGTCCACGTGGACCGGGAGACCTTCGCCCGGACCGTCAAGCCGAGCGCCCGCTGGTACGGCGGCGTCGCGCGCGCCGGAGCGCTGGACGCCTGAGGCTTCCCGGCCCGCCCGCGGACGCCGCGGGCGGGCCGGTCCGCGTCACTCCTGGACGGCCGCCATCAGCTCGTCCACCGTCTCGGCGCTCAGCCCCATCCCGAACGTCCGGAACTTGATCAGCGGCGTGCCCAGCGCCAGGCCCAGCAGCGCCGGGGGCAGGGCGCGCCCGCCGGACAGGCCGGGCGCGCCGCGCAGGCGCTCCTTGAGGATCGGGCCGCCCACCGGGTGCTCCAGCCACTCGCCCAGCGTGGACATGCGGGTCAGCGGCGGCGCCCATCCGTCGCCCGGCGTGCTCGCCTCGGCGCGCAGCCGGATGTCGCGCGAGGACGCGCCCACCTCGATCGTGAAGCGGCCCGGAGCGATCCGCCAGCCGCCGCGCGCCACCGACCAGTGCGCGATGTCGCGCCCGGTGACGGTGAAGGAGACGCGAGTGGACACGCCGGGGGCCAGGAAGGTCTTGGCGAAGGCCCGCAGCTCGTGGCGGGGACGGGTGGGGTACTCCTCGTCGAACGCGATGTAGAGCTGCACCACCTCGCCGGCGGCGACGTCGCCCACGTTGGCGACCGTCAGCTCCACGTCCCAGGTGTTCTCCCCGGTCTCGCGCACTTCCAGGTCGGAGTACTCGAAGGTCGTATAGGACAGGCCGTGCCCGAACGGGTAGGCCACCTCCGTGCCGAGCGTGTCGTAGTGGCGGTAGCCGACGTACCGGCCCTCGCCGTAGGAGACGTGCCCGTCCGCCCCGGGGAAGTGCAGGTAGGACGGCACGTCCGACAGGCGCATCGGGATCGTCTCGGTCAGCCGGCCCGACGGGCTGCACGCGCCCAGCAGCAGGTCCGCGACCGCCGAGCCGCCCGCCTGCCCCGGCAGCCAGTACTCCAGGATCGCCGCCGCGTCGTCCCGCCATTCCGCCACCGACACCACGCCGCCGTTGGCCAGCACCACCACGACTTTGGAGCGTTCCGAGGCGATCCGGCGCAGCAGCCGCACCTGCGCCTCCGGCAGGTCCAGGGTCGTGCGGTCGTAGCCTTCGGACTCCGCCTCGTCGGGCAGGCCCAGGAAGAGCAGGGTGACGTCGGCGTCCTTGGCGGCCTCGACCGCCTCGGCCGCCAGCTCCTCGTCGGCCTCGCCGTCCAGGCGGTACCCGGCCGCGAAGGTCAGGGCCGTCTCCGCGCCGACGTCCTTCCGCAGGGCGTCCCACGCGTTGTCCAGCCGCGTCGGCACCACGTGCGAGCTGCCGTTGCCCTGGTAGCGCGGCGTCCTGGCCAGCTCCCCCACCACCGCGACGCGCTGCCGCGCCTGCGGGTCCAGAGGCAGCACGCCGTCGTTCTTCAGCAGCACCGCCGACCCCCGCGCCGCCTCGCGCGCCAGCTCGTGGTGCGCGTCGACGTCCCAGTCCTCGTGGCGTTCGGCGGACGCCACGCGCTCCGCCAGCGTGCGCAGCCGGTCGGCCGCGCGCGTCACGACCGCCTCGTCCAGGCGTCCCGACCGCACCGCCTCCACGATCTCCGCGTCGGTCCCGGTCGGCGGCATCTCCAGGTCCAGGCCCGCCTCCAGCGCCGCGACCCGGTCGTTGACCGCGCCCCAGTCCGACACCACGAGCCCGTCGAAGCCCCACTCGCCGCGCAGCAGCCCGGTCAGCAGCCAGGGGTCCTCGCTCGCGTACACCCCGTTGATCCGGTTGTAGGAGCTCATCACCATGTAGGGGGCCGCCTCGCGCACGATGTGCTCGAACGCCGCCAGGTAGATCTCGCGCAGCGTGGCCTCGTCCACGTCGGCGCTGACCCGCATCCGGTCGGTCTCCTGGTTGTTGACCGCGAAGTGCTTCACGCACGCCCCGATCCCCAGCGACTGGAGGCCGGTCACGACCGCCGCGCCCATGATCCCGGTCAGGTGCGGGTCCTCGGAGAAGTACTCGAAGTTCCGCCCGCACAGCGGCGACCGCTTGATGTTCACGCCCGGCCCCAGCACCACGTCGGCGCCCAGTGCGGCCGCCTCGCGGGCCAGGGCCGCGCCCACCCGCCGCGCCAGGTCCCGGTCCCAGGACGAGCCCAGCGCCACGGCGGGCGGGAAGCACGTCGCGGGTTCGCTGCGGGTCAGGGCCAGCGCGTCGCCGCTCCCCTTCAGCTGCCGCCGGATGCCGTGCGGGCCGTCGGCGAGGGTGAGCGACGGGACCACGTCGCGCACCGCGACGGTGTTCCACGTCCCGGCCCCGGAGGTGAGGGACGCCCGCTCCTCCAGCGTCAGGTCAGGGGTGCTGCTCTCTGTCGTCATGCGGTACCTCGCGTTCGGTGTCGCTTGCGGGGGGCTCGAAGCGCAGGCCCAGCTGGCGCAGGAACGCGACGACCGCGGCGTGCATGTCCACCGCGTCCGGCTCCAGCAGCCACTGGGTCTGCAGGCCGTCCATCAGGCCCAGCATCTGGCGGGCGGCCAGGGCCGGGTCGTGGTCCAGCGGCGGGTCGGCCTGCGCGAACAGCGCGGTGAACGCGCCGGTCAGCTGGTCGCGCAGCAGCCGGTAGCGCTCCACGAAGTAGCGGTGCGCCGGGTGCTCGGGGTCGACGGCCTCACCGGAGATCTTCACGAAGAGGCCGACGAGGCCGGGGGTGTTCATGTTGCGGGACACGAACCCGACGGTGGTCGCCAGCAGCCCCTCGGGCGTGCCGGCCTCGGGCCCGAACAGCAGGCGCGCGTCCGCCCGGTCGCGGCGGCCCAGCACCTTGATCAGCAGGTCTTCCTTGCCGGGGAAGTGGTGCAGCAGGCCGGCGTGGGTGAGCCCGGCGTGGGCGGCGATGTCGCGCAGCGACACCGCGTAGAAGCCCGAACGGGAGAACAACTCGGTCGCCGAGTCCAGGATGCGGGCGCGGGTGCGCTCGCCCTTGCTCATGCGAGGTGCGGTCTGCTCGGTCACGGGCCGGGCCTCTCTGCGGTGTCAGGCGGATTTCGGGCAGGTGGGAGCCGCGCCGGGCGCTGCTCCGGCGCTGCGCCAACCGTACGGCCTCCGCCTCTCCGCAAGCCGCGGGCAAAACCTACCACGTGGTTAGTTATGGCTGTATGCTCGCCGAAATCCTGCCGAGGCGGGTCGTTTTGCTCTCAAATCGGAGTGAATCCATGAAGAAGACCATCAGCGGCGTCGCTCTGGCCGCGGCCTGCGTCACCGCGCTCACCGGGTGCGCCGGCGGCGGCGCCAAGTCCGGCGGCGCGGGCTCCACGCTCAACATCGCGACGATGACGCTCCCCCAGAGCCTCGACCCGGCCGACGCCAACGGCACCGCGCTGCCGTTCTTCCAGGCGGTCTACGACACGCTGATCAAGCGCGAGCCGGACGGCTCCTACAGCCCGATGCTCGCCACCGAGTGGAAGTACAACGGCGACCGCACCGAGCTGAAGCTGACGCTGCGCGAGGGGGTGAAGTTCGACGACGGCTCGCCGTTCGACGCCGCCGCCGTCAAGGCCAACATGGAGCGCTTCGCCAAGAAGTCGGGCGCGCAGGCCAAGACGCTCAAGGACGTCAAGTCCATCACGGTCGACGACCCGACCCACGTGACGCTGAAGC
Source organism: Spirillospora sp. NPDC050679 (assembly GCA_044456955.1). Classification (GTDB taxonomy): domain Bacteria; phylum Actinomycetota; class Actinomycetes; order Streptosporangiales; family Streptosporangiaceae; genus Spirillospora. Next base: position 7,047 of record JBITGK010000017.1, on the reverse strand, counting down.
TCGCCCAGCCCAACCCCGCGATGCTCTACTACCTGAGCGACGCGGCCGGGCTGATGGCCAACCCCAAGGCGTTCGCCCAGGCCGGCGACCCCCTGAAGACCAAGCCCGACGGCACCGGCCCCTACGAGCTGGACTCGGCCAAGTCGGCCATCGGCACCAAGTGGGTCTACACCCGCGCCAAGAACTACTGGGGCTCCAAGCTGCCCTACGAGGGCGTGACGATCAGCTACTTCGACAATGAGACCGCGATCGTCAACGGCATCAAGACCGGGCAGCTCAACACCGCCCTCCTGCAGAACGCCGACCAGCAGGCCGGGATCGAGTCCGACCCCAAGGTGAAGACCACCAAGCAGGAGTTCGACTTCCAGGGCATGATCCTGTTCGACCGCGGCGGCGCGCTCGTCCCCGCGCTCAAGGACGTGCGCGTCCGGCAGGCGCTGAACCACGCGATCGACCGCGCCACGATGCTCGGCAAGATCCGGCAGGGCCGCGGCACCGCCACCAGCCAGATCTTCGGCCCCAAGGCGGCCTCCTACCTGCCCGAGCTCGACTCCCGCTACGCGCACGACCCGGCCAAGGCCCGCGAGCTGCTGAAGCAGGCCGGGTTCGAGTCCGGGTTCACGCTCAAGCTGCCGCGCATCCGGGCCATCGTCTCCGACGCGCTCGCCTCCTCCCTGGAGACCGACCTGAAGGCCGTCGGCGTCAAGCTGGTCTGGGACGAGGTGGACGCCGGGGCCGTCCGGCGCATCTTCACCGACCGCGCCTACCCCGCGATGGTCATGAACCTCGGCCAGCCCGACGCCGACTGGATCGGCATCGGCGACTACGTGCTGCCCGGCGTGTTCAACATGTTCGGCACCACCGACGAGACGATGAAGAAGCTGCTGCCCAAGATCCAGTCGGCTCCGGAGGGCGCCGCCAAGGCCGACCTCCAGGCGCTCAACCGGCACCTGGTGGAGCAGGCGTGGTTCGTGCCCTTCTACCGGATGTCCTACCTGCACGTCTCGGACGGCACCGTGCGCGTCACCCCGCAGTCCGGCATGGCCGTGCCCGCCCTGTACAACTACGCCCCCGTCAAGTGAGGCACGGCGGGGGCGGGCGGCCGCCCGCCCCCGCCGCGACCGAGCACGGAAACCGAGTCACATGCTGAGCTTCGTAGCACGCAGGGTCGCGGCGGGGGTGGTGCTCCTGTTCGTGATCTCCCTGCTGTCCTATCTGCTGCTGTCGATCCCCGATCTGGACGTGGGCCGGCAGCTGCTGGGGTCGAACGCGCCCCAGGCCACCGTCGACGCCAAGAACGCCGAACTCGGCCTGGACCGCCCGGTGTTCGCCCAGTACGCCGACTGGCTGTCGCACGCCGTGCGCGGCGACTTCGGCACCTCCTGGTTCACCGGCGAGAACGTGCTCCAGGCCCTGTCCACCCGGCTGCCGGTGACCATCAGCCTGATGCTGGGCGTCACGCTGGTCACCGCCGTGCTGTCGCTGCTGCTCGGGGTGTGGGCGGGCGTGCGGCGCGGGGTCGCCGACCGGGTGGTGCAGGTGCTGGGCGTGCTGGGCTACGCGCTGCCCGGCTTCCTGGTCACCCTCATCATCGTGGTGGTGTTCGCGGTGAAGCTGGGCTGGTTCCCCGCGATCGGCTACACCGACATCGCCGAGTCGGTGCCGGGCTGGCTGTCCACGATCACGCTGCCGGTGGTGTCGCTGTCGGTGGCGGGCGTGGCCGGGGTGTCCCAGCAGGTGCGCGGCGCGGTGATCGACGTGCTGCGCCGGGACTACGTGCGGACGCTGCGCGCCCGGGGCCTGCCGCCCTCGCGCGTGCTGTTCCGGCACGTGCTGCGCAACGCCGCCGCGCCCGCGCTGACGGTGCTCGGGATGCAGTTCGTCGGGCTGCTGGGCGGCGCGGTGCTGGTGGAGCAGATCTTCGGGCTGCCCGGCATCGGCAGCATGACCGTCACCTACACCACCCGCGGCGACATCCCGGTGATCATGGCGCTGGTCTCGGTCACCGTGGTCGGCGTGATCGCGGTGAACCTGCTGGTGGACATCCTGATCGGCTGGCTCGACCCGAAGGCGAGGACCGCATGAGCGGCAACGGCGTGCTGCGGCGGGTGCTGCGCAACCCGCTCGGGCTGGTGTCGGCGGTCGTGCTGGCCCTGATCGTGCTGGCGGTGCTGTTCGCGCCGCTGCTCAGCCCGCAGGGCCCGAACGTCGCCAGCCTGCGCGACTCGTTCGGCGGGCCGACCGGCGGGCACCCGCTCGGCTTCGACTCGGCCGGGCGCGACATGGTGGCGCGGCTGCTGTACGGCGGCCGCAACACCCTGGGCGGCGCGCTGCTGGCCCTGGTGGTGGCGCTGGTGATCGGCGTTCCGTCGGGCCTGCTGGCCGGGTACCGGGGCGGCCGGTTCGACGCCGCCGCGAGCTGGGTCGTCAACCTGGTCATGGCGCTGCCCGCGATGGTGGTGCTGCTGGCCTCGCGCGCGATCCTCGGCCCCACGGTCTGGGTGCTGATGGTCGTGCTGGGCGTGCTGATCTCGCCGAGCTTCTTCCGCCTGGTGCGCGGCGTGGTCGCCGGGGTGCGCGGCGAGCTGTACGTGGACGCCGCGCGGGTCGCGGGGCTGAGCGACGCGCGGATCGTGGCGCGGCACGTGCTGATCGTGGTGCGCGCCCCCATCATCATCCAGACGGCGCTGGTCGCCGGCATCGCCATCGGGCTGCAGGCGGGCCTGGAGTTCCTGGGCGTGGGCAGCGGGTCCACGCCGACCTGGGGCGCGATGCTGAACGAGGCGTTCGGCAACATCCAGCGCGCCCCGACGATGATCGTGTGGCCCGGCGTGGCGCTCGGCCTGACCAGCGCGTCGCTGGTGCTGCTGGCGAGCGCGCTGCGCGACGCGCTGGAGGATCGGGGCGCTCCCCCGGCCAAGCGCCGGGCGCGGCACAAGGCCCTGCCCGTGCCGCCGGACCCGGTCCCCGCGGAGGCCGCCGAGCAGGCCGAGCGGGCCGACCTGCTGTCGGTGCGCGGGCTGCGCGTCGCCTACGACCTGGCCGACGGCACGGTCAAGGAGGTCGTGCACGGCGTGGACCTCGACGTGCGGGCCGGGGAGATCGTCGGGCTGGTCGGCGAGTCCGGCTCCGGCAAGACCCAGACCGCCTTCTCGGTCCTCGGCATCCTGCCCGAGGGCGGCCGGGTCGCCGGCGGCAGCGTCACCGTCGCGGGCACCGAGATCGTCGGGCTGGGCGAGCGCGAGCACCGGGCGCTGCGCGGGACCGTGGTCGCCTACGTGCCGCAGGAGCCGATGAGCAACCTGGACCCCTCGTTCACCATCGGCACCCAGCTCACCGAGCCGATGCGCTACAAGCTCAAGATCTCCAAGGCCGAGGCGCGGCGCCGGGCGCTGGACCTGCTGCGGCTGGTGGAGATCGCCGACCCCGAGCGGGTCTACGTCTCCTACCCGCACCAGATCTCCGGCGGCATGGCGCAGCGCGTGCTGATCGCGGGCGCGATGTCGTGCGACCCGGACCTGCTGATCGCCGACGAGCCGACCACCGCGCTGGACGTGCTGGTGCAGGCCGAGGTGCTCGGCCTGCTGCGCCGGCTGCAGCGCGAGCGCGGGATGGGCGTCCTGCTGGTCACCCACAACCTCGGCGTCGTCGCCGACGTGTGCGACCGGGTCGCGGTCATGCACGACGGCCGCATCGTCGAGACCGGCACCGCCGAGCAGATCCTGCACGCGCCCGAGGAGCCCTACACCCGGCGGCTGCTCGACGCGGTGCTGGACCGCGCCCCCGCCCGGGGGGCCTGGAAGGGAGGGACCGCGTGAGCGGAGACGAGAACCTGCTGGCGGTGGAGGACCTGCGCGTCTCCTTCCCCGGCCGGGGCCGCCGCGCCCCGCGCACCGACGTGCTGGACGGGGTGTCGCTGACGGTGCGGCCCGGCGAGACGCTGGGCCTGGTCGGCGGCTCGGGATCGGGCAAGACCACGCTCGGCCGCGCGATCCTCGGCCTGGTCCCGGTCCGGTCCGGGACGATCACCTTCGCCGGGGAGCGCATCGACGGCGCGGGCGCCCGGCGCCGCCGCCAGCTCAGCCGCGACATCCAGGTGGTGTTCCAGGACCCCTACACCTCGCTGAACCCGTCGCTGACCATCGGCGACACGCTGTCGGAGCCGCTGCTGGCGCAGGGCCTGTCGCGGGCCGAGGCGCGCGGCCGGGTCGGCGGGCTGCTGGAGCGGGTGCACCTGCCGTCCGACGCCGCCGCGCGGCTGCCGCGCGAGTTCTCCGGCGGCCAGCGGCAGCGGGTGGCGATCGCGCGGGCGCTGGCGATCGAGCCGAGGCTCATCGTGTGCGACGAGCCGGTGTCGGCGCTGGACCTGACGACCCAGCAGACGGTGCTGGAGCTGCTGCTGGAGATCCAGGAGGGCAGCGGGGTCTCGTACCTGTTCGTCTCGCACGACCTGGCGGTGGTCCGGTACGTCAGCCACCGGGTGGCCGTCATCCACAAGGGCGTGATCGTGGAGACCGGGGAGGCGGCCGAGGTGACGGAGCGACCGCAACATCCCTACACGCGGAGCCTGCTGCTGGCGGCGCCGGTGGCGGACGTGGCGGAGCAGCGGGCGCGGCGGGAGGCGTTCGAGCGGGAGCGGGGGCCGGTGCAAGAGGGCGAGCAGGCGCGGCGGGAGGCGTCTTAGCTGGGCTCTCGGGCTGATCGGACGAAGGGGGCGCGGTCGGTGACCGCGCCCCCTTTCCTGTCAGAACACGTCGGCCGAGCGGTAGTAGCCGTCCAGACCGAGGCGGCTCCACCAGTCGCCGTGCCGCGCGATGCGGCCGCGGTAGTCGTCCCACTCGGTGCTCTGCACGGTCCACGCCTTCTCGGCGATGCCCGGGAGGCGGGGCAGGAGGAGGAAGGCCAGGTCCTCGAAACCGCGCACCGTCTCGCACCACATCGCGGCCTCGACCCCGGCGATCCGGGCGCCCTCGGGGATCTCGGGCAGCGCGTCCGGCCGCCACGCGAACAGCTCGCGGCTGGTGCGCGGCTGGTAGCTGTCCGTTCCTACGCGCGTGCGCAGGTCGTTCTGGTCTTCGCGCACCGAGCCCTCGGCGTAGCGCCGGTCCAGGTACATGTGGCTGCTGGCGGAGGCGAGCACCGGGGCCTTCGCCGCGACCGCCGCCGGGACGTCGCGCACGGCCTGCGCGAAGGTCTCGGCGACCTTCTCCAGCAGGGGCCAGTACTTCTCGGGGGCCTTCTCCTTGGCGGTCTCCAGGTTGAACTCGTCCCCCTTGCCGATCCACGCCTGCACCAGGTCGTCCGTGGTGAGCGTGCCGGAACGGGCGATCTCCTGCCACCCGGCGGCCTTCTTGCCGGCCGCACGGACGATCTCCAGCGCGCGGGAGGTGAACTCGGCGTACAGCTCGTCCGGCATCCCGAACGCCTCGTCACCGCCCACGTGCAGGTACGGGCCGGGCGTGAGGCGTGCGACCTGCTCGATGACGTCGGTGACGAAACGATCCACGACCTCCGCGCGCGGGTCGAGGAAGGCGGCCAGCTCGTGCGCGGGCGTGGCCGTGCCCTGCAACTCCGGATAGGCGCGCACGGCCGCCAGCACGTGGCCCGGCATGTCGATCTCGGGGACGATCGTGACGAACCTGGCCGCGGCGTAGGCGACGATCTCTTGGAAGTCGGCCTGCGTGTAGTAGGGGCGCACTCCCTCGTCGGCCAGCGGCTCTCCGGGCCAGCGGGAGGGGTCGGTGAGCCGGGGCCAGCCGTCGATCTCCAGCCGCCACGCCTGGCTGTCGCTGAGGTGGAGGTGGAGGACGTTGAACTTGTAGAGCGCCAGGAGGTCGATGACCTGCTTGACCTGGGCGACGGTGAAGAAGCGGCGCACGACGTCGAGGGAGAGGCCGCGCCAGGCCCAGGCGGGCCCGTCGACGACGTGCACGGCAGGCGCGACCAGCCGTCCGTTCTCCTCGTGGAGGAGCTGCGCGAACGTGACGGCGCCGCGGAAGAGTCCTTCTTCGGAGGGGGCGGTGACGGTGGCCCCCTGCTCGTTCACCTGGAGCTCGTACCGCTCCCGGTCGGGGCGGCCGCCGAGCGGGTCGATGCCTTGTGCTTGGGCGGCCTCGATCGTTGAGGGGGTCAGGACGAGCTGGAGGCCGCCGTTGGGGGGTGCGGAGGTGGTGGGCTCGGGGGCGTGCTGGGTGGCGGGTTCGCTGGTGGACTCGCTGGTGGGCTCGCTGGTGGGCTCGCTGGTGGGCTCGACACCGTGGAGGCTCGTGAGCAGATCCGCCACGGTCTTGCCCAGCTCGCTGTCCGGGGCGGAGACGCGCGGTTGTTTCCCCAGGTGAAGCCCGCTTTCGTCGAGCAGGGTGATGCGCTGCGGGAAGGGGACCAGGATCGTCGAGTCGTTCACTGCGCCTCCGGGAAAGGGGACCCGCGTTTCTGCGGACACTCGTTTCCTACCACATGGTAAGTAAATGCGCGCAGGTGTAGCGGGCTACACCACAGGTTCGGGAGTGTGCTCGGATGTCCCGTTCTGCTCCGGCTGGAATCGTCGAAGGCACAAGAACTCCCACCAAGGAAGGCCATCCGATGAAGGCTCTGCTCTGGACCGTGCTCACGATCGCCATCACCGTCAACGCCGCCGCGAACTTCGCCTTTGACGGGGCGATGCAGATCCTGGTCGGCGTGGTGACCGGTGTGCTGGTGATCGGATCGGGAGTGGGCCTGTTCCTGCTGCGGGAAGACGGGTCCTGACGGCCAGGACGTGGCATCAGGACGTGCTATCAGGACGTGGAGCTTGCACGTCAGGCTTTTCGGGGGTGCGGGGGCGGAGCCCCTGCCGTATGAAGAAAGCACTGCGGGCGGAGCCCGTCGTTTGCGGGGTGTGGGGCGGAGCCCTGCCAGGGGTCGTAGGGGGTTGGCCCCCTGCCCGGGTATCGCCCGCCCGGAGCGAGCCCTGCGAGCGTAGGGCGGGTGAGCCCCGGCATGTGTGGGGTTTGGGGGCCGGCCCCCAAAGAAAACACAGCCGCTTTCGCCGAGGTCGCTGCACCGACT
>JBITGK010000016.1:86162-212627 GCA_044456955.1 Spirillospora sp. NPDC050679 | reverse complement strand
GGGGGTGTGGGGGGTCGTCCCCCCACAATGACACGCCGCTTTCGCCGAGGTCGCTGCACCGACTCAGTCTGTGGGGGTCTACACAGACCCACCCAGCTCGACCACGTGGGGGTTTGCCAGCGTGACCGGCAACCCCAGCCCCCAGGGGGTTAGCCGCACCCGCGCACTGACCCCAGCCACGTGCGGGTTTGTCCACGTGCCCAGCGGCCTCAGTCCCGCGCGGGGTTAGGTGCACCCGCGCACTCGCCCCAGCCACGCGGGGGTTTGCCAGCGCGCCCGGCAACCCCAGCCCACGGGGGGTTAGCCGCACCCGCGCGCTCACCCCAACCAGGCGGAGGGTTCCGCACGTGACCACCGACCCCAGCCTCTCGCGGGTTTGTCCACCCGACCAACGACCCCAGCCCGCGCGGGGTTCGGCACGTTTGCACCCACGCCAGCCACGCGGAGGTTTGCCCGCGTGACCGGCAACCCCAGCCCCGCACGGGATTAGGTGCACACGCACACCCACCTCGGCCACTCGGGGGGTTCTGCACCCGGGCAACGACCTCAGCCCCCACCCCGCACCTGACCGGCGACCCCAGCCGACGCTGCACTGCGGCGTGTTTGGCGGAGGTCTCCGGGCCGATGAACAAACCCCGACGCGGCCGAGCAAGGCACGGGTGTGCCGCGCTCACCCCCGGCATGGGCTGATCATGATGTGCACGTCTAGGCGTGGGCTGAGCTCGTTGACCAGGTGCGGAAACCCCCACGGGGCTGAGGCCAACGCGAAGAGGGACCCTAACCCCGCGCGGGTTGGGGTTGCTGTTCGTGTGTAGAGCGCGTGGCTGGGGTGAATGCGAACGTGCGATGAACCTCGCGCGGGGCCGGGGTTGTTGGTCAAGTGGGTAAACCCGCACAGGCTGAGATCGTTGGCCCGTGCAGGACGCGTGGCTGGGATGGGTGCGCGCGTGCACCGAACCCTGCGGAGCCGAGGCTGCTGGGCAGGGGACCACCCCGCGCGGGGCCGGGGTTGTTGGTCGGGTGGGCAAGGCCGCTCGGGTTCGGGTTGTTGGTCATGTGTAGAGCACGTGGCCGGGGTGGGTGCGGACGTGCCGAACCTCGCGCGGGCTGGGGTCGTTGATCGGGTGGACAAACCCGCGAGGGGTTGAGGTCGGTGGTCACGTGCGGAAACCCTCGCGTGGTTGGGGTGAGTGCGCGTGTGCGGCTACCCCCCCGCGGGCTGGGGTTGCTGGTCGAGTGCGGGGCGCGGGGTTGAGGTCGTTGTTCACCTGCAGAACCCCCCATGTGGCTAAGGCCAGCGCGTATGTGCGGCTAACCCCGCGCGGGCTGGGGTTGCTGGTCACGTGCAGAGCACGGGGCTGAGGTCGCTGTTCACCTGCAGAACCTCCCACGTGGCCAAGGCCAGCGCGCGGGTGCGGCTAACCCCCCGCGGGCTGGGGTTGCCGGTCGCGCTGGCAAACCCCCGCGTGGCCGAGGTGGGTGGGTCTGTGTAGACCCCCACAGATTTAGTCGGTGCCTCACCCTCGGCGAAAGCGGCTGTGTTTTCTTTGGGGGCCGGCCCCCAAACCCCACACATGCCGGGGCTCACCCGCCCTGCGCTCGCAGGGCTCGCTCCGGGCGGGCGAGACCCGGGCAGGGGGCCAGCCCCCCACACCCCCCGGCAGGGCTCCGCCCCACACCCCGCAAACGACGGGCTCCGCCCGCCGTGCTTTCTTCACACGGCAGGGGCTCCGCCCCCGCACCCCCGATAAGGAAGGCGCTCCGCGCCTGCGTGGTTTTTAATGCCGCTGGGACTTCGTCCCCGCGGGTCCTGGCAAGGGGCTCCGCCTCCGCTTGGCGGGGGGTGCTCTTGGGGCTGCTCGGTCAGGGCAGGATGTACGAGTGGATGTCCAGTAGCGCGTGGTCGGCATTGAAGAACGAGATCGTGTCGCCGCCCGTGTTGTTCAGGAAGCCCACCTTGCCGCCGTTGTAGTACGCGGTCGACGTGTTCGTCCCGGGACCCACGTACACGCGCAGCAGGCTGCCGGGCTGCACCGTGTAGTCCGCGCCGATGCGCATCAGGTTGCCCGCCTGGTCGCGCAGGTAGCCGCCGCCCACGCGCACCGGGCGCGCGGTCGTGTTGCGCAGCACCACGTGCTCGCCGCGCTCCGGCTGGACGTCGTCGCCCGCCGCGTCGGCCACCACGCTGTCCACCACGACGCCGCGCGCCGGCGGGAACGGATCGCGGCCGTCCAGGACGCGCCGCACCGTGCCGGGGAAGTTGGAGGCCACCCAGTCGTAGCCCTGGCCCACCGCCATGGAGATCTCGGCGGGGCTGTCCACCGGGTCGCTGATGACCTTCAGGCCGCGGGCGTGCGCGCGGGCGACGTCGGCGGCGCTGGTGACGCGCGGGTGGGCGTAGACGCCCATCGTCCATGGTTTCAGCGAGTCTAGGGCGGTGTCGTCCGGCATCGCGCCGCCGGTCAGGTACGACAGCGGCACCTTCGGCGCGCCGGTGTGGAATTCCCGGAGGGCGGCCTGGTCGCGGGAGTGCACGTGCGCCTTGTAAGCGCCCGAGCGCAGCCTGCCGCCGTCGGCGAGGCCGGCGGCGGTCAGTTCGGCGGCCAGTTTGGTGCCGACGCCGGGGCTGTTGGCAGGGGACTTCAGCTCCAGCGTCAGGCCGACGCGCTCACGTTTGGCGATCTCCAGCAGTTCGGCGAGGGTCGCCACCCGTTGCCCGGCGTACCGGGTGTCGAACCACGACCCGGCGTCCAGGCGGCGGATCTCGGCGAGGGTGAACTGGCCGACCCGCCAGGGCGCGCGGTCGGGGAAGACCTGCTCGGCGTCGGTGGTCCGGGCGAGGGTGTCGTCGTGCACCAGCACCGCCTGGCCGTCGGCGGTGAGCTGGACGTCGCCCTCCAGCACGTCGGCCTTGGCGCGCACCGCGTCGCGGTAGGACGCGACCGTCTCCTCGGGGGCCTGCCCGGGGGAGCCGCGGTGGCCCAGGACGATCCGGTCGTCGCGCCGTGCCGCCGCCTCCGGCGTGGCGTGCGCGACGCCTGTCACGGCCATGATCAGCGCCGTGCCCGCGCCGACCCAGGAATGTGCCTTCATGGATCACCCTTTCCGAAACTCCTGGATCGTCGCGGTCCGGGGTGATCGCCGGTCGGCTTCCCGCTGAACGCCGTGCCAACAGCGCGCACCCGCGCGCCGGGAAGGCGCGCGGGTGCGTCGGGCGGGAGGGGTCAGGCGCGGTAGGCGGCCCACATCTCGCGCATCCGCTGGCCCTGGCCCTTCGTGAACTCGTACATGCAGGCGTCGTAGCTGTAGTCCATGAAGTTGTGGATCGGGTCGAGGCCCGGGGCCGGGCAGGTGTCGCGGCCGGTCGGGCAGCCCTGCGCCGGGCTCTGCTCCTCGGGGGTGTCGGCGACGCGGTCGCCTTCGGTGCCGCAGCCGTCCTGGAAGGTGTGGTACAGCCCCAGCCAGTGGCCGACCTCGTGGGTGCCGGTGTCGCCCTCGTTGTAGTTGGTGATCGTGCCGCCCGGGAGGCTCTGGTAGTGCACCACCACGCCGTCCAGCTTCGGGTCGGCGGCGTAGTCGGTGGGGAAGGTCGCCCAGCCCAGCAGGCTCTCGCCCAGGTCGGCGGTGTAGAAGTTCAGGTCGGCGCGGCCGCCCTTGCGCAGCGCGGTCTTCATCGCGCGCTCGTTGCCCTCGGGGTCGCTGAACCAGGCGGCGTTGTTCACGCGCCTGACCGAGGCGGGCACGAAGTAGATCTTCTGTTTGGCGAAGCCCTTGTTCATGACCAGCAGCTGCTTGACCAGCTGCTTGGTCGGGACGTTGCCCTCGGCTCCGTTGTGGACGACCTGGAAGTGCACCCTGACGACCAGCGGCTTGGTGCGGTCGCCGCCCTTGGCGCGCAGGGTCTGGACCTTGTTCCGGAAGTCCTTCTCCATGGCGGCGGCCTTGGCCGCGCTCGGCTGGTTGCGCTCCTTGACGGGCGCGCCGGCGCGGACGCGGGCGTTCTGCGGGGCGCAGTCGGCGGTGGGGGCGGCCGCGACGGTGGCGGGGGCGTAGGCCGTCACGGAGGCGAACGCGGCGAGGGCGACGGCGATGGCGCGGGCTCGTTTCACGGGTCTCCTTGGGGAGCGATGGGGCCGTGATCATAAAAGCGTCAAAACATGAGTAAGTCATCAGAAAGGACGCAACTACCGGCAAATTGCGTATGCCGGGTTACGTCGGATCGCGGGGGACGCGGGCGTAGTTTTGGTCGCGTGGACGCCGAGGAGGAGACCGCCCGGATCGTGGCGGAAATGCGGCAGCGGGTCGTCCCGGGCCGCGCCGAAGGGGAGAAGCGCTACCTCAAGAGCGATTTCGCGCATCTGGGGGTTCCGGTTCCCGAGGTGCGGAAGGCGGTCCGAACGGCCGCGGTGAGCACCCGGGAGGACGCCCTGGGATTGGCCGGAACCCTGTGGGGCGTGACCGAAAGCGGTCTCGTCGTCCATGAGGCGCGGATGGCCGCCATCGAGGTCCTGGTGCGCTGGGTCCGGCTTCTGGAGCCCGGCGACGTGGGGCTTGCCGAGCAGTTGATCCGTGACTCCGCCAGCTGGGTCTATGTGGACGGGCTCGCCGAGAAGGTGGCGGGGCGGCTGGCCTCCGGCGAGGTGCTCGACGCGTGGGTCGGCGATCCCTACATGTGGGTGCGGCGGGCCGCCTTGTTGGCTCTGCTGCCCGGCGTGCGGGCCGGACGCCCTGACTTCGCTCGCATCTCCCGTTACGGGGGCCTGCTGATAGGCGAGCGCGAGTTCTTCATCCGCAAGGCCCTCGGGTGGGTGCTGCGGGAGTTGTCCAAGAAGGACCCAGCCTGGGTACAGGAGTGGGTCGCCGAGAGGGTCGGCGTGATTTCCGGGGTAACCCTCCGAGAGGCGGTCCGCAGGATGCCGGAAGCGGACGCCCAAGTGCTGACGGACGCTTATCGGGGGCGCTGACCGTGGTGGTGTATCGGGGGACCGTTCTGTGGTTCTCGGGGGAGCAGGACGTTCACCTGGTGGAGGACGGCGCGCTCGTCGTGGACGAGGGCGGCCGCGTCGAACGCGTCGCGCGCTGGGACGAGCTGACGGACGAGCAGCGCGCGGACGCCGTGCAGGACCACCGCGACGACCTGATCCTGCCGGGCTTCATCGACGCGCACGCCCACTCGGGGCAGGTCGACGCCATCGCCAGCCCCGGCGGCGACCTGATGGCGTGGCTCAAGGACTACGTCTACCCGAGCGAGGCGAGGTTCCGGGACGCCGACTACGCGCGGGAGGCGTCGGGCGCGTTCCTGGACATGATGCTGGCGGCGGGCACGACGACCGCCTGCGTCCACACCACCTCGTTCAAGGTCTCCGCGGACGCGTTCTTCACCGCCGCCGAGGAACGCGGCCTGCGCATGGTCGCGGGCAAGGTGCTGATGGACACCGGCGCTCCGGAGGAGCTGCTCGACCCGAGCGTGGAGCGGGCCGAGGAGGAGTGCCGCGAGCTGATCGAGCGCTGGCACGGCCAGGGACGCGCGCTCTACGCCATGACGCCGCGTTTCGGCCCCACCTCCACGGTCGAGTTGCTGCGGATGGCGGGACGGCTCTACCGCGAGCACGACCTGTGGATGCAGAGCCACCTGGCCGAGACCGCCGACGAGGTCAAGCAGGTCATGCAGCGCTTCGCCGATCTCAAGCCGCGCTCCTACCTGGACGTCTACGACCAGTGCGGGATGGTCGGGCCGCGCAGCGTGTGGGCGCACTCCATCTGGACCGACGGGCCTGCGGATTGGGCCGTCCTACGCGACAAGGGCGCGGGCATAGCGTTCTGCCCCACGTCCAACCTCTTCCTGGGCAGCGGCCTGTTCCCGCTGGCGCGGGCACGCCGCGCGGGCGTCCGCGTAGGGCTCGGCACTGATGTGGGAGCGGGAACTTCCTACTCACTTCTGGCGACTCTGAACGAGGCGTACAAAGTGGCGGCCCTCCAAGGCGACCACGTCACCGCCCTCCAGGGCTTCTACCTGGCGACGAGGGGAGCGGCCGAAGCCTTGCACCTGGAGGACCGGATCGGCGGCTTCCACCCCGGAGCCGAGGCCGACTTCGTCGTGCTGGACTTCGCGGCCACGCCCGTCCTCAAGCGGCGTACCGAGAACGCGGACGACGTGCACGAGCGCCTCTTCGCCCTGGCGATGCTCGGCGACGAGCGCGCCGTCAAGGCCACCTACGTCATGGGCCGCCGCGCTCATCCCCGGTAGGCGCTCCACACCTTGCGTATCCGCTGGCCCTGGCCGGCGGTGAACTGGTTCATGCAGGAGTCCCAGCCGTAGTCCATGAAGTTGTGGACCGGGTCGGCGTCACCGCCGGCGCAGGTGTCCTTGGACGCGGGGCAGCCGTTGGTGGGGTCGCGCTCGGGCGGGGTGTCGGCGACGCGGTCGCCCTGGCCGGTGCAGCCGTCCTGGAAGGTGTGGAACAGGCCCAGCCAGTGGCCGACCTCGTGCACGGCGCTGAAACCGCGGTCGAAGTGCTGGATCGTCCCCTCGGGCATGCTGCCGATGTGGATGACGACGCCGTCCATCTTCGGCTCGGACCGGTACTTCCACGGGAAGGTGGACCAGCCCAGCAGCTCCTCGCCGAGGCTGGCGGTGTAGAGGTTGAGGGTGCCCGCGCCGCCCTTGCGCAGCTTGGGCTTGAAGGCGGTCTCGTGGGCCTCGGGGTCGCTGAACCATCCGGCGTTGTCGGTGCGCGTCACGCCCTTCAGGCTGAACGACACGCCGGTGTCGGCGCCCCCGTAGCGGCCCCCGTACGCCGAGTTCATCACGGCGATCTGCCGCTGGACCGTCGCCATCGGCAGGTTCCCTTTGGCTCCGTCGTGCAGCACGTGCACGTAGACCGGGACGGTGACCTGCGTCACTCCGGCCGCTCGCGCGCGCGTGCGCTGGTCGGGCGCCGCGCCGAGCCGGGCCAGCAGCGCCGCCAGCTCGTTCTCCACCGCGCGCGCCGCCCCCGGCGTCAGCTCGTTGCGCTCGCGGACGCCGTGCGCGCCGGGCCGGACGCGGGCCTCGGCCGGCGCGCAGCCGCCCCCGCCCGCCGCCGCGGTCCCGGTCAGCGCGGTCGGCGGGACGGCGGGCACCAGGGCGGCGGCGATCATGACGGCGGCGGCCAGCGACTTCACGGCACTCCTAGGGGAGGGGAGCAGGGGGAGCGGAGCGGATGCGCACCGTCACCAACTGGTACCAGAGGGGCGGTCCGGCACGGGTGGGGTCCGGCGAAACGGGAGCCGACCGTTATCGGCCGGAAACGCTCCGTGTCGCCCGTCACAAGGGAGGTCCGCATCGGCGCAGGCAGCGGGCCCGTAGACTGGAATCCTCCGCCTGATCCCGTCGTGCTCCTGCGAAAGGCGCTGTTGGTGGCCGTAGACCAGAATTTTGACACCGTCCTCGTCGTCGACTTCGGCGCGCAGTACGCGCAGCTGATCGCGCGGCGGGTCCGTGAGTGCCATGTGTTCAGCGAGATCGTGCCGTCCACCATGCCGGCGGCCGAGATGCTGGCCAAGAAGCCCAAGGCGATCATCCTGTCGGGCGGCCCCGCCTCGGTGTACGAGGAGGGCGCCCCGGCGGCCCCTGACGGCCTGTTCGACCTCCAGGTGCCGACGCTCGGCATCTGCTACGGCCACCAGGTGATGGCCCAGGCGCTCGGCGGCACCGTGGCCAACTCCGACGTGGCCGAGTACGGCGGCGCGACCATCGCGGTGACCGACCCCGGCATGCTGTTCGAGGGCATGCCCGGCGAGCAGGCGGTGTGGATGTCGCACCGCGACTTCGTGAGCCAGGCCCCCGCGGGCTTCACCGTGACCGCCAGCACCGACGTGACGCCGGTCGCCGGCATGGAGGACCGCGAGCGCGGCTTCTACGGCCTGCAGTTCCACCCCGAGGTGCTGCACACCGAGCACGGCCTGGAGGTGCTGCGCCGCTTCCTGTACGAGGGCGCGGGCTGCCGCCCCGCCTGGACCATGGTCAACATCGCCGAGGAGCAGATCGAGGCGGTGCGCGCCAAGGTCGGCGACAAGCGCGCCATCTGCGGCCTGTCGGGCGGCGTGGACTCGGCGGTGGCCGCCGCGCTGGTGCAGCGCGCCATCGGCGACCAGCTGACCTGCGTGTTCGTGGACCACGGCCTGCTGCGCAAGGGCGAGGCCGAGCAGGTGGAGAAGGACTTCGTCGCCGCCACCGGCGTCAACCTGCACGTGGTGGACGCCCAGGAGCGCTTCCTGGCCGCGCTCGCCGGGGTCACCGACCCCGAGGAGAAGCGCAAGATCATCGGCCGCGAGTTCATCCGGGTCTTCGAGGAGGCCGCGCGCGAGATCGTCGGCGCGGACGCCCCTGAGCCGGTGGAGTTCCTGGTCCAGGGCACCCTGTACCCGGACGTGGTGGAGTCGGGCGGCGGCACCGGCGCGGCCAACATCAAGTCGCACCACAACGTGGGCGGCCTGCCCGACGACCTGCAGTTCCAGCTGATCGAGCCGCTGCGGGCGCTGTTTAAGGACGAGGTGCGCGCCCTGGGCGAGCAGCTCGGCCTGCCTGCCGAGATCGTGTGGCGCCAGCCGTTCCCCGGCCCCGGCCTCGGCATCCGGATCATCGGCGCGGTCGACAAGGAGCGCCTGGACATCCTGCGCGACGCCGACGCGATCGCGCGCGAGGAGCTGACCCGCGCCGGCCTGGACCGCGAGATCTGGCAGTTCCCGGTGGTCCTGCTCGCCGACGTGCGCTCGGTGGGCGTGCAGGGCGACGGCCGCACCTACGGCCACCCGGTGGTGCTGCGCCCGGTGACCAGCGAGGACGCGATGACCGCCGACTGGGCCCGGCTGCCCTACGAGGTCCTGCAGAAGATCTCCACCCGCATCACCAACGAGGTGCGCGAGATCAACCGCGTGACGGTGGACATCACCAGCAAGCCCCCGGGCACCATCGAGTGGGAGTGATCCCCGCCTGACAGAACGAGGGCCCGGCCGGACGACGCGTCCGGCCGGGCCCTCGGCGTTCGCCCGTTCGGCTCCTCAGTCGAAGATCTCGTCGATGCCGGTGGCGGTCATGGCGCGGCGGTGCCATTCGCGGAGCAGCTCGGGGTCGCCGCAGTCGGTGATGCGCCGGCGGACTCCGTCGGTGATCGTCAGACCGCGCAGCTCCAGGGCGTCGATCAGCAGCTCGGCTTGGCCTTCGGCCTTGCCCTGGCCGAAGTGCAGCTTGGCGAAGTCGCTGTTCACAGGCCAGTCGGTGGTGGCCAACGTTTCCTCCAGAAGCTTCCGGATGGCCGGCGGGGCCAGGTTGATTGTGCATTCGATCGTACGCGCTGCGTGAGCGCGGTCGATGGTCTCGTCCTCGATCCCCTCCTTGAACGCCTCGATGACCTTGGGCTTGAGGCCGTGGAAGGCGACCGACAGGGCGGCGAGGGTCGGTTCGGCGGTGACCTGGCGGGGGTCGGTGAACACCGGGACCTGGCCGGGCCCGACCAGGCAGGGGACCAGGCCGGGCATGTCACTGAACGTTAGCGATTCTCGCGCTATGTGTCCGGGGAATCGAATATGAGTTTGCGGTGGAGGGACGCGAAAGGCCCGGACGGGAGCCGTCCGGGCCTTTCGGGGTCGCGGGGGTCAGACCGTGGCGGGGGCCAGGGCGGCCTCGCCCTCCAGGGTCAGCGCGGCGGCGTGCACCACGGCGGCGATCTTGATCGCCTCCTGGATCTGCTCGCGCGGCATGCCCGCGTCGCGCAGCACGCGCTCGTGGGAGTCCAGGCACTGGCCGCAGCCGTTGACGGCCGACACCGCCAGGCACCACAGCTCGAAGTCGACCTTGTCCACGCCCGGCTTGCCGATGATGTTCATCCGCAGGCCCGCGCGCAGGGTGCCGTAGGTCTCGTCGCTCAGCAGGTGCGTGGAGCGGTAGTAGACGTTGTTCATGGCCATGATCGAGGCGGCGCCCTTGGCGGCCTCGAACGCCTCGGCCGACAGGTAGTCGCCGGCCTCCTCGGCCAGCTCCCGGATGACGACCGGGTTGCGGCTGGCCAGCGCGACGGCCAGCACGGTGCCCCACAGCTGCTGCTCGCTGAGCTGGGAGGTGGAGGTCACCGAGCCCAGGTTGAGCTTGGTGTCCTTGGCGTAGTCCGGGAGGGACGACTTCAGCGCGTCAACGCTCATGGTTCCTGGGTCCTTTCATGCGAACGGCCGGCCGCGACACGGCGGCCGGCCGTCGGGGTGTCACAGAGAGGCGGTGCGGATCAGGCGCCGGCCATCAGCTTGGTGGCGTCGAGGGTGTCCTCGCCCTTGTTCCAGTTGCAGGGGCAGAGCTCGTCGGACTGGAGGGCGTCGAGGACCCGCAGGACCTCCTTGACGTTCCGGCCGACCGAGCCCGCGGTCACCATGGTGAACTGGATCTCGTTGTTGGGGTCCACGATGAAGGTGGCGCGCTGGGCGACGCCGTCCTCGGTCAGGATGCCCAGGGCGCCGGCGAGCTCGCGGTTCAGGTCCGACAGCATCGGGAACGGCAGCTCGCGCAGGTCCGGGTGGTCCTTGCGCCACGCGAAGTGCACGAACTCGTTGTCGACCGAGGCGCCGAGGACCTGGGCGTCGCGGTCGGCGAACTCCTCGTTGAGGCGGCCGAACTCGGCGATCTCGGTCGGACACACGAAGGTGAAGTCCTTGGGCCAGAAGAACACGACGCGCCACTTGCCCTCGTAGGACTTGTGGTTGATCGTCTCGAACGCGTTGTCGGCGTCGAGGGACACGCAGGCGGTCAGCTCGTACTCGGGGAACTGGTCACCAACAGTAAGCACGCAGGCTCCTCGTTTTTCGCGTGTGTCACCCGCCTGATCAGGCGGGTGGAGTGTGTGGGGCCGGTGGGGCGGGCCGCGCCCGTCCGGCGATGTCACTCAGAGTGCCTCAGGTATCGTGCAAAGAGAAATCGATCTATCGCGTCAAACTGATAGGAGTTTGCTATCAGCAGACCCACGGTGGCCCAGTTGCGCGCCTTCGCGGCGCTGGCCGAGCACCTGCACTTCAGGGACGCGGCCGCGGCGCTGCGCATGAGCCAGCCCGCCTTGTCCGGCGCCGTGGCGGCTCTTGAGGAAAGTTTGAACACCCGGCTGGTGGAGCGTACGACACGCAAGGTGCTGCTCACCCCGGCGGGGGAGCGGGTCGCCCGCCGCGCCCAGCACATCCTCGCCGACCTGGACCGACTGGTGGACGAGGTGCACGCGGTGCGCGGGCCGCTGGTCGGGCCGCTGCGGCTCGGCGTCATCCCGACCGTCGCCCCCTACCTGCTGCCGCCGGTGCTGCCCCGGCTCGCCGCCGGGTTCCCCGATCTGGAGCTGTCGGTCCACGAGGAGCAGACCGAGGCGATCGTCGCCGACCTGCTCGCCGGCCGGCTGGACGTGGTGGTGCTCGCGCTGCCCGCGCCCGCGTCCGGCGTGACCGAACTCACCCTCTACGAGGAGGACTTCGTCCTGGTCGCCCCCGCCTCCTCGCGGCTGGCCGACCCGGTGCCGCGCGAGGTGCTGAACGACCTGGACGTGATCCTGCTCAACGAGGGCCACTGCCTGCGCGACCAGGCCCTGGACGTGTGCCGGGAGGCCGGGGCGCGCGCCGCCGCCGCGACCTACGCCACCAGCCTCGCCACCCTGGTGCAGCTGGTGTCGGGCGGGCTCGGCGTCACGCTGGTGCCGGAGACGGCGCTGCCGGTGGAGACGCGCCGGGCCCCCGGGTTGAGCGAGCACCGGTTCGCCGCGCCCGCCCCGTCCCGCCGGATCGGGCTGGGCTACCGCACGACCTCGCCGCGCGCCGACGAGTTCCGCGCGCTGGCCGACACGATCCGGGCCGCCGTCGCCGAGAGCGGTGTCGACGTGCGCCTCGATTGAGCGGAGATGGGCGGGCGCGCAGGTCAAGAGTGGGTCAGCGGACGGTCCAGCATTCGCGATGCGAAACCCTGCCAATGCCCTGCGTAACCATGCTGGCGGAACGCCGGCGCCGCGCCGGCGCCCGTCCGCCCGCCAGCTCAGGAGCGCTCCTTGTCTCCCATGATCAGCATCGTGGTGCCGATCTACAACGTCGAGCCCTACCTGGAGGCCTGCCTGCGGTCGCTGGCCGCGCAGTCCCTGCCCGGCATCGAGGTCGTCATGGTCGACGACGGCTCCACCGACGGCGGCGGCCTCATCGCGGCCAAGTTCGCCGAGCGCGACGAGCGGTTCCGGCTGCTCTCCCAGGCCAACGCCGGGCTGGGCGCGGCCCGCAACGCCGGGGTCGCCGAGGCGTGCGGGGAGTACCTGGCGTTCGTGGACTCCGACGACTTGCTGCCGCCCTACGCGCTGGAGTACCTGCTGACGGCGCTGGAGGAGTCGGGCTCGGACTTCGCGACCGGGAACGTGCGCCGCTTCGACGCCGCCGGGTCCCGCCAGTCGCCGATGCACCGGCGCGTGTTCACCGAGACCGTGCTCGGCGCGCACGTGACCCGCCGCGACGGGCTGCTGGCCGACCGGCTGGTCACCAACAAGCTGTGGCGGCGCTCGTTCTGGGACGAGCAGGGCTTCGAGTTCCCCGAGGGCGTGCTGCACGAGGACATCCTGATCGCGATCTCCGCGCACTTCCTGGCCGCGGCCGTGGACGTGCTGGAGGCCCCGGTGTACCTGTGGCGCATCCGGCCCGAGGAGGACCGCTCCATCACCCAGGACCGCACCCGCGAGGGCGCGCTGGAGCACCGCGTGCAGGCGGTCCGCACCGTCGCCCGGTTCCTGGCCGACCAGGGCCTGTCCGACCAGAAGCGCCGCTGGGACCAGGCGGTGCTGTCGGACGACCTGCGCCTGTTCCTGCAGGTGCTGGACGAGGGCGACGACGGCTACCGGGAGCGCTTCCTGGACCGGGCCAACGCCTACCTGGCCGAGTGCGACCCCGAGGCCCTCGCCGGCCTGAAGGTGATCGACCGCCTCAAATGGCACCTGGTGGGCCGCCGGCTGATGCCGGAGCTGCTGGAGACGCTGACCTTCGAGAAGAGCCGCGAGATGTCCCGCGCGGGCGTGATCCGGCGCGGGGTGCGCTACTACGCCGCCTACCCGTTCTTCGGCGACGCGCAGCCGGGGGTGCCCGACCACGTCTACCGGCTCGGCGAGGAGCTGGAGGTCCGGCAGAAGGCCGAGACCGTCGTCTGGGACGGCGACCGGCTGGTGGTCGAGGGCGTGGCGCGGCTGCGCTGGCTGACCCCGCGCCGCCGCTGGCAGCAGCAGATGCTGGCCTGGCTGGTGTGCCACGAGACCGGGGAGCGCGTGCCGGTGCGGGTGGCGACCTCCGACCGCGCCGCGTCCGGGTCCGGGCACGACTGGAGCGGCTACCGCATCGTGGTGGACCCGCGCCGCCTGGCCGGGAAGGGCACCGCCTGGCGGGTGGAGCTGTGGATGCTCAACCGGGGCATCTTCCGCCGCGAGGAGCTGCGCTCGCCGTCGGCGGCCGCGCGCCGCCTGGAGGCCCGCCGGGTCGAGGGCGTGTGGGTGCGCCCCGAGTGGGCCGCGGGCGGCGACCTGGTGGTGCGCACCGGCGACGACGCCGTGATCGTCACCGGCATGGAGCAGAGCGGCGGGACGCTGGAGCTGTCGTGCTCGGCCCCGGCCGGGCTGCTGTGGGGCAGCCACCTGCGCATCACCCGCCTGCCCGGCTGCGCGCCGCAGCTGCACCCGCTGACCCGCGGGCCCGAGGGCGAGGGCTTCACCACCCGGCTGCCGCTGGCCGACCTGCTGCCGTCCGCGCCCGCGCCGGTGTTCACCGAGGACGGCCCGGAGGCCGCCGCGTTCGGCGACTCCACCGCCTGGCGGATCGAGCTGGTCGGCGCGGACGGCACAGCGACGCCGCTGATCCTGCCCGCGCCCGCCCGCCCGGCCCGCTACGGCGCCGACGGCCGCGAGATCGTCGCGGTGCGGTCGGCCACCGGCCACCTGGAGCTGGTGGCCCGGCCCGTCCGGCCGCTCGCCGAGACCGTCGAGCACACCCCCGGCGGGCTGCGCCTGGCCGGCGAGCTGCCGGTGCGCGCCGAGCTGGCCGCCGGGCTGGTCGTCAAGGCCGCCGGGCGCGTCGAGGAGCACCTGTTCCCGCTCGACCACGAGGACGGCCGCTTCAGCGTCGAGTTCGACCCGTGCCGGATCTCCTCGCTGGCGGGCACGCTGCCGCTGGCGAAGGGCGCCTACCGCCTGTACGTGCGGCTGATCTGCGACGACGGCACCCGGGACGCGCCCGTCCAGGCCGCCGAGCCGCCCTCGCTCGACGAGGTGGTGCGCGACGGCCGGCGCCTGGCGCTGGCCGCCCGCCCCGACCTGGCGCTGGTGCTGCGCGTGCTCGGCGACCTGACGGCGGAGGAGAGCGGCAGGCGGCGGCAGGCCGTGCTGACCGGCGAGGTCTACCCGGCGCTGCGCGCCGAGCCGATGCTGCGGCAGGCGGTGTTCGAGAGCTACTTCGGCCGCCAGTACTCCGACAGCCCGCGCGCGATCCTGGAGGAGCTGCGCCGCCGCGGCACCGACCTGGACCTGCTGTGGGTCGTCGCCGACGGGCAGGCCGACCCGCCCGAGGGCCTCGCCGTGGTGCGCCGGGGCAGCCGCGACTACCACGAGGCGCTGGCCCGCTCGGCGTACGTGGTCACCAACAGCCACCTGCCCTTCTGGTTCCGCCGCCGCAAGGGGCAGCGCGTGGTGCAGACCTGGCACGGCGCGACCCTCAAGCGCATCGGGTTCGACATCGAGAAGGTGCGCTTCGCCACCCGCGACTACCACGAGCGCCTGCGCACCGAGATCGGGCAGTGGGACCGGCTGGTCTCGCCCAGCCCCTGGTGCACGCCGATCCTGCGGAAGGCGTTCCGGTACGAGGGCGAGGTGCTGGAGACCGGCTACCCGCGCAACGACCTGTTCCACGCCGAGGACCGCGGCAAGATCGCCGAGGCCGTCCGCGAGCGCATCGGCGTCCCGCCGGGCAAGAAGGTCGTGCTGTACGCGCCGACCTGGCGCGACGACCGCTTCTACTCCCGCGGCCGCTACCGGCTGGACCTGCGGCTGGACCCCGCGCGGATGCGCGACGAGCTGGGCGAGGACCACGTGCTGCTGGTCCGCCGCCATCCCAACATCGTGGACCGGGTCCCGGGAGCGGGCGAGGGATTCGTCTTCGACGTGTCGGTCTACCCGGAAATGCAGGAACTGCTCCTGATCACCGACATCCTCGTCACCGACTATTCGTCGGCCATGTTCGACTTCGCCAACACCGGCCGCCCGATGCTTTTCTTCACCTACGACCTGGAGAACTACCGCGACGAGTTGCGCGGCTTCTACTTCGACTTCGAGAAGCAGGCCCCCGGTCCGCTGCTGCGGACGGGGGAGGAGGTCGTGGACGCGATCGCCCGCATCGACGAGGTCGCCGCCGAGCACGCCGACGCCTACGCCGAGTTCGCGCGCGTGCATTGCGCGCTGGACGACGGAAATGCCACCGCCCGGGTGGTGGACCAGGTGTTCAGCGGGCTTTTCTGACTCGGTCCCTGCCCGTACCGGGCAAGGGCGGCTCCAACGCCCGTCCATTTGCCGCTCAGCGCACGACCATCGTTCGGCAAACGAATTCGGCGTCCGTGTGCTCCCTGTAGGCGAGTCGATACTTTCTGAAATTCGCACGTTCATGCCGGAACTTCGAACGGAGCAATAGATGGTTGGCCCTGAGGTGGAGAAGGTCGAGTTCGCTGCCGTGGGGGGCGGGCCGGCCGGCCTGACCGCCGCCTTCGAACTGGCCCGCCGCGACCGGCGCTGCCTGGTCCTGGAGGCCGACCAGGTGGTCGGCGGCATCTCCCAGACCGTGCTGCGCGACGGCTGGCGCTTCGACATCGGCGGACACCGCTTCTTCACCAAGGTCCAGCGGGTGGAGGACTTCTGGAACGAGATCCTCGGTCCCGACGACTTCCTGCTGCGGCCGCGGATGAGCCGCATCTACTACGACCGCAAGTTCTTCGACTACCCGCTGCGCGCGCAGAACGCCCTGTCCAACCTCGGCGTCCTGGAGGCGCTGCGCTGCCTCGGCTCCTACGCCTGGGCGCGGGTGCGGCCGCCCAAGGACCAGACCACCTTCGAGGGCTGGGTCGCCGCGCGGTTCGGCTGGCGGCTCTACCGGATCTTCTTCAAGACCTACACCGAGAAGGTGTGGGGGGTGCCCGCCGCCTCCATCCAGGCCGACTGGGCCGCCCAGCGCATCAAGAACCTGTCGCTGGCCAAGGCGATCGCCAACGCGCTGATGCCCAAGCGGAACCAAAAGGACATCACCAGCCTCATCGAGGAGTTCCGCTACCCCAAGTTCGGGCCCGGGATGATGTGGGAGGCGTGCGCCGAGAAGGTGGCCGACGCCGGGTCGGAGGTGCGCCTCGGCACCCGCGTCGAGCGGATCGCCCGCGCCGACGACGGCGGCCTGGAGCTGACCACCCGCTCCGCCGACGGCGCCGAGCGCACCGTCGCCTGCCGCCAGCTCATCTCCAGCATGCCGATGGCCGCGCTGATCGACGCGCTGGAGCCGCAGGCCCCGCCGGAGGTGCTGGCGGCCGCGCGCGGCCTCGCCTACCGCGACTTCCTGACGGTGGCGCTGGTGGTGCCCGAGAAGTACTCCTTCCCCGACAACTGGATCTACATCCACTCGCCCGAGGTGCGCCTCGGCCGGGTGCAGAACTTCGGGTCCTGGTCGCCCTACCTGGTCAAGGACGGGCGCACCTGCCTCGGGCTGGAGTACTTCGTCAACGAGGGCGACGACCTGTGGGGCGCCGAGGACGCCGACCTGGTCGAGCTCGGCCGCCGCGAGCTGGACCTGCTCGGCCTGGTGGACGCCGACGCCGTCGAGGCCGGGCACGTGGTCCGGATGCCCAAGGCGTACCCGGTCTACGACGCCGACTACGCCGCCAACGTCGAGACGCTGCGCTCCTACCTGGCCGCCGAGTGGCCCGACGTGCACCCGGTCGGCCGCAACGGCATGCACCGCTACAACAACCAGGACCACTCGATGCTCACGGCGATGCTCACCGTGGAGAACCTGGTGGAGGACGCGGGGCACGACATCTGGTCGGTCAACGTCGAGGCCGACTACCACGAGACCAAGAGCGGCGGCGCGCCCGCCGGGACCGGCCGCTCCGCGCCGGTCGTGCCCGCGCCGCGCCCCGCCGAGGAGCGGGAGGCGGCCGGGCGGCCCCCGGTCGCCACCCGGTAGCGACCGGCCATGCTGGACACAGCGACCTCGACGGCGGCGCCGCGCGCCACCGGCGGACCCGCCGCCCGCGCGCGGCGCCGGGTCCCCCGGCCGGGCGCGACCGCCTGGGCGGTGCTGGTGTACGCGGCCCTGCTGCCGGTGGCGCTCTGGGCGCCGGGCGCGCTCGGCGCCGACCCGTTCCACCTGCGCACGGCCATGATCCCCATCGTGGTGGGGGCGGCGCTGCTGCTGGCGGCGGCGGTCGCGGCGGCGGCGCTGCGCCGGGGCGGCCGCGGCGGCGGGCGGGCCCTCGCGGCGCTGAGCGGCGTCGCGGCCGGGCTGTTCGCGGCGTGGACGGCGTTCTCCATGCGCGTCGGCCTCACCGGCGCGGCCTACGGGTACGGCGGGCTGGTGGGGGACAAGGGCCGCCTGTCGGCCATGGCCATGCGGCACACGGTGACCCTGCGCAGCAGCGACGGCATCGTGCAGGCCGCGCCGTCGGAGTACCCGCCGCTGTACCCGTGGCTGATCGGCCGCGCCGGGGTGCTGCTGGAGGTCCCGGCGTGGCGGCTGTTCGGCCTGGCCGAGGCGGTCGCCTGCTCGCTGGCGGTCGTGGTCTGCTTCGCGCTGTGGCGGCGCACGGTGGCCGCCCCGGTCGCGCTGGCGCTGGCGGTGGTCTCGCTGGTGGTCTTCCCGCGCCCGGACAAGGCGTTCGAGGTCTTCGCGCTGATGGTCATCGCGCCGTGGGCGCTGGCCGCCGTCGCCGCCCCGGCGCGGCGCGACCGGCTGCACTGGACCGCCGCGGGCCTGCTCGGCGGGCTGATGGTGCTGCTGTACCAGGGCTACCTGATGTTCGCGGCGCTGGGCCTGGCGGTCCTCGCCGTCCTCGCCTGGCGGCGGTCGCCGGACCGGCGCGGCTACGCGCTGCACCTGCTGGGCGCCGTGCTCGTCGCCGCCGCGGCCGCCTCGTGGTACCTCGGCCCGTACCTGGCCACCATGGCCTCGCGCGGGCTCCAGATGACCGACGTGTTCAACAGCACGCGGATGCTGGACCACCCGATGCCGTTCCTGGCCGCGACGCCGCTGGGCGCGCTGGAACTGGCCGGGCTCGCGGGCCTGGTCTGGTACCGCGGGCGCGAGCGCTGGGCCGAGACGCTGCTGGTGCTGCTGGCCAGCGCCTACCTGTACCGGCTGGTGTTCCTGGCGGGCTACGTGGTGAACGGCCACACCAAGGTCCTGCACTACACCGACGGCCTCATCCAGCTGCTGCTGGCGTGCGCGGGGGTCCTGACGGCCGCGCGCGCTGCGCCCGCCGTCGCGCGCCGCCTCCAGACGGCCGCGCCCGCCGGGCTGCCCGTCCTCGCGCTGGCCGTGCTGGTGGCCTGGACCGGCACGGAGCTGTGGCGGACGTGGCTGCCGGGCGCGCCGCCGACCGGCGGCGACGCCCGGGAGTACCGGATCTCGGCGAGCAGCGCCCCCAACTCCGCCACCCGCGCGTTCGCCGAGCCCCTGCCGGACGGGAGCCACTCGCCGTTCGCCCCGGAAGGGCTGCGGGCGCGCTGGTTCCCCGTCGGCCCCGTCGTCGAGCGGGTCCGGTCGGTGCTGGGACCGGACGCGCGCCCGGTCACGCTGTCGGCCGACGAGCGGCTGTTCTCCGTCACGCCGTGGCCCGGCTACGTCGGGGTGGACCGCAGCGCCTCGGGCAGCACCACCCACTGGTACTCCCGCGTCCGCGCGCTGGAGGAGCTCGCGCGGATCGGCGACCCCGCGCGCTTCGCCGCCGCGTCGGCGCGCACCCCGTTCGGGGGGATCGACGTCTTCGTGCTCAAGCGCAGGGGGCCGCACTGGGAGTGGGCGGCCTACGACCACCCGACCAGGGTGCGGTTCGCCCCCGGGCAGTTCGCGTCGCCCGCCTTCGCGCGGGCCGAGCTGCCGAACGGCTTCGCCATGGCGGTCCGCCGCGGATCGCCGGGCGGCTGAGCGGCCCGCGACCCCAGCCCGGCCGGCCTCCGCACCCGCGCCGGACCCGGCCCCGCCCGCGGGCGGCGGCGCCCACCGTCCGCGACCAGCGAGAGGAGCCCTTCCTTGGCCCCCAGGATCAGCATCGTCGTCCCCTTCCACAACGTCGAGCGGTACTTCGCGCCGTGCCTGGAGTCGCTGGCCGCGCAGACGCACCGGAACCTCGAAGTGATCATGGTGGACGACGGCTCCCCGGACGGCAGCGCCGTCATCGCCAAGACCTTCGCCCACCGCGACGGGCGGTTCCGGCTCCTCCAGCAGGAGAACCAGGGCCTCGGCCCCGCCCGCAACACCGGCGCCGCGCAGGCCACCGGGGACTACCTGGCGTTCGTGGACAGCGACGACGTGCTGCCGCCGAACGCCTACGAGCTGCTGGCCGGGTCGCTGGAGCGCACCGGCTCCGACATCGCCTGCGGCGGGGTGCGGCGGCTGAACTCCCTCGGCCTGCGCCCCTCGCCGATGCACCGCAAGATCTTCACCGTGCCCGAGGAGCGCACCCACGTGTCCCGGCGGCCCGACCTGCTGGGCGACCGGACCGCCTGGAACAAGCTGTACCGGCGCGCGTTCTGGGAGGAGCACGGCTTCGCCTTCCCGCCCGGCCTGTACGAGGACGCGCCGGTGACCATCCCCGCGCACGTGCTCGCCGGGAGCGTGGACCTGCTGCGCGAGACCGTCTACCACTGGCGCGAGCGCGAGGGCGACTGCCGCTCCATCACCCAGCGCCGCACCGAGGCGGGCAACATGGAGGACCGCATCGGGTCGGTGGCGCGGGTCGCCGGGTTCTTCCGGGACCGCGACCCCGAGCTGCGCCGCCGCTACCTCACCTCGGCGCTGCTCTCCGACCTGGCGATCTTCGTGGACGTGGCCGACGAGGCCGACGACGCCTACCGCGAGCGGCTGCGCGTCGCGGTCACCGCGTTCCTGGCGCACGTGGACGACGCGCTGCTGGGCGAGATCGACGCGCTCCGGCGGCTGAAGTACCACCTGATCCGGCACGGCCGCATGGACGACCTGCTGGAGGTGCTGCTGTTCCAGCGGCGGCGGATGCCGTTCGGGCGGGCCGTCCGCAAGGGGGCGCTGCGGCCGCGCTGGTACGCCGACTACCCGTTCTTCGGGCGGGACGTGCCCGACGAGGTCTACGACGTCACCGGCGAGCTGGCGCTGTGGGGCCGGGTGGACCGGGCGCGCTGGCGCGCCGGGACCCTGGTTTTGGAGGGGCACGCCTACATCGGACGGCTCGACATGTCCGCGCCCGACGACGCCCACATCAGGGTGTGGCTGCGCGACGCGCGCACCGGCACGGTGGTGCGGCTGCCGGTACGGCGCACGCACCGCCCCGACGTGACGGCCGCGAGCCGGTACGCCACGGCGGGGTACGACTGGTCGGGCTTCGAGGTGGAGGTCCCGGCGGCCGCGCTGCGCACCGACCGGCGGTGGCGGTCGGCGACCTGGGAGCTGCACGCGGAGGTCCGCACCCGGGGACTGCGGCGCTCGGGGCAGCTCGGGTTCCCCGCGCACGGGGCGCACCGACGGCCGCCCGCCGCGCAGCCCGCCGAGGGCGTGTGGGTGCGGCCCGTGCCGCTGCCCGACGACCGGTTCGGTGTGCAGGTCAAGACCCCGCAGGCCGTGCTGACCGGGGCCGAGGCCGCGGGCGGGGAGCTGGTGCTGACCGGCACGGCGGCCTGCCCGGCCGGGCGGCCCGTCCGGCTGCTGTTCAACGACGACGGCGAACGGACGGTGGCGCGCTTCTCCGCCGAGACGAGGCGCGACGAGGGGACGGGGGTCGTGTTCACCGCGCGGCTGCCGCTGGAGGGGGCGCCGTTCGCCGCCGCCCCGGTGGACGCCGAGCGGGACGGGGCCGCCGAAGGCGACGAGGCCGCCGCAGAGGTCCCGGCGGCGGGCAAGTGGTCGGTGCTGCTGGAGGCCGAGGGGCAGGGCAAGCCGTTCCGGGTGCTGGTGGCGGACGTTCCGGAGCTGCGGCACCGGGTCGGTGGCGGGCTGCTGGTCGCCGGGCCGACCACGCGCGGCAACCTGCGCGTGGAGGTGCGCCGGCCCGGCCTGGTGCTGATCGGCGCGGCCTGGGAGGACGGGCGGCTGGTGCTGTCGGCCGAGGACCACGGCGACGGGCACGGCGACGGCCGCGGTGAGGGCGGGCGGCCCGAGCTGGTCCTGCGGATGCGGCAGAGCGGCGACCGCCGGAGGATCGCGGGCCGCCGCACGCCCGACGGCCTGCGCTTCGAGTTCGACCCGGCGGCCATGCCCGTGCTGGGCGAGTCCGTCCCGCTCACCGCCGGCATATGGCTCGCCGAGGACGTAGCCGAGAAGCCGGTCCGGACCGCGCTGGAGATGGTGGACGACTTCCCCGGCGCGCGCGAGGCCGGGCTGCTGCGGTTCACGCCCGAGCTGTCCCAGCAGGGCGCGTTCCGGCTGGCCGTGGCCGGCGCCCTGGCCGACGACGAGCGCGGCGGCTACGCGCAGGCCGTGCTCCAGCGGGACCACTACCCCCGCTACCGGACCGCGCCGCTGCGCGAGCTGGCGGTGTTCGACAGCTTCAAGGGCCGCCAGTTCTCCGACAGCCCCCGCGCGATCTACGAGGAGCTGCGCCGCCGGCGCCCCGACATCGAGTGCGTCTGGGTCAGCAGCGAGGGCCGGTGCCGCCCGCCCGAGGGCGTCGAGGCCGTCCTGTACGACAGCCGCGCCCACTACCGGGCGCTGGCCGAGGCGCGCTACCTGGTGAGCAACGACCCCCAGCCCGAGTGGCTGGTCAAGCGGCCCGGCCAGGTCTACCTGCAGACCTGGCACGGGACCCCGCTCAAGCGCGTCGGGTTCGACATCGCCGCGCCCCGGTTCAACGGGGCCCGCGACTACCTGCGCCGGTTCGGCGAGGACGTCGCCAAGTGGGACGTGCTGCTGTCGCCCAACCCGTTCAGCACCCCGGTCCTGCGGCGCGCGTTCCGCTACGAGGGCGAGGTGCTGGAGACCGGCTACCCGCGCAACGACCTGCTCGCCGCCCTGCCCCGCGACGCCGCGCGCCGGGTCCGCGAGCGGCTGGGCGTCCCCGAGGGCAAGCGCGTGGTGCTCTACGCGCCCACCTGGCGCGACGACCAGCAGGCGACCCACGGCTACCTGATGGACCTGCGGATCGACCTCGCCGCCGCCCGCCGCGCCCTCGGCGACGACCACGTGCTGCTGGTGCGCGGCCACTTCAACGTGGGGGAGGGCGTCGCGGGCGCGGACGGGTCCTTCGTCCTCGACGTCACCGCCTATCCCGACATGGCGGAACTCCTACTGATAAGCGACATTCTCATCACCGACTATTCCTCGGTGATGTTCGACTTCGCCATGACGCTCCGGCCGATGCTCTTCTTCACCTATGACCTGGAGCGTTATCGTGACGAGGTCCGCGGCTTCTGCTTCGATTTCGAAAAGGACGCCCCCGGACCTTTGCTGCGCACTTCGGCGGAATTGATGGACGCCGTGCGCGACGCCGACGCGATACGTGAATCCCACGCGCCCGCCTACCAGGAGTTCAGCGCGCGCTTCTGCCCGCACCGCGGCGGCGACGCCGCCCGCCGGGCCGTCGACCGCCTCCTGGCGGGCTGAGCCCGCGCCGCCTCCGCCGCGCGGCCGGCGCCGGCGCACGTGCCGCACACACTCCAACACACATCGAGGACGGGGCCATGCAGACGCAGGAGATCGAGCGGGTCGTCGCGGTCGAGGAGCGGAACTGGTGGTACCAGGAGCGCCGCCGCAT
Organism: Spirillospora sp. NPDC050679; assembly: GCA_044456955.1. GTDB lineage: Bacteria > Actinomycetota > Actinomycetes > Streptosporangiales > Streptosporangiaceae > Spirillospora. The sequence goes on along the minus strand of JBITGK010000016.1, from coordinate 189,643 downwards.
CATCGCCGGGCAGCTGCGGCGGCTCGGGCGGCCGGGCCGGGCGGTGGACATCGGCGCGGCCGGCGGCGGCAACACGCGGGTGCTGCTGGAGCACGGCTGGGAGGCCGTCGCGGTCGACATGTCCGAGGCGGCCGTGGACTTCGCCCGCTCGCGCGGGGTGGAGGCGTGCCAGGGGGACGCCTGCGACCTGCCGCTGCCCACGGGCTCGTTCGACTTCGCCATGGCCCTGGACGTTCTGGAGCACGTGCACGACGACCGCGCGGCCGCCGCCGAGATGGCGCGGGTGCTGCGCCCCGGCGGCGCCGGGTTCGTCACCGTGCCCTGCGACATGGCGCTGTGGTCGGCGCACGACGTGGCGCTCGGGCACGTGCGCCGCTACACCCGCTCCACCCTGCGCGGGGTGCTGGAGGGCGCCGGGCTGCGGGTGGAGGAGATGTGGAGCTGGAACGTGCTGCTGCGCCCGGTGGTGCGGGTGCGCCGCCGCAAGGCGACCGGCTGCGACCTGGAGGAGATGCCGCCGCTGGTCAACACCGTGCTGCGGTCGATCGTGGCGGTCGAGCGGCACCTGCCCGTCGGGTCCCTTCCGGGCGTCTCGCTGATGGCGCGCGTCCAGCGCCTTTAACGGTTCGCACGCGAACGGCAAAGAAATGCGCAAGGAAGCATCGGGAAACGGCCGTCCGGCACCTTCGGCGCAAGGATGTGGAACGTGCAGGTGACTTCGGGAGAAACGCGGACGGCGGTCGTTCCGGAACCGCGCGCCGCGGCATCGCAAATGGCGTCGGTGGACATCGCGATCCCCGTTCTGAACGAGGAGCGCGCCCTGTCGGGCTGCGTCCGCACGCTGCACGACTTCCTGCGCGAGTCCTTTCCGCTGCCCTGGCGGCTGACCGTCGTCGACAACGGCAGCACCGACCGCACCTGGGAGATCGCCACCGGGCTGGCCCGGGAGCTGGACGGGGTGCACGCGCTGCGGCTGGGGGTGCGCGGCAAGGGCGCGGCCGTCAAGGCGGCCTGGGCCGACAGCCCGGCCGACATCGTCGCCTACATGGACGTGGACCTGTCCACCGGGCTGGGCGCGCTGCTGCCGCTGATCGCGCCGCTGGCCAGCGGCCACTCCGAGCTGGCGATCGGCACGCGGCTCGGCAACGGCGCCCGCATCCGCCGGGGGCTGCGGCGCGAGGCGGTGTCGCGCTGCTACAACGGGCTGCTGCGCGCGGCGTTCGGCGCGCGGTTCAGCGACGCGGCGTGCGGGTTCAAGGCCGCGCGCGCCGAGACGGTCCGCCCGCTGCTGGCCAAGGTCGCCGACGACGGCTGGTTCTTCGACTCCGAGCTGCTGCTGCTCGCCGAGCACAACGGGCTGCGCATCCACGAGGTGCCGGTGGACTGGATCGAGGACACCGACTCCCGGGTCCGGGTGGCCGGGACCTCGGCGCACAATCTCAGGGGCATGGTGCGGACCGCCCGCGCCATGGCCTCCGGCGCGGCGCTGGCCGACCTGCCGCCCCGCCCCGAGCTGCTCCCGGCCCATCCCGACGCGGTCGTGGCGCCGCGGCGGGGCGCGGCGCTGGTCCGGCTCGCCAGCTTCGCCGTCATCGGCGGGCTGTCCACCGGCGTGCACGCGGGCCTGTACGCGCTGCTGCGCGCGTTCTGGGACCCGGCGGCGGCGAACCTCGCGGCCCTGCTGCTGTGCGCGGTCGCCAACACCGAGGCCAACCGGCGGTGGACCTTCCGGCACGACGGCCCGCGCACCGGGGCGCACCTGCGCGCCGGCGCGCTGCTGGTGCTGACCTACCTGGCCACCTCCGCCGCCGTGCTGATGGCGCCCGCCTCGCTGGGGCGGGCCGGGGAGATCGCCACGCTGGTCGCGGCGGCGCTGCTGATGACCGTGCTGCGCTTCGCGTTGCTGGACCGCTGGGTGTTCGCGCGGAGGCGGCCATGAGCGCCACCCGCACCCTGCCCCCGGCCGCGCGCCGGGCGGCCGCCTCCGGCAAGGCCGCGGGCGGGCGGCCGGACCGGCGCCCGCTGTGGATGCTGGCGGGCGTGGCCGCGGCCTACCTCGGCGTGCAGGTGCTGCTCGTCCCGCTGGGCATGACCTTCGCCTGGGACGAGAGCATGTACGTCAGCCAGTACGCGCCCGGCGTCCCGCCGTCGGTGCTCACCGCGCCGCGCTCGATCGGGATGGGGCTGCTGGTCGCGCCCGTCACGCTGCTCACCGCGTCGGTGGAGGCCATCCGCCTGTACCTGGCGGTGCTGTCGGCGCTGTGCCTGTTCCTGGCGTTCCTGCCGTGGCTGGCGCTGCGCGGCGGCCGCGTCGTCCCGCTGGCGGCGGCGCTGTACGGCGGCCTGTGGCTGACGGTCTTCTACGGCGGCCAGGCGATGCCGAACGTCTACACCTCCGGGTGCACGGTCGCGGCGGTCGCGCTGTTCCCGCTCGCGGCGACCGCGGGCCGGCGCCTGCGGCGGGTCGCGGCGCTGGCGGGCCTGGTCGCGGCGTTCGCGGTGATGTCGCTGCTGCGCCCGATGGACGCGCCCTGGACCGCGCTGCCGCTGCTCGCGGCGGCGCTGGTCTACCGGCCCTGGCGGCGGGTCGCGCCGCTCGCGGCCGTGGCCGCCGGGTCGGCGGTCGGCTGGGGCCACTGGCTGTACGACGCCTACGCCCGCTTCGGCGGCCCGGCCCGGCGGCTGGAGCTGATCGACCAGGTCAACGGCGGCGGCCTGCACTTCCTGCTGCTGCGGCACGTGGAGAGCTTCGGCAGCACGGCCCTGGTGTGCCGGGACGGCGAGCCCGACTGCGGCGGCTACACCGTGCCGGCCGTGCTGCTGGCGTGCGCGCTGCCGCCGCTGGTCCTGCTGGGCCTGTGGGCGTCGCGGCGGGCGGGCACCGCGCCGGTGATGGTGCTGGCGACCGGCACGGCCGTGGTGGTGGCGGTGCCCTACCTGTTCCTCACCGGCCACGCCAACCCGCGCTACCTGCTGCCGAGCGAGGCGCTGCTGGCGCTGCCGGTGGCCGCCGGGCTGTGGTGGCTGGCCGGGCGCGGGGACCGGCCCGGCCGCGTCGCGATCGTGGGGGCGGTCGTGTTCGCGCACCTGGCGGGCCAGGCGGCGGTCGCCGCCGTGTTCGCCGACCGGGTCGAGCGGCAGCGCCGCCCGATCGCCGAGGCCGGTGCGAAGCTGCGCGCCCTCGGCGTCGGCTCGCCGTGCTTCCTCTACGGCTACGAGGCGCCGGAGCTGGGCTACCTGGCGCGGTGCAGCGCCTGGGGCGTCTATCCGGGCGTGCTGCCCGAGGGGGCCGCCGCGAAGGCGGTGGCGAAGCGGCTGGCCAGGGAGATGAAGGCCGGGCGCAAGGTCGTGGTCGTCGCGATGGAGGAGCGGCCCGGCGACTTCCCGCGCGGCTGGCGCCGCGTGCGGCTGCTGCCGGACCGCCCCCTGTACGCGCACCTGCCGCCGGGCCGGTGACACCGCCGGCCGCTCAGGCCGGGCGGTGCGCCCACGCGAACAGCGTCACGCCCGGCCACGACCGCACCGGCAGCCGCTGCTCGGCGGCCGTGGCCAGCGCCAGGAGCCGGTCCACGGCGACCGGCAGCGGCCCGAGGTCCTCGCAGTGCGCGCGCCGGTGCCGCATCCACCGCACGACCGGCCGCACCAGGACGTTCCAGCTCCACACCCGCTCCACCAGCAGCCCCGCGCCCGCCAGCACCTCGGCGAGCGCGGCGCGCGAGTAGCGGCGCACCCGCGACAGCGCCACGTCGTGGGCCGACCACAGCGCCATGTCGCTCGGCACCGACACCAGCGCCGCGCCGCCCGGCCGCAGCACCCGCGCGACCTCGGCGGCGGCCGTCCGGTCGTCCTCGATGTGCGCGAGCACGCCCAGCGCCAGCGCCAGGTCGTACTCCTCCGACGGCAGCGGCAGCCAGCGCGCGTCGGCCCGGCACGCGCCGACGCCGCGCGCCTCGCACAGCTCCACCGCCGCCGCCGAGCCGTCCACGGCGGTGACCGCCCAGCCCTGGTCCATCAGCATCCGGGCCACGCCGCCGCCCCCGGCGCCGATGTCCACGGCCCGGCCGGGCGCGTCGAACCGGCGCAGCTCGCGGGTGAGCAGCGCGCGGCGCTCGCGGTGCCACCAGTTGCCGTTCTCGATCTCGACGATGCGCTGAATCTCGACGGTGTCCACGCCCCCTAGCCGACGCGATGGCGCGGGCCGGGACCACCAGCGCCGCCGATCATGGCCTGATCGTTGACCCGGACTTGGCCGCCGCCCGGCCCGCCGCCGCATAACTTGATCATGTGGTCCCGCGGCGGCCGGGTCCGGACGGCATGACCGGCACGGGACGGGTAGGACGATCTGTGGATCTGCTGGGGCTGCGCGGGGAGGGACCCGTGGTGAGGCTCGTCCGCGCGCTGCGCGCGCACTGGCCGATGGCGGGGGCGGTGGCGGTCGCGCTGGTGCTGCGCGCGCTGGCCGTGCTGGGGTACCCGACGATCCTGTGGTTCGGCGACTCGGTGGGGTACCTGCGGTCGGCGATCCGCCTCGCGCCCTCCGGGACGCGGCCGAGCGGGTACTCGGTGCTGCTGGCGGCGCTGGAGCCGTTCCACAGCTTCATCGTGGTGGTCGCGGTGCAGCACCTGCTCGGGCTGGCGGTCGCGCTGATGGTGTACGCGCTGGTCTGGCGGCACGTGCGGGCCGCGTGGCCGCGGCGGGCGCTGCTGCCGGGCCTGCTGGGGGCGCTGGTGGCCGCGCCGGTGCTGTTCGACGCCTACCAGATCGAGCTTGAGCACCTCGGGCTGTCGGACGCGCTGTTCACGTTCCTGCTGGTCGCGGCGGTCGTCGTACTGCTGTGGCGGCCAGAGGTCGGCCCGCGCGCCGCGGCGGCGTCCGGCGGGCTGCTGGGGCTGGCGGCGGTGACGCGGTCGGTGGGGTGGCCGCTGCTGCTGCTCGTACTGGCGTGGCTGTTCCTGCGGCGGCGCGGCAAGCGGGCTCTGGTGGTGCCCGCCGCGGTGCTGACCGTGGCCTACCTGGCTCCGATGGCGCTGTATGCGGGGTGGTTCTACGCGGCGCACGAGCGGGTCGCGCTGACCAACACCGAGAAGGTGTTCCTGTACGGGCGCACGATGGACTTCGCCGACTGCGGGGTCATCAGGCCGCGCCCCGAGCTGGCGAGGATGTGCCCGAAGCCGCCGCCCAAGGACGTGTCGCCCGCGTACGCGGCGTTGTGGACGGAGCAGTCGCCGTTCGCGGAGATGCGCGGGGGCAAGGCGGCGGGGAACGACCTGGCCGGCGAGTTCGCGTTCGCGGCGATCAAGGCGCAGCCGGGCGACTACCTGAGGGTCGTCGGGCGGGATGTGGCGCGGGCGTTCGCGTGGGAGCGGACGGTGTACCCGTCGCCGTGGACGTTCCAGAAGTACGAGTTCCCCGACAGGAGCGCCGAGCTGAACAAGGCCCAGGCGCGCGTCGCGCGCGCCTACACGGGCTCGGCGGGGCCGCGGAAGGTCGTGGAGCCGTACGCGGGCTGGATGCGCGGCTACCAGGACCGCGTGTTCCTGCCCGGCACGGTCCTGGGGGCGGTGCTGCTGGTCGGCGCGGCCGGGCTGCTGCGGCCGGGGCGGGGCGCGCGGCACCGGGCGCTGCTGCCGTGGCTGGTGGCGTGGGCGCTGCTGGTGGTGCCGGCGGCGACGGCGGACTTCGACTACCGGTACGTGCTGCCCGCGATGCCGTTCGCCGCGCTCGCGGCGGTGCTGGCGTTCGTGCCGCACCGCCGCGAGCGGGCGGCGGCGCTCAGCGGCGCCGCCGCCGCACCAGGTACCGGAGCACCAGCAGCAGCGCGACCAGCGCTCCCAGCGCGGGCGCGGCGCGCTTGGCGAGCGACGGGCCCGCGATCTCCAGCAGGTCGATGGCGTCGTCGGAGTCGTCGCGGCGGCGGATCGGAGTCACCGGCCGCACGGGCTCGGCGGGCGGTGCGGGCTCGGCGGGCCGCGCGGCCTCGGCGGTGACGGGCGGCGCGGGCGGCACTGGCGGCTCGGCGGGCTCGGCCGGAGCGGCGGGCGCGGCAGGGGCGACGGGCTCGGTGGGCGCGGCGGGATCGACCACCCTGATCGGGTCGGGCGGGGTGTCGTCGGAGGTGGACTCGACCGGGCTGGCGGGCCGCGGCTGGGGGACGGCCGCGACGGGCACCTCGGCCGGGGCCGCGCCTGCGGCGCGTTCGGCGGCCTGCTCGGCCCCCTGCTGATCGACGACCGGGGGCTCCGCGGCGGCCCTTTCGGCGGCCTGCTCCGCGCCCTGCTGGTCCACGATCGGGGGTTCGGCGACCGGCGGCTCCGCGATCCGCGGCTCCGGGACGGCCTGCTCGGCGGCCTGCTCGGCACCTTGCTGGTCCACGATCGGCGGCTGGGCGGCGGCCCGCTCGGCCCGCTGCTCGGCGCCCTGCTGGTCCACGATGGGCGGCTCGGCGGACCCCTGCCGGGCGACGGCCGCCTGCTGCACGGCGTTCGGCTCGGTCGGCTCCTCGCCCGGGGCCTCCAGCTCCTCCGCCAGCGCCCTGGCGAACCGGGAGATCAGCTTGGCCCCCACCTCGGCCAGGATGTTGCGGCCGAACTGGGCGGGCCGCCCGGTCACGTTCAGCTTGGTGCGCACGGTGACCCGGGTCCGCCCGCCCTCGTCGTGCAGCTTCGCCTGCACGGTCGCGGCGGCCGTGCCCGGCCCGCGCGCCTCCTTGGCGGCGGCCTCGATGGTCACGGTGCGCGCGCCGGCGTCGGCGGAGGTGATGCGCGCGGTGCCCCGGTAGGTGATGGTCATCGCGCCGACCCGCACCTTCATCCGGCCCGCGTACTCCCCGCCCTCCACCGAGTCGAGCGTGGCGCCCGGCATGCACGACGCCACGCGCTCCACGTCCAGCAGCACCGACCAGGCCTGATCGACCGGCACGGGGACGGTGAACTCGTGATCCAGCTCCATCGTCAGGTCCTTGTCATCCGGGGGCTTGCGGCGACCCTACGGCCACCTCCGGCACCGCCGCCAGGCGCCCCCGGCGGGCGGCGGCCCGCCGGACCGGGTGATCATGCGGCCGGTTCCGGGGGCGAACGGGCCCGGCCGCATGATCACGCTCCGGTCAGACCGCGGCGGCCGCGGTCAGCGCGCGGGCGGTCAGCACCGTGGCCAGATGGGCCCGGTACTCGGCCGAACCGTGCAGGTCGGCGGGCGGCGAGGCGCCCTCGGCCGCGTGCTCGGACGCCGCGCGGAACGCGTCGCGCGACACCGAGCGGCCCTCGATGAACCGCTCGACGGCGTGCGCGCGCACCGGCACCGGACCCATGTTGGTCAGCGCCACGCGGGCGTCCTCGATCGCGCCCCGTTCGCGGCGCACCGCGCACGCGACCCCCACGACCGCCCACGCCTGCGCGGTGCGGTGGAACTTCTCGTAGTGCACGCCCCAGCCCGGCCCGAGCTTGGGCACCCGGACGCCGGTGAGCAGCTCGTCGGGCTCCATCGCCGAGGTCATCCAGTCCACGAAGAAGTCGGCGGCCGGGACCTCCCGCTCGCCGCGCACCGAGCGCAGCAGCAGCACCGCGTCCAGCGCCACCGCGACGGCGGGCAGGTCGCCGGCCGGGTCGGCGTGCGCCAGCGACCCGCCGATGGTGCCGCGGTGCCGCACGGCCGGGTCGGCGACGGTCGCGGTGGCCTGCGCGACGAGCGGCGCGTGCTCACGGACCAGCGGGTCGCCCAGCACCTGGTGGTGGGTGGCCAGCGCGCCGATGACCAGCGCGTCGCCGGTGTCGCGGATCTCGCGCAGCTCCTCGATCCGCCCCACGTCGACCAGCGGGTCGGGGTAGGCGAGCCGCAGCCGCAGCAGCGGCATCAGGCTCTGCCCGCCGGCCAGCACCTTGGCGTCCTCGCCGGCCGCCGACAGCGCGGTGACGGCCTCCTCGACCGACAGCGCGCGCACGTACTCGAACGACGCGGGGATCACTGGGCACCTCCGGTGGAGCCGAGCCCGCCGCCCGCGCCGGGGGCGGTGCCGGCGGACGGTTCGGGGTCCTCGTCGAACGCCTCGCGCAGCGCCCGCCACACGCGCTCGGGCGTGCACGGCATCGGCACGTCGTCCACGCCGAGGTGGCGCAGCGCGTCCACGATCGCGTTGACCACCGCGGGCGTGGAGGCGATCGTCCCGGCCTCGCCGACGCCCTTGACCCCGAGCGGGTTGGAGGTCGCGGGCGTCTCGGTGCGGTCGGTGAGGAACTCGGGCAGGTCGGCGGCCGACGGGATGAGGTAGTCGGCCATCGTGGTGGTGGTGAGGTTGCCCTCGGCGTCGTAGACGGCCTCCTCGTACAGGGCCTGCGCGATGCCCTGGGCGAGGCCGCCGTGCACCTGGCCCTCCACGATCAGCGGGTTGACGACCGAGCCGACGTCGTCCACCGCCACGTAGGTGCGCAGCTTCACCATGCCGGTCTCGGTGTCGACCTCGGCGGCGCACAGGTGGGTGCCGTGCGGGAAGGAGAAGTTGTCGGGGTCGTAGGTGGCGTCGGAGTCGAGCGAGGGCTCGACGCCGTCGGGCAGGTCGTGCGCGGCGAACGCGGCCAGCGCGACCTCCTGCAGCGTCGCGCCCGCCTCCCGCACGCCGCGGACGCTGAACCGGCCCGCCTCGAATTCGAGGTCGTCCTCGGACGCCTCCAGCAGGTGCGCGGCGACCTTGCGGGCCTTGTCCACGACCTTGTCGCACGCCCCGTACAGCGCGATGCCGCCGACCGCCAGCGACCGCGACCCGTAGGTGTCCATGCCCTTGGGGGAGACGGCGGTGTCACCGTGCAGCACCCTGACGTCCTCGAACGGGACGCCGAGCCGGTCGGCGGCGATCTGCGCCCACGCGGTCTCGTGGCCCTGGCCGTGCGCCGACGAGCCGGTGACGACCTCGACCTTGCCCGACGGCAGCACCCGCACCGACGCGTGCTCCCAGCCGCCCGCGCCGTAGGACAGCGAGCCCAGCACGCGCGACGGCGCGAGCCCGCACATCTCGGTGAAGGTGGACACGCCGATGCCGAGCTGCACGGTGTCGCGGCGCTCGCGCCGGTCGGCCTGCTCGGCGCGCAGCTTGTCGTACTCGAACAGGGCGAGGGCGCGGTCGGTGGCGGCCTCGTAGTTGCCCGAGTCGTAGGTGAGCCCCGCGATCGTGTCGTAGGGGAACTCCTCATGCCTGATCCAGTTGCGCCGCCGCACCTCGATGGGGTCCAGGTCCAGCTCCGCGGCCAGCTCGTCCATCAGCCGCTCGATGGCGAAGGTCGCCTCGGGGCGGCCCGCGCCCCGGTAGGCGTCGGTGGGGGTCTTGGTGGTGAACACGCCGGTGCAGGTGAAGGAGTAGGCGTCCATCTTGTAGATGCCGTTGAACATGAACGCGCCCAGCAGCGGGACGCCGGGCGTGACCAGCATCAGGTAGGCGCCCATGTCGGCCAGCAGGTCCACCTTCAGGCCCCGGACGCGGCCGTCGCGGTCGGCGGCCAGGGTGAGGCGCTGGATCTGGTCGCGGCCGTGGTGGGTGGCCTGGTTGCCCTCGCTGCGGGTCTCGGTCCACTTGACCGGGCGGCCGAGGCGGCGGGCCAGCAGCAGGCACAGCACCTCCTCGCCGTACACCTGGAGCTTGGAGCCGAACCCGCCGCCGACGTCGGGGGCGACGACGCGGATGCGGTGCTCGGGGATCTGGGTGACGGTCGCCAGCATCAGCCGCAGGATGTGCGGGATCTGGGTGGCGGAGGTGACGGTGAAGCCGTCGCCGTCGGGCTCGCACAGCACCGCGCGGGGCTCCATCGCGGTGGGGATGAGGCGCTGCTGGACGTAGCGGCGCTCCAGGACCACCGGCGCGTCGCGCAGGGCGGCCTCGACGTCGCCGTTCTCGAAGACCCAGCGGTAGCTCTCGTTGGTGCCGAGGCCGGCGTGGACGAGCGGCGCGCCCTCCCGGACGGCCTCCTCCATGTCCACCACGGCGGGCAGCGGCTCGTAGTCGATGTCGATCTCTTCGAGCGCGTCCACGGCCGCGTACCGGTCGCGCGCCACCACGCACGCGACGGGCTCGCCGACGTGGCGGACCTCGTCCACGGCCATCGGGGGGTGGAGCGGCGCCTTCATGTCCTCGGTGACCGTCCACGCGCACGGCAGGCCACCCTGCTCCTCGGCGAGGTCGGCGCCCGACAGCACGGCGACCACGCCGGGCCGCGTCCGGGCCTGCCCGACGTCCACGGAGGTGATCCGGGCGTGCGCGTGCGGGCTGCGCAGGAACGCGACGTGCAGCGTGCCGGGCGGCTGGAGGTTGTCGGTCCAGCGCGTGCGGCCGGTGACCAGCCGGGCGTCCTCGCTGCGCCGGCGCGGCGAGCCGATCTCGCGGCTCGGGTCGGGGTCGCTGATCGGCGCGTCCTCGGCGACCTTCTCCGCCAGGCCCTCGGGGGAGACCTCGCTCACGGGGACACCTCCCGCTCCGGCGCGCCCCGCCGCATGTCGCCGGCGGCCGCGCGGACTGCGCGCACGATGTTCTGGTAGCCGGTGCAGCGGCACAGGTTGCCTTCGAGCCCCGCGCGGATCTCGTCGTCGGAGGGGTCGGCGTTCTCGCGCAGCAGGTCGAGCGCCGCCATGATCATGCCGGGGGTGCAGTAGCCGCACTGGAGCGCGTGCTCCTCGTGGAAGGCGCGCTGCATGGGGTGCGGCCGCTCCCCGGTCCCGAGGCCCTCGACCGTGGTGACCTCGTGGCCGTCGGCCTGGACGGCGAGGACCGAGCAGCTCTTGGCGCTCAGGCCGTCCAGCAGGACCGTGCAGGCCCCGCAGTTGGTGGTGTCGCAGCCGACCGGGGTGCCGACCTTGCCCAGGCGGTCGCGCAGGTAGTGCACGAGCAGGAGCCGGGGTTCGACGTCGTCCTCGTACGGCACGCCGTCGACCTCGACACGGATACGTGGCATTCGTTCTCCCAGGGACGCTCTCGGGGTGGAACTGTCACTGTGACGCGGAACACACGAAACGAACGTATGCCGAGGTGAGGTCGGCGGCCAGACCTTTGCCGGGTCGATTTCAGCGGGCGTCCCCGGGCTCGTCGAACTCGACGTCCACGGTCTGGAAGCCCTTGTGGCGCTCGGTCTGGGCGTAGGAGCGGTAGGAGCGGCGGTCGCCCGCCGTCAGCGTGACGTTGTCGGTGAACGGGGTGAGCAGGCTGCGCGGCCACAGCTCCCGGTCGCGCACGACGTTGACCTCGGCGCAGACCACGAAGGTGAGGGCGCCCAGGTAGATCCACGTCAGCATGCCCAGCACGATGCCGAACAGCCCGTAGGTGGCGGTGGCCCCCTTGAGCATGTGGCCGAGGAACAGGTTGCCGCCCCACTGCACGACCTGCCAGGCGACGGCCGCGGCGATGGCCCCGGTCCGGACCTGCGCGATCGACAGGTCCCGGGCGGTGAGCACGCGGAAGGCGACCGTGAACAGCACGGCGTTGACGGCGACGACGCCCGCGATGCTGATCGCGGCCCACGCGCCCCCGCCGAACAGGCTCGAACTGATCGACGCGAACACCGTCAGCGTGAGGACGGCGCCCCCGCCGGCCAGCAGCAGCACCAGGCTGCGGACGCGGGAGAAGATCGGGTTGGGCCGGGAGTTGCGCGGGACGCCCCACAGCTTGTTGAGCGCGTTCTGGGTGGCCTGGATGACGCCGAGCCCGCCGTACAGGCTGCCGATGACGCCGGTGACCAGGGCGAAGGTGTTGCCCTTGAACGAGTGGATGTTGTTCTTGATCTGGTCGCCGATGATGGGGAACTGGGCGAGCGCGGAGTCCAGGACCTTCTGCTGGAGCGCCGGGTCGCCCTGGAGGGCGAAGCCGAGCACGGTGACCAGCAGCAGGAGCAGCGGGAACAGCGAGACGAACGCGTAGTAGGTGATCAGGGCGGTGAGGTAGCCGCCCTGGTCGTCGAAGAACTTGTAGACCACCGCCAGCGGGAGGCCCGCCCATGTGTGCCGCTGCTGGTAGGCGTCCACCCGTTCGACCGCGCTCATGCGCGCACTCTGCCCACCTCGTGCCGTGTCAACCGGGGGGCGCGGCCCGGCCGGGACCTCGGGCGGACCACGCGGGCGGGCGGTCCGCAAGGGGCGGGCGGGAAAACGTCGGCGGACTCTTCGGCGCGCGATAGCAGCGGGAGTCCCGGGAACGCGGTTCAATATGTGTCATGCCAGTCAATGCGGGCGTCCCAGGCAAGGGCGGACGAAAGCCTTTGCGGCGCGACCCGGTCGCCCTGGGCCTCCTCCTGGCCGCCGCGGCCGGCGGCGTGGTGCTGACGCGCCTCCTCAACGAGAACGCGCGGAGGGGGCGCCCGGCGGAGCCGCAGGCGTCGGCCCCCGCAGCCGAACCCGCGCCCGCACCGCGTCCGGCACCTGAGCCGCGTCCGGCACCCGCCGCAGTGCGACCCGAGCCCGACCTACGACCCGAGCCCGAGCCGCGACCTGCGCCTGCACCGCGACCCGCGCCTGAGCCGACCGCCTCGCCAGCGCCACCGCGCCCGGCACCGGCCGCGCCGAAGCGCGCGACCCCCGCCAAGCGGAAGCGTCCCAAGGCGGCAGTGGTGGGCGGAGCGGTCCTGGGCGCGGCGCTGGTTTTGGGCGGCGCGGGCATCGCGGTCGAGCGCGCAGGCCAGGCGACGGAGTCCGCCGGACCGGCGGCCGAGACCTCGGCGGCCCCGGCGCCCGCCGGCGCGCCCACCACGCCCCCCGAGCCGACGGCCCAGCAGGTGGCGACCCGGCTCGCCGCGACCCACCGCCTCCCGAACCCGCGCGAGACCACCCCGAAGTGCGTGAAGCGCGGCTGCCGCCAGCTCATCACCACCGACCGGGTGACGGTCGCGGAGTTCCTGACCGAGGAGAAGGCCCGCGCCTACCAGCGCTCGGTGAAGGACCCGGCGGACGTGAAGCGGGTGGGCCGCTACACGCTGTCGTTCTCGGGCCGCGAGGCGCCGAACGTGGTCCCGCCTGCCGAGCGCCGCCAGATGGCCGCCGCGCTCCAGCAGATGCTGCTCTGACCTGCGCCTCAGTCGCCTGAGCCCTGGCGCTCCACCTCGTCGGCGAGGAGGTCGAGCGACCGCTCCAGGAGCTGCTGGGTGGCCTCGCGCGTCCGCGTCGAGCCGCTCGCCTGGGGCTGGTCGCCGAGGAAGGACAGGTGCGCCACCACGCTGCTGGTGCCGTCGGCGCGGTCCATCACCTGGAGCCAGCCGGTGTAGTCGGGCCGCCCGTGCAGCCCCCACTCCACGCGGAGCTGGTCGGGGACCGCGCGCATCAGGACGTCGTCGTCGCCGTCGCGGGTCTCGGCCTCGGCGAGGTCGGTGGCGATCCGCTCCACGTTGATCTCCCGGGGGAGCCAGCGCGGCATCGTCTCCACGTCCGCGGCGACGGCGAACACGGTGCCGCTGTCGGCCGGCATGGCCCGTTCTGCTTCGTACTCCATGGTGCCCCCTGCACGCTGGACGGTCCCGGAGGGGGAACTACCCGTCCCGGACAGGGCTGACACCGGCGCGGCAGGCCCGTGACCTGCTCAGACGCCGCTCGGCAGGGTCTCCAGCTCGCCCCGCCGGGCGGCCTCCAGGTGCAGTGGCCGCAGCGCGGACGCGGTGCGGAACCAGCACAGGGCGTCGTACCGCTCGGCGACCCGGGTGGGCACGAACTGGTGGCGGTCGCGGTCCGGGGAGTAGACCACGCCGATGGCGCGGTGCCCGAGCGTCCGGGTGAGCCAGGGCGGGCGGTCGGGTCCGGGCGGCGGGAGGAACAGCGCGCTCTCCGGAGCCGCGTCGGCCAGCAGCGCCTCCAGCGATCCGGCGCGCGGCGGCGGCACGGTCATGACCTCCATCGGAGCGCCCCAGCGCGGCGCGGCGACCACCGTCCCGGAACCGCCGGCGAAGCCGACCAAGGCCGCGTCGTGCCGCTCGCGGACGATCCGCCCGAGGCTGGTCATCCCGGCCCGGACCATGTCGGTGGCGCGGGCGTCGCCCACGTGCGTGTTGTGCGCCCACACCACCGCCTTGCCGCCGTGGAAGCCCAGCAGGCGGTCGAGGGTGTCGGCCATGTGCCCGTCGCGGACGTTCCACGACTCGGGACCGCCGTCGATCATCGCGCGGTAGTAGCGTTCCGCGCCCGCCGCCACCTCGGCGTTCTGCCGCGCGTTCAGCTCCTCGGCCGGATCGCCGGACCGGTTCGGCGGGGGCGCGCGGCGCAGGTCGGTGAGCAGGTCCAGGACCTCGCGTTCGCAACCGTCCGGAGCCAGGGCGACCTCGCGCGCGTACGCCTGCGGGTCCTCGCCGTGCGGCTCGAAGCAGCGGTAGGCGGCCAGGGCGGTCCCCAGGTACTCCGGCCGGTGCTCCGACAGGTGCACGACAACGGCCCGCAGCGATTCCCACAGGCTGTAGACGTCCAGGCCGTAGAAGCCGACGCGCCGCTCCTCCGGCAGTCCGGCGTTGCGCCGCCGCAGCCAGCGGCAGAACTCGACGGTCTCCTCGTTGGCCCACATCCAGGTCGGCCAGCGCCGGTAGGCGTCCAGCGCCTCGCGGGGGTCGGACGGCGCGCCGGGGGCCAGCGCCACGCTGCGGCCGACCCGCCAGCAGTCCGGCCAGTCGCCCTCCACCGCCACGAACGAGAACCCGTGCCGGTCGATCAGCCGCCTGGTGATCGCCGCCCGCCAGGCGTAGTACTCGTGGGTGCCGTGGCTGGCCTCGCCCAGCAGGACGCAGCGGGCGCCGCCGATGCGCTCCAGGAGCGGATCGAGGTCGCCGTCGCGCTCCAGCGGCAGGGCCGCCCGGCGCACGTCCTCGACGTCGCTCACGCCGGCCTCCCGACCGCCGGTCCGCGCACGTCCCGCAGGCCGGGGAAGCGACGCACGACACCGGCCGGGCACCGCTCCATCGCGCTTCCCTCCAGGTTCGCGCCTTCCAGGTTCGCGTCTACATCGCCTGACCCCTTACCCGGCTGAGCGCGACAATCCTGGCGTCCGTCCCCAATACGCGATGTTTTTTACCCATCTCGGCGAATCGGTCCCCGGGCGCATGGCGCGCGCTTGGCTATCCCCGTTCCATCGGACGGGAAGGGCAGTCCATATGGAATTCGGATACACGCTGCTCTGCGAGCAGACGCCGCCCCGCCAGCTGGTGACCGACCTGGTCGCGGCGGAGGAGATCGGCTTCGACTACTCGGTCATCTCCGACCACTACTTCCCCTGGCTGGAGGAGCTCGGCCACTCGGCCTACGCGTGGTCGGTGCTCGGCGCGCTCGCCCAGGCCACCGACCGCATCCCGCTGATGACCTTCGTGACCTGCCCGATCATGCGCTACCACCCGGTGGTGGTGGCGCAGAAGGCCGCCACGGTGGGGGTGCTGTCGCAGGGCCGCTTCACCCTGGGGCTCGGCGCGGGGGAGAACCTGAACGAGCACATCGTCGGCCGCGGCTGGCCGTCGGTGGACGTGCGGCACGAGATGTTCACCGAGGCCGTCGAGATCATCAAGGAGCTGTTCGGCGGCGGGTACGTCAACTACCGGGGCGAGCACTTCACCGTGGACTCGGCCAAGATCTACGACCTGCCCGACGAGCCGGTGCCCATCGGCATGGCCGCGTTCGGCCCGCGCGCGGGGCGGCTGGCCGCCAAGCACGCCGACGTGCTGATCTCCGACCAGCCGGTCGGCGAGGTCGTCTCGCTCTTCCGCAAGGAGGGCGGCGCGGACAAGCCGGTCTACGGGCAGATCCCGGTCTCCTACGGCACCGACTACGAGGAGGCCAAGCAGAACGCCCACCGGCTCTGGAAGTTCGGCACCGCGGGCTGGAAGGTCATGGCCGAACTGCCGGGGCCGGTCAACTTCGAGGCGAGCAGCAAGACGGTCCGGCCCGAGGACGTCGCCGAGGCCGTCCCCTGCGGCGACGACATCGACCACTACCTGGAGACCGTGCAGCAGTGGGCCGACGCGGGGTTCACGCACATGTCGTTCTGCCAGGTGGGGGCCGACAGGCAGGAGAGGTTCCGCGACTGGGCGAAGGCGGAACTGCTCCCGGCCCTGCGCGAACGCTTCGGCTGACGGCGCCGGCCGTGCGGCCCGCCGATCACGGCGGGTCTCACGAACAACACCTGGCATAGCGCGCGAGGACGCGGCCGTTCCCATTTCCCGGCCCTCCGGCCAATCGCCGTTGGCCATTGGCGGCCAAAGGCGATTGAGATATGCCCGCCGGGCACCACTTCGCCATGCGGACCGAGGTGAAGGCGCGGATGTACACCGGGGTGGCCATCGTCGGGTTCTTCGGCGGGATGCTCCTCGGGTGGCTCATTGGACTGCCGGTCGGGGTGGCGCTGTTCGCGGTCGGAGCGGTCGCGATCGTGCTGTGGGGCCGGGAGGAGCGGCGGCGGCAGCGGGAGCTGACCGGGCTCGACCAGGCCAGGCTGGCGGACCTCTGGCGGGCCGGGCGGTCCGGCCGCGCCCCCGAGGACCCGCGACTGGACCGGGCCGCCCTGGTGTGGGCCGAATACCAGCGCAAGCAGGCGATCCTCGGTGCATGGACGGCCCCCGCCCTGACCGCCGTGGGCGGCGTGCTGGGCTACTTCACCGGTTTCCCCAGGGACAAGGGCTGGGAATCGGTCGTCTCGTGGGTCGTGATGGGCACCGTCATGCTCGGCGCCCAGCTGTTCCAGCGGAAGCGGGTCTCCCGGATGCGCGCCGAGGTCGAGAAGCGCGCACCCGAGAACGAAACCGTCAACAGCAGTTGAGCGCTCAGCGCGGGGTCAGGGTCTGCGCGTGGAGCGACTTGCCGTCGATGTCGCGCAGATTCACCGTCAGCGCCTCGGAGCGGCCGTCGATGGACACCTGGCCGAAGAACTGGAAACCCTCGGCGGGGGAGGTGTTCGCGCGAGGCGGCGTCTGGCGGAATTTCAATTCCGGACCGAATGTCGATTCCAAATTGTTCGGCCCGAACGCACCCGCGTTCAGCGGGCCGGTCACGAATTCCCAGAAGGGGTCGAAGTCCTTGAACGCCGCCTTTTCGGGATTGTAGTAATGGGCCGCCGTGTAGTGCACGTCGGCCGTCAGCCACACCATGTTCCGCACGCGGTTCCGCTTCGCGTAGGAGAGCAGGTCCGCGATCTCGCGCTCGCGGCCCAGCGGGGCTCCGCCGTCGCCCTGCGCGATGCCCTCGAACGCCGTGCCGTCCGGCACGATCAGGCCCAGGGGGAGGTCGGCCGCGATCACCTTCCACGTGGCGCGTGAGCGGAGCAGCTCGCGCTTCAGCCAGGCCAGCTGCTCCGCGCCCAGGACGCCGTTCTTCTGCGTGGCGGAGTCGTTCGGCCCGTTCGCGTCCTTGTAGGTCCGCATGTCCAGCACGAACACGTCCAGGGACGGGCCGTAGGACAGCTTGCGGTAGACGCGGCCGTTGCGGGCGTCGTGCGCGGCGACGGGGGTGTACTCGAACATCGCCCGGCGGGCCCGCGCGGCGAGGACGTCGACGTTCTTCTCGGTGTACTGCGGCAGGTCCAGGATCTCGCCCGGGTACCAGTTGTTGGTGACCTCGTGGTCGTCCCACTGGTAGACCATCGGCGTCCGCGCGTTGAACGCCCGCAGGTTCTCGTCCAGCAGGTTGTACCGGAACTGGCCCCGGTACTCGGCCAGCGTCTCGGCCACCTTCGCCTTCTCCGGCGTCACGATGTTCCGCCAGGTCCGGCCGTCCGGCAGCTTCACCGTCTCGGCGAGCGGGCCGTCGGCGTACACCAGGTCGCCGCTGCACAGGAAGAAGTCCGGGTCCAGCGCCCCCATCGAGCGGAAGATCCGGTACCCGCCCAGCTCCGGGTTGATGCCCCAGCCCTGGCCCGCCAGGTCGCCCGACCACACGAACGTCAGGTCGCGCCGCGTGCGGGGCGCCGTCCGCAGCAGCCCCGCCACCGGGGCCGACTCCGCGCCGTGCCGGTCCAGGTCCGCCAGCCGCACCCGGTAGTGCAGCTCCTCCCCGGCGGGAAGCCCGCGCAGGAACGTCTTCCCCGTCAGGTCGCCGCCCGGCGTCAGCACCGGCCCCCGCACCGTCCACGAGCGCCGGAAGTCCGGGCGGCGGCTCAGCTCGACCAGCATCCGCGCCGGACGGTCCGAACGAGCCCACACCACGGCCCCGTGCGCGGTCACGTCCCCGCTCTGCACGCCGTGGGTCAGCGCCGGGCGCGACCGCAGCAGCGCGGCCGCCGGGCCCGCGTTCAGCAGGCCAAGGGCCGCACCGCCGCCCGCCGCCAGCCCGCCGCGCAGGATCGTCCGTCTGTCGAGCGTCATGCCTTCTCCGTTCCCGAGGGTCCCGCGCGCATGGTCTCCCGGTGCGGCGGCCGCCGCCAGAGCGGGGAGTGGCGGGCCCGTGAACGCGAATCATCCTTCTGTGTCCGACTGTGTCCGACTTGACAACGCTGGGTGACCGCGTGTCTCCTAGATGGCATGACAGCGCACCTCTTCTGCCGTCCCGTGGCACTCCGCCACGTGGCGAGCGCGCTGTGCTCCTCGTGTTGTTGTCGCTGACCTCGGGTTCGTTCGGCGCAGCACTCCGGGTGACCGCTCCCCGGCTCTGATCTTCCTTCTCCGTCTGGCCGCCCGCCGGCCGTATTCAAAGGACCTCTCCTGTGGTTCCCGACATCACCATGCGCGGTCAGGACGATCCGCACGGCCGCGCCCTGGCCGTGCGCCCGCCGACCGTGGGGCAGCTCGCCGCCCGCATCCGCGACCTGGCCGCCCGGCCCGCCGACTGGTGGCCCACCGTCCGCTTCGACCCCGCCGCGCCGGTCCGCGTCCGGCTGGACGCGGTGGAGGGCGTGCGGCTGTGGCTGACCACCTGGCCGCCCGGCCACCGCACCGACGTGCACGACCACGCCGGCACCGAGGTCAGCACGGTGCTCGCCGGGGAGCTGGCCGAGATCAAGATCGACGGCGACGGGGTCACCGAGCGCCCGCTGCGCGCCAACCGGGTGCGCGTGCACGGCGGCGGCCACACCCACGAGCTGACCAACCCCGGGCCGGCCTACGCCGTCACTTTGCACGCCCAGCTGGCCTGAACGCCGGTTTCCGGCCCCCGGCATGGGAGATCATTGCCAGGTGAGCCGCATCCGGACCTTCCTGCAGTCGCACGACGACCCGGCCGACGCGCTGGACATGATCGCCCTGGACGCGTTCGCGTCGGGGGAGTACCCGCACGCCCGCCGCGCCGAGATCGAGCAGCTCAAGGCGGACGCCGAGCTGCTGCCGTCGGGGCCCTGCGAGCTGTGGACGGCCGAGTCCATGATCGGCCGCTCGCACATGGCCCGCGGCGACGGCTGGATACTGACGGCCACCCGCCGCCGCGACCGCAGCGCCTCGGTCCGCGTCATCGCCACCGCCGCCGAGCTCGCCGAGGCGGTGCTGGCCGAGGTGGTCAAGGACGTCGAGGAGCCGCCGGACGAGGGCACCGTCCCCATCGGCTTCTGGCACTTCTCCTCCTCCTGCGGCGCGACCCGCCAGCTGCGGCCGATCACCGCGCCGAGCTGGCAGAGCATCCGGCACAACTACGCGCCGGGCGCCGCCTCGGCGGTGGACCGGCTGGTGGCGACCCGGCCCGCCGACGTCTACGGGCGCCTGGTCCTGCTGCACGGCCCGCCCGGCACGGGCAAGACCACCGCCCTGCGCGCGCTCGCGCACGAGTGGCGCGACTGGTGCCAGGTGGACTGCGTCCTGGACCCCGACCAGCTGTTCGAGCGCACCGACTACCTCATGGAGACCGTCGCCGGGGACGAGGCCGAGGACGACACCGCCACCGGCAAGTGGCGGCTCATCCTGCTGGAGGACTGCGACGAGCTGATCCGCGCCGAGGCCAGGTCGTCCGCAGGGCAGGCCCTGTCGCGGCTGCTCAACCTGACCGACGGGCTGCTCGGCCAGGGCCGGGACGTGCTCGTCGCGATCACCACCAACGAGGACCTCGGTCGGCTGCACCCGGCCGTCATCCGGCCCGGCCGCGCCATGGCCCGCATCGAGGTGGGGCCGCTGCCGCACGACCAGGCGGTGGCCTGGCTCGGCGGCGCGGACGGCCTGGGGCACCAGGGCGCGACCCTGGCCGAGCTGTACGCCCTGCGCGCCGGGCACATGCCGACCGGGCAGATCGAGTTCGACGCCTCCGGCACGGGCCAGTACATGTAGCCGCCCCGCCGCGAAAACGCCCCGCCGCGAAAACGCCCCGCCGCGAAAACGCGTTGCCCGGCGCCCCCGCGCGTTGCCACCCTGAACGCGCGATCACGAAAGGGGGCGCCCATGTCCACACTGCGCGTCACGGCCGAGCGGCTCATCGTCCATCCCCACGGCAACGCCGACGCCCTGGAGCTCGCCCAGGTCGGCCTCTACCGCGCCGTGGTCGCCAAGGGCCGCCACCGCACCGGCGACTGGGCGCTCTACATCCCCGAGGGCGCGCTGCTGCCCGACGACCTGATCGCCGAGCTGGGCCTCACCGGCCGGCTCGCCGGGTCGGCCGCCAACCGCGTCAAGGCCGTGCGGCTGCGCGGCGAGCTGTCGCAGGGGCTGGTCTGCGTCCCCGAGGCCGTGCGGGGCGTCGACCTGGCCGCCGCGCACGCCGCCGGGCACGACTTCGCGCCCGAGCTGGGCGTGACCAAGTGGGTGCCGCCGATCCCGGTGCACATGGCGGGCGAGGTCGAGGCCGCGCCGGACCTGGTGCCGTGGATCGAGATCGAGGACGTCAAGCGCCACCCGGGCATCTTCCGGGCGGGCGAGCCGGTGGTGGCCACCGAGAAGATCCACGGCACGGCCTGCGCGTTCACGCTGGCCGACGGCGTGCCGAGGGTGTCGTCGAAGGGGTTCAGCGCCAAGCACATGGCGCTGAAGCACGACCCGCGCAACCTGTACTGGCGCGCGGTGGAGGGGTACGGCGTGCCTGAGGCCGCGGCCCGCATCGCCGCCCGGTTCGGGTCGCCGCGCGTGGCGGTCTTCGGCGAGGTGTTCGGCGCGGGCGTGCAGGACCTGGCGTACGGCGCGAGCGGCAAGGGCGAGCGCCCCGGCTACGCCGTCTTCGACGTCCGGGTGGCGGGCCCCGACGGCGCGCTGCGCTGGCTGACGCCCGCCGAGCTGGCCGAGGTGCTGGACGAGACGGGCCTGCCCGCCGTGCCGGAGCTGTACGCCGGGCCCTACGACGCCGACCTGCTCATGGAGCTGGCGACCGGCCGCGAGACCGTGTCCGGAGCCGGGGCGCACCTGCGCGAGGGGCTGGTCGTCCGCACCGCGACGGGCCGCTACAGCGACGTGGTCGGCGGCCGCGCCATCGCCAAGTTCGTCTCGCCCGCCTACCTCACCCGCAAGGGCGGCACCGAGTACGAGTGAGCCGCGAGTGAGCCGGCCGGGCCGGGTGCGCCCGGCCCGGTCAGCCCCGGCGGAAGGTGTCCTTGGCGCCGCCCTGCCAGGTCACCACCAGCGTCCGGCCGCGCAGGACGGCCCTGCCCGAGGCGCGCGGCCCGTTGCCGTTCGCGCAGGTCATCTTGATGAGCGCGGCCTTGTCGATGGTCCCGCTGCAGAAGGCGGGGGAGTTCAGCGCGGCCGCGCCCCGGAACAGGTGCAGCGCCACCCGCTGGCCGCCCGTGCGCGCCAGCCACGTCCCGTCCAGGGAGGACCTCTTCTCCGCGCCCGGCCGCACGCCGTTCACCGCCTTCGGGGTGGGGGCTCCGGCCGGGGCGGCCCCGCCCTGGGCGGCCGAGGTGGCGGCGGTGCCGGGGCCCTCCTCGGAGCCGCCGCCGCATCCGGCGATGACCAGGGACAACGCAAGGAGCCCGGCGGCGGGCCGTCGCAACGTCATACCGTCTTCCGTTCGGTCGGGAGGGCCGGGTCACGGCGCGCGGCGCGCGGCGCCGCGACCCGGCCAGGGAACCACTCGGTCGGCCGGGGCGTCCAGGATCAGGCGTCCGGGACGTCCCGGTCCGGTCAGCGCCGCCGCACCTTGACGGCGACCTTCACCGGCTTGGCGACCTTCGCGGGCGGCTTGGCGGTCTGCGTCCGCCGCGCGCCGTTCAGCAGGGCCTTGGCCTTGGCCGCCGCCGGGCCGGGGGTCGTACGGGCGTCCGGCACGTTGGAGGCGTTGATGCCGCTGCCCAGCGACACGATGCCGGTCAGCTCCATCGTGTTCTGCGAGGCGGGCGAGGGCAGCCCCATCATCTGGTTGATGACGCCGTCCAGGAAGCCGCCGGGACCGCAGCCCTTGGCCTTGGGCACCGCGATCGGCGCGTTGATGCCGATCTGGTTGGCGAGCCAGCCCATGGTGGGCTCGCCGCCGAGCGAGCCGGACAGGAACCTCGGCGTCATGTCGACCTCGATCGGGCCGATCACGCAGGCGGGGCCCAGCAGGTCGTTGTTGAGGTGCATGTTGAGCTTGGTCTTGGCGCCCATGCCGTTCGGCCCGAACACGACCTGGATCGGCCCGGCCAGCGACTGCGAGATCGTCAGCCTGTTGACCTTCCACATGGCCGCCGGGCTCATGCCGAGGATCGGGCCGATCAGCGGGAGCTGCCCGATCAGGCCGCCCTTGACCTCGATCGGCGCGCCTTCGAGCTGCTGACCGGTCAGCGGCGGCTGCAGCTCCAGGCTGCCCAGCAGCGACCCGGTGATGCGGATGGCGCCCGGCGGCAGCTCCTGCACGAACTTGCCGATCTTGGCCTTGCCGGAGGTGGTGACCTGCGTCTGGCAGATGCCGCCGACCGGGCAGCGGTTCTGGAACGCCGCCGCCCCGTTGGGCATGCCGGGCGACAGCGCGGGCACCGCCGGGTGGGCCGCGCCGGACGGCGGGTCGGCCGGGTCGATCCGGCCGATCCGGCCGCGGCCGGGCGCGGTGTACCAGAGCTTGCCGTCGGGGGCGACGGCGATGCGGGTGGGCGCCGACAGCCGGGCCGGCAGCGGGTGCTCGGTGATCTGCCCGGTGGCCGGGTCCAGCCGGCCGATGTTGCTGGCGGCGGCCTCGGTGAACCAGATCCCGCCGTCGGGGGCGGCGACCAGGCCGGCGGGCTTGCTGTCGGCGGTCGGGACCGGGTGGTCGGCGATCTGCCCGCTGCCGGGGTCTATCCGGCCGATCCGGCCGAGGCCGGGCCGGGTGAACCAGATCCCGCCGTCCGGTCCGGCGATGATCTCGCCCGGCAGGGTCCCGGCGGCGGCGTCGGGCGGGTCGAAGGCGGTGACCTGCCCGGACGCCGGGTCCAGCTTGCCGATCCGGCCGTCCTGGCTGGTGAACCAGACCGTCTTGTCGGCGGTCTGCACCAAGTCGTAGGGGGCCATGCCGGTGGCGTAGGCGGTGGTGCGGCCGGAGGCGTCGATCCGACCGATCGCGCCGGAGTACCCGGCGGCGAACCACATGGTCACGCCCTCGCCGCGGGTGACGCCGGTGAGCTGGCCGGTGCTGAAGTCGATGCCGCCGGTGTTCTGCGGCTCGTAGCCGTTGAACGCGCCGGTGGTCTGGTCCACGCGGCCGAGGCGCGGGGCGCCCCAGTTGGCGTCGGCGAACCAGACAGCGCCGTCGGCGGCGGTCGCCATGTCGGTGGGGACGGCGTGGTTGTCCTTGGAGTTGGAGAAGAACGGCCGGAGGGTGACCTTGCCGGACGGCTCGCGGCGGCCGATCCCGCCGGCGTGCTCGGCCCACCAGACCGAGCCGTCGGGCCCGGCGGTGATGCCGAACGGCGCGGAGTCGGACGTGGGGACGGGGAACTCGGCGGCTTCGGCGGCGCCCGCCGGGGCGGGCCGCGCCACCACGGCCGGGGCCGCCGCGAGGACGGCCGCTGCGACCAGGGCACCGGTGCGGGTGCGTCGTCGATGGCCCATGCCATCGCCTCCTTCGGGGGACGCGGGGGTCTGCGGGGTGGAGATCTCTGCGGCCAAATAGAAACCCGTGGGTGTTTCACGTCAAGGCGCGGCGATCATCGCGTCCTTTTCCGGCCACGGCGCCGACCGGGGGCCGCCGATTTATCCGTACGCGCACATCGACTGCCCGTTATGGCCCAGTCGAGCGCCCGAAATCCGCGATATCGGCCGGGTTCGGGCCCGATGCTGGAAACGTGCCAGCATCTCGTGGCAAGGTGGGAGGGGCGCGGGAGGGAGGGCCCCGTGGACCTGGTGTCGCCGGAGGGCGCGGCCGCCGCGCGCCGCGCCCGGCTGCTCACCGCGTTCGTGCGCACCGTCGCCGCGCGGGGCTACGAGCGGACGACGCCCGCCGCCGTCACGGCCGCCGCGCGCCTGCCCGACGACTGCTTCCGCGAGCACTTCGCGGACATGGACGCCTGCTTCCTGGCGGCCTACCTCCACCACACCGGCCTGCTGCGGGCCCGCATGGAGGCGGCCTACCGCGCCGAGCGGTCCTGGCCCGACGCGTTCGCCGCCGCCCTGGGGACGGCGCTGCGCACGGTCGCGGCCGCGCCCGAGGCCGCCCGCGTCTGCGTGGTCGAGACGAGCGCGGCCGGACCCCGCGTGCGCCGGGCGCGGGCGCGCTTCCTGATGGGGCTGCGCCCGCTGCTCGGCGGGCCGGACGCCGCGCCCGTCCCCGAGGTGGTCCGCGACTCGGTGATCGGCGGCCTGTACGGGACGGTCTACGCGCACACGGCCGCGGGCCGCGCCGCCGAACTGCCCGCCCAGCTCCCGGCGATGGCCCGCTTCGCGCTGGGCTACTTCCAGGACCTCGGTCAGGAGGGCGCCCCGCCGGCCAGGTAGGCGGCCGCGGCCTCCTTGCCGATCAGCGGCAGCAGCGCGAAGTAGGTCAGCTCGGGCAGCAGCTCCGGCAGCGCGGCCGTCTCGCCCGCCTCGACCCGCACGTAGACGGCGCTGTAGACGCCGCCCACGATCGCGTCCACCACCACGACCGGCACCGGCTCCAGGCCGGGCGCGGGGTCGGTGAGGAAGGGCCGGAAGCGCGCCAGGTACTCCACCCGCGCCCGCCGGACGCGCGGGCCCGCCGCGTTCACCTCCACCAGGGACGCGCGGGCGAAGCGCGGCTCGGCCGCCAGCGACTCCAGCAGCGCGCGCAGCGCCGCGCGGACGCCCTCCGGCCAGGCCGGCTCGGCGCCGAACGCGGCCGACATGCGGTCCAGCACGATGCCGGTGCCGCGCTCGTAGGCGGCCAGGAAGCAGTCGTCCAGGGCGGGGAAGTGGTCGTAGAACGCCTTCTTGGTGACCCCGGCCGTCGCGGTGACGCGGGCGATCGTCGTGCGCGCGTAGCCGTGCTCGGCGACCACCTCGACGAACGCGTCGATCAGCCGGTCGCGCTGGATGCCGGCCACGGTCTCGGGGGGCAGGCCGTGCCGCCCCGGCTTGATGGCGCGGCCGGGCTCGCGCGCCGACCGGGAGCCGGGGAGGGCGTCGCCTCCCCATGGCGTTCCGGGCTGCGTGGCCATCGGGACTCGCGCGTTCCTTCGTTCGGTTGACGCCACACTACTTCCCGCCGCCGGACGCGAAGAAGGGCCGCCCCTCATCGGAGGGGCGGCCCTGCTGAGCGCCGGTCAGGCGGACGCGCCGGCGAGCTCGCGCTCTTCGGCCTCGTCCTTGCGGGTCTCGTCGGCCTCGGCCTTGGTCAGGTCGACCGGCCTGCCGTTGAAGACCTCGTCGTCCAGCAGCCCCTCCGAGCGGGCCACCAGCACCGGCACGGTGAGCTGGCCGGCCACGTTCAGCGTGGTGCGGGCCATGTCGATCACCTTGTCGATGGCGATCAGGTAGCCGACCGCCGACAGCGGCAGGCCGACGGTGGTGAGGGTCAGCGTCAGCGCCACCAGCGCCGGGCCGGGGGTGCCGCCGGTGCCGAGCTGCCCGATGATCGCGGCCAGCGCGATCAGCGCGTACTGGCCGAGGCCGAGCTCGGTGCCGGTGTACTGGGCGACGAACACCGCCGCGACCGCCGGGTAGATCGCGCCGCAGCCGTCGAACTTGATGGTGGCGCCGAGCGGCTGCGCGAACGAGGCGTACTCGCTGTGCACGCCGTTGCGCTCGATCTGCACCTTCTGCGCGATCGGCAGCGTCGCCAGCGACGACGACGACACGAACGCGAACTGCAGCGCCGGCCAGGTGTTGCGGTAGAACTTCAGCGGCGAGACGCGGCCCACCGCCGCCAGCAGCACCGGGTAGCCGACCACCAGCATGATCGCGACGGCCAGGTAGATCGCGCCGGTGAACTTGGCCAGCGGCGCCAGCGTGGACGGCCCGTAGGTGGCCACGACCGAGGCGATCAGGAAGAACGAGCCGATCGGGGTGAGCCGCACGACCCACCACACGACCTTCTGCATCACGACGTAGACGTCGTCGATGATGTTGGTCAGCCGCTGCCCGCGCTCGCCGATCGCGACCAGGGCCGCGCCGAACAGCACCGCGAAGGTGACCACGCCGAGGACGTTGCCCTCCGCCATCGCGTTGACGATGTTGGACGGGAACAGGTTCTTCAGGATCTGGGTCCAGGTGACCGCGTCGGTCTCGGTCGTCTCGCTGGCGAGCTTGCCGAGGCCCTGGCCGGGGTTGAGCACCAGCGCCACGGCGAGGCCGACCGCGGTGGCGATCGCCGAGGTGACCACGAACCAGCCGAGGGTCTTGCCGGTCAGCCGGGCGACCGAGCCGACCCCGCGCAGCCGGCCGATGCTCACCACGATCGCGGCGAACACCAGCGGGACCACCACGACCTTGAGCAGGCTGGTGTAGACGCCGCCGAACGGGTCCAGCCAGTCCTCGGCGACCTTGGCGCCGTCGCCGGCCAGGTTGTTGATCAGGGCGCCGACGACCACGCCGAGCACCAGCGACAGCACGATCTGCTGCCAGAACTGCCATTTCCAGACGCGCAAGGGTTCTCCAGGGAGTTCATGACTCACGACCCGGACGCGGACATCACGGCGCGCGGGCGTGCGAAGAGAGAAAGAGGGAGGGGAGGAAGAAGAGGCGGGGGGCTAGATCAGCCGCGACACAGCACGCTGGCGAGGCGGCACAGGTCAACGTGCAGCCGGGCCACGAGCAGAATGCTCTTCTTGGAGAACCTCACGGGGTTAGTTAACCCTAATGTCCGGTTTGATTGTTCCGGACGAAGAGGGTGATACCAGTCACATCATCGTCGCCGGGCCCGGGTGAGCACCCGCACCACGCCCACCAGGCCGAGCCCGACCAGCAGCACCGGCGCCAGAATCCGGGTGTCCACGACCATCTCCTTCGACAGCCCGCTGGCGACGAAGATTCCGGCCACGACCAGGAAGAACAGCCCGGTCACCAGCGCACCGGGGTCGAACCGCCCGCGTGGTTCACGCACGGCGCACCTCCACGTCTCCGAGCTTGCTCCGCACCCGCAGGACGATGACCGGCGGGGCGCCCTTGCCGTTCTCGGCCTCCAGGACCTGCTCGGCCCTGGCGTTCGGCCCCGGGACGGTCCGCCCGTCCACGGTGAGGTCGCCGAGGCCGGTGCGCCCGTCCAGCTCGACGCGCGCGCCCTTGGGCACGGTGACGACCATCTTGCCCAGCACGACCTCGGCGTTCACGGTGAGGCGCTGCCCGGCCGCGACGGGGACCGCCGTCAGGTCCAGCTCGCCCGACCCGACGACCACCCGGTAGTCCTGCCGCGCGGGAGTCACCTGCATGGGCCGCCACTGCACCTCTCCGTACCGGGCCCCCTGCGGCACCTCGGCGGCGACCGCGCTGGTGAGCAGGCCCAACGTCAACATGGCCCCGACCGCGGCCAGCCCGTGCACGCGGAACCGGGCGCCGAGCAGCATCCCGGCGCCGACGACGGCCAGCGCCGCCGAGAGCACGATCATCGTGGAGTGCGGCACCGGGTACGCCCCGGCGATCGGCATGACCGCGGCCCCGGCGCCCAGGGCGAACAGGACGACGATGGGGGTGAGCGGGGACTTCCGCTCGGCCTTGGCGCGCTTCGGCCGCCGGGCCGGGGCGACGATCACCTCGGGATCGCGCCCGCCGGCCCCCGCGCTGTAGGCGGCGAGGTCGATCATCCCGGGGGGCAGCTCGTCGGCGCCCTTGTCGAGCGAGACGGGCCCGACGGGCCCCCTGGGCGGCTCGACGGGCTCGCCCATGGAGCCGGGCGGGTGCCCCTGGAGGCGTTCGGGCAGGGACCGGGCGACCCCCACCAGGTTGACCCCGCGGGCGTGGGCGACGACGAGCACGAGCCCGAAGACGGTCACCACCGCGATCGCGTCGGTGGAGACCCCGCCTCCCAAAAGGCTGGCCGCGACGCCGACGCACAGCAGCACGCCCAGGATGGTGAGCACGGCGTTGCTGTCGAACCACCGCTTGAAGGCGGACTCGGCGAACGAGGGCACCCCCGGCGAGGCGGGCATGAAGGCCAGCGCGGCCAGGTAGAGCAGGATGCCCTGCCCGTGCGACAGCACGAGGATGGCGAACCCGACGCGGTACACCACGGGGTCGATCCCGGTCAGCCGCCCGAGCCCGGTGCAGACCCCGCCGAGGACGCGCCCCTCGCGAACCCGCGCCATCCGCCGGTACTCGATCTCTTCTGGAGCGTCATCCCGCTGCAGGGTGTCGTGTCGGTCGCCCATGGGTCCCATCCTGACGACCGGGCTCCCCCTGCGGTATCAGGGAGGTCCCTGACGCGCCCCTGAGATCCCCGGGTCAGAACTCCCAGACCACGACCCCGCTCGCGGCGTCCCGCCGGGCCGTGCCGACCTCGTCGATCACGCGGTAGTCCCCGCTGAGGGCGCACCCGAGCGTGACCCGCCGAACGACGGCGAAGGCCCCGGGCGGCGCGGCGGCGTTCGAATCCACAGAGAGGGATTTGTTCGGCTGCCTCCGGATGCCGGGAGGTAGCGTGGACGAGGAGATCCCCTGGCGGGAGGCGGACGAGGACGTGAAGCGCCGAGAGCTGCTCCAGACGTTCGCTCTCGGAGCCGCGGTCGGGCCGCTGGCCTCACTGGAAGATCTGCGCACCGGGCTGGGCCGCGCCCTCGGCCCGCCCGACCTGGCGGACTGGGAGCGCACGGCGTGGGAGTACGGCCACCGGTACTGGACCGGTGTGACCGGTCGGCTCGCGCCGGAACTGGCCCTGGAGCTGGCCGAGCTGCGGGGGGCGCTGGAGCGCGACCTCCCCGGGCCTTTGCTCCACGGGTTGCGCCGGGTGGCGTCCCAGCTCGCGGCGCTCCTAGCCGAAGACCTCTGTGACCTGGGCGAATATCGCGCGGCGTGGCGATGGTGGCGGACGAGCAGGCAGGCGGCGGACGCCTCCGGAGATCGCGATCTGGCCGTCTGGGTGCGCGCCCGCGAAGGCATGCGCTCCCTGCTCGGAGGACGGCACGAGCAGGTCACCGCGAGCCTGACGCGGGAGGCGCTGGACCTGGCGGGCGGGCGCCCGAGCGTTGGGCTCGCGCGGGCGCTCACCAATCGTGCCCACATGGCCGCCGAGCACGACGACGGCAGAGGCGTGCTGGCCGCGCTGCACGCGATCGAAGAGGTGGCCGCCTCCCTTCCGGACGCGGCGACCCGCGACCAGGTCCCGGCGTGGTCGTGGCCGGAGTCCACGACGTGGGCGATCCAGGCGTCGACGCTGGCCCGGGTCGGCGACACCGCGCGGGCCGACGAGGCGATCGACCGGGCGCTCGCCCTCTACCCGCCCGAACTGGCCCACGCGCGCACGCAGACGTCGCTCTACCGCTCCCTGTCATTAGTCCAGGCCAGGGAGGTCGAGGAGGGCCTGGGGCACGCGTTGGACACCCTCGCCCCGGCCCTGGAGTCCGGCCAGCGCACCACGTTGATCGACCATCAGGTCCAGCGGATCGTGCGGGTCCTGCCCGCGCGGGCGCGGGTTCTGCCCGCTGCGCGGGAGCTTCGCGCTCTGGTCGCGCCCGGCTGACGGGCGGCATCCGCGCCGAAGCCCGTCCGCCGCCCGGGTGGGCGTGCCATGATCGCTGCTGCCCTCCGCCTTCCGACGTGAGCGAAGCGAGCCCCACATGAAGATGCTGGCCCGGTACGGCACCACCGCGCTGCTGGCGGTGTCCCTGAGCACCTGCCTGGCCGCGTGCGGCGATTCCGGTGACGAGGCGGCCTCCGGCGGTCCGGCGGGGAAGGGCAAGGGCGGCGGGGCCGCCGCCAAGGCGGGCAAGGGCGGTTGCCCGGACGCGGGCCTGCTGGAGCCGGTGCTCGGCAAGCCGCCGTTCCACCTGCTCCGCCACAACCCCCACCGCGACAAGGGATGGCACTGCCGCTACGAGCCGGCCGCACGCAACCCCAACGGCGTGCGGCTGGACGTCTACTACGACCCGCCGACCTCTCCGGGAGGGCTGACGCGGGCCAGCGGGTACGGAGCGATGCCCGAGTTCGGGCCCGAGGCCCGCTGGGCGACGAGCTGCCCGTCCAGTCCGGGGACCGGCCGGCTGGGCGCCGATTTCGCCCGGCCCGGTGAGGAGCACAACTCCCATGAGCTGGTGTTCGAGGCGTCCGGCGCGGTCATCGGCGACTGCGCCAAGCAGCGCGACATCGTCCGCGGCCTGGTCAAGGTGTTCTACGACAACCGCATCGTGCCCGGAGCCGCCGGCTAGCCCAACGGATTTCCTGCGTGTCGCCCGTGCGGCGGCACGCAGGAAACCCCGGGGGGCGGTGGGACGATACGCGTTTCGGTATCGGTTGTTGATCGATATCAATATTGGACATGCCCTTCCGGGCTCTGGTCTGCTCTCCGGCATGGAACTTCACACCCGACGACGGGCCAGGTTCGGTCTCGCCGCCTTGGCGGCCGCGACCCTGCTGACCGGCACCGCCTGCGGGACGAATGCGTCCCCCGCCCAGAAGAGCACCGTGAGCCTGGTGGCCCAGACCCGCTCGGCCCCCGCCGCCACGTCCGGTCTCGCCCGCACGCTGAGCGCCCTCGAAGCCTCCTACCAGGGGCGCATCGGCGCGGCGGCGATCGACATGAGCACCGGCCGGACCGTCGGCTACCGGGCCGACGAGCGCTTCGCCCTCAACTCCACCTTCAAGGCGTACGTGTGCGCCGCCGTGCTCCGCAAGGCGCGCGACACCGACCCCCGCCTGATGGACCGCGTCATCCGCTGGAAGCCCGCCGACGTGCTGCCCGGCTCGCCCGAGACCGGCGAGTACACCGACACCGGCATGACGCCCGCCCAGCTCTGCCGCGCCACCATCACCACCAGCGACAACCTGGCGGGCAACCTGCTGCTCAAGCAGATCGGCGGACCGGCCGGGATGACCCGGTACTTCCGCTCCCTCGGCGACCGGACGAGCCGGCTGGACCGCTACGAGACCGACCTGAACATCTGGCAGCCCGGCGAGCTGCGCGACACCACCACTCCCAAGGCGGCCGCGCACAGCCTGTCCCGCATCACCGCCGGGAACGCCCTGGACCGCCGCGACCGGCAGCGCCTGGTCGGCTGGCTCCGCGCCACCGTCACGGGCAACGAGCGCATCCGGGCCGGGCTGCCCAAGGACTGGACGGTCGGCGACAAGACCGGCACCGGCGGGGCGCAGAACCACGGCACTGCCAACGACATCGCGGTCGCCTGGCCGCCCGGGGCGTCCGCGCCGATCGTCTTCACGGTCTACACCCACCGCAACGCCGACGGCGTCGAGCCCGACAACAAGGTGATCGCCGAGACCGCCACCGCGCTGGCCAAGGCCCTCGGCCGACTCTGACCCAGGAGGAGCGAATGCCCGTTCGACCCCTGTCCCGCCGCACTCTGCTGGCGGCCGCAGCCTCCCTGCCGCTGGCAGGGCATGCGGCCGAGGCGTCCGCCGCCGCGGCCGGTGACGCGCAGCGCCACTACGACCGCGCCGCCGCCCTGGCCGGTGCCGACCCCGTCCTGAAGTCCATGGTCAGAGCGCTCTCGCCGGGCGCGCAGATGCCGACCGTCCCGGACCCCGAGCCGCTGCGGATCTTCGACGACGTGGCGGTGGTGGGCACCGGCTTCGTCTCCGCCACCGCCCTGCGCACCTCCCGGGGCATCGTCCTGCTCGACGCGCTGGGCTCGACCGCCGACGCCGAGAAGATCATCCTGCCCGAGCTGCGCGCGGTGGGGATGGACCCGGCCGAGATCAGGTACGTGGTGGTCGCGCACGGGCACGCCGACCACTACGGCGGCGCCCGCCACCTCGCCGAGCGGTACGGGGCCCGCGTCATGATGAGTCCCGCCGACTGGGACCTGGTCGCCGGTGCGCCCGGCGACGTCCCCGCCCGGGACCTGGAGATCTCCGACGGCGGGCGGCTGACCCTCGGCGACACGACGATCAGGTTCCACCACACGCCCGGCCACACGCCGGGGACCGTCTCGGCGATCTTCCCGGTGCACTGGAGGGGGCGGCGCCACACCGCCATGCTGTGGGGCGGGACCAACCCGCCCGCGGCGACCGCGGACAAGCGGATCCAGCTCTCCTCCGTGCTCTCGTTCGCCTCCCGGATGCGGCGGGCGGGCGTGGAGGTCGAGCTGAACAACCACGGGCTCAGCGATAACGGCCTGGCGCGCATGGAGGAGCTGCGCGCCGGGTCCGCCGAGAACCCGTTCGTCATCGGCCGGGCCAGGGCGCAGCGCTTCATGAAGGTCATGGAGGCCATGCTGCGCGGCCGGATCGCCACGGACCAGGAGTCGGGGGCGCCGCTCAGCCGCCGCTCGGAGTGCCCTTGCTCCTGAGCGACACGATGTCCTGTAGGTGGCGGGCCGCCTCCTCCGGTTCGGCCACGGTGAGCGTCAGGCCCGGGTGGCGCAGCAGGCCCAGCGGGTCCAGGCCCTTGACCGGGCGGTGGAAGCGGATGCACACCCCCCGCTCGGTGTTGGTGCCGAAGGTGAGGCCCCGGTCGGCCAGCGACAGGTGCGGCCCGGCCACCTTGAGGACGTTGTAGGGCCCGGTGACCTCCGCGCCCGCCACGTTCTCCAGGGGCGTCCGCACCAGCCAGGGCCCGAAGCGGGCCTTCAGCCGCTCGGAGGTGATCAGGAGGTGGGCCGTGTCCGGCCGGATGCCCAGCAGGGCCAACGGGCGGGTCAAACGGTCCTCGAAGGCGAAGCCGTAGCGCCGCACCTCGGATTCGGAAGCCATCACATCTCCTCGCTGACCAGGTGTTCTGTGGAACTACCCCGTTCAGCGGCGGTTATCGCGGGCCGGGCGGGCCGCTCCCGCCCGGCCCGCGACGGTCAGCGGGGCGCGGGGGCGGTGTCGGTCGGCAGGACGACCTGGCCGGTGACGAACTCGCTCCACAGCCCGAACCTCAAGGGCGTGCCGGGGCGGGCCGTGGTCTCGGCGAACCCGACCGTGCGGCCCCGGTGATGGCGGGTCGCGCCGAACGACAGCTCGAACCGCGCGGTCCCGGCCCGGTCCTGGGGCGGCACGGGCGTCGGCGGCACGATCTCGTCCAGTGCCCACCGGTAGCCCTCGCGCTGGTAGGGGGCGGTGACCTTCTCGAACGTCTGTTCGAGGATCATGTTAGCGGCGGGGAGGACGACCAGGACGCCGGGCCGCGCGCCGATCCGCGTGTTGAACGCCAGCACCTCGCCCTGCGTGCCGTCGTGGGCGGTGCCCCGGCCGCCGCCGATGCGCGAGCCGGGCGGGCAGGCGTCCGCGCCGTCCCGCTCGATGACGGCGCGGGCGCAGGTCGGGAACGCGCCGGGATTGAAGCGGACGGACTCGTCGAACAGGAACACGAACCGGCGGGCGGCGGCGGGCACCGACCCGTCGGCGGTGCGGCTGCGCCGGTCGAACGCCAGGGTGACGCTGCGGCCGGGCCCGCCGGTCGCGGTGACCGTGAGGCCGTCCAGGTTGGCGGGGCCGGTCACGTCGGGCTCGTAGGGGCGCTCCGGGCCGCCGGGCGCGGGGTCGGGCGGGGCCGGGGACGCGGCGGAGGGCGCGGCGACGCCGCCGGTGGCGGCGGCCGCGGTGAGCAGGACCAGCAGGACACGTCGGTGATCGTTCATGCCCCCAAGGGTGCGCGGGGCGGCCACCGGGCCGCATCGGCCGGGAGGTGCGTCCGGGGACTCCGGAAGTTGCGTCCCGGGTCAGGGCAGCCAGCCCGGCCGCACCGCGCCCGTCTCGTAGGCCAGCACCACCAGTTGCGCCCGGTCGCGCAGCCCGAGCTTGCCCAGGACGCGGCTGACGTTGCTCTTGACGGTGGCGGGGCTGAGCACCAGCCGCTCGGCGATCTCGCCGTTGGACCGCCCGCCCGCCACCAGCTCCAGCACCTCCCGCTCGCGCGCGGTGAGCGCGGCCAGCGCCGGGCCGGGGTCGGGGCGGTCCACCCGGGCCGCGAACTCGGCGATGAGGCGGCGGGTCACCGACGGGCTGATCAGCGCGTCGCCGCCCGCCACCACCCGGACCGCGCGCACCAGCTCGGCGGGGTCGGTGTCCTTGATCAGGAATCCGGCGGCCCCGGCGCGCAGCGCGGCGTAGATGTGCTCGTCGAGGTCGAAGGTGGTCAGCATGACGATCCGGGCGTCCCCGGCCGCCGCGATCCGGCGGGTGGCCTCCAGACCGTCGAGCACCGGCATCCGGATGTCCATGAGGACCACGTCGGGCCGCAGCTCGCGGGCGGCGGCGACGGCCTGCGCGCCGTCGGCGGCCTCGCCGACGACGGTGATGTCGGGCTCGTCGTCCAGCAGCGCGCGGAACCCGGCGCGGACCAGGCGCTGGTCGTCGGCGAGCAGCACGCTGATCACGCCGGGCCCCCGGCGCGGGGGTCGCCGTAGGGCAGCCGGGCCCGCACCCGGAAGCCGCCGCCGGGGACGGGCCCGGCGCTGAGGTCGCCGCCCAGCGCGCGGGCGCGCTCGCGCATCCCGGAGATCCCGCTGCCGCCGCCCGTGCCGCCGCCCGTGCCGCCGCCCGTGCCGCCGCCCGTGCCGCCGCCCGTGTCGCCGTCCATGTCGCTGTCCGTGCTTCCGCCCGTGTCGCCGCCCGCGCCGTCGTCGTCGATCTCCAGGCGCAGGCCCGCCGGGTCGTAGGCGATGGTCAGCACCACCGCGCGGGCCCCGGCGTGCCGGATCACGTTGGTGACCGCCTCCTGGAGGATGCGGTAGGCGGCCAGGTCGGCGGCGGGCGGCAGCGCGCGGCGTTCGCCGACGACCAGGAGCCGGGCGGCCAGCCCGGCGGCCTCGGCGTGCCGCACCAGCTCGGCGGCGCGGTCCAGGCCGGGCGCGGGGGCGTCGCCGTCCACCTGCCGCAGCACGCCGAGGGTGGCGCGCAGCTCGCGCAGCGCCGTCCCGCCCGCCTCCTTGATGACGCCGAGGGCGGGGGCGGCCTGGTCGGGGTCGCGGCGGATGCGGTGCAGCGCGACCCCGGCCTGCACGCTGATCAACGAGATGTGGTGGCCGATGCCGTCGTGCAGCTCGCGGGCGATCCGGCGCCGCTCGTCGGCGGCGTGCCCGCGGGCCGCCGCGAGGGCCCGCTCCTCGGCCGTGCGCAGCTGCGCGGCCTGGCCGTGCCGCACGGCCCCGAGCGCGACCAGCGCCGCCGCCCAGCCGCCCAGCATGACCAGGGCGAAGCCGCCGATCGAATGGGCGCCGGCCAGGGCGCCCAGACCGAGCCCGGCGAGGGCGGCGGCGGTGAGCCAGGCCGCGGCGCGGGACCGCCCGGCCGCCGCGACGGCGTACAGGCACGGCAGCAGCGCCAGGACGAGCGGCCCGTCGATCGGGCTGACGGCGTAGTAGCCGACCGTCGCGGCCACCAGGTGCACGCCGGCGGTGAGGGGACGGCTGCGCCACAGCGGCAGCGGCCCGCACACGCCGGCGATGAGCAGCACGTCGACCAGCGGGTAGGGGCAGGTCTCGGCGGGGACGGTCAGCAGCACCGGCGCGGTGCTGAGGGTGATCAGCAGGGCGACGCCGGCGGCGAGGGCGGCGTCCCTGGCGGGGAACGATGACGGCAGTCCGGGGGGAGGGGCGGCCATCACCCCAGCATAGGAAGTCGCCCGCCGGTTCCTCGATCTTCTTGCGGGCCCGGAAATCAGGGTCGGCCCCTGATGCCGTCTCCGGGTCGGGCATGTGACGATCGTCGGGTGGGGGTGCCGGGTGGGAGTGCGACGACGATGACCAGTGACAGCGCCGCGCCGGTGGACCGGCTGGAGCGGCGGCCCGACGGGCGGCTCATCGCCGGGGTCGGCCGCGGCCTCGCCGTGCACCTCGGCATCGACGTCCTCATCGTGCGGGCCGCCTTCGTGCTGCTCAGCGTCGCCGGCGGGCTCGGGTTCGCCGCCTACGCGGCCTTCTGGGTGCTGGTGCCCCGGCAGGACGCCGGGGCGCGGGCCGGGCTGCTGCGCGGGCGCGACTGGGGGCAGCTGTTCGCCTACTCGGCCGTCGCCCTCGGGCTGTCGGCGCTGACCTGGGGGACCGGGGTGGCCCAGGCCGCCCTGTGGCCGTTCGTCATCGGCGGCATCGGGGCCGCGATCCTGTGGCAGCAGGCCGACCGCGACCAGCGGCAGCGCTGGGTCCTGCCGCTGCGGCACATGTGGCTGCGCAGCGTCTTCGGGCTGATCCTGGTGATCGGCGGCATCGGCGGGTTCGTGGTCCGCAACGTCGACGCCGGGCAGGCCCGCGAGGTCGTCATCGCCATGCTGATCATCCTCACCGGGGTCGCGGTGATCGCGACGCCCTGGGTGGTGCGGCTGTGGCAGGACCTGGACGCCGAGCGGGGCGAGCGCATCCGGTCCCAGGAGCGCGCCGAGCTGGCCGCCCACATCCACGACTCGGTGCTGCACACCCTGACCCTGATCCAGCGCAACGCCCACGACGCGCGCGAGGTCCAGCGGCTCGCCCGCTCCCAGGAGCGCACGCTGCGCACCTGGCTCTACGAGCCCAAGGCCGACCCCGACCAGACCTTCGCCGCCGCCATGCGCGGGATCGCCGGGGAGGTCGAGGACGACCACGGCGTGCCCATGGAGGTGGTCGTGGTCGGCGACACCGCCCTGGACGACCGGCTCGGCTCGGCGCTGCAGGCCGCGCGCGAGGCCATGGTCAACGCCGCCAAGTACTCCGGGGCCCCGTCGGTGTCGGTCTACGCCGAGGTGGAGGGGGACGAGGTGGCGGTCTTCGTCCGCGACCGGGGCAAGGGATTCGACCTGGAGCAGATCCCGGATCACCGGATGGGCGTGCGAGGGTCCATCATCGGACGTATGGAGCGCCACGGCGGCAAGGCCACGGTCCGCACCGCCCCCGGCGAGGGCACCGAAGTCCGTTTGGAGATCAAGAAGTGAGTGCGCCGTCCCCTTCCAACAGGGTCGTGCTGGTCGACGACCACCAGATGTTCCGCACCGGCGTGAAGGCCGAGCTGGGCGCCGGCATCGAGATCGTCGGCGAGGCGGGCGACGTGGACGAGGCCGTCGCCGTCATCAAGGCCGCGCAGCCCGACGTCGTGCTGCTGGACGTCCACCTGCCCGGCGGCGGGGGCATCGAGGTGCTGCGGCGGCTGCACGGCACCGTGCCCTCGCGGTTCCTGGCGCTGTCGGTGTCCGACGCCGCCGAGGACGTGATCGGGGTGGTGCGCGGCGGCGCGCGCGGCTACGTCACCAAGACCATCTCGGGGCCGGAGCTGACCGACGCCATCGGCCGCGTCGCCGAGGGGGACGCGGTCTTCTCGCCCCGGCTGGCCGGGTTCGTGCTGGACGCGTTCGCCGCCTCCGACGTGCCCGCCGTCGATCCCGAGCTGGACCAGATCACCCAGCGCGAGCGCGACGTGCTGCGCCTCATCGCGCGCGGCTACGCCTACAAGGAGATCGCCAAGGAGCTGTTCATCTCGGTCAAGACGGTCGAGACCCACGTGAGCAGCGTCCTGCGCAAGCTCCAGCTGTCCAACCGGCACGAGCTGTCGCGCTGGGCCGCCGCGCGCCGCCTGGTCTAGGGGGCCGCCCAGCGGGCGGCGACCTCGCGGGCGCGGGCGAAGTGCTGCTCGGGGTCGCGGCCCAGCAGGCGGGCCAGCTCGCCCAGCGTGCGGTCCACCGGCGGCATCGCGGCCGACAGGCTCTCCAGGCCCGCGGGCGGGCCGCCGCTGAAGGGGAGCAGCTGCCCGTACAGCTCCTCGGCGGCCTCGCGGTCCTCCAGCGCCACGACCGTCATCGCCCGGAACGCGGCGAAGAGGGTGAGGAAGTAGTTGGGGCGGATCGGCTCGGCGAGCGCGTGCACCCGCCGGGCCTCCTCCAGGCGCCCGGCCGCCGCGAGGGCCGCCGCCGTCACGTCGGCGCCCATCGGGCCGAGGCTCGCATAGGCGGGGTCGTCGGCCAGGGCGGCAAGGCGGCCGCCCGTGGCCGCCAGGACCGCGCGGACCAGCAGCAGGAAGCCCTGCCCGTGCAGCGACCCCTGGCGGGTCATCGCCTCGGCGGCCGCGGCGTAGCGGCGTTCGGCCTCCTCGGCCCTGCCCTCCACGTGCGCCAGCGCGGCCACGGAGCATTCGCCGACCAGCGTCGCGTCGGCCATCCGGTAGCGCCGGGCCAGCTCCAGCGCCTCGTGCACGAAGCGGCGCGCCGCCTCCGCGTCGTTGCGCCGGACGGCCGCCGCCGCGAGGTTGAACGTGCCCGCCCACAGGGCGGCGGGCAGGTCGTGCTCGGTGCCGAGCGCGACCAGTTCCCGTCCCAGCGCCTCCTGCGCGCCGCCGCCGGGGCGGTTCAGCTCCCGCGCCAGGGTGCCGCTGGTGAGGGCGCGCAGCCCGGGGTCGCCCAGGGAGCGGGCCAGGTCGGCGGCCTCCTCGGCGGCCGCCTGCGCGGTCGGGTCGCCCTCCCCGGTCAGCTCGGCGGCGTAGGCGTTCAGCAGCAGGCAGCGGTCGCGCGGGGAGAGGTCGGGGCGCTCCAGGAGGCGGGCCAGGTGCGCCACGACGCGCTCGTCCACCTTCCCGTACTCGCGGACCTGCCACGGGGTCAGCTCCGTCCACGCCGTGAACGCCGCCAGCAGCAGGTCGTCGTCCCCCTCGGCCAGCTCCACCGCGCGGCGGCGCGTCTCGCGGGCGGCGGTCACGTCGCCCGCGCGGATCTGGGCGCGCAGCAGCTCGGCCAGCAGGTCCAGCAGGCCCGGCCGCCCCGGCACCCGTTCGAGGGCGGCCACGGCCTGGCGCAGCAGCGCGACGGCCGCGTCG
Source organism: Spirillospora sp. NPDC050679 (assembly GCA_044456955.1). Classification (GTDB taxonomy): domain Bacteria; phylum Actinomycetota; class Actinomycetes; order Streptosporangiales; family Streptosporangiaceae; genus Spirillospora. Next base: position 150,613 of record JBITGK010000016.1, on the reverse strand, counting down.
TGGGCGTAGCGGTCGCGGGCCAGGGCGGCCGCGCGCACCGAGTAGTCCACGGCCTTGGCCGCGGTCGCGGCGGAGGCGGCGTGCGCGTAGTGGTGGGCCAGCAGCGGGATCTCGTCCGGCGACAGCCGCTCCAGCGCGGCGGCGAGCCGGGCGTGCATCCGCGTGCGGCGCAGCGCGCTCAGGTCGGCGACGAGGGTGTCGCGGACCAGCGCGTGCGCGAACCGGACCCGGCCCGGCGCGGGCTCGGTCAGCAGGCCCGCGCCGACCCCGGCGTCCAGCGCGTCCAGCACGCCGTCCTCGTCGGTGTCGGACGCCTCGACGAGGGGCTCGACGGGGACCTCGCGGCCAGCCAGGGCCGCCAGGCGCAGCACGGCGACGGCCGGCTCGGAGAGGCGGGCGAGGCGGCGGCGCAGCACGTCCCGCACGCCCTCGGGCACGTCGGAGAGCGTCCCCTCGCCGTTCAGCAACCGGGCGCTCTCGCGCACGTAGAACGGGTTGCCGCCGGTGCGCTCGGCGAGGGCCGCGACGGTGGCGGCGTCCACCGGGGCCTCGCACTCGGCGGCCACCAGGCGCGCGACGGCGGGTCCGGGCAGGCCGGGGAGGGCCAGGCGCAGCGGCGAGCGGCGGGCGAGCGCCGCCAGCGCCCCGGACAGCGCGGCCGCCTCGTCGCCCCGGAACGCGAGGACGAGCGCGATCGGCGCGTCCCCGGCCGTCAGCAGCGCCAGCGTCTCGGCGTCGGCCCAGTGCAGGTCGTCCAGCACGACCACCAGGGGGCGGCGGCGCGCGGCCTCGGCCAGCCACTCCCACACCGCCCGGTGCAGCCGGAACCGCCCGGCGGCGGCGTCGGCGGCCGGGCGCGGGCGGTCGGCGAGCAGCGCGTCCGCCTCCGGCGGCGGCGGGACGGCGGCCGCGACGGCGCGCAGCGCCTCGGTCCAGGCCCAGGCGGGCGGCGCCCCGTCGGCCTCGGGGCAGCGCCCGTACGCGACCAGCGCGCCTCCGGCGGCGAGGTCGGCGGCCAGGCGGTCCAGCAGCGCGGTCTTGCCGAGCCCGGCCTCGCCGGTGACCAGGGCGACGCGTCCCTGCTCGGCGGCCGCCCGCAGCGCCGCCAGCTCGGCGTCGCGGCCGACGAACAGCTCGGCCGGGGGAGCGGGGACGGGCGGCACGGACCGTGCGGGCGGCGCGTCCGGCGGTCCGGCGGGCCGTGCGGCCTCCAGCACCTCCATGCGCTGGTTCAGGATCGCGTCCTCCAGCTCCGCCAGCTCCGGGCCCGGATCGAGTCCCAGCTCCTCCGCCAGCACCGACCGCGCCCGCCGCAGCGCCGCCAGCGCCTCGGCCTGCCGCCGGTCGCCCCACAGCGCCAGCGCGTAGAGCCGCCACCCCTCCTCGCGCAGCGGCTCGTCCAGGGTGAGCCGCTCGGCCTCCGGCACGGCGGGCTCGCCAGCCCGCAGCCGCGCCGCCACCTCCATCTCCCGCGCCGCCAGCCGCAGCTCCCGCAGCCGGTTGATCTCGGGCTGCGCCCAGGGCCGGTCGGCGGCCTCGGCGAACGCGGGGCCCCGCCAGAGCCCCAGCGCCTCGCGCAGCAGCGGGCGCGGGTCGGCCGCCGTCCGCGCCTCGGCGACCAGGTCGGTGAAGCGCCAGGCGTCCACGGCCTCGGCGGGCAGCCGCAGCGCGTAGCCGGGCGGGGCGTTGACCAGCACCCGCGCGGGCGTGCGCGGCGGGCGGTCCGGTTCGAGGATCTTGCGCAGGTTGGACACGTAGGACTGGAGCGAGATCATCGCGCGGGCGGGCGGCGCGCTGTCCCACAGGTCCTCCACCATGCGCTCGGCCGGCACCGCGCCGCCGCGCGCGGCCACCAGCAGCGCCAGCACCGCGCGCTGCCGGGGCCCGCCGAGGGCGACCGGGCCGGCCGGGGCCTCGGCGGTGACGGGGCCGAGCACCGAGATCCGCACCCGGGCATCGTAAAAGATCTTTTCCAAGCCGTCTCCATGGGGCCTCCAAGAGGCCCGGCCGAAGCTTGAGCCATGAACACCACCGCGCAGAGCGCCACCGCCGCCACCGCCGCCGACACCGCCCGCCCCGACACCCGCACGATGGTGACCGTCCACCGCGGCCTGCGCCGCGAGTCGCGGCTGCTGGCCGAGCTGATCGCCGAGGTCCGGCCCGGCGACGCCGCCCGCGCCCGCGTCCTGACCGCCCACCTGCGCGACTACGCGCTGGGCCTGCACAACCACCACCACGGCGAGGACGAGCTGATCTGGCCGCTGCTGCTGGCCCGGGTGGACCTGGACGCCGACATCGTGCTGCGCATGGAGGAGCAGCACGAGCGCGTCGCCGCCTCCCTGGCCCGCGTCCGCGCCGCCGCCGACCGCTGGGAGGCCACCGCCGCCGCGCCCGAGCGCGACGGGCTGGTCGCCGCCCTGACCGAGCACCGCGCCGTCCTCGTCGAGCACCTGGACGACGAGGAGGCCCACCTGCTCCCGCTGGCCGAGCGCCACCTGACCGCCGCCGAGTGGGACGCCCAGGGCGAGCACTTCGCCGCCTCCGCCCCCAAGAGCAAGCTGCTGACCTTCCTCGGCATCTCGCTGGAGGAGGCCGACGCCGTCGAGCGCGAGCTGATGCTGGGCGGGCTGCCCAAGCCGGTCCGGATCTTCTGGAACGTCGCGGGCCGCCGCGTCTACGACCGCCGGATGCGCCGCGTCCGCGAGGGCGCGCCGTCCAAGGCGCTCCGGATCGGGGCCGGCCTCGCCGCCCTGACCGGCGTCGGCATCTCCTACGTCGGCCTGAGCTACCTGCTGGACCCGGTCGGCACCGCGCCCTCCTTCGGCCTGCCCGCCTGGCCCGAGGGCGAGGCCGCCGGGTTCCTCAACGTCAAGGGCGCGCGGGACCTGGGCACGGGCCTGGCCGTGCTCGCCCTCATGGCCCGCCGCGAGTGGCGCGCCCTCGGCTGGGTGATGGCGGCGTTCTCGGTGATCCCGGCGGGCGACGCGCTGACGATCCTCGCCCGCGGCGGCTCGACGGCGGCGGCGCTGGGCATCCACGCGGCCACCGCCGTGGCGGTGCTGGCGTCCGGAATCCTGCTGCTGCGCGGCAAGCGCCGGTGAGCACGGCGAAGAGCGCCCGGCCCGAGGAGGGCCGGGCGCTTCCGGTCGCGAGGGTCAGTAGTCCTTGACGACGAAGCCGTTCACGACCGTCTCGAACGCCGCCACGCCCTCCTCGACCAGGGCCTCGGCGGCGGCCGTGTCGCCCATCTCGGCCGAGGTCTGCGCGTCCACGCGCTTCTTGTTGTCCAGCGCGAGCCGCTGGTTGGCGGCGACGTAGTCGCGCAGCTCGGACTCGTAGGCCGCGAACGCGGCGACGTGGTCGCCGCCCGCCTTCTTCAGCTCCCCGGCCAGCACGTACGCGCCGACCATCGCCATGGTGGTGCCCTGCCCCGACAGCGGGGAGCCGCAGTACCCGGCGTCGCCGAGCAGCACCACGCGGCCGTTGGACCAGGCGTCCATGTGGATCTGCGCCATCGCGTCGAAGTGGAAGTCCGGCGCGTCCCACATGTACTCCAGCATCCGGGGCATCTCCCAGCCGCCGTCCGCCAGCCGCTCCTGCATGAGCTTCTTCTGCGCCTCGGTGTCGCGGTGGTCGTAGTCCACCGGAGTGTCGGACTGGAAGCCCAGGTAGACGCGGGCCTCGGTGTTGTCGCGGACGCTCATCGTGCCGCCGCCCACGGTGCTGCCGGGCACCTGGTGGAACACCTGCCAGCGGTCCAGGCCGAGGAAGTTCGGGGTCGTCCACACCGCCAGGTAGGTGCCCAGGTTCCGGAGGTAGTCGGACTCGGGGCCGAACGCCAGGCGGCGGGTGTTGGAGTGCAGGCCGTCCGCGCCCACGACCAGGTCGAAGGCGCGGCGCAGGCCGCTGTCGAAGACGACCCGGACCTCGTCCTCGTCCTGCTCCAGCTCGGCGATCGAGTCGCCGTACAGGTACTCCACGCCGTCCCCGGCGGCCGCGAGGAGGATCTCGGCCAGGTCGTCGCGCAGGATCTCGATGTCGGGGCTGTCCAGCTCGCCGCCGGTGATGGTGCGCTCCTCGCTGCGGTACAGCTCGTCGCCCTCGGCGTCCACCATCGACATCCCGCGCATCTGCACCCGGGCGGCGCGGAGCTCGTCCAGCACGCCCATGCGGGCCGCGACCTCCAGCGCCGGGCCGCGCACGTCGATGGCCTGGCCGCCCTTGCGAGGGCCGCCGGGCGAACGCTCGACGACCGTCACCTCGAAGCCGTACCGGGTCAGCCAGTGGGCGAGGGCGGGGCCGCCGACGCTGGCGCCGGAGATCAGGACGGTGCGGTTCTCGGTGTTGTGCATGGGGTGCTCCTTCAGGGCTCGTTCTCGATGTCCCGAAGACTGGCCGCCGCCGCTGACCGGGCCCTGACCGTGAACTGACGGCGGCTGACCGCGGCTGACGGCGGCTGACCGCAGGCGGGCCCGAAGGTGCCATCCTGGGTACATGGGTCGTTCTGTGATCATTGGGACATCGCTGGCCGCCGGGGCGTGCCTGGTGCTGTCGGGCTGCGGCGGCGAGGGCGGTGACGAGAGCGAGGCGCGGGTGGGCCCGTCCGCCGCGTCCCGGCCCGCCACGCCGCCGGGCCGGGTGGTGACCTGGCAGGGCATGAAGCTGACCCTGCCCGCCGGCTGGAAGCTGAGCGGCGCGTCCGACCGGGCCTTCCTCTGCGTCCAGCCGCCCGGCGCGGACCGCTGCGGCAAGCCCAAGAAGCGGGCCGGCGCGCTGCAGATCAGCCGGGTCGGCGGCGGCTACAGCTCCTGGCCCGGTGACGGGCGGATGAACGAGAAGTGGGGCTGGTCGCCCGGCGACCCGCCGTTCTGCATGGCCGCCGGGTCCACCGAGGCCGACCTCGCCGACCAGGAGAAGGCCGAGATCGCCGTCCGGGGCATGACCCCGCTCGCCGACGGCCGCCGCGCCGAGCACCGCGAGTGGCGCGTGCCGTGCCGCAACGGCAAGCGCTTCGTCGCCAAGGTCTGGTACCTGCCGACGTCCAGGGTGGTCTTCTACATCCTGCGCGACGACCCGGCGCTGGCCGCCGCGCACGAGGCCATCGTGAAGTCGGCCGACCTGAGGGGGTTCAAGAAGGCGTGAGCGCGGTCTACCTCATCACCGGCGTGCAGGCCGCGGGGAAGTCCACCGTCGCGCAGGCCCTCGCCGAACGGCTGCCGCGCTCGGCGCACGTGCGCGGCGACGCCTTCCGGCGCTTCGTGGTGAACGGCCGCGCCGAGATGGGCCCCGAGCCGTCCGCCGACGCCCTCGCCCAGCTCCGGCTGCGCTACCGGCTCGCCGCGCGCACCGCCGACGCCTACGCCGCCGAGGGCTTCACGACGGTGGTGCAGGACGTCGTCCTCGGCCCGGAGCTGACCTACGCGGTGGACCAGTACCGCACCCGGCCGCTGTACGTGGTCGTGCTCGCGCCCGACGCCGCCACCGTCGCCGAGCGCGAGGCGGGCCGCGCCAAGAAGGCGTACGGCGCCTTCACCGTCGCCGACCTGGACCGGGGCCTGCGCGAGACCACGCCCCGCATCGGCCTGTGGCTGGACACCTCCGGCCAGACGCCGGAGCAGACCGTGGACGCGATCCTGGCCGGAGCGGTCCCCTACAAGTCCTAGATGGCGTCCGGCAGCCGCGCCGGGCAGCCGGGCTCGCACTTCTCGGCGTGGCGCGCGATCCGCGTGGCGAACGAGTCCAGCATCCGCGACATGACGAACTTGGCCAGCCCGCCGGTGCCCGGGATCAGCGGCTCGAACGACCCCTTCCAGCGGATGCCGGTCCCCAGCCCCTGCGGCTCCAGCGTCACCTCGGCCCGGTAGTCGCGCAGCGGCAGCCCGGCCAGCGCGATGTAGGCGTAGCGGTGCGGCGGGTCGTACTCCACGACCTGCTCGCGCGCCGGCGGGATCCTGCGGATGGCGCCCACGCCGTTGGGCCGCTCGTCCCCGGCCTTCTCGCGCCGCGCGCGGGTGGGGAAGGAGCCCCACTCGTTCCACGCCTCGGCCACCGCCAGATGCCGGAAGACGACCTCGGGGGCGACGACGGTGGTGGCGGTTGCTTCGAACTGCAGTGGCATGGCCTGACTCCCCGGAGCGTGATCATCGCACCGTAACCAGCGGCGATGCCGCCGAACAAGTCGCGCGGCGGTGTGGGCCCCGTCACCCCGGGGCCGCCCCGGGGCGGGTCAGTCCAGCGACAGCAGCGCCGCCAGCAGCCGGTCCTGGAAGGCGGCCACGTCCACGCCGGTCGCCACCCGCGCGGGGCGGCGGTCGTCGTCGGCGGGGATCGAGCGCGCGTCCCACACCGTCGCGCCCCGCGTCAGCTCGCCGCGCCGCTCCACCCGCACCGGCCGCTCGGTGTACTCGCACACCTCCGGGGCGGCGATCAGCATGGCGGCCAGCGCGTCGTGCACGACCGCGCCGCGCCGCTTGAGCACCGGCGTGTAGGCGGTCACGTAGAACTCCAGGATGCGGGCGGCGAACCGCGCGACCGCGGAGTCGTGCGCGGCCAGCCGCGTCAGCCACTGCTCGCCGACGGCGGTGGGGTGGGTGACGTCCAGCGGGACCAGCGTGACCGGCCAGTCGGCGGCCAGGACCAGGTCGGCGGCCTCGGGGTCGTGCCAGACGTTCGCCTCGGCGTGGGTGGTGATGTTGCCGGGGTGGTCGAACGCCCCGCCCATGATCACCACTTCGCGGACCAGCGCGGGCAGCTCGCCGTCCAGCAGCAGCGCCGCGCCGAGGTTGGTCAGCGGCCCGATCGCCAGCAGCGACAGCTCGCCGGGGTGCTCGCGCGCCAGCCGGACGATCTGCGCGGCGGCGGACTCGCCGGTCGGCGCGCCCGCGGGCGCGGGCAGGTCGGTGTCGCCCAACCCGTCCTGGCCGTGCCAGTCCAGCGCGTAGTGCACGTCCTGCGCCATCGGGCGGCCCGCCCCGACCGCGACGGGCACGCCCTCGATCCCGGCCAGCTCCAGCACGCGCAGCGTGTTGAGCGCGCCGGTGCCCGGGTCGATGTTGCCGTGCACCGTGCCGACGCCGACCAGGTCGGCGTCGCCGGTGCGCACCAGCGACGCCAGGTAGAGCAGGGTCAGCGCGTCGTCGATGCCGGTGTCGCAGTCGAGCAGGATCTTGGGCGGTGTGTCGGGCAAGGGGGGCTTCCTTCGGGGGGTCGGGCGGTGGGTCGGGCGGCGGGTCAGGCGGTGTCGACCACCTGGAACGCCTCGGCGAGACGGCCCTGAGGCAGTCCGGCCGCGGCCGCGTTGGCGCCCAGGAAGCCGCGCAGCATGCCCTCCAGCTCGCCTTCGGCCATGTGCGCGGTCTGGGTGCGGTGGGACCTCAGCGCGGCGAGCTTGCGGTCGAACCGGTCGGTGATGTCCACGGTGTGGTTCACCGTCGGGCCGCCGGACAGCCACACCTCCCGCGCCGTCCACGCCGCGAGGCCGTCCTCGACCAGCAGCTCGGGGTGCGCGTAGGGGTTGCGGGCGTCGGGGTAGACCGCGTCCAGCGCCGCCGAGCCCACCGCGCGGTGGTCGGGGTGGCTGGGGTAGATCCGCTCGTAGTTGCGCTCGGGGCTCGGCATCAGCACCCGGTCGGGCCGCACCTGCCGGATCACCCGCGAGATGTCGCGGCGCAGCCCGAAGTCGGCGGTCACGCGCCCGTCGGGGTAGCCGAGGAAGCGCACGTCGGTGACGCCCACGGCCTTGGCCGCCGCGCGCTGCTCGTCGCGGCGCAGCCGGGCCATCTCCTCGCGGGTGATGCCGTCGTCGAACCCGCCGGCGTCGCCGTCGGTGACCATCAGGTACACGACCTCGATGCCGCGGTCGGTCCACCCCGCGACCGTGCCCGCGGCGCCGAAGTCCACGTCGTCGGGATGGGCCATCACCACGAGGATGCGGCTGATCTCACCATCGTCCAGAACGCTCGTCACCCCTCCCACTGTAGGCGGAGCTAGATCGATCCGCCGGATTGGGCCTGGGACGGCGCCCCCGGCGGGGGTACAGCTGGGAGCATGCGCAAACTCATCAACGCCCCGGCGGACGTCGTCTCCGACGCGCTGCGCGGCCTGGCCGCCGCGCACCCCTCGCTGCGGGTCGATCCGGAGGCCGGCGTCGTGGTCCGGGCGGACGCGCCGCGGACCGGCAAGGTCGCCCTGGTGTCGGGCGGCGGCTCGGGGCACGAGCCGCTGCACGCCGGGTTCGTCGGGCACGGGATGCTCGACGCCGCCGCGCCCGGCGCGGTGTTCACCAGCCCGGTGCCCGACCAGATCCTGGTCGCCACCACCGCCGTGAGCGGCGGCGCGGGCGTGCTGCACGTGGTGAAGAACTACACCGGCGACGTGCTGAACTTCCAGATGGCCGCCGAGCTGGCCGAGGACGAGGGCGTCGAGGTCGCCTCGGTGCTGGTGGACGACGACGTGGCGGTGCAGGACAGCACCTACACCGCCGGGCGGCGCGGCACCGGCGCGACATTGTTCGTGGAGAAGATCGCCGGGGCGCTGGCCGAGGAGGGCGCGGACCTCGCCGCCGTCGCGGCCGTGGCGCGGGAGGTGGACGAACGGTCGCGGTCGTTCGGGGTGGCGCTGTCGCCGTGCACCGTCCCGGCCGCCGGGCGGCCGACCTTCGAGCTGGCCGAGGACGAGATCGAGCTCGGCATCGGCATCCACGGCGAGCCGGGCCGCGAGCGCGCCAAGGCAGCGACCGCCGCCGAGATCGTGGACGCCGCGCTGACCGCGATCGACGCCGACATGCCGCTGGCCGGGCAGGAGCTGATCGTGCTGGTCAACGGCATGGGCGGCACCCCGCTCATCGAGCAGTACATCGCCTACGGGGCCGCCGCCGACTGGCTGGCCGGACACGGCGCGAGCGTCGCGCGGCGGCTGGTGGGCGGCTACGTGACCAGCCTGGAGATGGCCGGGGTGATGATCACCGTGTGCCGGGCGACGCCGGAGCTGCTGCGGCTGTGGGACGCGCCCGTGGAGACCCCGGCGCTGCGGTGGGGCCGGTGAGCGCGGCGGCGTGGCTCCGGTTGGCCGCTGAGCGCGTGACGGCCGAGGCCGACCGGCTGACCCGGCTGGACGCCGCGATCGGCGACGGCGACCACGGGCACAACCTGGAACGCGGCTTCGGCGCCGCCGTGGCGGCGCTGCCGGCGGATGCCCCGCCAGGCAGGGTGCTGATCGCGGCGGGGCGGGCGATCGTCTCCAAGACCGGGGGCGCGTCCGGCCCGCTGTACGGGACGGCGCTGCGCCGCGCGGGCAAGGCCCTGGGCGACGCGGAGGAGATCGACGCCGCCGGGCTGGGGGCGGCGCTGCGCGCGGCGCTGGAGGGCGTCCAGGAGTTGGGCCGGGCGGCCGAGGGGGACAAGACGATGGTGGACGCGCTGGCTCCGGCCGTGGCGGCCTACGAGGCCGCGCTGGCCGAGGGCGCGGACCTGGCCGCCTGCGCGCGGGCCGCGGCCGACGCCGCCGGGAAGGGCGCGGAGGCCACGGTCCCGCTCCAGGCGCGCAAGGGGCGGGCCAGCTACCTGGGGGAGCGCAGCGTCGGGCACCCCGACCCCGGCGCGGTCTCCACGGCCCTGCTCCTGGAGGCGCTGGCCGATGCCGTCTGAGCGCCGGGTGGGGATCGTGATCGTCTCGCACAGCCGCGCGCTGGCCGAGGGCGCGGCCGAGGTGGCGCGCGCGATGGGCGTCGGGAGCGCGGCGGTCGAGGCCGCCGGGGGAGACCCCGGCGGCGGCCTGGGGACCAGCCCGGAGCTGGTCGAGCGGGCCGTGGCGGCGGCCGACGCGGGGGACGGGGTGGTGCTGCTGGCCGACATCGGCAGCAGCGTGCTGACCGCCCGCCTGGTGGCCGAGGACGCCGAGGGCGGAGTGGTGCTGGCCGACGCGCCGCTGGTGGAGGGCGCGGTCGCGGCGGCGTCCGCTGCGGCGTCGGGCGCGGCACTGGCGGAGGTGGTGGCGGCCGCGGAGTCGGCCTACGACTTCCGCAAGAAGTAGCCGGACCGCCCTACTTCACCTTCCCCTTCGGCAGGACGACGGTCTCGACGGTGCACGCGGCGCCGCACTGGGCCTGCTTCGAGGCGAGGGTGTTCCGAATCCGCACGCCGGGGCGGGTACCCGGGTTCACCCGAACGGAGAAGGTGATGGTCGCCTTCTTGCGGGACGCGAGCGGGCCGTGCCATTCCAGGCGCGTGCCCCGGAAGACCACCTTCCCGGTGCTCGCCTTGGCGTCGTGGCCGTAGCGGGCGTACCGCAGCACCCGCCGCAGGTCGTCGGTGAGGCGCGCGGGGGAGTCCTTGGTGAAGTCGCCGTCCCCGGTGTTGCGGGCGGTGATCGTGTACTGGATGCGCCGGCCCGGCCGGACGGTCGCGCGGTCGGCCCGCTTGGCGATCGCCAGGCGCGGGCCGGGCGCGGGCGGGCGCTGGGTCTTCACCACGAGATGGCGGATGAGGTGGACGTCGGTGTACAGGCCCGTCGACGCCGCGAACCCGAAGCGGTAGCTCGCCGGGACGGGCTTGGGCGCGTCGAGTTCCAGGACCTTCTGGAACCCGGCGCCGTCCTGGAAGTCGATCTCCACGACGGCGCGCGGGTCCGGGCCCGGAGTGATCTCGACCTGGACGGTCCGCCTGCTCGGCTCCAGGAGCTGCTCGGCCTGCTGGGGCGTGACCCCGGGCGGCATGTCGAGCAGCGGGCCCTGCAGGTCGCCGGGCAGCGTGGACGGCCACGGGCGGGTCGTCGTCCTGTTGGAGGTGGTGGCGTCGAGCCAGCAGTACCCCTTGGTGCCGTTGCCCGGTCCCCGGACGGTGACCATGTTGGCCCCCGGCGCCGGGACGTGGAACCCGGTGCCCGCGGGCGACCGCTTCGCGCAGCCGTTGCCGCGCTTCTCCCAGTCGCCGAAGAAGTTGCCCAGCACGTCCAGGCCCACGCCGAGGTAGCCGTGCCCCACGCCCGGCAGGAACGTCTCGCCGGGCTCGTCGTCGGGCAGCTTCTGCGCGTACCCCAGGCTGCCGCCGAACGGCCCGGGGGTCGACAGCGGCCGCGACCCGTCGGTGAGGAAGAACGAGATCCCGTCGGCCGGGACCCTGCTGGTGAGGCCGTACTGCCACTGCTCGAAGGTGACCTTCAGGCCGTCCTCGGCGGGGACCGGCGCGTCGAACAGCACCGCGCCGTGCCGGTCGCGCCCAGCGTCGGTCAGCTGCAGGTACCCGTGCGGCGCCGCCGAGCCGGGCGGCACCGGCCCGGACGTGTACGAGCCGCAACCGCCGAGCGGATGCGTCCGCCGCCCCGGGTTCTTCCGCCCGCGCGCGGCGCCCGTCAGGCACGCCGTCCCGTACCCGTGGAACCGGGAGTCGGCCGTGGCGCCGGTGAACCGCTCGTTCACCAGCGTCTTCACCGGCGCGCGCCCGGCCGCGGCGCCCGGCGCCGCCAGCGCGCCCCGCGCCCGCTCGGTCGCGGCCCCGGGGCCCGGCGCCAGGGCCGCCGCGAGCAGCGCCGGCAGCGCGATCAGCAGGAGGCGCCGGAGGCGGCGGGACGTCGGTCGGGGTGGCCCGGACGGGCCGCGCGTCGAGTTCACACCGGCGTTCATTCCGCCGAATGATCATTCCCGTTCCCGCGCGCGGGTAATGATTCGGCCGGGACTTCCACCCCGACCGGCGTCCGCCGGGCGGCGACGGCCCGGCCGGGGTCAGAGGCCGGACGGGCTGGGCGGCGCGTTCCGCCGGGCCGACTCCTCGTCGGCCGCCTCGTCCTCCGGCCGCTCCTGAGGTTCCACCGGGCCCTGGAGCAGCCGGCTCAGCGGGGCGTCCACGTCCGAGCCCGGCTCCCCGCACACCTCGAACACCCTCGGCCCGTCGTCGGGGTCGCCGACCGTCACCCGGTAGGAGGGCAGGTCCGCGCCGATCTCGCCCGGCTCGCCGGAGGCGTCCGCGTCGGCCAGCGCCCGCACCGCCTCCTCGATCCGCTCGGCCTGGTCCTTCGGCAGGTCGCCCGTGTCGTACTTGGCGACCATCATCTCCCGCCCGGCGAACCCGCCGGTGCTCTCGATCTTGACGCGCACGTCACTCCGCCTTCCGCTCGTGCCCGGTCTCCCGGTCGTGGTGCCCGAAACCGGGCGGCACGACCGGGAAACGGCGGAGTTTCCGGACTACTTGCTGAACACCCGGCGCAGCTCCTCCAGCTCGTCGTGGAGGATGTCGTCGTCGGTCAGCTCGCCGCGCCGGGCGAGCTTCTTGGCGTCCACCATCCGGTACTCGGGCATCTGCATGGTGCCGCAGCACCGCGAGCGGTCCTGCTCGGCGCGCAGGCTCGCCGAGCGCTCGTCGGCCGCCTCGACGTCGGTGACGTCCCTGTTCCCGTCGCCGGTGTAGTCGGCGTCCGACATCTTCATCCGCCCGCTCATCAGGTCGGTCAGCGGGGTCGTCGCCGTGGTGATCTCGCGGACCGCGAACCGGTTGCGGATGAAGGTCCGGTACACCACCGGGTCGCCCTGGCTCGCCGAGATCTGCAGCATCTTGTTGGCCACGTCCGCGTACACCGCGCCGGTCGCCGGGGCCGCCACGATCGCGTCGAACACCAGCTTGCACAGCCGCTGCGCGACCTCGATCAGCACCAGCGCCGGGTCCTTGGTGCGGCGCTGGCGGCCCATCTCGAACTGGTAGACGTCGGCCAGCACGTCGTAGACCGCGCCGGTGAACACCTGCGAGATGGCGTGCACCTCGTTGCCGACCTGGCTGAGCTTGAGGTCGTTGTCGGCGTTGCGCAGGCCGAACTGCAGCCCGAGGCCGCGGCCGAACTCCTCGGCCAGAGCGGGCAGGAACGACCGGTCGTGCAGGTTGGCGCGGGTCAGCGCCACCAGCGCGTCGGCCTGGTCGGGCTGCGCCAGCGCCATGAAGATCGCGGTCAGGTCGCCGAACGCCTCGTGCAGGCCGCCGGTCTGCGGCGGGTTGCCCACCGCCAGCCAGCCGGGCTTCAGGCCGTCCAGCACCGCGTGCCCGGCCTCGTGCGCGACGATGTCCAGCGACCGGCAGGTGAAGATCTCCTGCGTCTGGCCCTGCGGCGTGAACGACAGGAACTTCAGCGCCTTGGCGGTGCGGCTGTAGAAGGCGTTCGCGCCCGCCCCGGCGCGCGGGAACACGCTGATCCGGTCGGTGTTGCCGCCCACGTTCCAGGCGAACGGGATCGGGTTGCCGCCGTTGTGCCGCTCGTACATCGAGAGCGTCTGCCGCACCACCGCGAACGCCATCGCGCAGTCGAACTGCGGGGTGTTGGCCGTGAACACGAAGTCGCCGTTGGCGTTGCGCGGCACCGGCGCGACGTTGGGCAGCACGGTCGTGACGCGCGCGTCGGTCGGCCCGTTCAGCACGGTCGTGGGCACGAACGCCACGCGCACGCCGAGCTGGGTCACCGTCGGGTCCTGCTTGTAGATCAGGAAGCGGTGCCCGGTCACCGGCGGGACCGGGATCGGCACCGGCGCGGGCTCGGGCGCCTCGGCCGCCCCCTCGATCCGGAGCATCGGCGGCAGCTCCCGCATCCGCGACGGCGGGACCTCCAGCCGTCCCTGGAGTTCTTCCTGGTGGATCGTCATCGATGCCACCCTCCCTCACCGAGCGTGGGCCCCTGCTGGCCCAACGCGGTCGCGGGCGGGCGTGCCAGGGCGCGCATCCGGATGATCGTCCAGTTGGAGTGGCCGGGGGCCGTGGTCCGCGCCGCCCCGCGGGGCCTACGCTCCGCCCGGCGCGCAGGCTCGTCAAGGCGTATCCGGCACCGCGCGGCCTTTGTCCTCATCCGGACTGGTGACCATGGGCCGTCCCCTCCGGAGCCGGTCCCCTTCCGTTCCGGTGAGCACGGCGTCGCCGCCCGTACCGGCCGAATCCGTCGCCCCCGGGCCGTACACTCGCACGTGATGTCGAAGACCGAAGCTCACCCTTTGCTGGACGGCCTCAACCCGCAGCAGCGGGCCGCCGTCGTGCACGCCGGATCGCCCCTGCTGATCGTCGCCGGAGCCGGCTCGGGCAAGACCCGCGTGCTCACGCACCGCATCGCCTACCTGCTGGGCGAGCGCGACGTGCACCCCGGCCAGATCCTGGCCATCACCTTCACCAACAAGGCCGCGGCCGAGATGAAGGAGCGGGTGGACGCCCTGGTGGGCCCGCGCTCGCGCGCGATGTGGGTGATGACGTTCCACTCGGCGTGCGTGCGCATCCTGCGCCGCGAGGCGAAGCGGCTGGGCTTCCCGACCAGCTTCTCGATCTACGACCAGGCCGACGCGCAGCGGCTGATGGCGCTGGTCTGCCGCGAGCTGGACCTGGACCCCAAGCGCTACCCGCCCAAGTCGTTCAGCGCCCAGGTGTCCAACCTGAAGAACGAGCTGATCGACTACGAGACGTTCAAGGCGCGCGCCTCCACCCACATGGAGCAGACGCTCGCCCAGGCGTACGAGATGTACCAGGCGCGGCTCCAGCAGGCCGGCGCGATGGACTTCGACGACCTGATCATGATGACGGTCAACCTGCTGCAGGTCTTCCCCGAGGCCGCCGAGCACTACCGGCGCCGGTTCCGGCACGTGATGGTGGACGAGTACCAGGACACCAACCACGCCCAGTACGAGCTGGTCCGCGAGCTGACCGCCCCGGTGGAGGGCGTCGGCCCGGCCGAGCTGTGCGTGGTCGGCGACGCCGACCAGTCGATCTACGCCTTCCGGGGCGCGACGATCCGCAACATCCTGGAGTTCGAGCGCGACTACACCGACGCCACCACGATCCTGCTGGAGCAGAACTACCGCTCCACCCAGACGATCCTGTCGGCGGCCAACGCGGTGATCGAGCGCAACGCCGACCGCAAGCCCAAGAAGCTCTGGTCCGACCAGGGCGCCGGCCACAAGATCATCGGCTATGTGGCCGACAACGAGCACGACGAGGCCGCCTTCGTCGCCCAGCAGGTGGACCGGCTCACCGACGCCGGCGACGCCCGCCCCGGCGACGTCGCGATCTTCTACCGCACCAACGCGCAGTCCCGCGTGTTCGAAGAGGTGTTCATCCGCGTCGGCCTGCCCTACAAGGTCGTCGGCGGCGTGCGCTTCTACGAGCGCAAGGAGGTCCGCGACCTGCTGGCCTACCTGCGCGTGCTGGGCAACCCCGAGGACACCGTCTCGCTGCGCCGCATCCTGAACGTCCCCAAGCGCGGCATCGGCGACCGCGCCGAGGCCGTGGTGGAGGCGTACGCCTCGCGCGAGCGGATGACGTTCTGGCAGGCGCTGCGCCGCCCCGAGGACGTGCCGGGCATGGCGACCCGCTCGATCAACGCGGTGCGCGAGTTCGTGGCGCTGCTGGACGGCCTGCGCGAGTCCGCCCAGACCCTCACCCCCGCCGACCTGGTGCAGCAGATCCTGCTGAAGAGCGGCTACCTCGCCGAGCTCCAGGCGTCCAAGGACCCGCAGGACGAGACCCGCATCGAGAACCTCCAGGAGTTCGAGGCG
The DNA here is from genome assembly GCA_044456955.1 of Spirillospora sp. NPDC050679. Taxonomy (GTDB): domain Bacteria; phylum Actinomycetota; class Actinomycetes; order Streptosporangiales; family Streptosporangiaceae; genus Spirillospora. The sequence goes on along the minus strand of JBITGK010000016.1, from coordinate 135,108 downwards.
GTCGCCCGCGAGTTCGAGGAGCGCCTCGACGGCGAGTCCGCCGAGGGCCGCCTGGTCGACTTCCTGGAGCAGGTCGCGCTGGTGGCCGACGCCGACTCGATCCCCGGCGGCGCCAAGAGCGGCGCGGTGCCGCCCGGCGAGCAGCCCGAGATCGACGACCAGGGCGTGGTCACGCTGATGACCCTGCACACCGCCAAGGGCCTGGAGTTCCCGGTGGTGTTCCTCACCGGCATGGAGGACGGGGTCTTCCCGCACCTGCGCGCCATGAGCAACCCCAAGGAGCTGGAGGAGGAGCGCCGCCTCGCCTACGTGGGCATCACCCGGGCCCGGCAGCGCCTGTACCTGAGCCGCGCCACCATGCGCTCGTCGTGGGGCGCGCCGCAGGTCAACCCGCCGTCGCGGTTCCTGGCCGAGGTCCCGGCGACCCTGCTGGACTGGGAGCGCGAGGGCTCCAAGACCTCGGCGCTGACGTCGATGGCGGCCCGGCCGAACGTGCGCGCCTCGGGCGGCCGCGCCATCCCTCGCCTGTCGCCCGGCGACAAGGTCACCCACGACTCGTTCGGGCTGGGCACCGTCGTGACGGTGGACGGCGAGGGCGACAAGACCGCCGCCAGCGTCGACTTCGGCGGCGAGTACGGGGTCAAGCGGCTGGTGCTGCGGTACGCCCCGGTGGAGAAGCTGTAGCGGTTCGTCCCGGTGTGCCCGCCTGAGGGCGGGCACCGGGGGCGCGCTCAGGGCCGCCGGGGCGGCCGGCTGACGAGACCGGCCAGGAAGGCGTCCAGCAGCGCCGTCTGCCGTTCCGGCGGGAAGCGCTCGGGATCGAACAGCGCCTGCACCACCAGGCCGTGCGTGAACGCGGCCGCCGTGGCCGCGACGTCGTCGGCGTCCGCGTCGGCCGGGAGTTCGCCCAGCTCGCGGGCCTTCTCCGCGTGCGGGCGCAACATCCCGCGCCAGCGCTCGTAGCGGCCGGACTCGCGGGCCGCCAGGTCGGGGTCGGCCAGCGCGCCGTCCCAGGAGCTCACCCAGACCCGGTTCATCGCGGCCCCGGCCGGCGTGAGCGGCAGCACGTCCAGCAGCGCGGTGCGCAGGGCGGGCAGGCCGGGCGCGGGCGGGACGCGGCGCTCGCGGTTCATGGTGCGCTCCTCGGCGATGTCGAGGGCGTGCATGACCAGGGCCTTCTTGCTCGGGAAGTAGTGGGTGAGCAGGCCGGTGGAGGCGCCCATCTCGGCGGCGACCGCGCGCAGCGTCAGGCCGTCGAAGCCGCGCGCGGCCAGCACGCGCCAGACCGCCTCCGAGACGTCGCGGCGGCGGGCGTCGTGATCTCCACGTGCGGGCATGGGGCTAGAGTACGTAACAAACGTTCGGTACGCACCTTTGGGGGTCCCGTGTTCTCCTTCCCGTTGGCCGAAGGCGCCGAGCTGCGCCCGCTGGAGCCCTGGCACGCCGCCGCGTTCGCCGAGCACGCCGAGCGGGTCCGCGAGGAGCTGCTGCCGTGGATTCCGTGGGCGCGGACCGTGGTGGACGAGGAGTCCGCGCGGGCGTTCCTGCAGACCTACGCCGACCGGCAGGCCGCCGACGCCGGGCGCATCTACGGCGTCTGGGTCGACGGCGAACTGGCCGGCGGCGTGCTGTTCCGCGTCTTCAACGCCGCCACCGGCGTGTGCGAGGTCGGGGTGTGGCTGGACCCGTCGGTGCGCGGGCGCGGGCTGGTCACGCGCGCGGTCCACCACATGATCGACTGGGCGGTGCGCGAGCGCGGCATGGCCCGGGTGGAGTGGTGCTGCGACGTGGACAACGCGGCCAGCATCGCCGCCGCCAAGCGCATCGGGTTCACCTACGAGGGCACGCTGCGGTCGGTGTTCCCGGTCGGCGGGCGGCGGCGCGACATGCAGATGTGGTCGATCCTGGCCGAGGAGTGGGCCGGGGCGCCGGCGCGGGTCTGATCAGCAGGCGGCGCGGGCGGGCCCGGTGACCAGCGCGTGCAGCCGGTCGGCCATCGCGCGGCCGAACGCGGGGTCGTTCACCTCGGCGTCCAGCTCGTGCAGCTCCACCGCCGAGCCCGCCAGCCCCGCCCGCACGGCCTCGAACAGCGCCGCGTCGGCCTCCGGGTCGTGGTACACCCCGCCCGCCACACCCAGCGTGGACAGCCCCCGCAGCGGCACGAACAGCGCCGCCGGGCCGGTCGCGGCGCGCAGCTTGGCCGCGATCTCCCGGCCCATCGCGGCGCACTCGGCGGGGGAGGTGCGCACCACCGTCACCGACGGGTTGTGGACGTGCACGTGCCGGTGGCGCAGCCGCTCGGGCACCGCCGGGCCGAACTTGGCCATGTCCAGCGCGCCGAGGCTCACCACCTGCGGCACCCCCGCGCGGCCCGCCGACTCCAGGCGCTCGGGCCCGGCCCCGCCGACGCCCCCGAGCCGCCCGGTGGACACCTCCAGCAGCGTGGCGTCCAGCACGGCGGCCAGCAGGCCGGCCGAGGCCATCGCCTCCAGCGAGCGGCCGCCCGCGCCGCTGGCGTGGAACACCAGCACCTCGTAGCCGAACGCGGCCAGGCGCTCGCGGGCGGCGTCCACGCCCCGGGTGGTGACGCCCGCCATCGTCGCGCCGACCAGCGGCCGGTCGCCCGCCGGGGCCGGGCGGCCCGCCGCGTACCCGGCGGCCATCCCGGCGATCGCGTCGGCGGCGTTGGCCAGCACGCGCAGCGAGACGCGGTTGAGCCCGGCGATGTCCACCACGCTGTACATCAGCGTCAGGTCGTGGCCGCCGACGTAGGGGGCCACGTCGCCGCAGGCCATGCTGGAGACCATCAGCTTGGGCACGCCGACCGGCAGGGCCCGCATCGCGCTGGTGGAGATCGCCGAGTTGCCGCTGCCGCCGACCGACAGCACCCCGTGCAGCCGCCCGGCCTCGTGCAGCCGGGCCAGGACCGCCGCCGCGCCGCGCGCCATCGCGGTGACCGCCACGCCCCGGTCGCCGTGCGCGCGCAGCGTCGCGAGATCGCTCCCGGCGGCGCGGGCGACCTCCTCGCGGGGGACGTCGGGGGCGACGCGCGGGGCGTCCAGCGTGCCGGTGTCGACCAGCAGCACCGACACGCCCCGCGCGCGCAGCCGGTCGCGGAGCCAGCCGTACTCCAGGCCCTTGGTGTCCAGTGTTCCCATAAGCACCACTTGAGGCATGTTCATCACTGTTTGTGAGCAAGCCGTCGCGCGGCAACCGCCGGGACGGTGCCAATCGCCTGGCGCGCGGGACTTTCGGGCTGTCGCGGACGCCCGGTCGGCGGGGCGCCGGAACGTTCCGAGTAGGGTAAGTTTCGAACCTTATTTACTCCTTACACCCCCCGGGAGCCCCCCTTGGCGGCCGAACACGTCGTGCTGTTGCTGGTGGCCGCCCTCGCGGCCGGCTGGGTGGACGCGGTGGTGGGCGGCGGCGGCCTCATCCAGCTGCCCGCGCTCATGCTGGTCCACCCCGGGCAGGCGGTGGCGGCGCTGGCCACCAACAAGCTGGGCTCGATCGCGGGCACCTCCTCGGCCGCCGTCGCCTACCTGCGCAAGGCCAAGCCGGACCTGCGCGTCGCGCTGCCCGCCGGAGCGCTCGCGGTGTGCTTCGCGGCGGTGGGCGCGCTGTGCGCCGCCGCGATCTCCTCGGCGGTGCTGAAGCCGATCGTCATGGTGGTGCTGCTGGCGGTCGCGGCGATCGTGGTGTTCAAGCCCGACCTCGGCCGCACGCCCCGCCTGGTGCTGCGCACGCGCCGCCGGCTGGCCGCCGCGATCCTGGTCCCCGGCCTGGTGATCGCCTTCTACGACGGCCTGGTCGGCCCCGGCACCGGGACGTTCCTGGTCATCGCGTTCACCACCCTGCTCGGCAGCGACTTCGTCAACGCCTCCGCCAACGCCAAGATCATCAACACCGGCACCAACCTGGGCGCGCTGGCGGTGTTCGCCTCCCAGGGCCACGTGCTGTGGACGATCGGGCTGGCGATGGCGGCCTGCAACATCGTCGGCGCGCAGATCGGCGCGCGCATGGCGATCAGCAAGGGCGCGGGCTTCGTGCGGGTGGTGCTGCTGTGCGTGGTGACCGCGATGGTGGCCAAGCTGGGCTACGAGCAGTTCGCCTGACGGCCGGGCTCACGCGTGCGGCACCGGCAGCGGCTTCTCCAGCGCCGCCAGGCTGAGCACCACCAGCGAGGCGGTCCAGCCGAGCGGCGCGACCGCCGCCGGCTTGCCGTTCTCGTCCACCTTCTCCGGCAGCACGCCCAGCGACGTGCGGTGGTCGCACAGCCAGTCCAGCCGGGTCCGCGCCTCGTCGTGGCGGCCGGAAGCGGCCGCCGACAGCGCGAACAGCGCCATCTCCGGCGTCCAGGCCACCTTCTTGTTGCCCGACCAGCGCTCGCCCGGCAGCACCCCGCCGTTGGGCAGCGCCTGCCGCTGCGCGGCCCGCGCGATCGCCGCGCTCACGCCGGGGTCGGCGGGCGCGAACGGCGGCGCGAGGAAGGTCACCGAGGTGTCCATCCGGCCGCCCTTGAGCGGCGAGCGCGGGTAGCCGTGCGGGGTGAACCGCGCCGCGACCGCGTCCGACAGCCGGTGCGCGGCCGACTGCCAGCGCGCCGCCTGGGCCCGGCGGCCGGTGTCGCGCGCGAACGCCGCCGCCGACCGCAGCCCGGACAGCACCGGCCCCACCACGCCCAGCGTCGGCAGGTGCGGGACCTCCTCGCTCGCCGGGCTGCGCTCCCAGTAGTCGGAGGAGGCGGGCGGCAGGCCCGAGGCGTCCAGCGAACGGGCCAGCCGGTCGGCGGCGCGGCGGACCATCGGCCACAGCTCGTCCATCGCGGCGGCGTCGTCCGGGGCCTGCTCGCGGAAGAACCAGCTCGCCCACAGCACCCAGCCCAGCGAGTCGAGCTGCGGGGCGCGGCCGTCGGCGACGGCGGTCCCGTCGGGGTGGTAGCGGGCGGCCCACATGCCGTTCTCGTGCTGGGCCCGCGCCAGGAACCGCAGCACGCGCCGGGCCTCGGGCCGGTGCCCGGTCACCGTGAACGCCGCCGCGGTGAACGCCGAGTCGCGCGGCCAGGAGTACTTCCACGCCCCGTACCAGGACGCCAGCGACGCGCCGTTGGGCCGGGTCAGCAGCCGCAGGTCCAGCAGCGCCCGCGCCGCCATGTCGCGGTAGGGGCGGCGCTCGGGCAGCCCGCTCACCGGGCCCGGCTCGGGCGCGGTCACCGCCGGGGCCAGCGGCCGCGCGGCCTGCGCGTGCGGGCGCGGCGGCGGCTCCACCGGGAACGGGGCGAGCGCCCCCGGCACCGAGCCGCGCGCGAGCCACGCCGCGTCCGACCGCACCGCCTGGCGCACCCGCGGATCGGTCCCCGGCACCGTGATCGGCGCGTCCCCGCCGAAGGGGATCAGCCGGATCCGGCCATCGGCCAGCCGGACCACCGAGCTGTCGGGCAGGTAGGAGGCGCCCCGCGCGTCCACCGGCGGCAGCGGCGTGCCGGCGAACGGCCATCCGCCGCCCCCGACCAGCCCCGGGCTCGCCCACGCCGGGCCGCCGCGCTCGGGCATCGTCGCGCCGCAGGTCGCCACCAGGGCGGCCACCAGCAGCAGCGCCGCCACGCGCCGGACCCTGCGCACGACACCCCCCGAACCGCTCACGCGCCCCCTCTTCCCCTGCTCACCCCGCATTCACCCTTAGGTACCCGTCAAGTACATCAAACGGCATCAAACGCAGCATCCTTCCGGGGTCCGGTGCCGCCCTCCTCCTCGCGGGCGATGACCTCGGCCGATGGTCGGAGCGCGCCCCGGCGGCCCCGGCGGCATGACCATGGACCTGGGAGGACTAGGCTGCATCGACGGAGCGGACCGCAGAGTGGCGGCCGCACGGGCACCCGTGTACCCCCCACTCCCGTGGTCATTGGCTGTCGATCCGTTAAGGACGCCCTCGTGGACCTGTTCGAACACCAGGCAAAGGAACTCTTTGCCGAGTACGGGGTACCGGTGCCCACCGGCAAGGTCGCCCATACTCCCCAAGAAGCGCGCGCCATCGCGGAGGAGCTGTTCTCCGCGGGCAGCAAGAAGGTCGTCGTCAAGGCCCAGGTGAAGACCGGCGGCCGCGGCAAGGCCGGCGGCGTGAAGCTCGCCGACGACGCCGCCGAGGCCGAGACCCTCGCCGGCCAGATCCTCGGCATGGACATCAAGGGCCACACGGTCCACAAGGTCCTGATCGAGGAGGGCTCGGCGATCGCGCAGGAGTACTACTTCTCCTTCCTGCTCGACCGCGCGAACCGCACCTTCCTGTCCATCTGCTCCGTCGAGGGCGGCGTGGAGATCGAGGAGGTGCCGCACGACCGGCTCGCGATGGTGCCGGTCTCCCCGCTGGACGGCATCGACCGGGCCACCGCCCGCTCGATCGCCGAGCAGGGCCGCCTCCCCGAGGAGGCCCTGGACGGCGCCGCCGAGCTGATCGAGCGGCTGTGGGCGGTCTTCACCGACGAGGACGCCACCCTCGTCGAGGTGAACCCGCTGATCCTCACCGCCGACGGCGAGGTCAAGGCGCTGGACGGCAAGGTGTCGCTGGACGACAACGCCTCCTTCCGCCAGGAGCACGACAAGCTGGAGGACAAGGCGTCGGCCGACCCGCTGGAGGCGGCGGCCAAGGCTAAGGACCTCAACTACGTCAAGCTCGACGGCAGCGTCGGCATCATCGGCAACGGCGCGGGCCTGGTCATGTCCACCCTGGACGTGGTCTCCTACGCCGGCGAGGAGTTCGGCGGCCAGAAGCCGGCCAACTTCCTCGACATCGGCGGCGGCGCGTCCGCCGAGGTGATGGCCAACAGCCTGGAGATCGTGCTGTCGGACGGCGACGTCAAGTCGGTGTTCGTCAACGTCTTCGGCGGCATCACCGCCTGCGACGCGGTCGCCAACGGCATCGTCGCCGCCTACAAGCTGCTGGGCGAGCGCGGCGAGACCGTGAACCGCCCGCTGGTGGTGCGCCTGGACGGCAACAACGCCGAGCTGGGCCGCCAGATCCTGACCGACGCCGCCCTCCCGGGTGTGGAGCAGGTCGACACCATGGACGACGCGGCCAAGCGCGCCGCCGAACTCGCCGCGGCAGGTGCATGAGCATGGCTATCTGGCTCACCGAGAACAGCAAGATCATCGTTCAGGGCATGACCGGCTCGGAGGGCATGAAGCACTCCCGCCGCATGCTCGCCTCCGGCGCCCAGGTCGTCGGCGGCGTGAACGCCCGCAAGGCCGGCACCGAGGTCGACTTCGACGGCACCTCCCTGCCGGTGTTCGGCACCGTCAAGGAGGCCATGGAGAAGACCGGCGCCGACGTGTCGGTCGTCTTCGTGCCGCCGAAGTTCACCAAGGACGCCGTGGTCGAGGCGGTCGACGCCGAGATCCCGCTGTGCGTGGTCATCACCGAGGGCGTCCCGGTGCACGACACCGCCTACTTCTGGGCCTACGCGGTCGACAAGGGCGGCAAGACCCGCATCATCGGGCCGAACTGCCCCGGCATCGCCTCCCCGGGCAAGTCGAACGCCGGCATCATCCCGGCCGACATCACCACCCCCGGCCGCATCGGCCTGGTCTCCAAGTCGGGCACGCTGACGTACCAGATGATGTACGAGCTGCGCGACATCGGCTTCTCCACCTGTGTGGGCATCGGCGGTGACCCGATCATCGGCACCACCCACATCGACGCCCTCAAGGCGTTCCAGGAGGACCCCGAGACCGACGCGATCGTCATGATCGGCGAGATCGGCGGCGACGCCGAGGAGCGCGCCGCGGCCTACATCGCCGACAACGTGACCAAGCCGGTCGTCGGCTACGTCGCGGGCTTCACCGCCCCCGAGGGCAAGACGATGGGCCACGCCGGCGCGATCGTCTCCGGCTCGGCCGGCACCGCCCAGGCCAAGAAGGAGGCCCTGGAGAAGGTCGGCGTGCGCGTGGGCAAGACCCCGAGCGAGACCGCCGTCCTGATGCGGGAGATCATGAAGAACCTCTGATCCCCGCGGATCACCCCGAAAGACGCCCGAGCCGCCCGCGGCCCGGGCGTCTTTCGCGTTCCGGCGGCCGCCGGGCCGGGGCCATGACAAAGGCGACACGCCGGGCGCGCGGGCCGCCCGCGCGCGGCGGGGCTGTCAGCATGGACGCCGTGAGCGACGTGACCCCTGGACAACGAGCGACCGCGGACCGGGCGGAGACGTCGAAGGGCGCCCCGAGCAGGGCCCCGGCCGCCGCCCCGCCCGCCGCCCCGCCCCGGCCGCTGCTGGTGACCGGGCTGGTGGGCGCGCTGTGGTGCATCGGCATCGGGCTCGCGGTGCTCACCACCATCACGCTGCTCGGCTGGATCGCCGCGCCCCGCACCGCGCTCGGCCAGGGCCTGCCCGGGGTCTTCCGCACGGCGGTCAACCTCTGGCTGGTCTCCCACCACGCCGGGTTCGACGGGCCGAACGGCCGGGTCGGGCTGCTGCCGCTCGGGCTGGTCGTGCTGCCCGGCGCGCTGCTGTACCGGGGCGGCGGCTGGGTGATCCGCGCCGCCGGGGTGCCGGGGCGACCGCGCACCGAGGTGCTGCGCGTCGCCGTCGCGCTGGCGGTCCCGTACGCGCTGCTGGCGGCGGCCCTGGCCGTGGCGGCCGCCGCGCCCTCGGTCCGGCCGTCGGCCTGGCAGGCGCTGCTGGCCTGCTTCCTGGTCGCCGTGATTGCGGGCGGCCTCGGCGCGGCGCGGGCGCTGGTGGCCGCGCGGGGCCGGCGGGTCCGGTCGGGGTTGGGCGCGCTGCTGAAGCTGCTGCCCGAACGGCCCCGCTCGCTGGTGGTCGGCGTCGCCGGCGCCACCGCCACGCTGCTGGCCTCCGGCGCGCTGCTGGTCGGCGGCTCGCTCGCCCTGCACCTGAAGGAGGCCGACCGCCTCCACGACATGCTCGCGCCCGGCGCCGTGGGCGGTTTCCTGCTGCTGCTCCTCCAGCTCGCCTACCTGCCGAACGCCGTGATCTGGGGCACCGCCTACGCGGTCGGCCCCGGCTTCTCGGTCGGCGCGGGCACGACCGTGTCGCCCACCGGGGTGATCCTGGACGCGATGCCGACCTTCCCCGCGCTGGCGGCCCTGCCCGAGCCGGGGCCCGCGCCCGTCCTGTCGCTGCTGGCGCTGGCCGCGCCGTTCGCGGCGGGCGCGGTCGGCGGCGCGCTGACCGTCCGGGCCATGCCGAGTCCGGTCTACGAGGCCGCGCCGCTGTGGGGCTTCCTGTCCGGGGCGGTCACCGGGGTCGTGGTGGCGGTCCTGACGGCCCTGTCGGGCGGCCCGCTGGGCGGCGGGCGCATGGCGACCATGGGGCCGTCGGCGTGGCAGGTCGGGCTGATGGCGGCCTTGGAGGTGGGCATCTCGGCGGCCATCGCCGCCTGGATCGCCAACTGGACGATCCTGCGGCGGCCCGCCGCCGGGCCGAAGAAGATCAAGCCCAGGCCCGCCGCCGTCCCGCCCGCCGCCGTCCCGCTCGCGGCGCCCGTCCCCGCCGAGGCCCCCGCCGCGCCGGCCCCGCGCAAGCCTTCGCCGCACGTGTCCGACCCGGTCGAGTTCGAGGAGTCCGAACCGATCCTCGCGCCCCGCAAGCCCCCGCGCGGGGGCAGGCGCGCCGACGTCCCGCCGCCCGAGGCCGCCCTGGAGGACGCGCCGCCGGAGCCGGTCGTCGAGCCCGAGCCCCTCGCCGAACCCGTCGCGGAGCCCCTCGCCGGGCCGGAGCCCGCGGCCCCGCCGCGGCCCGTCCCGCCGCCGCGCGACGACGCCGGCCGCACCGAGAACCGCGGCGGCGCGATCTACGTCCTGCGGGACGAGCCGCCCCAGGACTAGAACATCCCGGAGTAGCGGTCCATCGAGCCTGCGGGCAGGCCGAACTTCTTCTCAAGGTCGCGCAGGTAGGAGTCGTTGCACACCTTCTCCTCGGACAGGGTGTTGGCCTTGTCCAGGCACTTGGTGCGCGCGTTGGTCTCCGGCATGATCACGATCGCCATGATCAGCGCCAGCGCGCCCAGCAGCGTGCCGATCGCGCCGGTCACGATGCCCGCGGTCGCGCCCGGGGCCCGGCCGCGCACGGCGGCCGCCTTGCGGCGGGCCCTGGTGCCGATGACGACCGCGGCGATGTCCAGCACCAGCCCCAGCGGCCAGAAGAACAGGGAGATCACCAGGCCGCCGACGCCCAGCCACAACGCCCGCCGCCCCGCGCCGTCGGAGGCGTCGGGTCCGGCCGGGCCCTGCGGCGCGCCCGGCTGCTGGTAGACCGGCGGGCGCTCGGGGACGTCCGGTCGGGCTCCGGTGCCGCCCTGGCCCTGGCCCGGCTGCTCGCTCACGTGGCTTCCTCCTGCGTGTCGGCCCGGCCTGGTGCGCCGGGTCGGCTGTCTGCGCCGTACTGTCCGCGCCCTGCCCGGCCCCTGACCGCGCCGTGTGCGGTGTCGGGTCGGGCCGCGACGAGCAGGCCGGATAGGCTTCGTCCTGCCGCCAGGCGCCTGACGCCGCGGCCCAACCCCTACACCCCACCGTTACCAGGGAGTCATGGTGTCCGCCCGGCTCGTCGTCCTCGTCTCCGGCGCGGGGACCAACCTACAAGCGCTGCTCGACGCGTGCGCAGATCCAGCCTACGGGGCGAAAGTGGTGGCCGTCGGCGCCGACCGCGGCGAGATCGCCGGAACGGCCCGCGCGCAGGAGGCCGGACTTCCCGCCTTCACCGTGCGGGTGCGCGACTTCCCCGACCGGGACGCCTGGGACGCCGCCCTCACCGAGGCCGTCGCCGAGCACGAGCCCGACCTGGTGGTGTCGGCGGGGTTCATGAAGATCCTCGGACCGCGTTTCCTGGCGCGGTTCGGCGGCCGTACCGTCAACACCCACCCGGCGCTGCTGCCGTCCTTCCCGGGCGCGCACGCCGTGCGGGACGCCCTGGCGTACGGCGTGAAGGTGACGGGCTGTACCGTGCACTTCGTCGACGAAGGCGTGGACACCGGACCCGTCATCGCCCAGGAAGCGGTCACCGTGGGCTGGCATGACGACGAAGACTCCCTGCACGAGCGCATCAAGCAGGTGGAGCGCCGGCTCCTGGTCGACGTCGTGGGGCGCCTGGCCCGCGATGGCTGGACCGCCCGAGGCAGGCGGGTCTCCATGAAGTGCCGCACGTGCAACACGTCCGCAGACCATGAGGGGAGCTCGACCGGTGAGTCGGGTGTCGATTAAGCGCGCGCTGATCAGCGTGTACGACAAGACGGGCCTGGAGGAGCTGGCCAGGGGCCTGCACGAGGCCGGGGTGGAGATCGTCTCCACCGGGTCCACGGCGGGCCGCATCGCCGCCGCCGGGGTGCCGGTGATGAAGGTGGAGAAGCTCACCGGATTCCCCGAGTGCCTGGACGGCCGGGTCAAGACCCTGCACCCCAAGGTGCACGCCGGGCTGCTGGCCGACCGGCGCAAGGACGACCACCTCCAGCAGCTGGACGACCTGGGCGTGGAGCCGTTCGACCTCGCGGTGGTGAACCTGTACCCGTTCGCCGACACCGTCGCCTCCGGCGCCAAGCCGGACGAGTGCGTCGAGCAGATCGACATCGGCGGCCCGACCATGGTCCGCGCCGCCGCCAAGAACCACGCCAGCGTCGCGGTCGTGGTGTCGCCGGACGCCTACGGGCAGGTGCTGGACGCCGTCCGCGAGGGCGGGTTCACGCTGGAGGAGCGGCGCAGGCTGGCCGCGCGGGCGTTCGCGCACACCGCGTCCTACGACGTGGCCGTGGCGTCCTGGTACGCCGGGACCTACGCGCCCGACGAGACCGCCGCCGACGCGCGGTGGCCCGACTTCATGGGCGCCACCTGGGAGCGCTCGAACGTGCTGCGCTACGGCGAGAACCCGCACCAGCGCGCCGCGCTCTACACCGACGGCACGGGCGGCCTGGCCGGGGCGGAGCAGCTCCACGGCAAGGAGATGTCCTACAACAACTACGTGGACGCCGACGCCGCCCGCCGCGCCGCCTACGACTTCGCCGAGCCCGCCGTCGCGATCATCAAGCACGCCAACCCGTGCGGCATCGCGGTCGGCGACGACGCGGCCGCCGCGCACCGCAAGGCGCACGCCTGCGACCCGGTGTCGGCGTTCGGCGGCGTGATCGCCGTCAACCGCCCGGTCACCGTCGCGATGGCCGAGCAGGTCGCCGAGGTGTTCACCGAGGTGCTGGTCGCGCCGGACTTCGAGGACGCGGCGCTGGAGATCCTCACCCGCAAGAAGAACATCCGGCTGCTGCGCTGCCCCGAGGGCCCCGCGAACGACGTGGAGTTCCGCCGGGTGGACGGCGGCCTGCTGCTGCAGACCGTGGACCGGGTGGACGCGCCCGGCGACGACCCGGCCTCCTGGGAGCTGAAGACCGGGGCCGCCGCCGACGAGGCCACCCTGCGCGACCTGGCGTTCGCCTGGAAGGCGTGCCGGTCGGTCAAGTCCAACGCGATCCTGCTGGCCCACGACGGCGGCACCACCGGCGTCGGCATGGGCCAGGTCAACCGGGTGGACTCGGCCCGGCTCGCGGTCACCCGCGCCGGGGCCGAGCGGGCGGCGGCGTCGGTGGGCGCCTCCGACGCCTTCTTCCCCTTCCCCGACGGCCTGGAGGTGCTGACGGAGGCGGGCGTGCGCGCCATCGTCGAGCCGGGCGGGTCGGTGAACGACGACAAGGTCGTCGCGGCCGCCGAGAAGGCCGGGATCGCCCTGTACTTCACCGGGGTGCGGCACTTCTTCCACTGATCGCCGGAACGCCGCCGAGCCCGGTCCCGCCGCGTGCGGGGCCGGGCTCGGCCGTGTCAGGGGGAAGTAGCCCGAACGGGTGGTTTCGTAGATCTTTGGCGGTTTTACGTTTAAGCGTTGGTAGCCTCGGCGAGGTCAAGATGTTTTGACTCCTCCTTGACCCAGGCGCACCGCCGCCCACTCCACCACCACTCCACACCACCCTGCGCCCGCCTCGGCGGGCGGGCACCGCGTACGCGGACGGAGGTCCCATGGACTCGCTGGTCACCCTGCTGCTGAGCTCGATCGTGCAGACCCTGACGCTGCTCACCGAGGGGCGCCAGGTCATCGGCCTGGCGGCGGCCGTGCTGGCGGCGGTCCTGGCCGCGCAGTTCGGCTGGCACGGCACCGACCGGATCATCGCCTGGCGGGGCCGCGCGGACCAGGAGTAGTCCCCCGGGGCGGCTCAGCGCAGCCGGGCCCGCAGCGCCCGGCGCGCGTCCGGCCACTCCGAGTCGACCATCGCGAAGGTGGCGGTGTCGCGCAGGCTGCCGTCATGGCGGATCCGGTGGTTGCGGTGCACGCCCTCGAAGGCGGCGCCCAGCCGCTGGATCGCCCGCCGCGACCGCTCGTTGCGCGTGTGGGTGTGCCACTCCACCCGGATCGCGCCGAGGTCGTCGAAGGCCCGCCCCATCAGCAGCAGCTTGGCCTCGGTGTTGAGGCCGGTGCGGTGCCAGCGCGCGCCGAGCCACGTGTGGCCGATCGCGAGCCCCCGGTGCGCCGGAGTGACCGCGTAGTAGGACGTGGTGCCCGCCACCTCGCCGGTCGCGGTGTCGATCTGCGCCCACGGCAGCCGCTCGCGCCGCTCGCAGGCGGCCAGGGCGGCGTCGATCTGGTCCCGCATGGCGGCGGCGTCGGCGGGCTGCGGCTCGTTCAGCCACGTCCACACGTCCGCGTCCTTCCCCGCCTCGAACAGTCCCTCGGCGTGCTCGGCCGCGAGCGGCTCCAGGCGGACGTGCCGGCCGGTCAGGACGGGGCGGTCGAACCATGCATCGTTCGTGACGGCGTTCATGGCGGGCAGCCTAGGAAGCGGAAGTGGCCTGCGGGCAGGGCCACTCGGCGGCACTTCCCGGAAACCACTTCGCGGCCGTCCCGCCCCCGCCCGCTAGCATGGGGCCGACGCGACTGGCGCGGTCAAGGTGGGATCGACCACCGGGGAGCGAAGCAGTCCGGCACACCGCGCGCCTGGGTGGCCGGGAACCGAGCCGCGGGCTCGTCCCCGGTGAACACAGCGCGGAGGTACCGATGACGGCACAGATCCTGGACGGGAAGGCGACCGCCGCCGAGATCCGGGCCGATCTCAAGGCGCGGGTCGAGGTGCTGCGCGGCAAGGGCGTCCGCGTCGGCCTCGGCACGGTCCTGGTCGGCGACGACCCCGGCAGCCACTCCTACGTCAAGATGAAGCACCGCGACAGCGACGAGGTCGGCATCCAGAGCATCCGCCGCGACCTGCCGGCCGACGCGACCCAGGCCGACGTCGAGCGCGCCGTCGCCGAGCTCAACGACGACCCCGAGTGCACCGGCTACATCGTGCAGCTCCCGCTGCCCCGCGGCCTGGACGAGCAGCGCGTGCTGGAGCTGATCGACCCGCTCAAGGACGCCGACGGCCTGCACCCCATCAACCTGGGCCGCCTGGTGCTCATGGAGGAGGCCCCGCTGCCCTGCACGCCCAAGGGCATCGTGGCGCTGCTGCGCCGCTTCGAGGTGCCGATCAAGGGCGCCGAGGTCGCCGTGATCGGGCGCGGCATCACCGTGGGCCGCCCGCTGGGCCTGCTGCTCACCCGGCGCAGCGAGAACGCGACCGTCACCCTGTGCCACACCGGCACCCGCGACCTGGCCGAGCACGTCCGCCGCGCCGACATCGTGGTGGCCGCCGCCGGCGTGCCGGGGCTGATCACCGGCGACATGGTCAAGCCCGGCGCGGCCGTGCTGGACGTGGGCGTGTCCCGCGTGGACGGCAAGCTGGCGGGCGACGTGGCCGCCGACGTGGCGGAGGTCGCCGGGTGGGTCGCGCCCAACCCCGGCGGCGTGGGCCCCATGACCCGCGCGATGCTGCTGGCCAACGTGGTCGAGGCCGCCGAGAGGGCGGCCGGGGTCTGACGGCGCGGCCCGGCGGCGGACCGTGCGGGGCGGTCGCGCCGCCCCGCACGGCTGGAATCCCGCGGCGTCCCGATCGCGCTGCCGTTGCGGGGACGCCGCGGGATCACACCGTCAGCTCGCCCGGCGCCCCGCCGCCGCCGGCCGGGTCACGTGCCCCGGCGCGGCGTGGTTGGCGCCCGGCGTGCGGCGCATCTCCCCGGTGGGGCCCCGGCCGTCCACCGCCGGCCGGGTCTGCTGCTGCGGGACGTGGACCGGCGGCAGCGGCCGGACCAGGCCCATCGCGATGACCTCGTTGGCCAGGCGGGTACGGCGGTTGGCGCCCTCCGGGATGCGGAACTTCTGGTAGAGGCGCAGCAGGTGCTGCTTGACCGCCGCCTCGGTCACCACGAGATCGGCGGCGATCTCGCGGGCCGTGGCGGGGGCCACGAACGCCTCGTCCGACAGGGCGGGCCGGCACAGCGAGGTCAGCACATCGACCTCGCGCCGGGTCAGCTCGGGAGCCACGGCGCGCCGCAGCTCGACGTCGGGATCGACCTCCTCGCGGGGGATTCCCCCCATCCGGCAGCGCGCCGTGCCGAAGCTCACGACGTCGCCGTCCTCCAGGACACGGCGGGCGATCGGCCTGCCGTTGACACGGGTCCCGTTCCGGGACAACCCCATGTCCACGACGTACACGTACGGGCCGCGCCGAACGATCTCTGCGTGCAAACGGGACACACTCGGGTCGTCGAGACGGATGTCCACTCCTCTCCCTCGACCGACCGTCGTGACGTCGGGGCGCAGCGGCATCACCAGCCCGCTGTCCTCGATCCGCATGAACGGCCCCTCCACGGCAGTCCTCCCAGCTAGTTAGCGACCCCTGTCTGGCGGGTTACCCGGGCGGGTCGCGGGCCACACACGCTTACCGGCGAGTAGCCCAGTGGGGGAAGGGGTTTCAGGGCCCTCGGCTGTCCGCTCTGTCCCTCCCGTCCGGGTCTCGATGGTTTCGCCGTCCACTACCGTGGAGGCGGAGACCGCGAGCAGAGCGAGGCCGTGAGCGTCAATCATGAGCACTGAACTGCACCGGCGACGGCGCCGGGCCCCCAGGAGCCGCGGCGCCGCACCGCACTGGCTGGGACAGCTGCCCTACCTGATCGTGCTGGCGGGCGTCGCCGGCGGCCTGGCGCTGTGCGCGCTCGACTACTTCCGCAAGGGATCGGGCCTGATGGCGGCCGCGGTGCTGTTCGGCGCGCTCGCGCGCCTGGTGCTGCCGCCGAGCCAGGTCGGGATGCTGGAGACGCGCAAGAAGTGGCTGGACGTCGCCACCATGGCGGGGTTCGCGGTCGCCATCGCCGTCGCGGCCTGGGTCGTCCCCAGCAAGTGAGCCGGGCCCGCCGCGCGCGCCCGGCGCCGGCCGCGCCGCCGGTCGCGCCTCCGGCGGGCGCCCTCGCCGGGGTGGGGCATGCGCCGGACACCAGATATCTTGATATCGAGCAATAACGCCGTAGTTATGTGAGGGAGTGTCCGGTTGACCGACTCGACGATTATCTACACGCACACCGATGAGGCCCCGCTCCTGGCGACCTACTCGTTCCTGCCGGTCATCGAGGCCTACGCCTCGACCGCCGGGGTGGGGGTGGAGACCCGCGACATCTCCCTCGCGGGACGGATCATCGCCTCCTTCCCCGAGCACCTGAAGCAGGAGCAGCGCATCGGCGACGCCCTGGCCGAGCTCGGCGACCTCGCCGAGACCCCGGGCGCCAACATCATCAAGCTGCCCAACATCTCGGCCTCCACTCCGCAGCTCAAGGCCGCGATCGCCGAGCTCCAGCAGCAGGGCTACGCGCTGCCGGACTACCCCGACGAGCCCGCGAGCGACGAGGAGCGCGAGGTCCGCGCCCGCTACGACAAGGTCAAGGGCAGCGCGGTCAACCCGGTGCTGCGGCAGGGCAACTCCGACCGCCGCGCCCCCGCGGCCGTCAAGCAGTACGCCCGGAACCACCCGCACCGCATGGGCGCCTGGTCGGCCGACTCCAAGACCAACGTCGCGACCATGGAGGCCGGCGACTTCCGCTCCAGCGAGAAGTCCGCCGTCGCCGCCGCCGAGGGCTCGGTGCGCATCGAGCTGGTGGCGGCCGACGGCTCGGTCACCGTGCTGCGCGAGTCGGTGCCGGTGCTCGCCGGCGAGGTGCTGGACGCCTCGGTGATGCGAGTATCGGAGCTGCGCGAGTTCCTGGCCGCCCAGGTCGCCCGCGCCAAGGACGAGGGCGTGCTGTTCTCGGTGCACCTCAAGGCCACCATGATGAAGGTCTCCGACCCGATCATCTTCGGCCACGTGGTGCGCGCCTTCTTCCCGCAGACCTTCGACAAGTACGGGGAGACCCTGGCCAAGGCCGGGCTGTCGGCCAACGACGGCCTCGGCGCGATCTTCACCGGCCTGGACGCGCTGCCCGAGGGCGCCGAGATCAAGGCGTCCTTCGAGGCCGAGCTCGCCGCCGGTCCGGAGCTGGCCATGGTCGACTCCGACCGCGGCATCACCAACCTGCACGTGCCGAGCGACGTCATCGTGGACGCCTCCATGCCCGCGATGATCCGCACCTCCGGGCACATGTGGGGTCCGGACGGCGAGGAGCACGACACGCTGGCGGTCATCCCCGACTCCAGCTACTCGGGCGTCTACCAGGCCGTCATCGACGACTGCCGCGCCAACGGCGCCTACGACCCGGCGACCATGGGCTCGGTGCCCAACGTCGGCCTCATGGCGCAGAAGGCCGAGGAGTACGGCAGCCACGACAAGACCTTCGAGGCCCCCGCCGACGGCACCGTGCGGGTCGTGGACGGGTCCGGCGAGGTCCTGCTGGAGCAGCCGGTCTCGGCCGGCGACATCTTCCGGATGTGCCAGACCAAGGACCAGCCGATCCGCGACTGGGTCAAGCTGGCGGTCACCCGGGCCCGCCTGTCCGGCGACCCGGCGGTGTTCTGGCTGGACGCCGAGCGCGCGCACGACGCGGTGCTGATCGAGAAGGTCGAGAAGTACCTGGGCGAGCACGACACCGCGGGCCTGACCATCGAGATCAAGTCCCCGGTGGAGGCCGCGAAGTACTCCCTGGAGCGCATCCGGCGCGGCGAGAACACCATCTCGGTCACCGGCAACGTGCTGCGCGACTACCTGACCGACCTGTTCCCGATCCTGGAGCTGGGCACCAGCGCCAAGATGCTGTCGATCGTCCCGCTGATGGCGGGCGGCGGCCTGTTCGAGACGGGCGCGGGCGGCTCGGCCCCCAAGCACGTCCAGCAGCTGGTCAAGGAGAACTACCTGCGCTGGGACAGCCTGGGCGAGTTCTTCGCGCTGGCGGCGAGCTTCGAGCACCTGGGGCGGTCGGCCGGGAACGCGCGGGCGCGCCTGCTGGCCGACACGCTGGACCGTGCCACCGCGACGTTCCTCAACGAGAACAAGTCGCCGACCCGGCGCCTGGGCGGCATCGACAACCGCGGCAGCCACTTCTACCTGGCCATGTACTGGGCGCAGGAGCTGGCCTCGCAGAGCGACGACGCCGACATGGCGGCGGCGTTCGGCCCGCTGGCGAAGGCCCTGGCCGAGCAGGAGCAGACGATCGTGGACGAGCTGCTGGCCGTGCAGGGCTCCCCGGTCGACCTGGGCGGCTACTACCGCCCCGACCCGGAGAAGGCCGCGGCGGTCATGCGCCCGTCCGCCACGTTCAACAAGGCCCTGGCGGGTCTGAGCGCCAAGTAGGACGGCAGGAGCGAGACAGTCCGGTGTAGGGGCGGTCTCGTCGGAGGGCCGCCGCGGGACGCCCGCGGCGGCCCTCGCCGTTGGGGCGGGCGGCGACTGTGAGGAAACCGCCATGCCCAAGGCCGCACCTGGCGGATGTGCGGCGCCGCGGGCGCGATAGCCTGGCAGGCGGATATCTCGACGCCGAGAGACTCGTGCTCGGCGGTCGGGCGGGTCTTCCGGATGAGGCCGATCGCGCCCCGTCAGGTCACAGGAGATGAAGAAGGCTATGACGCGCACCCCAGTCAACGTCACCGTCACCGGCGCCGCGGGCCAGATCGGCTACGCGCTGCTGTTCCGCATCGCCTCCGGGCAGCTTCTCGGCGCGGACGTACCCGTGCGCCTGCGGCTGCTGGAGATCCCGCAGGCCGTGAAGGCCGCCGAGGGCACCGCCATGGAGCTGGACGACTGCGCGTTCCCGCTGCTGGACGGCATCGACATCTTCGACGACGCCACCAAGGCGTTCGCGGGCGCCAACGTCGCCCTGCTGGTCGGCGCCCGCCCGCGCACCAAGGGCATGGAGCGCGGCGACCTGCTGGAGGCCAACGGCGGCATCTTCAAGCCGCAGGGCGAGGCGATCAACGCCGGCGCCGCCGACGACATCAAGGTGCTGGTGGTCGGCAACCCGGCCAACACCAACGCCCTGATCGCCCAGCAGCACGCCCCGGACGTCCCGGCCGAGCGCTTCACCGCGATGACCCGCCTGGACCACAACCGCGCGCTCGCGCAGCTGTCGAAGAAGGCCGGCGTGTCGGTCTCCGACATCAAGAAGCTGACGATCTGGGGCAACCACTCGGCCACCCAGTACCCCGACATCTTCCGCGCCGAGATCGGCGGCAAGAGCGCGGCCGCCGTGGTCGACGACCAGAAGTGGCTGGAGGACGACTTCATCCCGACCGTCGCCAAGCGCGGCGCGGCGATCATCGAGGCGCGCGGCGCGTCCTCGGCCGCCTCCGCCGCCTCGGCCGCGATCGACCACGTCCACACCTGGGTGAACGGCACCGCCGAGGGCGACTGGACCTCGATGGCCGTGGTGTCGGACGGCTCCTACGGCGTGCCGGAGGGCCTGATCTCCTCCTTCCCGGTGACCACCTCCGGCGGGAAGTGGGAGATCGTCCAGGGCCTGGAGATCGACGACTTCTCGCGCGCCCGCATCGACGCCTCGGTGAACGAGCTGGCCGAGGAGCGCGACGCGGTCCGCAAGCTGGGCCTCATCTGACCCGCGCCCGACCGGCTCTCCGCGACGAGCCCCGGCCCCCCCAGGGGGCCGGGGCTCGTCCCGTTCCGCGCCCCTCCCGCACCCGCCCAGGACGTCCCTCTTCCGACAAAAGGGGGCGGTCCCGGCACGACCCGGTCGGTAGGCTGACTGATCGCTCACACGAGACCAGGAGGACCGCGGGTGGCCGACCAGGCGTTTCAAGTCGATCTGCGCGGGGTGGTGGACCTGCTCAGCCGCCATCTGTACGCCAGCCCCCGGGTGTACCTGCGGGAGCTGCTGCAGAACGCGGTGGACGCGATCACCGCCCGCGGCGGCGACGGCGGCCGGGTGCGGGTCGAGACCGGCGGCGGCGCGCTGCGCGTCCACGACGACGGCGTCGGCCTGACCGAGGACGAGGTGCACCGGCTGCTGGCCACCATTGGCCGCTCCTCCAAGCGCGACGAGCTGGGCTTCGCGCGGCACGACTTCCTGGGGCAGTTCGGCATCGGCCTGCTGTCGGCGTTCCTGGTCGCCGACGAGATCGAGGTCGTGACGCGCTCGGCCAAGGGCGGCCCCGCGGTGCGGTGGACGGGCCTGTCGGGCGGCAGCTACCGGGTGGAGCCGGGGGAGCGCGACGAGCCCGGCACCACCGTCACCCTGCGCCCGCGCCCGGGTTCGGCGGAGCTGCTCAGCCCGCCCGTGGTCGCCGACCTCGCCGCCTCCTACGGCTCGCTGCTGCCGGTCGAGCTGACCGTGGACGGCGTCCCGGTCACCGGGGACGGCCCGCCGTGGCAGGTCGCCCACCCCGACCCCGCCAGGCGCCGCCGCGCCCTGGACGCCTACTGCAGGAGCCTCTACGGGTTCGAGCCCTACGACGTCATCGACCTGGACGTGCCCGAGGCGGGCCTGACCGGCGTGGCGTTCGTGCTCCCGCAGGCGGTGTCGCCGAGCGCCCGCGCCGCGCACCGCGTCTACCTCAAGCGGATGCTGCTGGCCGAGGGCGTCGAGGGGCTGCTCCCCGAGTGGGCGTTCTTCGCGCGCTGCGTCGTGGACGCCGGGGAGCTGCGTCCCACCGCCAGCCGCGAGGCCCTCTACGAGGACGAGCTGCTGGAGACCACGCGGCACGCCCTCGGTGAGCGGCTGCGCCAGTGGCTGGTGACGCTGTCGGAGACCGATCCGGCCAGGCTGCGCGGCTTCCTGAGCCTGCACCAGCTCGGCGTGAAGGCGATGGCGCTGCAGGACGACGACATGCTGCGCATCGTGGACCGCTGGCTGGAGTTCGAGACCTCCGCCGGGCCGATGACGCTGGCCGAGTTCCGCCGCCGCCACGGCGAGGCCCGCTTCACCACCAGCGTGGACGAGTTCCGCCGCCTGTCGGCCGTCGCGGGCGCGCAGGGCGTGGGCCTGGTCAACGGCGGCTACGTGCACGACACCGAGATCATCGAGCGGCTCCCCGACATCGACCCCGACATCCGGCTGACCCGGCTGGACGCCGCCGAGCTGACCACCCACTTCGGCGTGCTGGACCCGGGCGCCGAGCTGGGGATGCGGCCGTTCCTGGCGGCCGCGCAGCGCGCTGTCGAGCGCCTGGGCTGCGAGGTCGTGGTCCGCGACTTCGACCCGGCGTCGCTGCCCGCGCTGTACCTGACCAGTCGCGCCGCCCAGTATCAGCAGGAGCTGACGCAGGCGCGCGAGGCCGCCGACGACCTGTGGGCCGACGTGCTGGGGGCGCTCGACAACGCCGCCGCGAGCGACCGCCCGCAGCTCGTCCTCAACCACCGCAACCCGCTGGCCCGCCGTATCACCGGCCTCACCGAGGACGGCCTGATCGAGCTTGCCGTCCAGGCGCTGTACGGGCAGGCCCTGCTGCTGGGCCACCACCCCCTGCGCCCGGCCGACACCGCCGTCCTCAACCGCTCCTTCCTCGGCCTCCTGGAATGGGCCGTGCACGACCCGGAGGCCACCGCGTGAGCACCGACGACGTCTACGCCCTGATGTCCCAGGCCGGTGAGCTGCCCTACGGGGAGGCCCGCACGGTCCTGGTGGAGGACGCGCTGCGCCGCGCGGAGGCGGCCGGGGACGAGTACCTGGCGTTCCGGGTGCGGATGGAGCTGACCAACGCCTACCGGTACGGCGGCGAGCCCGCCAAGGCGTTCGCCACCTTCAGCCGCACCCTGGCCGACCACGACCGCGACCCGGCGCGCTTCGACCAGGGGCGCGGCCTGCTGTGGCAGATGAAGGCGACGGTGAGCGCGCTCACGGCGTTCCCGGAGATCCCGCTCGACCGCACCCGCGCGGTGCTGGACGACATGGAGCGCCGCTACCTGGCCGGGGGCCACAGCCTCCAGGCGGTGCACCACTACCGCAACCTGGTGGCCCGGCACGTGGGCGACCTCGACGCCGCCGACCACTGGTACGGCAAGTGGGTGGCCGCGCCGCGCGACGAGCTGTCGGACTGCGCGGGCTGCGACCCGACCGGCATGGTGGAGCACCTGCGGCTGCGCGGCCGGTACGAGGAGGCGCTGGAGGTCGCCGCGCCGGTGCTGACCGACGAGCTGAACTGCACCGAGCAGCCGCAGGGCATCCTGACGGCGATGCTGGAGGTCTACCTGCGCACCGGGCGCGCCGAGCAGGCGCGCGAGGCGCACCGGCGCGCCTACCGGCTGCACCGCCCCCAGCTCGCCGACCTGCACGAGGTCGGCGAGCACCTGGAGTTCTGCGGGCGCACCGGCAACCACGCGCGCGGCCTGGAGATCCTCCAGCGGCACCTGGGCTGGCTGGACCGGGCCCCGAGCCCGTACGCGGCGATGTGGTTCGCGGCGGGCGCGGCGCTGGTGCTGCGGCGGGTCGAGGAGGCCGGGCACGGCGCGGCGACGGTGCGCCGCCCGGCGGGCGCGGACCGTCCGGCCGCCGAGGTCCCGGTGCCGGAGCTGCGCGCGGAGCTGACCGCCCTGGCCGAGGGCCTGGCGGCGCGCTTCGACGCGCGCAACGGCACCTCCTTCCAGGGCGACCTGGTCCGGAAGGTCCTGACGGCGGACCAGCTGGTGGAGCACCTGCCGCTGAGCGCCTACGACCGCCGCCCGGCCCCCGCCCCGGTGCAGACACCGCAGTCCCCGGACTTCACCGCCGAAAACGATCTGGACGCGCTGCTGGACGCGGCCGACGAGCGCCGCTCGTCCGACGACGTCCCGCGCGCCCTGGCGGCCTGGCGGCGCTTCGACGAGCTGGCCGGGAGCGTCGAGCCCACCGCCCTCCAGGCCGCGCGGAGGCTGGACGCCCGGGGCGTCGAGCACGCCTTGCGGAACGACCATGAAGGCGCGCTGGCGGCGTGGCAGGAGGCGTTCGCCCGGTTCGGCGAGCTGGGGGAGGGCGAGCTCCAGCACCGCACGCTCAGCCGCATGGGCGCGGCGCGCTTCGCCCAGGGCGACGAGGAGCGGGGCCTCGCCGAGCTGGCCGCCGCCGTCGCCTACGACGACGCCCATCCGGCCGAGCGCGGCTCCTCCGCGGGGATGCGGATGCGGCTGGCGAGCGCCCACCTGCACCGGGGCCGGGCCGCCGACGCCCTCCCGGTACTGGACACCGTGCGGCCCGACGGCGACTGGGAGGCGGGCGAGGTCGAACTCCTGCGCGGCCAGGCGCTGCTGGAAACGGGCGACATGGACGGCGGCACCGCCGCGCTGCGCCGCTCGCTGGAGACGTTCCGCGCCACGGGCCGGGGCGGCCTTGAGCAGGCCCAGGCGGCCCTGCTGCTCAGCCGCGTGCTGAACCACGCCGCCTCGCACACCGAGGACGCCGCCCTCCTCAAGGAGGCCCTGGAGGCCCTGGACGAGGCCGTCGCCCACGCGCCCGCCGGGACGCCGCTGCGCTCGGGCGCGCACCTGGAGCGCGGCACGCTGCTGCTGGGCTCCGACCGCGCCGCCGACGCCGTGCCCGACCTGGTGGAGGCCGTCGCCGGGTTCACCGCTGCGGGCCTGCCCGGACCGGCCGTGCTGGCGCGCGTGGACCTGGCCGCCGCCTACCAGGCGTCCGGCCGCCACCTGGAGGCCGCCGAGACCGCCGAGGAGGCGCTGCCGGGCCTGGACGACCCGGCCGACGCCCGCCGCTGCCGCCTGGTCCTGGCGCACGCGCAGCAGGGCTTGGGCGAGGCGGAGGCCGCCGCGACCTTCGCGTCCCTGGCCGAGGGCGCCGAGCCCGATGCGGCGGCCGAGCTGCTGGAGCGGTCGGCCGAGGTGCTGACGGGCCTGGACATGGACGCCCAGGCGGCCGAACGGTTCCTGGAGGCCGCCGACGCCGCCGAACGGGCGGGCAACCCCTACGGTGTCGTGCAGAACCGGCGGCGGGCGGCGATGTGCCTGCTGTGGAGCGGCCGGCCGGACGAGGCCGTGGCGACCGTCGAGTCGTCCCGCGCCGCCCTGGCCGCGCTGCCCGCCGACAACCCGGAGGGCCGCACCTGGCTGACGGCGCTGGTCTCCTACGACCAGGCGCGCATCCTGGCCGCCCTGGACCGCCACCAGGAGGCCCTGGAGCACGCGGAGACGGCCGTGGAGGGCTTCACCGCCCTGGACGAGGCCGGCCCCGCCGAGACGGCCGCCGACCTGCGCGACGAGATCCGGCGATCGCGGGATCGCCCCGCCTGACACGCGTGTCGGCGCCCGGCGCTCACCCCGTGTGCTCAATAGAATCCGTTGCGCACACGGGGAAGGGCGGCCCGCCGCCCGCGCACGACGGGGTTGATGCTTTCCATGCGCCGGGTACTGGTCGCGCACGGCTGCGCTGTCGCGGCCCTGCTCACAACGGCGGCCCCAGGCCAGGCCCACCAGCCGCCCGCCGCCGATCTGGGCGTGGCGGTGACGGCCTCGCAGAAGCGGGCCGGGCCGGGCGACGTGGTGCGCTTCACGGCCACGGTGCGGAACGCCGGCCCCGCGACCGCCCCGGACCCGACGGTGACGATGACGCTGCCGCGCGGCCTGGCCGTGGTGGACACCGACCGGCCCGAGTGCACCGAGCAGGGTCGCTTGCTGCGCTGCCCGCTCCCGTCCCTGGCGAAGGGGCGCGCACGGTCCGTCCACATCCTGGGGATAGTGAAGTCGGACGCCGCGGGGAGGCTGCGCCTAGTGGCGACCGCCCGCTCGACGGCGACGGACGCGGTCCCGGCCAACGACACCGCCGCCGTGACACTCCCCGTCACCCCGGGCACGGACCTGGCGGTCCGCCTGAAAGCCCCGGCCAGCGCGGCACGAGGCGGCCGCCTAGCGGTGACGGCGACGGTGCTGAACAAGGGCCCGCACACCGCGGACCACGTGATGCTGCACTTCGGCGCCCACAAGGCGCGCCTGCGCATGGCCCCGGGAGACCGCTGCCAGGTGCTGCGGCAGCAAGGCTCTGACCAGTACCTGCGGTGCAGCCTGGGAACCCTGCCGCACGGCGCGAAGCGGAAGGTGAAGGCCACGGTGGTCTGGACCAAGTCCGCCTTGCACGCCCGCGCGCAGGACTTCGCAGTCAGCGCCGCGTCGGCACGAGGGGACAGGAGCCCGGCCGACAACGTGGCCACGGCCCAAGTAAAACTGCGCTGACCCTAGAAAAGACGAGCGCACCGACCGAACAAAGCCCGCCGCCCCTGACCCCGTACGCCCTCAGGCTCAGCCCAACCCCGCGCGACTACCGAGCCCGCCCAACGCCCAACCCCGCCCGACTATCGAGCCCGTGCAAAGCCCAAGCCCGTGCAAAGCCCAAGCTCGTGCAACGCCCAACCCCGCCCAAGGCCCAAGCCCGCGCAGCTACCAAGCCCGCCCAACGCCTGAGCCCGCCCAACGCTTGAGCCCGCCCAACGCTTGAGCCCGCGCAGCTACCCAGCCCGCCGACTGCCAAGCCCGCGCATTCATCGAGCGTGCGCAACCACCATGTGCCCCCGATCGCCCCAGGCGATCGGGGGCGCATGCTGTTCTAAGCCCCGTCTGGCAGACGATGAGCACCGTTCGCCGGGGCCGCCTCCAGGAACGAGGGGGCTTCCCATCCCCGCGCCTCGTACGCCGCCATGATCGACTCGCGGACCCGGTCGGCCCGGCCGGTCGCCGTCAGCACGATCACCGAGCCGCCGAAGCCGCCGCCGACCATCCGGCCGCCGCGCGCCCCGCCCCGCATCGCCGCCTCCACCGCCGCGTCCGCCTGCGGCCACGACACCTCGAACTGGTCGCGCAGCGACAGGTGCGACGCCGTCAGCATCGCGCCCATCTCCGCCACCGCGCCCGCGCGCAGCAGGCCCGCCGCGGCCTCCACGCGGTGGTTCTCGGTCACCACGTGCTGCACCCGGCGGCGCAGCACCGGATCGCGCAGCGACCCCAGCGCCCCGGCCAGGTCCTTCACATCGCGCAGCGCCGCCACGCCCAGCGCGTCCGCCGCCCGCTCGCACTCCGCGCGCCGCTCGGCGTACTCGCCGCCGGTGAGCGCGTGGGAGGCCCGGGTGTCCACCGCCAGCAGCGTCATCCCCGCCGCCTCCGGCGCGAACGGCACCTTGCCCGACAGCCCGCTGCGGCAGTCCAGCAGCAGCGCGTGGCCCGCCGTCGCCAGCAGCGACGCCGCCGGGTCCATCAGGCCCGACGGCACGCCCGCGTGCTCGTTCTCCGCGCGCCGCGCCAGCCGCGCCAGCTCCGCGCGCTCGATCTCCACGCCGTACAGGTCGCACAGCGCCAGCAGCGTCGCGCAGACCAGCGCCGCCGACGACGACAGGCCCGCGCCCTGCGGCAGGTCGGCGTCGACCAGCAGGGACGCCCCGCCCACGCCGAACTCCCGCAGCACCCACGCCGCCCCGGCCGGATAGGCCGCCCACGCGTGCTCGGGCGGCACGGCGCCGCCCGCCACCGGGACCGTCACCGGCGCGCCCGCCGCCTGCAGCGAGCGGACCTCCAGCAGGCCGTCGTCCCGCCGCGCCGCCGCCACCTGCACGCCCAGCGGCAGCGCGAACGGCAGCACCAGGCCCTCGTTGTAGTCGGTGTGCTCACCGATCAGATTGATCCGCCCCGGAGCGTGCCAGACGGCCTCGGGGGCCCGCCGGTACGCCTCCTGGAACGCCGCCCGGACGCTCACCGCTGGATGAACGCCCACGCGTCGGAGACCATCGTGCGCAGCTCCCGCTCCGGCTTCCAGCCCAGCTGCGACCGGATCTTCTCCGACGAGGCGATCAGCACCGCCGGGTCGCCGGGGCGGCGCGGGCTCACCACCGCCGGGATCGGGTGCCCGGTCACCTCGCGGCACACCTCGATGACCTCGCGCACCGAGTAGCCCGACCCGCTGCCCAGGTTGAAGATCTGGTGGCGGCCCGGCTCGCAGGCGTCCAGCGCCAGCAGGTGCGCGTTGCCGAGGTCCACCACGTGCACGTAGTCGCGGACGCAGGTGCCGTCGGCCGTCGGGTAGTCCTCGCCGAACATCTGCACCGACTCGCGCTCGCCCAGCGCCACCTTCAGCACGTTGGGGATCAGGTGGGTCTCCACCGCGTGCCGCTCGCCCTGCGCGCCGTGCGAGCCGGCCACGTTGAAGTAGCGCAGCGACACCGCGCCGATGCCGTACAGCCGCGCGAACTCGGTCAGCGTCGCGTCGATCGCCAGCTTGGACGCGCCGTAGGGGTTGGTCGGGCGGGTCGGGTCGGTCTCCACGATCGGGGTGGACTCCGGCTCGCCGTAGGTCGCGGCGGTGGAGGAGAAGACGATCCGGTCGACGCCGGCCCGGCGCATCGCGTCCAGCAGCGCCAGCGACTCGCCGAGGTTCTTGTCCCAGTACAGGCCCGGCTTCTCCACCGACTCGCCCACCAGCGACTTGGCCGCGAAGTGCAGCACCGCGTCGAAACCGGCCCCGTCCAGGGTGCCGAACGCCGCCTCGCGCAGCGTCCCCTTCACCAGCCGGGCCCCGGCCGGGACCGCGTCCTCGTGCCCGGTGGACAGGTCGTCCAGCACGACCACCTCGTGCCCGGCCTCCAGCAACTGGGCCGAGACCACGCTGCCGATGTAGCCGGCGCCTCCGGTGACGAGCAGTTTCACGAACGGACCTCCATGTCGGGACGGACGGGCGGGGTGCGGCCCAGGCTATCCGGAAGCGCGCGGCCGGGCCGCGAAACGCGGTGCGGGGGCTTGCGCGCCCCGCCCGGCGGGAAGGCGTCGCATGACAGGTCCCCGAGCGAAGAGGGCTGCGGATGGAGCACGGCGGTGATCCCGGGGAGCCGGGCAGGCTCGCGCGGCTGCTGATCCGGACCCTGACCCGCGCGGCCGACCTGGTGGCGCGGCTGTCGGGCTGCGACCCGCAGGCGGTGCGGGAGGAGCCCTCGGCCGAGCGCGTCCGGGCGCTGATCGCCGAGCACACCCAGCTCACCGACGACGAGCGGGCCCTGATCGGCGAGGTGTTCGCGGCCGGGGAGCGGCCGCTGCGCGAGGTCCTGGTGCCGCGCACCGAGGTGGTCTTCCTGGACGCCGAGCTGCCGCTGGCCGGCGCCGCCCGGCTCGCCGCCGCCAGCCCGCACTCGCGCTTCCCGGTCTTCCGCGACTCCCACGACGAGGTGATCGGCTTCGTCCACCTGCGCGACCTGCTGGTCCCCGAGGTCGCCGACCGCTCCCTGCCTGTCGGCGAGCTGGTCCGGCCCGTGAAGTACCTGCCCGCCTCCCAGCGCGTGCTGCCCGTGCTGTCGGAGCTGCGCCGGGAGGGCGTGCACCTCGCGATCGTCATGGACGAGTACGGCGGGACCGCCGGGATCGTCACCCTGGAGGACCTGGTCGAGGAACTGATCGGCGACATCCGCGACGAATATGATGTGCAGGACGCGCAGGCCCGGCGCCTGCACGACGGGGTCGTGGAGGTGGACGGCCTGCTCAACCTCGACGAGTTCGCCGCCGTCACCGGCCTCCGGCTGCCCGCCGGGCCCTACGAGACCGTCGCCGGCCACATCATGGCCGTCCTCGGCCGCGTGCCCGCCGAGGGCGACCGCGTGGAGGCCGCCGGACACCGCCTGGCGGTCGCCCGCATGGAGGGCCGCCGGGTCGCCCGCGTGCGCGTCGCACCGCCCAAGGCAAGCCCGAACACCCCCGCCCGCGGGGGCGTCCCAACCGAAGAGGGCCCGCCCGCCCCGGACGGACCCGCCGCAGACAGCGCCTGAGAGAATCGGTACGTGCACATGTCCCAAGCGTCCGAAACCGCCGCCGCCGGAACGCCCCGCGTCCTGTCGGGCATCCAGCCCACCGCCGACTCCTTCCACCTCGGCAACTACCTGGGCGCGCTGCGGCAGTGGGTCGCGCTCCAGGACACGCACGACGCCTTCTACTGCGTGGTCGACCTCCACGCGATCACCGTGGAGCACGACCCCGCCGCGCTGCGCCGCCGCACCCGCGTGTCGGCCGCCCAGCTGCTCGCCATGGGCGTGGACCCGGAGCGCTCCACCCTGTTCGTGCAGAGCCACGTCCCCGAGCACGCCGAGCTGGCCTGGGTGCTGAGCTGCATCACCGGCTTCGGCGAGGCCAGCCGGATGACCCAGTTCAAGGACAAGTCCGCCAAGCAGGGCGCCTCGGCCGCCAGCGTCGGCCTGTTCACCTACCCGATCCTGCAGGCCGCCGACATCCTGCTCTACACCCCCGAGCCCGGCGAGGACGCGCCGGTCTTCCACGTCCCGGTCGGCGAGGACCAGCGCCAGCACCTGGAGCTGACCCGCGACCTGGCCCAGCGCTTCAACCACCGCTTCGGCGACACCTTCGTGGCCCCCGACGCCTTCATCCCCGCGGCCGCCGCCAAGATCACCGACCTCCAGGAGCCGTCGGCCAAGATGAGCAAGTCGGCCTCCTCGCCGCAGGGCATCATCGACGTGCTGGAGGACCCCGGCCCGATGCGCAAGAAGATCATGCGCGCGGTCACCGACACCGGCACCGAGGTCCGCTACGACGAGGAGAACAAGGCCGGCGTCACCAACCTGCTGCGCATCTTCGCTGCGCTGGAGGGCACCCCGGTCCCCGACCTGGAGGCCCGCTACGCGGGCAGCGGCTACGGCCAGTTCAAGAAGGACCTGGCCCAGGTCGTCCTGGACACCTTCACGCCCATCAGGGAGCGCACCGAGAAGCTGCTGGGCGACGAGCAGCGCCTGGACGCGATCCTGCGGCACGGCGCAGAGCGGGCCGGGGCGGTCGCCGCCCGGACCATGGAGATCGTGCGCGATCGGGTGGGATTCGTGGGACGTGGCGACTGACCTATCCGGCGCCGACCCCGGCCACCCCGGCACACGCACGATCGGGGTGGCCATCCCCATTCCCGAGCCCTACGGCGGCGCGCTCCAGGCGAGGCGCGAGTCGTTCGGCGACCCGCTGGCCAACGCCATCCCCACGCACATCACGCTCCTGCCGCCCACCACGGTCCCCGAGTCGTCCCTGAGCGCCATCGAGCACCACCTGGGCCGGGTCGCGCTGCCGGAGAAGGGCTTCCGGATCAGGCTGCGCGGCACCGCCACCTTCCGGCCGGTGTCGCCGGTGGTGTTCATCGCGCTGGCCGACGGCATCAGCGGCTGCGAGCGGCTCCAGGCCAAGGTGGTGGCCGGCCCGCTGGAGCGCGAGCTGTCGTTCCCGTACCACCCGCACGTCACCGTCGCCCACCACCTGCCCGACGAGGTTTTGGACCGTGCCTTCAAGGAGCTGGCCGACTATCGGGCCGACTTCGAGGTGTGGGGGTTCTCGCTGTACGAGCACGGCCAGGACGGCGTGTGGCGCCCCCAGTGCGACTTCCTGTTCGGCGACGACCGCCCGCACCGCCACCGGGAACGCCCCGCCTTCGGCTGACGCTCCGGGTCCGGGATCGACCGTCGGCGGCTGGGTACGCTCCGTGCATGCCTAAGGTGATCGACGCCGTGGGACGGCGCGTGGACGCGGCGACCGAGTCCGTCAAGGACACGCTGCGCGCCGCGCGCGCCCGCTGGAAGTGGTTCGACCACCTCGCCCGCGCCTACGAGCGCTACCAGGACCGCAGGGGCGACCGGCTCGCGGCCGCGCTCACCTCCTACGGTTTCCTGTCGTTCTTCCCGCTGCTGGCGCTGGCGTACGCGCTGCTCGGGTACCTGGTCGGGGTCAGCGAGCAGGCCCGCGAGTACTTCGTGGACGCGATCAACTCGCTGCTGCCGGGGCTGTCGGCGCAGCTCCAGATCGAGCGGATCGCCCAGTCCAAGGCCGCCGCCGGGCTGATCGGCACCGCCGGCCTGCTGCTGACCGGGCTCGGCTGGGTCGCGGTGCTGCGCGAGTCGCTCCGCGACATCTGGGGGTTCGAGCCGGTCGTCGAGGGCGTCAACTTCCTGCTGATGAAGGTGTGGGACGCCGCGGTGCTGGCGTTCCTGGGCGCGATGCTGATCTGCAGCTCGGCGGCCACCACCGTGACCAGCCAGGCCACCAACGCGGTGCTGGGCTGGCTGGGCCTGGAGGAGGTCACCGGCGCGGGCACGGTGCTGCGGCTGCTGTCGCTGGCGGTCGCGATCGTGTTCAACACCGTGATCTTCCTGGTGCTGTTCTCGCGGCTGTCGGGCACCCGCGCGCCCTGGCGGCGCATCATCAAGGGCGCGCTGGTGGGCGCGGTCGGGTTCGAGATCCTCAAGCAGATCGCCACGCTGCTGCTGTCGCGGACCACCAGCAACCCGGTGTACGCCTCGTTCGCGGTGCTGGTCGGGCTGATGGTGTGGATCAACATCGTGTCGCGCTTCATCCTCTACACGGCCGCCTGGACGGCCACGCGCAGCGCCGTGCTGAACGCCGACAACGGCAAGGGCGGGCCCGCGCCCGAGGACGCCCGGACGGTCGCCGCCAAGCCCGCTCCCGGCAACGGGGGAGTGACCGCCGTCGGCTGAGGGGTCAGGACCAGAAGGCGTCGTCGGTGTACTGGTCCTCGGCGATGGTGCGGATCTCGGCGATGCGGCCGTCCTCGAAGCGGAACACGTCCACCGCGCGGCCCGCCAGCACCTTGCCGGCGCGTTCGGCGTAGGTGTGCACGAGCGCGACGCCGTGGTCGTCGCCCGCCATGAGGGCGTACGGCTCGGTGCGGAAGGTGCCGCCGGACAGCTCGAACAGCTTCACGTAGAAGCCGAGGACCTCCTCGGCGGTGGTGTAGTCGCCGCACAGCGGGCCCCGGCCGGGCACGCGGTGCACCGCCCGTTCGGACAGCAGTTCGCGGATGAGCGCGACGTCGCCCTTGGCGAACGCGGTGTACCCCTCCCTGAGCAGGGCGACGTTGGGGTGTTCGTGCGCACGGAGCTCGGACACGGTGATTCCTCCCGCGGCGCACCGGTCCGCCGTCCAGCGGCGGCGCGCGGTGACCGGGCGCCACCGCGAGGGTAAGCCCGCGGCCGGACGGCGGCCAGTGAGGGAAGCCTTACCGGCGCTCAGGAGCGCCGGCGGCGCAGCACGAACGTCAGCACCCCGGCCGCCAGCGCCACGCCCAGCGCGCCGCCGCCGATCAGCAGCCAGCTCTGGTCGGACTCGTCGGGGCTGGTCAGCGCCCGGGGCAGCAGGGTGCGAGGGCGGTCGTCGCCCGCGGGCTTGGGCTTCAGGTCCCCCGGCGCCACCAGCTCGCCGACCGGCTTGACCTTGCCCTGCGCGGCGAACCCCCAGTCCAGCAGCTTGGCCGCGTACGGCGAGGGCGGCTTGTCGGCCTTCATCAGCGCGATGATGATCGTCTTGCCGCCGCGCTTGGCGGCGGCCACGTAGGTCTGGCTGGCCGCGACCGTGTAGCCGTTCTTGCCGCCGACCATGCCCTGGTAGGCGTGCGCCTGGCCCGGCAGCATCCGGTTGTGGGTGTGGATGGGGTAGCCGCCGACCTTCTTGCCCTTCTTGCGCTCCTTCTTGGTGGGGGGCGCGGGGAAGTGGTGGTCGATGGTCTCCACGTACTTGCGGAAGTCGGGGTTCTTCAGGCCCTCGCGCAGGATCAGCGCCAGGTCGTAGGACGAGGTGTGCTGGGTCTTGACGTCCAGCCCCAGGTCCTTGTCCAGGCCGTTGGGCGACCCGGCCAGGGTGTCGCGGGCGTTCAGCCGCCTAGCCTCGGCGTTCATGTCGTCCAGCGTCTTCTTCATGCCGCCGTTGGCCTCGGCGAGAGCGACGGCGGCGTCGTTGGCCGACATCATCATCAGCGCGTAGAACAGGTCCGACACCTTGTACTGCATCTTCGGCGTCATGCCGACCTTGGTGCCCTCGACGTCGCACGCGGCCTGGCTGGGCCGCACCAGCCGGTCGGGGTCCAGCTTGGGCACCAGCGCGACGGTGGTGAGCGTCTTGAGCGTGCTCGCGGGCAGGTAGTGGCCGTGCGGGTCCTTGGCGGCCAGCACCGCGCCGGTGTCGCCGTCGGCGATCAGGTAGGACGCGGCCTTGATCTTGGGCGCGGCGGGGACGCCCGGCGCGCCGTTGACGATCGTGCCCTTGCCGCCCAGTTGCGGGCCGCCGACCGGCTCGGCCGGCGCGGCGGTGACGGCGGCGGGCCGCGCGGGGGCGGCGGACGCGGCCGGGGCGGCGGGCAGGACGGCGGTGGCGGCGGCCAGCGGGACGGCGATCGCCGCGGCGGCGCGGCGGCGGCCCGCCGGCGCGCGTCCCCCCGGACCGGTGGTCCGCGGTCGTTCTGGTCGCAAGCTTCCGGTACCCCTCAGTCCGGCCGCCCCGCGGCCTCTCGCACAGCTCATGACTCCCCGAAAGGGTAGGCGACGTACCCGGAGAACAGGTACCCCCGGGCAGAGAGTTCGACGCGGGGGACCTATCGTCACCAAAAGCGCACCGGTGACACCGGGCGCGGATCGGACGGCAAAAACATGGTCAGCCTGCGCGGACTAGTCCGTTCGAGTGATCCTTACATCAAGATCGATGACCGAAAAGTACGACGCGTGCCGCCTCCCGGCGGCCCGGACGAGTCAATTGGTCCGTGCAGGGCACAGAAGGCCGCAGGGCGAAGGGCACCGGACGCCATGATGGGCAGGCACCCGCCTGGACCGGCGTTTGTCCAGGCTTAAGGACCCGCTGGCTGAATTGCGCCACGTGCCACGCATCGACCTGCAAGGATTGTGGACGGAGGTTGGCCGTGGCCATTGACTTCAACCCATCGAGCGGCGCGACGCTGGGCATCGAATGGGAACTCCAGCTCATCGACGCCGAGACCCGGCACCTGCGGCAGGACGCCCGCGAGGTGCTGGCCGCGCTGCCCTCGCTCAGTGAAGGCGGTGAGATTCCCAAGATCCGCCATGAGCTCATGGAGTCCACGGTCGAGATAGTCACCGGCATCAACCACACCGTCGGCGAGGCCCAGCGCGACCTGGCCCAGACGCTGGGCACGCTGCGCCCGGCCGCCGCCGACCGGGGCCTCGCGCTGGCCTGCACCGGCACCCACCCGATCAGCGACTGGCGGGACGCGGTGACCGCGCCGATCCAGCGCTACGCCGACCTGATCGAGCAGATGCAGTGGCTGGCCCGCCGCATCCAGACCTTCGGCGTGCACGTGCACGTGGGGGTGTCCGACGCGGCCAAGGCGATCCCCATCGTCAACGCGCTGTCGGCCTACCTGCCGCACTTCCTCGCGCTGACCGCCTCCAGCCCGTACTGGAGCAGCGGCGACACCGGCCTCGCCTCGTGCCGCTCGGTGGTGTTCGGCCAGCTCCCCACGGCGGGCCCGCCGCACTCGCTCGGCGACTGGGCCGAGTTCGAGGACTACATGGACACCCTGCTGCGCGCCGGCACCATCCGGAGCATCAAGGAGGTGTGGTGGGACATCCGCCCGCACCCCGACTTCGGCACGGTCGAGATCAGGATGTTCGACGGCATCCCCACCCTCCGCGAGGTGGGCATGGCCGCCGCGCTCTGCCAGAGCCTGGTCACGCTGTTCGACCAGCAGCTCGACCGCGGCTACACGCTGCCGCGCCCGGCCGCCTGGGTGGTGCGCGACAACAAGTGGCGCGCCACCCGGTACGGGCTCGACGCCATCGTCATCACCGACGACACTGGGAATACCGCACCGCTCCGCGACGATCTGTATGAACTGATCCGCGAACTGGAGCCCGTGGCCGACCGGCTCGGCTGCGCCGAAGAGCTCAAGGTGGCCGGCGAGGTCCTCGAACACGGGGCGCCGTACGAACGCCAGCGCGCGATCCGCGCCCAGGGCGGCACCCTGGAGGACGTGGTCGGCGCGGCGATCACCGAGCTCGCGGAGGACAGGTTCGTCACCTTCGGGGAGGTCGCACATGCCGGCAACTGAGGAGCCCGCCGAGCCGGCGGGAGGCGGCCCGGCGGGGCGCGGCCGCCCGCCGGGGAGCGGCGACGCAGCAAGCACCGACCAGACCATCGGGCGGATCGGTTCCGCCATCGCGCAGGGGGCGCACATGACACAGTCCGGACCCGGGGTGATGCCCGGCCTCGAACCACCAGGCGCCCCGCGGGGCGCGGTCACCGGGGCGGGCGCGGCCCGCGAGCCGGCTGCGCTGCAGCCCCAGCTCGACGCGTTCCTGGCCCGGCACGAGGCCGACCTGATCGGGTTCCGCCGGGACCTGCACGCCCATCCCGAGCTGGGCTACAACGAGTACCGCACCACCGAGCGGATCGTGGCCGCGCTCACCGCCGCCGGGCTCAAGCCGCAGGTCCTGCCGCGCGGCACCGGCCTGTTCTGCGACATCGGCCCCGAGGACGGCTACACCGTCGCGCTGCGGGCCGACATCGACGCGCTGCCGCTGCAGGACGAGAAAGAGGGGGTGCCCTACCGGTCCACCGTGCCGGGCGTGGCGCACGCCTGCGGCCACGACGTGCACACCGCGATGGTGCTGGGCGCGGGCCTGTTCCTGGCCCAGCAGGCCGAGGCGGGGCTGCTGCCGGGCCGGGTGCGGCTGCTGTTCCAGCCCGCCGAGGAGACCCCGGGCGGGGCGCTGGACGTGATCGCCGGCGGCGGCATCGTGGGCGTGGACCGCGCGTTCGCGCTGCACTGCGACCCGCGCATCGAGGTGGGCGAGCTGGGGCTGCGCACCGGCGCGATCACCGCGGCCTGCGACAAGGTGTACGTGAAGGTGACCGGGCCCGGCGGCCACACCGCCCGCCCGCACCTGACCGCCGACCTGGTCTACGCGCTGGCCAAGATCGTCACCGAGCTGCCCGCGGCGCTGTCGCGCCGGGTGGACCCGCGCTCCAGCCTGTCGCTGGTGTGGGGCCGGGTGTCGGCGGGGTCGGTGGCCAACGCGATCCCCGACGACGGCATCGCCGAGGGCACGGTCCGCTGCCTGGACGACGAGGCCTGGCACCGCGCGCCCGACATGATGCGGGCGCTGCTGCAGTCGGTGGCGGCGGCCTACGACGTGACGGCGTCGCTGGAGTACGTGCGCGGCGTGCCGCCCACGGTCAACGAGGCGGCCAGCGTCCAGATGTTCCGCGACGCGGCGGCGCAGGTCCTGGGCGAGGACGGGGCCGTCCCGACGCCGCAGAGCCTCGGCGGCGAGGACTTCGGCTGGTACCTGGAGTCGGTCCCGGGCGCGCTGGCCCGCCTCGGCGTCCGCAAGCCGGGCTCGACGGTGGAGTACGACCTGCACCGGGGCGACTTCGACGTGGACGAGGACTGCATCGCCGTCGGCGTCCGCGTGCTCACCGCGACCGCGCTGACGGCCCTGTGGGACGGCAACCGGCCCGGCGCCGACGAGCCCGTGGAGGGCGCCGCCCTCACCTGATCCCGCGCCCGTCCCACCGGCCCCGGCCCGCACACGGCCGGGGCCGCTGCGTTTCCTGGTCATGATCAGTGGTCTGACCTGTGGCGACATGCCTACGCGTTGGTAACGGACGCGTTGCGAAACAGTGCACGCTGGGGGTTTTCGGCGTTTCACGAGGTAACTTCCGAACGTTTCCAGTGGCCGGAGGGGGCCGCTATGTCTTGGGTGGGGAACGGAAGGAGCGCCACGTGCGCCGTGGACTGAAGATTTCGCTCGTCACGCTGACGGGTGCCGCGCTGACGCTCAGCGCCTCCGCGTGTGGCGGTAAGAAGACCTCCGGCGGGTCGGACGAGGGCGGCAAGAAGACCCTCAAGGTCGGCCTCGCCTTCGACATCGGCGGCCGCGGCGACCAGTCGTTCAACGACTCGGCGGCGGCGGGACTGGACAAGGTCAAGAAGGACCTGAACATCCAGACCGAGGAGATCTCGGCCAAGCCCGACGAGCCGGACGCCGACAAGGAGGCCCGCCTCAAGCTGCTGGCGGGCAAGGGCTACAACCCGATCATCGGGGTGGGCTTCGCCTACACCAACGCGGTCAACAAGGTCGCCAAGGACTACCCCAACACCAAGTTCCTGGTCGTGGACGCCGACCAGTGCAAGGTGGAGGGCGCCAACGTCGAGGGCGCCTGCTTCTCCGAGGAGCAGGGCTCGTTCCTGGTGGGCGCGGCCGCCGCGCTGAAGTCCAAGAGCAACACCATCGGCTTCATCGGCGGCGTGAACGTGCCGCTGATCCACAAGTTCCAGGCCGGGTACGAGGCGGGCGCCAAGGCCGCCAAGCCGGGCATCAAGGTGCTGCCGGCCAAGTACCTGACCCAGCCGCCGAACTTCGACGGCTTCAAGAACCCGGCGCTGGGCAACGAGGCCGCCAAGGGCCAGCTCGACGCGGGCGCGGACGTCATCTACCACGCCGCCGGCGGCGCGGGCATCGGCGTCATCAAGACCGTCGGCGCGGCCAAGAAGTGGGCCATCGGCGTGGACTCCGACCAGTACAACCTGCCGGCGGTCGCCGAGGCCAAGGAGCAGATCCTGACCTCCATGGTGAAGCGCGTGGACCTGTCGGTGTACGACTTCGTGAAGTCGGTGTCGGACAACACCTTCAAGGGCGGCACCAAGAAGTACGACCTGTCCAACGACGGGGTGGCCTACTCGGTGTCGGGCGGCAAGATCGACGACATCAAGGCCAAGCTGGACGCCCTGAAGGCCGACATCGTCGCGGGCAAGATCACCGTCCCGGTCAAGCCCTGACCGCGTTTCCCCGCTGACGCCCGGGCGCGTCCGGACACCCCGGACGCGCCCGCGGCGCACGGGCTCGACCCAGGAGGGCACTCGTGCCTGACCAGGTGCCGGCCGTACGGCTGACATCGATCACCAAACGTTTCCCCGGCGTGGTGGCCAACCGCGACATCAACCTCACCATCGAGCGCGGCGAGGTGCACGCGCTGTGCGGTGAGAACGGCGCCGGCAAGTCCACGCTGATGAAGATCCTGTACGGGATGCAGCGGCCGGACGAGGGCCGGATCGAGATCGACGGCGAGCAGGTGTCCTTCAAGGGCCCCGCCGACGCGATCGCGCGCGGCATCGGCATGGTGCACCAGCACTTCAAGCTGGCCGACAACCTCACCGTGCTGGAGAACGTCATCCTGGGCGCCGAGCCCAGGAGGCGCGGCCGCATCGACTTCGCCGCGGCCCGCGCCAGGATCGAGGAGATGTCGGCCCAGTACGGGCTGCGCGTCGACCCCGACGTGCTGGTGGAGACGCTCGGCGTCGGCGACCGGCAGCGCGTGGAGATCCTCAAGGTGCTCTACCGCGGCGCCCGGGTGCTGATCCTGGACGAGCCGACCGCGGTGCTGGTCCCGCAGGAAGTGGACGAGCTGTTCGGCAACCTGCGCGAGCTGCGCGCCGAGGGCCTGACGGTGCTGTTCATCTCCCACAAGCTGGACGAGGTCCTGTCGGTCGCCGACAGCATCTCGGTGATCCGGCGCGGCACCACCGTGGCCACCTGCCTGCGCCCCGCCGAGGTCACCTCGCGGCGGCTCGCCGAGCTGATGGTGGGCTCGGAGCTGCCCACCCCCGAGCTGCGCGAGTCCACGGTCACCGAGGACGTGCAGCTGGAGGTGGCGTCGCTGACGGTGCTGACCCCCGAGGGCCGCCCGGTGGTGGACGAGGTGTCGCTGCGCATCCGGCGCGGCGAGATCGTCGGCCTGGCCGGGGTCGAGGGCAACGGGCAGAGCGAGTTGATCGAGGCCGTCATGGGCATCCGGTCGGCGGACTCGGGCACCATCACCTACGGCGGGGACGACATCACGCAGTGGGCCACGCGCCGCCGCCGGGAGGCGGGGATCGCCTACATCCCCGAGGACCGGCACCGGCACGGCCTGATCCTGGAGGGCTCGCTCTGGGAGAACCGGATGCTGGGCCACCAGACGCAGAAGCCGAACGTGCGCGGCCCCTGGATCGACAAGCGCGGCGCGCGCCGCGACACCACCCGGATCGTCCGCGAGTACGACGTGCGCACGCCGGGCATCGACGTGTCGGTCGCCGCGCTGTCGGGCGGCAACCAGCAGAAGCTGATCGTCGGCCGCGAGATGTCGGGCGATCCGAAGCTGCTGATCGCCGCGCACCCGACCCGCGGCATCGACGTCGGCGCGCAGGCGGCGATCTGGGACTACCTGCGGCAGGCTCGCGCGGCGGGCCTGGCCGTCCTGCTCATCAGCGCGGACCTTGAGGAACTCATCGGCATGTCCGACACCCTGCACGTGATCCTGCGCGGCCGGCTGGTCGCCCAGGTCGATCCGGGGTCGGTCACCCCCGAGGAGCTGGGCTCCGCGATGACCGGCGCCACCGGCTCGCCGGAGGACGGCGATGAGTGAGCCGCCCGAGAAGCCGGACCTGAGCAAGGACGCGGCGAGCGGCCCGGCGAAGGACCCGGCTCCGGCCAAGGACCCGGCTCCGGCGAAGGACCCGGCCCCGGCCGAGGGGTCCGCGAAGGCCAAGGCCCAGGACCCGGCGGAGATCCCGGCCTGGCGCGCGGCGATCCAGGGGCTGGGCCCGCGCGGCCTCGCCCTGAAGATCGGCGCCCCGGTGCTGGCGCTGCTGATCTCGCTGCTCATCACGATGGGCCTGCTGCGGATCACCGGCGCCGACCCGGTCAGCTCCATCCAGTCGATGATCGACTACGGCACCACCGAGAACTCGATCGTCGACATCGTCAACCGCGCGACCCGCTACTACCTGTCGGCGGTGGCGGTCGCGATCGGCTTCCGGATGGCGCTGCTCAACATCGGCGTGGACGGCCAGTACCGCATGGCGGCCATGCTGTCGGCCGCGCTCGGCGGCGCGATGACGCTGCCCGCGCCGTTCGGCCAGCTGCTGACGATCGTGGCGGCGATGCTGATCGGCGGCCTGTGGGCCGCGATCGCCGGCATCCTCAAGGTGACCCGCGGGGTCAGCGAGGTGCTGTCCACGATCATGCTGAACGCCATCGCGACCGGCCTGATCGCCTACCTGCTGAACGACAAGCGCCTGGCGGAGGTCCGGCCGGGCAGCAACAACGTGGCCACCGCGCCGATCCCCGAGGACGGCCGCGTCGGCCCGCTGAACGGCCTGCTGTCGTCGATCGGCATCGACCTGCCCGGCCAGATGTACGGGCTGCTGCCGCTGGCGATCGTGGTGGGCGTGGTGTTCTGGGTGGTCATCAACCGCACCCGGTTCGGCTTCGACCTGAAGGTGTCGGGGCTGTCCCCGACGGCCGCGCAGGCCAGCGGCGTCAGCGCCAAGAAGATGGTCGTCATCACGATGGTGGCCTCCGGCGCGGTCGCGGGCCTGATCGGGATGCCCGAGCTGCTCGGCGCGTCCTACGAGTACTCGCTGAACTTCCCGGCGGGGCTCGGCTTCACCGGCATCACCGTGGCGCTGCTCGGCCGCAACCACCCGGTCGGCATCGCGCTGGCGGCCCTGCTGTTCGCCTTCCTGGACCAGACCTCCGACGTGCTCCAGGAGGTCGACGTGCCCAAGGAGATCGTCGGGGTGATGCAGGGCGTGGTCGTGCTGACCGTCGTCATCGTCTACGAGCTGGTGCGGCGCTGGGAGATCCGGCTGCAGCAGCGCACGGTGGCCAGCGAGCTGGCCACCGGGCACGACCTGGCCAAGGAGACCGCGTGAGTACCGCGCAAGTCGCGAGCAAGGTCAGGGCCGTGAACGGCCGGGTGCACCTGCGCTGGCCGCACTACCTGCTGATCGCCGCAGGGCTGCTGGTGCTGCTGTCGGCGGTGCGCACGCTGACCGGCGCCGACGACGTCACCTCCAGCGGCCTGGTCAGCGCCGCGCTGCGGCTGTCGGTGCCGATCTTCCTGGCGGGACTGGGCGGCCTGTGGTCCGAGCGCGCCGGTGTGATCAACATCGGCCTGGAAGGCATGATGATCCTGGGCACCTGGACCGGTGCCTGGGCGGGCTACCAGTGGGGCCCGTGGGCCGGCGTCGTCGCGGGCGTCCTCGGCGGCGCGCTGGGCGGGCTGCTGCACGCGATCGCCACGGTGAGCTTCGGCGTGGACCACATCGTGTCCGGTGTCGCGATCAACATCCTGGGGCTCGGCCTCACCCAGTTCCTGGCCGGGCTGGTCTTCAACACCGGCGAGGCCAAGGCGCTCGGCGGCGGCCCGCGCCAGTCGCCGCCGGTGGAGCCGATCAAGACGCTGACGCTGCCGGTCCTGTCGGGCGGGCAGATCGGCGGCTGGAAGAGCCCCGACGCGCTCGGCTGGCTGGAGAAGCAGCACTGGTTCGTGCTCTCCGACGTGGCCGGCATCCTGCGCGGCCTGACCAGCGGCATGTCGCTGCTGACGCTGGTGGCGCTGCTGCTGATCCCGCTGAGCTTCTGGGTGCTGTGGCGCACCGCGTTCGGGCTGCGCGTCCGCTCCTGCGGCGAGGACCCGTACGCGGCCGAGTCGCTGGGCGTGAAGGTCGGCCGGATGAAGTACGCCGCCGTGATCATCTCGGGCGCGTTCTCCGGCCTGGCCGGGGCGTTCCTGGTGACGGTGGCCGCGCCGCTGTACCAGGACGGCCAGACCGGCGGCCGCGGCTTCATCGGCCTGGCCGCGATGATCTTCGGCAACTGGCGGCCGGGCGGGCTCGCGGCCGGATCGCTGCTGTTCGGCTACACCGACGCGATGAACGTGCGCGGCGGCGGCGAGGCGGTGCACGCGCTGCTGCTGTTCGTCGCCGTGCTGCTGATCGGCGTGGCGGTGTGGCAGTCGCGGCGCGGCGCCAGGCTGCGCCCGCTGGTCAGCACCGACCTGGAGCGGCGCGCGGTGCGCAACGCGTTCGTCGGCGCGGTGCTGTCGGTGGTCGCGGCGGCCGGGCTGCTGACCTGGTTCCTGATGGCGGACTCGGTGGACGGCGAGCTGGTGTCGTTCACCCCGCACCTCACCACGCTGCTGGTGCTGGCCCTCGCCAGCCAGCGGCTGCGGATGCCGGCCGCCAACGGCGTGCGGTACCGGCGCGGCGAGTCCCGCTGATCCACGATCATGGCTGTATGAGCGACATCGACTGGCCCGCGCTGCGCGAGGCGGCGCGGGCCGCCATGACCCGCGCGTACGCGCCCTACTCCGACTTCCCGGTGGGCGCGGCCGCGCTGGTGGACGACGGCCGCGTCGTCACCGGGTGCAACGTGGAGAACGCCTCCTACGGGGTCGGCCTGTGCGCCGAGTGCAGCCTGGTGAGCGCGCTGCACGGGGCCGACAAGGCGCCCGGCCCGCGGCCGAGGCTGGTGGCGGTGTCGGTCGTGGACCGGCACGGCGACCCGCTGATGCCGTGCGGCCGCTGCCGCCAGCTGCTGTGGGAGCACGGCGGAGCCGACATGCTGCTGGAGACCGTCAGCGGCGTCCGGCCCATGGCGGAGGTGCTGCCCGACGCGTTCGGCCCCGACGACCTGATTTCCCGAGCCTGAGAGGACCACGCGACGTGGACGCCATCGACGTCATCCGCGCCAAGCGGGACGGCGGCACCCTGACGCCCGAGCAGATCGACTGGGCGGTCGCCGCCTACACCCGGGGCGACATCGCCGAGGAGCAGATGTCGTCGCTGGCGATGGCGATCCTGCTCAACGGCATGGACCGTTCCGAGGTGGCCCGCTGGACCCAGGCCATGATCGCCTCCGGCGAGCGCATGGACTGGTCGGCGCTGGCGCGCCCCACCACCGACAAGCACTCCACCGGCGGCGTCGGAGACAAGATCACGCTGCCGCTGGCGCCGCTGGTGGCCGCGTGCGGCGCGGCCGTCCCGCAGCTGTCGGGCCGGGGCCTCGGCCACACCGGCGGCACCCTGGACAAGCTGGAGTCGATCCCCGGCTGGCGGGCCTCCCTCAGCAACGCCGAGATGCTGGAGGTGCTGGGCGAGGCCGGCGCGGTGATCTGCGCGGCCGGGACGGGCCTCGCCCCGGCCGACCGCAAGCTGTACGCGCTGCGCGATGTGACCGGCACCGTCGAGTCGATCCCGCTGATCGCCTCCTCGATCATGTCCAAGAAGATCGCCGAGGGCACCGGGGCGCTGGTGCTGGACGTCAAGGTCGGCTCGGGCGCGTTCATGAAGACCGTGGACAACGCCCGCGAGCTGGCCGAGACCATGGTCGCGATCGGCACCGACCACGGCCTGCGCACGGTCGCGCTGCTGACCGCGATGGACCGGCCGCTCGGCAACGCGGTCGGCAACGCCGTCGAGGTCGCCGAGTCGGTGGAGGTGCTGGCGGGCGGCGGCCCGGCCGACGTGGTCGAGCTGACGGTGCTGCTGGCGCGGGAGATGCTGGCGGCGGCGGGGCTGGACGGCGGCAAGGACCCGGCCGACGCGCTGCGCGACGGCTCGGCGATGGACGTGTGGCGCCGCATGATCTCGGCGCAGGGCGGCGACCCGGACGCGCCGCTGCCGGTGGCCCGCGAGGCGCACGAGATCGCGGCCCCCGCCACCGGGGTGCTGACGAAGCTGGACGCCTACGGCGTGGGCGTGGCCGCGTGGCGGCTGGGCGCGGGCCGGGCGCGCAAGGAGGACCCGGTGTCGTTCGGCGCGGGCGTGATCTGCCACGCCAAGCCGGGTGACGAGGTGACCGCGGGGCAGCCGCTGCTGACGCTGTACGCCGACGAGGCGTCCCGGTTCGAGCGGGCGCTGGAGTCCCTGGAGGGCGCGTACGAGATCGCGGAGGGCGGCGGCGGGCCGGACCTGCTGCCGCTGGTGATCGACCGGATCTCCTGATTTTTCTCCGCCGGGGCCGGAACAAGATCGGATTCTGCGGAGTCCCATCTACCGGCCCCGGCGAAGGAGAACGAGGAGCACCGTGCGGCACCGACTGGCAGCGCTGACCACCGAGACGTCCCGCAAGGCCAAGGCGGGGGTGACGGCCCTGGCGAAGTCGCTGCCGCCCGCCGACCTGCCGGCCTTCTACGAGGAGGCCGCCCGCCAGTTCGCCGCCGCGGGGGCGCGGACTCTGGCCGTCTCGTTCTTCACGCAGGCGCGCAAGCACGACCAGGCGTACCCGGACGCCGCCGAGATGGACCGGCTGCACGCGGTCTTCCTGGAGTTCGTGCCGCTCCGCGTGGTCGCGCCCACGGTGCTGCGCAACCACGTCAAGGCGATGGCGCTGAACCTGGCCCCGCGCGACGCCTACGAGCGCCACCGGGAGCTGCTGGACGCGGCGTTCACGGCCGGTTTCGTCCCGTACCCGAGGCTGTTCCCGGACGTGCGCCGCCTGGCGGTCTCGGCGGGGATCGGCAAGCGCGTGGGCGAGGAGAGGCTGGCCGAGCACCTGCTGCGCTCGGGCGTCCTGCCGGTGGCCCCGGCCGAGGTGTGGGAGGCGGCCTCCAAGCCCCTCGTCGCGATCGCCGGTCGCGCGGGCGACCTGCTGGACCTGCTGATCGACGCCGCCCCCGCCGACGACGACCAGGCGCGGTTCGTCTGGCTGAGCACGCTGGCCGGCGCGGGCGCGGGCACCAGGCTGACGGCCGACTGGTTCCTGACGACCGGCCGCCGCTGCCCGGCCACTCCGCTGGTGGCCCTGGCCGAGCAGGCGAGCGGCGTCCTGCCGGGCGCCTCGGCGCCCCGGGCCCCGGAGACCGACCCGCTCCTGACGCCGACCGCGCCCCCGCTGCTGGACGTGGAGGGCTTCCACACCCCCTGGCGGTTCGATGCGAGCAAGCTGGGCGCCTACACCGCCCGCATCGCGGGCGAACGCGCCGTTATCGCCGCCGAGCTGGACGCTTACGCGCGCAGCGTGGGCCACTACGCGAACGTGGACTACCTGGTCGAGCTGCGGACGGTGTGCGCCGACCCCGCCTTCCGCGGCCTGCTGCGCGAGCTGGCCGACCGGTGGACGGTCGAGGTGGCGAAGGCGTCGCTGCCGCTGCTGGAGCACGCCCTGTCGTGCCTGGCGCCCCTC
The DNA here is from genome assembly GCA_044456955.1 of Spirillospora sp. NPDC050679. Lineage (GTDB taxonomy): Bacteria > Actinomycetota > Actinomycetes > Streptosporangiales > Streptosporangiaceae > Spirillospora. The sequence goes on along the minus strand of JBITGK010000016.1, from coordinate 90,122 downwards.
GCGGAGGCGGGCTACTACGAGATCGAGGCCGGCCTGCCGAAGCCGGTGCCCGCCGACGCGGCCGAGGCGCTGGCCGCGACCCTGCGCGGCGGCATCCCGGCCGAGCTGCGGGACGTCCCCCACGGCCTGCGGAGCAACGACCGCCGCCACGCGCTCCGGCAGGTCCAGCACGGCGACCGGCTGACCGTCTCGTCCGGGGTGTGGGCCGTGGTGGTGCGGGCCGACGGCACCGTCCTGCCCGCCGAGCGCGGCCCCTACATCCCCGGCGAGCACCTCCTGTGGCACGACGGGGACGGCTACTTCCTGTCGCTGCCGCGCGGCGGCGGGGGATGGCTGACGTTCCGCATGGAGGACGGGCTGCTGACGCTGGACCCGGCCACGGCGGACCGCCGCCCGGACGCCCCGTCCACCAGCCGGCCGACGTTCCCCGGCGCGGCGGCCCCGAGCCTGGTCTCCTACGCCAACGGCACGACCGAGATCACCGCCCCGGACGGCACGGTGACGGCCCGCCTGCCGTTCGCCCCCCACAGCGCGGACGCCGCCTGCCCGCCGGGCTGGTGGCCCCACCTGCGCCCCGTGGACGAGGCGGGCTCCCGCGCCCTGCGCCGGACGACCCGCGCCCAGGCGGAAGCCCTGATCGACGCGGCCCTGAACGGCACGCGCGCCTTCGGCGAGGCGGTCGCCGAGCACTTTCCGGACGTCCGGGCGGGGGAGCTGCGCGACGGCATGGCGGCGGCGGCGCGGACGGCCGTCGACTGCCTGAACTGGTCCGTGCGCCTGTCCGACGCTTTGGGCCTCCCGTACCCGGCCTGGCTGCCGGAGGCGATGCGGACCCGCCCCGACCTGCCCGCAGGCCGCCTCATCAAGCGGGTCCCGGCGCTGCGCAGGGTGGCCGACATGCTCCAGGAGGCCGCGGCGACCCCCGCCCAGACGCGCCCCGAGCCCATCTACCACGTGGAACTGCCGCCGAACCTGGGCGGCCTGTGGTTCACCCTGGGCAAGCTGGGTGTGGCCGCGCTGAAGGCCGCGCGCCCGTGGACGATGGAGTACACCCGCCAGAGCCTGGTGGACCAGCTGTCGGCGTGGGCCAACACGCCGCTGGGTGACGGCAGCGGCCGGTGGCGGGTCCTGCACTTCACGTCCCTGGCCGGGGACCGCAAGGACGCGGTGGGCGAGATGTGGCGCACCCCGACGAGCGCGCTGCTCGTGCTCAACTACCAGGGCCACCCCCACAAGGAGGGGGTCGTGCTCGAATACGCGCCCGACGGCGACTTCGGCCCGGCCGAGCTGCCCGGCTGGAAGCTGCGCCAGTTCCCCGTCGTCCACGGCTGGGGCGGCGCGGACCGGATCGCGGCGTTCCGCAGGCTGCTGGCCGAGCGCGGCCCCGTGCCGGCCGACCCGTCGTGGGCGTGGCGGCTGGCGGACCTGACGGGCCTGCCGCTGGTGGACGCGGCCGAGGTCTGCTACGAGTACCTGTACTTCGTGGGCACCCCGGCCTCGGTGATCGCCCGGCAGCCCGCCGAGATCGCCGCGTTCTTCACCGACCCGGCCGGCGAGCGCCTGAAGGCGAAGATCTCCTACCCGATGCAGGACGCCGTCCGCGAGCGGCTGATGCCCGACGACCCGGCGGACCTGTGGGAGCGCGGGCCGGAGATCGCGCGGGCGGCGGCCCGCCATGCCGAGATCAGGGACGGCTGACGGATTGGCGACATGTGACGGAGAACGGCCCGCCGGCCTCCGGTAAGTTCTAGAGATGAACGAACGCCCGACCCTCGACGACATCCGGCGCGCGCCCAAGGTGCTGCTGCACGACCACCTCGACGGCGGCCTGCGCCCCGCGACCATCGTGGACCTGGCCCGCGACAGCGGCTACCGGGACCTGCCCACCACCGACCCGGACAACCTGGGCGCGTGGTTCGCGGAGATGTCGAACTCGGGCTCCCTGGAGCGCTACCTGGAGACCTTCTCCCACACCGTCGGCGTGATGCAGAGCGTCGAGGCGCTGACCCGCGTCGCCTACGAGTGCGCCGAGGACCTGGCCAAGGACGGCGTGGTGTACGCCGAGGTGCGCTACGCCCCCGAACTGCACACCAGCACGGGCCTGACGCTGGAGCAGGTCGTGGAGGCCGTCCTGGAGGGCTTCGCCAAGGGCGGGCGCGAGCACGGCATCCACGTCGGGACCCTGGTGACCGCGATGCGGCACCAGGCCCGCTCGATGGAGATCGCCGAACTGGCCGTCCGCTACCGCGACGCGGGCGTGGTGGGCTTCGACATCGCCGGGGCCGAGGCGGGCTACCCGCCCACCCGCCACCTGGACGCGTTCGAGTACCTCCAGCGGGAGAACGCCCACTTCACGATCCACGCGGGCGAGGCGTTCGGCCTGCCGTCGATCTGGCAGGCGATCCAGTGGTGCGGGGCCGACCGGCTGGGCCACGGCGTGCGGATCATCGACGACATCACCGTAGAAGCGCCGGGCGAGCCGCCAAAGCTCGGCCGCCTCGCCGCCTACGTGCGCGACAAGCGCATCCCGCTGGAGATGTGCCCGACCTCCAACATCCAGACCGGCGCGGCCAAGTCGATCGCCGAGCACCCGATCGGCCTGCTGCGCGACCTGGGCTTCCGCGTCACCGTCAACACCGACAACCGGCTGATGAGCGGCACGTCGCCGTCGCTGGAGTTCCACAAGCTGGTGGAGGCGTTCGACTACGGCTGGGACGAGCTGCAGTGGTTCACGGTGAACGCGATGAAGTCGGCCTTCGTGGGCTTCCCCGAGCGCCTGGAACTGATCAACGGCGTGATCAAGCCGGGATTCGCCCAGCTCAAGTGGCGCGGCGACCGTCCGGTGGGATGATCTGAGCATGACGCCGCAGCTGCAGATCCGCTCGACCTTCGCCCGCGTGCTGGCGTGGGCGTGGCTCGCCTTCGCCGCCCTGAACCTGCTGGACCTGGCGTTCGGCCTGACCGGGAAGGCCAGCTACAACCTGACGACCGCGACCCTGGCCGTGCTGCTGCTGCTGGGCTGCGGGATCGCGTACGTGGTGGGCCTGCGCCCGGCGATCCTGGCGGGCGACGAGGGCGTGGAGCTGCGCAACCCGCTGCGCGACCTGCGCGCGCCGTGGCGCTCGGTGAAGGGGATCGAGGGCCGCGACGCCGTGGTGGTCAGATGGGCGGCGGCCGACGGCACCGAGCACAAGACGAGGGCGTGGCCGCTGCAGACCTCGCCGAGGGCGCAGGCCCGCGCGGAGGCGCGCGCGGCGAAGGACAACCCGAAGGTGCCGGAGGCGTCACTGAAGGGCCGCACGGCGACGAAGTACGCGGCGCAGCAGCTCAACGAGATGGCGGACCGGAACCGCCCGAAGGTGCGCTCGGGAAACCCGGGCAAGGCGGCGGAGGCGACGCAGGGGACGCAGGGGACGGCGCAGGGACCGGAGGCGGCGACGCTGACGTGGAACAAGGCAGCGGTGGCGGCTCTGGTGGTACCGGTCGCGGCGCTGGTGGCGGTACTGCTGGCGGGGGCGCTGGGCTAGCGGAGGGGGAGGGCGGGCAGGGCTGCGGGCTTTAGAGCTGCAGGCGCTGCCGGCCGGTGATTGTGCGGACTTGGCCTCGTTGAGGCGGGTTGCCTGTGCGGGCTCTGGTGTTGCAGGGTCTTGTCGTCTATATGGGGCTTGACGCGCGGGCTCCTTCACCTGCTTGAGCCTTGGTGCCGCCGCGTCTCACCGCGCGTCTCACCGCGCGTCTCACCGCGCGTCTCACCGCGCGTCTCACCACGCGGCCCACCACGCGGCCCACCACGCGGCCCACCACGCGGCCCACCACGCGGCCCACCACCGTGGGGCTCGCTCTTTACCGCCTGCCTTCGGCCCCCCCCCCCCCCGGGGCGGGGGGCGGGGGGGGCGGGGGCGGGGCCCGGTTTTAAACCGGGTTGGCCCGGGCGGAAAAACGGGGTGGGGGTGGGGCGGG
>JBITGK010000016.1:78004-86152 GCA_044456955.1 Spirillospora sp. NPDC050679 | reverse complement strand
CCCGGGCGCCCCCCACTTGGGGGCCCCCTTTCCCCCCCTGCCTTCGGCCCGCCCGGCTCGCGCTAGCGAGCCGGGCGGGCCGAAGGCAGGCGCAGTCTTAACCCCTGCTTGCGCAGGGCAGAACATGCGGGCTGGGCTTGGTGCGGGTTCTCACCGCAACCCCGCGCGTGGCTGGGGTTGTGGGGTCTGTGGGCAAACCCGCGCGTGGCTGGGGTAGGTGGGCGTGTGCACAACTTCGCGCGGGTTGAGTCGGTGCCTCACCCTCGGCGAAAGCGGCTGTGTTTGCCTTGGGGGGACGTCCCCCCAAACCCCCACATCCGGGGCTCACCCGCCCTGCGCTCGCTAGCGCTCCCTCCGGGCGGGCGAGACCCGGGCAGGGGGCCAGCCCCCCACACCCCCCGGCAGGGCTCCGCCCCACACCCCGCAAAGGCGCTTCGCGCTGTGCTTTCTTGGGCAGGGGCTCCGCCCCCGCACCCCCGATAAAGACCAGTGCTTGCTGGTCAGGTCCGCGTCAGGTGGGGCGGTCGCGGGCGGCCCAGCGGTGGAAGATCGCGTACAGGGCCACGGCCGTGATCACCGCGGCCGTCACCCCCGTCCCGAAGACCGTGCGGCCCCAGCCCGGCAGGCCGAGGTACAGGTCCGGGGCCACCACCGGGAGCAGGCCCGCGATCAGGGCCAGGGCCAGCACGATCCGGTTGACCCGTCCGGCCGGGGTGTCGGCCAGTTCCACCCGGCGCAGCATGTCAACGCCCAGCACCGTGATCACCGCGTAGATGACCAGGGCCGCGCCGCCCACCACCGCCACCGGCAGGGCCGCCAGCAGGCGCGACAGCGGGGCCAGCAGGCCGGCGACGATCAGCAGCACCCCGGCCCCCGCCGTCACGAAGCGGCTGCGCACGCCGGTGAGCTGCACGATCCCGATGTTCTCGGCGCTGGTCACCAGCAGGGACGTGCCGAACACGCCGCCCGCCAGCGACACCACCGCGTCGGCCCGCGCCACCCTGGGCACGTCCCGGCCCGGGTCCGGCTCCCGGCCCACGGCTTCGCTGTTCAGCACGGTCTGGCCCGTCGCCTCCGCCAGCGACGCCAGCGCGAACACCAGGAGCGGCAGCGCCGCGAGCAAGTCGAACTTCGGGGTCCCGTAGGGGAACGCGTGCGGCACCGCCAGCAGCGTGTCGCTGTCGGCCAGGGTGAACGCGCCGAGGCCCGTCACCGCCGCCACGACGCAGCCCGCCGCCAGCCCGAACAGCACCGCCATCTGCCGCCACACCCCGCGCAGCACCAGGAAGAACAGCGCCGTCAGGCCCACGGTGATCCACGCCAGCGCGGTCGCGCCGGGCGCGGCGTGGCCGGGCGCGCCCGGCTTGCCGGCCACCAGGCCGCCGGTCACCTTGATCATGCTGATGCCGATCACCAGCACCGAGACGCCCAGGACCAGCGGCGGGAAGAAGCCCGCGATCCGCCGGTACAGGGGCAGCACCAGCAGCAGGAACGCCGCCGCCAGCAGCACCGAGCCGGACGCGGTCGCCGCGCCGTGCTCCCTGGCGATCTGCAGGAAGATCGCCAGGGCCGCGCCGCCCGGCAGCATCAGGAACGGCAGCCGCGCGCCGATCCGCAGCACCCCGAACGACTGCAGCAGCGCCCCCGCGCCGCACAGCACCAGGGTCGCGCTGAGGAGCGAGGCCGTGCGGGCGGGGGACAGGCCGAGGGCGGCGCTCAGCATGAACGCCGCCGAGATCGGCGTGGCGATCATGGCCAGGACGTGCTGGGCGGCCAGGGGGACCATCCGCGCGGCGGGGACGCGCTCGTCCACCGCCGGCCGGTCGATCGTGCTCGTCGGCTCAGACACCCGCGCCGAGCCAGGGGATCTCGTCGGCCGCGTAGCGGTAGGCGCGGAACAGCGCGTTGCCCTCGGCCGGGAACAGCTTGCCCACCTCGGCCTCCCGGTAGCCGCCGAAGTAGGGCACCACGTACTCCCAGCACAGGTAGCCGTCGGCGGTGACCTCGAAGATGCGGCCGCCGGGGGAGTCGGTGACCAGGGTGTTGCCGTTCGGCAGGCGCTGCGCGGCGCCCATGAACGGCGCGAAGAACGCCTCGCGGGACGGGTCGTGGTACTCCCACGCGATCTTCCCGCTGCTCCGCTCGACCTCGATCACGCGGGAGAACGGCACGTCCCAGTGCGGCCGGAACACCCCGTTGTCGAAGATCAGGATGTTGCCGTTGTCCAGCTCGGTCGGGCAGTGCTGCTGGGAGACCGTGCCCGGCTCGGTGCGCCACAGGATCTCGCCGGTCTCCCGGCTGATGACCACCACGGCGGAGACGCTGCGCAGGCTGGCCAGGACGTTGCCGTCCGCCAGCGGCCGGACGCTGTTGATCAGGGGCCAGTGCTCGCGCGAGTACGCCTCGTGCAGCGCGTACTCGTCGCGGTCCAGGTGGTCGGCGACCCGCCAGGACCACACCAGGTTCCCGTCGGCGTCGACCTGCTTGATGGTGTCGGCCCAGACCGTGCCGTCGGCCTCGGAGCCGGGCACCCCGCCCTTGACCGCGGCCGCCTCCGCGCCGCGCAGCGGCTCCAGCGCGGCGTAGATGATCCCGCCGTCGCCCAGGTGGTGGGCGTCGTGGTGCTGCATCGGGTCGATGTGCTCGCGGAGCACCTCGCCGTCCGGGGAGACCTCCGCCATCGAGCCGCCCCGGTACTTGTCCCACATGGCGAACAGCGTGGGCTGGTCGGGGAGCGTGCCGTTGTAGGCCAGGTTGCCGTTGGGCAGGATCCGCGCGTGCCGTCCGGGCCGGTAGGGCAGCTTCCACTGGTGCACGACCGCGCCGCGCAGGTCGATCAGGTAGACCTCGCCGGTGCCGGTCAGCGGCGCGAACAGGGTGTACCCGTCGAAGGCGCGGTCGGCGTCCAGGGCGATGAGGCCGGTGCCGCGGCGGCGCCGGGTGTTCTGGTCAACGGTGCTCAACTGTGCTCCTCCATCAAACTTTGTTTGATGACAGCAAAGGTAATCTAAGGTGAGGGGTATTCCGCACCACTTCAAGGGGAAATGTGACCGAGCACGCAGCGCGCATCGGGGCCGGTGTCCGGCGCCGCCGCCGCGCGCTGGAGCTGACGCTGGCCGATCTCGCCGACCGCACCGGCCTGTCGGCCCCGTTCCTCAGCCAGATCGAGAACGACCGCGCGCGGCCCAGCATGCGCTCGCTCCAGCGCATCGCCGACGCCCTGGACACCACGGCCGTCCAGCTGTTCGCGGCGGCGGGCGGCCGGAAGGCCGTGGACGTCGTGCGCGCCGGGCCGCCGGAGGCCACCGAGGACGGCGACGGCGGCGTGCGCCCCCTGGTGCGCGGGCACCAGCGGCTGCACGCGCTGGAGTTCACCGGCGCCCACGACTGGGAGCGGTCCTTCACCCACCGCAACGACGAGGTGATGTACGTCGTCGCAGGCCGCGCCGAGGCCGAGGCCGGGGACGAGCACTTCGTGCTCGACGCGGGGGACACCCTCTACTGCGCCGGCGGGGTGCCGCACCGGTGGCGGCCGCTGGAGCCGGGGACGCGCGTGGTGATCGTCGGCATCGCCGAGCACATCGAGGTGTCCCCGGACGCGTGAAAGGCCGTGCCCCCCGCCGGGGGCACGGCCGCAGGTCAGGAGAGGCCGAGCGCCGCCGAGACGTCCGCCTTCAGCGCGTCGAGCGCCGCGGCCGCCTCCCGCCGCACCGGAGCCACCTCGCCGCCCTCCGGGACCGGCAGGACGACCTCCAGGTAGCACTTCAGCTTGGGCTCGGTGCCGGACGGGCGGATCACCACCCGCGTCGACCCGGCCAGGCGGAACCGCAGGCCGTCGGTCGGCGGCAGGCCCCCGACGCCCTCGGCCAGGTCGTCGAACGACTCCACCGCGCGCCCGCCCAGCTCGGCGGGCGGCGCGGCGCGCAGCCGCGCCATCGCCCCGGTGATCAGCGACAGGTCCGCCACCCGCACCGACAGCTGCGCCGTCGCGTGCAGGCCGTACCGGCGCGCCTGGTCGTCCAGCAGGTCGGCCAGGGTGCGCCCGTCGCGGGCCGCCTCCGCCGCCAGGCCCGCCACCGCCAGGGCCGCGCCGATGCCGTCCTTGTCGTTGACCGCCACGCCCAGGTCGCTGCCGACGCTGTAGCCGAGGGCCTCCTCGTAGCCGAAGACCAGGCGGTCGCCGGGACCGCCCGCCTTCATGATCCACTTGAAGCCGGTCAGGGACTCGGCGAACCGCACCCCGTGCGCGCGGGCGACCGCGCCCAGCAGCGACGACGACACGATCGTGGTCGCCACCAGCCGGTCGTCCCCGGAGGTGTGCCGCAGCACGTGCTCGGCCAGCAGCCCGCCGACCTCGTCACCGGTCAGCGCCCGCCACCCGCCGTCCGCCGGGACGGCCACCGCGCAGCGGTCGGCGTCCGGGTCGTTGGCGATGACCAGCCGGGCCCCGCGCTCGGCGGCCAGCGCCAGCGCCAGGTCCATCGCCCCAGGCTCCTCGGGGTTGGGGAACGCCACGGTCGGGAAGTCGGGGTCGGGCTCGGCCTGCTCGGCGACCACCGCCGGGGCCGGGAAGCCCGCCCGCTCGAACGCGTGCAGGAAGGTGTCGCGGCCCACCCCGTGCAGGGGCGTGTAGACGATCGGCACGTCGGCGGCGCCCGGAACGGGCTCCCGGCCGGACCGCTCGGGCCACAGCCCGAGGCCCGCCACCGACGCCAGGTACAGATCGACGGCCGAGGCGTCGCGGACGTCCCAGCCGCTGCCGAGCGGCAGCTCGTCCACCCGCCCCACCGCGTCGATCGCGGCGGAGATCTCGGCGTCCAGCGGCGGGACGATCTGCGCCCCGTCCCCCCAGTACACCTTGTAGCCGTTGTCGCGCGGCGGGTTGTGGCTGGCGGTGACCATCACCCCGGCCGCGTACTCGTCGAAGGTCTTGACCCAGTGCGCCAGCACCGGCGTCGGCACCGGGTCGGCGAACACCCCGGCCCGGACGCCCGCGCCGGTCAGCACGGCCGCGGTGTCCCGCGCGAACTGCCGCGACCCGTGCCGCGCGTCGAACCCGATCATGACCTTGGGCGAACCGCCGTCGCGCAGCAGCCGCGCGGCCAGCCCGGCGGCGGCGCGCATGACGGTGACGCGGTTCATGCGGTTGGGGCCGGCGCCCAGCTCGCCGCGCAGCCCGGCGGTGCCGAACTCCAGCCGCGCCCCGAAGCGGTCGGCGAGCGCGGCGTCGTCGCCGGCGTCCAGCAGCGCCTGAAGCTCGGCCCGCGTCTCGGGGTCGGGGTCCTGGGACAGCCACTCCTCGGCGGCCTTGCGGTAGTCGCTCACAGCTTGGACAGCACCGTGCCCAGCAGCGCGCCCATCCGGGACGCCGCCGCCTTCCCGGCCGCGAGCACCTCCTCGTGGTCCAGGTGCTGGTCCGACAGCCCGGCCGCGATGTTGGTGACCAGGGAGATGCCCAGCACCTCCGCGCCGCCCTCGCGGGCCGCGATGGTCTCCAGCACCGTGGACATGCCGATCATGTCGGCGCCCAGGGCGCGCAGCATCCGGATCTCGGCGGGGGTCTCGTAGGTCGGGCCGCGGAACGCCGCGTACACGCCCTCCGACAGCGTCGGGTCGATCTCCTTGGCCAGCGCCCGCAGCCGGCCCGAGTACGCCTCGGACAGGTCCAGGAAGGTCGCGCCGGTCAGCGGGTTGCCGCCGGTGAGGTTCAGGTGGTCGGCGATCAGCACCGGGTCGCCGACCCGCTGGTGCTCGGGCCGCAGCCCGCCCGCCGCGTTCGTCAGCACGACCGTGCCCGCCCCGGCGGCCAGCGCGGTGCGCACGCCGTGCACGACCGGGTCCACGCCGCGGCCCTCGTACAGGTGCGTGCGGCCCAGGAACACCAGGGCGCGGCGGCCCGCGACCTCCACCACGCGGATCTTCCCGGCGTGGCCCTCGACGGCCGGGGGCGCGAAGCCGGGCAGCTCGGTCACCGGGATCTCGGCGGCGGGCGCGCCCAGCGCGTCGGCGGCCGGGACCCACCCCGACCCCATCACCAGGGCCACGTCGAAGGAGTCGAAACCGGTCCGGGCGCGCAGCTCGTCGGCCGCGGCCCGGGCCGCGGAAAAAGCGTCGTTGCTCACGGACCCGACATTACCGCCGGGATCAGTCGCCCAAGGACGTGCAGGGGCGGTTGCGCAGGTCCTTGACGTAGTCGTCGGGCGCGCCCGCCGCCTCGGCGGCGTCGGCGAGGATGCCCAGGTAGCGGGCCGAGGGCAGGCCGCCCTCGTAGTCGTCCAGGACGTACAGCCAGCAGAGCGCGTCGCCGTCCAGGGTCTGCACCCGGACCCGGATCTTGCGGTAGACGCCGAGGGCCGCGCCCTCCCAGGCGTCCAGCTCCTGCTCGTCGAACGGGGGGACGTCGTACAGCACGACGAACACCTGCTCGAACCGGTCCTCGACCACCGTCGCGAGCGCGCCGTCCCAGCCCTTGTCCTGGCCGCCGAAGGTCAGCCGCCAGCCCGACAGCCAGCCGGTGCCGCGCAGCGGGGAGTGCGGGGCCCGGGCCGCCATCTGCTCGGGGTCCATGTTGGAGGCGTACGCCGCGTACAGAGTCACGCCGCCCAAGCGTACGGCACCCCGTACGGGTCACTGCCCGGAGTAGTAAACAATGGTGGATGTGACTCGCATTGTGATCATCGGAGGAGGCCCCGGCGGCTACGAGGCCGCCCTCGTCGCGGCGCAGCTCGGCGCGGACGTGACGGTGGTGGAGCGCGACGGCCCCGGTGGCGCCTGCGTGCTCACCGACTGCGTGCCCTCCAAGACCCTGATCGCCACCTCCACCCGCATGGCGGTGATGAGCGAGTCGGCGGCGCTCGGGCTGCGCTTCAACGGCGGCCCCGACGGCATCGTGGGCGGCCTGGAGGCCGACCTCGCGACCGTCAACAAGCGGGTGAAGGACCTGGCCCGCGCCCAGTCGTTCGACGTGGCCGAGCGGCTCGCCTACGAGGAAGTCAAGATCGTCCGGGGCGAGGCCCGGCTGGTCGAGCCGCACGTGGTGGCGGTCGGCGACCGGCACATCCGCGCCGACATCATCCTGATCGCGACCGGCGCCACCCCGCGCGTGCTGCGCGGCGCCGAGCCCGACGGCGAGCGCATCCTCAACTGGCGCCAGCTGTACGACCTGCCCTCGCTGCCCGAGGAGCTGATCGTGGTCGGCTCCGGCGTGACCGGCGCCGAGCTGGCCGGGGCCTACCTGTCGCTGGGCTCGAAGGTGACGCTGGTCTCCTCGCGCGACCGCATCCTGCCCACCGAGGACGCCGACGCGGCCTCGGTGCTGCAGGAGGTGTTCCTGCGCCGCGGGATGAAGGTCATGTCGCGCTCGCGCGCGGCCGGGGTCGAGAACACCGGCGACGGCGTGGTGGTCTCGCTGGAGGACGGCCAGAAGATCAGGGGCTCGCACTGCCTGATGACGGTCGGCATGGTGCCCAACACGCGCGGCATCGGCCTGGAGAAGGCCGGCGTCAAGCTCACCTCGTGGGGCACCGTCGAGGTCGACAAGGTCTCGCGGACCTCGGTCCCGCACATCTACGCCGCCGGCGACTGCACCGGCGTGCTGAACCTGGCCTCGGTCGCGGCCATGCAGGGCCGGATCGCGATGTGGCACGCGCTGGGCGAGGCCGTGCAGCCGCTGAAGCTCGGCTGGGTCGCCTCCAACATCTTCACCGACCCCGAGGTGGCCTCGGTCGGCGTCAGCCAGAAGATGGTCGACTCGGGCGAGGTCAACGCCCGGACGGTCATGCTGCCGCTGTTCACCAACGCGCGGGCCAAGATGCAGGGCTTCGAGGACGGCTTCGTGAAGCTGTTCTGCCGCCCCTCCACCGGGATCGTGCTGGGCGGCGTGATCGTCGCGCCGCGCGCCAGCGAGCTGATCCACGGCGTGTCGGTGGCGGTGCAGCAGCACCTGACGGTGGACCAGGTGGCGCACACCTTCACGGTCTACCCGTCGATGTCGGGCAGCATCCAGGAGGCGGCGCGCCGGCTGATGACCGAGCACGCCTACTAGAAGCGGACGAAGTGGCGGGGGGGGGGGGGGGCGCGGGCGCCCCCCCCCCCCCCCCGGTGGATGGATGGGGGGGGGTGGGGCCCGCCACCGGCGCCCCCCCCCCC
>JBITGK010000016.1:522-77994 GCA_044456955.1 Spirillospora sp. NPDC050679 | reverse complement strand
GCCCGCGGCCGGCCGGGGGCCGGGGCCGGGGCGGGGCCCCCGGGCCCCGCCCCCCCCCCCCCCCCCCCCGCCGGGCCCCCGGGGGGGGGGGGCGCCCCCCCCCCCCCCCCCCCGCGCCGCTTTTTGCGTTCAGGTGGGCGGATCCAGCCCGTGCTGCCGGAGCCGGGCCCTGCGCAGGTCGTCGGCGCTGATCACCACGGTGAACACGCTGGACAGCAGCACCAGCGCCACCACCAGCGCCCGTATCCACCAGGCCGCGGGCAGGAACGCCAGGCCCACGCAGATCGGGAGCATCAGCGCCAGGTGCCGGAGCAGGACGCGGCCGCGCCAGCCCGCGTCGGTCAGGTCGTGGCGCACCCAGTCGCGGTTCTCGGGCGGCAGCCGGAAGCCGAGCGTGTACCGGGCCCACCGCAGTGGGCCCGGATCGCCTGGCAGCCGGGCCATCGCGGCCTTCTAGAAGCCGCCGCCGAAGTCTCCGCCGCCCCCGCCGAAGTCGCCGCCCCCGCCGAAGTCGCCGCCGCCGCCGAAGTCGCCGCCGCCGAAGCCCCAGTCGTCCCCGCCGCCGCCGATGCCGCCGCCCCCGTCGAAGCCGCCGCCGTAGCCGAAGCCGCCGAAGCCGCCGCCCATCATCGAGCCGAGCATGGTGCCGATCATCATGCCGCTGATCAGGTCCATGCCGCCGTACCCGGCGTAGTAGCCGCCCGCGTAGGGCGCGTAGGCCGGTCCGGCGTCCCAGTAGGGGCGCCGGCCGTTGCCGTAGGGCACCATCCGCACGTCGGGCGCGCCGCCGGTCAGCACGGCCTGGGCGTCGGCCGCGCAGGCCGGGACCGACCGCGCCACGCCGCCGGGCGGGGCCCACATGACGTCCTGCACGGACGGGCCGTGCTGCGGGTTGAAGAAGCAGGGCGCGCGCCGCTCGGGCACCGGCTCGCCGGCGAGCCGGGCGCGGGTGGCGGTCATGTAGTAGCGGCCGTCCTCCAGCGCCTCGGCCACGGCCCCCATGTCCGCGGGCACGGCGGCCCGCTCGGTGGCGGTCTTGGCCTTGTCGTAGGAGTTCATGGCCCGCTCGTAGTCCTCGCGGATGGGGGCGGGCAGCTCCTTGTCCATGACGTTCAGGTCCAGGCGGGCGATGTCCTCGCCGAGCAGCGTCACGTCCTCCTCGACGCCCTCCTTCAGCTCGGCCATCTCGCGGGCGTCCTTCTCCCGGCGGCGCTTGCGCGCCATCAGGAAGAACCCGAACCCGCCGGCGACCACCAGGAGCAGCACGCCCAGCGTGGCGAACATGCCGACCATGCCGCTGCGGGCCTGGTCGTCGGCCTTCTGCTCGACCGCCCGGGTGAACCCGACGATCTGGTCGGCGGCCGGGGCCCCCTGGACGCCGCTCCGCGCGATGACCTGGTTGACCTCCGAGCCGCTCAGGTCCTTGGAGATGGCCCGGATGTGCTGCCCGTCGGCGGTGACCGCCAGGTAGGTCTTGCCCTTGCCGACGCTGTTGGCGATGTTGACCAGCGTCGGCCGGATGTTGGCGAGGTTGGTGTCGTTGGGGATGATGACGGCGCGGACGTCGGCGTCCTGCGCCGAGTCCAGCGCCTGCCGGGCGCGCTCCTGGTCGGCCGCGGGGACCGCGGAGGCCACCGAGCTGACCACGTACAGCCGGGACTTGAGCAGCCCCTGGGCGATCTGGGTCGAGGTGTCGGCCTGGGCCGGTGCGGCGAACCCGGACATCAGCAGGGCGACGACGACGGCGATGGCTGCCGAAAGGGCGCCGAGACGCGCCTTCCGCACGGACAGCAGTTCCGAAGTCATGATTACAGTCTGCCTCCTTACCAGGTAAGACGCGTAAAAGGCCGGGTACGTTCCGGTCCTTCGCCCACCTGTGCCCGCACCCGGTGGCGAACATCCCCGGCGGGAGGGCCTCGCGGATCTCGGCCTCGTCCGAGGGACGCGATCGTTCCCCCTGTACCCCGTCCGGCCCGCGCGACCCCTGGGTTCTGCGCCGGTTCCCGGGAACGACGGCGGCGCCCCGCCCCGGTGGCCGGGGCGAGGCGCCGCAAGTCGTCCGGAGCGGGTCAGGAGTCCTTGATCTCGCAGATCACCGCGCCGCTGGAGACGGTCTGGCCGACCTCCGCCGCCAGGCCCGTGATCGTCCCGGCCTTGTGCGCGGTCAGCGGCTGCTCCATCTTCATCGCCTCCAGGACCACGATCGTGTCCCCGGCCGCGACGGTCGCGCCGTCCTCGGCGACGATCTTGACGATGGTGCCCTGCATCGGGCTCACCAGGGAGTCGCCCGACGCCTGCGCGCCGCCGCCCTTCTTGCCCGCGCGGCGCTTGGCCGGGGCCGCCTTGCCCCCGGCGCCGGCCGCGGCCGACGCGCCGAGCCCGGCGGGCAGCACGACCTCCACGCGCTTGCCGCCCACCTCGACGGTGACGCGCTCGCGCTCGCCCGCCGCCTCCTCCTCGTCGGCCGGAGCGGCCTGGTAGGGCGGGATCTGATTGTCGAACTCGGTCTCGATCCACCGCGTGTGCACGGTGAACGGCTCGCCGTCGTTCTCCGGCACGAACGCCGGGTCCTCCAGCACCGCCCGGTGGAACGGCAGCACCGTCGGCATGCCGTCGACCACGAACTCCGCCAGCGCGCGCCGCGAGCGCTCCACGGCCTGCCGCCGGGTCGCGCCGGTGACGATCAGCTTGGCGATCAGCGAGTCGAACGCCTGCGGGACGGTCTGGCCCTCCACGTACCCGGCGTCCAGGCGCACGCCCGGCCCCGACGGCGGCTCCCACCGGACCAGCGTGCCGACCGCGGGCAGGAAGCCGCGCCCGGCGTCCTCGGCGTTGAAGCGGAACTCGATCGAGTGGCCGCGCAGCTCCGGGTCGCCGTAGCCGAGCTCCTCGCCGTCGGCGATGCGGAACATCTCGCGCACCAGGTCGACGCCCGCGACCTCCTCGGTCACCGGGTGCTCGACCTGCAGGCGGGTGTTGACCTCCAGGAACGAGATCGTGCCGTCCTGGCCGACCAGGAACTCGCAGGTGCCCGCGCCGACGTACCCGGCCTCCTTCAGGATGGCCTTGGAGGAGGTGTAGAGCAGCTCCAGCTGCTCCTCGCTCAGGTAGGGCGCCGGGGCCTCCTCCACCAGCTTCTGGTGGCGGCGCTGCAGCGAGCAGTCGCGGGTGGACACCACCACGACGTTGCCGTGCTTGTCGGCCAGGCACTGGGTCTCCACGTGCCGGGGCTTGTCCAGGTAGCGCTCGACGAAGCACTCGCCGCGCCCGAACGCGCCGACGGCCTCGCGCACCGCCGACTCGTACAGTTCGGGCACCTCCTCCAGCGTCCGGGCGACCTTCAGGCCGCGGCCGCCGCCGCCGTAGGCCGCCTTGATCGCGATGGGCAGGCCGTGCTCGCGCGCGAACTCCACCACCTCGTCGGCGCCCGAGACCGGGTCCTTGGTGCCGGCGACCAGCGGCGCGCCGACCTTCTGCGCGATGTGCCGGGCCTGGACCTTGTCGCCCAGCGCGGTGATCGCGGCGGGCGGCGGGCCGATCCAGGTCAGGCCGGCGCCCTCCACCGCGGCGGCGAAGTCGGCGTTCTCGGCCAGGAAGCCGTAGCCGGGGTGCACCGCGTCCGCGCCGGAGTCGGCGGCGATCCCCAGGATCTTCTCGATGTTCAGGTAGCTCTCGGCGGCCGTCTGGCCGCCCAGCGCGTACGCCTCGTCGGCGACCCGAACGTGCAGGGCGTCCAGGTCCGGCTCGGCGTACACCGCGACACTGGTCAACCCGGCGTCGCGACAGGCGCGGGCAATGCGGACCGCGATCTCTCCGCGGTTGGCGATCAGGACCTTGCGCACGTGGGGCTCCTCCCTCAACCTCGCACGGCAGTCTAGATAATCGCCGGTCCCGAGTTTCGTAAGGCCCTCCTTATTGATGGTTTTGCGCAGTTCAGCCGGGCGCCCGGACGCGCGGACGCCCCGTGCGAGCGGTGCTCGCACGGGGCGTCCACGGTGCCGGGGGCGTGGCGGGACCCCCGGGGGTCAGCCGGTCTTGCGGCCGTAGCGCCTGTTGAACTTGTCCACCGCGCCCGTGCTGTCCATCAGGCGGCTCTTGCCCGTGTAGAACGGGTGGCTGGCCGAGGACACGTCCACGTCGATCACGGGGTAGGTGTTGCCGTCCTCCCACTCGATCGTGCGCTCGCTCGTGGCGGTGGAGCGGGTGAGGAAGGTGTAGTCCGCGCTGCGGTCCCGGAAGACCACGTAGTGGTAGTCGGGGTGGATGTCCTTCTTCATCGTTCCTCCCGGTAGGTCTGGTGGCTGCGGGCGATCGGGTCGTACTTGCGCAGGGTGAGGCGATCGGGATCGTTGCGGCGGTTCTTGCGGGTCACGTAGGTGTGACCGGTGCCGGCGGTCGACCGCATCTTGACCACGGGCCGGAGTTCGTTGCGTGCCATCTGTCCCCCTTCCGCAGCGGCGCGGCTGCACGGTGGCGTCAACATGTTGACAACGGTTTTCATTCCATCTGAAAACGGGGCTCTGTCGCGGGCCGCCCCGCCGGTGTATGTTCGCCACTGATCAACGCGAGAGCGGGAGTCGCATGCCCCAGCACCGGACCCGTCTCGGCCTGGCGTTCGCCCTGGCCGGATGCGTTCTGCTGCCCTCCTCCGGCGTGCCGCCCGGACGGCCCGTGCTGGACGCCGAGACCACCCGCCAGCTCACCGCGGCCGCCCGCGCCCTGGTGCAGGACCGCTCCCAGGCCCTCGTCGCCCGGCGCGACCGCGACCGCAAGCCGATCGACGAGGTGCTCGGCGTCCGGATCTCCCCCAAGGTGGCCGGCGTGCAGGAGCGCGCCGTCCGCGAGCTGCGGACGCGCAACCGCGCCCCGGTCGAGGGCGGGCCGGCCTTCACCGGCGTCCGCACCACGCTGGCCGCCGACCGCGCGGTGCGGCGCGGCGACCGGATCACCCTGGAGGCCACCGAGCACACCGAGGTGCGCTACGACACCGGCAGGTACGTGCAGTCGGTGCGGCGGCGGTTCGAGTTCACCACCCGGGACCGGCGGCTGACGCTGGTCGGCGAGGGCGTCCTGGACCCGGCCGCGCGACCGGTGAACGACCCCGAGCGTCCGACCGTCCGCTGACAGCGGCGGTCAGGGCCCCCGATCTTCTGTTGTGCGGGGCCGGCCTGGCGTGGCCGGTCCGGCGTCCTGCGCATTCATTGACGCACAGTAATAATACCCGTCAGAAAACTCCGGAGCGTGACGCGGGGGTCGCGAAACACGTGATCACGCGGCTGTGGTGGCCGAATCCGGCCAGCAAAACCCGCCGGTAATGCGGCGGAATCGGCGGCCGAAGTCCCGGTACCGTCTGGATTCTTGTGATCGATGGGGCGTAGGCTGTCGCCATTCTTGGGCTTGAAACGGTTCGGCCCCGCACATGCGGGTGATGGTCACGTTCCAGCGGTAACACCGGCGCCTCACCAGGACCGCCGGCAGGCGAGGAAAGGGTCCAAGCATGAGCGGTGACAAGCGCGGCGCCAGCATCGCGGCGCTGGAAGACCTGTCCCGGATGTTCAGCAAGCACTCCAAGAACCTCGACGCCCTGATCAAGGACCTGAACGGCCGCACCGTCAGCAGCACCGAGATCTGGTGGGGCCCGGGCGCCGACCGCTTCCGCGCCGCCTGGATGGAGGCCAAGACCGCCTTCGACAAGATGGCCGTCGCGCTGGAGCAGGGCAGCCAGGACATCAAGCGTTCCCAGCAGAACATCGAGGCCGCCACGCGCTGACGGGCGACCTCCCACGGACCGCGGGTCCCGGCCCATCCCCCCGAGGCCGGGGCCCGCGCCATTTCCCGCACCTGCGCCGCACGTGACCTGTTAGGGGAACAGAGATCGCCGCGAACCAGGCCGACCTGTTTCGGCTGCAGTTGTTGCTGAACCGCATCCAAGGACTGTCGGACGAGCACTGGCACCTGCTGGCCGGCCCCGCGCGGGCCATGGACGACCACGCCTGGGTGGGCGGCGCGGCGGCCAAGGGCTTCGGCGGCGACCTCCAGCGCAACCAGGCGGAGCTGCGCGCCCAGCTGCGCAAGGCGCTGGCCCTCGTCCAGGAGCAGTTGCACCGCAGCCCGCTGGGGGGCTGAGCGATGGCCGACAAATGGCTGGCCCCCGACACGTGCGGGGTCAAGCTCGCCCAGTTCGAGCGCATGACCCAGGAGATGGACCGCGCCGCGCCGCAGCTCGCGGCCCTGGCCGACCAGCTCTGGCAGGCGCTGAACGGCGCGGGCGTCAGCACCGCGCCCGCCATGGAGATCAAGCGCATCGCCGCCTGGGCGCGGGAGGCCGCCACCGAACTGCGCCGCCGCAACGCCCTGGCCCACGACCTGGACCGCGAGCGGATCGCGATGAAGGTGTCCCGCGTGGACGGGACGTACCTGATGCTGCCCGACCGCTACACCGACCAGATCGGCTACGCGGAGGGCCGCCGGGTCGCCGCCCTGGCGCGCCGCGCGGCGGCCGGCGACCGCGCGGCCCTGGCGGAGCTGCGGCGCCGGCGGCCCGAGGACGTGACACCGGCGATGGCCAAGGCCCTGATGACGGAGCTGGGCGCGTCCGGCCTGCTCGACATCACCGGCAGGCTCGCCGACCAGGTGCGGGCCCACCGGGAGGACACGGCGCTGGCGCGCGCCAACTGGAACACGCTGGGCCTGCTCGGCCGCGGCCTGGCGTTCGCGACCGACCCGGGGCAGAGGAGCGGCTACGCCGGCGGGCCGTTCCTCGGCGCCCTGGTCAGGGAGGGGCAGGGGACCTTCCCGCCGAGCGCGGAACTCCCGGCGGGGATCACGGGCTACCAGGCGCTGTCCACCCTGCTGGCCACCGCGGAGGACGCCCGCTTCTCACCCGAGTTCTTCAAGGTCGTGGGCACCGGCATGATCGCGCACGACCGCCACATCCGCGAGACCTTCGGCAACGCTCCACTGCCGGACCTGACGGCGCGGTTCAGGGCAGGCGCGGACCCGTCGTCGGCACCGGGGAAGGGCACCGACTTCCTGGTCCCGCTGCTGAACGCGGCCGCGGCGTCGGGCAGGCAGGGGGCGCAGGCGCTGTTCCGCGGCGCGCCGATGGGCCCTCACGCGAAGGACGCGCCGGCGAACACGAAGATGGGCAATCTGGAGTACCTGCTGAGCGACCGGCGCGAGCTGTGGGGAAAGGCGGCGCAGGCGGACCATGGTGCGGCGCTGGGGGAGGCGCTGCGGGTGGCGGCTTCGGGGCAGGACGAGCTGTCGAGGGCACTGGCGTTCGACGCGGGCAAGCTCTTGGCGGACGACGCCAGAAAGCACTTCACGGCCAAGGACGGAAAGCTGGTGGTGACCGACCAGGAACGGCTGGACGCCCTGTCAGGCCTACGGGTACCGGTAGCCGAGACCTTCGCCGTTCATATCGTCAAGATGAATCGAATCCACCAGGCGTTCCGGTTCGGGGCCAAGAGCGGCAGCACGCCCATGAACAGCCAGGATCTCGACTATCTGCTGATGGAGGTCACCCGGAACGCCGACGCCTACGACATCCTGCTCAGAGCCCAGATAGCCCACGCCAGGGTAGCCATCGACAGTGTGGCGAACGCGGACCTGAAACGTCAGGAGAACGTCATCCGAGGCGAGGGGCGGATGTTCGGGCGTCTACTGGAGGCGCGCTCTCAGAGCGTGCAGGGCGAGAAAGCGCGCCTGGCTGAGGACAAGAAGCGCATCGAGAAGTATGTGGCCATGGGGCTTGGTTTCGCTGGTGAGAAGGCGGTCGAGGCAGTGGCGACGCGGGCTCCCCTTGTAGGTGAGGGGGTCGCGATGGGGCTCGACGCCGTTGAAGGCGCTTTGACCGCGTGGATCGTCGAGCGTGCGGCCGACAAGCCTGATCCCGATATTGAGGCTCCGAAGAGCAGTCCTGAGACCGTCAGGAAGCTTCTCAATCAGATGCTCGTCGCTTCCATGCACACTCATCACCGGCTTTCTGCGGAGGAGGCGAAGGGCATGTCCTTCGTGACGGCCGGGCTTCACCCGAAGTTCGTTCCACTCGACTCCATGAACGAAAGGCAGATCGAGGACTTCGTTGCCTGGGCCGTGAACAAGGGCAGCATGAATACGTTGGGAGACGCCACGGAGGACTCGATGGAGAGAGGTGGCAAGAACGCCAAGCAGCACTACGGGATTGCGAACGACGAACTTGCTCCCTCCGGTGCTGGTGGAGATTGATGGTCGTTCGACGATTCGCTGCCACTGTGCTGGTAGGGGTCCTACTGGCCGCTACTGGCTGCGAAGCCGAAGAGCGCCCCCGCCCGAGCGCCGTCCCATCCCCGCTGCCGGTTGCGGACAGTGGTCCCTACCTATGCGACCTGGTTTCTGAGCGGGGATTCCGCCAAGCGGTCGGGATCACCGCCCCGCTCGAGGCGTCCTGGTCAGGTAGGCAACAGCCGGACAATGGGCTGTGCCTCGTCCGGTCTCCTGGTAAGGAGCCGCCCCTCGGTGTGCGCTGGTCGTTCAACGGTGGGGAGCGGGTGGTCCGCGACCAACGAGGTGATGGAGACGACCCTGATCGGCGCAATCTGCCCCCCGAACTCGGCGATGGGTTGACCGCTTTAGATGGCGACACCCTTTCCTCTAGGGCCAACTACGTCGTCGCCCTCTTCCGGTGCGGCAAGGCAAGGCCTTGGATTAGCCTCAACTTCATCGATGTCGTGCGGGGGCGGGACGCCGTGCAGGACATGACCGACTTCATGCGCATCGCGCAGAAGCGCTTCGGCGAGATCCACAAGTGCGCGCCCCGGCCCCGCTGACCGCGTCCTACTCCACCGTCACGCTCTTCGCCAGGTTCCTCGGCCGGTCGATGTCGTGGCCCAGGCTCAGCGCCGCGTGGTACGCCAGGATCTGCAGCGGCACCGTCAGCAGGATCGGGTCCAGTTCCGGCTCGTTCTTCGGCACCACGATCGTGTCCTCCGCCACCGCCGAGTGCCCCACCGCGATCACGCGGCCCTTGCGGGCGCGGATCTCGCCGAGGGTCGTCAGGTTCTTGTCGCGCAGCTCGTCGTCCGGCACCACCGCCACCGTCGGCAGTTCCGGGGAGATCAGCGCCAGCGGGCCGTGCTTCAGCTCGCTCGCCGGATACGCCTCCGCGTGCAGGTAGGAGATCTCCTTCAGCTTCTGCGCTCCCTCGCGGGCGACGGGGAAGCCTCGGACGCGGCCGATGAAGAACGCCGCGCGGTGCTCGGCCAGTTCGGCCGCACGGGACGCGATCTCGTCCTCGCGGTCCAGGATCTCCCGGATCTGGCCCGGCAGCGCGCGCAGGCCCGCCGCGATGCGGGCGCCGTCGGCGGGGGACAGGTCCCGGATGCGGCCCAGGTACAGCGCCAGCAGCGCGAACGCCACGCCCGTCGCGGTGAACGTCTTGGTCGACGCCACCGAGATCTCCGGGCCCGCGTGCAGGTAGATGCCGCCGTCGCACTCGCGCGCGATCGCGCTGCCCACCACGTTCACCAGGCCGAGCACCCGGCCGCCCTTACGGCGCAGCTCCTGGACGGCTGCCAGGGTGTCGTAGGTCTCGCCCGACTGGCTCACCGCCACGTACAGGGTGTCGGGGTCCACCACCGGGTTGCGGTAGCGGAACTCCGAGGCGGGTTCGGCGTCGGCCGGGATGCGGGCCAGCTCCTCGATCAGCTGGGCGCCCAGCTGGCCCGAGTAGTAGGCGGTGCCGCAGCCGATGATCTTGACGCGGCGGATGGCGCGGGCGTCGCGCGGGTCCAGGTTCAGGCCGCCGAGGTGGGCGGTGTGGAAGCGCGGGTCCAGGCGGCCGCGCAGGGCGCGCTCGACGACCTCGGGCTGCTCGTGGATCTCCTTGGCCATGAACGTCGCGTGGCCGCCGGTGTCGTAGGAGTCGGCGTCGGCGTCCAGCTCCGACGGCTCCTTGGTGGTGGCCCGCGCCTCCAGCGTGAACGTCCGGTAGCCGCCGGCGGTCAGCGCCGCGATCTCCCCGTCGTCCAGGTGCACCACCTGGCGGGTGTGCCCGGCCAGCGCCGAGACGTCCGAGGCCGCGTACATCTCCTTGTCGCCGAGCCCCAGGACCACCGGGCTGCCGTTGCGCGCCACCACGCACACGCCGGGGCGGGACGCGTCCACGACCGCGATCCCGTAGGTGCCGACGACCCGCGTCAGCGCGAGCCGGACGGCCTCGGCCAGGTCGACGGCCGGGTCGGCGGCCGCCGCCGCGATCAGGTGCGCCAGCACCTCCGAGTCGGTCTCGGACGCGAACTCCACGCCTTCGGCCGCCAGCTTGGCGCGCAGCTCGTCGGCGTTCTCGACGATGCCGTTGTGCACGACCGCGACCGTCCCGGACACGTGCGGGTGCGCGTTGGCGTCGCTGGGCTCGCCGTGCGTGGCCCAGCGGGTGTGGCCGATGCCCGGCGAGCCCTTGAAGCGGGCGGGCAGGCCGTCGGCGGCGTCGCGCACCCGGCCCTTGGCCTTGCGCACCTTGAGGCCGCCCGACCTGCCGACGACCGCGACGCCCGCCGAGTCGTAGCCGCGGTACTCCAGCCGTTGCAGGCCCTCGAACAGGATGGGCGTCGCATCCTGGGGGCCGACGT
This sequence comes from Spirillospora sp. NPDC050679, assembly GCA_044456955.1. GTDB lineage: Bacteria > Actinomycetota > Actinomycetes > Streptosporangiales > Streptosporangiaceae > Spirillospora. Next base: position 67,384 of record JBITGK010000016.1, on the reverse strand, counting down.
AGGCGACGATTCCGCACACGTTGCTTCGCTCCTCATCCGTAGACGATCCGCCGCAGCTGGCGCTCGGACAGCCCGGGCGGGGCCACCCGGCGTCCGGCCAGCTCGGCGGAGATCCGCCGGAAGATCTCGGGGTTGGTCAGCCCCCGCGCCTGCAGCTCGGCATGGCGGCGGCGGACGAAGTCCTCGACGGGCTCGCCGAAGTACGCCAGCACGTCGGCGACGACCCGGGCCGCCTCCCCGGGGCTCAGGGGGCTGGTCCGGGTCAGGTGGGCGACCAGATCTTCGTACGGCACCCGGCGAGTATGCCTCCCGGAGAGAAGGGAGTCCAAGTTTCCTGCCCGAAATCGGGCAGGATCACGGCGCTTCGCTGATCCTGGCGGCCTGTTCCTCCTGAACGCGGCGCGCGGTCTCCAGGAAGTCCGCGATCGCCCGGAGCTGCTCCTCCCCGAAGCGCTCCAGCGCCCGCGCGCCCGCGGCCCCCACCGGCCGGTAGATCTCGGCGTCCATGGCGCGCGCGGCGTCGGTCGCGGCCACCAGGACCCGCCGCCGGTTGGCCGCGTCCCGGGCGCGCGCCACGAACCCGGCGCGCTCCAGCCGGTCGATCACCGTGGTCGTGGCGGCCGGGCTGAGCTTCAGGCCCGCCGCCAGCGCTCCGGCGGCCAGCGGGCCGTCGGCCAGCACCAGGTCCAGGCAGCGCAGATCGGTGCGGTTGACGCCGAGCCGGGCCGCGACCGCCTCGTCGAAGGCGTCGAAGCTCTGCTGGAGCCGGCGCACCGCCGAGCCGATCTCGCGCGACAACTCTTCTTTCGACATTCGAATCTTTCTGCTAGCTTAAATTTCGATAGTCGAATTCTAGCAGCCCGGAGGACGCCATGCCCGCCACCGCCGACACCCGCGAGATCGAGGCCCTGTTCGAGCGCTTCAAGGACGCCTGGACCGCGGGCGACGCCGCCGCGTTCGGCGACTGCTTCACCGACGACTCCGACTACGTCTCCTACGACGGCACCCGCGCGGTCGGCCGCGCCGAGCACCAGCACAACCACGACCTGCTGTTCCGGGGCGTGCTGGCGGGCTCGGCCCTGGTCGGCGAGCCGGAGTCGGTGCGCTTCCTGACCCCGGACGTCGCGCTGCTGCACGGCACCGCCTCGGTGCTGATGCCCTGGCGCAGGGAGCTGCCCAAGCGCCGCCTGTCCCGCCAGACCGTCGTGCTGGTCCGCGGCGCGGACGGCTGGCGGATCGCGGCCATCCACAACGGCCGGGTCCGCCCGGTGACGGTGCCGCGGCCGGACTCGTTCCCCGCGCGCATGTCGCGGGCGATGACCCGGGCGGCGCGGCGGTTCGGCCTCGGGCGGGCGGTTGACCTGAAGCACGCTTGAGGCCCCATGATCGGCCCATGACCCCTGAGAACCCCACCGGCGGACGCGCGCTCGTGCTCGGCGCGGGCGGCGTCGTCGGAATCGCCTGGCTGGCCGGGCTCGCGGCGGGGCTGCGCGACGCCGGCGTCGACCTCGCGGCGGCCGAACGGCTCGTCGGCACCTCGGCGGGCGCCGTCGTCGGCGCCGTCCTGCGCACCGGCCAGGACCTCGACCGGCTCGCCGCCCCGCCCCGGAGCCCGGACGCGGCGGCCGCCGCGAGCCCCGACTTCTCGCTGATGACCCGGGTCTTCGCCGTGCTCGGCGATCCCGCGCGCGACCGCGCCGACGCCCGCCGCGAGGTCGGCGCGCTCGCGCTCGCCGCCGACGCCCTCCCCGCCGAGACGCACGTCGCGCGCATGGGCGCCATCGTCGAGGCGCGCGACTGGCCCGCCGAGGATCTCCGCGTCACCACCGTGGACGTTGAGACCGGCGAGCGGCGTGTCTGGGACCGCACCGACGGCGTGCCCCTCATCGACGCCCTCGCCGCCAGCACCGCCGTGCCCGGCGCGTCCAAGCCCGTCCCCCTCGGCGGCCGCCGCTACATGGACGGCGCCATCGGCTTCGGCGCCAACGCCGACGTCGTCGCGGGCGCCGGGACGCTCGTCCTCATCGAGCCGCTCGCGCACCTGATGCCGCCCGGCCCCCTCGCGGGCGACGCCGTGCGCATCGGACCCGACGCCGCCTCCCGCGAGGCGTTCGGGACCGACTTCGGCGATCTCGCCCGCTGGCCCGGCGCCTACCGCGCCGGTTGCGCGCAGGCGGCCGAGGCGGTGGAGATCCTGCGTCCCGTCTGGTGAATCACCGGGGGAACGGGCGGATGATGAGGGGGACCGCCTAGCCCGGGAGGCCCCATGCGACGCATCGCCCAGGGGCTCGGCGGGGCCGTCATGGCGGCGGGCGCGTGCGGGCTGCTGTCCACGCCCCTGCTGATGTGGACGCTCGGCGTCGCCATGGCCCCCGACCGCCGCTGGATGCCGCCGCCGCCCTCGCTCGGCCTGGTCCTGGTGATCGCGGCCGGTTGCGCCGGGCTCTGCCTCGGCGCAGGCGCCGTGTTGCTGCTGCGCGGGCCGCGCGCGCTGGGCGGCGGGCTGGTCGGCGGATGGGCCGTTATCGGGCTGCTCACCTCGGGCTGGGCCGTGGGGCTGGCCCCCGACCTCTACTCGCCCGAACGCCGCTACGGCGCGTTCGCCGACCGCTTCACCGGACTGCCGCCGGACGAGGCCGGACGCCGCGCCGAAGCCGAGCTGCGCGCCGTTCTGCGGCTGGCGGGCGGCAGGCCCGGGGAGGCCCGACGCACTGTGCGGCCCGGCGGATGCTGGGCCTACCGGGGGCGCGACACGGGCCTGGTCGAGCCGCCCGGCAGCGGCGTCGTCCAGTACGCGGCCACCGTCGAGGCCCGGCCCGCCCAGCCCGTCGTGGACCGGGTCGCGACCGAGCTGGCGCGCGAGCGCGAGGCCGTCGGGCGCAGGCACGAGGCCGTCTTCGAGAGCCGCGACGGCGTCATCACCGAGCTGCTGGCAGGGGACGGCGACACCGGCGTCCTGGTGGCCGTCCGCACGCCCTGCCTGCGCGGTCTCGGCTGAGCGGGCTCAGTCGTTCACCGGCGGCGGCAGCGCCACCTGGATCTGCGTCGTGGCCCCCAGCGCCACGAACAGCCCGCGCCCGGTCGGCCCGCCGAGCGCGGCGTTGCGCGGCAGCCGCAGCCCGAACAGGTCGCCGTCGTCGGCCGACTCCACCGCCAGCAGCACCCCCGACCGGGACCGGCGCGTGTCCGACAGGAAGCCCCGGTAGCCGCGGCCGATGTCCTCGGTCGTGCCGCCGATCACCACCGCGTGCTCGCCGTCGCGCGCGGTCCGCAGCACCTCGCGCAGCGCGTCGTCCAGCTCGGTCTCGTCCAGCAGCTCGGCGTCGTCCACGACCACCACGTAGCGGTGCTCCTCGCCGATCGCCCCGGTCAGGTCGTCGGCGTCGGCGTCGCCGTCCAGCACCCCCAGCACGCCCGGCCGCCCCGCCAGCAGCCGCAGCGGAGAACGGCGCGGCGTCACCAGCACCACCGGCACCAGGCCGCCGCCCACCGCCGGGTCCAGCAGCGAGTGCACGATCGTGCGCAGCGTCGTCGAGCGCCCCGAGCGCGGCGGCCCCGCCACCGCGAAGCCCGGCCCCTCGTTCAGCAGGTCCACGCCGACGGGCGCGAGCGTGTCGCCGCCCACCCCGACCAGCGCCCACAGCGCCGACGGCGCGAGGAACTCTTGATCCAGCGCCATCGCCTCGCGGTAGGTGACCCGCACCGGCAGCTCGTCCACGTGGATCGGGCGCTGGCGGCGCGGCAGCCGCCCGTAGCGGGTCACGCAGGCGCGCGCGATCTCCTGCAGCGCGGCGACCTGCGCGGTGCCGGACGGGTCGTCGCCCAGCAGCCCGATCTGCGACTCGCGGGGCGCGGCGCCCGGCCCCATCAGCTCCAGCGCGCGGCCCGGCGGCATCGCGGCCGGGACCTGCTTGTCCTGGAGCCCGGCGTACCCGTAGTCGTTGGGGTCGGCCATCCGCAGGATCAGCCGACGGTCGAACACCGTGGACACCTGCCCGCCGAGGCCCGTCCGGTCGCCGGTGAACACCGCGCGCAGCCCGACCGCCGCGCCCTCGCGCAGCAGCCGCAGCGCCTGGTCCACCAGCCGGCCGTAGTCGTAGTGCTCGAACGCCGCGACGAACCCCTCCCACCGGTCCAGCATCAGCACCATCCACGGCAGCCGGTCGGTGGCGGCGACGGCGGCGCGCTGCTCGGCCAGCGACGCGAAGCCCGCCTCGGCCAGCAGCTGCTGGCGGCGCGACACCTCCGCCGACAGCGCGGTCAGCAGGCGCTCGCAGCGGTCGAGCTGGTCGCGGGTGACGACCGCGCCGCAGTGCGGCAGCGACACCAGCGGCAGCAGCGCGTTCGCGCCGCAGTCGATCGCGTACAGGTGCGCGTCGAACGGCGAGCACGACTCGGCCAGCGCGCCCGCCAGGCTGCGCAGCGCCGTGGACCGGCCCGACTGCGCCGAGCCCGCCACGTACAGGTGGCCGCCGCCCGCCAGGTCCAGCACGAGCGGCTCGCGCGACTGCACCGCCGGCAGGTCGGTGATGCCGAACGCCAGCGGCGGCACGTCCACCACCGAGCCCCCGGCCGCCGGGCGCGGAGCGAGCCGGACGCGCTCGGGCAGCGGGGTCAGCCAAGGCGACGGGCGGCGCGCGATCCCGGCGCGGCGCGCGGCCTCGTCCACCGCCTGCACCAGCACCGCGAGGTCGGTGACCATCGAGCCGTCGTCGGCGGCCTCGCGCGGCGCGGGCACCGGGCGGCCGAGCTGCTGCCACGGCAGCGGCACCACGGCCGTGCGCGCGGCGGGCGCGCCGCCGCCCGCGCGCCGCCCGCCGACCCGCGCCGACTGCACCGCGTGCGGCTCGGCCGCGCCCGACCGGACGTAGCAGCGGCCGGGCGTGGTCTTGGCGATCTGCGCGGCGTCGGGCACGTCCAGCACGTCGGTGGACTCGTCGGGGTCGGTCACGCGCAGCGCGATCCGCAGGTTGGTGTTGGCGCGGATGTCGGCGGTCACCACGCCCGCCGGGCGCTGGGTCGCCAGCAGCAGGTGCACGCCCAGCGAGCGGCCGCGCCGCCCGATGTCCACCAGCCCGGTCACGAAGTCGGGCAGCTCGGTCACCATCGCGGCGAACTCGTCGATCACCAGCGTCAGGCGCGGCACCACCGGCAGGCCCGGATCGGCCGGGCGCAGGTCGTTGTAGTCGTCGATGTCCTTGGCGCCGGCCTCCAGCAGGACCTCCTCGCGGCGGCGCAGCTCGGCGGCCAGCGACTCCAGGGCGCGCTCGGTGGCGTGGCCGTCCAGGTCGGTGACCATGCCGACGGTGTGCGGGAGCCGGGCGCAGTCCTTGAACGCCGCGCCGCCCTTGTAGTCGATCAGCACGAACGTCATCTCGTCGGGCCGGTTGGCGACCGCGAGGGAGGCGATCAGCGTCTGGAGCAGCTCGGACTTGCCCGCGCCGGTCGTGCCCGCGATCAGGCCGTGCGGGCCGTCGGCGGCGAGGTCCACCTCGAACGCCCCGTCGGCGGTCACCCCGACCGGCACGCGCGTGGTGCGGCCGCCGGTGCGCGCCCACGCGGCGAGCACGTGCTCGGCGGTCGGGGTGGCCATGCCGAGCAGGTCCAGCAGCCGGGCCTGCGCCGGGATCGCCTCGTCGGCGTCCTCGCGCGACACGTCGCGGACGGGGGCGAGCGCCCGCGCGACCCGGTCGGCCCAGGACGGCGACACCTGGTCGGCCAGCACCGGGCCGATCGCGTCCAGGCCCTCGCCCTTCAGCCGCACGGTCTCGGGCCGGTCGGGGTCCCAGGCGGCCACGGCCGCGCACTCCTCGGGCAGGAGCCGCTCCTCGTCGTCGACGCAGATCGCGTGGATGCCCAGCTCGGGGCCGCGCGACAGCAGCATCGGCATCCCCGGCACGCGCCGCAGCGCCCGCGCGCCGTCCAGCACCACCAGGATGTTGTACGGGACGGCCTCGGCGGTCTTGGCCTCGCCGCCGAAGAACCCCGACGCCGCCTGCGCCGCCCGGCGGCGCTCGGTCACCCGGATCGCCAGCTCGGTCACCCGGTGCGCGACCGACTCGGGGTCGGTGCCGACCAGCACCGTGCACTCCTCGCCCTCGCGCGGCGCGCAGTGCGGCAGCCAGCGGACCCAGTTCCAGTCCGCGGCCGACTCCCTGTCGGCGGTCAGCACCACGATGACCAGGTCGCGGGGGCTGTGCAGCGCGGCGGCCTGCGCCACCAGCCAGCGCGCCAGCCCCCGCGAGGCGGCGCGCGGCCCGGTCACGCCGAGCACGCCCAGCTCGGCCAGCGGCAGCGCGACCGGCACCAGCCGCGCGGTCGGCACCTTGACCGGCTGCTCTCCGTCGTTGCCGGTCAGCTCCACGCGCGCGGGCAGGTCGGCGAGGCCGATCCGCAGGTGCAGCGTGTCGGGGTCGTCGCGGCGGCGCTCCCACAGGCGGCGGCGCGGCCCGGTCGCGGTCAGCAGCACCTCGGCCGGGTCGGGGTGCGCGGCGCGCCGCTCGGCCTGGTCGCGGCGGCGCAGCCCGTCCAGCTCGCCGCCGAACGCGGCCGCCTTCTCCCGGTACTCCTTCAGCGCCTTCTTGTAGGACTTGCGGCCGTGCAGCCGGTCGCCGATCCACTCGCCGACCGTCATCACCGGCCAGGCCAGCGCGAACAGCGCCCACCACCACTGGTTCAGCGCGAACGCCATGACCAGCCCGAACGCCGAGAACAGCAGCGCCCCGAACAGCCGCAGCCGCTCCTTGGGGTTGCGCTCGGGCCGCTTGGGCACCGCCAGGCGGCGCGACCGCCCGGCCGGGTGCAGGCGCGGCGGCCGGTTGAACGCCAGGCCGCCCTCGGGCAGCGGCTCCAGGTGGGTGTCGGGCGCGGTGCCGGGCGCGAGGGTGAGGATGCTGGCGCCGACCGCGAGCATCCCGCCGACCGGCCAGTCGGTCTTCCCCTCCAGGGCCTCGCCGTCGAGCGTGGCGGTGGTGTGCGCGGACGGCTCGACCTGCACGGTGTCGCGGCCGACGGTGACGCGCAGCGACCGGCCGGGGATGCCGGGGTCGGCCAGCGCGATGTCCACGTCCGCGCCCGAACCGCCGCCGGTGCCGCCCGCGCCGTCGCCGGACGCGCCGCCGAGCGTGCTGACGCCGAGGCTGAGGCGGTGCACCGACCCGGCGGCGGGACCGCCCGCGACGCGGATCTCGACCAGCCCGGTCGGCTCGGCGAGGACGGTCGCGGCCGCGGCGCGGCGCTCGACGGTCACGACCGCGCCGTCGCGCAGCTCCTTGACGGCCAGGGCCTGGGGGTCGAGCATCCGGCCGTCCATCCACAGGGCCTGCTGCCCGTCGCCGGTCCGTTCGCCCGCGCCGCCGCCGGAGCCGCCCGCGCCGCGCGTGCCGCCGGTGCCGCCGGGGCGGGCCGTGCCGCCGCCGGAACGGTCGCCCGCCGCTATCGAGCGTTTCGAGAAGCGTGGTTCGGGAAGGGCCGGCGAGCTTATCGCGGTGGCATTTCCGTTCAGGGCGCGGAAAAGCGTGCGCGCCACTCCGTCGACCGTCACTTCGGAATCGACGTTGATCACAACGTCCCGGGGCCCGTCACCGGTCACCGCCGTGCACGAGATCCGCATTCCAGCCCTCCATTGCGCACCGCCGGAGCCAGGCCGTGGGGGCGGCGGGTCGCGGCGGGTCAGCGTGCCGGTGGCGCGGGCGGCGCGCCACCCGGCACAGCTTAGTGAGCGCGGCGGCCCCGGGCGGCGGGCTCGGGGCGGGCGGTCCGGCCGCACCGCGCCGACCTGCGGCGCGACCCGGGCGGACCACTTGGCGGTCACAACATAAAGCCCATAACAGTGCGGCCCGTTTCGGTGTTGTCAGTGATTGGTGTGACCGTTGGTAAGAAGGCAAGTGATCGGCGAATTCCCTGGTCACCCCGGTACCCGGAGTCACCGGGCGGCTTCACCTCACCGAATCCATTGACGCGGGCTCGTCACCACCGCAAGCATGGATCGCCCGATGTGCGGAGATCTCCGGGACACGATTCCCGCCGGGCGGGGAAGGAGCGCGTGGCCAGTGCGATGAAGTCCAACCGGTCGCCCGTCGCGGGCGCTATCACCGGCACCCGCCCCGGCGGTCCGCCCGCCGGCGCGGGCGGCGCCGGGCTGGGCTCGGCGGGCGGCCAGCGGCTGCCGGTCGCGCCCCGCGAACGCAAGCCCGCCCTCGCGGCGCTGGCCGTGCTGCTGATCCTCGGCGGCGCGCTCACCAGCGCCTACCTGGTCATGGCCAGCGGCCAGCGGGTGTCGGCCATCGCGATCGCCCAGCCGGTCGCGGCGGGGCAGAAGATCCCCGAGTCGGCGCTGAAGGAGGTGCCGATCGGCAACACCGGCGTCCAGTACCTCGACTGGTCCAACCGCAAGGGCGTCACCAGCCTCTACGCCACCGTGCCGCTGGTGCCCGACACGCTGCTGACCAACAGGATGCTCAGCTCCGGCAACGAGGCCACCAAGGGCCGCGTGGTGGTGGGCCTCGCGCTCAAGCCCGGCCAGTTCCCGGCCGGCAGGGACCTGACGGTCGGCAAGCGCGTCGGCCTGTACGCGGTCGGCGGCGGCAACGGCGGCCCCAAGGCGGGCACCGTGCTGTCGGGCGAGGCGATCGTGGTGGGCCTCACCCGGGGCGGCTCGGGCGACCGGCTGCGCGGCGACCAGACCGCGATGGACGTCGCGGTGCCGCCCGCCGAGGCCGCGCTGCTCACCCAGGCCGCCTCGGCCGGGGCGGTCGCGGTCGCGCTGCTGCCGGACGGCACCCGCGCGGCCCCCGGCGACAACGCCTCGGGCGGCGCCCCGCCGCCCACCACCACCGACAAGCCCGAACGCCCCGACGGGCAGCAGGGCGGCCGGCAGACCCCGAACACAGGCGGGAACTGAAACCGTGGCACTGATCGCGCTCGCGGCCGACAAGGGGGCGCCGGGCGTCACCACCGCCGCCGTCGCGCTCGGCGCGGTGTGGCCCCGGCCCGTCCTGGTCGCCGAATGCGACCTGGCGGGCGGCGACCTGGTCTACCGGCTGCCCGCCGCGCCCCAGGGCGAGGGCGGCGCCGAGGACGGGGCCGGCGGCGGGATGCTCAACCCCGCGCGCGGCCTGCTCAGCCTGGCCGCCACCGCGCGCCGGGGCCTGCGCCCCGAGCAGATCGCCGAGCACTGCCAGCGGCTGGTCGGCGGCCTGGACGTGCTGGTCGGCCTCACCAACGCCGAGCAGGCGCAGGCGATGACCTGGCTGTGGGGCCCGCTCGGCCGCGCGTTCGCCGGGCTCGCGCCGGTGGACGTGCTGGCCGACTGCGGGCGGCTCGGCGCGGACTCGCCGCTGAACGAGATGATGCGCGAGGCCGACCTGGTCGTGCTGTTCACCCGCGCGACCCTCGAACAGGTCGCCCACCTGCGCGAGCGCGTGGACGCCCTGGCCGGCGAGCTGCGCGGCGGCCCGCCCATCGGCGTCATCGTGCTCGCCGACCCGCGCGACTACCGCGCCTCCATCGCCGAGGTCGACCGCATCATCGCCGGGTCGCAGCAGCGCCACCGGACCGCCGAGGGCGCGCCCGGCCCGCCGCGCGCGCCGGTGGCCGTGCTCGGCGGCCTCGCCCTGGACCCCAAGGGCGCCGGGCTGCTGTCGGGGAGCTGGGGCGGGCGGCTGGACCGCTCGCTGCTGATCCGCTCGGCCCGCGAGGTCGCCGCCGCGCTGGTCGCCCGGCTGAACGAGCGCCGGACCGCCGCGCCCGAGGCCCCGCCGGTCGATCTGCAACTCCAGGACGGGAGGCTCTGATGGACCACGCCCTCGTCAAGCGGCTGCGCCAGGAGGTCGGCGACCGGCTGGCCCAGCAGCGCCGCCTGGACGCCGCGCACGGCCTGCCGCCCATGTCGGGCGAGGACGAGCGCCAGTTCGCCCGCGCCCTGATCGGCCAGGTGCTGGAGGAGTTCGCGCGCGGCGAGATCACCTCCGGCCGCCGCCCGCCCAACGCCGAGGAGGAGGAGGCCCTCGCCGCCGGGGTGCACGCGGCGCTGTTCGGGGTGGGCCGGCTCCAGCCGCTGCTGGAGGACCCCGAGATCGAGAACATCGACATCAACGGCTGCGACCGGGTGTTCATCGGCTACGCCGACGGCCGCGAGGTGATGGGCGAGCCGGTCGCCGAGACCGACGAGGAACTGGTCGAGCTGATCCAGATCCTGGCCGCCTACAGCGGGCTGTCCTCGCGCCCGTTCGACACCGCCAACCCCCAGCTCGACCTGCGGCTGCCCGACGGGTCCCGGCTGTCGGCCGTCATGGACGTCACCGTGCGGCCCGCCCTGTCGATCCGCCGCGCCCGCCTCGGCAAGGTGTTCCTGTCGGACCTGGTCGGCACCGGCACCTTCAGCCCCGAGCTCGGCCGCTTCTTCAGGGCCGCGGTGCTGGCCCGCAAGAACATCATGATCGCCGGGGCGACCAACGCGGGCAAGACCACCCTGCTGCGCGCGGTCGCCAACGAGATCCCGCCGGTCGAGCGCCTCATCACCGTCGAGCGCGCGCTGGAGCTCGGCCTGGACGCCTTCCCCGAGCTGCACCCCAACTGCGTCGCCTTCGAGCAGCGCCTGCCCAACTCCGAGGGCCAGGGCGCGATCTCGATGGCCGAGCTGGTGCGCCGCTCGCTGCGCATGAACCCCTCGCGCGTCATCGTCGGCGAGGTGCTGGGCGACGAGATCGTCACCATGCTGAACGCGATGTCCCAGGGCAACGACGGCTCGCTGTCGACCATCCACGCCAACTCCTCGATGGAGGTCTTCAACCGCATCGCGACCTACGCGATCCAGTCGGAGGAGCGCCTGCCGGTCGAGGCGACCCACATGCTGATCGCGGGCGCGATCGACTTCGTGGTGTTCATCGAGAAGCGCAACGACTACGCCAGCGGCGGCCGGCTGCGCCGCTACGTCGCCAGCGTCCGCGAGGTGACCGGCGCCGACGGCCGGGTGCTGTCGTCGGAGGTGTTCGCGCTGGGCCCCGAGGGCCACGCGGTGCCGGCCGCGCCGATCGCTTGCGCCGACGAGCTGGCCGAGTTCGGCTACGACACCGCGGGTGCCTGGTGATCGCGCCGGACGTCCTGCCGGCCGTCGTCGCCGGGGGACTGGCGGGCGGCGGACTGATCCTGCTGGTGATGGCGCTGCGCGGGATGCCGTCGCGGCCCGGACCGGCCCGGGGCCGCAGCCGCCAGGAGCTGCTGAAGACCCTCACCACCCGCACGGCGCTGGCCGTCGTCACCGGCGTGGTCGTGCTGATCGTGACCCGCTGGCCGATCGCCGCGATCGGCACCGGCGTGCTGGTGCTGTCCTGGAACGGGCTGGCCGGGGGCGCGGCCGAGGAGCGGCGCGGCATGGCGCGCCTGGAGGCCCTGGCCGCCTGGACCGAGTCGCTGCGCGACACCATCGCCGGGGCGGTCGGGCTGGAGCAGGCGATCCCGTCCTCGCTGCGCGCCGCCGCGCCCGCGCTCCAGCAGCCGCTGCGCGAGCTGGTGGACCGGCTGCACACCCGCGTCCCGATGCCCGAGGCGCTGCGCCGCTTCGCCGACGAGCTGAACGACCCGTCCGCCGACCTGGTGGTCGCCGCGCTGATCCTGAACGCCAAGCTGCGCGGGCCGGGCCTGCGCGACATGCTGGGCGCGCTGGCGTCCTCGGCCCGCGCCGAGCTGGACATGCGCCGCCGCGTCGAGGCCGACCGGCGCGCGACCCGCCGCAGCGTGCGGATCGTCGTCGGCGTCTCGGTCGGCACGGCGCTCGGCCTCGCGGTGTTCAACCACTCCTACGTCGAGCCCTACGACGACCTCGTGGGCCAGCTCGTGCTGTGCGTGGTGATCGGGCTGTACGCGGCGGCGTTCCTGTGGCTGCGCCGCCTGGCCAAGTACGAGCTGCCCGGTCGCTTCCTGACCGAGCCGCGCCCGGCCCCGCCCGGCGTGCCCGGCGAGGCCCCGGCGACGGTGGCGGGCTGGCAGGGGAAGGGCGGCGACGGCGCGCTGCGCGGCCGCCACACCATGGACGCGGGCGGGGGCGGCGGGTCATGACGGGCGCGATGCTGGCCGGAGCGGCCTTCGGTCTCGGCCTGTACGTGCTGGTACGGGCGCTGTTCCCGGCGCGGCCGGGGCTGTCGGCGCGACTCGCCGCCTTCGACGCGGCCCGCCGCCGCGACGTGGAGGCGGCCCAGAACAGGCGCGTCTCCCCGACCCTGGAGCAGGTCGGCAGCCTGCGCGCCCGGGTCGGCCGCGAGGTCGTCCGGTTCTGCGACTCCCGGGGCTGGAAGCTGCGCTCCACCCGCGCCGACCTGGCCATCACCGGCAAGTCCCTGGAGGGCTTCGTGGCGACCAAGTTCCTGCTGCCCGCCGCCGCGGTGCTGTTCATCCCGCTGCTGATCGCCTACTTCGCCCTGCTCGGACTGGGCACGTCCGCGCAGGTCCCGGCGTGGATCTGCCTGCTGTTCGCGGTGCTGTTCTTCTTCCTGCCCGACCTGCAGCTCCGGCAGGAGGCCGCTCGGCGGCGGCAGGACTTCCGGCACATGGTCGGGGCGTTCCTGGACCTGGTGTCGATGAACCTGGCGGGCGGGCGCGGCGTGCACGAGGCCCTGATGAGCGCCTCCAACGTCGGCGAGGGCTGGGGCATGCTGCGCATCCGCGACGCCCTGGCCAACGCCCGGATCACGGGGCAGACTCCTTGGCAGGCGCTGGGCCGGCTCGGCGACGAGCTGGACATCGCCGAACTGCGCGACCTGGCGGGGGCGCTGGCGCTGGTGGCCGACGACGGGGCGCAGGTCCGCAAGTCCCTGGCGGCGCGGGCGGCGTCCATGCGCAGCCGGGAACTGTCCGAACTCGAAGGCAAGGCGGGAGAGCGGTCGCAGTCGATGCTCGTCGCGCAGCTGCTCATCTGCGCCGCCTTCCTCGTCTTCCTCGCCTATCCGGCACTGATGCGGGTGATGTCCGCATGACAACCCCCGACCCGACGAAGGAGGACTCATGGGTCCGCTGAACCCCCTGAACGATCCGGCCGTCATCTACCTGCGGGCGATGCTGGGCGTCCGGCTCGACCGGCTGCGCGACGGGACCGACCGGGACGCCGGGGCGTCGGCCATCGAGTGGGCGATCATCACCGCGATCCTGGCGCTGATCGCGATCACCATCGGCGGCGTCATCCAGCGGCTGATCACCTCCAAGGCCAACAGCATCAAGACGGAGTAGCCGTGGCGCACCGGTTCCGCCGGCCGCGGGACAGCGGGGCGTCCTCGATGGAGTGGGCGCTGCTGACGCCGGTCATCATCCTGGTGCTGCTCGCGGTGGTGCAGTTCGCCATGGTCTACCACGCCAGGCACGTCGCCCTCGCGGCGGCGCAGTCGGGCGCGCGGGTGGCGCGCACCCAGCCGGTCGGCGCCGACTGGGAGGGGCAGGCCGCGACCAGGGCCGCCGGCGACGTCCGCAAGATCGGGTCCAACCTGCTCACCGGCCTGTCGGTCCGCACGGGGGAGGGCGGCGACCAGCGCTGGGTCGAGGTCAGCGGGCAGGCCGTCCGGGTGATCCCCTTCATGACCTTCAACGTCACCCAGCGTTCGGAGGGGCCGATCGAGTGCTTCCGGCCCGACGTGGGCGCCGGGACGGCATGCGAGGGGGCCGGGTGACGGACGCGCGCCGCGACGAGGGCGGGATGTCGCTGGAGATGGTCCTGGCGACCCCGCTGTTCGTCGCGTTCCTGCTGCTGCTGGCCGGGGCGGGCCGGATGGTGGACGCCAAGAGCCAGATGGACGGCGCGGCCCGCGACGCGGTGCGCGCCGCGTCGGTCGCCCGCAGCGCGGGCGGCGCCGAGCAGATGGCGCAGGAGTCGGCCGCCGCGACCCTGAGGAGCAGCCGGTGGTGCTCGGGCGGGCCCTCCGTGGCCACCGACACCGGCGACTGGGGCCCCGGCGGCTCGGTGGAGGTCACCGTCACCTGCGACGTGGACCTCAGCGACCTGGCGTTCATCGGCCTGCCCGGCACGAAGCGCCTCCAGGGCAAGGCGCTCGCGCCGATCGACACCTACACCTACCGGGGCACCGACACCGCGAACACGCCGCCGGGAGACGACCAGTGACGTGCCTGCGCGACCGCGCCGACCGCGGCTCGATCTCGATGTACGTGGTGCTGTTCACGCCCGCGGTGTTCCTGCTGGCCGGCCTGCTGGTGGACGGCGGCCTCGCCATCCACGCGCGCCAGCGCGCCGCCGACATGGCCGAGCAGGCGGCCCGCGCGGGCGCGAACCAGATCGACGACGCGGCCCTGCGCGAGACCGGGAAGCCGGTCCTGGACCCGGGCCGGGCGCAGGCCGCCGCCTGCGACCTGCTGACCCGCTACGACGACAAGGTGACCGGCAGCCGCTGCGACGCGAACGCGGCGGAGGTGAACGTGATGGTGGAGCTCACGGTGGAGCCGCAGCTGCTGAGCATCATTCCGGGCTTCGGCTCGTTCACGATGCGCTCGGAGGCGTCGGCGGAACCCGTCACGGGCGCCGACGACGCCGCGCAATGAGACCTCTACTTGACCACCTTGAAGGTGGCCTTGGGCTGCGCGAGCCTCTTCCGGAAGAACGCGCCGACCGGGCCGGTGTCGGCGGTCTTGTTCTCGGTGTAGTACTGCATGATGTCGGCTCCCGAAAGGGTGCCGCGCACGAGCCGGTGCCCCTTGAAATGACCGGCGACCTTGTCGGCGTAGGCGCGGCTGAAATAGAAGTACTGGCCGACTTCCGCACCCTTGGGCATCGGGTATTTACCGGTCCGCTTGACGGTGGTGGCCTGCCCGTCGCTGACCCACTTCCAGACTGTGATGGTCTTGGGGGTCACGCGCTTTCTCCCCGGTGTGAACGACGCCCCGCGCGCCAGCCCGTAGGCGGGGTCGCCCTGGTCGTACTGGAACCACAGGAAGCCCTTGGTGCAGTTCCCCATCGCCAGGCCGCCGTAGACCGTCTTGATGGGGATGATGGGCGCGGTCGGGCTGTGACTGGGGGCACCGGGGACGTTGGTCCACGTCCACGCGGTCTGCTTGCGGTACCTCGTCGGGATGAGGCACTCGACCTGCCACCGGTAGCGCGCCCTGCTCGGGTAGGTCGTGGGCGCGGCCTCCAGGATCGCGGCCGTCCGCAGGGTCTTGCCCGGCTGGAGGAAGTAGTGGGTCATGGGGTCGAACGGACTCCACCCGATCGGCTTGCCCCGCGTCAGGAACCTGCGCTCCGGGAGCACGGCGAGGTCCTGCAGGGCGCCGCTCCAGCCGATCAGCGCCTGGCAGCAGCCCGCCCTGACGGCGGCGTCGGAGGGAGTCTGCGCCTGCGCCTGGGCGGGGACGGCGGAGACGAGCGGAGCGCTCGCCAGGATTCCGCAGGCCGCCAGGAGCGGCTTGCGCCACGTGGCGCGCGGACCGGACGTGCTGGGCATCGACATCTTTCCTTTGTGCGTCAAAGGGGCGAGCGTGCTCGATGTTGGCCGTGGTGCGGGAGTTCGCGAGGAGGTTTGCAGGGCCCCGGAGAAGCTGTCAAGAAGTCCGGTGAAGGAGCCGTTCGCGATATGACATTCGAGCAGCTTGGTGGTAATTCGAGCGCTATGGTGCTGGCCGGAATCGGTCTGGGGTTGTATCCGCGGGCGATTTTGCGGTCACATCGCCCGATGGGCCGGGCCGTCACGGCCGCCCCGGGCGTCCCGGCGGATGTCCCCGCCCGATCCGCCCCACGCGTTTGTGAGGCGACGCGGGATAGTTATGCGGGGATCGCCTTGTGCGGCTGGGGCATGTTTACGATGGCTTGGGGTTCAGCTCGATCAGAGACCGGCGACCGCTAGGGGCGCGATGGTGACGCGACAGGGTGGGGGCCCGGGGCTGGGGCAGGGGCCGCGGCGGCCGGTGCGGATCAAGCACCGGCGCGGGCCCGGCGACGTGCTGGCGGGGCTCGCCGCGCTCGCGGCGCTGGCGGCGCTGCTGGTCGGCGTGCCGTACGCGCTGCTGACCCTCTTCGGCTCGCCGTTCCCCGACGAGCTGCCCGAGCTGTCGGACCTGACCGCGCAGGTCGGGCCGGGCGCGCTGATCACGGTGCTGGTGGCGCTGGTCTGGCTGGCGTGGCTGCAGCTCGCCCTGTGCGTGGTGGTCGAGGTGTACGCCGGCGTCCGCGGCGTCGGGGTGCCCGTGCGGGTGCCGCTGGCCGGGGGCACGCAGTCGCTGGTGCACCGGCTGGTCGTGACGGCGCTGCTGCTGTTCACCGCGACCACGGCGGTCATGCCCGCCTTCTCGGGGCGGGAGCTGTTCCAGCAGCCCGCGCAGACGCAGTCGCAGGAGTTCCAGCCGATGTCGGCGGTGTCGCGGCAGCAGCAGCCGCCCGCCGAGCAGATCGCCGTCGACCTGGCCGCGCAGCCCGCGGAGAAGTCGCGCACCACCAAGATCTACCGTGTGCAGCCGCCGGAGGGGCGGCACCACGAGAGCCTCTGGGAGATCGCCGACAAGTGCCTGGGGGAGGGGCGGCGGTACAAGGAGATCTACGCGCTCAACAAGGGGCGCGTGCAGCCCGACGGCAGCAAGCTCAGCATCGCGAGCCTGATCCGGCCGGGCTGGATTCTGGAGATGCCGGCCGACGCCAAGGGCGCCCAGGTCGTGTCGGTGCAGGACCTGGACGACTACTACAAGTACGGGCACGACGTCCCCGAACGGCAGGAGCCCGCGCCCGAGCCGGAACGCCGGCCCGCGCCAGAAGCCGGAGCGCCCGCCCCCGCGCCGCAGCCTTCCGCTCCCGAGGCGCCTGCCCCGGAGACGCCCGCGCCCGAGACTCCGGCTCCCGAGACGCCCGCACCGGAAACGCCTGCGCCGGAAACGCCTGCGCCCGAGACGCCGGCCCCTGAGACACCTGCGCCCGAAACGCCCGCCCCCGAGACCCCCGCACCGGAAACGCCCGCGCCCGAGACCCCCGCCCCCGAAGCGCCCGCCCCCGCGCCCAAGCCCCCCAAGCACGTCGAGGCCCCCGCCCCCCGGCCCGCCGGAGAGCTCGGCGGCGACGCCGGAACGGGCGGCGTCACCGTTCCCGGGCGCGAGGACCAGGCGTTCCCCCTCGACCTCGAATGGCCCCAGGGGCTCGCCGCCGCCTCCCTGCTCGCCGCCGGGGTCCTCGGCGCGCTCGGCCGCCGCCGCCGCGCCCAGATGTGGCACCGCGCGTTCGGGCGCATGATCCCCCGGCCCGAGGGGCAGGCCGCGCTCACCGAGCACGCGCTGCGCGTCGGGGCCGACGAGGACGCCGCCCACCTGCTCGACCTCGGGCTCCGGCACCTGTCGAAGTCCATGGCCGCCGGCGGGCGCGCGCTGCCCACCGTCTACGGCGTGCACCTGGGCACCGGCAGCCTCGACCTGTGGATCGCCCCCGCCGACCGCAACCCGCCCGCCCCCTGGACGGCCTTCGACGACGGCCAGGTCTGGCGGCTGGGCGCCGAGGCGCTGCCCGACCTGGAGGCCGCCGACCTCGGCGACGTCCTCGCGCCCTACCCCGGCCTCGTCTCCATCGGCACCAACGACAACGGCCGCATCCTGGTCGACCTCGAAGCGGCCCACGGGCTGATCGCGCTGCGCGGGCCGGACGCGACCCGCCGCTCGGTGCTCGCCGCGCTCGCCCTGGAGCTGGCCACCAACCGCTGGTCCGACCACATGCGCATCACCCTGGTCGGCTTCGGCCAGGAGCTCGGCGAGGGGCTCACCGAGATCGCGCCCGACCGGGTGCGCGCCGTCCCCTCGCTGGTGGAGGCGCTGCCCGAGCTGGAGGGGCGCAGCGAGGAGGTGCGGCAGGCCCTGGCCGCCTCCGGCGTGGACTCGGTGCTCACCGGCCGCTGCCGGGGCGTGTTCGGCGAGGCGTGGATGCCGCACTACCTGATCATGGCCGACGAGCCCACCGAGCGGGAGGCCGACCGGCTGGTGGCGCTCGCCCGCACCGGCACCCGCATGGCCGCCGGGTACATCGTGCCCGGCGACGTCCAGGGCGCCACCTGGACCTGGGACGTCGGCGCCGACGGGCGGCTGCAGGCCGGCGTGCTCGGCTTCCAGGTGGACGCCCAGCTGGTCCCCGAGGAGCACTACCGCGGCGTCTTCGAGCTGTTCCGCACGGCGGCCCGCACCGACTCGGTGCCGCTGCCCGAGGCCGCGGACGAGGTCCGGCCGCCCAGCGCGCAGCAGTCGTCGGTCGACATCCGCGTCCTCGGCCCGATCGAGGTGGACGCGCCCGGCCCCATGGACGAGTCGCGCCGCGACCTGTGCACCGAGGTCCTGGTCTACCTCGCGGCCCATCCCGGCGGCGTGCACCCGACGGTGCTGAGCGGCGCGATCTGGCCGCGCGGCGTCAGCGCGGGCGTCCGCGACGCGACCGTCGCGCGGGTGTCGGACTGGCTCGGCCGCGACGCGCGCGGCCGCCCCAACCTGTACTACGACGACCGGGGCCGCATCCGCCTCGGCTCGGAGGTCCGCGTCGACTGGGCGGTGTTCCGCTGGCTGGTGTGGCGCTCGGCCGCCGAGCCCGCCTCCGAGACCGCCTACATGTCCTACGCGCTGGACCTGGTGCGCGGCCCCTTCCTCGCCGACCGCCCGCGCGGCCGGTACGGGTGGGTCGCCGGCGACGGGCTGGAGTTCGAGGCGACGGCCCGCGTCGTGGACGTCACCCACCGCCTGGTCGTGCTGCGCCTGGACGAGGGCGACGCGCACGGCGCGGTCGGCGCCGCCCGCGCCGGGCTGCGCCTCGCCCACGAGGACGAGGGCCTGTGGCGCGACCTGCTGCGCGCCACCCACGCCACCGGCGACCAGGCCCAGGTGCGCGTCGTGGTGGACGAGCTGCGCCACCGCGTGAGCCGCGACCCGATGCTCGACCAGCTGCAGCCGGAGACCGAGGCGCTGGTGGAGGAGCTGCTGCCCGACTGGCACCGGATCGCCGCGCACTGACCCGCCGCATCGCCCGTGCGGGGGAGGCCGCGGATCGCCTGCTCCGGCGATGCCCCGGCGGCCCGCCGCGACGAGGCTTGGGGGCATGGACAAACGCATCGCCTTCCTCGGCGCCCCCCTGCTCGTCTCCGTGTACGGCCTGGTCCGCATCGCCGACGGCTTCGACGGCGAGCGCGGCCCCGGCCTCGCCTGGACCACCGGCCACCTGGCCTTCCTCGGCGCGCTGGCGCTATTCGGCGTCGTGCTGTGGGAGGCGCGGCGGCTGGCGGGCGGCGGCACGTTCGCGACGGCCACCACCGTGGTCGGCTTCGCCGGGATCATGTTCGCCATGGCGCAGTTCGCCATCGACATCGCCGTCGGCGCGCTGGCCACCGACCACGCCGACATGGCGGGGATGTTCCAGGACGTCCGCGCCGTCCCCGGCCTCGACCTGGCCGTCTACGACGCCGGACCGGCCCTGTTCTACCTCGGGCTGCTGGTCGCGGCCGTGCACCTGGCGGCGGTCCGCGCGGTCCCGGCGTGGTCGCCGGTCGCGGTGGTGTTCGGGGTGCTCGCCTCGATGGTCGAGCTGGACCTGCTGCCGCTGGCGGGGCTGCTGATGCTCGCCGCGTTCGCGCCGCTGGCCCGGCCCGTACCGTCCCTCGCCCGCGCGTGACACCATGGGGCATCGTGTCCGCTCTGCCGGTGATGTCACCGTTCCGCCGCTGGGCGGGGACGCCGTGGCCGGACGCCGCGCTGGCCGTCCTCGCCATGGCCGCCCAGGTCTGGCCGCTGCTGACGCTGGAGAACGTCACCGGCGCGCCCTGGCACTGGTGGGGGTACGTGTCGGCGGCCGGGTCGGCGCTGCCGATCGTGTGGCGGCGGCGGGCCCCGCTGCCGGTCCTGGTCGCCTGCGTCACGATGGGCTCGCTCTACGACCTCGCAGAGCCCGTCGCGCGGCAGCCGCTCTGGTACGGCGGGCTCATCGCCCTCTACACCGTGGCGTCGCGGTCGGGGCGCACGGTGCGGCTGCTGGCCTTCGCCGCCCCGACGGCGGGCGGCCTGCTCACGGTCGGCTCCAGCGACACCGCGCTGCGCGGGGTGCTGCTGTCGGTGACCGCGTACGCGTTCGGGCGCGCCGCCGCCGGGGCCCGCGCGCACGCCGCCTCGCTGGAGGAGCGCGCCGAGCGCCTGGAACGCGAGCGCCTGCTGGAGGCCGAGCGCGCCGCCGAGCGCGAGCGCGCCCGCATCGCCCACGACATGCACGACATCCTCGCCCACGCCGTCAGCCTGATGGTCGTGCAGGCCGAGGCCGGTCCGGTGGTGTCGCGCGCCGACCCGCGCCGGGCCGAGGAGGTCTTCGACACCATCGCCGCGGCCGGGCGCGACGCGATGGACCAGCTCCGCCGCCTGCTGGAGGTCCTGAAGCAGGAGCAGGGCCCGCGCGCCCCGCAGCCGACGATCGACGACCTGCCCGAGCTGGCCGGCCGGGTCGCCGGGGCCGGGCTGGAGGTGGACTACGCCGTGGTCGGCGAGCCGCGCCCGCTGCCGCCCGACGGCGGCGTCGCCGCCTACCGCATCACCCAGGAGGCGCTCACCAACATCGTCAAGCACGCCGGCGCGGACCGCGCCGAGGTGCGGCTGGCCTGGCACGCGGAGGACCTGGTGATCGACATCGTGGACGACGGGCGCGGCGCGGGCGCGGCCCGCGCCGCGGGCCTGCCCGCCGGGGGCAACGGCCTGATCGGCATCCGGGAGCGCGCTGCGGCCTGCGGCGGCGCGGCGACCGCCGGGCCCCGCGAGGACGGGCCGGGCTTCCGCGTCAGCGTCCGGCTGCCGCTGGGGGCGGCGTGAGCGTGCGCGTGGTGGTCGCCGACGACCAGGAGCTGGTCCGGGCCGGGTTCGCGATGATCCTGGACGCCCAGCCCGACATCGAGGTGGTCGCCGAGGCCGGCGACGGGTTCGCGGCGGTCGCCGCCGTCCGCGAGCACCGCCCCGAGGTGGTGCTGCTGGACATCCGGATGCCCGGCATGGACGGCATCGAGGCGGCCCGGATCGTGTGCGCCGAGACCGCCTGCAAGGTGATCATGCTGACCACCTTCGACCGGGACGACTACCTGTTCGACGCCCTGCGCGCGGGCGCGGCCGGGTTCCTGCTCAAGGACGTCCGCCGCGACGACCTCGCGCACGCGGTTCGGGTGGTGGCGGCCGGGGAGTCGCTGCTGGCGCCCGCCGCGACCCGGCGGCTGATCGCCCAGTTCACCTCCGGGACGACGCCGCCCGCCCCGTCGGCCCGGCGGCTGGAGGTGCTGACCGCCCGCGAGCGCGAGACGCTGCGGCTGCTGGCCGACGGGCTGACCAACGCCGAGATCGCCGCGGCGCTGGTGGTCAGCGAGCACACCGTCAAGACCCACGTCAGCAACGTGCTGAGCAAGCTCGGGCTGCGCGACCGGGTGCAGGCGGTGATCGTCGCCTACGAGGCGGGCCTGACGGTGCCGGGCGGGCGGTAGGGAACGGCTCACCGGAACCGCTCACCGGTACAGGCCCGGCCCGCCCAGGGAGTGGTGGCCCGGCTGCGGGTACACCAGCGGGGCCTGCGGGCGCCCGCCCACCTTCACCCGGTGCACCGTCTCGCCCGTGCGCGTCGACAGCGCGTACACCGTGCCGCGCCCCGGCGAGGCCAGCCACAGCAGCGAGCCGTCCGCCGAGACCCCGCCCGCCTCGGCGTCCCCGGCGGGCAGCGGCCACCGGGCCGCCGCACTGCGCGCGGCGAAGTCGATCGCCGTCACGCCGCCGTCGTCCAGCACGTACAGGCGGCGCGCGTCCCGGCTGACCACCGGGCCCCGCGCGCCCGGACCCGTCGGCACGAAGCCCGCCGCCCGCAGCGCGAGGCCGTCCACCAGCCAGACCCCGCCGCGCGCCGCGTCGGTGACGTAGAAGACCGAGCCGTCCGGGGCCAGCCGCAGGTCGCCGGGGCGGGCGCCCGGCGGCAGCGCCAGCACGCCGGTGACCTCCCGCCGCGCCGGGTCCACGCGCACGACCCGGCCCGCCCACGGGCAGGCCGCCAGCAGGAACGTGCCGTCGGCCGAGAAGTCCGCGTGCCGCGGCGTGCACGGCAGCCGCACCGACCCGCGCCGCCGCAGCGTGCCCGGGTCGAGGACGTCGAGCCGCCGCCCCGCCGGGACCAGCGCGTCGCGCCCGGACGGGTCGAAGTAGACCGTGCCGGCCGCGCCGGCCCCCGGGGCGGCGCGGCCGGCACGGCCGGTGCGCGGGCTGACCGGCACCGCCCCGTCCGACCACAGGCGCCGCAGGTCCCATCCCGCGACGACCCGGCCGGAGCGGACCGGCAGGCGGCCGACCACCCGCAGCGTCCGCTGGTCGACCACCCCGACGCGGCCGGTGCGCGCGTCCGGCACGTACAGCCGGTGCGGCACCGAGCGGACGGCCGGGCGCAGCATCCCGGCCCGCGTCGCCGCGTACACGTCGGTCCGCGCCGCGGCGACCGGCACCGGCGGCTCGGTCCGCGCCCGGACGTAGGGCGCGGGCCCCGGCAGCGCCGCCACCGGGCCGTCCGGCGCGCCCTCACCGGGCCGGTAGAACGCGACCGGCGAGGAGCACCCGGCCAACGCGCACGCCAGCGAGGCCGCCACCGCCGCCGAGGCGGTCCGGCGGCCGCCCGCGGGCTTGCGGAGTCCCCCCGTCACGGCCGGGACTGTACCCGTTCGCTACCGAGCGTGCCGGGACAATCACGAATTCGGCGGTGTCAGACGGACTTGCCGATCCCGATCCCGAACTCGCGGTAGACGCGCTCCCAGAAGCCGTCGCGCAGCCAGGTGCGCGCCTCCTGGTAGGGGCGCAGGGAGCCGCCGAGCTCCTTCTCGGCCTCGATGAGCAGCTCCTTGTCGATGACCGGCGGCAGGATCGGGCCGGGCAGCAGGTCGCGGATGTTGTCCCGGCCCCGCTCGAAGATCCACTTCTGTGCGACGTGCTCGCCGATCTCCAGCATGTGGTCGCGGTCGGGGCCCAGCTTGCCGTCGGGCAGCCGGGGGTCGCTGTTGTTCAGCGAGGTGGCGACGGTGGCCGGGTTCGCGGCGGGCGCGGGCACGCGCGGCGAGCTCGGGGCGACGCCGGGCACCGGCGGCTTGACGGCGGGCGCGCGGCCCGCGAAGACCTGGGCGGGGGAGGGCACCGGCGTCGCGCGGTGCGCGGCGGCCCCCTCGCGGACCCCGGCGGCGGTGGCGGCCGGGGCCGGGACGGGCAGCACCTTGGCCTTGGTGAAGTAGGGGCGCAGGAAGTCGGCCGGCAGCACCTCGACGGTGTCGGACTCCCACACCAGCCACTCGGCCTGGTTGGAGCCGTGCGTGGGCTCCACGCCCCACAGGTGGACGCGCACCCCGTAGCGCTGGGCGGCCTCCACGGCCGGCAGCATGTCCTCGTCGCCCGCCAGCAGCACCGCGTCGGTGATGGCGCGGTGCCGGGCCAGGGCCTCCAGGTCGGCGCGCAGCTGGGCGTCCACGCCCTTCTGCTGGCCCTGCGCGTTCAGGTTGCCCAGGCGCAGCTTGACCAGGGGAAGGTTGGCGATCACGCGCTGGTCCACCGTCGGCTGGCGCTTCGGCGCGGCGTCGAACCAGTAGACGCGCAGCAGCTCGCCCAGCAGCTGGTCGTCGGCGTGGCTGGTCAGCGCCTTGATCAGTTTTTCGGCCGCGACCCGGTACTCGCGGCGGGAACTGCAGTTGAGCAGCAACGCCCCCGAAGCCGCGTAGAGGTACCCCGCGTCAACGAAGATGGCATAGCGCGCGGGCTGTGGAACGAACTCCGAGGTGGCCATGGCCTTTCACCTTATTCGTGCAGAGGCCGTTCCATGGCGCGAACCACGGTTACGTGTCGTCCCGTCCCACTCGCGGGTCGGTCGCGGCGCGTCCAGGGCATCGCGACCGGAGTCGGCGATGCCCTGGACACGCCGAAAAGGCGGTGTAAGCGCCCGTTCAGCGCGGGAACGCGCTGGCCCGCCACGCCCCCGGGCCGCGCGGCCGGGCGGCCTCGGCCACCGCGCCGCGCAGCCCGCGCGAACGGTCGGCCCAGCGCGACACCGGGCGCTCCTCGCCCCCGTCCCGCGCGGCCGCGGCCGCTTGGGCGCGGGCGGTCAGCACGGCCACCAGCGCCGCGATCTCCTCGGGCGACGGGTCGCCCCGCACGATCCGCAGGAACGGCTTGTCTTCGGCGGTCACCTGTTCTCCCCGTTCTACAGCGGGATGTTGCCGTGCTTCTTCGGCGGCAGCGTCTTGCGCTTCTCGCGCAGCGACCGCAGCGCCCGGATCACCTGGCCGCGGGTCTCCGACGGCTTGATCACCGCGTCCACGTACCCGCGCTCGGCGGCGATGTAGGGGTTGGCGAGGGTGTCCTCGTACTCGGTGATCAGCTCGGCGCGGCGCGCGTCGGCGTCCTCGGCGGCGGCCAGCTCGCGCCGGTACAGGATGTTGACCGCGCCCTGCGCGCCCATCACCGCGATCTGCGCGGTCGGCCAGGCCAGGTTGATGTCGGCGCCCAGGTGCTTGGAGCCCATGACGTCGTAGGCCCCGCCGTACGCCTTGCGCGTGATGACGGTGACCAGCGGCACGGTCGCCTCGGCGTAGGCGTACAGCAGCTTGGCGCCGCGCCGGATGATGCCGTTCCACTCCTGGTCGGTGCCGGGCAGGAAGCCGGGCACGTCCACGAACGTCAGCACCGGGATGTTGAACGCGTCGCAGGTCCGCACGAACCGCGCGGCCTTCTCCGAGGCGTCGATGTCGAGCGTCCCGGCGAACTGCATCGGCTGGTTGGCGACGATGCCGACCGAGTGGCCCTCCACGCGCCCGTACCCGACGATGATGTTGGGCGCGAACTGCTCGTGGACCTCCAGGAACTCCCCGTCGTCCAGCACGTGCTCGATCACGGTGTGCATGTCGTAGGGCTGGTTCGGCGAGTCGGGGATGAGGGCGTCCAGCTCGTCGTCGGTCTCGGCCGGGTCCGCCGCCACGTCGAACACCGGCGCGTCGCCGAGGTTGTTGGACGGCAGGTAGGACAGCAGCGCCTTGACGTACTCGATCGCGTCGTCCTCGTCGGAGCCCTGGTAGTGCGCCACGCCCGACTTGGTGTTGTGCGAGCGCGCGCCGCCGAGCTCCTCCATCGTCACCTCCTCCCCGGTGACCGTCTTGATCACGTCGGGGCCGGTGATGAACATGTGCGAGGTCTGGTCGACCATGACGATGAAGTCGGTGATGGCCGGGGAGTACACCGCCCCGCCCGCGCACGGCCCCATGACCAGCGAGATCTGCGGGATCACGCCGGAGGCGTGCACGTTGCGCTTGAAGATCTCGGCGTACAGGCCGAGCGCGACCACGCCCTCCTGGATGCGCGCGCCGCCGGAGTCGTTGATGCCGATCACCGGGCAGCCGGTCTTCAGCGCGTGGTCCATGACCTTGCAGATCTTCTCGCCGAACACCTCGCCCAGCGAGCCGCCCGAGACGGTGAAGTCCTGGCTGAACACCGCCACGTGCCGGCCGTCGACGGTGCCGTACCCGGTCACCACGCCGTCGCCGTAGGGCCGGTTCTTGGCCATGCCGAAGTTGGTGGACCGGTGCCGGGCCATCTCGTCGAACTCGACGAACGAGCCGGGGTCGAGCAGCGCGTCGATCCGCTCGCGCGCCGTCATCTTGCCCTTGGCGTGCTGCTTTTCGACCGCACGCTCCGAGCCCGCGTGCACGGCCTCGTACCGCCGCCGTTCCAGGTCCGCGATCTTTCCCGCCGTGGTGTGGATGTCGACGTCCACCGGGGGTTCAGGAGCTTCCATCGCCATGCGGGCCAGGGTAACCGCACGCTGATTCCCCGGCTGCGACCGGGTCGCTTCACCGTGGCGATTCGGCCGCTCACTACCCTTATGCCGTGGCTACCAACACCCGCGACACCCTTCGGCAGGACATGCCCGAACCGCTGCGCCGCGACGTGCGGCTGCTGGGCGCGATGCTGGGCGACAGCCTGGTGGAGTCCGGCGGCCAGGCGCTGCTGGACGATGTGGAACGGCTCCGGCACGCCGTCATCGACGCCCGGCGCGGCGAGCTGCCCGCCGCCGACGTGGCCGCGCTGGTCGAGGGCTGGTCCCTCGAACGCGCCGAGCAGGTCGCGCGGGCCTTCACGGTCTACTTCCACCTGACCAACCTGGCCGAGGAGCACCACCGCGTCCGCACGCTGCGCGAGCGCGACGCCGAGGGTGGCGTCGTGCCCGGCTCGGTCGCGGCGGCCATCGAAGAGATGGGGGAGGCGGCCGGCGACCGGCTGGCCGAGGCGGTGGAAGGGCTGGAGTTCCGGCCGGTGTTCACCGCGCACCCCACCGAGGCGCGCCGCCGCGCCGTGGTCACCGCGATCCAGCGCATCAGCGACCTGCTGACCGCGCTGAACGCCGAGCCGGGCGGCGGCGAGGGCGCCGAGACCGAGCGCCGGCTGCGCGAGGAGATCGACCTGCTGTGGCGCACCGCGCTGCGCCGCAACACCCAGATGGACCCGCTGGACGAGGTCCGCACCGCGATGGCCGCGTTCGACGAGACGATCTTCCGGGTGGTGCCGAGCGTCTACCGCGCGCTGGACGCCGCCCTGGACCCCGAGGGCACCGGGACCCGGCCGCCGAAGGCCCGCTCCTACGTGCGGTTCGGGTCGTGGATCGGCGGCGACCGGGACGGCAACCCGTTCGTCACCGCCGCCGTCACCCGCGACGCGATCATGATCCAGGCCGAGCACGTGCTGCGCGCCCTGGAGAACACCTGCGCCCGCATCGGCCGCGAGCTGACCGTGCACGCCGCCATCACGCCGCCGTCGGTGGCGCTGCGCAACGCGCTGGCCGCCGCCCGCACCGCGCATCCGGCGCGCGTGGACGACCTGGCCAAGCGGTCGCCGGGCGAGCCGCACCGGCAGTTCCTGCTGTACGCGGCCGACCGCGTCCGCGCCACCCGCGAGCGCGACGCCGACCTCGCCTACGGCTCCCCGGACGAGCTGCTGGCCGACCTGCGCATCGTCCAGGAGTCGCTGGCCGCCGCCGGCGCGGCCCGGCAGGCGTACGGGCGCGTGCAGAACCTGATCTGGCAGGTCGAGACGTTCGGCTTCCACCTGGCCGAGCTGGAGATCCGCCAGCACTCCGAGCTGCACGAGAAGGCTTTGGAAGAGGTCCGCTCGGGCGGTGGGCTGTCGGAGATGACCGAGGAGATCCTCGACACCCTGCGCGTGGTGTCGTGGATCCAGCGGCGCTTCGGCGTGCGGGCCTGCTCCCGCTACATCGTGTCGTTCACCCGGTCGGCGCAGGACATCGCGAACGTGCACGCGCTGGCCGCCTCGCTCGGCGACCACGCGCCGGTCCTGGACGTCATCCCGCTGTTCGAGACCGGCGAGGACCTGGAGAACGCGCCCAAGGTGCTGGAGGGGATGCTGGAGATCCCCGCCGTGCGGAGCCGCCTCGCCGACACCGGCCGCCGCCTGGAGGTCATGCTCGGCTACTCCGACTCGGCCAAGCAGCTCGGCCCGACCAGCGCGACCCTGCGGCTGTACGACACCCAGGAGGCGCTGACGGCGTTCGCCGCCGACCACGACATCAGGCTGACCCTGTTCCACGGGCGCGGCGGCTCGCTGGGCCGCGGCGGCGGCCCCGCCAACCGGGCGATCCTGGCGCAGGCCCCCGGCTCGGTCGCGGGCCGGTTCAAGGTCACCGAGCAGGGCGAGGTGATCTTCGCCCGGTACGGCCGCCCGCAGATCGCGCGCCGCCACGTCGAGCAGGTCACCAACGCGGTCCTGCTGGCCTCCACCGACGCGGTGCAGGAACGCGCCCGCGAGGCCGCGGTGCGGTTCCGGCCGCTCGCCGACAAGATCAGCGACGCGGCGCGCACCGCGTTCCGCTCGCTGATCGAGGCCGACGGGTTCGCCGAGTGGTTCGGCCGGGTCAGCCCGCTGGCGGAGATCGGCGAGCTGCGCATCGGCTCGCGCCCGGCCCGCCGCAAGGCCGCGCGCGGCCTGGAGGACCTGCGCGCGATCCCGTGGGTGTTCGCCTGGACGCAGACCCGCGTGAACCTGCCCGGCTGGTACGGCCTGGGCAGCGGCCTCGCCGCCGTCTCGGCCGACGGCGCCGACCTCGCCGAGCTGCGGGACGCCTACGCCTCCTGGCCGCTGTTCCAGGCGCTGCTGGACAACGCCGAGATGAGCCTGGCCAAGTCCGACCGCGCCATCGCCGCCCGCTACCTGGCGCTGGGCGACCGCCCCGAGCTGACCGACACGGTGCTGGCCGAGTACGACCGCACCCACCGGCTGGTGCTGGCGGTCACCGGGCACGAGCGGCTGCTGGAGAACCGCAAGGTGCTGTCGCGGGCGGTCGAGCTGCGCAACCCCTACGTGGACGCGCTCTCGCACCTCCAGCTGCGCGCCCTGTCGGCGCTGCGCGCGGGCGTCGCCGACGACGCCGAGCGCGAGCACCTCGAACAGCTCCTGCTGCTGTCGGTCAACGGCGTGGCCGCGGGGCTCCAGAACACCGGCTGACAGGACCGGCCGAGAGGGAGGACCGGGATGGAGATCAGGACGGCGACCGAGGCGGACCGCCCGCGCGTGAAGGAGATCGTGCGGGCGGCCTACACGCCCTGGACCGAGGTGATCGGCCTCCCGCCAATGCCGCTGTCGTCGGACTACCGGGCGCTGATCGCGGCCGGGCGGGTGCACCTGGCCGAGCACGGCCTGATCGTCCTCATCCCGGAGGCCGACCGGCTGCTGGTGGACAACGTCGCGGTGGACCCGGCCCACCACGGCCGGGGCGTGGGCCGGCGCCTGCTGGCCCACGCCGAGGAGCGGGCCCGCGCCCTGGGCCTGCCGGGCCTGCGGCTGATGACCAACGCGCTGATGACCAGCAACATCGCGCTGTACGAGCGCCTCGGCTACCGCGAGACCGGCCGCGAGTCGTACGAGGGGCGCTCGATCGTCCACATGGCGAAGGACCTTCCCTAGCGCGTGTCACATCCGGCCATGGCCGTCCCGTCGTACGGGTGGAAGCGCCGCCCCCGGCGCCACTGACGAAGGGAACGGCCATGGCCCACCGCATCGTCGTACTGGGAGCCGGATACGCCGGGACCGCCGCCGCGACCCGCCTGATCAAGAAGGCGGGCGACGGGGTCGGGCTGACGGTGGTCAACGCCGCCCCCGGCTTCGCCGAACGCCCGCGCCTGCACCAGGCCGCCACCGGGCAGGCCCTGAAGCCGCTGCCGCTGGCCGGGCTGTTCGCCTCCGCCACGCTGGTGGTGGGCCGCGCGGACGCCATCGACCTGGACGCCCGCCGCGTCCGCGTGGGCGAGCGCGCCATCGGCTACGACACGCTGGTCTACGCGCTGGGCAGCACGGTCGACACCGGCGCGGTGCCCGGCATCGCCGAGCACGCACACACCGTCGCCGACCCGGCCGCCGCCGCCCGGCTGCACGAGGCGCTGGCCGCCCTCCCGGCGGGCGCCGAGACGGTCGTGCTGGGCGGCGGCCTGTGCGGCATCGAGCTGGCCACCGAGATCGCCGAGCGCCGCCCCGACCTGGCCGTGCGCCTGGTCGGCCGGGGCGAGCCGGGCGGCCACCTGTCCCCGCGCGGCCGCCGCCACCTGGGCCGCGCGTTCGACCGCCTCGGCGTGCGGGTCCGGTCCGGCGCCGAGGTCGTCAAGATCAGCGAGGGGGCGCTGGCCGTCGCCGACGGGCCCGAGATCCCCTTCGACCTGTGCGTGTGGGCGGGCGGCTTCACCGTCCCGGCCCTGGCCGCCGAGGCCGGGCTGGCCGTGGACGCCCAGGGCCGCGTCCTGGTGGACCCCACGCTGCGCTCGACCTCCCACCCCGAGGTCCACTCCGTCGGCGACGCGGCCGCCGTGGTCGGCCCGCGCGGCGAGCCGCTGGCCTACGGCTGCCGCACGGGCGGCTTCACCGGCCTCTACGCGGCCGACGCCGTGCTCGCCCGATGCGCGGGCCGGGCGCCCGAGCCGTTCAGGTTCCGCTACTTCCACGAGTGCGTCAGCCTGGGCCGCCGGGACGCGGTGATCCAGTTCCTGCGCGCCGACGAGAGCCCGCACCGCTACGCCCTCACCGGCCGCGCGGCCGTCCTCTACAAGGAGCTGGTGCTGGACTCGGCCAAGTGGATGTTCCGCCGCGCGGCCCGGGGGTGAGCGGCGTCAGGACGGCCAGTTCGGCTTGCGCTTCTCGGCGAACGCCGCGATGCCCTCGCGGCGGTCCGCCGAGAACGCCACCGTCCGCCAGGCGTTGTCCTCGATGTCGAGCCCGGCCTCCAGCCCGACGCCGCCGCCGAGCCGCATCGCCCGCTTGGCGGCCCGCACCGCGGTGGGGGAGTTGGCCGCGATCGCCGCCGCGATCGTCAGGGCCTCCTCCCGCACCGACCCGGCCGGCACCCGCCGGTCCACCAGGCCGTACGCCTCGGCCTCGTCGACGCCGATCCGCCGGCCGGTCAGCACCAGGTCGGCGGCCCGGCCCGGCCCCAGCCGCCGCAGCGCGAGCTGGGTGCCGCCGCCGCCGGGCACCAGCCCCACCCCGACCTCCGGCAGCCCGAACACCGCGCTCTCGTCGGCCACGATCAGGTCGCACGACAGCGCGAACTCGCACCCGCCGCCCAGCGCGAACCCGTGCACCGCCGCGACCACCGGCTGCGGCAGGTTCAGCACGCCGCCGAACGCGGCCCGGAACAGCGGCCGCTGCGCCAGGATCTCCTCGTCGCTCATGGCGTTGCGCTCCTTGAGGTCGGCGCCCACGCAGAACGCCTTCTCCCCGGCCGCCGACAGCACCACCGCGCGCACCGAGGCGTCGGCCGCCACCTCGGCGCACACCGCCGCCAGCCGCCGCGCCATCGCCGACGACAGCGCGTTCAGCGCCTCCGGCCGGTCCAGCACGATCTCGGCCACATGTCCGTCTCGCCGCAGCGTCACACCATCCATGGCCCGCACTCTAGAACGTGGGCCGATGGGGTTGGATGGGCGGATGAGCACGTCACCATACGGGGATCTGGACCGGCCTCCGCTGAACGAGCAGGCCCTGCGCCGGACGCTGGTGCGGCCCGGGGGCTTCTGGCGCGGGATCGAGGTGGTCGAGGAGACCGGGTCCACCAACGCCGACCTCGCCGACGCCGCGCGCGAGGGCGCGCCGGAGGGCACCGTCCTGGTCACCGAGGTCCAGACGGCCGGGCGCGGGCGGCTGGGGCGGCCCTGGACGGCCCCGCCCCGCTCCGGCCTGATGTTCTCGATGCTGCTGCGGCCCGCCGTCCCGGCGGCGCGGCTGGGCTGGGCACCGCTGCTGACCGGCGTCGCGGCGGCCACGGCCGTGCGGCGGATGACCGAGCGGGTCGCGGGCGGCGACTTCGGGGAGGCGCGCGGGGACAGGGCCGTGGACGTGCGGCTGAAGTGGCCCAACGACCTGCTGGTGGGCGACCGCA
This sequence comes from Spirillospora sp. NPDC050679, assembly GCA_044456955.1. GTDB lineage: Bacteria > Actinomycetota > Actinomycetes > Streptosporangiales > Streptosporangiaceae > Spirillospora. The sequence goes on along the minus strand of JBITGK010000016.1, from coordinate 35,982 downwards.
AGCTGGCCGGCGTCCTGGCCGAGAAGGTGGACGACGCCCTGGTCATCGGGATCGGGCTGAACGTGGGCCTGCGCGCCGCCGAGCTGCCGGTGCCGACCGCGACCTCGCTGGCCGTCGAGGGCGCCCCGCTCAGCGACCGCGCGCCGCTGCTGCGCGCGATCCTGCGCGAGTTCGGGACCTGGTACCGGGAGTGGACGGCGCTGGACGGCGACCCGGAGACCTCCGGGCTGCGCACCGCCTACAAGGACCTGTGCGCCACGCTCGGGCGCGAGGTGCGGGTGCAGCTGCCCGGCGACCGCTCCCTGACCGGCGTCGCGCGGGACGTGGACGGCGCCGGCCGGCTGGTGGTCGGGGACGAGGCGGTCAGCGCGGGCGACGTGGTGCACGTGCGGCGAACAGGCGGTTGACCCCTGGCGCACGGGCGATGTCGCGCTCCCCGTGCTGCGTCCGGTCTGCCACGATATGTCGCGTGGGAGGTGGGGGACGGGACGGGCCCGTATCGTGGCCGGTGCACGTCTGACCGAGCAGGCCGGGCCAGCGAGGGGCAGGAGAGATGTCAGCAGGGATGCCGGACCCCAAGGAGATCGAGGAACTCCTCCTGGGCGGCGAGCTGCGGTACACCCGCGTGGACGCCGTCCGCCTGTCGGGGGTGACCCGGGAGTTCTCCGGCCGGCTGTGGCGCGCGTTCGGCTACCCGTCGATGGCCGACGACGCGGTCGCCTACACCGAGGGCGACATCGCCGCGCTGTGCCGCATCCGGCGGCTGATGGACGACGGCGTGCTGGACGAGGACGGCGTGATCCGCCTGGTGCGCGCGTTCGGCCAGACGATGACGCGCCTCGCCGAGTGGCAGGTCAACCTGCTCAGCAGCATGCTCACCCCCGACGACAGGGACCAGCCCAGCGCCGAGGCGGTCGCCTCGATCGTGGAGATCGCCGAGAAGTACATCGGCGAGTTCGAGCCGCTGGTGGTGCACGCCTGGCGGCGGCAGCTGGCCGCGGCGGGCACCCGCGCGATGGCGGCGGCGGCCACCCGGGAGGACGGCGAGGCGTCCTCGACCCGCCAGTACACGACGGTGGGCTTCGCGGACATGGTGTCGTTCACCCAGATGAGCCGCGAGCTGGAGGAGATCGAGCTGGCCCGGGTCGTGGAGTGGTTCGAGGAGACCGCCTCCGACATCATCGCCTCCTGCGGCGGCCGGCTGGTCAAGACGCTGGGCGACGAGGTGCTGTTCTGCGCCGAGTCCCCGCGCACCGGCGCCGAGATCGCGCTGACCATCGCCGAGGAGATCAAGAACGAGACCGAGGTGCCGGACGTGCGGGTGGGGGTCGCCTACGGCCCGGTGCTGCCGCTGATGGGCGACGTGTTCGGCACGACGGTCAACCTGGCGGCCCGGCTGACCTCGCTGGCCCGCCCCGGCACCGTGATGATCGACGCCGAGCTGGCCCGCCGCCTGGACGACGAGGCGGACCTGGACGTGACGCGGATCGTGCAGCGCCCCGTGCAGGGCCTGGGGATCATCCGCCCGTCGGTGCTGCGCCGCGCGAAGGGCGCCTCCGGCGGGCCGGGCGCGCTGGGCGAGCTGCGCTGACGGGACGGCCCGGCCGCGCCCGTGACCACGGCCGCGCCGGACGGGCGCACGTCCACGTCCGCGGGCACGCCGGACGGGCGCACGTCCGCGTCCACGAGCACGCGATCACGAGCGCACGGGCGCGGGCGCGCGGGCACGAGAAAGGGACCGGCCTGCGGCCGGCCCCTCGCCCTGCTCATCGTGCCGCGGCCGGTCAGCTCTCGCCGGGGGCCTCGGTGAGGCGCTGCAGGTAGTTCTGCTCGCCCAGGGCCTCCAGCAGGCTCAGCTCGGTCTCCAGGTAGTCGATGTGGCCCTCCTCGTCCGCGAGGATGTCCTCGAAGATCCGGGCGGAGGTCACGTCGCCGCGCGAGCGCATCAGCTCGATGCCGGGCCGCAGCCGCGCCACGGCCTCCAGCTCGATCTGGAGGTCGGCCTTGAGCTGCTCGGGGATGGTCTGCCCGATCCGCAGCGTGCCGATCTTCTGGTAGTTCGGCAGCCCGTCCAGGAACAGGATGCGGTCGGTCAGCCGCTCGGCGTGCCGCATCTCGTCGATGGACTCGTCGCGGGTGTGCTTCGCCATCCTGGTGAAGCCCCAGTTCTCCTGCATCTTCGCGTGCAGGAAGTACTGGTTGATCGCGGTGAGCTCCGCGGTGAGCTGGTCGTTGAGCAGCGCGATGATGTCCTTGTCGCCTTCCATAACGCCCATGTTTCCATGCCCGGCCGGGTCTGGACAGCACTAACCCCCGTTCGGCGCGTGTCCTTTTCGCGAAGTAGGCCGAACGGGTCGTGGAATGCGCTATGTCAGGCTGCGGTCTGGGACGCGGAACCCCCTTCGGCGGGACGGTCGGCACCGGCCGGGGCGACCGGCGCGGTGAGCCAGCGGGAGGTCACGGGGGCCATCCGGCGGGCCGGCCCGGCCGCGGGTGCGGCAGGCGGCGCGGTGGCCGCGAGGGGGGCGTCGGCGGGGGCCGGCGGCACCGGGGAGAGCTCGGCGGGGCCCTCGGAGGGGATGTCCGCGGGGACGGTCAGGGGCCCGGCCGCGGCGGGCGCGGGCTCGGGCGCGTCCGGCACCGCGTGCGGCAGGACCGGCGGCCCGACCAGGGCGTCCACGATGTCGGCGGCGGTGCGGTACTGGCTCACCAGCCCGTAGAGGCGCCGGGTGCAGGACCCGCAGCCGGGCTTCATGCCGCAGGCCGCCTTGACCTCCCTGGCCGTCCGGCAGCCGCCCTCGCTCATGCAGCCGCGCACGTCGTCCTCGGTGACTCCGTTGCAGAGGCAGACGTACATCTCGGCGGAGGACCTCTCGTGCGGCGCAGGTAGGTAAGGGCAACCTCATTAAGGTTAGGCTCCCCTAAGGTAGCTCACCGTGTCCGTTCTGGCCAGTGACCCCCATCTCGGTGTGATCTAACCCTCAAGGGGAAGCAAACCTGTCGCGACGACGGGAGGACCTTGTGGCACAGGCATGGCCTGGTGACGCGTACCCCTTGGGGGCGCACTTCGACGGGGCGGGGACCAACTTCGCGGTCTTCGCCGAGGCGGCCGAGCGGGTGGAGCTCTGCCTGTTCGACGACTCGGGCAAGGAAAGGCGGGTCCGACTGCCGGAGGTGGACGCCTTCGTCCACCACGGCTACCTGCCGGGGGTCATGCCCGGCCAGCGGTACGGGTTCCGGGCGCACGGCCCCTACGACCCCGCCCGGGGACAGCGCTGCAACCCCAACAAGCTCCTGCTCGACCCCTACGCCCAGGCGATCGAGGGCACGATCGACTGGGACCAGGCGTGCTTCGGCTACGACTTCGGGGACCCCTGGTCGCGCAACGACCTCGACTCGGCCCCGCACACGATGCGCTCGGTGGTGGTGAGCCCCTACTTCGACTGGGGCGACGACCGGCCGCCCCGCACGCCCTACCACGACACGGTGATCTACGAGGCGCACGTCAAGGGCCTGACCGCCCGGCACCCCGACGTCCCGGCCGAGCTGCGCGGCACCTACGCCGGGATCGGGCACCCGGCGGTGATCGAGCACCTGACCAAGCTCGGCGTCACCGCCGTGGAGCTGATGCCGGTGCACCAGTTCGTGCACGACGACATGCTGATCCAGAAGGGCCTGCGCAACTACTGGGGCTACAACACCATCGGCTTCTTCGCGCCGCACAACGAGTACGCCGCCGGCGGGCAGCGCGGCGAGCAGGTGCTGGAGTTCAAGGCGATGGTGAAGGCCCTGCACGAGGCGGGCATCGAGGTGATCCTCGACGTGGTCTACAACCACACCGCCGAGGGCAACCACCTGGGCCCGACGCTGTCGTTCCGGGGGCTGGACAACGCCTCCTACTACCGGCTGGTGGACGACGACCCGCGCTACTACATGGACACCACCGGCACCGGCAACAGCCTGCTGATGCGCAGCCCGCACGTGCTCCAGCTGATCATGGACTCGCTGCGGTACTGGGTGACCGAGATGCACGTGGACGGGTTCCGCTTCGACCTGGCCTCCACGCTGGCCCGCGAGCTGCACGAGGTGGACCGGCTGGCGGCCTTCTTCGACCTGGTCCAGCAGGACCCGGTCATCTCGCAGGTCAAGCTGATCGCCGAGCCGTGGGACGTCGGCGAGGGCGGCTACCAGGTCGGCAACTTCCCGCCGCTGTGGACCGAGTGGAACGGCAAGTACCGCGACACCGTCCGCGACTACTGGCGCGGCCAGCCCGGCGTCCTGCCGGAGTTCGGGTCCCGGCTGACCGGCTCGTCGGACCTGTACGCCGACGACGGCCGCAAGCCGTTCGCCTCGATCAACTTCGTGACCTGCCACGACGGCTTCACCCTGCACGACCTGGTCTCCTACAACGTCAAGCACAACGACGCCAACGGCGAGGCCAACCGCGACGGCAGCGACGACAACCGCTCGTGGAACTGCGGCTACGAGGGCCCGGTCGAGGACCTGGACGTGCTGGCGCTGCGCGAGCGGCAGAAGCGCAACCTCCTGGCCACACTGTTCCTGTCCCAGGGCGTCCCGATGATCGGCCACGGCGACGAGCTGGGCCGCACCCAGCGGGGCAACAACAACGTCTACTGCCAGGACAACGAGCTGTCCTGGGTGGACTGGGACCGGCTGCTGGAGCAGTTCCCGCTGCTGGACTTCGTGCAGCGGCTCGCGCGGCTGCGCCGCAAGCACCCGGTCTTCCGGCGGCGGCGCTTCTTCCACGGCGGCCGCACCCCGGCCGCCCCGGGCGCGCCGGGCAGCGGCTCCGACCTCGCCGACCTGGTGTGGTTCACCCCCGGCGGCGCCGAGATGACCGACCAGGACTGGTCGGCGGGCTTCAGCAAGTCGCTGCAGGTGTTCCTCAACGGCGACGCGATCGTCGAGCCCGACCGGCGCGGCGAGCCGATCAAGGACGCCTCGTTCCTGCTGCTGTTCAACGCCCACGACGGGGACCTGCGCTACGCGCTGCCCCCGGGCCGCTACGGAGGGATGTGGATCAAGGTGCTGGACACCGCCGACCCCATGCTCGCCGAGGAGGAGTCGCCGATCGTGAAGGCGGGGGAGACGCTGATGTGCGAGGCGCGTTCGGTGCAGGTGCTGCGCCGTGTCTGAACCCGCCGAGACCCCGGCCCCCGCCCAGGATCAGGCCGTCCCCACCGGCACCTACCGCTTCCAGTTGCGCGGCACCTTCGAGCAGCACTTCGGGTTCTCCGAGGCCGCCGCGCTGGCCCCCTACCTGGCGGCCCTCGGCGTGTCGCACGTGTACCTGTCGCCGGTGCTCCAGGCCGCGCCCGGCTCCACGCACGGCTACGACGTGGCCGACCACGACCGCCTGTCCGACGAGCTGGGCGGCCCGGACGCCTTCGCCGCCATGGCCGCCAAGTTCCGGGCCTGCGGGCTGAAGGTCGTGGTGGACGTGGTGCCCAACCACATGGCGGTCCCCGACCCGCCCGACCGCAGCCGGGCGCTGGCCTCGGTGCTGGCCGAGGGCCCGGACTCCCCGTACGCGCGCTGGTTCGACATCGACTGGGAGGCCGGGGACGGACGCCTGGTCCTGCCGGGGCAGGGCACGCCCAACTATCGCCGCTTCTTCGACATCTCCGGCCTGATCGGCCTGCGCCAGGAGGACCCCGAGGTCTTCGAGCGCACCCACCGCCTGGTGCTGGACCTGATCGCCGCCGGGCAGGTGCACGGCCTGCGCGTGGACCACCCCGACGGCCTCACCGACCCCCGCGCCTACCTGGAGCGGCTCGCCGAGGGGGCCGGCGGCGCGTGGACGGTGGTAGAGAAGATCACCACCGGCGAGGAGGAGCTGCCCGGCGACTGGCGGTGCGCGGGCACCACCGGCTACGACGCGCTCGGCATGGTCGGCGGCCTGTTCGTCGACCCGCAGGGCGACAAACCCCTCACCGAGACCTACACGGCCTTCACCGGCGGCCCGCCCGGCTTCGCCGAGGTCGAGCACCGGTCCCGCCGGCACGCCGCCGAGCACGGCCTGCGGCCCGAGATCGACCGGCTGCTGGGGGTGCTGCGCCGGGTCGCGGGCCCGGACGAGGTCCCCGACGAGGTGCTGGTCGAGCTGCTGGTGGCCATGCCCGTCTACCGCGCCTACGTCGTCCCCGGCGAGGAGCCGCCGCCGCAGGCGGTGGCGGTGCTGGAGGAGGCCGCGCGCCGCGCCCGCCCGCACCTGCCCGCCGAGCTGCACGGCGCGCTGGACCGGCTCGTCCGGCTGGCGCTGGGCCGCGACGGCGCGCCCGCCGAGTTCGTGGTGCGGTTCCAGCAGACCTCCGCGCCGCTGGCGGCCAAGGGCGTGGAGGACACCGCGTTCTACCGCTGGAACCGGATGGCCGCGCTGAACGAGGTCGGCGGCGACCCCGGGCGCTTCGCGGTCTCCCCGGCCGACTTCCACGCCTACTGCGCGCGGATCGCCCGCGACTGGCCCGCCACGATGACCACGCTGTCCACCCACGACACCAAGCGCCAGGAGGACGTGCGCGCCCGCCTGGCCGTCCTGGCGGAGCTGCCGGGGCCGTGGGCGGAGGCCGTGGAGCGCTGGTCGCGGTGGCTGCCCGGCGACCCGCCGATGGAGCGGGACCTGGAGTACCTGCTGTGGCAGACCCTGGCCGGGGTCGGGCCGATCAGCGAGGAGCGGCTGACGGGGTTCCTGACCAAGGCGATGCGCGAGGCCAAGACCAGCACCTCGTGGATCGACCAGGACGCCGCCTACGAGGACGCCGTGCTCGACTTCGCGCGCCGCGTCCTGGCCGACGAGGGCCTGGTCGCCGACATCGCCCGCTTCAGCGCCTCGCTCGACCCGTACGCGCGGGCGGTGCTGCTCGGGCAGAAGATCGTCCAACTCACGATGCCGGGCGTCCCGGACGTCTACCAGGGCTGCGAGCTGACCGCCCCGGCGCTGGTGGACCCCGACAACCGGCGCCCGGTGGACTACGGCCGCCGCCGCGCCCGGCTGACCCGGCTGGACAGCCGGCACGGCGCGCCGCGCGACGTGGACGACGAGAAGCTGCTGGTCACCTCGCGGGCGCTGCGGCTGCGCCGGGACCACCCCGAGTGGTACCTGCCGCCGGGCGGGTCCGCGCAGGGCACCGCCGACTACGCGCCGGTGGACGCGGAGGGCCCGGCCGCCGAGCACGCCGTCGCGTTCCGGCGCGGCGAGGCGGTCACGGTCGCCACCCGCCTGCCGGTGGGGTTGGAACGCCGCGGCGGCTGGGGCGACACCCGCCTCGGCCTGCCCGGACGCACCGCCTGGCGCAACGTCCTGACCGGCGAGACCCACGGCGCGGGCGACCTCGCCCTCGCCGCCGTCCTGGCCGGGCTGCCGGTCGCGCTGCTGATCCCCGAACAGGAGGCCGGATGACCCGGTTCGAGGTGTGGGCCCCCGAGGCCGGCCGCGTCGAGGTCGCGATCGGCGACGCCCGGCACGCGCTCGCCCCCGTCGAGGACCGCCCCGGCCGGTGGGCCGGCGACGTCCCCGGCGCCGCCCACGGCACCGACTACGGCTTCGTCCTGGACGGCGGCGAGGTCCTGCCCGACCCGCGCTCCCCGTGGCAGCCGCACGGCGCGCACGGCCCCAGCCGCGTGCTGGACCACGCCGCCTTCACCTGGTCCGACGAGCACTGGCGCGGCCGCCCGGTGCCGGGCGGCGTGCTGTACGAGCTGCACGTCGGCACCTTCACGCCCGAGGGCACCTTCGACGCCGCCATCGGCCGCCTGGACCACCTGGTGGCGCTGGGCGTGGACGTCATCGAGCTGCTGCCGGTCGCGGCGTTCCCCGGCCACCACGGCTGGGGCTACGACGGGGTGCACCTGTGGGCCCCGCACGAGCCCTACGGCGGCCCCGAGGGGCTGAAGCGCCTGGTGGACGCCGCCCACGCCCGCGGCCTCGGGGTCGTGCTGGACGTGGTCTACAACCACCTCGGCCCGAGCGGCAACCGCCTGGGCTCCTACGGCCCCTACTTCACCGCCGCGCACGCCACGCCCTGGGGCGACGCGGTCAACTTCGACCAGCCCGGGTCCGACGAGGTCCGCGCCTTCGTGATCGAGAACGCGCTGATGTGGCTGCGCGACTACCACCTGGACGGGCTGCGGCTGGACGCGGTGCACGCCATCACCGACCACCGCGCCGTGCACCTGCTGGAGGAGCTGGCGGTCGCGGTCGCCGGGCTCGCCGCGCACCTGGGCCGCCACCTGTTCCTGATCGCCGAGTCCGACCTCAACGACCCCCGGCTGATCACCCCGCGCGAGGCGGGCGGGTACGGCCTGGACGCCCAGTGGGACGACGACGTCCACCACGCCCTGCACGCCGCCCTCACCGGCGAGCGCCAGGGCTACTACTGCGACTTCGGCACGCTCGACACCCTCGCCAAGGCGCTGACCAGCGCATTTGTCCATGACGGCACGATGTCCACCTACCGGGGCCGCCGGCACGGCCGTCCCGTGGACCGGCTGCGCACCCCGGCGCACCGCTTCGTCACGTTCCTCCAAAATCATGACCAGATCGGCAACCGGGCCGCCGGGGACCGCATAGCGGCCGGGCTGCCGCCCCGGATGCTCAAAGTGGGCGCGGCGCTGCTGCTGCTCGGCCCGTTCACGCCCATGTTGTTCCAGGGCGAGGAGTGGGGCGCGTCCACGCCCTGGTGCTACTTCACCGACCACCGGGAACCGGAGCTGGCGCGGGCCGTCAGCGAGGGTCGCCGCCGCGAGTTCGCCCGCTACGGCTGGCAGGACGAGGTCCCCGATCCACAGGCTGTGGAAACCTTCCGCCGCTCGGTCCTGGACTGGGACGAGCCCGGCAAGGAGCACCACCGCGAGCTGCTGGAGTGGCACCGCGCGCTGATCGCGCTGCGGCGGGCGCGGCCGGAGCTGACCGACCCGCGGCTGACCGAGACGGCGGTGGACCACCGCGAGGAGGACGGTCAGCGCTGGCTGGTCATGCGGCGCGGCGGCGTGCAGATCGCCGCGAACCTGGACGACACGCCCGTCCGGCTGCCGCTGCGGGCCGCCCGCGTGCTGCTGGCCTCCGACCCGGACGTGCGCCTGGAGGAGGGGACGCTCACCCTGGCGGGCGCGTCGGTGGCGGTCCTGACATGACCCGCCGCTCGGCCGCCGACACGCCCGGGAGCGGCGACCGGCGCGCGGCGCGCCGGTGCGCAAGCACCCACGCCGCCAGCGCGGTCAGCGTCCCCGAAAGGAACAGCAAGGCCAGCCCATCGGGGTTGAACCAGTCGGCGGCCTGCTGCAGGGGCAGCCGCCGGGAATTCGCGTACAGGGTGCCCGCCGCGTTCAGCAGGCCCTCCGCCAGCGCGTACCACCAGACGCGGTCGCGGGTCTCGGCGAGCATCCCGGCCGCTCCGCCGACCGCCATCAGGATCGCCACGAGGAGGCTGACCCCGATATAGGACTCGGCGGCGAAGCCTTCGGGTAACGTCAGAACGTGCGCCACCGCGACCGCCAGTAGCAGCACGGCCGCGACCGGACGCGCGACGCCCTCGTCCAGCGTCGCCACGTGCTCCTACCTCCGGGTTCGCGCGATACGTCCGTGTTCGAGGATGTACTACGAGTGGCAAACCGCAGGTCAAGAGCGTGGCGCACGCCAGGAAACGTTCATGAATGGCCATACGATCGGTTCATGACCTCAGTACTGCTCGCCGAGGACGACACGTCCATCTCCGAGCCTCTCGCCCGTGCGCTGCGGCGCGAGGGGTACACCGTCGAAGTCAGCCCGGACGGGCCGCAGGCTTTGGAACGGGCGCTCGGGGGCGGCGTTGACCTGATCGTGCTCGACCTCGGGCTGCCCGAACTCGACGGCCTTGAGGTGGCCCGCCGGGTCCGCGCCGAGGGCCACGGCGTGCCCATCCTGATCCTGACCGCCCGCGCCGACGAGGTCGACACGGTCGTGGGTCTGGACGCCGGTGCCGACGACTACGTCACCAAGCCGTTCCGCCTGGCCGAGCTGCTGGCGCGGGTGCGCGCGCTGCTGCGGCGCGGCAGCACCGAGACCCCGATCGTCCAGGGGGTGCGGATCGACGCCGAGTCGCGCCGCGCCTGGATGGGCGACCAGGAGCTCCAGCTGACCACCAAGGAGTTCGACCTGCTGCGCGTGCTGGTGCGCGACGCGGGCAAGGTCGTGACCCGCGAACAGATCATGCGCGAGGTGTGGGACACCAACTGGTGGGGTTCCACCAAGACCCTCGACATGCACATCTCCTGGCTGCGCCGCAAGCTCGGCGACGACGCCGGCAGCCCGCGCTACATCACCACCGTGCGCGGCGTCGGCTTCCGGTTCGAACGCGGCGACTAGCCCCGCCCCGCCATGATCATGCAGTTCACGGCGGCCGTCCCGAGCGGCCGCCGGGGGCGGACTGCATGGTCATGGCTGACCTGACCTAGGAGCTTTGATGCGGCGCCGACTGCTGCTTTCGACGCTCGCGGTCGCGATCGTCGCGATCCTGCTGCTCGGCATCCCCCTCGCCTACGCCACCCGGAAGCTCATCTACGAGGAGGCCGCCCAGTCCCTGAACCGGGAGGCGTCCTCCATCCTCGGCGGTGTCGCGCTGAACCTGGACGCCCGCGAGGACCCCGACGAATCCAAGATCGCGGCGGCCTACCCGGGCCGCTCCATCGTCATCACCCTGCCCGACGACCGGGTGATCACCGCCGGCCCGAAGCCGGCCCGCGGCACCGAGCTGCTCACCGCCTACGGCACCGCCGGGGGCGTGCACGTGAAGGTCTCCCAGCCCGCCGCCGAGGTGCACGACGAGGCGCTGCGGCAGCTGCTGCTGATCGGCAGCCTGGCCGCGCTGGGCGTGGCCGTCACCGTCGGCCTGGCGATGTTCCAGGCCCGCAAGCTGACGCTGCCGCTGATCGACCTCGCCGAGACCGCCGACCGGCTGGGCAGCGGCAACGCCCGGCCGCGCCGCCGCCGCTACGGCATCGCGGAGGTGGACCGGGTCGCCGAGGTCCTGGACCGCAGCGCGGTCCGGATCGCCGACCTGCTGGCCGCCAGCCGCGAGTTCGCCTCCGACGCCAGCCACCAGCTGCGCACGCCGCTCACGGCGCTGTCGATGCGGCTGGAGGAGATGATCGAGGCCGCCGAGTACCCCGACGTGGTGCGCGAGGAGGGCGCGGCCGCGCTCGCGCAGACCGAGCGCCTGGTCGCGGTGGTCGAGCAGCTGCTGGCCCGCGCCCGGCACGACCGCACCGGCGCGGCGGTGCCCTCCCCGGTGGACGGCGTGATCGCCCAGCAGGTCGAGGAGTGGCGGCCCATCTTCCGCCGCGCCGGCCGGGAGATCGCCGTCACCGGCGAGCACGGCCTGGTCGGCCTGGCCAACCCCGAGGGCCTGTCGCAGATCATCGCGACGCTGCTGGACAACTCGCTGGTCCACGGGTCGGGCACCGTCACCATCAACACCAAGCAGGGCACCGGATCGGTCCTGGTGGAGGTGGGCGACCAGGGCGCGGGCATCCCCCCGGAGCTGGAGCCGCGGATCTTCGAGCGCAGCGTGAGCGGCGGCTCGGGCACGGGCCTCGGCCTGTACCTGGCGCGGTCGCTGGCGGTGGTGGACGGCGGGCGGCTGGAGCTGATCAGCGCGCGCCCGGCGGTGTTCGGGATCTTCCTGCGGCCGACGGCGGAGGCGCGGCTGGCGGCGGAGCGGGTCGTGATGGGCCCGGCGTGATGGGCCCGGCGTGATCGGCACGGCGTGACCGATACCGCGTGACCGGCGTGGCCGGGCGGCGGGCTCGAAAGCAGGAGCGGGCGGCACCCCACCGGGGTGCCGCCCGCCGCGCTTCGCGGCTCAGGAAGTGCGCGAGAACTCCGCGTAGCCCTCGGCCTGGCGGGGGTCGACGCGGTGGTGGCCCGGCGCGGCGTCCTTCACCGGCAGGTCGGCGGCCTCGGGCAGGCCCGAGTGCGGGTCGACGGCCGGGGCGCCGGCGGGCAGGAACACCCACTTCTTGTAGGACCAGAAGCGGAACAGCGTCGCCACGGCCGTGCCGATGATCAGCGAGACGTTGTAGGCGATCGGGCCCTGCAGGTCCAGCACGAACTTGGTGAAGCCCTGGAACAGCCAGGTGATCACCAGGCCGACGCCGTTCAGCGCGAAGAACAGCAGGTACTCGCGGCCCATGCCCGACTGGTCGCGGTGCCGGAAGGTCCAGAAGCGGTTGGCCACGTAGGCGAAGGTCGCCGAGACGACCGTGGCGATGCCCGTCGAGGTCAGCTCGCCCAGCCCCACGCCCACGTGCAGCAGGTTGCCGACGCCCAGAGTGATCACGAAGGCCACCGCGCCGACGCTGCCGAACTTCATCAGCTCGCGCACCAGGTGCTCGAACCGGCGGTAGAGATTGGCGACCAGGCTCACGAAGGGGAACCGTCCTTCCGGACTCCGCTGCCTAAGGCGCGGCTGAATGTCCACTGGATACTGCGGAGGCACAACGAGGATAGACGCATGTGCCCGCTGAGACGTCGGAACATGAACGTTTCACGGTACCCGCCTCATTCCTTCTTTCCCCGCGGGAGAAGGCCACACCCCTTCTGACGTCCGGGAGGCCGCGCCCGTTCACCCCGGTCCGGCCGATAATCTGCTGCCCGTGACTGATGCAGCTCAGATGCCGGTCGTCGGGATGGCGGGCGGCGGCCAGCTCGCCCGGATGACCCAGCAGGCCGCGATCGCGCTCGGCGTGTCGCTGCGGGTGCTCGCCAAGGACCCCGGCGACTCCGCGGCCCGCGTGGTGGCCGACGCCCGGATCGGCGACGACGCGGGCCTGGCCGACCTGCTGGACTTCGCCAAGGGCTGCGAGGTGGTCACCTTCGACCACGAGCACGTGCCCGGCGCCCACATCCGGGCGGTGACCGAGTCCGGGGTGCCCTGCCGGCCCGGCCCCGACGCGCTGCGGCACGCCCAGGACAAGCTGGTCATGCGCGAGAGGCTCGCCTCGCTCGGCGCGCCCTGCCCGGCGTTCGCCCACCTGCCCGCCGCCGACGCGGTGACCGTGCTGGAGGCGTTCGCCGCCGAGCACGGCTGGCCGGTGGTGCTGAAGGCCACCCGCGGTGGCTACGACGGCAAGGGCGTGTGGGTTCTGCGGGCCATGGACGCCGACCTGGTGGCGCGGCTGCTGGCCGAGGGCGTGGACCTGATGGCCGAGCGGTACGTTCCGTTCCGCCGCGAGCTGGCGGCGCTGGTGGCCCGCTCCCCGCACGGCCAGGGGGCCGCCTACCCGATCGTGGAGACCGTCCAGGAGGACGGGATCTGCGTCGAGACGATCGCGCCCGCGCCCGGCCTGGACGGCGACCGGGCCGCCGAGGCGCAGCGCCTGGCCCTGGACATCGCCGACAAGCTGGACGTGACCGGCCTGCTGGCGGTGGAGCTGTTCGAGACCGAGGCGGGCCTGCTGGTCAACGAGCTGGCGATGCGCCCGCACAACTCCGGCCACTGGACGATCGAGGGCTCGCGCACCTCCCAGTTCGAGCAGCACCTGCGCGCCGTGCTCGACCTGCCGCTCGGCTCCACCGAGCCGACCGCCCGCTACACGGTGATGGCCAACGTGCTGGGCGGCGACGACCCGGCCCTGTACCCCCGCTACCTCCACGTGATGGCCCACGACCCGGCCGTCAAGGTGCACTTCTACGGCAAGGACGTCCGTCCCGGCCGCAAGATCGGCCACGTCACCGCCCTGGGCGACGACCTGGCCGAGGTCCGCGAACGCGCCCGGCACGCCGCCGACTACCTGCGGTGGGGCCCCGAGATGAAGGACAAGCGATGACGAGCCCCCTGGTCGGCGTGGTGATGGGCAGCGACTCCGACTGGCCGGTCATGCGCCAGGCGGCCGAGGCGCTGGCGGAGTTCGGCGTCGCCCACGAGGCCGACGTGGTCTCGGCGCACCGGATGCCGCACGACATGATCGCCTACGGCGAGCGGGCGGCGGAGCGGGGCCTGCGCGTGATCATCGCGGGCGCGGGCGGCGCGGCCCACCTGCCCGGCATGCTGGCGTCGGTGACCCCGCTGCCGGTGATCGGGGTGCCGGTGCCGCTGAAGTACCTGGACGGCATGGACTCGCTGCTGTCGATCGTGCAGATGCCGGCCGGCGTGCCGGTGGCGACGGTCGCGGTGGGCGCCGCCAGGAACGCGGGCCTGCTGGCGGTGCGCATCCTGGCGGCCTCCGACGAGGGCCTCCAGGCGAAGATGCAGGCGTTCCAGCAGGACCTGTACGCCCAGGCGAAGGCCAAGGGCGAGCGGCTGCGCGAGGGTCTCTGAGCGCAGCACGGCCGGAGCCCCGCCCCTGGGGAACGGGGCTCCGGAGCAGGCGCTCAGCGGCGCAGGGCCCACTCCACAGCCGGGCAGCGGTCCATGACCACGTCCAGGCCCGCCGCCTGGGCGCGGCGGGCCGCCGCCTCGTCGACCACGTCCAAGGGCAGCCACACCGCGCGGGCCCCGGCGGCGATCGCCTCGTCCACCACGGCGCCGGCGTGCTCCGCGCGCCGGTACACGCCCACCACGTCCACCTTCTCCGGCAGGTCGGCCAGCGAGGCGTGGCCGGGCTCGCCCAGCACCTCCGCCCCGGACGGGTGCACCGGGAAGATCTTCTTGCCGCGCTGCTGGAGCAGCCGGGCCTGGTTGTGCACCTCGCGGTCGGGGTTGTCGCCGAGGCCCACGAAGGCCCACGTCCTGGACTCGTTCAGCAGTCGCCGGATCACGCCTTGGTCTGCGAAGTCATCAGCCATGTCCACGACAACCCCGTCCGGGGGCGGAACGTTCCCCGCGTCAGGGGCGGCCGAGCGCCCGGTAGTTCCAGCCCGCCGCGCGCCAGTGCTCGGGGTCCAGGGCGTTGCGGCCGTCCACGATGTTCTTCTCGGCCACGCACTCGGCCAGCGCCTCGGGGTCCATGTCGCGGAACTCGGCCCACTCGGTGAGCAGCAGCACCACGTGCGCGCCGCGCGCCGCGTCCTCCGCCGACTCGCCGAAGCCCAGCGCGGGGTGCACGCGCCGCGCGTTCTCCATGGCGCGCGGGTCGTACACCGTCACCTCGGCGCCCTGCGCGCGGATCGTGGCGGCCACGTCCAGCGCGGGGGAGTCGCGCACGTCGTCGGAGTTGGGCTTGAACGCCGCGCCCAGCACGCCGACCGTCCGGCCGATGAACGAACCGCCCAGCAGGTGCCGGGCCAGGTCCACCATGCGGATGCGGCGGCGGATGTTGATCTCGTCCACCTCGCGCAGGAAGGTCAGCGCCTGGTCGGCGCCCAGCTCGCCGGCGCGGGCCATGAACGCGCGGATGTCCTTGGGCAGGCAGCCGCCGCCGAAGCCGAGGCCGGGCCCCAGGAACTTGCCGCCGATGCGGTCGTCGTGCGACAGCGCCTCCGACAGCTTGGTGACGTCGGCGTGCGCGGCCTCGCAGACCTCGGCCATCGCGTTGATGAAGGAGATCTTGGTGGCCAGGAACGCGTTGGCCGACACCTTCACCAGCTCGGCGGTGGGGTAGTCGGCGGTGATGAACGGGACGTCCTCGGCCAGCATCGAGGCGTAGACCTCGCGCAGCGCCTTCTCGGCGTACCCGGCCGCGCCCTCGTCGCCCGGCAGCCCCACCACGATCCGGTCGGGGTGCAGGGTGTCCTGCACGGCGAAGCCCTCGCGCAGGAACTCGGGGTTCCAGGCCAGCACCGCGTCCCCGCCGGCCGGGGCGAGCCGCGCCAGCCGCTCGGCCAGCCGCGCCGCGGTGCCGACCGGCACCGTGGACTTGCCCACCACCAGGCAGGGGCGGCGCAGCAGCGGCGCCAGCGCGTCCAGGGCCTGGTCGACGTAGCTGAGGTCGGCGGCGTACTCGCCGCTCTTCTGCGGGGTGCCGACGCACACGAAGTGCACGTCGCCGAACTCGGCCACCTCCTCCATGGAGGTGGTGAACCGCAGCCGGCCGCTGTCCAGCCCGCGCCGCAGCACCGGCTCCAGCCCCGGCTCGTAGAACGGCACCTCGCCGGCCGACAGGCGGGCGATCTTGGTCTCGTCGATGTCGAGTCCCAGGACCTCGAACCCCAGGTCGGCCATGCAGGCGGCATGGGTGGCGCCGAGATATCCGGTACCGATCACCGTCAGGCGGTGCGACACGGCGACTTCCTCTCCATCCGTACGGTCTCCGGGAAGACCTGCCCCGGCGGGACGGGTACCTGCCCTCGACCGGCGCAGTGTACTGGCGGGTAGCATTCGCGCTATGAGTCCCGACTTTCCGACCTACGCCCCGTCGGAGGAGCACGAGATGCTCCGCCAGACGGTGCGCGAGCTCGCCGACGCCAAGATCGCCCCGTACGCGGCGGCGGTCGACGAGGAGTCCCGCTTCCCCCAGGAGGCCCTCGACGCCCTCGTGCAGAACGACCTGCACGCGGTGCACGTCCCCGAGTCCTACGGAGGCGCGGGCGCCGACGCGCTGGCCACCGTGATCGTGATCGAGGAGGTCGCCCGCGCCTGCGGCTCCTCCTCGCTGATCCCGGCGGTCAACAAGCTCGGCACCGTGCCGGTCCTGCTGTCGGGCTCCGAAGAGCTGAAGAAAAAGTATCTGACTCCGGTGGCCAAGGGCGAAGCCATGTTCTCCTACGCCCTGTCGGAGGCCGACGCCGGCTCCGACGCGGCCGGGATGAAGACCCGCGCGGTCAGGGACGGCGACCACTGGGTGCTGAACGGCACCAAGATGTGGATCACCAACGCGGGCGTGTCGGAGTACTACACCGTCATGGCGGTCACCGACCCCGCCGCCGGGGCGCGCGGCATCTCGGCGTTCGTGGTCGAGAAGTCCGACGCGGGCGTCTCCTTCGGCGAGAAGGAGAAGAAGCTCGGCATCAAGGGCTCGCCGACCCGCACGGTGATCCTGGAGGACGTGCGCATCCCGGCCGACCGCATCATCGGCGCCGAGGGCACCGGCTTCAAGACCGCGCTGGCCACCCTGGACCACACCCGCATCACCATCGCGGCCCAGGCCCTCGGCATCGCCCAGGGCGCGCTGGACTACGCGATCGGCTACATCAAGGAGCGCAGGCAGTTCGGCAAGTCGATCAGCGACTTCCAGGGCGTGCAGTTCATGGTGGCCGACATGGCGATGCGCCTGGAGGGCGCCCGCCAGCTGACCTACCACGCCGCGATCAAGTCCGAGCGCGCCTTCCACGGCGAGAAGATCCCGGACCTGACCTTCGTCTCCTCGGCCTGCAAGGCGCTGGCCTCGGACGTGGCGATGGACGTCACCACCGACGCGGTCCAGCTGCTGGGCGGCTACGGCTACACTCGCGAGTTCCCGGTCGAGCGCATGATGCGCGACGCCAAGATCACCCAGATCTACGAGGGCACCAACCAGATCCAGCGCATGGTGATGGCCCGCCAGCTCCTGAAGTAGGCGTCTGACGTGCGCGAACGCCCCGGTCGTCCGCGGCCGGGGCGTTCTCGTCCGCCCGGGGGTGACGAAGGACGGTCGCAACGGTAAGTGACTCTCCCGGTACGTTCGGTCTCCGGAGTGCGGGACGAGCGATGCCGGGAGGCGACCGATGGGCGTTGATCCGTTCGTGGCGGCGAAGATCGAGGCGAGCTTCGGCTGGCTGGACGGCGACGGCGACGGCGCGTTCACCGAGGCCGACCACATCGAGATGGGGCGGCGCGCGGCCGCCGGCCTCGGCCATCCGCCGGGCGGCGAGGGCGAGCAGGAGATGGTCGAGGCCTACGTCCGGATCTGGCGGCGCCTGCACGCCCCGCTGGACACCGACGGCGACGGGCGCATCACCCGCGCCGAGTTCACCGCCGCCACCGCCGCGCTGGCCGACGACGCCGAGTTGGCGCGGCAGACCCTCGGCGCGCTCGCCGACTCCGTCATGCAGGTCGCCGACCGCGACGGCAGCGGCACCATCGACCTCGCCGAGTACACCGCCTTCGTCCACGGCCACGCCCCCGGCCTGCCCGCCGACGACATCCGGCACGCCTTCCGGCGCCTGGACCTGGACGGCGACGGAGCCATCGACCGCGACGAGCTCACCCGCTGCGTGCTGGACTACTACACCAGCCCCGACCCCGCCGCCCCCGGCAACTGGCTGTTCGGGCCGCCGCCCCCGGTCTGACCCCTCCGGCGCGTCACCGCCGCCCCGGCCGCCCTCCGGCGCCGGGGCGGCGGCTTTCGCGAAGCCCTCGCGGGCGCGGCGTGTAGCCTCCGGAAGCTGACGCTTCACCCGTGAGAGTGGGGATTCGACCGTGGCGACCATGTTCGAGAGGCAGCGCCTCCAGACCGAGCGGATGCCGGAGGACCTGCACTACCGGCTCAAGGACGCCGACACCGGCGAGGTCGTGGCGGTGGCCGAGCCCGTGGCGGTGGGGGAGGCCAAGCAGGCGAGCGGGTTCAAGCGGTTCCTGCGGGCGATCCCGCAACCCCTGGCCGAGCAGCCCGTCGTGAGCCAGTACGTGCCTCGGATCACGCTCCGGGTGGCCGACGCGCAGGGCGCGACGGTGCTCTTCGTGGACCGGGCCCCCAAGATCCTCGATCACCCTTACCCGCCGCAGCACACCGCCCTGGACGCCCGCGGCACGGTGCTGGGCGCCCATGTCCCCGCCGACTTCAGCCTCTCCCAGATCCGGGACGGCCGGGTCGACGCCGACGGCATGACGGTGATCGAGGAGAGAGGGCACCTGCGCGGCCCGGACCGGGCCGTGCTCGCCGTCGTCTCCGCGCGCCTGCCCATGACGGAGCAGGCGAGCCAGGCCCTCCAGCGGCCGGACTGCGAGCTCGCCCGCTACACGGGCGCCGACGGGACTCTCTGGGCCAGGGCGCTGGGCCCCGCCGCGCTGTACGAGTTCAATCCGGGGCTGCCGCCGGCCTATCGCGCGCTGGTCATCGCCTCCATGCTCGCCGGGCGGCTGGACGAGCGGATCATCGGCTTCCTGGACCCCGGCCTGGGCATGCCCGAGCAGCGGCGACCGGCGGGCGAGCCCTACCCGGGCTTCGCCCTGCTCCACGACTTCCACCTGCGCGAGCAGGAGGAATGGATCGCCACGTACAAGAAGGAGCGGAACCGGCTGCGCAACTGAACCCGTCCCGGGGCCCGGCGGAGCGGGCCCCGGGACGGGCCCGGATCACAGGTTCTTGTCCCAGGGCGGGGCCTCGTCGTCGGGCTTCTTGTTGAACGAGCCGTCGGTGCGGTTGAAGCCCGGCGTGTTCACGCTGTACTTGTCGCTGTACTTGTTCTTCTCGTCGAAGTTGCCCTCGTACTCGGCCTTCGACCCGGCCGGGCCGCTCTCCACCCCGGCGTTGAACGACTTGTTCTTGAGGTTCTCCTTCTCGTCCCACTCCAGCTTCCCGCCGAGGCTGCCGCTGACGGCCCCGCCGGGGGTGGTGCCCTTGACCTTGGCCTCGACCTCCTGGCCCTGCACCTGGCCGTCGCCGTACTTCTGGTGGTAGCCGAGCTCGCCCTCGACCATGCCGCCGGGGGAGGTCAGCTTGACGCCGCCGCCGTAGTTCCAGGTCTTGTTGATGTCCCGGTCGGCGTCCACGTCCACCTCGGCCAGGGGGAACAGCTTGTCCCCGCCCCGGTTGACGAAGTTCAGTCCGCTGTTGGCCCCGGCCTGCGCCAGGTTGGCCAGGGCGCCCGCCGAACCGGTGGCCCACGCCTTGCTCAGGGCGGCGTCGGCGCCGGTCGCGCCGTGGTCCTCCTGGGCGTTGGCGGTGGTCGCCGTGCCGATGCCCATGATGCCCGCCGCCACCAGGCCCGCCGCGCCCAGGATCGCGGTCGCCACGATGGTGATCTTCGTGGCGAGCGCCGCGTAGGTCTGGATCTGCGTCTGCGCGACCGCTGCGGCCGGCGCGCCCACCCCGGTGACCGCCATTGCGGCCGCTGCCACGGCCGCGATCGCCAGTGCCGACAGGTAGACGGCCATGCCCATCGCGAAGATCGAGTAGGTGAACAACGCCCAGGCCACGACCATGATCGACGTCTGCACGGAGTCGATGTAGGTGGCCAGGTCGGTGACCTGGCGCCCGAAGTCGGCGACCTGGCTCTCGTAGAGGGGCCGGTCGTCCATGGTCCACGCCTCTTGGGGGATGGCGGCGACCTGGGCCTGGATGGTGCGGGCCGCGTTCTCCAGCTCCTTGGCGGCGTCCGCCCAGTCCTGCGCGGCCTTCTCCAGCTTGGTCGTCTTGCCCGTGGACTGCTTGTACATGAAGGGGACCGGCAGCGCGGCCGGCAGGGTCAGGGAGGCGGTCTGGGCCATGGCGGTGGCGACCGACATCAGGCTCTCGTGGACTCCCACGATGGAGCCGCCCGTCGCGGCGGCCGTGACGGCCCCGACCAGGCCGAGCCCGGCGGCTCCGGCACCCTGCTTGACCGCCTTGCTGCTGGCGTTCCGCGCTTGCTGTTGCCCGGCCCGCTGCTCCTCGGCCGTGGGCGCGGGCTGGCCGCTGGGTTGCTGGCCGCCGGGCTGCTGCCCTCCCGGCTGTTGTCCGCCGGGCTGTTGTCCGCTCGGTTGCTGGCTCGGGGCCGGTGCCGGTGCCGGTGCCGGTGCTGGGGCCGGGGTCGGAGCCGGGCTCTGTCCCTGCGGGCGGCCGCCGTCCGGGGCGCGGCCGGGGGTGGTTCCGTTGCCCACTCAGTTCACCTTTCGATGCCGGTCGTCGTCGGTCGCGGGCGCGTCAGCGGACGGTGTTGTTCTGCTCGGCCTTCAGATAGCCGACGCCTGCCTTCTCGATCTTCTCGGAGTAGCTCTTCACCGTGCCCATCAGCATCTTGATGTCCTCGAAGGCGAACTGGAGGGCGATCGGGTAGGCGGACCCGGTGGGGAAGCAGGTGACGCTGAAGTCGCCGCCCTCCAGGTTGTAGGTGCCGTCCTTGTTGAGGGTGTCGCCCGCCTTCTTGACCATCGGGATGACCTCGGCGCGCAGGTCGTCGGCGTGCTGCCGGATGCGCTGCGGGTCGGCCTGCTTGGGGGTCGTCATGTTCCGTCGCTTTCGGGAGGGGCGGATCGAGACGCCGTGCCGGGACCGGGCGGGGTGGATCCGCGTCCCGAACGGGAAGGGTCTTGGGGCGGGACGATAGTGGAGACTCGCCGTTCTATGGGGCGTTAAGTCCTAGACAGGCGGTACGGAGGGGGACCGATGGGCCGTACGTTGATCAAGCACACCGGCAGGCGCCACCTGGTGATGTGCCCGCCGGAGTACTACGAGATCACCGGGGACAACCCCTGGACGCCGCCCGGCGCGAAGGCCGACCACAAGGCCGCGATGGCCGAGTGGGAGAAGCTGCGCGGCACCTACGAGCGGCTCGGGCACGAGGTCCAGATCATCGAGCCGCACGAGGACCTGACGCAGATGGTCTTCGCCGCCAACGGGGCCGTCGCCATCGACGGCAAGGCGTTCGTCGCCCGGCCGCACAGCGAGGAGCGCGCGGGGGAGGGCCCCGTCCACGCCGAGTGGTTCCGGAACGCCGGCTACGACGTGCGGGTGTCGGAGGCGCGCAGCGAGGGGGAGGGCGACTTCCTGGTCACCGAGCGGTTCATCCTGGCCGGGACCGGGTTCCGCACCGACCAGTCCGCCCACTTCGAGGCGCAGGAGTTCTTCTCCCGGCCGGTGATGAGCCTCCAGTTGGTCCACGAGAAGTTCTACCACCTGGACACCGCCGTCTGCGTCCTGGACGAGCGCAACATCGCCTACTACCCCGGCGCGTTCTCCGAGGGCAGCCGCCTGCTGCTGGAGCGCGTCTTCCCGGACGCGGTGATCGCCAACGACGACGACGCGAACGAGCTGGGCCTGAACGCCCTGTCCGACGGGAAGAACGTCATCATCCACAGCTCGGCGAAGCACCTGGCCGCCGAACTCGAAAAGCGCGGCTACACCCCCATCGGGATCGACATGCCGCAACTCCAGATGGGCGGCGGCGGCCCCAAGTGCTGCACGATGGGCCTCTACGAGGCTAAGGAAGCACCCTGATCGAGGAGATCACCCGGTTGACGTCCGGCCGGAGCCGGCGGTGGGTGTCGGGCAGGCAGATGTTCACGAACGACGGGCGGTGGCCGTCCACGTCGATCATGACGGTGACCGACAGCTCGGTGCGGGTCTTCATGCCCTTCTTCAGCCCGGTGAAGTTCAGCTCCCGCGCGATGACCCAGGCGGGGCGGCCCTGCACCTTGAGCGGCTGGGACGCCACGTCCCGGGCCACGGTGCCCTTCGGCCAGGCGTCGGCCGTGCGGTGGTCCTCGAAGGCCAGCGCCGACTTGAACATGCGGTCCGGGCCGCTGAAGGCGTTCTGCAGCCGCGACGGGAGGCGGCCCGAGCCGAGTTGGGCGATCCAGCGCTGCTCCTCGCCGTACTCCTCGGTGAGGAACTCCTGGGTCCGGTTGTAGTCGGACCGCACGTCCGTGGGCGGCGGTTTGCCGGGGTCCCACAGGCCGCCCAGCTCCGCGTAGGTGAGGCGCGCGTACCGGTCCACGGCCTGGCCCAGCACCGGCGAGGGCGTGCCCTTATAGCGGGGCAGCTTCACGATCCTGCCGGGCTGCGCCTTGGCGGGGGTGCCGCGCAGCGCCACCGCCGCCCGGGATTCCTGGGATGTCACGGGGCGCTCGCCGTCGCCGCCGAAGGACGGCTGCCACCACCACAGCAGCGCCTGGCCCAGCAGCAGCGCCGCGCCCAGGATGTTCAGTCCCAGCGGGACCCGCGACTGCCAGGTGAAGAGGAAGGTGCCCCTGTCGAGCCTGCCCATCTCAGCTCGCCTCCGCCATCTCGGCGGCCAGTGAGAACCCGGCCCGGCGGGCCTCCTCGACACTGGCGCGCAGCATCTCCTCCACCTGCCGGGCCTGCTCGGTCAATCCCCTGATCTGGGCCGTGGCCAGGTCGTCGCGGACGATGCGGGCCAGCAGGTCGCGGTAGTCGTCGCCGTCGTCGGCCAGTTCCTGGAGGGCGCGCAACTCCAGCAGCACCTCGTCCACCGACGCGGCGCGCTCGGCGTACTCCTCCAGCGCCGCCACGCGCAGCTCCAAGGACTCGGTGGCCAGCTCCAGCGCCTTGAGCTGCGGCTTGCGGGCCGCCTCGATACGGGCGGTCTTCAGCCGGGCCGACGCCCGCTCCTGCTCGGCGCGCAGCGTGCTCATCTTGTGCGCGGTCTGCGCGATGTCCCAGTGCTGCCAGGGCAGCGTCACCTCGTTGTGGACGTCGTCCAGCAGGCCCTCGCGGTTGGCCCGCGAGGCCAGGACGGCGTTCACGGCGCGCCCCGCGCGCTCCACCAGGGTCCGGGAAGGCCCGTCCAGGTCGGCGAGCCGCAGGTAGCGGCCCTGGTGGCGGCGGAGGAGCCGCCGGCCGCGCGACTCCACGGGCCCCGCTGACAGCACCACGAAGACGATCGCCTGGAGCACGAGCGCGGCGATGCCCAGCTCCCGCCACGGCACCACCACCAGCGCCGCCACGACCGCGACCTGCGCCACCCCCGCGGCCCACCGCACCCACACCGGATACAGCCAGCACAGCGAAGCCGGCAGGAACACCCACAGCGGCGCTTGGCAGAGCGCGGTCAGCACGTGCTCGGGATGCCGGAGCCGGGACCTGGGCTCCAGGGACGCCCGCTCGTTCAGCAGGGGCTTGATCCAGCGCCAGTGCCACCGCAGGAGCCGCTGGTCCTCGTACGGCACCTCGGGATCGAACAGCAGGGACGACTCCGGAGCCCGCAGGTGATCCGTTCCGGGGAGCATGCGGCAAATCATGCATGATCCCCGGAACGGGCGGCAATGACGGTCCGCGCCGGGCGGCTACTTGCAGAGCTTCCCGGTCGCGGTGTCGGTCTCCAGCCCGCCGCCGGCCGCCTCGGTGCGCTCCGGCTCCGGGCTCTTGGCGATCTTCGGCTTCTCGGCGCCGTCCCAGTCCGCGCCCACCATCACCTGGATGCGCGAGCCCAGCCCGGAGATCTTCTTGAGTTTGGCGCCCGGGATGGCGGCGGCCAGGGTCTTGGCCGAGTCCTCGCGGCCCGGCCCGTACTGGATCGTGGTCTTCTCCAGGCCGCGCCGCGCGACGCCCGGCACCACGTACACCCCGAACCCGGCCTCCTTGAGGTCCTCGCCCGCCTTGCGCGCCAGGCCCCGGGTGCCCACGGCGTTGCGCACGTTCACCTGGATGTCGGACGGCGGCACGGTCGGCTCGTCCGACTCGGTCTTGCTCGGGCTCGGCGTCGGCGAGGGGGCCTTGGGCTCCTTGGTGACCGGCCGGTCGCGGTTGATCTTCTGGAACAGGTCGTTGGCCTTGCCCTGGTTCCACAGGACCGTGGACTGCGGCTGCCCGCTGTTCCACAGCGTCGCGTTGTAGCCGGGGTCGGACAGCGGCACCTTGGCGAAGGTCAGGCGGTCGGTGGACAGGTCCTTCATCTGGTCGGCGAGCTTGGGCAGGCTCTCGGCCAGCTTCTTGTCCACCGTCAGCGACTTCAGCGCCGCCTGGAGGAAGCGGGTGGACTTCACCGGGTCGCTCAGGGTCCGCGACGACAGGGCCTGCTTCATCATCGAGGCCATGAACTGCTGCTGCCGCTCGATGCGGCCGAGGTCGCTGCCGCCGGTCAGCGAGTAGCGGGCCCGCGTGAACGCCAGCGCCTTCAGCCCGTCCACCCGCGTCTTGCCCTTGGGCAGCTGCAGGCCGCTCTTCTTGTCGTCGATCGGGACCTCGGTGCAGACCTCCACGCCGCCCAGCGCGTCCACCATGTTCACGAAGCCGTAGAAGTTGACCTCGACGTAGTGGTCGATCGACACGCCGGTGGACTTCTTGATCGTCTCGACCGTCAGGTCGCGCCCGCCGAACTGGTAGGCCCAGGTCAGCTTGCCGTACCGGGCCGGGACGTGGGCGCCCTTCTGCCCCTCGCTCCCGTTGGACCTGTGCGAGGGGATCATCACGTAGGAGTCGCGCGGCAGGTTCACCACCGTGACCCGGTCGTGGTCGCGCGAGATGTGCACCAGCAGCATCGTGTCGGACCGCTCGCCCGGCTCGCGGCCCAGCTTGGCGGCCTTCTGCTGCTCGCGGGTCAGGCCCTCGCGCCGGTCGACCCCCGCCACCAGGATCGTCATCGCGCCCTTGGGCGAGTCCTTGCCCTTGCCGAGGCCGCTCACCGAGACCTTGTCCAGCGCGCCGGTCACGTAGTTCTGGAACGCCCACGCGCCGCCCGAGGTCAGCAGCACGAACGCCGACATGCCGCCGGTGACCGCGAGGAAGCGGCGCTGCCGCCGGGCGCTCATCGCCGCCCGCGGGCTCAGCGAGGGGGAGGGGCGCCGGGGGCCGCGCGGGGCGTCCACCGTCACCCGGGGGGCCGGGACGCCGTCGACGGTCACGCCCTCGATGTCGCCGTCGCCGGACCGCCCGCCGCCGTCCGGGGCGCCCCCGGGACGGGGACGGAAGTACCGCTCCAGCGGATCTGAGTCGGGCCCGTCTGTCATCCTCGCCGCCGCCTCCCGAGTCGACCGATGTCCGGCGTCTTCTGACGCGAGTGCCCACCACCTTAAAGTGAGGAACGCCCGTCCGTTCGGCACCTGGGGCCCGTGTCCCGGCATTGCCCGCCCCCGGACGGCGCAAACCCGCGCCCCGGGGCCCTCCCGCCCCGCCTGAAGGGCCGGGGGAGGGGGCGAGACCCTGGTAACGTGGCGCCGTCTTGGCCTCCGCCGAGGCGCCCCGCATCCCGGGTCACGTCACAGCGAGCGAGCGAGAGAGGAAGGGGGGCTCTCCTCCGGCTTGATCGGCCGGGGTTCGGCCCGAGGGACCTGAATGAATCCGTCTCCCCAAGCGCACAGCGCCCACTCCGGCACCGACCTCGGACACCAGGCAGCCCCCGGTGAACGGACCTGGCCGGCGGTGTCGGTGGTCATGCCCGTCCTGAACGAGGAACGCCACCTCACCGACGCCGTCCGCCGCATCCTCACCCAGGACTACCCGGGCGAGCTGGAACTGGTGCTGGCCATCGGCCCGTCCCGGGACCGCACCGAGGAGATCGCCGCCCGGCTCGCCACCGAGGACCCCCGCATCGTGGTGGTGTCCAACCCGACCGGCCGCACCCCCCAGGGCCTCAACATCGCGATCAAGGCGTCGCAGTACTCGATCATCGTGCGGGTGGACGGCCACTCGCTGCTGCCGGCCGACTACGTGCGCGCCGCGGTGGAGACGATGGAGGAGACCGGCGCCGACAACGTCGGCGGGATCATGGCGGCCGAGGGCGTCACCCCGTTCGAGCAGGCGGTCGCGCGCGCGATGACCTCCAAGATCGGCGTCGGCAACGCCCGGTTCCACACCGGCGGCGAGGCCGGCGAGGTCGAGACGGTCTACCTCGGCACCTTCCGGCGCAGCGCGCTGGAGCGCGTCGGCGGCTACGACGAGACGTTCGTGCGCGCCCAGGACTGGGAGATGAACCACCGCATCCGCCAGACCGGCGGCCGCGTCTTCTTCACCCCCCGGATGCGCGTCACCTACCGGCCGCGCCCCAACCTGCGGGCGCTGGCCAAGCAGTACTTCCACACCGGCCGCTGGCGGCGCGTGGTGGGCCGCGAGCACCAGGGCACGCTGAACCTGCGCTACCTCGCCCCGCCGCTCGCGGTGGTGGCGATGGCGGTCGGCGCGGCCGCCGGGGCCTTCGGGTTCTGGCCCGGCTGGATCGTGCCGGGCGGCTACGTCCTGGCGATCGTGGCGGGCGCGGCCGTGGAGGGCCGGGGCCTGCCGGTCGCGGCGTGGGTGCGGCTGCCGATGGTGTACGCGACCATGCACCTGTCGTGGGGTGTGGGCTTCCTCACCAGCCCGCCCGGACTGGGCCAGCCGACCCCGGCCAAGTCCTGACCGCACCGGGTCGGACCGGGACATCGAACCGGCGGGCGCCGGACCGCGTCTCAGGGTTAGGTTGACGGAGCATGCCGCCAACCCCCTGAGGAGGTGGCCATGTCCAACGGCGCACGGCACGGACTGGGCGTCCTGCTGGGTCTGATCGCCGCACCCCTGCTCGCACTGGGCCTGGCGGTCGGGATGGACAGGCTGTTCCAGGCGATGCGCTACTCGGCCTCGACCGCCGACCGCTACACCTGGGCGGCGGTGCTGATCGCGCTGGGCCTGGCGGCCGGGCTGCTGGCCGGGTCGCGGGTCTCCCCGCTGGCCTCGCTGCTGCCCGGTCTGCTCCTGAGCGGCCTCGGCCTGCTGTGGCTGCTGGCGTTCCGGCGGGTGGCCGAGTTGGGCGAGCCGCTGCCCGACGAGGTGTCCCGGGCCTTCCTCAACATCGCTGCGATGGGGACCATGCTGGTGGTCGGGGCGCTGCTGGTGGCGGCGTCGCTGCCGCCCTCGCGCTGGAAGGGCCGCCGCACGGCCGCCGTCCAGCCGCGGCACGCCGCGCCGCCCGCGCAGGCGCCGGAGCCGATGGGGCCGATGGGCCCGCCGCCCGGCCCGCCGCAGTACGGGCGGCAGCAGCTCCCGCAGTACGAGCAGAACCCGCGCCTGGGCGCCCCGGGGCAGGGAGCGCCAGGTCAGGGCGCACCCGGTCAGGGAACGCCTGGCCAGGGCGACCGCCCGCCGTCGGGCGCGGTGCCGTTCGGGGACGAGCCCAAGCCGTCCCGCAAGGACGACGACGACCCGGGCGAATGGACCCAGATGTACGGCGGAGGCCGCTAGGGCCGTCCTGGCGGCGCGCTAGGCGTCGGCGGCCGGCGGCCGTCCGTCCAGCGCCGCCACCACGCCCGGCACGTCGTTGACGACCAGCGCGTCCACCCCGGCGGCCGTGTAGTCGGCGGCGGCGTCGGCCTTGGGACACCACACCAGGACCTCCAGGCCGGCCTTGTGCGCCACGTCCACGACGTGGTCCAGGGGCCGCAGCCGCGTGTCCGGGTGCTCGAAGCCGCAGGACGCGGTGTGCACCCCCACCGCCTGCACGCCCAGGCCCGCGGCGGCCGGGACGCCGTGCCACAGCGGGAACCGCAGCCAGGTCAGCAGCCCCAGCGGCACCTCCGGGACCTCCTCGCGCAGGAACGTCAGCAGCGACGGGTCGAACGAGGTCACCAGCAGCGGCCGCCGCCGCGCCTCGCGCCGCAGCAGCGGCGCCAGCAGCGCCCCGGTGCGGCGCGACGGGGCGTCCACGGCGTCCTCCAGCACCGTCTTGACGTCCACGTCCAGCGGCACCTCCGGCGGCAGCGCGTCGAACACCTCCGCCAGCCGTGGCAGCCCGCTGGCGGCGGCGGTGGCCTCCACCAGGAAGCCGCCGTCGGCGCCGGTCGGATCGTGCCGCAGCACCAGGTCGTCGTCGGCGGTGCGGGTCACGTCGATCTCGATCCAGGAGGCCCCGGCCTCCAGCGCGGCCAGCATCGACGGCAGCGTGTTCTCGGCGGCGGTCCCGCCGCCCGGCAGCGGGACCTCGCCCGAGCCGGAGCCGCGGTGCCCGACGACGGCGGGCGGGTCCTGGAAGATCACTTGTCCTCCGGCAGGTCGGCGGCCAGGTGCTCGGCGAGCACGGCGTCCAGCGGGTGGGTGATCTTGAGGTTGCGCTCGTCGCCCGCCACCACGCGGATCGGCACGTCGGGCAGGTAGCGGTGCACGATGCCGCAGTCGTCGGTGGCGCGCAGCTCGGGGTCGGCGAGCGCCAGCTCGTAGGCCCTGCGGACGGTGCCGAGCCGGAAGCCCTGCGGGGTCTGGAAGCGCAGCAGCGTCTCGCGCGGCGGCATGGCGGTCACCACGCCGCCGGAGACCTCCACGATCGTGTCGGAGGAGGGCGTGCCGACCGCGACGGCCTCGGCGGTGTCCAGCGCCGCCAGCGTCCGGTCGATGGTGGCGGCGTCCACGAAGGGGCGCGCCGCGTCGTGGAACAGGACCCGGTCGCCGTCGCCGCGCCCGGCCAGGGCGCGCAGCGCGGCGGCGGTGGAGGCGGTGCGGGTGTCGCCGCCCTCGACCACCTGCGCGACCTTGCCGAACCGCGCGGCGATCGCGGCGGCCTCGCGCAGGTGCCCGGCGGCCATCACCACCAGCACCTCGTCGATGCCGGGATGGCCGTCGAAGGCGGCGATCGACAGCGCCAGGACGGGGCGCCCGCCGATCTCGATGAGCTGTTTGGGCCGGGCCGCGCCCATCCGCCGCCCGATGCCCCCGGCCAGCACGACCGCGATCGTCCGCATCCTCGCCCTTCCTTCGTCGCGTACAGTCACCGAGCCGCTACGCTTTGCAGGCGCCCGTGCCCGTGCGCCTTGCTCCGCACGGTGCGGGCCGTGTCCTGATCCCTGTCCCGACGTGGCGGAGGCGCCGATGACCGTAGCGGTAATCATCGCGACCGGGGTGACCGGCGGGGAACCCGATCCGGTCCCCACGGCGGCGTTGCCCTGGGGGGACGGACCGGACGCGCCCACGCTGCTGGCCCGCCTGTGCGAGCAGCTCGGCACGCTCAACGTACCGGACCGGCGGATCGTCACCCGGCCCGAACTGGCACCGCTGCTGCGCAAGGACGGGCACGAGGTGCTGGAGTGCGCCGACCCGGCCGCAGACCTCGCCGAGATCGCCCTCCTGGCCCGCCGCGCGGACGGCCCGGTCCTGCTGCTGCCCGGCGATCTGGCGGCCAGCGCCGAGCTGCTGGCCCGCCTGGTCCGCGACGCCCGGGACCAGGCGACCGCCGTCACGGTCGCCGCCCACGGCGCCGGGACCTGCCCCGCCCGGGTGGCCGCGGGCCGCGTCGCCTCCGCCGCGTCCTCCCGGCACCGGGTCACCTCGCCCAACGCCGCCTTCCCCGGCGTGCTGCGCGTCTCGCGCGAGCGGACGGACGAGCTCGCCGAGATCGCCGGCAACCTCGCCAAGCTCCTGGAGACGCCGGGCTCCCTCCCCGCGCCCGTCGCGGACCCGGCGGCAGGGCCCCCGGCCGACGACCCCATCCAGCTGCTGCTGGTCGGCCTGGTGCGCTCCGGCGTCCCGGTCGCCTCCTGCGCCGACCCCTCGCTCGCCTGCCTGCGCGCCACCGGGCCGGACGCCGCCGGAGAGGCGTACGAGGCCGTCTCCGGCGTGGACGAGGACCGGGTCCGCCTCGCGGCGGCCGTCAAGAGCAACGACGGCTTCTTCGCCACCTACGCCGTCAGCAGCTACTCGCCGCTGATCGTGAAGTGGGCGGCCGGGCGCGGGCTGACGCCCAACACCGTGACGTGCATCTCGATGGGCGTCGCGGTCCTGGCGGCGCTCTGGTTCGCGGCCGGGACCCGCACCGGGATGGTGGCGGGGGCCGTGCTGTTCTACCTGTCGTTCGTGCTGGACTGCGTGGACGGCCAGCTCGCCCGCTACACCCGCTGCCACAGCACGCTCGGGGCCTGGCTGGACTCGGTGTTCGACCGGGCCAAGGAGTACACGGTCTTCGCCGGGCTCGCGGTCGGCGCGGGCGCGGCGGCCCTCGACAGCCCGGTGCACGCCGGGAACGTGTGGCCGCTGGCGGTGGCGGCGCTGGCGCTGCAGACCGTCCGCCACATGATCGATTTCTCCTACGCCGCGCGGGCCGCCGGCCGCGCGCCCGCCGCGCCGCCGGTGACGCCGCTCGCCCTGCCCGGCGACGGCGGGGCCCCGGCGGCGCACGCGGCCCCGGCGGGCGGCGCGGCCGCCCGGCTGTCGGCCGCCACCAGCAAGGTCCGCGCCCTGCACTGGGCCAAGAAGGTCGTCGTGCTGCCGATCGGCGAGCGCTTCGCGCTGATCTCGGTCACCGCCGCGCTCGGCAACGCCCGGATCACCTTCGCCGCCCTGCTCGCCTGGGGCTGGATCGCCGCCGTCTACACCCTGACCGGACGAGTGATGAGGTCGACCGCCCGATGACCAGTGCCGTCCACGACAACGCCCCGGCCGTGGCCGAGCCCGCCCCGCTGCGCGAGTTCCGCGACGACGGGCCGATCTGCCTGGCCCTCGGCGCCCTCGCGCGAGGCCAGCTCCCGCCGCTGCCCGGCGCCCTGGTGGCCCTCGTCGCCACGACCGTGCTGCTGGCGGCCGGGGTGGGCGAGCAGCAGACCCCGGCGCTGTTCGCGCCGGTCGTGGCGCTGCTGCTGACCGGACCGGCGGCGACCCATCCGCATACGGGGCGGCTTGACTGGCTCGTCCCGCCCATCATCCGCGCGATCGAGTATGGTTACCTCGCTGTACTGGGGTTCGCGCAGGGAGTATCGGCACCGCTGGTCTACGTGCTGATCGCCGTCCTGGCGTACCACCACTACGACACCGTGTACCGCACCCGCCAGGGGCTCCGGCCGCCGGCGTGGCTCTTCCGCGCCGGGCTCGGCTGGGAGGGCCGGATGCTCATTGTGGCCTTCCTGGGCCTCTCCGGGCTCCTTCCGTTCGCGTACGCTGCGCTCGCGGCCTACCTTGGCGTGTTGTTCGTGGGCGAGAGCGTCAACACGTGGGCGCGGACCGGTCGCGGCAGTGGCGAGATGGTCGATCTGGAGGAAGAGAACGCATGATCGGGATGGTGCTCGCGGCGGGCGCGGGCCGAAGGCTGCGCCCCTACACCGACACGCTGCCCAAGGCCCTGGTGCCAGTGGACGGTGACACGACCATCCTGGACATCGCGCTGGGCAACCTCGCCGAGGTCGGGCTCACCGACGTCGTGATCGTGGTCGGCTACTGCGCCGGGGCGGTCGAGGAGCGCAAGGCGGCGCTGGAGGACAAGTACGGCGTCTCCATCACCCTCGTCCACAACGACAAGGCCGAGGAGTGGAACAACGCCTACTCCATGTGGCTGGCCCGCGAGCACTTCGCCAAGGGCGTCCTGATGGTCAACGGCGACACCGTGCACCCCGTCAGCGTGGAGAAGACGCTGCTGGCCGGGCGCGGCAAGTCCGACATCCTGCTCGCCGTCGACGACGTGAAGAAGCTGGCCGACGAGGAGATGAAGGTCATCCTCGACTCCGACGGCCACCTGTCGCGCATCACCAAGCTGATGGACCCGGCCGACGCCGCCGGCGAGTACATCGGCGCCACCCTGATCGAGCCCGCCGCCGCCGAGGCGCTGGCCGACGCCCTCAAGGCGACGTGGGAGGCCGACCCCGACCAGTACTACGAGGACGGCTACCAGGAGCTGGTCAATCGCGGCGCGAAGATCTCGGTCGCGCCGATCGGCGAGGTCGCGTGGGTCGAGGTCGACAACCACGACGACCTGGCCAAGGCCCGCGAGATCGCGCACACCTACTAGGGCACCGGGCCGCCGCGCCGGGACCGCATCGGGCCCGGCACGGCGGCTCCGCCGTTCGCGGAACCGCCCGGCGCCCCCCGCCCGGCCCGCACCGGCCGCCGCCCCCCGCCGCCGACCTACGACCCGACCGAGGAAGGCACATGCCCCTGCTGTCGCGGATGCTGAACGCTCCGCTGTCCATCGACGTCCGCCGAGGCGCGGTCGCGGGCCTCGGCGAGCTGCTGGCCGACCGCCGCATCGCCACCGAGGGCCGGGTCGCCATCGCGGTCGGCCCCGGCCAGGGCGACCAGATCGCCGAGCACGTCCGGCCGTCGCTGAGCGCCTGCGAGGTGTTCCACGTGGACGGCGGCACCGTGGACGCGGCCGTCAGCCTGGGCTCCAAGCTGCGCGCCGGGTCCTACGAGGCGGTCGTCGGCATCGGCGGCGGCCGCACCATCGACGCCACCAAGTACGCCGCCACGCTGTCGGGCATCCCGATGGTGTCGGTGGCCACCAACCTGTCGCACGACGGCATCTGCTCCCCGGTGGCCTCGCTGACCCACGAGAAGGGCAAGGGCTCGTTCGGCGTGGTCATGCCGCTGGCCATGGTCGTGGACCTGGACTACGTGCGGGCCGCGCCGCCGCGCCTGGTGCGCGCCGGGATCGGCGACGTGGTCAGCAACTTCTCGGCCGTGGACGACTGGCTGCTGGCCGCCGACGCGGTCGGCGAGCGGGTGGACCGCATGGCGCTGACGGTGGCGCGCACCGCCGCCGAGGCGCTGCTGCACCAGCCGAGCTCGATCGAGTCCGACGGCTTCCTGACCGTGCTGGCCGAGGGGCTGGTGCTGTCGGGCATGGCGATGGCGTTCGCGGGCGACTCGCGTCCGGCCAGCGGCGGCGACCACGAGATCCTGCACGCCATCGACCAGCTCTACCCCGGCACCGGCAACCACGGGGAACTGGCCGGCATCGGCGCGGCGTTCTGCTACCACCTGCGCGCCACCCACCTGGGCGAGGGCGCCGAGCGGCTGGAGCAGATCCTGCACTGCCTGGGGCGGCACGGGCTGCCGCGCTTCCCGGGCGACGTGGGCCTGAGTGTGGAACAGTTCACCCAGGCCGTGCTGTTCGCCCCGCAGACCCGCCCCGGCCGCTATACGATCTTGGAGCATCTCGGCCTGGCCGAGGACGCGACGCGCAAGGCGGTGGAAGAGTATGTCCGGGCCCATGGCGACTGACCGTCCCGAGCAGGGCCCGCCGCCCGGCGGCGGCATCCGGCCCGGCGACGACCTTCGCCCCTCCCGCAAGCAGGCAACGGTCGCCGACGTGCGGCGGCACGGCCAGCCCCCCGGCCTGAAGGATCGCCGCAACGAGGAGCACTGGGCGGGCCGGCTCTACATGCGGTCCCTGTCGCCTTACTTCGCGTGGCTGTCGCTGCGGCTGGGCTTCAGCCCCAACCAGCTCACCTACCTGATGATGCTCAGCGGCGTGCTGGCCGGCCTGGTGGTGTCGCTGCCGGCCACCGGCACGGGCGCGCTGTGGACGGCGCTCGGCGGCGCCGTGCTGATCCAGGTCTACCTGCTGCTGGACTGCGTGGACGGCGAGGTCGCCCGCTACCTGCGGCAGACGTCGGTGGCCGGGGTCTTCCTGGACCGCATCGGCCACTACCTGTCGGAGGTGGCCCTGCTGGTCGGGCTGGGCTTCGCCGCCCAGGGCTCCTGGAGCACCGGCGGCTACGTCGAGCTCGGCATGCTGGCGGCGCTGGGCGCGGCCCTGATCAAGGCCGAGACCGACAACGTGGTGGTGGCCCGCGCCAAGTCGGGCCTGCCCGCCGACCCCACCGGCGGCGACCGGGCGCTGCGGCCCCGCTCCACCGGGATCGCGCTGGCCCGCCAGGCGGCGTCCATGCTGCGCTTCCACCGGATCATCGGCGCGGTGGAGCTGTCGCTGCTGATCGTGGCGGCGGCGCTGCTGGACGTGCTGCTGGACGCCTCGACGCCGGTCGCGATGCGCGTGCTGGCGGTCGCGGTGGCGGCCGTGGCGGTCCTGCAGACCCTGCTGCACCTGATCAGCATCCTGGCCTCCCGGAGACTCAAGTAACAATGAAGCTGAGCGTCATCGTCCTGACCATGGGCAACCGGCCCGAGGAGCTGGCCCGCTCGGTGCGCAGCGCCCTGGACCAGGAGCATGTGGACGTCGAGGTCGTGCTGGTCGGCAACGGCGTGGACCCGGTCGGCGGTGTGGACCCGGTCGGCGATGCGGGCTCGGGCGGCGGCGCGGGCTCGGTGGGCGCGCCGTTCGACGACAAGCGGGTCAAGACGATCGCGCTGCCGAAGAACGTGGGCATCCCGGCGGGCCGCAACCGCGGCGTCGAGGCGTCTTGCGGCGACATCCTGCTGTTCCTGGACGACGACGGCTGGTACCGCTCGACCCGGCTGGGCGCGCACCTGCGCGACCGGTTCACGGCCGATCCGGACCTGGGCGTCATCTCGTTCCGGGTCCGCGACCCCGAGGGCGGCCGCGGCGAGCGCCGCCACGTCCCGCGCCTGCGCGCGGGCGACCCGGAGCGCTCCTCGGCCGTCACCACGTTCCTGGGCGGCGCCTGCGCGATCCGCCGCGCCGCCTGGGACGCGGGCGGCGGCCTGCCGGAGGACTTCTTCTACGCCCACGAGGAGACCGACCTCGCCTGGCAGATCCTGAACGCGGGCTACCACATCGTGTACGACGCGTCGGCGGTCATGTTCCACCCGGCGGTGCTGCCGACGCGGCACGAGATGTTCTACCGCTACAACGCCCGCAACCGGGTGTGGCTGGCCCGCCGCAACCTGCCGTGGCCGCTGGCGCTGGCCTACCTGGCGGTGTGGGTGGGCATGACGCTGCTGCGCGAGCGCAAGCCCGCCGCGCTGAAGCCGTGGTTCAAGGGCTTCGTCGAGGGTTGGCGTAAGCCCGCGGGGCCGCGCAGGCCGATCTCGTGGCGGACGGCTTGGCGGATGACGCGGACGGGGCGTCCGCCGATTATCTGAGTTTGCGGGGATGTTGTTTGGCGTTTGTGCTTCCCCTTGCTGCTTGCTGCTCGCTGCTCGGGGCGTCGGCCTTCGCTGCTTGCGGCGCCAGCCTCTCACCGCCTGCGGCACCACCCTTCGCTGCTTGCGTCATTCTTTGCTGCCTGCGGCGCCACCCCCTCACCGCCTGCCGTGGGGGGGGGGGGGGGGGGGGCCGCCCGCCCCGCCCCCCCCCCCCCCCCCGCCGCCAGTAAAATAGAGGGGGGGGGGCGGGGGCGGGGTGTGTGGTGGGGTGGGTTG
>JBITGK010000016.1:0-512 GCA_044456955.1 Spirillospora sp. NPDC050679 | reverse complement strand
CTCGCCATCTCCTAGGCCGCGCGCCGCGCACGCCCACCAGGGGCGGGCGCTGGGGGGCGCGCTGGGCGGACGGGCCCCCCCCCCCCCCCCCCCCCACGGCAGGCGCAGTCTTAAAGCCTGGGTGGGGCAGGGCAGGGCTTTGAGGATGGGGCTTGGTGTGGGGCTCGTGCCCCAGCCCACGTGTGGGTTGGGATGAGTGCGCGTGCGCACAACCCCGCCTGGACTCCCACGGTCGCGCGGGTCCTCACCACCGCACGGGCCCAGCGGTCGCACGGGTTCCCGCCGCTGTGCGGGCTCTGCTACCAGGTGAGCCCCCGCTGCCGGATGGACCCCGCCACGGCGCGGCCCATCACGCGGCCCATCACGCGGCCCATCACGCGGCCCACCACGCGGCCCACCACGCGGCCCACCACCGTGGGGCCCGCTCTTTACCGCCTGCCTTGGGGGCCCCCCCCGGGGGGGCCGGCCGCGCGGGGGGGGGGGGGGGGGGGCCGGCGGAAACCCCGAGTTGG
>JBITGK010000015.1:92820-224787 GCA_044456955.1 Spirillospora sp. NPDC050679 | reverse complement strand
AGACCCGACCCAGGCGGCCCGGCCCCCCCCGCCCGGCGCCCCGGCGCCCCCCCCCCCCCGCGCCCGCGGGGGGGGGGGGCGGGCGGGGGGGGGCCCCCCCCCCCCCCGCCGCTCCTCACTTCCACCAACGAGCGAACCAAGACCGCCGTGGCCTTTCCACAGGCGGCCCCAACAGGATCAGCGGGCGAGACATCGCAAGCAGATGAGATGGCCGCGGCCAGGGCCGCGAAGGCCGCGTGGAGGTCGTCGCGGATCTCCCAGCGGATGCGCAGGCGGCGGAACCGGTGCAGCGGGGCGATGGCGGGCTTGGTGCCCCGGCCTGCACCAGCCGCCAGTATTCGCCGTGGTCATAGCCGCGACCGGTCAGCAGGCGAGCGAGTGGCGGGGACAGGCCGAGGTGCTGCGCTCCGGCGATCCAGGATGACCGGGCGGGCAGGCGGCCGCAACGCTCCGCTTATGCTCCCGCCTGCCCGCCCGGCCCTGTCCCTGGTCGCCGGAGCGCAGCACCTCCGAACCTCTCCAGCACAGCCCACCACGGGCGGCACCGCCTTCGGCAGAAGGGAACCCCGTCATGCCCTCGCAGCCCATCAAGTTGTCGATCACCACCTGCGACCAGCCGCCCCTGCCCGCGGTGCGCTGCTCGGTCAGCGGGACCTGGTAACCCGCCCCCACGCGCCGGCCTCAGGCCACTTCGTCAGCCGTCGCCGACGAGCCATCCCCGACCCCCGACTCCTGAGGCAAGCGGTTCGCACAGCACCTCGCGGTCGTGCAACCGCCCGTGCCCCAGGTCTCGAACCCGGCGCTCGCCCTCGGGCGACAGCGGCTGGCTCCCCCAGACTGTCGGCCACACAGCACTGCGGCCGCTCATCCCTCCTCGCAAAGAAGCGGGCAAGACACCCGGGGGCAAGCAACAGTGGTCATCTGTCAGGGACTCTGGGAAGCCAACAGCGCACTGATGCTCCAGGACCGATGCCTACAGGCAGGCGATGCGGTATCGCCTTCGTGTACTTTTCTTGATCTTTGATGGAGGTGCGCCCATGGCCCTGGCCGAACCGGTCGACGATATCCCCATCTTGACCGGAACCGCGGTACTCGCACCGCCCGAGCAGGCCGAGGCAGCCGAGACGGACGGGTTGCTCGCGCGGCCCGAACAGGCGCGGGTGCGTGGCCGCGCGCCCATCACCGGCAGCACCGTGGCGGAGCTGGCCGCCGCGCTGGGGGCCTTACTGCGCGCCGGCGGTGCGGAGGCCGGGACGCTGGAGGCGACGGCGGCCTGGCTGCAGTCCGAGCGCCGCACCTCTGAACGGACCCGGCGCGGCTACATGGTCGATGTGGCCTGGTGGCTGACCTACCTGGACGCCCGCGGCCGCACGCCCGCCGCAGCCGGGCCGGTCGACGCCGACCTGTACGCCGCGGCCCTGCGCGAGGCGGGCCTGGCCGCCTCCTCCCGGGCCCGCCGCCTGGCGGCGGTGTCGTCCTGGTACACCTACCTGCACCGCGTCGGAGCCGCGGCCGCCAACCCGTTCGCCGGGATGGAACGCCCCGCCACCGACCCGCAGGCCACGACCACCCGCGGGCTGTCCAAGACCGAACTGGAGCGGCTGCTGGCCTATGCGGGCAAGTACGAGTCGGCGCGGACGTATGCGCTGCTGGCGGTGCTGGTGGCCACCGGCTGCCGGGTCGGCGGAGTCATCGGCGCCGACCTGGACGGCTACGGCCACGACCGCGGCCACCGCGTCCTGGACCTGCCCGTCAAAGGCCCCGACGGCAAGACCATGCGGATGGTGCTGCCCGCCTTCGCCTGCCACGCCCTGGACGCCTACCTGGAAACCGACCGCGGCCACCAGCCCGGACCGCTGTTCGCCACCAGGACCGGCAAGCGACTGGACCAGCCCGCCCTCTACCGCCTCATCCAGCGCATCGCCACCGCCGCCAGCCTCCCGGCCGCCGCCGACCTGTCGCCCCACTCGCTGCGCCACTCGGTGGCCACGCTGCTGCTGGACCAAGGCGTCGCCCTGCACATCGTGCAGGACTTCCTCGGCCACGCCGACCCCCGCACCACCCGCATCTACGACCGCAAACGCAACGCACTGGACCGCTCCCCCGCCCACCAGATCGGCACCCTGCTCGCCGACGGCCTGACTGGCCTGTTCACTCCTGGCGTCTAGTGCAAGGAGCGTGCAGTGGTCATCCTCAGTGACCGCTGCCGGATTTGTGTTGAGCGGCGTCGGCAGAGCATCGGCTCAGCCGTCGTTCCATGCCGTCTCGTCGTCGGCGACGGCATGGTCGTCGCCGCTGCCCGCCCACCGGCCGGTGATCAGCCACAGTTCGTAGTGGAGAAGCCATTCGGATGTCCATGGCAGGATCGTCCTTGCCAGGAGCATGCTGTCGTTCCACTCGCCGGGAAGGTGCAGGCACAGGTCGCCTTCACGGTAGACGTGCGGCAGCGCCGTGGCTCGAGGATGCAGTTCCAGTTCCGGGTCGGCGACCACAACGCGGGGCCGGTCTCGGTGTCGGTAGGTCAGTTTCACGGTGTAGACCCGGCACATGGCGCTGGGCTGGAGCGCGACACAGCACGTCAGGAGTCCGTCGCGTATCCGCGTCCGAGCGTGCGGCAGCGCGGCGTGGATTGCGGCGGCCTGCCGCCCGAGGTTAACCGCGCGGCGCGGGGTGCTGACCATAGAAGGTGTTCTCGCCGGTTCGGGGGCCGGTCGCCGTGGCGGAGGCCGACAGCAGCCCGTTTCGTTCCATCCGGTAGCTCCGGGAGTGACTGGCGACGCCTGCGGTGAACTGTTTGATGGAGTAGCGCATGGGGTCGCGGTCGAATGATTCGATGAGGCGGGAGAACACCGCGCGGTGTCCTTTGCCCTCCATCCCGGCCAGGTCGTCAACCGTTCTTCTGATCTGATCGAACCACCGGTAGAACGCCTCTCGCCGCTCGGGGTACTCGTTCCACTTGTCGGCGAGGTTCTCCTTCTCATGTGCCGGGTTGGGCACCCACCAGACGCCGTCATACTTCTTGATGAAGTGCGGCATCCCGTCCAGCACGTTGCGGATCGCGGTGAACAGCTCTGTGTCGCCTGCGTAGGCGTGGGCGGCGAGGGTGGTGATGAGGATGGACGGAGGCCGGTTGTCGAGGTCGTCCTTGAACGTGATCATGCAGTGCCACTTCAGGACCTGGACGACCCGCTGGAGGGTGTTGCGGATTCGCCAGGCGGGAACGTCGGCGACGCTGGGATGCCGTTTGGCCTCGACCGGGCGCGTCGGTTTCGACCGCTCCCGGAACCAGGCCGCGTACCCCTTGGGGTTGCTGCGCTGCCACTCCCGCAGGTTCTTGTCGGTGAGGAGGATCCCTGTGGGCGGGTGCTCCTCATCGGCGATGGCCGGCAGCACGTCCAAGTGGAAGCCCTCGTAGCCGAGCGTCCAGCAGCGGCGGCTGGGCTCGATGCCCAGGGGCCCGTCTGTATGGCCCTGGTCGGCCTTCCACTTGATGTAGGAGGTCAGGTGGCCGCCGACACGGTCTTTGAGCGCCTGCTGGGTGATGCTCTCCTTGGCCAGCGGCAGCCAGCAGACCAGATCGATGTCGTACTCGCCGGTGGTCCGGGCGGGCCGGACGACGGTTCCCAGCAGGAAGGACCCCTGGGGATAGATCGCCCATCCGAGACCGCCGTTGTCGGCCAGCCAGGCGCCGACCTCTTCGTAGCGCTCCACCGCCGTCTCATACAGGTCCGGCGAGATGTCGAGCACTTCGACGGCGCCGTTGATCAGTTCCGACAGCATCCCCGAGAGCGTGTCCAGGTTCGGCGCCTGTGTCAGCGCGTCCATGTCATTCCTCATCTGCAAAGTAGTAGGGGGCGAACACCGGCGCGCGGTGGTCGCAGAAGGTTCGGTGGACGGCCGGGGAGGCGTCGCGGCTGACGTGGCCGGCCAAGCCGTACAGGGTGTTGATGTCGACCTTGTCGAGCGCGACGGCGCCGGTGGGGACGATCGGGTTGAGGCGGAGCACGTTGCCCTTGCCGAGAAAGTGCCGAGCCTGCTTGGTCGCGCTCTCGCTCTGCGCCCGCATGAGGACCTCGACGGCGTCACCCGCCCAGGGCAGGAGACCGCCGTGATCGAGGCGCCGGTGGCGGTTGCGGACCTCGGTCGTGGTGCCGAGGCTGAGCACCCGGATCGCCTCCAGCGGGAGGCCGAGAGGTCCCACGGCCTCAGTCAGCGCCACCATCGTCGGGTTGTTGGCCCACACGCCGCCGTCGACGAGCCGCGCGCCGTCCAACGGCATGCCGGGCAGATAGGTCGGAGCAGCCGAGGTGGCCAGCGCGACGTTCACCGCGCTCTCGCGCCAGTCGCGTTTCAGGACCGGCAGGTGCGGCGTCCGAAAAAGGTACACATCGTCTGCCCGCAGGTTGTACGAGGTGATCACCAGCCGCTTGGTGCTCTCCCCGAAGGTCCGCTCGCCGAACACCTGCGTGAGGGCCTCCCGCAGCGGCTCGGCACCGTACTTGGCGCGGAACAGGTGCCGCAGAAAGCGCAGCTTGCTGCGATCGCGGAAGATCCGCGGTCCGTGCCCGGTGTAGAACTCGACGATCTCCTTAGGGGAGAGCCCGAGCCCAAGCCCCAGGGCGATGATCCCGCCGGTGGAGGTGCCGGCGATGAGATCGAAGTGATCGACGATGCGCGTGTCGAGGTCTTCTTCGAGGCGGGCCAGGACCGCCGCCGAGAACATCCCGCGGAAACCCCCGCCGTCCAAGGACAGAATCTGGAAACGCTCGGTCGGCACGACCGGCCCCCCGGGTACTGCGATGCCAAGGAGAGCACCACCGGCGATCTCCACTATCGACAGTACTTAATATCACAACATGAACTTCAGCACGAGCTTCTACACTGGCCTCGTAACGTTTTGCCTCTACCACACCCCCCAGGCGTACAGGCGGGCGAGGCGATCCGACAGGATGGGGAAACAAGATCGGGCAAGGGGCATGAGATGAGCACGCAGGCGTTCGACCGGACACGCCTTCGCACCGCACGCGAACTGGCCAAATGGAGCCAGGCGCAGCTGGCCAAGAAGGCGGAGGTGACCCCGGCGGCGATCAGCCAGTTCGAGAGCGGCGCCGCACGGCCGAAGCCCGAGACGGCCGCCCTCCTGAGCAAGCTCCTCAACGTGCCGGTCGACTTCTTCTACATGCCAATGGCCGACAGCCATGAGGGCTTCTTCCGGTCGCTGCGCCGCACCTCGGTCACCGACCGGCGCCACGCCCGCGCGATCGGGCACATCGCTCACGACCTCGTTCTCCACGCGGCCGATGCGCGGCTGTTCCCGCCCCACAGCGTCCCGCAGATCCCCGCCAGCGGGCTGGACGCCGACATCGGTGAGATCGAGCAGAGCGCGGCCCGCGTCCGATCGTCATGGAACCTGCCGGCCGGCCCAGTCGCCAACATGGTGGAGACCCTCGAGCAGCACGGCGTAGCGGTGATCCGCCTGCCGCTCGGCAACACCGACGTCGACGCCTTCTCCCTGCCCTTCGCCGACCACCCGGTCGTCGTGCTCGGCACCGACAAGAACGACCGCGCACGATCACGCTTCGACGGCGCACATGAGCTCGCCCACCTGGTCCTTCATGGTGAGCAGATCTGGGGCGTCAAGGAAGTGGAGACCCAAGCGCACCAGTTCGCCGCAGCGTTCCTGATGCCCGCCGAGGACATCTACGACCAGCTGCCCACCACGGTCGACTGGCAGGCGCTGTTCGAACTCAAGCGCCACTGGCAGGTCTCGCTGGCCGCTCTGCTCATGCGCGCCAAGACGCTCGGCAAGATGGACGACCGCAGCTACCTCACGGCGGTCAAGACCATGTCCGCCAGGGGATGGCGGCGGGTCGAGCCCGTCCCGCTCGGCCGGCCGGAACAGCCCTCGAAGCTTCTGAGTTTCCTTGGTTCCTCCGCCAGTGCCGATGCTCGCGTGCTCCTGCCGAACGAGATCGTGGACAAGATCTACACCGCGTCTGCCGCGTAGGGCCCTCTTGCGTCAGTGGGCCGCCGATCGACTGGCCGTCGGTGGTGGAGTCACCGTACGCGCTCGTCAAACTGTTGCCGGTGTCCCGACATAGGGCACCGCGCGTGTCCTCGGTGCCGACCGGGAAGTCTTATTGCCGGTGGTGGGACCGTTCATCATCGCCTACTTGCGGAGACCGTTCGAGGAGTCGCTGTCATGCCTGACCTGCAGAGTTATCGGCTCTCCGGGGCGAGCAGGCGATGCCAGGGTGAGGATGTGGCCTGATGCGCGCAGCGACCGCATCACCGCCATCACTCTGGCCTTGCGGCCGTCATTCCAGGGCCGGTAGGCGGTGATGTAGCCAGCCCCTATGGCGATCTGCTGCGCAGCCAGGGTCACCCTGCCTTCGCTATCGGCGGTCCTGCGCAAGAAGGCCAGCACTGCCTTGGCCAACGGGCTGGTCTCCAGCCCAACTGAGCGACGAATGTCAACCGACGGGTTAGCGAGTCTTGGCATCTGATCACGCGGGCTGGGAACAGCCTGCGGCGCTGCAACTGCCTTAATCCTACGTTGGGCCAGTTCCGGCGGCATCCAGCCCGCAGCAGCTCGCCGGTTGCGCTCGGCCAGTGATAGTCGCCGGGAAGAGTGAATGTGGCGAAGTTCCTGACCATTCTCAACACAGGTTATTTCGGGCAGCGCGCCACAGACCGGGCAAGTGAGGTGCCACACCTGGAACTGCCGGGGGTCGTGCTGTTCCGCATGGGTCAGCATTGCGAATCATCTCCGGTCTCCTTGAGTGCTGCTTCAGCGAAGGCCGCTCTGTGCCTGCATGCCATGACGATCGAGTATGGGACCGGCCTATGTCCAGCCATACACGGCCTGCGACCTGCATGAACATTGCTGTTGACCTGCACATGCCCTATCAACGGTTACATCGTCCAAGGACTCAATCTGGCTTCGCTGCCCCTGCTGCTCGACGCGTTGGTCACCGACCACCTGATCCTGGTTTCAGCAGCATGCTTCTCCGCCGTCGCCTTGGCCAAAGCGCGCCATTACCGGATCGAGACCGCCACCCGGAGACTGTCCCATCGCCGACGACGGCCCTCTGGCGCGCCTTGGACGCCCCAGGTGGAAGTGCGCACCCTCGTCCACGACCACCTTGGTCGCCCTCTACAGCCGCATCGACAACGGCGGGCGTCAGCACTACATCCAGGTCGCCCTCCGCAATGTGCTGTTCACCGCGCGGGGAACCGCCGCAGGCAGCATCGAGGACTTGGTCCGGACGACCTTGCACAACCTGGACCTACATGCGGCGGCCACCGCCGACCACGGCGGAGACCGGTACCTGGTCGTCGAGAGCCAGACACCGGCGATGTGCCTGGACGGCGCCGACCCGGTCGAGTTGTTCCGGCGGCGGCTCAGCGAGCCGCTGCAGCTACTGCATCTGCTGGAGCTCAGGATCATCCTCGCCAGCCGCATTCAGGCGCACCCGGTCGAACTGTCGTCGGGCGCTCTGCAAGGCACCGGCTACACCTATGGTTCGGGCCAGGTCACCGAGCACCATGCTCTTAGGGTCTTCACCGACGCCAACACCAACGCCCTGCGCCCAAGCCGTCTGTCGGTGCGGCTTATCGATGCAGCTGGCACTGTCACTGATTTGATCGCCGACCCCACCAGCCAGGAGCTCCTCCCCTACCCGGCCACACCTCACCCTGATCAGCCGGCTCGACTCGAGACGACAAGCGCCCACTGACAAAACACTGGAGAGCCGCACCTATCGGATGTAAGGCAGTTCTGAGGGTTTGAGCCATCGGCTGGTTTGTCTCACCTATTTGAGGCATCGGTCGTTACAGTGGGAGGCTTCTGCGCATTGGCGACCTTCCGGGCGGTGCGATGGCGGGACTGGCGCTGGCAGTACGGCCCGGCAACGACTTCAGGCTGCGATATCTGGCCGCGGCCGGCCAAGAGCTGCACGAGCCGTTGGCCACCGGATGGAGGGTGCGGTTCGAGCGGGCCGCACCGGTGCGGACGTTCCCCTCCTACCGAGGCCAGCGGAACTTCCCTGGGTGGTGGTGGTCGGCGACCACGGGCGAACTGGTGGGATTCGAGTCCTGGCTGAAGCGCGACCAGGTGATGTTGCTGGACTTCTCGCCGGAGGTGGTGGCATTTGCCTCGCAACCGTTCTGGCTGACCTGGCCAGACCCTGGCCAGCGACGACAACGACGACGCCATGCTCCCGACTATTTCGCCCGGTTGCGGGACGGCACAGGGGTGGTGATCGACGTTCGGGCCGACGATCGGATCGGGCCTTCCGACGCCGAGGTCTTCGAGGCGACCGCTGCCGCCTGTGACTTGGTCGGCTGGCAGTACCGGCGGGTGGGGGAAGTGGCCGAGGTACTGCGGGCGAACGTGGGTTGGTTGGCCGACTACCGGCACCGGCGTT
This sequence comes from Spirillospora sp. NPDC050679, assembly GCA_044456955.1. Taxonomy (GTDB): domain Bacteria; phylum Actinomycetota; class Actinomycetes; order Streptosporangiales; family Streptosporangiaceae; genus Spirillospora. The sequence continues at coordinate 216,358 of JBITGK010000015.1, read as the reverse complement.
GCCGTGATGAGCGCTATGCGGGCTTGCTGACCGAGGCGTTGCAGGAGCCGGTGGCGTTGCTGGCGGCGGCCCGGTCGGTCGGCGACCCTATGGCGGTCTTGCCGACCTTGTTCCATTTGATGTGGTCAAGGGTGGTGGTCGCCGACCTGGCGTCTGCGCCGCTGAGCGGTGAGACCGTGATCGAGGTTGGAGGCCAGCGGTGAGTGTGTCTCGCCCGCGGCAGCTGCGGGCACAAGACCAGGTCCGGTTCGGCGACGGCGTCTACACCGTGGCCGGCCTGACCGAACAGGAGGTGCTGCTGACCGACGTGACCGGGGTGACGCGGCCGGTCTTGCGGACGACGCTGTTCACCGACCCGGGCTTCTCGGTAGTGGCCGCGGCGGCACCGCTGCCCCCGCAGGGCCTGCTGGCGGGATTGCCCGAGGAGGTCACGGCGACGGCTCACTGGTGGGAACACCACCTCAGCGAGGTGCTGGCGGGACTGCCGGCGGGCGCAGACCCCACAGAGACGCCAAAGCCCCAATACGACATCGCGACCACCACCCTGCGGCAGCGCGAGTTGGCCAAGCTGGCCGAGCTCAAGCAGGAAGGGCACGAGATTGCGCTGAGCACGTTGCAGCGGCTGCGGCTGGCTTATGCGACCGACGGCCTGTGGGGGTTGGTGGACCAGCGGACGGCCGGGCGACGACAGCACCGAGGCGATCCACGGGTGCTGGAGGCGATCGTCCAGGCGATAAGAGAACAGACCGACCTCTCGACCGGGACGGTGGGCAAGCTGCGCAGACGGGTGGAGCAGATCCTGGCCGGCCAGCATGGATTGACACCCGATCAGGCGGCAGAGGCGATGCCGTCGAGAGCGACGTTCTACCGATTGGTGGACAAGGCCACAGCGGGCAAGCACACCTTCGGGTCAGCGCGCACCCGCCGGTCGCTGGCCCAGCAGCCCGAGCGTCCCTTCCGCACCCTCGCCGCCGCTCGCCCGGGTCAATGGATGCAGATCGACTCCTCCCCGTTGAACGTCGCGGTCCGCTCCGAGGACGGCGTGGTCGATCGGGTCGAGCTGACGTGGATGATCGATCTGGCGACACGGACCATCCCGGCGGCGGTGCTGCGTCCCTCCACCAAGGCCGTTGACGCCGCCCTGCTGCTGGCCCGGTCACTGACTCCTGAACCGATGCGGCCAGGCTGGTCGGACGCGGTGCGGATGGCGCGATCGGTGCTGCCGCACCGCCGGCTGACCGAGATCGACCAGCGTCTGGCGGACGCGGCCGCCCGGCCGGTGATCATTCCAGGCACCATCGTCTGCGATCACGGCAAGGTCTACACCTCCCAGACCTTCCGCAACGCCTGCCGGGCGATGGGGATCAACTTCCAGCCCACGCACAAAGGATCGCCTTGGGAGAAGGGCAGCATCGAGACCAGCTTCAACGCCGTGGACACCTTGTTCGCCCAGTACGTCGCCGGCTACCTGGGCAACAGCGTCGAGCACCGCGGCAAGGACGCCGAGCAGGGCGCGGTCTGGTCGATGCTGGAGTTGCAGGAACTTCTCGATGAATGGATCGTGACGGTCTGGCAGAACCGGCCGCACGAGGGACTGCGTGACCCGTTGTCGCCGGGAACGGCGCTGACGCCGAACGAGAAGTACGCGGCGCTGCTGGAGACGGCCGGATACGTCCCGGTGCCGCTGTCGCAAAACGACTACATCGAGTTGCTGCCGGTGGAGTGGCGGGCCATCAACTCCTACGGAATCAAGATCCACCATCGTCGCTACGACTGTCCGGCTCTTGTCCCCTACCGGCGTCAGCATTCGGGGATCAAGAACAAGAAGGGACTTTGGGAAGTGCACCGCGATCCCTACGACGTCTCGCGGATCTGGGTGCGCAACCACCACGACGGCGGCTGGATCCAGGCCACCTGGACCCACCTGAACACCGGGCCGGCTCCCTTTGGGGACCTGGCCTGGGAACACGCCCAAAGGATGCTGGCCCGTCGCGGCATCGACAAGCCGACCGAGGAACAGATCGCTGCGGCGGCCTGCGCATTGCTGGACCGGGCCGAACAAGGCCCCGCCCGCACCCTGCATCCCAGCCCCGACCCGATCGGCGCCGCGAACATGCCTGAACGCAGCAAGCAAGACCAGAAGGTGGCCGCGCGCACCCGCGCCACCACCGCCCATCACCACCTCGCACGAGAGTCGGAGCCAACGCCGTCGTCCCCGGCCGTTCCCCGGCCCGCGGCCGAGCCGGTCGAAGCAGACGCAAACGATGATCTCGCCGATGACCAGGGGCTGGCCAAGGTGATCCCGCTGGGAGTCTTCGATGCCGCCGAAGAAGCCAAGAAAAGGTGGTGACAGCCGTGTTCGCCGACGACGCTGAGGAACCGGGGCTTGAGGACGATCGACGCGAACCCACCCTGACGCTGCAGCGGTGGCGACGGTTCATCGACACCCCGCCCGCAACGATCGCGCTGCTGCCCGACGCGCACTGGCAAGCCCTGGACCAGGAACGCCGAGACGCCTACGACGACAGCCGGATCACCTACCACTCCGAAATGGTCGTGGTGGCGACCTCCCTGGTCCGTCAGGTCGCCCGCCAGGGCAGACTTCTGACGATGTTGAACCGTCGGGAAACCAGCGCCCGCCGCATGATGATCCTGTCCGGCTTCCAGACGACCGGCAAGACCACCGCGCTCAAGCAGCTGGGCCGCACCCACGAGCTTCGGCTCCGGCAGAAACATCCCGGGCGCATGACCGACCGCATCCCGGTCGTCTATGTCACCACCCCGCCCAAGGGGTCACCCCGCAAGCTCGCCGCGGAATTCGCCCGCTTCCTCGGCCTGCCCCCGGTCAAGCGCGTCTACAACACCACCGACATCACCGACGCCGTCTGCGAAGTCCTCATCCAGGCCAAGGTGGAGTTGGTCCTGGTGGACGAGATCCACAACCTCAACCTGGCGACCGCTGCGGGCGAGGACATGTCCGATCACCTGAAGTACTTCACCGAGCACCTGCCCGCCACCTTCGTCTATGCCGGCATCGACGTCCCCCGCCGCCTGTCGGGCCTTCGAGGAGCGCAGATCCTGGGCCGCAGCGTCGTGATCGACGCCGGCCCCTTCCCCTACGGAGACGAATGGAAATCCATGATCGCCACGCTGGAGGACGCGCTGCGCCTGCACCACCACAAGCCCGGCTCGCTGACCCGCAACGCCAAATATCTGCACCAGCGCACCGGCGGCATGATCGGCAGCCTGTCCCACCTGATCCGGGCCTCAGCCCAGATGGCCATCCTGGAAGGCGATGAGGCCCTCACCCGCAAGCTGATGGACACCATTCCCGTCGACCACATCGCCGAAGCCGACGGCGACACCGCGGCATGACCGGTTGGCCGGCTGAAGGCCTCGATGCTTGGAGTCTGCTTCCACCACCGCTGCCACGGACCGTCCGCCCCTTCCCCAACGAGCAGTTGTCCTGCTACGTCCAGCGGCTGGCGCGCGCCAACGCCCTCGACGGCGACCAACTTGAGAAGCAGTTGAAGACCGACCGACGCCGGAGGTCACCCCTTCGGGCCGATCTGGTGATCGCCCTCAGTGGCCAACCTGCGACCTCGATGCGCTACGCCCTGCTCGAACTGTGCACCCCCCAGCAGCTGGCCACGATGAACGTCGTAGGACGTCCACGCCCCGGCCATACCCTCGGCGTCAAATGCGAACGCTGCCTGCAAGCACGTGGCATCCATGACCAGCACATCACCTGCTGGAGGCGAGGCGAGGACGTCATCTGCCACCGCCACCGTCGCTGGATCGGCACCCGCCAACAACTCGACCTCACCGGACACGAAGAAATCCTCAAGGCCAACAAGCGTCACCTCCGGCTCATCAGCCGACACGGGCGCCGCACCGTCCTGGACGCGTTCACCGAGGCCAGCTCCATCTTCGACGCTTGGGTCTACCGACACCACCACTGCGGTTACGTGAACGAACACCTGGAACGCTTCCATGGCCCTAACTGGGACCTGCGTTATGACGCCCCCACCCTAGCCGCCGCCCAATATCCCCCCATTGTCGCGTTGACCCGTCTGCTGGCCTCACCACACTGGCGCCGCCTCGCAACCCGCGATCACGCAAGCGCTCTGTTCGCCGAGTTCCCAAAAACCGTCCTCGGTGAGGAAATACGCCGCACTGTCGCCCCCAGCTATCGCTGGGAATGGGCACATTGGGACTTCCAAGACAAGCTGGCCTATGCGTTCATCCACGGCCCTTCCCCAGAGAAGATCGCCCACCTCAGGCTTCTGTTCAACGCGACGGAACCGCCGATCGACTCTCTCGAATCCGGCGAGATGCCTCATGATCGATGAGACACCTACAGAGGCAGGCTGTCTCACGATCATGAGGCATGCAGGTCAGCGACTGCAGCTGCCTCATATTCGATGAGACAGGACATGAATGGTTCTGTCCTGTGGGTTCGTCGCCGGGTGCCAGTGGCGGTTCTGCATGGTTCTGTTCTGTGGGTTTGTCACCAGGTGTCAGTGGACTCGTCACCGAGTGCCAGTCGCAGCGCCGTCTAGGGGGTGACGAACATCGGAATGAAAGAGCGTGCGGTTGAGCTCGCTAGCGTGACTTTTCGTTCGGGTGCCTCTCGTGCGGGGATTGGAGCAGGTCAGAACGTGTGTGTGGTCTCGGTGATCGCGGGCCGTGGTTCGGGAACGTCGGGCTCGATCTGCTGGATGCCGGTCGGTTTGAGCTCGGGCACGTATTTGTAGATGGTGGAGCGGCTGACGCCTAGGAGCCGGGCGATCGAGGAGATGGTCGCGTCGGGCTGGGCGAGCAGTGCGCGGGCGTGCCGGACTTGCTCAGGCGTCATCGCGGGCGGTCGGCCGAGCCGGACGCCGCGGGCCTTGGCGGCTGCCAGGCCCTCGTTGGTGCCTTCGATGATGAGCTCGCGGATGAACTCGGCCAGGGCAGCGAACACGTGGAAGACCAAGCGCCCGCCCGGCGTGGTGGTGTCGAGGGCTTCCTTCAGGAATCGGAATCCGACGCCGCGGCGACGTAGGCCGCCGACGATCGTGATGAGGTCTTGCAGGGAGCGGGCGAGCCGGTCCAAGGAGGGGACGGCGAGGGTGTCACCGGGCCGCAGGTAGTCCAGGGCTTTGACGAGTTCTTCACGTTCGGCGTCTTTGCCGGAGGACTTGTCGGCGAAGATCCGGATGCAGCCGGCGGCTTCCAGCGCGAGGGTCTGCCGGTCGAGCCGCTGGTCCTTGGTGGAGACCCGGGCGTAGCCGACGAGCGCGCCGGTGAGGATCGCGGGTTCGGCGCCGAGAAGGTCGTCGGCTTGGCGGATCAACGCAGAGGGTTCGGAGCCGTCGGGCAGGGTCGTCACACCGCAGGTGTGCAGGGAAACGGTACCGGTGGAGTTGCTGAACACCCCGGCTTCTCAACACGTTTCTCCACACATGCGCGTCCGGTGGGCGGTTCGTGAGGAGGAGTTCGAGCGGGGTGTTGTAAACCGAACGATTCTCAACACCCCGCCGGGAGCGAAGGCGTTGCCGCCATTCGCCGTTGTGATGCGGGCCCACGTGGTTCCGTCAGGTTCGGGTCGGCGCGGTGGTGAGCTGGTGGACGAGGAGGTCGATCACGGCTCGTTTGTCGGCGTGGTCGTGCCGGTGGGTGAGGAGGCCTTCGATGACGAAGGTGCCGATCGCGATCATGGCGGGGAGGTCGGCTTCGGCGGCGCCTGCTTTGCGGAGGTCGTCGGCGACGAGGGTGGCGGCGAGTTCGTGGAAGCCGGTGTGCCAGGCGTGGACGGCTGGTGAGGTCGGGGCGCGGGTGTGGACGGTGTTGACGAGGCCGTGCAGCCGTTCGAGCTGGTCGACGGCCCAGAGGAGTCGGTCGCCCAGCGGCCGGTCGGCGATGGTCGTGTACTGGGCGAGGGCTTCGGCCAGCAGACGGTCCAGGACGGCGATGAGCAGGTCGTCCTTGTCGCGGAAGTACCAGTAGATCGTGTTGACGGTGACGCCGGCGTTCTTGGCGATCTGACCCATGGACGCCGACTCGTAGCCGTCGTCGACGAACAGCCGCTGGGCGGCGGCGAGGATCTCTTCGCGCTTTTCCTCGCGGTCCTGGGGGCGTCGGTTCCGGGGCACCCCCACACCCTATCTTGAACGGTCCTCAAGAAGGCGCTAGGTTTCTTGAGGACCATTCAAGACATGAAGTGGGACCCCCTATGGAGACCGACCGCGCGGCTGCCGAGCTGCTCGGCCTGGACACGTCCGAGCTGCTGGCGTTCTTCGCCACGCTGCCCGCCCCGTCCATCGAGGAGATGGACGGGGAGTACACCGCCCGACTGCTGGCCCAGCCCGGCGTGTTGGCCGCGGTGACCGGGCGCGCTACGGTGTCGAACCCGTTCGCGCCGTGGCTGTGCAAGGCGTTCCGGCCCGTCGACGACCGGACCGGGCGCGGCTACAACACCTTCCGCGAGCTCGGCCGCGTCCGGCGGCGCTATGCGATGCACACGCTCATCGCACCCTCGCGCTATGACGGCCGTTCCGCCTACACGCTCATCTACCGCGCCTACGCCTCAATGTGCGGGGCGATCAACATGGTCGACGAGGTCCGCCGTGCCGCGCCCGGCGTCTACCTGGGCCTCGGGACTTGGGGATTCACCGCACGTCAGCGCCGCGTCCCGCTGCCCTTCCTGCTCACCGGCCCCGTCGGCGTCTACCGCGGTGACATCGGCGCAGCCCGCCGCGGCTTCACCCCGGGCCCGCGTGAACTGCCCGGCCGAAAGGAAGCCGTCCAGTGACGAGATGGCTGCTGTACGGTGCCAAAGGCTATACCGGTGAGCTGATCGCCCGGGAGGCCCGCAAGAGGGGTCTGGAACCGGTCCTCGCCGGCCGGAACCTCACGGCGGTCAAGCCGCTGGCCGAGAGCCTCGGCCTGGAGTACCGGATCTTCGACCTGCGCGATGCCGACGCGCAGCTGTCCGGGATCGAGGTGGTGCTGCATTGCGCCGGGCCGTTCTCGGTGACGGCGGCTCCGATGATCGACGCGTGCCTGCGTACCGGCACCCGCTACCTCGACATCACCGGCGAGATGGACGTCTTCGCCTACGCCCGCGAGGTCGACGATCGAGCCCGCGCTGCTGGTGTCGTGGTCTGTCCCGGAGTCGGTTTCGACGTCATCCCCCCGACTGCCTCGCCGCCGCCCTCCACCAGGCCATGCCCGAGGCCACCGGTCTGCGGCTCGGGTTCGACCTGCCGCTGGCGCTGTCCCCGGGGACGGTCAAGACGGTCCTGGCCGGGATGGCCGCCGGAGGCCGCGCCCGCATCGACGGCCGGATCACTGCGACCCCGCTGGGCGGGCGCACCGCCCGCATCGACTTCGGCAACGGGACCAGACCCGCGCTTGCCTTCCCGGCCGCCGACCTCCACAGCGCCCACCACAGCACAGCACAGCGATCCCCAACATCGAGGTCTACCTCCCGATGCCCTCCCTGCTGATCTTCGGCGCCCGGGTAGGCAGGCGCCTCGCCGGGCTGCTGGCTCGTCCCAGTGTCCGCGCCGCCGCGCACAAGCTGATCGACAAGACGGTGAAGGGCCCCGACGCGAACCAGCGGGCCACCAGCACCGCGCACGTGTGGGGCGAGACCACCCACGCGGCCGGCCGGCGGCTCACCGCCCGCATCACCACGGCCAACCCCTACCGGCTCACCATCGACGGCGCCCTCACCGCCGTCACCGATCTCCTCGCCGCCCCCGCACCCCGCCCCGGCGCGCACACGCCCGCGACCCTGTTCGGCGCCGACCTCATCACCCGGCTCCCCGACAGCGGCCCCCTCACCATCACCACCTCCCACGCGACCGAAGGAACCACCCAGTGACCACCCCCCGCACCGCGCTCATCACCGGCGCCTCCGCAGGCATCGGCGCCACGTTCGCCCGCCACCTCGCCGCCCGCGGCTACCACCTCCTGCTGGTAGCCCGCCGCATCGGCCGCCTCCAGGAGTTGGCCGCGGAGCTGGCATCGCAGCACGGTGGGCGGCGCTATGAGGTGTTCGCCGCCGACCTCACCGACCCCGCCGCCCCCAAGGCGATCATGGACTACGCGAACGCCCAGGGCCTGGACATCGACGTCCTCATCAACAACGCCGGACTGTCGGGCAAGACCGCGTTCGCCGACACCCCCTGGGACACCTTGGCCGGAGAGATCCAGCTGATGGTCACCGCCCAGACCGAACTCGCCCACCTGGTCATCCCCGGCATGAAGAAACGCCGCTGGGGCCGCATCGTCAACCTGTCCTCGATCGCCGCGTTCGCACCACCCGCGGCCAGTCTCCTCTACACCGGCATCAAGTCCTACGTCCTCAACACCTCACAAGCCCTCGACATGGAACTCAAACCCCACGGCATCCACGTCACCGCCCTGTGCCCCGGCTTCACCCACACCGAATTCCACGACGTCATGGGCACCCGCGACAAAGCCAACCACCTTCCCCGCATCCTGTGGCAGCAACCCGAAGCCGTCGTGGCCGAAGGCTGGCAAGCCGTCCAGAACGGCAAACCCGTGTGCGTCCCCGGCCTGGTCAACAAGCTCTCCGCCGCCGCCATGAAACCCCTGCCCATCCGCCTGGGCTACCTCGCCGGACGCACCCTCAACCCCTTCAAGAACAGCTGAACCCCCTCACCTGCGTGCACCGGCCGCCGGCCCGGCCCGCCGCGAAACCCGACCACCCCGAAGCCCATCGGGGACTTCCCAGACACCCCGAGCAAGAGGGGGAGGCCCGCGGCGGCCTGGCGGCATCGGACGGCGGGGACCAGGCGGACGCCGTCCACTCCGCCGCCGGATCCCGGCGACCCGGCGGCGGATCCATGAGCAGGCACTATGACTGATCTTCATCCCGGTCGGGCTGGTCGGTGTCGCGGAGCGCGCGAACGCCGGTGGGACCGAGGTCGGTACCGAACAAAAACACACAGGTCAAGGGCATGAAACCGGCGCCAAATCGAGGCCTCGACCGACAGAGCTATTAGCGGGACTTTTCGTTCCGATGTTCGTCAGCCCCCTAACGGTGCCGGATGGACCCGCCTGGACGCCGTCACCGCCGCCAGCCTGGCCGAGCGGTCGTCGTTCCTCGGGGTTGAGGAACCTGCGGCCAGCCGTTGGCGCTGAGATGGATCTTGAAGGGTTCGCCCTGCTCAACGGGCAGGGCACCACCTTGGGGCGTGGACCTTCTGCCGGGGAGTGAGCCTGGATTCCGTTCTCCTCCGTGGCCGGAGTTTTGGCGGCAGGTTCCTCAATCCTGGATATGGACTGGCGTTCGAGGTGATCGAGCAGTGGTGACCGGAGAGCTGGAGGATCTGTCCCATCTGCATGAGGCGGCCCGGGCGCGGCGCGGCTGCCCGCAGAACTCGCCTGCGTTACGGTCGCGCCGCACCGACCGTGAGGTGCGGACGGAGCCGCACCCGTCGCGCCGAGCTTTGGCAGGAGACGATGGGTGCCGCTCAACGAAGCGGATCATCGCCGCTCCACACCGCTGGCAACGCACTCCAAGTAGCCGATGAGCGGATGCGCAACCGCATGGGGGCAGAAGCCGCAGCGGGCGGCTTCGTCCGTCTAGCCTAGGTCTCCTGCGGCCCTGGCTTGGTGGCGCGGTGGTAGCGGCCGGCGAGTGCACGCACGAGTTCGACGAGTTCCGCGGGTTTGGTCACGGTGAAGTCGGCGCCGAGCAGGCCGAGGTGAACGGCGAGCGCCTCGATGCTGTCCGCGCCGGTGTCCAGCAGGCAGCGGGTGTCGTCGACCGACGTGATGGTGCCGATGGCGGGGTTGATCCGCTCGGCGAGCTGTTCGGCCGGTGCGTGTACGACGACTTGGGCCCGGTACCGCCAGCCGGCCGACGACACGCCCCGGCGTACCTGGTCGACGGCTTCCTCGGGGAGATCGCGGGGGGTGAATCGGGGACCGGTTGGGGTGCGTGGGTGGAGCCGGTCCACCCGGAACGTCCGCCAGTCGCTCCGCTCGACGTCGAACGCGACGAGGTACCACCGTCGTCCCCAGTTGACCAGCCGGTACGGTTCGACCTCGCGCCGGCTCTGGGAGCCGTCGTGGCTTCGGTAGTCGAATCGCAGGCGCTCGTGGTCCCGGCAGGCGGCGGCGAGGGCGCTCAGCGTGTCGGCGTCTACCCGCGGGCCCAGGTCGTCCCGCGGTACCGCGACGGCGTACTGCTGGAGGGCGCTGACGCGGCGCCGGAGTCGGGCCGGCAGCACCTGCTCCAGTTTGGCCAGTGCGCGTAGCGAGGTTTCCTCGACCCCGGTGATGGTGCCTCCGGCGGCGGTGCGGAGCCCGATCGCCACCGCGACCGCCTCCTCGTCGTCGAGCAGCAGGGGCGGCAGTGCGGCGCCGGCGCCGAGTCGGTAGCCGCCCATCGGGCCTCGGCTGCCGTGCACCGGATAGCCGAGGTTTCGCAGGCGTTCCACGTCGTTGCGGACGGTGCGGTTGCTGACCGACAGCCGTTCGGCCAGTTCGGCGCCGGTCCACTCGCGGGGCGTCTGGAGTAGCGAGAGCAGGCGCAGCAGCCGCGCCGAGGTTTCCAACATTCCTCGGAGTCTGCCAGAGCATTAGGAACGGCTCTTGCCTAAATGGATCTTACGCTGACGACCATGACGAACGACAGCACGATCGCCCCGTTCCGGATCGACATCCCCCAGGCCGACCTCGACGATCTCCAGCAGCGGCTGGCGCGGACCCGGTGGGCGGAGGAACTGCCCGCGGGCGAGTCGGCGCCGGCCGGCCCGGTGCCGCCCGGCTGGGAGTACGGCGTCCCGGTGGGCTACGTCAAGCAGCTGGTCGAGCGGTGGCGCACCAGCTACGACTGGCGGGCCTGGGAGGCGAAGCTGAACGCGTACCCGCAGTTCACCACTGAGATCGACGGCCAGAACATTCACTTCCTGCACGTGCGGTCGCCGGAGCCGAACGCGACGCCGCTGATCCTGACCCACGGCTGGCCGACCTCGGTGGTCGAGTGGCTGGACGTGATCGGCCCGCTCACCGACCCGCGGGCCCACGGCGGCGACCCGGCGGACGCGTTCCACCTGGTCATTCCGTCGGTGCCGGGCTTCGGCTTCTCCGGGCCGACCCGGGAGCGTGGCTGGGACCGGTACCGGGTGGCCCGGGCCTGGGCCGAGCTGATGCGCCGGCTCGGATACGACCGGTACGGCGCGGCCGGCAACGACGGCGGGTCGCTGATCTCGCCCGAGGTGGGCCGGGTCGACCCCGAGCACGTCTACGGCGTGCACGTGACGCAGGTCTTCTCGTTCCCGTCGGGTGACCCCGCCGAGCTGGCCGGTCTGTCCGAGGAGGAGCGCGGCAAGCTCGCGTTCGCCGAGTGGTTCACCCAGAACCGGGGCGCGTACGACAAGCTCCAGTCCACCGAGCCGCAGAATCTGGCGCACGCCCTGGCCGACTCCCCGGCCGGCCTGCTGGGCTGGCACGCGCAGCTGCTCGGCGCTTCGCTCGACCCGGATTTCGTACTCACGAACGTGATGATCTACTGGCTGACCAACACGGCCGCCTCAGCCGCCCGGTTCTACTACGAGGACGCGGCGGCGGCCCCCGTACAACAGAAGTCGAACGGCCGGGGCACCTCCGTGCCCGAGCCGACCACCGTGCCCCTCGGCCTGGCCAACTTCGCCTGGGACTTCCAGTCCATCCGGCCGTTCGCCGACCGCGACCACAAGAACATCCTGTCCTGGAACGTCTATGACCGGGGCAGCCACTTCGCCGCGCACGACGCCTCCGACCTGCTCGTCGACGACATCCGGCAGTTCTTCGACAAGGTTCGCTGATCCGCCGCCGGTTGCCGGCGGACCCGCTCAGACCCCATGTATTCGCACGAAGGGAAACCCCATGTATCTCGTCATCGGTGCCACGGCTCACTTCGGACGTCAGGCGGTAGAGGAGTTGGTCGCCGCGGGTGCCCCGGTGCGGGCGCTGACCCGTACGCCGGAGCGGGCCGGGCTCCCGGAGGAAGTCGACGTGGTCCGGGGTGATCTGACCAAGCCCGAGACGCTGCCGGCGGCGCTGGCCGGCGTCGAGGCCGCCTTCCTGGTTCTGCAGTACGGGATGGATGTCGCTCCGCTGCTGGCGGCCGCGGGCCGAGCCGGGGTGCGGCGGCTGGTGTTCCTGTCCTCGGGGGCGGTCGTCCCGGGTGCCGAGCGGCAGCCCGACGTGATCGCCCAATACCACCGCGACGTCGAGCGGGCCGTCGAGGCGTCCGGAATCGAGTGGACGTTCCTGCGGCTGCTCTTCCCCGCCATCAACTCGTTGACGTTCGCGATGCAACTCCAGGGCGGTGACGTCATTCGCGCGCCGTACGCCGAAGCGGCCTTCAGCGCCGTGCACGAAAGGGATGTCGCCGAGGTGGCCACGCAGATCCTGATCGGCGGCGGGCACGCGGGGCGGGCCTACGACCTGACCGGCCCCGAGTCGCTGACCCAGACACAGCAGGTCCGCATCCTCGGCGAGACGCTGGGGCGCCCGCTCACCGTCGAGGACCTCGACCCGGAGCCTGTGCTGGAGCAGATGAGCCAGTTCATGGACCCCGAGTTCCTGGCCGCGCTGTTCGCTCTCATGGCGCAGGCGGTCGGCAAGCCCGCGCCGGTCAACGACGTCATCGAGCAGATCACCGGGCACCCCGCGCGGACCTACGCCCGGTGGGCCGCGGATCACCGGGCCGACTTCGGCGGCTGATCAACGAGGCTGGGGCGGCATCCGCCGCCCCAGCCGTATGGACGGAGAGGACGGCACGGTGGCACAGGTGCTGGGGCGACGGGAGTTGGGGAGAGCCCTGCTGGCCCGTCAGTGGCTACTGGAACGGGCCGACGCGACCGCCGAGGAGGCGGTCACCTGGCTGGTCGGCATGCAGGCGCAGGCGCCGTACGCGCCCTACTTCGGGCTCTGGAGCAGGTTGCGGAAGTTCGGTACCGCCGACCTGGCGGACGCGCTGACTGAGCGCCGCCTGGTGCGGGTCGCGCTGATGCGCAGCACCGTCCACCTGGTCACCACGGCGGACTACCGCTCGTTGCGGCCATGGGCGCAGCCCGCGCTCGACCGTGAGCTGGACACCGCATTCAAAACGCCCCTCACCGGTCTGGACCGTGTGGCCGTGGCGGAGTCGGGCCGGGCGCTGCTCGACGCACGACACCTCACCCCCAAGGAGCTCAGGGCGGCGCTGCACGAGCGGTGGCCCGATCACGAGCCCCGCGCGCTCGCCACCGTAGTGCGCAACCTCGTGCCGCTAGTCCAGGTGCCGCCACGCGCCGTCTGGGGCGTTGGCGGCACCACCCGGTCGAGCGGCGTTGACCGTGGCGGTGATCAGGCGGGTGTTCTCGGGGGCTCCGCCGCCTCCGCCGAACGAGAAGCGGCGGCGCGTATAGCTGTAGGCCAGACCCGTGCCCGGATCGGCGAACGACTGCGCGCCCACCGCGCCGCTGTGGCCGAACGCGTCCGCGCCCAGGGCCGGGTAGCGCACGCCCTGCGCCTCGAAGCCCAGCAGGAAGTGGTCGCGTTCGCCGGTCACGAGGTCGATGCCCGCGGTGTGCGGCTTGGTGAACTCCGACAGGGTGGAAGGGGTGAGCAGCGGCGGTCGTCCGTCCACTTCGCTGATCGTCGCCGCGTACAGCTTGGCCAGGCTGCGGGCGTTGCCGACGCTGCCCGAGGAGGTCGGACCCAGGGCGCGGACGGCCCGAGTGTTGGCGTACTCCACCAGGTCGGTCGGCGGGGTCGCGTTGAGGTTGAAGGCGATGCCGGTGATGCTGCCGGGGGCCGGCGCGGGCGCCTGCTCTCCGGGGGGTATGCGCACCGGCTGGGCGGGGACGTAGCGGGGCTCGCGGTCTTCGGGCAGGCCCAGATAGAAGTCCAGGTCGTAGGGGGCGCGGATGCGTTCTTCGTAGAGGTCCTGGATGGAACGGCCGGTGGCGCGGTGGACGATCTCGCCGGTGAGGGCGCCGATGACGAACGCGTGGTAGCCATAGCCGGTGCCGGGCTTCCAGAGGGGGCGCTGGGCGGCGAGGCGTTCGGCGAGGAGGCGGTCGTTGGCCAGTTCGGCGGTGGTGAAGCCGCCCTCGACGCCGACCAGTCCGGCGCGATGAGCCAGCAGGTCGCGCAGGGTGAGGTCGTCCTTGCCTTCGGCGGCGAACTCGGGCCACAAGGACGCGACCGGGCGGTCGAGGTCAAGGATGTTCTCTTGCACCAGCAGCGCCACAATCAGGTGCGCCACGCCCTTGCCGGAGGAGTACAGGGCGAGCAGGGCGTCCTCGGGCACGCCCGCCCACAGGTCGACCACCGGGCGGCCGTCGAGGTGGACGGCGAGTTGCGCGGCGGTGTCAGGCTCGGCTGCGACGACGGCGGCGAACTCGCGTTCGACCTGCTCGAAGCCCGCCGCGACGGTGCCGTGGATATGGACGTTCATCGCCATGCCTCCTCGCCGGCCAGGGTGCCCTGCTCATCGGCGGTCAGTTCGGTGATCGTCGCGAAGAACGCGGCGATGCCGGGACGGTTGGCGCCCTTGGCGCGGGAGGCGGCGAAGTCCTCCGCCGAACGCCACTCGACGATGTCGAGCCACTCGTCGCCGGTGAGCCGCACCAGCCGGGCGTTCAAGAAGCCCGCGCGGTCGGCCCGGAAGTCCGCCAGCATTGCCGGGCGCGCCGCCAGCATCGCTCCGTCCTGTCCCGGAGCTGTTCTGAATCGGGTCAACTCCACGGTCACGGCCATGGTCCGCCTCCTTGATCAGCTGCGTTCAGGACAATATAGTCACCTATTATTACTGTCAACACAGGTGATTAAGTGAGGCGTCATGAGACGGAGCGAACGCAAGCGGACCGAGCCCGATCTGGGGGTTCTCACGGCACGGCTGATGTTCGCAGTGCAGCACGAGCTGTTCGACACGCTCGCCCGGGAGGGGCATGCGGACCTGCGGCCCCAGCACGGGGCGGTGATGGCGTACCTGGATGTCGAGGGCAGCCGCGCCACCGACCTGGCGCGGCGTTCCGGCCAGCACAAGCAGGTGGTCGGCAAGCTGCTCGATGAACTGGAGGCCCTCGGTTACGTCGAACGTCGTCCCGACCCGGCCGACAGGCGGGCCAAGCTCATCGTCCCCACCCAACGGGGCCTGGACCAGATGACCAAGTCGGACGCCATTCTCGCCGCCATCGAGGAACGCTGCGCCCACGCGGTCGGGCCTGAGTCCTACGCCGCTTTCAAGGCCGTCTTCCAACGCGTCGTCGAACACCAGCGAGAGAGCACGCCCTGACGGCCGGATGGACCGCTTCCCTCCGGCGTCGACCTGGCTGCCCTGCTCACCCTGTCCGGAGATCACCACGGCGGCACCACACCTGGCCGGCCACCTCCAGCGAGGGGACGGCCTGGTCCGGTGACAGCGAGGCCAACGTCCTGGGTATCGGTCGGCTCGTCAGGCGAATCGCAGGTCGTGGGCAGCGCCGGGATGGGCGAAGGTGAGGAGTGCCTCGGCCTCGGCGTCGATGGTGGTCCGGTCGTCGGTGACCAGGGTCGACCGTCAGGACCGCGGTGCCGGGATCATCCTTGGCCTCCCTGGTGTGTCAGAGGGACCAGGTGTCGTGGACCATGGAGCCGACGCGGACACCTTTGCGGTGCTCGCCGGACATCAGGCGAGTGCGGTTGGCGTGGGCGACGATCAGGTTGTCGAAGCCGGGCAGCAGGCGCGCCGGTGCCGGGGTGTCGGGGTCGGGCAGGGGGCGCCGGCCTCGTCGTGGAAGACCCGTAGCCGGGGCCGCAGGTCGTCGACGACCTCGGCGAGGCGGGTCGACCCCGACCAGGTCTGGACGTCCATCACCGTGGCCGGGCCGAAGGCGGCGAGGTCGCGCAGGATCATGTCCTCTGCCGCCGGCCCGGCGTTCAGCGGCCACCCGACCCACTTGCGGAAACCATCGACTGGCCCACCAGATCGAAATCGGCGTCAAGACCCTACGGAACGGTCCCGGGACGCGGCCGCCGTAGCTGCCGGGGAAGGGCGTACGTTTCCAGAAGGTTGCGGGGCCGCGCCTCACCCGGGCGACCGCTCACGCCCGCCGCCGTCACTGCGGGATGGGACGCAGCACCACACCTACGATCCGCTCAGCCGCCAGACACCCGTAGTAGCGGGAATCGAATGACGCATGAGGGTTGTCACCCAGCGCCACCCAGCACCCGTCAGGGACGACCGCATCGATCGTCCGGCGCTCGAACACCGGGGGCACCGCCGGGGGCAGCCGGTCACCCGGCAGTGCCGCCACCCTCTTGATCAGCCAGCCGTCCCGCAGCCGATCAGGCATCCGCAGGGGCAGATCGGGCGCGGGGCCGCGCACGTCGTTGGCGGTGTCGGCGAAGCTGTCGGTGAAGACCACCGCCTGGCCCCGCCGCACACCGTCCAGGCCCGTGCGTCGGACCAGCACCCGGTCCCCCGGCCCGTACGCCGGGAGCATGCTGTCACCACGCACCATGATCACCGCGTACCGGCGCCGCACCACTAGCGCCGCCGCCGGCACCGCGAGAACCAGTGCGGCGACGAATCCGGCCTGCCATCGGATCCTCATGACCCCGTCGCCTTTTCGGGGAACGGCGTGGCCGGCCCGGGTGCCCCATCGACGCCGTATCCAGCCGCCTGCACGGTGAAGAGGCGAGCGTAGACGCCATCCGCCGCCATCAGTTCCTCATGCGATCCCCGTTCGCAGATCACCCCGTCGTCCAGCACGGCGATGACATCGGCGTCCCGTACGGTGCTGAGCCGGTGCGAGATGAGCAGGCTGGCCCGCCCGGCCCGCATCGCCGCCAGCCGCAGGTGGATCCCGTGCTCGGCCTCGGCGTCCAGGCCCGAACTCGGCTCGTCCAAGATCATGAAGTCGCCTTGGGCGCGCAGAAACGCGCGGGCCAGCGCGAGCCGCTGCCACTGCCCGCCGGAGAGCCTGACGCCGACCTGCTCGTCCTCGTCCTCGGACTCGCTGAAGAACGCCCTGGAGAGCAAAGTCGCATACCCGCGGGGAAGCTCGGCGAGCGTGTCGTGCACGTCGGCGCGCCGAGCCGCCGCCTCGATCCGCCGGGCGTCGTTCATGGCCGTCAGGTCACCCACGCATATGTTCACCTCCGCCGTGAAGTCATACGCCATGAAGTCCTGGAACACCGCGCTGATCCGGCGACGCAGCTCGTCGACGGGGAGATCGCCGATGTCGGCGCCGTCCCACCGGATCCGCCCCCGGGTCGGCCGGTAGAAGCCGCACAGCAGCTTCACCAGCGTGCTCTTGCCGCTGCCATTACGCCCCACCAGCGCGACGGCGTGCCCGGCCGGAATGGACAAGCTCACCCCGCGCAGGACCCATGGATGCGCGTCGCTGTAACGGAACCAGACGTCTTCCAGCTCGATCCCGGTACGAAGCGGCGGCAGCGGCCGTCCCGCAACGCCCGTCGGCGCATCCGACGGCGTGTCCATCACGGCGACATAATGGTCGAACAGCAGCAACTGCTGGTGCGCCGTCACCCCGCCGTTGATCAGACCGTCGATGGCGCTCTGAACGCCCGCCACCCCCGCGATGAACAGCGCCAGATCGCCGATGCTGAACCGCCCGCCGCTGACGGCCAGGCACACCCACACCAAGCCGATGCCCGACACGAGCGCCGCCAGCAGCGACAGTGCGCCCTGCGCCTTGAGCTCGCGCACGTCCCTGCGGTGGTGGGCCGCGTTGACGGCCCTCGCCTCCCGCATCATCCTGCCCTGCAGGAACGGCCCCAGCCCGAAGAGCCGGATCTCCTTAGCGGCGTCGACCGTGCTCAGGAGACTCGTATAGAAGAACTCCCGCCGCTCGGCGGGGCCGAGCTGCCACACCATGACCGCCCGCTCCCGAGACAGCCGCAGTTCCACGATGAAGGCCGGGACCGCCGCGGCGACCACGAGCATGGTCAGCACCGGGCTGACGGCCAGCAGTGCCCCAACGAACCCGAGCATCGTGAAGGCATGCCGACCGACCTGGCACAGGGCGTCAACGAGCTGACCCGGATTGGCGGCTCCTTGCTGGGCCAGCCGGAGGCGGTCGAGAAAGACCGGGTCCTCGAATCTCTCCAACCCGGTGAAGGTATCGACCTTGGTGAACAACTCGTCCTTGGCCCGCAGGCTCACCCGACGGTCGATCTCCGCGCGCAGATACTGGCCCAGCTGCGGGATGACGGTGATGACCAGGCCCGCGGCGGCCAGGGCGAGCGCGCTCGCCGCCACCGCCTCGCGTCGCCCACCGTCGACGATCAGGTCGAGCACCGTCTTCGTCGACCAGGCCACGGCAACCGGCGCCGCCGCCATCGCGACGATGGCGAGCGCGTAGCCCAGCATCTGCCGGCGTGCCGCGCTCCACGCCAGCGCCAGGGCCCGCCATCCAGCGGCCCGCAACGCCGCGCCGCCCACCCGGCCGACCGGTCCGGCCACCCCGTCGGCGCTCACCGCCGCGGAGCCACCGGCAGATCGCCCACCTCGGCGTGCACGGCGATGACGGCTCCATCCCGGATCTCGCAGTAGCTGGGGAATCCGGACACCGGGAAGGCCTTCGTCACCGGCGTGCCCTCGGCGTCGATGACGACGTTCGCCACGGGCGCGAGCACTTCCACCATGGCCATGGGGTCAGCGGCCGTCGCATCGATCACCACCAGGATCTGGTCCTTGTCCAGATCCTGGTTCTTCGCCCATTCGGCCAGCCGGGGAGCCTGGGCGCGGCATGAATCACAGTCCGCTGCGAAGAACGCGGCCAAGGCCTGATCAGGAATATCCGCCGGCGAAACCCCTTGCCCGTCCACCGTGGTCGCCAAGAAAGGCGAAATCGACTCCTGCCGTGCGACGGGAAGATTACCGTCAGCGAGCAAAGCCAGCTTCTCAAGGATTTCGTTATGCTCACGCAACCGCCGGATGACGCCGAGCGACAGAAGCAGATCGAGCAGGCACGCGGCACCGACAATGCCGATGACAATACTCAGGACAACCAAGTGTGACCCCTTAACGTCCACCCGTGTTCGGCAATGGATGGAACAGGTCGATGATGTCGTCAAGGCGAATGATCAGCAGCCCGAACACCATGGCGGCGAACAAGGCCGCGGCCGTGCCCGCGGCCTGCGCCCCGTCCCACGACGCCGAACTGAGTAAGGCTCCAGCCAATGCGACGGCGGCCAGCAGCGAATTGCGGACCAGGTGCCGCACTCCCAGCGGTGCCGCCTTGCCGCCGAAACAGCGACAGGGGGGACGTACGGCGCGGCGCAGGGCCGCGGCGATGCCGGCGCAGAACAGCGCCAGCAGCACCATGGCGAACAGGTGCCCGGCCAGGGTGGTCGCAGGCACGACCACCAGCAGCGGTATCGCCGCCTCGGCCGCGGCCACCGCGCCGGCCGCCCGCCGTGCGCCCGGCCGGCCGCGGAAGGCCCCGCCCGGCAGCGCCGCCACGACCGCTTGCACCGAACCGGCGAACTCGTCGAATTCAGTTCTGTTGCGGATTTTGCTCAGCGTAGACACACCGAAGAGCAGGACGATGAGCGCGTCGGCCCACACCGAGAGATAGATCATGGCGAGATTTCACCGATACAGTGACGGCGCCACGCAGAGCGAAGCGCCATCACCGAGGCGAACGTCACCGGCCGCTGCTAGCAGCCCTGCCCGCTGGTGTAGCAAGGAGTACACCAGCTGTTGTGTTCGGGGTCTCGCCGACGGTAGCCGGATTCGGTCCGGCCCGAAGAAACGCGAACACAGCACCAGTACCAGCCACCGCAGACCGCCGCCGCCTCCGATTTGGGAACGAATCGCGCGAGCATCCGGTCGCTGATTTGCGTGATGCGCCGTTGCATCAGTCCTCCATTGGTCGCCGTATCCTGTGATCGTAGATCTCGAACACGGACCTGAGAAGGTCAAGAGGCGAGGTCGATGACCCAGACCGGACGCGTCCTTTCCTTGACAGGCCACAAGTCCTATGCAGCGGTCATTATGTGTGGCTTTCTCAGCATGATTAGTACGGCGGACCGGGCCACCGGCGGTGAGGTGCGAACTCGTCGGCCGCGGCGACGTACCCGGTCGCGCGGTCCCTGGCGCGCGGTCTCTTCTTAAGTGGCGAGCAGCAGGTCAGTGCGTTGATCACTCGCCGGATTCAGCGACTCAGGACATCTTGTCCTTGACCAGCGGAAATGACGAGGTTCAGTGAAGGTGGCGAGCGGGTTCAGTCAGGGCGACCATGAGCGGTGTGTCAGCGGTCGTCGAGGAGGGGGCGTCGCGGGTCCCATTGGGTGCCGTTGCGTGTGTCGTGGTGGCGTCGGGCGATGCCCGACAGCATCTCCAGTACGACGCGGTTGGCCAGTGCGGAGGTGATGTCGGCGTGGTCGTAGGGGGGTGAGACCTCGACGATGTCGGCGCCGGCGATGGGCAGTTCGTAGGCGATGCGGCGGACGGCGTCCAGCAGTTGGCGGGCAGTGAGGCCGCCGGGTTCGGGTGTGCCGGTGCCGGGGGCGTGGCCGGGGTCGCACACGTCGATGTCGACCGACAGGAAGACGCCGTCGCATTGGTCGGTGGCGATGGTGAACGCTTCGGTGAGGCAGGTGTCCAGGCCGCGGGCGGTGATCTCGGTCATCTCGTAGGAGCGCATGCCCTGCTCGGCCATCCATGCCAGGGTTTGGGGGCCGGGCCAGTAGCCGCGCAGGCCGATCTGCAGGAACCGGTCGCCGCGCAGCGCGCCGGACTCGATCAGGCTGCGCATGGGCTGGCCGTGGCCGGTCAGGGAGCCGAACTCGATGTCGCCGGTGTCGGCGTGGGCGTCGAAGTGGATCATCGAGACGCGGCCCTGGCCCAGGTGCTGGGCCACGCCTGCGGCGTCGGGCCAGGCGATGGTGTGGTCGCCGCCCAGCACCAGCGGGACGGCGCCGCCGAGACCGCGCCGGTGTACATGCTGGTGTTCACGCACTGGGAGGCGACGACGGCGCCGGTGACCAGGGCGATCGCTCCGGCCGGGTTGACGCCGCCGGCGTACCAGTACGGGCCGCCGCTCGTCTCGTCGTTCAGCGCGGGCCCGTCGTAGCGGTTGCGGCGCCACAGGATGTCGGTCGCATAGACCGCGATGCTCGGGCCGAGCAGCACGACCATGACCTGGAGCAGGTTGCTGACGGTGTCGAGGAAGTTGGAGACAAGCAGCGCGTACAGGGTCATCGCCAGACCGAGGGCGCCGTCCAGCACCACGCTGAGCGAGCGGCGCAGGCGGAGCCCGACCGCCTGGAGCGCCAGGCCCGAGCTGTAGGCCGTCATGGAGTTGTTGGCGATGGTGCCGATGACGACCGCCAGCAGGAACACCGGCTCGAACCAGCCCGGCAGGATGCCGGCGAGCCCGGCCTGCGGGTCGCTCATGTCGACGACGGTCGCGGCGAGCGTTCCGAGCGCGGTGAACAGGACCGAGGGGACGAACGCGCCCAGCGCCGTCCAGCCCGCGACGGCCCTCGGCGAAGTGGCGCGCGGCAGGTACCGGGAGAAGTCGGCGCTGTTGCTGTACGACAGCGGCCCTGAGGCGACGAGCGCGAGCGCGGCGGTGAGCGCGGCCCACAGCGCCGCTCCGTGCAGCGGTTCGCGGGGCGGTAGTCCCAGCGCGCGTTCCCCAGCACGTACACCGCCAGCACGGCGAACGCGGCGGCCAGCGCCCATGTCAACGGCAGGTACAGCTTCACGATGGTGGCGTGCCCGTACACGCTGATGGCGAGGGTCACGACCGCGATCACCAGGATGGTGGCGACCTTCACCGGCGTGCCCACGTGCACGCCGAGGCCGCTCAACAGCCCGAACGCGGCAAGCGAGGCCGCCGCCCAGTTCACCGCCAGGTAGCTGACCGAGACCAGCCAGCCGGAGACGGCGATGTTCACCCGGTTGCCCCGGATCCCGTACATCGCCCGCATGATCACTTCGCTGGGCGTGCCCGAGGCCGGGCCGCTGGTGGCGAGCAGACCGATCAGCAGCCAGAACAGGTTGCCCGCCACGATCACGGCGAGCGACTGCCACAGGTCCAGGCCCATCAGGACCAGCGCGCCGCCGACGACCAGGGCCAGGTAGCTGACGCTCGGCGCGGCCCACACGGCGAACAGTTCCCGCGCCCGGCCGTGCCGCTGGTCGTCGGGGATGAAGTCGATGCCGCGCGCCTCGATGCGGCCGGCGCGGTCGTCTCCGGGGATCACGTCGGGGACGGGGCCATCCAGGGGGTCTGGGATGGTGGATGCCATGCGGGTCCTCCGGGGCTTGTCCTATTGGTCGCATAACCAATAACTTGGGAGGCGTGTTGTCAAGAGCACATCCGAAACGCATTCGCAAATCTCCCGAGGCCCGGCGCGCCGAGATCGTCGCGGCGGCCTCCGCCATCGCCCTCGCCGAGGGCCTGGAGTGCGTGACGCTGCGGCGGGTCGCCGACGGGCTGGCCGTGCGCCCCGGCCTGATCAGCCACTACTTCCCGGCCGTCGAGGACCTGGTCGCCGAGGCGTTCGGGGCCGCCGCGTCCGCCGAACTGGAAGAGCTGATCCCGGCCGCCCGGCAGGGGAGCGCCGCCGAGCACCTGGCGCGCTTCTTCGCCCTGGCGGCGGGGGAACGCTACGACGGAGTGAGCAGGCTCTGGCTGAACGCCCGCCACCTCAGCCGCTACCGCGCCGCCCTGCGCGAGCGGGTCCTCCACCAGGAGGCGCTGTGGCGCGGCCGCCTGACCGATCTGATCCGGGACGGAGCCGCCGCCGGCGAGTTCCAGGCCGTCGACCCCGAACTGACCGCGACGCGCATCCTCGTCGTCCTGGACGGCCTGGCCTCCCATGCCAACACCGGCCGGGGCACCCAGCCCGAGGCCATCACGAACATGGCCGTCCTGCTGGCCGAACACGAACTCGGCCTCACGATGCCCGCCCTTCCCCCACCTCGACGATAGGAGCCCCTGCCTTGCAGCCAGATCTCGTCCTGCTGTCCGCCCAGCTGCTCGACCCGCTGACCGGCGGATTCCTGCGGCACACCGCGCTCGCCGCCGGCGGCGGCCGGATCACCGCCCTCGGCGGCGACCGGGAGATCCGCGAACTCGCCGGCCCTGCCACCACGGTCATCGACCTGCGCGGAGCGGTCGTCACGCCGGGCCTGGTGGACGGGCACATGCACCCGATCTCCGGCGCCGAGCGGACGATGGGCGTCGACCTGTCCGGCTGCACCGACCTGGACGCCGTCCGCGAGGCCCTGGCCCGCGAGGCCCGCACCCTGGCCCCCGGCGCGTGGCTGCGCGGCTGGGCCCTCGACCCCAACGCCTTCGGCGACCAGCCGGTCTCGGCCGCCGCGCTCGGCCCCGTCCTCGCCGACGTCCCCGCCGCGATCGACCTGTTCGACGGACACTCCCTGCTGGTCAGCCCGCGCGCCCTGGAACTCGCCGGCATCGACGGCCCGCGCGACTTCGCGCAAAAGTCCGAGATCGTCTGCGACGACCAGGGGAAGCCGACCGGCCTGCTGCTGGAAGACGCGGCGTGCGAACTCGTCGAGGCGATCGCCCCGCGCCCCAGCGCCGCCGAGATCCGGGCGCGGGCCGCCGAGGTCATGCGGGGCATGGCCGCCGCGGGCCTGACCGGCGGCCACGCCATGGACGCCCTCGGCGGCAGCCTCGCCCTCTACGCCGCCCTGGAGGAGGCGGGCGACCTCGCCCTGCGCCTCCGCGTCGCCCCCTGGTGCCAGCCGGGCACCGACTCCTTCGACGAACTCGTCCAGACCCAGGGCACCGGCGGCGACCTGTGGCGGGTCGACGGCATGAAGCTGTTCATGGACGGCACCATCGACAACGGAACCGCCTGGCTCGAACACCCCGACTGCCACGGCGAGTCCACGCACGCCTTCTGGCCCGACCCCGAGGCCTACACCCGCGCCATCGGCGAACTCCACCGCCGCGGCGTGCCCACCGCCACCCACGCCATCGGCGACGCCGCCGTCCGCCACGCCCTGGACGCCATCGAGAAGGCGCAGGCCGAAAAGGGCCCTCGGCACCGCATTGAGCACATCGAGACCGTCCCGGACGACACCGTGCACCGCTTCCCCCGCCTCGACGTCGCGGCCTCCATGCAGCCCACCCACTGCACCGAGTACACCCGCGCGGACCACACCGACAACTGGTCCCGCCGCCTCGGTGAGGAGCGCGCCTCCCGCGCCTTCCGCTGCCGCGACCTGTGGGACGCCGGCGCGACGGTCGTCCTCGGCTCGGACTGGCCCATCGCCCCCCACGCGCCCCTCGGCGTCATGGCCGGCGCCCGCCACCGCCGCCCGAGCCGCGACCTGGCCCAGCCGCCCCACGGCCCGGAGCAGGCGCTCACCCCCCTCCAGGCCCTCCAGGGCTACATCCTGAACCCGGCCCGGATCGCCGCTGAGGAAGACCGCGCGGGCCGCCTGGCCCTCGGCTACCGAGCCGACCTGACGGTCTTCGCCGAAAACCCTCTGACGGTCCCCGACCAAGACCTGGCGGAACTCCCGGTCCTGCTGACGGTCCTGAACGCCCGCCCCACCCACCGGGCCGCCTGCCTTTGACCCAACGCCCCGGGGCGGCGAACATCTCGTCGGCGTTGGCCACGACCGTGCCCCGCCGGGGCCCAGATCCGGCCGCCCGCGACCGGGGCGTTGTCGGTGCCGAGCGGTTGGCGGACCGGACGGCCGCTGCAGGCGGCGAAGTAGGTGCAGCGGGCGATCTGCAACGCCACCTCGTGCATTCACCCCTTCTCGCACCTTTTCACTTCATGCCATACAGAATCCGCGCTCTGCCTGGTATGAAGCCCGCCTGTACTTCGTTGCACGAGTTATACCGGCATCTCGATCCCCCGATCGCACGCCCGGTCACCGGGCCCGAGCGCCGCCGTCCGGTCAGCCGGCGGCGGCCCCAGCGGCCCAGGGTGTCGGGGCTGATGTCCCCGATCTGGTTTGGTGCGGCGGGCGGTGACGCTGGTGGCGCGGGAGGCCAGGGCGGCCCGGCGCACGCGCTCGGTCGCAGCCTCTTGGGCGGTGCCCGCCCGGGCACGGGCGGCGGCCGCGACGAGCTCGGCGACCGCGTCGGCCTGGGCGCACTCGGGGCTCTCCGGCCGTGCCAGGGTCTGCCACCGGCGCCCGCACCGCTCACACTCCCAGACCAGCATCTCTCCGGGTCCGTAGCCGGGGCGGTCGGACAGGCAGCCGCAGCGCGGGCACGCCGCGTCCGGCCGCACTCCCCTGTCAGCGAAGGGAACGTGCACGCCCTGGGGGTCTGGGAGTTCCTCGGCGGTGAACCGGACGGCCACCTCGATCGGGATGTGGTGCAGATAGCCGCCCCGCGCCCTCACCCGCAGCACGCCGTCCTCCTCGTACCGGCCCTGAACTCCTACAGCTACGGCGAGCCGCCACTCGGCCCAGCGCAGACCGGAAGGGGGAATCCCGCAGAAAGGGACCGACCTCTGGCCGTCCCGGGTCTCAGACCTGTTCGATCGTCTCGGCGGCCACAGCGGGAGTGTCACAGACCTTTCGCGCTAGGCCACGGGCTGCGAGCTTGCGCACCATCTCATCGGGGTCGTCGAGCAGCCTGCGCAGCGCCGCCTCCACCACCGGGCCGCCCAGTGCACCCAGGTCTCAGGCGAGCCTCATGCGCACCTGCGGAGATCCGGAAGAAACCCGCGTCGAAGTAGAACGGTGCCCCGATGAACCCGCCGTGCCGGGGCACCGTCCGGCCCGGAGTGTCGGATCGTGAAGGCTCCGGCGTCACCGGCGAGGAGCCACCAGAACTCCTCGACGCCACGGGCTCTGGGGAACCCGCCTCCCATGCCGATGACCGCGACGAGTTCCTGACAGCTTGTTCGACGGTGGCTCCGAGCATCCTCGTCCCCCCCATGACAGCGACCTCAGGCGATCCGAAATCACCCGCACATCACCGGGCCGGGTACAAGAATCCAGCGGAGATGAGATTTGATCTGCAGCACAAGATCTGCTGGCGGCATCCGGTCATGCGCTTGGGACTCGCCCTCGCTGCGGCATCGGCGAATCGACATGCGGCACATCACCGAACGATCATGAAAGCCGCCTCATTCCCGGTCGCATAAAACTGTTCCATACAACTTTCGTTCCATAGAGAAGCCTGGGACCCGGCCGCACAGGACAGCCCCTGACCTGCACCAGTAGCGCCACTCGGGTCCATGCCGACTTCACTGCCAGCATCCCGACTCCTGCGTGGGGATGATCCGGGACCGCCTGCCGGGATGAAGGCGGTTCATCCTGTCGAAGGTTCCTCTTCGCGTCCAGCTCAATGCACTCTGTAACTAATGGCCGTTCAGGGGGAAAGGTGCCCGTGGACACCGTGCAACGTCCAGCCACAGGGACGCCCATCGCGGCCGCCACTTGAATCCGAATTCGAGCGAAATACCGCAAATGTACCGGAGTCCGAGCATAGAACTCCGTGATCGATGCCGCGGACATCACATGATCATCAGAGCTTCCAGCAGTGAGGTGCCTCATGGCTACACCAGTACGACCGAGACGGATGCGTCCCCTCGACCGCAAGGCCACCACCACCCGGACGAGCCTCTCGCTCCCACCGGGCATGCCCATCGACGAGTGGCGGAGCATCGGCGAGCAGATCCACGCCCTCTCCGACGCCTCGACGTGGTGGCTGGGCGACTGGCTCGTCTACGGGCAGAACCGCTATCCCGACCGCTACAAGCGGGCGATCGAGAAGACCGGGCTTGACCACCAGACACTGCGCAACTACGCCTGGGTCGCCCGCAAGTTCCCGCAGGAACGACGCCACAGCGGCCTTAGCATGCAGCACCACCTGGAGGTCGCAGCGCTGCCGGAGCAGGAGCAGGACGCCTGGCTGGAACGGGCCGGGCGCTTCGGCTGGTCCAAAGCCACCCTCCGGCAGTACCTGAAGGCCAGCAGGGGGGCGCTGCCCGACGGGGAAGGCCGCGAGGAGACTGTCGTCGTCATAAGGATCGACTCGGACCGGCGGCGGCTCTGGCAGCAGCAGGCGACCCGCGCGGGCCGCCAGCTCGACGAGTGGATGCAGGCCGTCCTGGACGAGGCGTGCTCCGCCGACGGCGCGATCCCCGCCTGACCGCGCCTCCCTTGAAGTGAGGATGAAGGCGTGCGTCCTGCCGGCGAAACCGCCCTGGAGCTCGGCCCCGACGTCCACCACGACGCGCGAGGATGCTTCCCCTCCCCTACGAGAGCGCGGTGTTCATGGAGCGAACCGGCGGGCCCGGCTCCCCCCGGGGCCCAGGTCAGTCACGGCTTGCTCCGGGGTAAAACGGTCCGCGGAGTCCACTTCACTCGCATTCCGCCGCGTATGGCCAAGTACGGGTACCTCCTGCGCGGTAGGGCGCGATTTCGTCGTCGAACTGCGGATCGGGCCGCCGGCGCTCGGCCACGGGTTCGTGGCACCGAGAACAAAACCGTCATGAGCTACCTGATGTCAGGCGGCTACGTGCTCGAGAACGAGCTGGCCGTCTCGCCGCTCCGCCCTGAGCTGGCGCTGTCCCTCAGCGATGTGCCCGGTCCCACCTGTCCGACCGCGACCGGACGGCGCCGCCGCTGACCGAGGCCCCCGGACGCGAGCTGCTTTCGGACTACGCCGAGTGCGGATCGGAGGGGGCGCCCGCTGGCCGTCCTGTTTGCGGGCACAGCAATACAGCGGGGCCCGGGCTCGACAGCGCAGAGTCCGACGAGCCCATGGCCCCCAAGCGCGGCAGAAGCCAGACGCCGAGCGGATCACTGAAGGAGACGGGGGTGAAGGCATGCTGCTCAGCGTGTCGCTGCGCCTGAGCACGGTCTGCGGGGACGACCCCGGCTCGCGGGCCCGACCACCCTCCTTCGAGTGCAGCGCCCAGCGGCGGAGCTCGTTCTCAGGCGTGTACTGGACGGACGGGGCCAGCTCGACGGCGTCGGGCAGGCCGCCCTCGGCCCCGGAGCCGACGAGCAGGTACCCCACTCCGCGGCCCGTCGAAACGTGAAGGTCACCGGTTCGGCCCCCACCGGCTTGATGAGCCGCTGCGTCCAGGCGGGCACCTCCCGGCTGCCCACCGTACCTCCACCGCTGGGAAGCCCCGCCCGACACGTGTTCGATCGTCCGGTCCGAGCGCGGTGTGTGGGCCGCCGCTTTTGACCAGCGCGGTCGCGGGTCCCTCGATGTGGGACCGGGTCACACGCGCGCCGGGCTCACCAGGTGGCAACGCTCGCCAGTTCGCCGGCGAAGGCGTCCGCCAGGCGCGCAGCGTACGCGCTGTCCACAGCGCCCGGCAGGAAGTTCACGACGAGCCGCAGCCCGCCGTCGACGTCAGGCCACACCTCGGTCTGGAGGGGCGTGGGCAGGCCCTGGTAGGGCGGCCGGAACAGGCGGGTGCGCACCCCCGGCAGGTCCAGGGCGGCGGGCGCGACGTTCTGGTAGGCGAAGTTCGTCTGGAAGATCGGGGCGTGCGGCGGGCGGCTGGGCATCGCGGCCCGCAGCTCGCCTATCAGCTCGCCTATCAGCTCGCCGAACTCGACGTACTGGGCCGACAGGGCCGCGCGGACGGGCGGCACCGCCTCGGCGACCGTGACCTGCGCGGCGTTCCGGAACCGGACGCCGACCATGTTCACATGGCACCCGACCGCCCGTTCCATCTCCCGGTCCAGCCGCTGTGCCACCGGGACGACCACGGCGAGATCGTCCTGTCCGGTAGTGACGGACAGGGCCCGCGCGTAGCCGGCCAGCAGCACGGTGAACTCCGAGCAGCCCCCGGCCGCGGCCGCCTTCCGGACCGCCGCAGCCGCCTCGGCGGGCAGCGCGTGCTCCACGCGGTCCGGAGGCAGGTTCTGTCCGGCGGTCGGCCCGGTGGGGAGCGGCAGCTCGGGGGTGCCACGCAGCTCCGTGACCCGGCCCGCCAGCAGCGCGGACGTCACCGGCGCGTCGGCGCGCTGCGCGTCCCAGAGTGCACGGGCCCGCGCCAGGGTCGCGGCCGGGGGGCGCTCCCGCCCGCCACCGCCCCGGATGATGGACGCGTAGACGTGGGAGAGGTCCCGGGCGAGCACGGCCTCGGACCAGCCGTCGAAGGCGATGTGGTGGACGACATAGCCGATCGCGGCGCCCCCGCCGCGCACCGGGGCCAGTGCCAGCCGCCAAACCCGTCCCCGCGTGATGTCCAGCGGCCCGTCCAGCGCGGCCCGGACGGCCTCGATGGCCGCCGCCTCCGTCGCCGCCTTGGGAAGGACCACCGGTCGCGGGGCGGGGACATCGCCCGCGTGGGCCGTCGGAACGTCACTGCCGCGGTACTCGGCGCGCAGCGCCTCGTGCCGACGGTGGGTTTCGGCGACCGCCCCGGCCAGCGCGTCGGCGTCCACGGGGCCGTCTGCCAGCCAGACGCCCACGCAGTGGGCCATCCGGTCGTCCGGGTCCCGCAGGTACCGGGCGAGGAAGTTCGCCTGCAGGGGGGTAAGCGGCACTGCCCCGTCCGTCTCCCCTTCCGGGAGCGGCGCGGCGGGGTGCTCGCGCAGCCAGTGGGCCAGAGCCTCTGCGGTGCGCAGGTCGAGCAGGCGCGCGACCGGCACGGGCCGGCGCAGTTCCGTGGTCAGCCGGGCGCAGACCCGCCCGGCGTCCAGCGAAGACCCGCCGAGTTCGTCGAAGGCCCCGCCCGCCGGAACCGCCACGCGGCCGAGGACCTCGGCGTAGACGCGGGCCACCAGGCCGGTGAGCGGGTCGTTAGGTCCGGCGGCGGGCCGCCCGGGGTCCGAAGGCGCGGGGGCGGGGGTGGCGGTGTCCAGCAGGGCCAGCAGCGCCGTCTCGTCGACCTTGCCCCGGGCGGTCAGCGGGATCGCGTCGACGCTGACCACGGCGTCGGGCAGGTGGTAGTGGACCAAGACGTCACGCAGTGTTCCGAGCGCGTCCAGCAGGCGGTCACTGGAGGTCGCCGGGACGCAGAACGCCACCAGCCCTGCGACCGCGCCGTCCGGGCCGCGCCTGGGCAGTGCAACGCAGCGCCGCACGCTGAGGATCCGCTCGATCTGGCGTTCCACCTCGGCGGGCTCGACGCGGTGCCCGCGGATCTTCACCTGGCGATCGAGCCGTCCCAGGTAGTGCAGCACACCATCGTCGTCCCACCGCGCGAGGTCGCCGGTGCGGTAGATCCGCGTCGGTTCGCCGTCGATCTCCACCACGGGGAACCTCTCCGCTGTCAGTTCGGGGGACCCCAGGTAGCCGAGCGCCAGCCCGTCGCCGGAGACGCACAGCTCGCCGCGCTCTCCCACGGCGCACGGCCGGGTCCCGTCGAGGACGTGGACGGCCGTGTCGGGCACCGGGCGCCCGATCGGGACGCCGTCCGGCCGTTCGCAGTCGGCCGGAGCGACCCGGTGCGCGGTCACCACGACCGTGCTCTCCACCGGGCCGTAGCCGTTGATGAGCGGCACGTCGGGATACCGGCGCAGGAACTCCCGGACGTGGGGGACCGACAGCCGCTCGCCACCGCTCATCACCTGGCGGACGCCCTCGAACGCCCCCGGGTCCTCGTCGACGAACAGGTTGAACAGCCCGCTGCTCAGGAACACCGCGTTGACCCCGTGCTCGCGCACGCCCCGGCGCAGCGCCTGCGGAGTCAGGTAGGGCTCGCGCACGACCACCGACGTGCCGCCGTTCAGCAGGACCGACCACAGTTCGAGGGTGAAGCCGTCCCAGGGCGGGGGCGCCGCGAGCGGCTTGACGGTCCGCTCGTCGAACAGCGCGAACGACGCTCCCGGCCGGAACAGCCGGACGGTCGCCCGGTGCGGGGACAGCACGGCCTTGGGCCGCCCGGTGGTGCCGGAGGTGACGAACACGCAGCACGGATCCCCGCCCGCCGCCTCGGCGGGCACGAACCTGTCGGGCCTCCCGGCGGCGTGGACGCCCGGCGGCGTCCACCGCTCCACCGGCGCCCCGGCGGGCCGGTCGCCGCCGACCAGCAACCCGGCGCCCAGCTCCGCGACGACCTCGCCGAGGCGGGCGTCCGACCAGCGCTCGTCCAGGACCGCGTAGGCCGCCCCGGCCTTGAGCAGCCCCAGGATAACGACGACCAGCTCAGTGCTGCGGGGCAGCAGCACCGGGACTACGTCCCCGGGGCGCACGCCCGCGCCGCGGAGCAGGTGCGCGTAGGCGTCGGAGGCGCGTTCGAGCTCCTGGTAGGTGGTCCGCTCGGCTCGGTCGATCAGCGCGACGGCGTTAGGGCGCTCCGCCGCGACCTGGCTTACGACGCCGTGCACGCTCTGGCCCGCCGGGTAGGGCAGGCGGGTGTCGTTCCATGCCGGGTCAGGCCGCACGGTGATGCACCGTCCCTTCCTGTGCGAGTCCTGCGCGGGTCGCGGGCGGCGGTCTAGGAGAGCCGCACCGTCGGGGAGTAACGGTCGAACCAGGCCGCGAAGTCCAGGGCCCGCTCCAGCAGGCTCCGGCTGCCTTGGGTGGTCGCGGCGCCGGTCCGCGCGGCCTCGGCGGCCAGCAGTCGCCGGTCCAGCAGCTCGAACATCGGATGCGCGTGGTCGGCGAGCAGCGCGCGGGCCTGGCGGCGCAGCGCGTCGGCGTAACCGGGGTCCTGTGTGGAGGGATAGGGGGACTTGACCCGTTCGACGACCGACCGGGGCAGCACATCCCGCGCGGCGGCGCGCAGCAGGCTCTTCTCCCGCCCGTCGAAGACCTTCATCCGCCACGGCACGTTGTGCACGTACTCGACCAGCCGATGGTCGCAGTACGGCACCCGCACCTCCAAGCCGGCCGCCATGCTCATCCGGTCCTTGCGGTCCAACAGCAACTGCATGAAGCGGGTGAGGTGCAGGTATGACACCTTGCGCATCATGTGGTCGTGGTCGCTCTCGCCGGGCGGGCGCTCAATCCGCGCGGCGGCGGCGCGGTACTCGTCGCGCGCGAACTCGGCCAGGCCGAGCGCCTTCTCCGCCTCCGGCGTGAGGACCTTCTCGAACGGGTTCACGGTCTGGTCGCCCGGCACCTGCACCAGCCATGGGAACAGGTCGGCCTCCACGGCCTCGGACTCGTGGTACCACTTGTAGCCGCCGAAGACCTCGTCGGCGCACTCTCCCGACAGGGCCACCGTCGACTTCCGGCGCACCTCCTTGGACAGCAGGTACAGCGAGGTGTTCATGTCGCCGATGCCGGGCGGGATGTCGTAGGCGGCCACCACGGCGCTGCGGACCTCGGGGTCGGCCAGCGCGTCGGCGTCCAGGACGAGGTCGCGGTGGTCGGTTCCGGCGTGGGCGACCAGGTCGCGCACGTACGGCGCGTCCGGAGACACGCGGATGCCGTCGCTGACGAAGTTCTCAGTGTAGCCGCGGAAGTCGACCGAGTAGCTGCGCAGCCGGACGCCGTCGCGTTCCAGGCGCCGCGCCGCCAGCGCGGTCAGCACCGAGGAGTCGAGCCCACCCGAGAGCAGCGTGCACCGCGGCACGTCCGCGATGAGCTGCCGGTCCACGGTGTCGTCGAGCAGCTCGCGGATCCGCGCCACGGTGGTGGCGAGATCTTCGGTGTGCTCCAGAGTGCGCAGCGTCCAGTAGACGCGGGTGCGGACACCCTCGCGCGTGACCGTGGTCACCGACCCGGGCAGCACCTCGCGCATGCCCTTCCAGCTCGCGTGCCCCGGCGTCTTCACGAACGCGAACAACTCGCGCAGCCCGCCGAGGCCCACCACCGGTTCGACGAGGGGGCTGGCCAGGATCGCCTTCTGCTCGGACCCGAACAGCGCGCCGTCGTCGGTGGGGTGGTAGAACAGCGGCTTGATCCCCAGCCGGTCGCGGACCAGGACGAGTTTCGCGTCGCGTTCGTCCCAGACGGCGAAAGCGAACATTCCGTTGAGACGCTCGGCGACGCTCTCGCCCCATTCCAGGTAACCGCGCAGCACCACCTCGGTATCGGAGTCGGTCCGGAAGCGGTGGCCACGGGAACGCAGTTCCGCGCGCAACTCGCGAAAATTGTAGACCTCGCCGGTGTGGACCAGGACCACCGTTCCGGCGTCGGTCTCGGCCGTCATCGGCTGTCGCCCGTCGACCAGATCGATCACAGACAACCTGCGGTTTCCCAGCGCGGCGTGCCGTCCCACCCAGACGCCCTCGTCGTCGGGGCCCCGGGCCGCCATGGTCCCGGTCATCGCATCGACCGTCTCACGGGCGGTGGTCAGATCACGGTCGTAGGAGACCCATCCAGCGATTCCGCACATGCTAGTTCTCCATTTCTCTCGACGTTCCGCACCGCAATGGAGCGCCGTCCTCAAATGCGTACCGGAACAGCGTCGCCGATCGTTATGGGGCATTCAAGGAAAAGGCTCTCACCGCGCCGCCGCCGGGACACGGCGGAGAAGTGCGCGAGGCCGGGCCGCAGGCGGCCCGCCTCCACCAGCGAGCCCTGCCGGCGCGCGTGCTCGCCCAGCACCCGGTGCAGCGTCGCGTGCAGGATGTGGGCGGCCGAGTGCGAGCGGGCGACCGCGGCACGACGGTTGCGTCGACGCGCGCCAGGACCTCCTCGCCAGTGTGGACCCGACCGGTGTGGACGTGCAGCCCGTCGATCCCCGGACGCGTCCCGGTGATCTCGATGACCCCGCGCCGACCGGCCCGGCGCGGCCGGCTCGCTGTCGGACGGTCCGGTGCAGGGTCGCTTCCGTGGTCACTGATCGCCGTCGGTGAGCGTTCATCGCAGGAACGGCCCGTGCTCGGGGCGCAACCGTTTTGCGGTCGGGTGCGTCCCGCCGATGGGACGCACCCGTCGGCGTCAACGGACGGCGCTGAAGATCTAACCGCGCGGCGGGCCGTCTTTCAGGCCCTTCCAGTCCAGGTCGGCCGCTCGTGGTGGACGGCCGGGTCGTTCAGGTCCAGCGTCCCGGCGCGCCACTCGTACGCGCCGAGCCACCGGTCGGCGTCCTCGATGCCCGACCGCCGCGGCGCGTCGACCGACTCCAGCGCGTCCAGCATCGGCCGGGCCGCCGGGTCGTCGAACGTCCGCAGGCTCACGTGCTCGCCCGCCAGGGTGCTGCCCGGAGCCGACAGCCGCGACCCCGTGGACAGCACGTGGTCGACCGCCGGGCCGGTGAGGTGGCAGAGCACCCCCTCGATGAGCAAGGTGGTGGGGCGGTCGGGCCGCAGGCCCGCCGCCGGCAGCGGCTCGGCCCAGTCGTCGGCCAGAATCGACCGCAGCACGCTCCGCCGGCACCGGGCCCGCGCCCAGGTCGCGGCGACCACGGACTCCTTGCAGTCGAGCACGCCGCGCAGGCCGACCCAGAACAGCCGCACCCCGTACGGCCAGTCCAGCCGA
Source organism: Spirillospora sp. NPDC050679 (assembly GCA_044456955.1). GTDB lineage: Bacteria > Actinomycetota > Actinomycetes > Streptosporangiales > Streptosporangiaceae > Spirillospora. The sequence continues at coordinate 182,045 of JBITGK010000015.1, read as the reverse complement.
AAGGCGCGGGTGTCGAGCCAGGCGCCGAGCAGGACCACCTGGTCGCGGCCGGCTGCGTAGGCTCACAACAGGTGGTCATCGAACAGCCGGGTCCGGATCGCGAAGTAGTGCTCCACCGGATGCCCATGGTCTCGACGGCGGGCTGCCGGCCGTGCTCGGCGGCGGCTGCGCAGCGGGCCGTCACCGAATCGTCGAACAGCCGGTCGCTCTCGGCGGCGCGCGCGGCCGCGCCCATCAGGACGGTGGCGCTCACACCCAGGGCGGGTATCGTCACCGGTCTTCCTCCGCGTGGCTCAGCGGAGGCTCGCGGCGTGGTCGGCCAGGACCGCCTGTAGGTCGGGATGGCCCGGCCCCCACTCGCCGGTGCTGGCGTGGGTCGTGGTCACCGTCGCCGGTTCGCCGACGCCGCGGACCGTCATGCAGCCGTGTTCGGCGGTGATCACGCAGGCCGCGCCGATGGGGTTCAGCGCCTCCTGAACGGCGTTGGCGACCTGGTGCCCGATGCGTTCCTGTACCTGGAGCCGCCGCGCGTACCCGTGCACGACCCGGGCCAGCTTCGACAGCCCGACGATCTGGTCGCCGGGGCGCGGCCGGTAGGCGACGGTGGCGGTGCCGGTGACCGGCAGCAGGTGGTGGGCGCAGGTGGAGTTCATCCGGATGCCCGCCACGATGATCAGGCCCGGGTCGTGGGTGGTGCTGAACCGTCGGGCCAGATGCCGGGCGGGGTCGTCGTTGTATCCGGCGAGGGTCTCGGCCCACGCCCTGGCGACGCGCCGCGGGGTCTCACGGGTATGCTCGCCCTCGTCCACGCCGAGCGCGAGCAGCAGGTCCGCGACGGCGTTCTCGGCCTTGTCCAGGTTGATCATCGGTCAGTGCCCTCTCTCGTCGCCCCACGCGAGCACGTGGAGCCGGTGGGTGGCGTTGATGCCGTGCTGTGCGGCGGCCTCGGCGACGACGCGCCAGCGCTCGTCGAGTTCGGCCGCAGTGACCCCCAAAGGCATGACCCACACCTGGCCCGCGGGCCAATGGTGGGCCACGGCGAGTGCCCGGGCGGCCCCGACGTCGGCGGCGGTCGCGCACACGACCTTCAGGTGTGCCTGCCCCGCCCGCGCGGCCGCGGCCCAGCCCCGGTGCAGCGCCGCATTCTGGTGCCCGCGATGCCGGCCGGCGTTGGACAGCTTGGGCGAAACCACGAAGGTCTCGACGAGCTCACGCGTCGTCGCGGTGGGCGCGATCGTCCCGTTGGTCTCCACGTGCAGGACGCAGCCGCGCGCCCGCAGCAGGATGAGCAGTTCGTGCCATCCCTCGGTCTCCTGCTGGAGCAGCGGCTCCCCTCCGGTCAGGATCACCAGCGCGCCGTCGGGGACGCTCGCGGCGATCTCACCGGCCGGGGTGTGCCGAATCTCCTCACGCAGGGTGTAACGGGAGGAGTCCCAGGTGTAGGCCGAGTCGCACCAGGAGCACGACAGGTTGCAGCCGCCCAGCCGGACGAACCAGGCGGTGCGCCCTGCGGCCGGCCCCTCGCCCTGGACGGTGGGGCCGAACGTCTCGGCCAGCGGCAGCCACGCGGCCCCCGAGGGGACCGGCGACGCGGCCGGCGGCGGGCTCGGCGCGGTCATCGGATCACCTCGGCGGCGTTGACGTGCGTCTCGGTGACCCGGACCCGCGTCACCGCGACCCCCCGCCACCCGGCCGCGCCGATGCAGTCGTCGGTCACCCGCGCGAGCAGCTCGGCGACGTTCTCGACCGTCGGCCAGTCCAGACCCTTGGAGGGCCCGGCCACCCCGAACCGGAACAGCTTGCTGCCGTCCTTCTCCAGCGCCGGGATGAGCGGGTCCAAGTCGCCCAGCATCGCCCCGTGGTCGAGATGGGTGTCGATCCACTCGCGCAGGTGACGCTTGAGTGCGCCGAAGTCGACCACGATCCCCTGGTCGTTCAGGCTTCCGGCGACGCTGACCTCCGCCCACCAGGAGTGGCCGTGCAGGTTCTGGCACTTTCCGCCCAGATGGGGAAGCCGGTGAGCGGTCTCGAAGTTGTGGCGTACGGTGACCTGGTTCATACCGCCTCCTGCGACTCGGCGTACCGGCGCTCGATCAGGTCCAGCACGGCGCGGTTGGGGACCCGCTGCACGTCGGGTGGGAGCACGCCCCAGCCGGGAACGACGTTGACCTCGATGACGACGGGGCCCTCGTCGGTCTCCACGATGTCCACCCCGGCGTAGCTCAGTCCCATCGCCTTGGTCGCGCGGATCCCGATGTCGGCCATCTCGGGCGAGGGGGTGACGATCTCGATGTCCACCTCCCAGTCCGCGCCGGGCGGCGGCCCGGCGCCGGGGAACGGCTTCCACGTCGCTCCTCCGGTGTGGAACCGCGTGCAGATCGACGGTTCGTCCCCGATGACCAGAACACGATGATCGCCCTCGTGCGGGTAGTAGGGCTGGCAGATCAGCACGCCGTATCGGTCGAGCATGGCCGCGGCCCGATCCCGCTCCCCGCCGGTGATCCCGCCGAGGAACCGTTCCACGTCGATGCCCCGGAACCCGACCGACGGCTTGAGGACGATCGGCCCCCAGGCCCGGCTCGCGTCCTCCGCCTCCGACAGGCTGCGGACCGAGCGCGTCGGCGGAACGTTGATCCCGTTCAGCGTGAGCTGGTGCAGCATGGCGAACTTGCCGGCGGTCCTGACGTGCACATCGACCGGGTCCAGCATCAGCAGGCGGGGGATCCCGGACAGCAGGTGCAGCCGTTCCACGGTGTCCCGCCAGCCGTCGCGGTCCACGTGCGCCCGGGACAGGATCACGTCGAAGTCGGCGGCGTCCCGTCCCGCGACGGTCGGGACCGTGCCGTACCGGGTCGCCGCGCAGCCGACGTCGGCGATGTCGAAGACGGTGACCTCGTGGCCGCGGGTACGGCCGAGCTCGGCGATTCCGACGGACTCGGCCTCCCCCGGCTCCCAGCCGAGAATTCCTATCCTCATACGCCCTCCAGCGTCGGTAAGTTTCCCTGCAATTACAGGGTCCAACGCAATGTATTCCGACTCTGCAGGATCGGCAATAAAGGACCGTCAGTGCCGACGGTGGGCCGATAATGCACGTCGACGACCTTCTCAACATCCATGTTCTAGCAGATGAGAGCTTCGCTGCATCTCGCCGGCGAGACAATTGCCAGCTGCCTAAATTCCTTTCCGTTGCCCTGCTCAATTCAGGGTGTGAGACTCGGTTTGCACGTTCGGATGATTTTTGGTTCGCCATGTACGGCGAAAGTCGAAAGGGATGATGCGCGGTGACGAGCGAAACCCTCGACCTGATCGTCGCCAACGGCACGGTGGTCCTCGGAGACGGGCGGCACCGGCTGGCGATCGGCGTCAAGGACGGCAAGGTGGTGGCGCTGGCCCCCGAGGAGCTGATACCGCCGGCGCGCCGGCGGATCGACGCGCGGGGCCACTACGTGCTGCCCGGGATCGTCGACTCCGAGGCCCACCCCGGCTGCTACATCCCGTTCAAGGACGACATCCGCACCGAGTCGCGGGCCGCCGCCTGCGCCGGGGTCACCACCTGGGGCGTCCAGGCGCCGGTGACCCGGATGGGCACCGAGCCGTTCCACGAGGTGGTGCGCAGGGCTGACGTGGTGTCGTTCCACGAGTCGTTCCCGGCCGCGCGCCAGGTCATCGATACCTACTCGCAGGTCGACGCCTACCTGACCTACATGCTGGAGACCGACGAGCAGGCCCGCGAGATCCCCGAGTACGCCGAGGAGCACGGCGTCACCTCGTTCAAGTTGTACCTGCAGACGCGCGGCCTCAAGGGCATGTCGGACGACGACGACGGCAACTGGCCCTCGCGCCGGGCGGGACTCGGCACGGGCATCGACGACGGCACCGTCTACCTGGCCATGGAGCAGACCGCCCACCTCGGCCACCCGGGCATGGTGCACATCCACCCGGAGAACTGGGAGATCGGCCGGATCTTCGAGGACCGGCTGCGGGCCGCCGGGCGCACCGACTTCGGCGCCTGGACCGACCGCTCGCCGGACTTCCTGGAGGCCCAGCACATCGCCGCCTACGCCTACCTCGCCAAGCAGACGCCCGGCCGGGTGCCGCTGTACCTCCAGCACTGCACGACCGTGCTGAGCTTCCAAGAGGTCCTCAAGGCACGCGCCGAGGGCGTGGACTTGTACGCGCAAACGGGGCCGGCGTGGCTGTGGGCGCAGCCCGAGGACGGCCGCGGCTGGCGCATCAACGTCCCGCTGCGCCGCCGCGAGAACGTCGAGGCGCTGTGGGCCGCGCTCGCTGACGGGATCATCGACGTCGTCGGCTCCGACCACGTCGTCGGCTGGGAGCCCTCCTCCTACGAGGAGATGTACAACGCCAACATCTGGGACTGCCGCACCGGCTTCAGCCGGGTCGAGCTGTTCCTGCCCGTCCTGCTGTCGGAGGGCGTCGACAAGGGCCGCATCAGCATGGAACGGCTCGTGCAGGTGAGCTGCGAGAACCCCGCCAAGACCAGCGGGCTGTGGGGCCGCAAGGGCTCGCTGCTGCCGGGCTTCGACGCGGACATGGTGATCGTCGACGCGGGCCGCGAGGTGACGGTCGGCAAGGAGCACATCAACACCCGCTCCGGCTGGTCGATCATGGAGGGGCACACCTTCACCGGCTGGCCGATCACGACCATCCTGCGCGGCGAGGTCACCGCCGAGTGGGCCGACGACTCGCCCGGCATGCGCCCGGTCGGCGACCCGCGCGGCGGGTACCTGCCCCGGCGGCTGCACGGCACGCGCACCGGCCACGACGCCGCCGAGCCGCCGCGCGTCGCCCGCTCGGGCCGCTGGTCGCCGCCGGTCTTCGAGCGCCCCGGGTTCTGCGCCGAGACCACCGTGCACACCACCGTCCGGCAGCCCGGCGGCGAGGGGGTCCGATGAGCGGCGCGATCTGGGACGACGTGCTCGACGACGTCGACCGGGCGGTGTTCGAGGCCGCGGGCTGGGGCCGGCGCGCCGGGTTCGGCCGGCGACCGGTGATCATGGTGATCGACGTCAACCACAACTTCTGCGGCGACCGGCCCGAGCCGATCCTGGACTCGATCCGCCGCTGGCGCTACTCGTGCGGAGAGGTCGCCTGGACCTCCGGGATCCCGGCGATCGCCCGGATCCTGGATGCTGCGCGGCGCAAGCGGCTGCCGGTCGTCTACACCACCAACCCGCGCCGGGCCGACGGCTTCGACCTCGGCGTGTGGGCGCTCAAGAGCCACCGCAGCGACGACACCGTGGACGTGCAGGGTCACCTGGGCAACGAGATCGTGGCCGAGGTCGCCCCGCGCGAGGGCGACATCCTGCTGGAGAAGCGCAAGCCGTCGGCGTTCTTCGGCACCCCGCTGATCAGCCACCTGACGATGCTGCGCGCCGACTCGCTCATCCTGACCGGGACGACGACCAGCGGCTGCGTCCGGGCCACCGCCGTCGACGGCATCTCCCACGACCTGCGGGTCACCGTCCCGCACGAGGCCGTGTTCGACCGGTCCCACCTGGCGCACAAGGCGACCCTGCTCGACCTGCACATGAAGTACGCCGACGTCACCGACACCGCCGACGTCCTGGCCCACCTAGAGGGCCTGGAGGCCGGATTGTTCGACGCGGAGTTCCCCCCGGCGGCCCTGGCCGCCGGGGCGGCCGCTGAGAGGGCGGCGCCGTGAACGCCGCCCCGGGCACCTTGGTCCGCGGCCGGTACGTGCTCACCTCGGCCGTCCCGGAGGTCGTGGCCGACGGGGCCGTGCGGATCGTCGGCGAGCGCATCGCCGACGTCGGCCCTTACGCCGGGCTGGCCGCGCGGTACCCGGCCGACCGGGTGTCGGGCGGGCCGCGGGACATCGTGACGCCCGGCTTCGTCAACACGCACGGTCACTTCTCCGAGGCGCTCATCGCCGGGATGGGCGAGGAGTACGCGCTTGGGCGCTGGATCCGCGAGCTCATCGGCCCGGTCGCGCCGCACCTCGGCCCGGAGGCGGCCTACGTCGGGACGCTGCTGGCGGGCGTGCAGCTGCTGCGCACCGGGGTGACGCTCACCGGCGACATGTTCGTGTGCGACCCGACGGCCGACAGCCCGCCGGTGACCCCGGGGGTCGTGCGGGCCCTGGACGAGCTGGGCCTGCGCGGCGTGGTGGCGTTCGGCGCGGGCGACCGGCGGCCGGGCGTGACCGTCGCCGGCGTCCTGCGCGAGCACGAGGCGCTGCGGCGGGCGGCCGAGGCCAGCCGGCTCAGCCGCTTCCGCGTGGGGATCACCGTTCTGGCGGCGCAGTCGCCCGAGCTGTTCGCGCGCACCGTCCGGCTGGCCGTCGACGGCGGCCACGGCGTCCACGTCCACCTGCACGAGGTCCTGGACGAGGTGCGCGCGACACGCGCCGAGCACGGCATGAGCCCGGTGGAGTTCTGCGCGCGGCATGGCCTGTTCGAGGCGCCGACCCTGGCCGCGCACTGCGTCTGGAGCGACGAGCGCGACATCGCGCTGCTCGCCGGACACGGGGTCGCGGTCGCGCACAATCCGGTCGCCAACATGATCCTCGCCTCGGGCGTGTGCCCGGTGGGAGACCTGCGGCGCGCCGGCGTCGAGGTCGGGCTGGGCGTGGACGGCGCGGCCAGCAACGACCGGCAGGACATGCTGGAGGCGATCAAGAGCGCGGTCCTGCTCCAGCGGGTGCACCACCTGAGCACCGCCGCCCTCTCGGCGCGCGACGCCCTGCGCATGGCGACCCTCGGCGGGGCCCGCGCGCTCGAACTGGGCGACGAACTGGGCTCGCTGGAACCGGGCAAGTCCGCCGACCTGGTGGTCTTCGACGGGGACTCCCCCGCGCTGGCGAACGTGCACGACCCGTTCCAGTCGGTCGTCTACTGCGCGGGCCCGCGCGAGGTCAGGGATGTGTGGGTGGCGGGACGCCGATCGGTTGCGGACAGCGAGGTCACCGGCGTCCCGGTTCTGGAGGTGGTCGAACGGTCGCGGGAACTGTCGGCCGACCTGGTGCGGCGGGCCGGTCTCGGCCGGCTTCGCCACCCCGCCGCCGCCCCGGCCGTCCCGGCGGCGCCCGAGCCGATCGGAGGTGCCGCATGACCACGGCCCTGGCCCCTGACCGGCTGCCGACGCTGAGGGGGCTGCGTCTCGTCGCCGCGTTCGGGGTGCTGATTCTGCTGGTCCGGCGGATCCCGCGCTCCCGCCTGCCGGTGCCGCCGGGCGCCCTGACACCGACAGGCCCTGCGGTCGCGCCCGGTGTGTTGGACGAGCCCACGGTCCGCTTCCGGTTCGCCCACGACCTGCCGGTCTACCGGCTGCCGGAGTTCGCCCTCGGCATGGTGCCAGCGCGAACGGTGCGCGACGGCCGGCGGCCGCGCGCCGGCGTGACCGCAGTGGTCCCGGTGGTGTTCACCGTGGTCTGCCTGGGCGTCGCATGGCCGCTGCACCGCCTCGTCGAGAGCCCGCTGATCCGCCGGTTCGGTTCCCGGCCGGGTCGGCGTACCGACACGTCCCCGCCCGAGGCCGCCGGCATCGTCCGGAGCGCGGTCCGGGCCACCCAGACAGGAGGAAGCCCATGAGCAGACTGACATCAACCGACATCGGAGTGATCGGGACCGGATCGTGCCTGCCCGAGCGGCGGGTGGACAGCCGAGAGGTCGCCGCGACGCTCGGCGTGGAGCACCGGTGGATCGTCGAGCGCGTCGGCGTGCTGGAGCGCCGGTTCGCCGGAACCGGGGAGACCGGCACGGAGCTGGCGGCCCGGGCCGCGGCGCGGGCCCTCGGCCGGGCGGGCGTCGCGCCCGAGGACGTCAACGCGGTCGTCCTGGCCACCTCCACGCCCGAATCCCCGATTCCAGGCGTCGCGGCCTGCGTGCAGGAGGCGGTCGGAGCGCGCAACGCGTTCGCCTTCGACGTCAACGCGGCTTGCGCCGGGTGGCTCGTCGGGATCGAAATGGCCCGCGGGTTCCTGCGCGCCGACGAGCGCCGGCGGTATGTCCTGGTCGTCGGCACCGACACCTACTCCCGCATCCTGAACCCGGGCGACCACAGGACCTATCCCCTGTTCGGCGACGGCGCGGGCGCCGTCGTCGTGGCGCGGGTCCCCGGCGGCCAGGGCATCGGCGGGATCGAGATCAGGACCGACGGGCGGCTCAAGCACTACGCCGTCGGCGGCCACGGCAACCTCCTCACCCCCCGCGGCCTGGCCGGCGGGGCGCACCACCTGACGATGTTCGGGCGTGACATCGCCGCGCTCGTCCGGACGGAGTTCCCGGTGCTGGTCCAGGACGCGGTGAAGGAGGAGGGCCTGACCATCGCCGACATCGACCACCTGGTGTGCCACCAGGCCAACCCGAGACTGATCCGGGAGGTCGCCAAGAAGGCCGGGTTCCGGCCCGACCAGGTCGTGCTCACCGGTGATGTGATCGGCAACACGGCCGCGGCGTCCCTGCCCATCGGGCTGGACACCGCGGTGCGGGACGGGCGGATCCAGGTCGGCGACACCGTGCTGATGGTCACCTTCGGCGCCGGGATGACCTGGGGTCGCGCGCTGATGCGGTGGCCGTCGGCCGCCCGGCCCTGACACCCCACACCCAGGAGGAGCACATGGATCTGACGTGGACGGACAAGCAGCAGGAGTTGCGCCGCCGGTTCGCCCGGTTCGCGCGGGAGCGGGTCGCTCCGGGCAGCGCCGAGCGCGACCGCGACGAGACCTTCGACCCGGCGGTGTGGCGCGAGCTCGCCGACGCCGGTTTCTGGCGCGTCCACGCGCCGAAGCGGCTCGGCGGCGACGGCGGCGACCTGTGGGACCACGTGGCGGCGTTCGAGGGTCTGGCCGCCGGGGCTGACGACTGCGCGTTCGTGCTGTCGGCCGCCGCGCACGCCGGGCTCCTGCAACTGCTCCTGCGCTGGGGCACCGAGGAACAACGGCGGCGGTTCGTCCCGAGCCTGCTGGGAGGGTGGCTCGGCTCAACGGCGGCCACCGAGGCCACCGGAGGCTCGCACGTGTCGGCCATCCGCACCACGGCACGGCGGACCCCTGACGGGGGCTTCCTGCTGACCGGGGACAAGAGCCACATCACCAACGCCCCGCTGGCCGACCTGATGATGGTCGTGGGTCGCGTCGCCGGCATCGGCGAGCGCGACATCACGCTGTTCCTCGTCGACAAGGACCAGAAGGGCGTGGCCCGGGGCGGCCACGAGAGCCTGCTGGGGCTGCGGGGCAGCCCGCTGGGCCCGATCACCCTGCGGGACGTGGCCGTCGAGCCCGACCGGGTGCTCGGCGAGGTCGGTGAGGGACTGGAGGTCCTGTACTGGTGTCTGGCCTTCGACCGGCTCATCTACGGGATCGTGGTCGCCGCGCACGTGGAGGCGCTGCTGCCCCGCGCCGTCGAGCGCATCCGCGAGCGGGAGGCGTTCGGCGTCCAGCTGGCCGAGCACCAGTACGTCCAGGAGAAGGTCGTCGACATGCAGACGACGGTCGAGGCGTCCCGCAGCCTGGCGTATGCGGCCGTCGCCGCGCTTCAGCGCGAGGACGGCACCGACCGGGCGAGCCTGCTGGCCTCCTGCGTGAAGCTGCTGTCGGCGGACGGGCTGGTCCGCGCCGCCCTCGAACTGGTCCAGATTTTCGGCCACGTCGGGTTCGAGCGGGGCACCGGGATCGAGCGCCACCTGCGCGACGCGGTCGCCTTCCGCATCGCGGGCGGTACCAACGAGATGCAGAAGAAGAACATCTTCACCCAGGTCATGCGCGCGCACGGCGGCGACCTGGCGAGCGGAAGGACCAGGCGATGACCCGGACGGAGACCACCCCGCTGAGAGCGACCGCCTCTCGCGTCGTCCGCCCCGAGGACTGCGCGACGCGGTGGGGCAACGAGGGGCTGGAGGTGCTGTCCACCCCGGCGATCCTCGGCGACATGGAGCGGTTGTGCGCCGAGGAGATGGGCCGTTTCCTGGGGCCCGGCCAGATGTCGGTGGGCGTGACGGTGACCATGAATCACCGCGCGGCCGCACCGGTCGGCGCCACCGTCCACTACGAGGTCACGACCACGGCGGTGGACCGCAGGACCGAGTTCGCGTTCACCGTCCGGGACGAGGCGGGAACCGTGCTGTGCGACGGGGATCACTTGCGCGCCGTCGTCGGGCTGGAGCGCTTCCGCGCCCGGCTCGCCGCGTCCGGGAAGGGAGGGGCGGTGAGCGCGGCGGACGCGGCGGCGCCGGCCGCTCCTGCGTCACGGCGGCCGGTGGCGGTACGGGCCCGGGGCGCGCGGGTCTGGGACGAGCACGGCCGCGAGTACATCGACGGCAGCTCGGGGGCGGTCTGCGTGAACCTGGGCCACGGTGTCCCGGAGGTCTTGGCCGCGATGCGCGCGCAGGCCGAACGGATCACCTTCGTCCACCGCAGCCAGTTCGCGCACCATGCCGTTCGGGACCTCAGCACCGAGATCCTGGCGATCGCGGGTCCCGGATACCGCGAGGTCGTCTTCACCAACTCCGGTTCGGAGGCGACCGAGACCGCCCTGCGGCTCGCTCTGCACCACCATGCCGCCGACCCGGCCCGCGCGGTCGTGCTGACCCAGTTCCCCAGCTACCACGGGATGACGGCGGGCGCGCTCGGCGTCTCCGGGCATCCGCCGCGCCGTCGCCACCTGGGCGCCCTCCACGACGGCTCGGCCACCACGGTGCCGGTCGCTTCCGGTGACCTCGGCCGCCTGCTGCCCGACCTCGCGGACTGGCGCGCGGCGTTCGCGCGGACCGGGCCCGAGCGGATCGCCGTGGTTCTGCTGGAACCGGTCGGCGGGGCCGCGAGCGGGGCGTGCGAGGTGCCCGATGAGGTCCTGCGCGGTCTGCGCGACCTGTGTGACTCCAGCGGCGCGTTGCTGGCCGTTGACGAGGTCATGACGGGATTCGGCCGCACCGGGCGCTGGTTCGGGCACTGCAGATCCGGCGTCACCCCGGACCTGGTCGTCACCGGCAAAGGGCTCAGCGCGGGCTACACCCCTATCGGCGCATGCCTGGTCGGTGACCGGGTGCTGCCCGGCCGGTCCGCGACGGACCTGGCATTCGGGCACACCATGGGGGGCAACCCCCTGTCGGCGGCGACGGCCCTGGCCGTCCTGGCCCACACGCGCGAGCACGATCTGCCCGGCCGCGCCGAACGCACCGGAGCGGTCCTACGGGAAGGACTGGCCGAGACGGCCGCGTCCGTGCCGTTCCTCGGCGCTCCCCGGGGGTGCGGGCTCCTGCTCGCCCTGCCCGTCCACCAGAACCCCGAGGGTTTCGCGCGCGCCCCGCTGGCCGCGCGGATCTGCGCCGCCGCCGAACGGCACGGGTTGATCGTCTATCCCGCCGGGGTAGACCACCGCTTCCAGGCCGTCCTGGTCACTCCGCCCCTCACCGTCGACGACGCCGACCTGCGGGAGCTGCTGGCGCGGCTGCGCGCCGCCGTGGCGGAGGTGGACGCGTGAGCACGCTGCTGATCGGCAATCCGTTCAACGAGCACCTGATCGGCGACCTCACCACGCTGCCGCCCGAGGCCCGCCGGGCGGGCGGCAACGGCGCCCTGCGCATGGCGTGGCTGGCCGGGCCCGGTGACGTCGTCGTGGTGGCCCAGGACGTCGACCCCGAGTACCTGCGTTACATGCTGGAACTGAAGGGCCTGAACCCCGGCTCGGTGACCGTCCTGGTGCCGCCGCCTGGGCCGTTCGGGAACGACGTCCTGACTCGGGAACGGCTCCTGCACGCCGACTTCTTGGAGAAGGTGCGCCGCTCGGTGCACGACAACGGCATCGACCGGGTCCTGCCGTACTCGTTCGACCCCACCGTGGCGGCCCTGGCCCGGGAGCTCGACCTTCAGGACGGCACGCCCGGCTTCGGGTTCCTCGACGCGGGCGGGCACGACCTGCTCAACAGCAAGAGCGTCTTCCGCGTCCTCGGCACGGGACTCGGCCTGAGCCTGCCGGAGGGTGTGGTGACCAGGTCGCGGGCCGAAGCCGCGGCGTTCGCCGCGACCATGCTGTCGGCCGGTGAGCCGGTCATCGTCAAGCAGGACTACAACGCGGCCGCGCACGGCAACGAAATCCTCGCGCCCCGACCGGACGTTCCCCAGGTCGGCGCGCCCCGCCTCGCCGTGCTCGGGAACCGGGGCGAGGTGACCCGGCACTTCGACACGGCATGGCCCTTCTACACCAACGGCGGCCGCGACAAGGTGGTCGTTGAGCACTACCTGGCCGGATCGGTCCCGCTGGGCTCGGAATTCTTGATCACCGCCGGGGAGGTCATCGAGCGGCACGTCTGCGAGATGCGGATGGAACCGGTCTTCTCGGGGATCATCATCCCCGGCATGGAGACGTCCCCCGAGGTGCGGCGGGCGTTCCTGGACCAGGCGCGGACGCTGTGCGAACCGATTCGGGCGATGGGCTACCGGGGTTTGATCAACATCGATGGTCTGGCCGCCTCCGACGGCCGGGTGCTGGTCGGCGAGTTCAACGGCCGCCTCGGCGGCACCACGCATCTGCACTGGCTCGGCGATCACCTGGTGGGCCCCGGCTACCTGGACGAACGCCTGCTGGTGACCCGCAACCGGTGGAGCGTCCCTGCGCTGGACGCCGTCCTGTCGACCCTCCGCGCCGAAGAGTTGGCCTTCGACCCCGCCGACCGGCGCGGCGTGGTCATCATGTGCGACCACACGCGCGCGTCCGGAGCCGTCGAGTACTGCGTCGTCGCCGAGGACGCCGCAGACGCGCGGGAGACGGAGGGAAGGCTGACAGAATTGTTCGGCCCCGCGAGCCGCTGACGCTCCCGGCCGCCGCGAAGGCTCCCGGGACAGGGGCGGGCGGTTCGGCTTTCAGGTGGTCGACGATTGCGGTGTGCCTCGGCGTCCACGCCAGGAGCCGTCGCGTCTTGCCCAACGAGATGTCCTGATCGGGGGTGAACAGCCCGGCGAGGGAGTCCAACTCCAGCGGCCACGGAGCCGCCGTTCCGCCGCCGAGCGCCCGGGCGCTATCGTCAAGGCCGACCGTCTCGGCCATCCCGTGCCCGGCCTGGCGCGTTCGACCACCGCGACGTACAGGTCGGCCAGGTCCGCCACGTGTACGACCGGCCAGCGCTCGCCGGGCTCACCGATGTAGATGCCGGTGCCGCGTTCGGCGGCCTTGGCCGCTAGCAGGGTCGGGACGGCCTACTACGACGGCTTGGAGGACCAGCTGTTCGCGTTGGGCCTGATGTCGGGTTGTGCGGCCAGAGTGTGGGGCCGCGGAAGCCGACGTGGATGCCGGCTTCCGCGGCGGGTTACTGGCTGTCAGCGGGTCCGTGTGGCGGCCTGCTGGCTGTCACCGCACGGCCGGGACGAGACGGATGCTCAGGGCTGACGGGCACTGAACTGGCGGCGCAGGTATCCGTACCAGGCGTGGACGTAGGCGGCGCTGACTGCGGCTTCGGGGGCGAAGAGGTCCCAGGCATGGTGGGCGCCGGGGTACAGGTGCAGTTCGACGGGCACGCCGCTGGCCTGGAGCCGCGTGGCGTAGGTCAGGTCCTCGTCTCGGAAGACGTCGAGTTCGGCGGCTGCGATGAAGGTGGGCGGCAGGCCGGTGAGGTCCGTCGCGCGCGCGGGTGCGCTGTACGGCGGCACGGCGTCGGCGCCGGCGCGGTCCCCGAGGATCAGGTTCCAGGCCAGGATGTTGGTCGCGCGGTCCCAGATGCCGATGTCGGTGACCTCGTGGCTGGACGCGGTGGTGTTGCGGTCGTCGAGCATCGGGTAGCTCAGCGCCTGGAACAGCGGCACCGGCTCGCCCTGGTCGCGGATCATGAGCGCGGTGGCGGCGGCGATACCGCCGCCGCCGCTTTGCCCGGCCAGGGCGACGCGGGCCGCGTCGATGCCGAGCGCGGCTGCCTGGTTGCGAAGCCAGCGGTAGGCGAGCAGGCCGTCCTCGGCGGCGGCCGGGGCGGGGGCCTCCGGTGCGAGCCGGTAGTCGACGGAGGCGACGATGCAGCCGACCTCCAGCACTAGGTGCTTGAGGGTGGGATCGTCCTGGGCCGCGTACCCGAGAACCTGCCCGCCGCCGTGGAACCAGACCAGCACCGGCAGCGGCCCGGCCGCCTCGTTGGGCCGCAGCAGCCGGATGGCGAGGGTGGATCCGTCCGAGCGGGGCGCCTGGACCTCTTCGACCGACACGGACGGCTCGTCTGGCATCTGGGCCGCGATCGCCTCGGCGAAGGCGCGGACGCCGATGCGCGTGCCCTCCAGGTCACTGAGGTCGAACACCCCGGCCTCGGTCATCGGCACCGCCTTCAGGACCTCGGCCAGTTCCGGGTCGAGCCGCTCGTGTGCGTTCTTGGTGTTCATGTTGTTCGTCTCCTTCCGGCTGCGCAGCAGCCGGTCTTGCAGGGGATGGGGGGTCGTGTGGACCGGTTCCGCCCGAGCCGTCTGAAGGGGCGCGGGGAACGGACCGGGATGGAGAAGGGGGCGGGCTCAGCGCGCGGTGGTGGCGGGGGTGTCGAAGTAGTGGCTCTGGCCGAGGTCGTCGACGAGGCCGGGCTGGACGGGCGTCCAGCCCAGGAGGTCGCGGGTCAGCGTGCTGGAGGACGGGTTGTCGGCCTGGGCGTGGGCGCTGAGGAAGCCGAAGTGGTCCTCGGCCTCGGTCGGCGCGATGCTGACCACGGGCAGGTTCAGGCCGCGGCCGATGCCCTCGGCGATCTGGCGGAAGGTGATCCCCTCGTCGTCGACGGCGTGCAGCCGTGACCCCGCCGGGGCGGATTCCAGCGCCAGCCGGTACAGGTGTGCCGCGTCGAGCGTGTGCACGGCGGGCCAGCGGTTGGCACCGTCGCCGACGTAAGCCGAGACGCCCTTGGAGCGGGCGATGGAGATGAAGGTCGGGATGAAGCCGTTGTGGTCGAGCGAGCTGTGCACGGTCGGAGTGAGCCGGACGACGGACGACCGGATGCCGCGCTCGGCGAGGGCGACCACCGCGTTCTCGGCCTCGATCCGCGGTCCTGCGTCGAGGACGTCGGCCTCGGTGAGGGGGCTCCGCAGTCCCGCGAGGGCGAACAGTGCGGTTCCCGACGTGGCCACCAACGGCTTGCCGGTGCCGGCGAGCGCGTCCCCGAGCGCGTCGAGGGCGCGCAGATCCGCTGCGACCGCGCCGTCGAAGTCGCCGGCGAACATGCTGTCGTGTTTGAAGGCCAGGTGGATGACCCCGTCAGCCGCAGCGGCGGCCGCGGCGAGGCCGTCGAGATCATCGAGGTCGCCTCGGTGCACCTGGGCGCCGGCAGCCGTCAACGCGGCGGCGGACTTGTCCGAGCGGGCCAGCCCGACGACCTGATGTCCCGCTTGGAGGAGCTCGGGAACGACGGCGGAGCCGAGATGTCCGGAGGCTCCGGTGACGAATACGCGCATGGTGTTGCCCTTTGCTCAGAGCTCCCCACCAGGGACGGAGAGCCGTGATGTCAGTTCGTGACATCACCGTAGCACTCATGTCAGCATCTGTCATCACTCCGATGTCAGATTCTGTCATCGGTGTGTAGGATCGGGGCATGAGCCGATGGAAACCCGACGCACGAGGCCGCCTCGAGAAGGCGGCGATGGAGCTCTACAACGACAAGGGCTTCGACGCCACCACCGTGGCGGAGATCGCCGCCCGGGCCGAGGTCACCGAACGCACCTTCTACCGGCACTTCGCCGACAAGAGGGAAGTCCTCTTCCAGCCCAACGCCCTGGCCGACGTCCTCGCACATGCCACGGCCGCCGCCGACGCCCTGGCGCCGCTGGAGGTGATCACCCACGCCCTGACCGAGGCCGCTCCAGTCTTCGAAGAACGCGCGGAGCTGGTGCGGCAGCGCCAGGCGGTCATCGCCGCCAATCCCGAACTGCAGGAACGTGAACTGACCAAACTGGCCTCACTCGTCTCCACCCTCGGCCGCGCGCTCCGGGAACGCGGTCTGGATTCCGCCACCGCGGCACTCGCGGCCGAAATCGGGATCGCCGCCTTCAAGGTCGCCTTTGAGCGCTGGATCGACGACCCCGACCAGCACGCCCTCGCCCAACACATTCGGGAAACCCTGGACGCCACCAGGCATCTCACCGCACCGGCCGAACACGCCGCCGCGACCGACGACGCGAGCTTCCAAGGCCAGGAGAACGTGGCATGAATGCGGTGGGCACCCCGGGCAAGGGGCCCGCAGCTATCCGTCCTCGTCGTTGTCGGTCTCGTCGTCGCTGTACGGGCCGCGTAGCTGCCGCAGGCCCGGTGTCAGCGACCGGGTGAACGCGTAGCGGCCGAAGAAGTTGATGTGGTCGTACTGGAGCGGGGAGAGCCGGGCGAGCAACTCGTCGGTGACGGAAAGGCCGTCGGCGGCCAACTGCTTGACGGCGGCGTCGATGTAGAGGCTGTTGAGCAGCACAACGGCGTTGAGCCCAAGCCGAAAGCGCCGAGTTGGTCCGTAGTCGTGATGAGGGGAGCCGGCCGGAATACGGCGGACACGGGCGGCGGCGCCGCGGGCGAGCGAGGCCGGCAGTACTCCCAGCTGGTCGCGGTCGGAGGCGATGCCCGGCACGATGACCTGCGGGGTGTGGCCGGGCAGCTCGGCGCGGGTGGCGTGAATGTGCTGGTGCAGGCGCTGGCAGCGGGCCCGCAGCGCGGCGAGCTCCTCATCAACCGGGGCCGGCCACAGCTGCTCGCCGGGCAGATAACACTGCCGGTCACACGAAGAACGCACCGACAAACCCTCTGGAACGTATGTCAGCGACAGGAGTAGGCGGAGAGGGGTGACACATCGTCGCGCTGGCCGAAGCATGGCGATCGGGCGCCAGCGCATGGGTCACCAGCCGCTGCCGACAGTTCGCCAATGACCTGGCGTCGAGCCGGTTGTGGGCGGTGACCGACAACGTGAACCAGTCCAAGGGCGACGAAGACCCAGGTGAGTGGTGGCCGTCGCTGGTCGGTTTCCGCTGGATGTACGCCCGCTCGTGGGTGGATGTGAAATGCCGCTACGGTCTGAAGGTCGACCCTGCGGAGAAGACCGCGCTGGCCGGGGTGCTCAACGGCCGCTGACCACGCCCTGTCGGCCCCTCTTTTCGGAAGCGGCCCGCAGGGGTCATAGGAAGGGGTTGTCGGCGGGGGCGGTTGTGGGGTGGGTCCTCAAGCCAGTGCTCATTGGTGGTGAACTGCTCCAGCAGGAAACGGGTCAGCGGGACGTGCGCCTAAGGCCTCAGCTCGGTGCCAAGCTCGTCCGGGCCCGTCGAGATAGCCGGCGAACTCGCTATCGGTGACCGGCCAGTAATCTGGGTGTCCCTCGGTGAGCCAGGCCAGATTGGTTCCGCAGGCGGTGGCCCCCAGCCGCAGTACGTTGGAGTACAGCCGGTTCTGCCGCAGCCCGCTCCGGGGTGAACCGGCGCAGGTCTTCCACGACGAGTTCGTGGTTGAAGCACACCCACCCGTACACCTCGGCGAAGGCGATGTAGTCGGCGGGCAGGCCGTGCCCGAGCACCTGGAACACCTGCTCCCAGCTCAGATCCCCAAAGTCCCGCTGCCGGGGCGCAGGCACCAACGCGACCAGCTCCGCCAAAGCGCCGCGCTTCGCCATTTACCCGCCGAAGACCAAGGGCAGTCTGGGCAAGCGAGCTTAGAAGGACGCGCCGAAGGTGCCTCAGTCTGGTGGCCCCGGTTCGCCGTGGCGCCGACGGGGGGTCGTCTACACGCCCGGGGGTGCGCCGTCTGAGGAACGGCGCCTATGCCGCGCGCCGGGCGGCTTGGCAGGATTCCTCCATGGATGCTTCTCCCGCCCTGATCCGGGATCTGGTCGAGCTGGTCATCGAGTTCACGTGGTTCTTGGAGACCTACTAAGAGGTGCAGTTGGACGTCCATGACGCCGTGAAGCAGCTGGAGCTCATCGCCTACGTTCTCCAGAGCCAGAGCGAGTCCGATCGGCAAGTGGTCCTCGGCATCATCGCGGACATGGCCGAAGAGGCATCCGACGCAAAGCTCCGTGAGCATCTGGAGAACTTCCCCGAAGCAATGGGGCTGATCGACTCCTGATCCGAGGGACGGCGCCCCGGCGACCGCCCGGCGCAGCAACCTGCCGAACCGCCGGACGGTCCGCACGCTGCCCTACATCCGTTTCCCGGGGCTGCCGTGGTCGGGCCCGTGGTGCAGGTAGTGGTCGTAGTGCGGGGCGTGCTGGGTGTGCTCGGCGTCCTGTCGCTGCTGGAGGTGTTGGCGGGCGCGTTCGGCGGTGGTCTGTCGGCGGTGCTCGGCGCGCTGGTGGTCCTCAAGTTCTTGGGCGAGGGGTGGCAGGGCGGTGCGGTGGCCGATCTCGGCGTCGACCGTCTGCAGGTGGGTGCGGGCGGTCTCCAGGTCGCCGGTGGCGGTGCGGTCGTAGGCCAGGCCGGCGGTCCAGGCTTCGACGCCTGCGCCCAGGACCTGGGCGCGGGCGGCGTGGTGGGCGCGGCCGGGTGCGGCGTGGCGGTCGAGGTCGTTCGCGGCCGCCTGCAGGGCGTCCCAATGCCGACGCAGGTGAGCGAGTTCGGCGGCCGCGCCGTCTGGGGCCCAGCCGTGGGTGCGGACGCGGTCACCGGCCAGGTGGTCGGTGAGGTGGTCGCGTAGTTCGCGCGGGAGTTGGGGGGCGGTGCGGTCACGGTAGGGGACGTGCGCGGCCGCCGTCAGGCGGGTGTGCTCACGGCGGGCGTCGTCGCTTGTTGCCTGTCGATGGCGGATCATTTGTCAGAGGGTTGGCGGAGCCTCTGTCAGGAGCGCGGCGAGCTCGATGTCGGTTGGTGGGTGATCAGCTCGGTGTCAGGGCGGGCTGACAGGTGAAGTGTTCAGTGACGGGGCAGCGCGTCGGCCACGACGGTCTGGGAGGGGTCGATGGCGGTCCGCCCGTCCTCGATGTCCCACAGCGTGTTCTGCAGCAGCCGGGCCAGGGTCCAGCCGGCCGCGCGCTGGCGGTCCAGCCCGAGCGCCTCGGTCAGGAGGTCGAAGCGACGCCGCACCGTTCGGGGAGCGTCCCCGGTGGCGTGGAGTTTCTCCCAGCCGGTGTCCAGCGCCGGCCACAGGTCGAAGCCCGGATCGCCGACGAGGGGTTCGGGGTCGATGGCCAGCCACGGCTCGCGCTGGGCGGCGAGCACGTTGTCGTAGTGCAGGTCCCAGTGCAGCATTCCGTCGCCGGGCTCGCCGGCCAGTTCGGTGACTGCCGACGCCCAGCCGCGCAGCCGCCGCTGGTCCCCAGGGTCCGGCAGGGCGGCGACGGCCGTCGGTACGGACGCCAGCATGGCGTGTGCGACATCCCCGAGGCTGCGCAGGCCCTCCGGTGCCGGTACCGAGTGCAGCCGGGCCATAAGTCCGGCCAAGGCGCTCATGGCCACGTCGTCGTCCTCGACGGAAGACAGGGTGCGTGAGCCGTCCAGGCGTTCCAGCAGCATGGCGCCGCTCTCCGGGTCGTGGTCGAGCAGCCGCACGATCCCGTCGCCATTCCACGCCCGCAGCCCGATCACCGCGGCGGTCGTCTCCTCGCGGGGCATCTGGAGTTTGAGTGCGGCGCGGGTGTCGTCCGTGCGGCGCACCGGCACCACCAGTGATGCCTCGCCGGACCCGAGGCCGCCGTCGCGCTCCAGTTCCCATCGGTCGAACAGTTCCGCCACCAGCGCGGGCAGCCGGGCTATCCAGGTCCGTTCCTTTTCACCACCGTTCCTCGTGTACGACGCGACTAGGGCGCCAGGGACTTCGATGCTCTGCGGCGAACTCATGGAGGTTGTCCTTCGGAGGAGAGGGTTTCCCACCGCGGCCACAGGTAGTGCCGAGGTTCATGCGACGGCTGTATCGGGGGTGCGGGTGAGGGGGTCTGCGAGACGGCGACCTGGGGAAATGTGGCGCTGCTCCGACCTCACACAACTGGCCATTTCTGCGAGCACGCACTGTCACCGCCATCACACACCGTTACTTTACAGCTGGTCGCCTGGACCCGAGTGGAGAGCCTAGACGCCGCGCCGGGCCTGGGGGCAGGCGGTTGTCTACGTCTACGCCCTGCGCGCGCCTGCACGCATGGAAGCGAACGCGTAGACGAAGACGTAGACAACGAGTCCGCCGGGCCGTGGCCCGCGCTCGGGTGGGACGTCACGCGGGCCACGACCCTGCGTCGCCACCGGTGTCCCCCACAGATCGGCGGCGACGCACGGCCCGCCGTTCCTGGAGGCGTTGGACCGGGCCGCCGAGCGGCGCGGCATGGTGGCCGGCCAGCTGGCGCGCACGCAGTGGTCCAGCAAGCGGATCGCCCGGTTGCGGCGGATGGTGGCGCGCGCGAGGGGCACCGCGCGCCGGTGAAGGACCTGGCGCGGATCGCGCTGGAGACCGGCGCCACCGGTGCGACCGCCGCCCATGCCGCGCCCGTTCACACCGCCGCGCCCACCTCCAGCGGCTCGGTCAAGGTGCACTCCATCCACAACGACGGCGGCAACGCCGTGCGCCTCACCGGCTCAGTGCGCTGCACGACCACCGACACCATCACCCTGGACATCCAGGTCTCCCAGGCCGGCAACGGCTCCAACGCCCCCGCCCCCTACGGCAAGACCAGCGCCAAGGTCGCCTGCAACCCCACCATTGAGAACCGGACGGTCCGGGTGCCGATCCTGCGCGACGGCCCCGTCACCCCCGGCCGCATGATGGTCGTGGCCACCACGATGCGCAACAGCGCCGGCAAACAGATCCACTCCGACAGGGCGCTCGGCCCCATCCAGAACTGACCACCACCAGGCGACCGTTCCTCCTCCCTTCCGGACGGCCAGGCCGGGCCGGGCCGGATCAAGGAAGGCTTGCCGGATCGGTGGTGTGGTCAAGGGAGGTGGGCGGGAATCACTACGGCGCCAGTTGGCTGTTCGACGCCCTTGCTCCAGCTGGTGGGCAGATGACCATCGGCGGCGGGACCGGGTCACCGGTCGACCCGTTCCGCCACCGGTGGTCGCTGTCGTCTCCCGGGGCCCCACGACACCCACACCCCGGGCCCCGGCTCCCTCTCCGAGCGCGGACAGATGCGAGTTCATCCGGGCCGGTGCAGCACCTCCACCAGGGCGCCGTAGCAGAGGGAGGTGACGCCGCTGTCGGGCTCACCACCTGACCGCGGTTCGGCGTCGCGCCAGGCGATGGAGATCAGCCAGCCCTCGGGCCCAGTGCTGGGGGCCGGGCACGTCGTCCAGGACCACCACGGCCGGGTGATGGCCGGGCAGGTGCACCACGTCCCCGGTACGGCACTGCATCAGCATCATCCGGCCGTCGACGCCATCGCCGAGGTCGTCGTCGCCGGTCGGGGCGGTCATGCGCGCCGGGTGGCCCAGGAGGGGCGGGGCGTGCCTGGGCGGGGGCGGGTGGCGATGCCCCAGGCGGCCAGGTCCCGGGAGCTCCACAGGAACGACGACCGCTCGACCAGGCCGGCGGCCGCGGTGGCGTCCAGGCGGGTCCATCCGGCGCCGTTGCTGGTGAACGCCTCCCACCCCTTGGACCACGAGTCGTTCTTGCGGCGGTAGCGGCGGA
Source organism: Spirillospora sp. NPDC050679 (assembly GCA_044456955.1). Lineage (GTDB taxonomy): Bacteria > Actinomycetota > Actinomycetes > Streptosporangiales > Streptosporangiaceae > Spirillospora. The sequence goes on along the minus strand of JBITGK010000015.1, from coordinate 160,536 downwards.
CCATGCCGTGCACCTGGCCGTCGCAGGCGACCAGCCAGGTCTGGGTGTCGGCGTCGCCGTCGCGCTGGCCCAGCGTCCACCCCGGCCCCAGTCGAGCCGACAGGTCCACCTCCCGAACGACGGGGCGGGGCGGGCCAGCGCGGCGGCGTGTCGTTGTTCGGCGGACTACTGGATCGCGGCGTGGCCGGCGGCGCAGGCCGGACAGGTCAGCTTGTCGCCCATGAACACGTCGCGCGCGCCCAGCCGCGCGTCGCCGCCGGTGACCGTCCAGTCCTCGCCGCGCAGCCGCTCGCGCAGCTCGGGCGGAAGCAGGGTCTGCTCCACCACGACCTGGCGGCCGTCGTCGCCGGTGACGGGGCGGCCGCACGACCCGCACCGCGGGCCGTACAGGGCCGCGAGGAGGGTCGGTACAGGATGTAGCGATAGGGCCTGTGACCTGCGGTGATGCCATGGTGATCGGCTCAGTGCTCGCCGCCGTCAGCTGAAGTCGTCCACGTGGTCGGCCACCCACTCCCGGTAGGTGCGGCCCGGCCGTCCGGTGATCTGCTCGACGGCCGGCGAGACCGTCTCCGGCCGGGTCACCATCGCCCCGTGCGCAGCCACGATGCTCTGCGCGAGCTCCGGCGGCAGCCCTTCGGCCACGTACTCCGCCACCACCTCCGCCTCGGGGAGCTCCTCGAACTCCACCCTCCGGCCCAGCACTTCGCCGATCACACGGACCTGCTCGGCCTGCGTGAGCGCCTGCGGCCCGGTCAGATGCGGCGTGGCGCCCACCAGTTCATCGGTGGTCAGTGCCCGCACCGCGACGGCCGCGATGTCGGCCTCGTGGACCAGCGAACGGGTGGCTCGGGCATGCGCCCCACGCACCACGTTCCCGCCGCGGACCTGCTCAGCCCACTCCAGCGTGTTCCCGGCCAACCCACCGGAGCGAAGCAACGTCCACTCCAGACCCGACTTCCGAATCATCCGCTCGATGGCGGTGTGAAAGCCCAAGATCCCAGGCTCCGGCTCGACGGAGTCGTCGTCGGGAACACCGAACGCCGACAGGTACACGATCCTGCGGGCGTGCTTCTCCGCGGCCGCGACCACGTCGTAGGCCCGCTCCGCGGTCGCCAGCGGCCACATCAGGAACACCGCGTCCACGCCCTCGGCCGCCCGCTGGACCGACGCCGCGTCCGTGAGATCGCCACGCACCAACTCCACCTCCGCCGGCAGCGCGGCCGCCTGCGGGTCACGCACCAGGGCCCGAACCTCAACCCCTGCGTCCAGCAACTGCACGACGACCTGCTGACCGACCTTGCCGGTGGCCCCGGTAACCAGAATCATGATGATCTCCTCACTTGCCCTGATCGCCCTTCAGATGAAGACGCTACGGACAACCGCCTGGTCTGGGCATCTGTCACCTGACTGGCGCCGGTCACTGGCACAGCACCGGCCCGCCCCACGCATCCGGCGCGTGGGGCGGGCCGCTGAGGAGACTGGGCGGGCGCTGGCGGCTGACCGAAATCGGCGACGATCGTTCCTGGTTCGCCGACGCCCGGGCGCTGAAGGCATACGCCGGCTCGGCACCGATCACCCGCGCTTCCGGGCGAAGCATCTCGGTGGCCCGCCGCTCGATCAAGAACAACCGGCCGGACGCCACCGGCTTCGTCCGGGCCTTCGCCGTTTCCGCCAAGGCGGGTCCTGCACGCGGTCACTACCTGCGAAGACGCGACCACGGAGATCGTCACGCCGCCGCACTGCGGCACCTGTTCAACCGCATGCTCGGCCAACTGCACCACTGCCTCCACACCAGACAGCTCTACGACCCGCTCAAGGCCTTCACACCACTCATCACGGCCGCCGCTTGACTCCTTAACGACATCGGAGGTCTCATCCGGGCCCGGCTGTCCCTCCTCCTGGTGCTCGTCCTCCTGGCGGTGAACGCCGACGCGCCCGCGCGTGGGTGGCTGCCAAAACTGCCAAAACCCCGCACGCCCGTCCGGTCGGGCCGACGGCGGGTCCCGGCAGGACGGGGGCTCGCCCTCGCGCGCGCACGCCTCACGCGCGCGTAGGGGGTCTCAAAACTCCCCGCACGCGCGCCCGCGTGGGTTCCTGCAAAAACTGCGGAAATGCCTCCGGCGGGCGGTGCCGGCGGCTCGGCCGGGAGGGTCGGCGGGCCCTCGTCCTCGCGCGCACGCGCCTCACGCGCGCGCGTAAGGGGGGTGACAAAAGTGACAAAAGTCGGCCGTTCGCGTGCCCGCGCGTGGGGGTGTCCCGAAACTCCCGGAACCGGCTCTGGCGGTGATCAGGCGTGCCAGCACGTGCCGGGTCGCCGGCGACGGTGCCGTCCGGGTTGATCTAGACGGCGTCGAGCCACGAGTCCCGGTGGGGGGACCGGCGGAAGGTGTCCGCCGAGCTGGCGGGGCGAGGCGGGTGTCGTCTTCGTAGCGCGGAATGACCAGCACGTCAGGGATCGGGCAGGCAAGGACAGCACTACCCCGAAGCCTCTTGAGTCGCAGAAACCGCACGACGACAGTAGCTGCAGTAACTATCGGTAATGGAGAGGAAGCATTATGCGCACGGGCGCTTCGCTCTTTCTCGGTCGACCGGCCAGGAGGGTGACCGGTCTGCTGGCCGGGGCCGGCCTGCTGGTGGCCCTCGCCGCGCCGGCCGACGCCGCCGCCGCCCCTCCCGCGCGCGAAGGCGCCCCCATCGCCTCTGCTCCGCAGGCCGAGGCGCGCCGGGCGCCGGACTGGCATGCCATCACCGACAGCATGGTGGCCTCGGGCGCGCTCAGCCAGGCGGCGATCATCACGCGCGACGGCGCGCACAACCTCGCCCAGACCGGCGGCCTGTACATCTCCGAACGCCAGACGCTGAGCCGCGCCTTCGACTACCCCGGCTCGTACCTGAACGACGTCATCACCATCGCCGGCCGCAGGTGGTACGTCCTGCAGTCCGACGCAAAGACGATGGCCGCGGAGGCACCCAACAAGATCTACTTCTGGGCCGAACCGACCGCGCAGACCATCGTCGTCGCCGTGTACGACGCCAACAAGACCAAACCGCTCGCCGCCAAGGCCGAACTCGGCAAGGCCGCGACCTCGATCCGCAACCAGGGCTACTAGCCGGCGGCTCGGCCCGCCTAACCGACGCTCTCCATCGAGGGGGTGACGCCGAGGATCAGGCGCTTTCTCCCGGCGCCGGTGCTGCTGCCGGGGACGGGCTTGCTGTCGGTGTAGCTGTTGGTGGTGCTGTACTTGACCTGGTCGTTGGACTGCCAGTAGTCCTGGAAGATCCAGTAACGATAGGAGACGTCTCCCTGGTTGTTGGGCTCGACGCGGATGCTCTTTTTCATCTCGCCGTTGTTGCCGACCCAGGGGACGCTGAAGTCCCAACCGGAGCCCTTGGCGCCCCCGCCCGAGCCCGTGGTGCCCGGGTCCCAGCCGATTTCACCCAGCGTCGGCATCTGGCCCAAGGGCGGGCTGCTGTCGGGGTCAACGGGGCCCGGGTAGTAGAGATAGTTCTCTCCGTGCCAGATTCTCTGCCTCATCGGCAGCTTGTTCACCACCTCGACGATCCAGGTCACCGAGGCCCGCTGCGCAGCCGCTGGTCCGCGGTGCGCGGGCCGGTCCGGAGCGGCAGCGGCAGAGTGGGCGAGCGCACCGGTGGCCAGGGCGGCCAGGGCCGCAACGGCCGTCAGGTGGCGGGGGCGGCTGCGGGTGTTCTTGGTGGCTGAACGCATGAGGGACTCCAGGGGGACGAGAACGGACTACCGCCACCCTCAACAACTGCCCGTGCCTGAACCATCACCCTATGAGTAACCTTGAGGTGTGTCACCCGCGAGTCTGCTAACCGATCACACTTCGCCTCTCCCCTCCCCGGCAGGCAAGCAGGGCTCCCGTCAGCCACTGACATCAATTCGACGCGAGGCACTGGCGAGATCTCGTCGCTTAACAAGCGAGCGGATGTGGACCGGGCTACCGCCGTTGGCCGGTCGGTTGCTGCTCAAGGGCCGCTGCCGGGCCGCGTTCTGTGGATAAGCGCCTCATCCGGGCCGGTACAGCACCTCGATCAGGGCGCGGGGACTGAGGGAGGTGACGCCGTTGTCGGGTTCGCCACCCGGTGGCGGGTCGGCGTCGCGCCAGGCGATGGGGAGCAGCCGCTCGGCACACGACAGATGAATGGCGGAGGCCGCTGGGCCCGGTGGCGGATCCCGCCGGTCTGCGCCAGGAAACTGCGGACGTGATGCATCAGCACACCGAGTACCCGTCCCATCGAGTTGAACGACTCACCCGCACGCCACCGCTGCCAGATCTCATTCTGCTGAGCTGGTGAGAACCCATACTCCCGCACACGACCCTCCATCACCACAAGATCAACTTATGGTGATGCGCTGACCCTTTGAGACCGCCATGGTTTTCTGAAGAACCCAGCTTGTTCGGCACGAGGGCAGACACAGGTCCTGGCGGCCATCACGGCGGCTGTCGTGGCGGCGCAGGGTGCGGTCTCCACATGACCGCCCCGGGCGCGAACACACGGCACTGAAGTGCGGTACGGCCGCCGGTTCGCCTGGGCGGCGGCGCCCTGGGGGGGTCCGCCCACGCAATCACTGCAACTCTCTGTTGCAAGATCGCTACTGTTGGCGATGCTGGTGGGTGGGTGGTGTCGGGCGGGTCCTGGCGCGTGCGCCCGTCCTGGCCGAGTCGAGGGGGACGTCTGTGGTGTTGTTCAGCAGGTCGGGAGTGTTGTGCGCGGCAGGGGCGGTGCTGGCGGGCGGGGCGCTGTGGTCGGCCGCCGGCGCGGAGTCTGCGGTCGCGCAGTCGGCGGCCGCGGGGTCTGCCGCCGCCAACTGCGCGGTGGGCACCAAGACCGACCGGCCCGCCTACGATCATCCGGGTACCTACACCTGCAAGGTGCCCAACGGCAAAGGATGGCTGGAAATCGCGCTGATCGGCGCCGGCAGCGGTGGCGGCGGGGACGCGCACGGCGGCTTCGGCGGTGGCGGTGGCGGCGGGGGCGGGGCCGGGGGCGTCGCCTCCTGCAGCGGCCCGGTCACCGTCGGCTCCGAAATCTCGATCAAAGTCGGTTACGGCGGCGACGGCGGCAAAGGCGGCCACAACGCCCACGGCAGCAACGGCAAGGTCGGCGAGGTGTCCACCGTCACCTTCGGCAAGGACACCGATTCCCCCACCACCATCACCTCAACGGCCCCCGCCCGCGCCGGCGTGGGGGGTTCCAGGGGCCGGTACATCGGCAATATCGACAAGGGATACGAGGGCCGCGGCGGCCCCGGCGGCCCCGGCGGCGGCATCACCTGCACCCACGGCGACAACACCGAGCCCCAGAAGGTCACCCGGCGCGACGGCGCCAAGGGCGGCGACGGCACCACCAGCGGCAGCGGCGGCGCGGGCGGCGCGGGAGCCGCCGGGCCCGAGATCGGCACCTCCGACACCTTCCGCAACTGCGCGGCCAAGGCCGGCAAGGGCGGCGACGGCGGCAAGGGCGGCGGCTCCTTCACCGACGGCCGCGGCGGCAGCACCGGCGAAGGCGGCTGCGTGGTCCTGAAGTTCGTGCTCTCCTGACCTCCGTCCGCCCACCGGCCCGCACCGCCACAGCCAGACCGCCACATCACCACCTACGTTGCGGCTCGCCGTAGCTTCAGAAGTTCTGGGCCGGCACATCGGACCGGCGGCGGCACGGCGGCACGGTCGGCGCCGCCCTTGATGGAGGTCTTCTCCCGAACGCGGCCTGAGGGCCAAATTCGAACGCTGGGTCCCGGGATCCCTCGATCCCGGGACCCAGCGCTCCGGCTACTTCTTGGAGAAACCGCGGGAGATTCCGCCGGTGTTGGTGCCGGTGGCGACGGTGACGCCGTCGCCGGAGAACGTCCGGCTCTGGGAGCTGGTGCCCTGGTCGATGTCGCCCTTGCCCTTGCAGGCGACGCCCTTCTTGTCCGGCATCGGGTTCCTCCAAAAACGTTGCGGCAAGCCCGCCCGCAGCCCCGCAGCCTTCGCAGGCCTGCCGACAGCAAAGCTGCGCACGATCTGTCAGAGGAACGACTTCTCGACACGGGTTCTGCGACATCACCGCCTGTGGGAACGCGGCGCCTCTGGACATCCACCTCCGCGACGCAGAACCGATGGTTTTCTGAACGCCGCCCCGGCGTCCCGGCCGGGTTCGCGGAGGGCATCCCCTGGCGGCGACCGTGTCCTGGGGGCGAGTATGTTTGCCCAACGGCAAACACTCGGCTCGTTCACCGGCGGCCGGACCCGAGCGCCGCGGCCTGGAGCCCGGCCGCACGGCACGGCCGACGCGTACAGCCGCTATGAGGAAGCACGAGGAAGCACGAGGGGAACGTCATGGAACCGCTGGAGGTCTCCAGCCGGGCAGCCGACCCGTACACGGTGGTCACCCTGGTCGGGGAGTTGACCATCGGCACCGCCCAGCGGGCCGACCAGCACATCCACCAGGCCCGCGCCCAGCACGGCGAGCACCTGGTACTGGATGTGTCGGGGCTGCGGTTCCTGGACTCCATGGGCCTGCGCATCCTGCTGAAGTACTACCTGGCCGCCGAAGACCGCGGCGGCTCGGCCGCCCTGGCAGGCACCCTGGCCCCCCGCGTCGAACGCATCCTGACCATCACCGGCCTGAACCGGCAACTGCCCCTGCACCCCACCCTCGACCACGCCCTGAACACCCCACCCCCAACCCCGACGGCCAACACCCCGGCACCCGCACCCGAGCCCGGCCAGCGCCTCGCATAGGCCGCGCCACGCCCAGGACATGACGCCGAAGTCCCGGGAACACCGGATCCCGGGACCGCACCGCCTCGGCTACTTCTTCTTGGAGAAGTAGCCGGAGATCCCGCCCTTAGTGGTGCCGGTGACGACGGTGACGCCGTTTTGGTTGATGTCGCCCTTGCCGCGGTGAACGGTGCCGATGTTGTCGTTGAACTCGTCCTTGGCCATGAGGAAGTCCTCCCTGATCGCCGGTCGCTGGTCGGTCGGTGCAGCGGCCGCGCCCTGCGCGCCCTCTGGGGCGGACCGGCCGGTCAGCGGGCGATGACGTCCTTGTCCAAGTCGCGGTGGACCAGGACCACGGCGCCGTCGCCGAGGTCGCCCGCCAGGCGCTCGGCGACGGCCCCGCCGACGGTCGCGGCGCGATGCCGGCCTCCCGCACAGCCCACCGCCACCGCGACGTCGGCGGCCGACGGGCCCGACAGGTAGGCGTGCACCATCGCGACCGCGCCCCAGATGACGGCGCCGATGCCCGCGGTGCCCAGCACGGTGGCGCGGACCTCGGCGTCCCGGGCGGTCAGGTACCGCATCGCGGGGTTGGTGTGCGGGTCGCGGAAGTGGCGGCGCAGGTCGATCGTGATGTGCGCCTCGGGCACGCCCTCGGGGTGGCCGTAGCCGAACGTGGTGATCGTGACGGTCGGCCGCGGCGTGCGCTCGCCGGTCCGGGCGGTCATGATGGGGATGTCCTCTCGTGGATCAGTACTGGTGCTTGAGAGCTGGAGCTGGTGAGGGGGCGTTCGGGCCCGGCCGGTGATATCAGCACCTGCCGGGCCCGCCTGCTACTCCAGGACGGTGTCGTCCAGGCGGTCGGCGCTGACGCGGCGCCCGGCCAGCTCGCCGGCGCGGCTCCCGGCGCGGATGCGGGCCTGCTGCGGGTCGCCCTGGTGCAGACCGAACTCGGCGCGCCACACGCCGCGGTCGGCCTGCCGGCCCGCGACGCGCTCGACGATGGTGCGCACCGCGCCGCGCGGCAGGCCGGTCATCACCGCGATCCGGCCCCACGCCGGCCCGCCGGTGAACCGCGCCGCCCACATCAGCCGCTCCAGCTCGCCCGGCAACTGCTTGCCGACCACGTCCCCGACCGCACCCAGCACCCGCGCCCACGCCTCCGGGTCGCTCTGGCCCAGCGGGTCCAGGGCGTAGGTCGGGATGTGGGCGTACAGACCCAGAACCCCCTCCAGCCGGTCGGTCAGGAACGCCTCCACGTGCTCATCCGGGTCCTCGGCCGCGTCGAACGACACGGTGACGGTGATCTGTGTGCGGCCGCCGGCCGCGCCCCGCCGCCCGGCGGTGACCTCCATCGGCGTCTCCCTCCTTCTGCTGTGCGTTTTCCGCACACCTGGCCAGGCGTCGAGACGGCCACAGCGCCACTACCGCCGCCCGGCAACGCGCCCCTCCGGTGGGCAACACATCCACAGCCTTCAGCGCAGCCCGGCAGCCTGCGGATCACAGCCCCGCAGCCTTCGCCGCCGCCTTCGCGAATTCGCTGGCAGCATTCGGCGGCAAAGCCGCACACGGCCCGGACGAACGCAGTCGAGGCGGGACACGGGGCGCGCCGACCACCACACCCCGCGCGGGACCGGCCGCGCGCTCCGCCGCGTACGACCTACACCAACTCAAACGCTTGTACCTGGCTCTGCACGAGCCTCACCGACAGGCCGAACGACCTGACCGGCCCTCGCTGGACTCGTCGGGCCGACGGCTTGCATCAGCGGACGCGGTAGCTACATTTCGCATCTACTCGTTTACTTAGCGACACCAGCAAGAGGAGACTGCAGAGAACAGACTCGCAGTGACGGCACCTGCCGGCTGCGTCGTTCTCAACTGATCAAGGAGTACTGGCATGCGGCACAGGGCATCCATCGTCACCATCGTCGCCGTGGTCGCGGCGGGGTCGCCCGCCTTGGGGGCGCCTCCGGCGCACGCGGACTCGCCGGGGGCATCCGGTGCCATCGGGATGCCGGGGTCGGTGAACGCAGCGGCGTCAGACGCCCTCGCCCAGTCGACCTCCGTCGATGACGGCCGTACCAAAATGGACACCGCTCCCATCTCTCCGGCCTCAAGCACCGACAACGTCCAACGCGCCAGCCCCAGCGGCGAGCGCGGACTGGCCCGATGCTGGAACGGCCGGGCGTCGGGGCGCGACTTCTACATGACGTGCTCAGGCAACGGGTTCAAGGTCTACCTCGACTGCACCTCAGGGCGCTACAAGTTCGCAGCCGTCTTCTACGGAACCTGGAACCACCGGCTGACCTGCCCGGTGGGGACCTCGGCGATATGGGGCGGGTCCTGGGAGTAGGAACCAGCGCCCGGAGGTTCTCCAGGACGGCCGGCTCAAAGCCGGTGCCGACTGAGGGGTATCGAAGATTCCGGACAGGGGTTTGGCTGGTTAATTCAGGCTGCGAACTGCAGTTTCTTGAATTCTGCGTGCACTTCGCTTGGCGGGCGGTAACCAACTGCCTAATGAAGGTGTTTGCGATTGCACCAGAACTCGATATACCGAGTGATGTCCTGCCGGGCCTGTTCGCGGGTATGGTAGGTCATGCGGGACACACGTTCGTTCTTCAGAACGCCGAAGAACGATTCGGCCATGGCGTTGTCGAAGCAGATTCCGGTCCGGCCGGCCGACTGCCGTACCCCGAGTTCTTTGAGGACCTGCCCGTACTCGGCCGACATGTAATTGCTGCCGCGGTCGGAGTGGAAGATGGCGCCTTGGGCGAGCTTGCGGTTCCGGGCCGCGTTACCGATCGCCCGACGATCAGCGGTGTCCGGTAGTGGTCGGCCATCGCATAGCCGATGACCTCTTTGATGCAGCAGTCGATGACGGCCGTCAAATACAGCCACCCTTCACCGGTGGGAACATAGGTGATGTCGCCGACAAGTTTTTGTCTGGGGACATCGGCGTTGAAGTCGCGCCCGGCCAAATCGGGCACCGGGCCGACGGCCGCCTGGGTGAGCGACCAGCGCCTGGCGCGGGGCTGGCAGGACACCAGGCCCCAGGCCGCGCATCAGCTCCCGCACCAGCTCAAGGCCGACGGCGACGCCCCAGCGCAGCAACTGGACGCGAACGCGCCGGTGACCGTAGGTGCCATCGGACATCTCAAACGCCTTCTTGACCAGCAGGCGCAATTCCTCGCGCCGTCGGGCGGTCGTCGAGTCGGGACGATTCCGCCAGAGGTAGTAGCCGGATTTGGACACGCCGAGCTGCCTATACATGAACTCGACGGAGTACGCGCACTTCGCGTTGTCGAGCCGCATCATTTCGATGAACTCGTACTTGCCCGCTACCGGGAGTCCCTCGCGAAGTACGCTGCGGCTTTTTTCAGGAAGGAGACTTCCATCTCCAGTTCGCAGTTGCGGCGCTCGAGTTCTTTCAGTCTGGCCCGCTCGTCCACCGGAAGCGGCGCATCCGACCGTCCGTGCTCACGCTCATACCGGCGCACCCAGGTATGGAGCGTCTCGGGATTCATCCCCAACTCCCGCGCAACCTGCGCGATGGGCTCGGTTGATTTCAGTGCCAATTGTACCGCTTCTTCACGGAACTCCGGCGAGTACGAACTTGAACGTCCCACAAGCTTCTTCCCTCGATTTCTTACCGGACAACCCTATTGGGTCCCTGTCCGGAATCTTCGAGGCCCCTCAGACCATGGCCCTGGCAGACTTCCTGTACACCTACAACCACCACCGCTGCCGCACTGCACGGGCCAGCCACCCATCACCCGCGTAATCGACCCTGCGGCTCTATATATCTAGCCGCTGCATTGCCCAAGGTGACAAGCGGGTGCTACCCGGGGATCAGCGCAGCGAGGGGGCGGGGGCCCCTTGAAGCTCCGGGAGCCGCACGATCGGCCGCGACGACCATGGCCTCAGCCGTTCCGCTCTCTTGGAAGTGCAACAGCGCTGGCGTCGCACTGCCGAGGAGAAGACCGATCCACCGTGCACAGGAGAGTGGCCAGTGGTCACCGGTCTGGCCGCGCCGAATGGCGACCGCCTGGTTCACGATGGTTCGTTGAGATCCTCGGCGGCGTCCTGGTAAGCGCGGGCGGCGCGGGCGAAGTAGTCGAAGAGCACCCTGCGCTCCTCGGGGGAGTAGTTCCCGATGATCTCGCCGATCTTTCGCCGGAGGGGGGTCAGCACCTCGTCCAGCCGGCCGGGCCTGCCGATCGGTTCGACGATGACCTTGCGGCGGTCATCCGGTGAGGGTGCCCGACGGACATAGCCGGCCTGCTCCAGGCGGTCGACCAGCCGGGTGGTCGGTCCGGTCGTCAGGCCAGCGCGCGCGCCCAGTTCCCCGGGCGTCATCGCTCCTGACAGCTCGAGGATGTTCAAGGCGTACAGGTCGGTGGCCCCCAGACCACAGGCCTTGGCGCCGGCATGGCCATGCAGCATCACCGCGCTCAGGTACTGCCGGTAGATCCTGCTCGCATCCTCAGGAGTTGACATGGGATCCTCCACTCCCTAATCTCTTCCTCAGTGAAGAAAAATCTTAATGAAAGAAGCTTCCTTTGAGAAGCTATCATGGAACGGGGCCGCCATCATGAGCTTCACCACCGCGCCTGAGCCGGTCATCGACGCCCCGACCGCGCCCAAACACCCTCGCGGACGGCGAACCAAGCGAGTTCTGGGCATTAGCGCCCTGGTACTGGGGCTGGCCGCAGCAGGGGCGTACTTCTGGCTCGACAGCACCTCGGACGTTCACGACCTCGGCAACCCCGACTGCGTCGCCGTCACCCCGACCGGCGCCCCCGCCGCAGGGGCTCACCAGGCGGTGTGCGGAACGTTGAAGGCGATGACCGATGCCTGGGCGCGCGGCGACGCCGACGCCTATGGCGCGCTGTACACCGAGGACGCCACCTACACCAGCTTTGTCGGCTCGCACTACCAGGGCCGTCGCGACCTCACCGAAGGGCACCGCGCCCTGTTCAAGGGGTTCCTCAAAGGCACCAAGCTGGCCGACTCCTTTCTCGGCGTCCGTTTCCACGGCCCGGGCGTTGCGATCGTCACCAGCCGCGGCGACACCTACGGCGGCAAGCCCAAGAAGCCGAGCGAGCTTTCCAAGATCCAGACCTACACCCTGATCCGCCAGGCCGACGGCCAGTGGCGCATCGCCTCCTTCCATAACACCAAGCGCCAGCGGGTCATGGAGCGCGTCTCGTTCCTGTTCGACGCCGATACCAAGCCCGCCGCCGAGAAGTAGAGGACGACCGACACACCGGGGCAGGAACGGTATAGCGTCCCCGAACTTCCGGACAGATCCCAAGCAGGGTCGAGAGGAACCGGAATGGGCGGTCGTTGGCACGGGAAGAGACGCCACCTCACCCGGGAACACGGGATCGAGATCATTCGCAACGTCCTAGACGGCCCACACCCCCATCACCCCAGTAGCCCGTGAAGCCGGGTGTTCACGACGCAGCTGCCCTGGCAGCTGAATCAAAGCCCACCGCAGGCGGCACGCGTTGGGCAGGTGAGCCGCACCAATACCGTCCCTAGCGTTCGGCAGGCGGCGCCAGACCGCCGAGAAGCACTCGATGAGAGGCCGAAATCGCGCCGCTCGCGGGTGAACCCGACCGGCCGAACACGGTCGAAGCACCCCCCAACCGGCATCCGCCCGATGAGGAGCATCCCTGATGTTTGCCGCCCTGTACTGGATCAGCGCCGTGCTGACCGCCGCGGCCCTGCCGCTCTGGCTGCTGGCCGGGCAGCTGACCGACAGGCTTCGCAGAGCCCAGACGCTGGGCCGGTTGCGGCGCACCTCGTGGGCCGCGCTATCGGTAACGCTCCTGGCACTCCTGCCGACCATCGCCACGGCGGCGCTGGTCGGCGGCGCGCTCGCCACGTACGGAACGGTCGTGATGACCGACCGGCTGTACGTACAGTTCCCGATGATCCTGGCCGCGCTCGCAGCGGTCCTTGTGAAGGGACTGCCCCGTCTATGGCGCACGGCCAGGGCCGGTGGCGGTTCGGCTGAACGGGTGGCAGTGGACCGCGTCCGTGCCGCCACTGATCCCTGGCTCGTTGTCCCGGTGCATACCAACGCCGTGGTCACGGCCATCAGTCTCTACCTGTGGTGGATCGCTCCGCCGCTCGCCACGACCACGGTGCTCTGGTGGGCGGTGTTGAGCGTCGCGGTGCTGGCCCTGATCATCAGGCAACGCCGACGGCGCGACGCCCTCGCCGCCGAGCCCCAGGCCGCGCGTCGCGTGATGCGGGCGCTACGGGCCCTCGTCGCCCTCATCGCGGTATCGGTCGCGGTCGCCGGCTGCTCGGTCTGGTCGGTCGACAGCAGCAAGCTGCCCGAACGCCACTCGGCCAACGGGCACGGCGGCTACGACCTTGGTGGCGGACCCAACGTGCCCGGCATGGCCGCCGGTCATCGGCATGGCGCACCGCCGACCGCCTCCGGTCCCAGCGTCGACAGCCTCACCGAGAAGGACCTGTCGGGACCGGTGCGACGCTTCACGCTCACCGCCCGCACCGCCCGGATCCGGCTGGACTCGGGCCGCACCATCGACGCCTGGACCTTCAACGGAGCCTCACCAGGGCCGGAACTGCGCGTCCGCCAGAACGAACTGGTCGAGGTCACCCTCGTCAACTCCGACATCAAGGCCGGGGTGACTCTGCACTGGCACGGCTACGACGTGCCCAACGCCGCGGACGGAGCCGCCGGTGTCACCCAGAACGCGGTGGCACCGGGCCAGCGCATGACCTACCGGTTCCGGGCCAAGGACGCCGGCACCTACTGGTACCACTCGCACCAGCAGTCGGCCGAGCAGGTACAGCGCGGCCTGTTCGGAGCCCTGATCGTCGAACCCGCACCCGTGAAAGGGACGGACATCACGGTGCTGTACCGCGAGTGGGCCACCGAAGCCGTGGCCGGTGGAGCGCGAGTCTTCGGTACGTCGGACGGCGTCCGGCGACACCGGACCGCCCCCGGCACCCCGGTGCGGCTCCGGCTGGTCAACACCGCCAACGACCCCGTCGACCTGGCGCTGGCCGGTACCTCATTCCGGGTCGCCGCGATCGACGGCGGCGAACTGAACGGCCCCGGCGAGATCCGCGGCAAGACCTTGCCGATGGCAGGCGGCGGCCGCTACGACCTGACCTTCACCATGCCCGCCCATCCCGTGGAACTCCGGTCGGCCGTCCCCGGAGGTCCGGCCCTCGTCCTCAGCCCGGACGGTCTAGGCCGCGCACCAGCGGAGACGGCCGACGGCGTCTTCGATCCGGCCTCCTACGGCACGCCCACCGCCACCCCATTCGGCCCGGAAACCCGCTACGACCGGCACTTCACCTTGAACATGGACTCCTCCTTCGGGTTCTTCGACGGGCGCCCGGCGATGCGGTACCGCGTCAACGGCCGCGTCTTCCCCCACGTCCCGAACATGCTGGTCCGCGAGGGCGAGACCATCAAGATGACCTTCGTCAACCGCAGCTACGACCACCACCCCATGCACCTGCACGGGCACCACGTCCAGGTTCTGACACGCAACGGGCGACCGACCACCGGCAGCCCCTGGCAGGCCGACTCCCTGAACGTCGCACCCGGTGAAACCTACGAAGTCGCCTTCAAAGCCGACAATCCCGGCCTGTGGATGGACCACTGCCACAACCTGTTCCACGCCAAAGTCGGCATGATGCTCCATCTCGCCTACGCCGGAGTGACAACCCCCTACGAGTCCGGCGCCGCGACCCCCAACCAACCCGAGTAGCAGTCGACGCCCGCCGCCGCCTCCGGACCGAAAGGCGCCCTTGGCGTACGCCTGGTCGCCTCCGCCGAACTCCCGGCGAGCCGGCCCAGGCCACGGTCACCTGCGGAGGACCGGCGAGCGGCGTCCCAAAATCGATGGCCGTCCCGAAGGGGCGGCGCATCTCCATAAGTTGATCTCGTGGTGACGGGGGCCCGTGTGCGGGGCCATGCGGTGGCCGCTGAGCGTCCCCGAACCGCAGCGCCGCTCCCCCACCTGAGGCCACCGCCACGAGACGGCTGAACACCAGACCCCGACCAGCGACACCGGCGTCCAGGTCCACTTCTGTCACCAAGACGGCCCCCGGAAGCGCGCGCGGCAGATACACCGGCACCCGATCCGGCTCCACCGGAGCGACCATCGCTGATTCCTGCACTCAGCCTCCTCACGGCCCCTTCGGGACGGATGCTGCGATGGGTGCTGCGGGGCCGGTCTGACTTCCCGCAAGAACCTGCGCGCTGAGGCCGGAACCAGTGGTGCGGCGACGGCTTCTACCCCTTGGGGCGTGCGGTGTGCGGCCCAGGTGGAGGTGAGGCGGTGGGAAAGATCGCGCAAGCGCGGGCTGAGGTGGAAACCTACGGGCGGAACGCGCCGGTGCGCGCCGGGCCGGCTGGGTGCTGGCCGGGGCGGGGCTGCTGGCGCTGGTGATGATGCACGGGGTCGCGCCGTGGAAGATGCCCGACCTGATGCATCTGGACAAGGCGCCCGACCAGTACGGCGCGCGGCTGCTGGTGGCCACCGTCGGGTTCGCTGACGGCCCCGGTCAGGTGGGCCGGTCCGGGCAGCGGTCCGGACGGCGGCTCGGCTTACACCGTAGGTGCGGGCGAGGGCCACGATGGAGGCCCCGTTGTCGCGGAAAGCGGTCCGTATTTCCTCGCGCTGGACGCCGTCGGGTGCGGGCGGCCGACCGCGGTAGCGGCCTTCGGCCTCGGCGATACCGGCGCGGTCCGGCTCGACGACGGCCGCCTGGTGTTCCCGCCGCTGAGCGCCGGGACGTCCCGGCCGAGGTCAAGGCGCTGCGGGAGGAGCCGGCCGCGATACGGACTGCAAAGCGTTACCGCATGAGGAGAAACCGGCGCGCTAGGACTTTCGCCATGTCCGTCAGCAGATCCATACGAAGTTGTCGAGCGTTTCCGTCCTGTAGGGGACTCCAGCCCGCTGGTACCCGAAAGTGGCTCCGAACGACAAGATGATTCGCCCTCGGCAGGTCTCGACCCTGGCGAAGCCGCTGTCGCTGTAGTTGAACGGGCCGTCCGGGTCCGCCACGCCCCGTACGCTGAGAACGTTGACGCTGTAGTCGAGGCCTCCGTCGACGTCGCCGATGGACGCCTTGGCCTGGTAGCGGCCGTCCGTAAGCGTGGTCACCCAGATGCACATCTTGATGCCCTGCGTCTTGCAGAGCTTTCCGACCGTACCCGCTTGAGCAGCCGGTGCAGCGATCACGACGAGCGGCGCAGCCGCGACCAGTGCCATGACCGCCTTGCGGATCTTCTTCACGGCACCCCTCCGAGGTTGAGGTTCCCCCGAAGTCTTCAGGCGCCGCCCACGCGCGTCAACGCCCACTTGCGGCCAAGCCTCAAGCGGGCGATACCGGTGCACCCACCCAAAAAAAATCATGTTGCGCAACGACGACCAACTCATCCGATACGGGCTGATCGGCGGCAAGGTCGGCCCCATGAGCGCGGCCCGGCACCCAGCAGTATTCACCACCTGCGCCGCCCCGTTCCTCGGCCTCGTCCACATGCAAGGTCACCGGACGGTCGCCATCACGATTCAGCGGGAGGCGGCCGAGGCGGCGTAGCCGTGGCGACGCATCCACGGTTCGTTCGGTTCGATCATGGTTCTGGGTTCCGTTAAGAAGTTGCTGGCGTCCGGATGCGGGCAGTTTCGCCGATATCGCCCGGAGTGGAGGCAGTGGTCCGTAGCTGCAGCCAGGTGAGCGGGGAAGCGTCGCAGGGCGCGGGTTCGGATGATGGGCGCCGGGAGTTGGAAGCGCGGGCGGGGTGGTGGCCGATCGGCCGGGCGTTGACGGTCTCGGCGCTGGCCGGGCTGGGCCTGGTGCTGGTGCTGGGGTTCCCCAGGGTGCAGGGCACCAAGGAACTGCCGTTGAAGCAGTTGCTGGATGCGCTGAAGTTGCTGCTGGGTACCGGCGACACGAACAGATGCGACCGGTTCCGTCGATTGGCGGCTTCCATGCGGGCGCCGGTTACGGGACGGGGCGAGATCGCGATGCGGTAGTCCTCGGCGCGTGCGCCTCGCGCATGGGTCTCAGGCGTAGGTCGCGGCTTCCAGCATCGTGATGAGTGATTCGGCTGCGGCCTCAGCGTCATAGTCGGCGTCCTGCAGCCGCTCGCCGATGATCGCGTCGATCGCCCCGCCGACGATGAGCGCGAGCGTGCGCAGGTCCGTCCCCGGACCCAGGCCGCGGGCCTGGCGGGCATCCCGCAGGAGGGCGGCCAGCGGCTTCCAGCGGGCCGCCGAATCGGGACGGCCGCCATTGACCATCACGTCGATGATCATGCGGGCGTGGTCCGGATGCTCAGCCAAGTGCCCGACCATCCGCCGCACGTAGGCGGCCGGAGCCTGGTCGGCCGGCGCCGCCTCGACCGCCGCGCCGACATCGTCCACCAGCGCGCTCAGGACGTGCTCGTGAGCCGCCGCCACGACCGCGTCCTTGGAGGCGAAGTGGTAGAGCACCGCGCCCTTGGTGATCCCTGCGGCCTGCGCGATCCGCGCCAGCGAGGTGGCGGCATATCCGTGCTCGGCCACCAGGTCGATCGTGACCTCGATGAGCTGGTGGCGCCGCGTTCGCTCGATGAAGCTCAGCGGCCTGTCCTCGGTGCCCGGCTCCCGGGTGCCCGACACCGTGCGCCTTACTGCCATGCGACGACGGTACCCTATCTCCGCGTATTCTCTGACCATGCGGTCAAAAAACTGACCGCTGTTCAGCATGGAGGGGACGATGGACGACGTCGAGCAGGACGGGCAGGCCGTCGAAGCGGCGCAGCCGGCCGCGCGAGCGGCCGGCAAGCGCCGCCGTCGCCGGGCATTGAAGATCACGGGCGGCATCGCCGCCGTGGCGGTCGTCGCCCTGGCCTTCGCCCTGCGCAAGCCGTCACCGGTGGGGCACTGGAACAGCGCCGAGTCCCGCGCGGACTTCATGGCCGCCTACGACAAGGCGATGGCGGACATGCCGCGGGCCGCCCAGACGATCGACGTGCGCACCGACTTCGGATTCGTGCGGGCCTACCGGTACCAGGGCGCCGCCGACCGCGCCGAGCCGCTGGTGCTGCTGCCCGGCAGGGCGTCCGCCTCACCGGTGTGGGCCGACAACCTGCCGCACCTGCTCAAGATCGGTGACGTCTACACGATCGATCTGCTGGGCGAGCCGGGCAAGAGCGTGCAGGAGGCGCCGATCACCTCCGACACCGACCAGGCGGCGTGGCTGGACCAGGTGCTCGCACATCTGCCGGAGGAGTCCTTCCACGTGGTCGGGCTGTCGATCGGCGGCTGGACGGCCGCCAACCTCGCCGTCCACAAGCCACGGCACGTCGCCACGCTGACACTGCTCGACCCCGTGTACACGTTCTCGAGCATCCCGGTCGGCACGGCGATCCGCGCCATCCCCGCCTCGGTGCCGCGGCTGCCCAAATCCTGGCGCGACTCGTTCAACTCCTACACCGCCGGCGGCGCTCCCGTGCGGGACGTGCCGGTGGCGGACATGATCGAGGCCGGGATGAAGAACTACACGCTGCACCTGCCGCAGCCCGCCCGCATCGGCGAAGAGCCGCTGCGGCGCCTCACGATGCCGGTGCTGGCGATCCTGGCCGGCGAGTCGGTGATGCACGACGCCGCCGCCTCCCGCAAGGTCGCCGAGCGCGTGCTCCAGAACGGGACGGTGAAGGTCTACCCGAACGCCTCGCACGCGATCAACGGCGAGCACCCCAACGAGGTCGCCGCCGACATCGCCGCGTTCCTCGACGCCACCTGAACGGACGCCCGTTCGCCGCAAGACGGCTTGCCGGTCGGGTCCGTGCGACGAGGGGCAAAGCTCCGCGTAGTCATGATGAGGGGGTGTGGCCGGAATACGGCGGACATCGGCCAAGTCGAGGCGCTGAACCGGCAGAACTCGGGCTGTCCGGTCACCGAAAACGTGTCGCTGCAAGTCAGCAAGGTGAAGTCCGGCCGGGAGCCACTCCGGCCTCCGACTCACAACGCCGACGACGACCCTTCACCGTCCCACTGACGCAGCGCGACCTGCCCGGTCGACCTGTCCCGCCGACCCGTGGTCGCTGGTCGACGGGACAGGCCGGTCTCCCGACCGGCCAGGCAGTCGCACCCCACCGTCGGCCCATGCTCAGGCGGTGACCGGCCTTCAGGAGACACCGGCAGTGCCCCGGGATGTGGAGGCAAGGGCAAGGGGCGGGGCCGCGTCCCCGGGCACGCCGATCGGCCGGGCACCGCCGCTCAGGCCGAGGTGAGCCAGCTGTGCCAGGTCGTGCCCGTGCTCCAGGCCCGGTCGGGAACGCCTAGCTTGGCCAGGGCGCCGGGGTAGGCGCGTTGGTAGTGGGCGGCCCATCCGATGGCGCGAGCGGGCTCGGCGGGCAGCCACGGCGCGGCCGCCCAATCGAGATGCAGCGCGGTCTGCGTGGGGTGCTGTGCGTCTTCGTCGAGATCTCCGATGATCAGCCCGCGGTCCAGCAGGCCGCGCCAGCAGTCGATGATCTGGCGGACCTGGTTCGGGATGAGCCGGCAGTACATGTCGGAGGCCAGGTCCTCAAGGGATATCCGCATCGGAGGGGTGTACTGGCGGATCTCGGCCCACACCAGAGGGAAGCCGAGCATGCGCGCGACGTGGATGCCGCTGCCGCCGTAGCCGTACTGGTACAGCGGCCCGGCCGGGCCGGGCACGCGGATGACCGAGCATCTGCCGGGGCCGGATTTCCAGCTCTGGAACGCGGTTGAGGGGTCGTTGGCCAGCAGCGCTCGGGCGAGCCCCACTACCTCGTCTCGTTCGCGGGTCGAGTAGGTGAGGAGGCGTGAGGTGGAGTTGCTTCTCCAGGCGTCGACGAGGACGGCCTTGGCGGGGTCGATCCAGCCGGTGGTGACACTGGTGCCCAGGTAGAGGGTGGGGTGGCGGGTGTCGGCTCCCCCGTGCGCCAGTCTCTTCAGATCGGCTGCGGGCTCCTCTTCCATGTGGAGCCGGTCGGCGGCCTGTTCCAGCAGTTCTTCGATGTCGATGGCTGGGAGGCGCTCGCGCAACGCGGTCACCGCGTCGGCGAACGCCGCCAGTTCCTCGGCCGGCTGATCGTGCATGGCGGCCCGCGGATCACTCTCGCCGTTTTCAGCCGCGAGGCGATGGTAGCTGCGAGCGTCGGGACGGTGGCCGCGCTCGGGCAGTCGCCGCGGCGGCCGCGGCGGCTCCACCGCCCAGTCGACGCGCACCGCCCGATCCGGGGGGATGCTCCACTGCCGCAGCATGTCGGGAACGGCTTCGGGCACCGCCGCCCAGCAGTACAGGTCAGGTTGGGCGCCTTCGCCTTGGGGACGGGCGTCTGCGGTCTGGCGCTCGGCCAGGTAGTGGCCGCTGGGCAGGTAGGCGGACACGCGCCAATGCACCGGATGCACATTGGGCCACCTGCGGGAAGAGAGGGGAAGCGCCTGCGCCCGTTCCGCGGCGATGTGATCACGTCGCGCGGTGCGCTCTCGCAGGACCTGGTTGTCGTGGAGTTC
Source organism: Spirillospora sp. NPDC050679 (assembly GCA_044456955.1). Classification (GTDB taxonomy): domain Bacteria; phylum Actinomycetota; class Actinomycetes; order Streptosporangiales; family Streptosporangiaceae; genus Spirillospora. Next base: position 140,276 of record JBITGK010000015.1, on the reverse strand, counting down.
TTTCCACACCTGGGCCTGCTCGGGCGTGGGCGGTTCGGGCTGCCGAGGGTCGACGTCCTCGGGCCGCGCCAGGCCCCGGTGGCGCAGCTGAGCCATGGTGTGCGCATGCTCCAGGTCCTGGCCGAACCCTCGGGCTTGGACGGTCAGCTCGCTCAGATCCAGGCTGCGGCCGCTGTGGTGCTCGAGTCCGGCGGCGACCAGGCTCAGGATCTCGACCGAGCGGGTCAGGACCGCAAGCTCCAGGTGGTCGGCGGTCTTGGAGGAAACCGACCCGGACGCGGTGTCGTCGGTGGACGGGGACGCGGACCGGCCAGGGCGGGCAGTGGCGGCTTGGGCGAGGTCGACGGCGCTGCTCACCGCACCGACGGTCGCGCGATCCTCGCCGCAGGCCAAGGCCACCAGCTTCTGGGCGCGGTCCAGCAGCAGCCGCTGCCAGTGCGGCGGTCGAGTCGCGCCCGAAGAGGTCTGGCACGGGTTCCCGCCGACGGCATGGCAACGGGGACAAATGAAGTGGATGGCCACAATCTCCATCCTGCGACAGTGCATCCGGCAACGAAAGCGGCCGAGTGATCGCAAGGCGCGAGCCTCACAGAGCGGTGGGCCGCGCGCGGTGCGGTCCTCAGCCAGCGGCCCTGGGTCAGACGGGCCTTGGAGAAGTGACGGACGAGGCGTCGCCAGATGATGACGGCTGCGGCCAAAGGTTCATGGTCTGTTCGAGCGGTTCGGCGAAGTGGCCCGAGAGGAGCGCGGGCACCTGGCCACGCCGTCGGTCCCGTTGCTGGCTCGCCGTTCTCGTTGAAGTCGACGCTGGAGATTTCCGGGTCCTGGCCGTCATGGACCGGCAGCCGGTCCTGATGGGTCGGGCGTTGGGCGTTGATGTTCATCGCGAGGGCGGCGGCCCGTCCCCGCGGATCGGGTGTGAGGGTGGAGGGCGGTAGAGGGCCGGCGACTCCCCGGCGGCCCCCTACCGCCTCAGGGTGGGGGCGGGTCGGTTCAGGTGCAGGTGCGCATGACGGTGGGTTGGTTGGCGGCCGTGGCGGTCAGGCACAGGCCGCTGGCGAGGTTGCGGATGGTGTTGGCCGTGGCGTCGTAGGCGTAGCGCTGGGCGTTGCCGCCGTTGCAGGGCTGCAGGATGGTGGGCTTGTCCGGGCCGGTGCCGGTCAGGCAGTACCTCTGGGTGGCGGGGTTCTGGGACGTGATCGACTGGGACTCCACCTGGAACCGCTGCGCCGCGGAGGGGCTTGGGCACGGGCCCTGGACCGGCGTGGGTTGGCCGGGGCCGATGGACGTCAGGCACTGCTTGGTGGCCTGGTTGACCAGGAAGGGGCCCGAGGTGACGTAGGCCCAGGTCTGGGAGGGGCCGACGGCCAGCTGGGCCGAGGCGGGCGGGGCGCCGGTCAGGGCGAGGGCGGCCAGCACGGTCCCGGCCGCGAGGGGCTTGGGGAGCACCTTGCGGAGAGGGGAGAGGTAACGCATGAGGATTCCTTCGCTTCGAGGGTGGATGGGCCCTCATACAGGTACTCCTCACAGAAAGAAGTCAAAATACTCCGCTGGGTAATCGACGGATGACGGCCGGTACGGCGATTGTGGCGGGTGGGTTTGTTCGCGCATGCCGGGGCAGGTGAGGCTCCCAGAACTCCGAGTGGAAGCGGTGGCCCGACCGGCTGGTGCGTCTGGCCGGATATGGCCTTGACCTGTGAACAGTCCGCTCATGGAGGGCGCCGAACGCGAGTTCGGAACAGCCCGCCCGGCCCGCGCCGCACCTGACGCAGCGAAGCGGGTTGACGGCGAACAGTCCGTGGGGAAGGTCGGACCGTCCAGTAGCGACAAGCTGACGACGGGGCCTCGCGCCCACGCGCAAGAGAGGTGACGAACGTTGGCGCTCGCGTGCCCGCGCGTGGGGGTCTCTCGAGATCGGGGTGCCGGGAAGAACTTTGTCACCAGTCGCAAACGGTGGTGATCTTGTAAAAGGTGGTCACCCGTGTGGGTAAGACCGGGGTCGTACAGTCCGCGTGGGGTGAAGCCCTGAGAGGTCGATCGACGACTGTGGCCCGAACTCCTCAAGCTCGCCGAGGCCTCCGCGCCGGACCCGGGCCGCTGTGCTGGTCTCGGCCGCGTGGTGGCGTCTGCCGGACAAGGACCCACAGGCCCATCGTTCCGACGTTGAACTCGCCTTTCCGGACCATCCGCCAGGTCCGCCGCAGCGGTCTGTGCGCATTGTGCTGGACGCGCGAGAGCGAGCCCGACATCCTCTTGCGCGGCGGTGGCCGATCCGCAACTTCACCCGGCTTCTCCAGCTGTTCGCGTGGCCAGTCGAAGTGGTGCCCGAAGCCACCTCCTACGGCTCGGGCGTCCGCGCTGCTGCCACTGTCCGTGGCCCCTGCACTCTCAGCCGAGGAGTGTCGTCAAGATCAGCTTGTAGAAGACGAGGTAGGCCAGTAGTGAGAAGGGAATGGCGGTCAGGAGGGTCAGCGCGCGTTCTCTGTGGGTGCGGCCCATGAGCAGCGGCACGAGTACCAGAACGGCGAGGCAGCTCCATGCCTGGAAGGCGTAGTGCAGAACCCAGGCGTAGTGGATGGCTTCTGTGCCGAAAACGCCCGCCAGGGCGGCAAGGCTGATGACGCGGTGGCGCGGGCTGACGCCCCGCCACCAAAAGCCCGCCACCCCGAAGAGGGGGCCGGCGATGAACGCCATGCCGAGCCAGACGAGGGGGGCGAACAGAGAGCCCATGCCGTCGCGCGCGACCTCCGCATAACCGTAGTAGCCGACGACGAGACCGGACTCGGCGAACAGGCCCGCAACGGCGGCTGCGGGCAAGCCGACCTTCCGGGCCGGCAGCGCGCCTGCGACGAACGCGGCGACGGACCAGACCGCACCGGAGTTGGCGATCTGATTCCACGCACCCGGAAGCCAGCCCTGGAGCAGATTCGTCAGGACACCCGCAAGGAGTCCTCCGGCGAATGCCGACGCCGTTGCATAGGCCCAGGCTCTTCCGCTCCTATCGGGTACTGAGGCGATGACCGGGGACGTGCTCATGGTGGTGTTCACTTCTCTGTCGGGGGCCGCATGGGTCGCACCTCTTGGTGCATGCGATGCCGACAGCGCGTTCTCGTGACCTGCTCTACCCCGGCTCTGTTGGATGCGGTAACGAGCGGCGAGGCAAGTGACAAGTTGCCCTCTGTAGTCGATGTGACGTACAGCGGATAGCGGTAGAAGGCGCAGTGGAAGATACTCTACGAGTCGCCGCGCGGGCCGGTGAGGTGCTGGGCCTGAACGTGGAGACCTGTACCCGCAGGACAAGAGGGCAGGATCACCATCAAGGGTGGGCGACCGAGGGAATTCACCGGCAGTCCGGCACCGCCCAGCTCCTGCCCTGCCCGATCGCCCGCCGCACCCGAGGCCCGATGTTCCTCACCGGCCGCAAGGCTCCAGCCTGATCAGCCGACACTCGATGCGCGCCCCAGACCGGCCGGGCCCGGCTCTCCTACCGCCGGGCCGAAGAGATCTTCGAGGAGAACATCCGACCGCCGGCCAACCTCCTCGCTTGGTCCGACGACATCGAGGACCTGGACGGGGAGACGCTCCAACGGCTCCCGCACAGCGCCCTGACACACGATACCGAGAACGGCCCCTCCGCCCCGATGCGGCCGGTCCGCTCCCTGGAGCGCTACGCCCGCCACGTCGCCGAACGCGACCTCGCCGCACCTCGCCGTTGCGGTTGGTGAAGGCATTCTTACCGCACCCCAAACCGGCCCCGACGGCGATCAAGCGTGCCAGTACGGGCAGAGGCGGCGGCGAGCGCGTACCTGGCCGGGCGAGCGGACGGGCGGCCGACGGTGGACTTCGAGGCATTCGCTCGGCCGCCAGCCCAGTCCGGTCGAACACCCTCAGCAGCTCGATGAGTTGCTGCAGCGTCCGGTACCGCTTGACCAGCTCCCCGCCACGCCACGATCGTGGCGACCGCCGCCGTTACCTTCTCCCTCGGCACCATCCGCTCGATCTCGTTCTCCACCTCCGCCAACGACAGCAGGCGGTCCTCGGTGGCCTGCGGCGCGTTCATCACGATATCCGTCGCTGAGGCGACGTTGCGGGCGGCGCTGCGCAGCCTGGGCAAGGTCCGCAACTGTTCGGCCTTGCCCGCCCGCTCCCCCTTGGCCGGCAGGTTCGAACCGATCTGCCGTGTCCTCAGCGAGCACGGGTCGAAAATTGCAACCAGCACCCACCACGCCGCCAAAGAGATCATGGTGGCCCGCTGCACGGTCGTCCGGCTGATGCGCGACCTGGGTCTGCAAGGCGTTCGCCGCGGCAAGCACATCGGCACCGTGATCGGCGACGACGGCCACCGGCGTGCCGCTGGTCTGCTGGAGCGGGACTTCACCTACGTGATGACCTGGGCCGGACCGTTTAGGTCGCGTGTAACGGTTCGTCGGCTCTACAACGTGTCCAGGGTGCGGTACAGAGCTACGAGGAAACCGATGACAGCGATCGCTGCCAGGCCCAGCGCGCCGGACAGGAACCCCGCTGCGGTGCACCAGGCCGGCCGCTTGGAAGCGCTGGCAAGGGGGCCCCATACCCAGCCGAGCACAGCGCCCAGCGGGGGCAAGCCGAAAACCGCCAAGGCGGCGAGCAGTAGGTGCTGCTTGGTTCTGTGGTTGCCCCGCCAGTCGGTGCCGCTGAGGTGATGCGCGGCCGACCAGGCTGCCTCGCACCACACGACGATGAACACGACCCACACGATCAGGGCCAGGACCGTCATGCCGATCGCGTCCTTGCGCCATGTCTGCATCGTCAGCCCCTGCTGCTGGACCGGCGGCCTGGAGCGAGGGGTGCCCGGCCGGTCGACTCAGTACAGTCCGGCTCTTGCCTCTCGGCAACCCCCCGGCCCGGAACCAGCCACGTGGTGCCCGAACCCAGCGACAGAGCCATCGGTGAGCCGCTTCCTGTGCTCGCCGTTCTGGCCGTGGCGGGCGGGTGCCTTCGAGGTCGGCGTCGGGGACGATGCGGGCCAGGCGGGCTCGACCGGGTTGCCGGTTATGGGAGTGGTAATCGGTCGTCCGGCCACCGCCGAGTCGGTCAAAACGACCAAGCGCCATGCCTGCTCGGTCTGCTGGTCAGTAGATTCCAGGTGTGGCAGAACATCGTTCGTCGGGCCCGGGACGGGCTCAGCAGGTCGGCATCGCGGGTGTCATCGGAGCGTTGGGCGGGGCCTCGCTGGCGGCGCATCGCGGCGGCAAGGCGGCGGCCCTCGGCGCGCTCGCAGGGGCCGTCGGGCTGGGAGCCGTCGAAGCGGTCGCCCGCGCGCGGCAGCGGCCCCACCAGATTCCCGCGCTATGGGCGCGCATCGCGAGCGGTGCCATGGTCGCGGCCCCGCTCGGGTGGGCGGCCGGACGGCTCGCCGGGATCGGACCCCTGGCAGTCGGGACGGCCACCGGCGCCGCCGTCGGGGCCATGGGGCTGCGACCCCAGAAGGTCGCGCTCGGGCCTGTGGTGGGAGCGGTCGTCGGCGGGGTCGGCCGGGGGACTTCCACCGCGGTCGTCGCCGGTACGACCGTGCTGGTCTACCGGACCCTGGCCGCGCTGCTGTTCCGGGACGCGCAAGTGACCCTGCTCGCCGAGCGGGTCCGCGCGGAGGACCTCCCGTTCGTCGTGCCCCGCGAGTCCAGGACGCGGTACGTCGGCACCGGCTACGTCCGGGCCCTCGCCGAAACGCTCGGCGGCCACTACGTCGAGGACGCCCCGGATGTCGGCATCGTCGCCTCGCTCGACGAGTTGCGCGGACCCGACTTCGATCCGGCGGACGTGGACCCGCAGGTCCGCGAGTTCTACGAGCACACCACGAGGTTCACGCTCGACATCGTCCCCGAGTGGCGGCTGTGGGTCCGGCCCGGCTACCTGCTCTACCGCACGCTCGTCGCGCGCCCCCTCGGCCAGGCCAGCGTCCCGGTGAACCAGCGGGAGGCGCAGCGGGGGGTACGGGGACGCATCGACACCATCACCACCAAGGACGGCGCGGAGACCATCCGCGGCTGGATCCGGTCGTTCGCCGACACCGACGAGCCGATCTACATCGGCATCTACACCACCTACCGGCATGAGGGCCGCGGCTATGTGAGTGTCGGGTTCCCCCTCCCCCAGGCCAGCTTCACCGCCACGCTCGCGCCGCAGGCCCGGCCAGGCGGCGGACTGGTCCTGACCAGCCGCAGCCGCCTCGACCAGCCCGGCCACTACCTCACCTACATCGACCCGGACACCCGCGATCTCACCGCCCTGGCCGTGCACGGCTTCGCCGAACGGCTGGAGGTCTACACCCGCGACGGGGAGCTGCGCGCCGAGCACGCCTTCTCGGTCTTCGGAATCCCGTTCCTCGTGCTCCACTACCGCATGCACCCCAAGCCCCCGGCGCCGCCCGGCCGCGAGAGCGAACCGGCCGGGAGGTGAACCGGTCATGGCATGACCCGCTTTCCCCAAAGGCGGGCGCCGACGGTCGCGGTCAGGGCCGACGCGGCGGTGAGGAGCGAGGGGACCGTACGTCTGCCGACGACATCGAGCAGTTCGAGCAGCCTTCCGTGGGAGCGGGCCTGTCGCCGATCCGCCTGCACGATCTGCGTCGCGGCGCGGCCTCGTTCGCCCTGGCCGCCGGACACGGCGTGAAGGTCGTGCAGGAGACGCTCCCGTCGTCGATCACCATCGCCGCCGACATCTGCACCAGCCTGCTCGGAGCAGCCTTGCCACGGCCGATGGTGTCGTCCCGGCGACCCGCAAGTGGCCGGCGAGCAGGCCGGGCCGCTCGCCGAAGCCGTACCGGTCCTGCGGAAACGCGGCTCCCAAGCCACCCGAGGATGCAACAAGACGCGAAGGACCCCACCCTGCTGCAGGGTGGGGTCGTCCAGCTCGTGGTCAGCAGTACGCCCCGTCGCCAGCGCTGCCAGACGACTAATCGACGAGTCCCATATACGCCAGCAGTCCTTCTGCCAGCATGTCCATCGTCGCCGGCGGCATGTCGCCCAGGAAGTCGCCGAGGTCGCTCTTGGCGATGGGCTGGAGCAGCACCGCGCGGATCCAGCTTTTGGACGTCAGGTTCGCCGTGCCGTACCTGACCTTGATGCAGAACTCTGTGGCGAGGCGTCCCGACGTGGAGATCGGCATCACCAGGACGTGTTTCCAGTCGGCGTCGCAGTTCTTGGCGTCGCCGCTGATGACCACGACGGGGCGCTGGGTGCGGAGGTGGCGGGCGGCGTTGGGCGGCATCGAGAGAGCCTCGTCGGAGACCATGAACACGCCACCCCTGCGGATGGGCGTCTTCACTGGTCGTTGAGCTCCTCGGCGTTGACGCGGCCACGCGGCGCCGCGGTCCCGGCCATCTCGGCCAGCAGCTGGTCACCGACGCCAGGGGTGTCGGGTCGGCGCACCGCAGCGGCGCGCTGGCGGCGGAACCTGTCCAGGAGCGCGCCGGTCTGCCGGGCACGGCGGGCTCGGCTGAGGTCCAGGAGCACGCCGCGGTCACCGGCGGTGGTGGCCTGGATCATCGGCGGGGTGTCGTGGGACAGGTCCCGCAGTTCGTCGGCGCTCTTGTGGCCGTGCTCGGTGACGACCTTGCGGATCAGCGCCGTGTCGGAGGTGTCCAAAGGGTCGTCGATGGCGACTTCGGAGAGGGCGAGCCGGCAGGAACCTTGTTCGCAGGGGCGGATCTGGTCGTCGCGGTCGACCAGGCCGCTGTCGACGGCGGTGTTTTCGGCGCGGCGGACGGCGGCGTCGTAGGGGCCGTCGTCGCCCCATCGCCAGGTGGCGCCGGTGAAGGGGGTGCCGCCGGCTTCGACGGCGGCCAGGTCGGTGAGATAGAGGAGCTTGACGAGCTTGGTGCGGTTGATCTGGTGGCCGTTCTCAGCGGCGGTTTTGAGGACCGCGAGGACCGAGCGCAGGAGGGGCTGCATGGGGGGCGGCTGGATGGCCGACATGGCAGCTCCTCTCGTGTCGCACCTGCTTGACATCAAGCTATCCCCCGTACCGGCATGATTAGAAGTTCGTTCCAATGACTGTGCGTAAACAGTTCGTGTGTTCTGGTCACCTCTTCCTATCCCTGGCCCCGCTCCCTGCGCAGGCGTTTGTCCGCACGTGGTCCAGGTGGTAACGCCCGAACGCGTTCATCCGCCGGTAACGCGCTGGCGCCGCGTCGATCAGCGGTGCAGGAGAATGGCCTGGTGGCGATGCCTGCGACGATCGACGGCGTCATCACCAACTGGCAGGGCGGCGACTCGATGAGCCGGATCTCCGTTTCCGGCGTCGGAGTCTCCGCTGCGGATCGCCGTCGCCGCGACTGCGAACGCCTCGACGCCCTAACGCGGCTCACTCCGGCTTGTCCGATGACGACGCCCGTATCGTCGTCGATCTCGCCAATCCGTACTTGAACCTGTTCCTCGAAGCCGCGCGGGACGTCATCCCTCCTGTCGATGAGGTCCTCGCCTAGGCGGGACCCGAGCACAGGGCGGAGCGGTTGCGGGAGAGGGCGTCAGCCATCGCGTCGGTTTCGCACTGCTTGCCGCGACTTGAGCGACGAAGCAACGACCAGTGCCTCGACTCGAAGGGACGCAGGCGACGCGGCTGTCAACTGTGCGCGTCAGGGCCTGGACGGCGCATCGGCATTATGCGACCCAGTGCGATGGATGACGCCCCATGGGCGCAGTTGGATGTTCGTGCGCTCAACGCCCTCGTAAGATCTCCGGGGAGGGGGCTTGATTGCACACTGTTCTCACAGCGGGGCGCGTTGCGTGATCGTCGGTTCTGCCCCGGGTGCGCGCGCCGCCGATGACAGCACGGAACCGGGTCCTCTCCCGCCGGGTTCGGAACTGCAGGGTGTGTGCCAGGAGATGGCGGCGGCGAACCGATGCGGCCCGGTCGAGCCGCATCGGTGTGGCCGCATCGGGTCGAGCTCGCTCGCCATCGCTGGCCGTCTGGACCGGGCGCGCCGACCTGACCGCGCCGGGACCGAGAGGTGTAAGGCGTTCCGGCCCCTCCCCCGCACCTCTCGCGAAATCGGCCAGGGTCTCACCGGTCCACCGGAGACGACTCCCTAGTGCGCCATGTCCGGTCGACCGAGCGGCTCGTCCTGCTCAACCTGCTTTCGCTCTCCCTGATCAGCGGCGTCCTGAATCTGATCATCGCTCGGCCGGGGGTCGACAAGTTCGACGGCGCGTATCTGCTCTGGGTGGCGGCGACGGCGGCCGCGCCGCTCCTGCAGCTGCTGATCTCGCTGCCGCGGTTCGCCGAGTTGCAGCGCCGGCGGCGCTACTGGCTGTTCGGTCTGGATCTGCTACTCTGCTTCGGCCCGGTGCTCTCGCCGCTGCACCTGCAGGCCAACTCCGGTTACCCGATCGCCAGCGCGCTGCTGCTGTTCGGCCGCAGGAGCCGGTGGGCGCTGGTGGGGCTGCTGATCGCCGCGACGCTGGCCGTCGACCACCATTTCTGGCCGGCGAACTCCCTGGGCAAGGGGCACGGGCAGACCGTCGTCTACTGGGCGCTCAACAACATCAGCATCGGCGCCCAGGTCTATGTGGTGTCGAAGGTCGCCTGGGTGGCGCACGAGCTGCACATCAGGCGGGAGGAGGCCGCGGAGGCGAACCTCGCGCTGGAGCGGCTCAGGGTGCGCAGGGACGTGCACGACCTGCTCGGCCACAGCATCACCTTGATCGCCGTCTATCTGGAGGTGGCCCTGCACGCGGTGCGGACCGGCTCGGCCGAAGGCGAGCTGGAGCGGGTGTCGGCGCTGGTCGAGCAGGGGCTCGGGGAGGTTCGAACGGTCGGGGACCGCACCCCGGTCGCCTCGCTGGCGCAGGAGCTGGAGGCGGCCGGGCAGGTGCTGTGGCGGGCCGGGGTCGAGACCGAGGTCACGGTCGTCGGGCGGCTCGACCGCGCGGATCCGGCGCTGGCCTATGTGCTGCGGGAGGCCGTCACCAACCTGCTGCGGCACAGCCGGGCGACCCGCTGTGCGATCACGGCGGGCCCGGCCGGGGTCAAGGTCGCCAACGACGGCGCGGCCGGGGCCGCCGGGCCCGCGGGGACGGGCCTGGCCGGGCTCGGCGACCGGCTGCGGCCCCTGCGCGGCCAGGTGACCGGGCGGTCGCGGGACGGCTGGTTCACCTTGGAGGCGAGGGTGCCCGTGAAAAGGCTCCGGCTGGGCATCGACTGGTCGGCGGCCATGGCTCCGCTCCTGGCGCTGGTCGCCTTCTTCTCGCTGATCACCTATGCCAACCCGGTCACCTGGTCGGCCGGGGAGCGGGTGGAGCTGTGGCTGCTGTCCAGCCTGGCGGTCAGCGGGCTGATGCTCTACCTGGTGGTGCTGCGTCCGGCGCGTCCCGGTGCCGCCCTGCTGGCCATGGGCGGCGTGGCCGTGGGGGCGCTGGGGCTCGACCGGATCGGGTTCGAGCACGCCTCCATGGTCGCCGCCACCGCCCTTTTCGTCTTGCCGCGCCGGGTGGGCTGGCCGCTGTTCGCCGTGGGCGCGGTCGTCGGCACCTGGTCGCAGGTGCAGTTCACGCTGCAGTCGGGGATCTGGCCGGGCAGTGGGGCGGACGCCGCCCTGGTCCTGGTGCTCCTGGTCAGCCAGGTCCGCGCGCAGTTGCTGTACTGGGGTGCGATGCGCCTGGGTGATCTGGTCCGTGAGCTGAAGGCGGCCAGCGCGGATCTGACCGAGGCCACGTTGGCGGCCGAGCGGGCCCGCTCCGGGCTGCAGCTGCGCGACCGCATCGGTTCGAGCCTGTTCGCGATCGCCCGCCACCTGGACCGGGCGCGGCAGGGGGACCACGCCGAGGGCGAGGTGAGCGAGGCGCTGCAGCTCGCGCGCGACACCTCCGAGGAGATCCGGTCCATCGCGCGGCGGGGGTTCACCGTCCCAGGGTGAGGGGAGGCAGGCTCGGGCCGTATCTTCCATCCCGGCGAGCGCTCCCCCGGGCCGAAGCCCCTCCCCCCTGGTCGCTTCCTGCGGCGGCCGTCCTGCCGACGGCCTGACCGCGGCGGGGGTTCTCGTGCGCCTTGTCCACCGGTCGGTGGACAAGGGGTTCAGCCGGTCGATGCTGTCCGCGGCGCCGTGTCCGGGACCAGCATTGACGGCATGATCGAAATTGTTGAGCGGGCGGGCGGGAAGCCGGTGGCCGGGCCGGACGAGGTGGTGCGGCTGGAGGGCGTGCGCAAGGTGTACGGCGGTCCCAGGCGCGGCGTGGCCGCCCTGGACGGGGTGACCGTCGAGCTGGGGCGCGGGACCTTCACCGCGGTGATGGGGCCGTCGGGGTCGGGCAAGAGCACGTTCCTGCACTGCGCGGCGGGGCTGGAGCGGCCGACGTCGGGGTCGGTGCGGCTGGACGGGACGGACCTGACCTCGCTCGGTGAGCGCGCGCTGACCAGGCTGCGGCGCGAGCGGATCGGGTTCGTCTTCCAGGCGTTCAACCTGCTGCCGGAGTTGAACGTGGTGGACAACGTGACGCTGCCGCTGCGGCTGGCCGGCCGCAAGCCGGACCGGGGCGCGGTGGAGCAGGTGCTGGAGCGGGTGGGCCTGGGCGACCGGCGCGGGCACCGTCCCGCGGAGTTGTCGGGCGGGCAGCAGCAGCGGGTGGCGATCGCCCGGGCGCTGGTCACCCGCCCGGCGGTGATCTTCGGGGACGAGCCGACCGGCGCGCTGGACACCGGCAACGCCCGCGAGGTGCTGGCGCTGCTGCGCGAGGTGGTGGCGGAGGCGGGGCGCACGGTGGTGATGGTGACCCATGACCCGATGGCCGCCGCGTACGCCGACCGGGTGGTGTTCCTGTCCGACGGGCGGATCGCCGGTGTGCTGAACCGGCCCTCGCCCGAGCGGGTCGCCGAGTGGATGACCCGGCTGCGGGGCGAGCAGGCGCCGTGCGGGGACGAGGCGGGCGCCGCGGGCGGCCAGGCCGTGCGGGAGCTGTGGTGACCGGGATCGCGTTGCGCATGCTGCGCTTCCACAAGGGCGGGTTCCTCGCCTCGTTCGTCACGATGTTCCTGGGCGCGGTGATCGTGATCGGCTGCGGCGGGCTGCTGGAGTCGGGGGTGCACCGGGCGGCGCCGCCGCAGCGGCTGGGCGCGGCGCCGATCGTGGTGACCGGTGACCAGCGCTACCACGGCACCGCCAGTGACGAGGTCTTCGCCGAGCGGGTTCCGCTGGAGGCGGGGCTGGCGCGCGAGCTGGCCGCGGTACCGGGTGTGGCGGGCGTGGCGGCCGACGTGTCGTTCCCGGTCACGCTGGCGCGGGGCGGCCGGCGGCTCACCGGGCACGGCTGGTCGTCGGCGCGGCTCGCCCCCCGCGCGCTCGTGCAGGGGTCGGCGCCGTCCGGGAGCGGGCAGGTCGTGCTGCCGGCGGGGCTCGGCGCGCGCCCCGGTGAGACGGTCGAGCTGCTGGTGCGCGGCGGCCCGCAGCGGTACCGGGTGTCGGGGCTGGTCGGCGGCGCGGGCGACGAGGTCTTCTTGCCGGACTCCGAAGCGGGGCTGGCCGCCGGCCGTCCCGGCAAGGTCGACTCGATCGGGCTGTTCACCGCGCCGGGAGCCGCCGTCGCCAGGGTCGAGCGCGATGTCGCCAAGGTGCTCGGCGGCCGGCAGGCGGTCGTGCTGACCGGTGATGAGCGGGGCAGGGCCGAGGATCCCGGCGTCATGTCCGAGGGTGAGGACCTGATCCCCCTCGCCGCGGCGTTCGGCGGCCTGTCGGCGATGGTGACGGTGTTCGTCGTGGCCGCCACGCTGGGCCTGTCGTTCCGGCGGCGGCTGCGCCAGACGGCGTTGCTGCGGGCGGTCGGCGCCACTCCCGGCCAGGTCCGCCGCCTGATCGTCGGCGAGACGATGCTGCTGGCGGTGGTCGCGACCGCGCTGGCGTGCCTGCCCGGCCCGCACGCCGGGCGGTGGCTGCTCGCCGCGTTCGCCGAGGCCGGGGCGGTACCGGACACGCTGGCCTATCGCGCCGGGAGCGTTCCGGTCATCGTCGGCGTGTGCACCGCCCTGCTCACCGCGCTCGGCGCCGCGCTGGTCGCGGCGCACGGCGCGGCCCGTACCCGGCCCGTCGAGGCGCTGGCGCAGGCGTCTTTGGAGAATCGCCGGTTCAGCAAGGTCCGCCTGGTCCTGGGGCTGGGGTTCCTCGCGGGCGGCGTCGCCCTGGCGATGGGCACGGCCGGGTCGGACGGTCCTGACGCGGCGGGGGTCGCCACTCCCGCCGCGATGGTGTGGACGGCCGGGTTCGCGCTGCTCGGCCCCTTCCTGGCCAAGGCCGTCACGGCGGCGCTGCGCCGGCCGCTGCGCGCCGCGACCGGATACGCCGGCCACCTGGCCACCGAGAACGCCCGTGCCCGGACCGCCCGGCTGACCGGCGCGGTGCTGCCGGTGATGCTGGCCGCCGGGCTGGCGCTGTCGCTGGTCTACATGCAGACCACGCAGACCAAGGGCGCGCGGGAGGTGTTCGAGGACGGCCTGCGCGCCGACCTGGCGGTCACCTCCCAGGCCGGCGGCCTGCCACCGGCCATGGTCGACCAGATCGCCCGCCGTCCCGGCGTCGCGGCCGCCTCCGCCCACGTCACCAGCGCCGGCTACATCGAGCCGGCCGCCCTGTCCGGACCGCTGGTCCACCGGGGCGACGCGGGGGACGGCGCGCCGCAGCCGCCCGCGATGACGCTGCTCGGCGTCACCGCTGGCGCCGTGGCCGAGACCACGGCGTTCCGCGCCACCCGCGGCAGCCTCACCGCCCTGGACGGCGCGACGATCGCCCTGCCCGAGCGGCACGCCGCCGCCTACGAGATCGGTGACATGGTGCCGATGCGGCTCGGCGACGGCAGCCGCGCCGCCCTCAAGCTGGTCGCCACCGTCCGGGCCCGGCCCGGCTACGAGACCGCGCTCCTGCCCGCGGGGACCCTGCTGCCCCACACCGACGGCGGGCTCGTCCCGCAGATCATGGTGACGGCCGAGCCCGGCGCCGACCGCGCCCGGCTCGCCCGCGCGCTCACCGAGGGCCGCCCGGACCTGCGGGTGGTCGACCGGCGGGCGCTGTCGGCGCTGCGCGCCGAGCAGGACCGCACGCAGGCGTGGATGGCCTGGCTGGTGCTGGCGGTGGTCGTCGGCTACGCCGTGATCGCGCTGGTGAACACGCAGATCGTCGCGGTGGGCGAGCGGCGGCGCGAGTTCGGGCTGCTGCGGCTGGTCGGCGCCGCCCGCCGGCAGGTGCTGCAGATGATGGCGGTGGAGGCGGTGCTGGTCACCGCGGCCGGCATCGCCTCAGGGCTGCTGGTCGCGGCGGCGACGCTGGTGCCGCTGAGCCTGAGCGTGCTCGGCGGCCCCGTCCCGGGCGGCTCCCCCTGGATCCTGGCCGCAGTGATCGGCGCCGCGCTCGGCCTCATCCTGGCCGCGACGCTCCTGCCCACCCTGGCCCTGCTGCGCGGGCGCCCCGGCGACGTGGTCTCGGGCGACCGCCAATAGCGGGCGCGGCGGCGTTCACCCATGCCTTCCGGCGTGCAGGGCCGCGCCGCTGCCGCCGTCCGCGAACGTACGCCCGGCGGTCACCGCCGGAAGGCGACGCCCACTGGAGAACGTAGGTGATCACCCTGGCACCCCCCGACGACCGATTCCGGATCCTGCGGTGGAACTCCGCGCTGTGGCTGCTGTTCGGCGTCGCGCCCTTCGTCATCGCCGGACTGAACGACCAGGGCGCGTACCGGTACTGGGGATCGGGACCGCCGGCCGTGCTCGGCGCCGCCTACCTCGCGGCACTGCGGTGCCCCCGGGCGCGGACGCGGTTCCTGGTCCTGCTCGTCGCCGGGCTGGGCGCCACCGCCTACCTGCGGGACGGCGGCGCCTCGCTGTTCGTGGTGTCGCTGCCGACCTTCTGGCTGTTCGCCCCGACCGTCGCGCGGGCGGTCGCCTTCAGCGGGGCCGGGGCCGCCGCGACGGTGGCGGGCGGGATCATCCGGATGGGCGGCCCGCTGGCCGGCGACCAGCAGGTCGTCACCGCGGCCGCGTTCGCCGCCGGGGCGGTGCTCGGCGCGTTCGTCCACCTCATGCTGAGGCGGGCCGCCGAACGTTCCGGGCGACTGGCCGAGCAGCTGGAGGCGACCCGGCTGGAGTTGGCCGAGGCGCACCGCCGCCAGGGCGCGGCCGCCGAACGCGAACGGCTCGCCCGCGAGATCCACGACACCCTCGCCCAGGGCTTCGCCTCCATCGTCGTGCTCGCCGAGGCGGTCCGCACGGGCCTGGACCATGACCCGGCGACCGCCGCCCGGCGGCTCGCCTCGATCGAGCGGACCGCGCGGGACAACCTCGCCGAGGCGCGCGTCCTGGTCGGCTCCCCCCAGGACGACACCTCCGGCTCGGCCCAAGGCGACGCCTCCGTCGCCGCGACGCTGCGCCGCACCCTGGACCGGTTCGCCGAGGACACCGGCCTGGCGGTCGACGCCGACCTGGCCGAGGCCGACTGCGACCGGGGCACGCGGATCGCGCTGCTGCGCTGCCTGCAGGAATCGCTGGCCAACGTCCGCAAGCACGCCGCCGCCACGACGGTCGGCGTCGTCCTGACCCGGTGCCCGGGCGGTGTCGAGCTGGAGATCACCGACGACGGCCGCGGGTTCACCGTCGCCGACGCCCGCGGCTTCGGCCTGGCCGGGATGCGCCGCCGCCTGGCCGAACTCGGCGGCGAACTCACCGTGACCAGCGCCTGCGGCGAGGGCACCCGCGTCCTCGCCGTCCTGCCCGTCGGGGAGTGAGGGCCGTGCCGCCGAACGGTGGCGGGCTTCCGATGCTGGGCGGCTCGGCCGCGTGCCAGGTGGCCGGGGTCAGCGGTCGAGGCCGGCCGCGTGGCGCATCGCCGTAAGGGCGCGGGCTGGGGCCGAGGGGTCGTGCAATAGTTGGATCTCCTGGTTGGCGGCCATGGACAGCCCGATCAAGGTCGTGACGACCTCCTCGGACGGCCGGTGCGGTCCGGGCGACTCGGCATGGGCGGCGGCGACCTCGGCGGCCAGCGATGTGCGCAGGGAGACCACGATGCCGTGCAGTTGCTCGCGCAGCGGGCCGGGGCGCCCGTCGAGTTCGGACGACGCCGCGGTGACGAAGCATCCGCCGGGGAACGGGCAGTCGGCCAGGTAGTCCACCCAGGAGGTGATCAGCCGGTCGAGCCGGTGGCGGCCGGGCGGCACGTCGGCCAGCGGCTCCAGGACCGCGGCGCGGAAGATCGCGCCGGCCTGGTCGAGCGCGGCCTGGAGCAACTGTTCGCGGGAGCCGAACGGGCCGATCAATCCGGCCTTGCTCAGCTCCAAGCGCTGCGCCAGCAATCCGATCGTCAGCCCTCATATGAACGAGCGCCACGACGCGGTGGTCCGGACCGTGCTCGACCGGCTCGACGGGCAGGGCGAGGACCCGCGCGCCGAGTTCGCCCGCATCGCGGCGCGCTGGTCGGTCGCGCTCCAGAGCACCGGCCCGACCCTCGACCTCCCCAGCCGGGGACCGGTCTCGACCTCATGGGTACTGGGCGTGCACGTGGTCGACATGCTCGTCCACCGCTGGGACCTGGCCCGCGCCCTGCAGGTCCCGCTGACCGTGCCGACGGCGTTGGAGCGGGCCGCGCTGCCGCTCGCCCGCGCCAACACCGCCCCCGGCAGCCGGCTCAACCAGCCCGGCGGCGCCTACCGCCCGCCCTTCGACGCGGCTCCGACCGGCTCGGCGATGGACGCCATCGCCGCGCTCCTGGGCCGCGACCCCCGATGGGCCCCGCCAAGCCGCACGCGATGAGCGGCGTCCGGCGGCGGCCTCCGCCCACGCTCGGGAACAGGTGACAGCCGGGCTCGGAAACCCGGCGGTCGGCCAGATGGCGGATGCCCGGACCGCCTTGGCGATCGGCGTCTGCACAGCATCGACGGACGGGTCTTCGCTGATAGATGATGGCTGCGGCCAGGACCTGGAATGCCTCGCGGAGGTCGTTGCGGAACTGCCGGCCCGGTGGGGTGAGCCGGACGCTGCGGCCGTTGCCGGCGGAGACTTCGGCCCCGATGGGGCGTTCCCGCTTCTCGATCGCCTTGTCCCGCAGTTCCGCAAGCCCCTCCCGCCTACCGCGCAGCATGCAGGAGCACAGGCTCGTCCTACGGCGATCACCTGGCGAAAGCGCTCGACTGTCCGGCATCGGCGGCGACCGGGCGAACCGTCGAGCGCCTCCGCTCCGGCCCGACGACGCCCCCGGACGGTTGCGCCTCGACGCGCCAGGTCACCCGCTCCGATACCGCCGCCGACCGTTCGATCGCTGCTCGCGGGCCTCGTCGTGGGTGGCTCTGCCGGCCTCGATGTCGTCGATGTGGTCGACCGCCCATCCGGCGATGGACAGCGCCAGGGGATCAGGCTCCTGCCGGTCGGGGTGAGCGCGTACTCCACGCGGGGCGGGACCTCGGCGTGAGCGGTGCGCGAGACCAGGCCGTCGCGTTCCAGGTTGCGCAGGGTCAGGGGCGGCATCCGCTGGGAGATACCGAGTTCGCCCCGGCCCGTCCGTGGAGCCGGGCGGCCTCCCGCCGACTGACCGAGGTGGAGTGGACCCGCGTGTCGGGGCGGGCTGTCAGGTGACGGGCCTGACGCTGGACTTCGTCGCCGCCGCGCCCAAGGAGGCCAGCCTTCTCGTCGAATTTGGCCGTTATCGCCGACACCATCTACTACCAGGCCGTGCGCACCTTCCACCGGCGTGCACGGGAGGCGTTCGGCCAGGAGACCGGCACCTCCGTGCCGGCCGGTCGTCTTCAACGGCCCCGTCGTCAGCCCCGCCTCCACCGGCGAGGAAGCTGAACGCCTGCGGGACGCCGCGGTCGGCCTGGCCGCCGCAACGCTCCACCGCCGCCGAGCTCGCGGCCGGAGCCGAAGATCGTGGGCGGAAACCCCTTGCGTAATGGTCAAGAACCGTTGACCATTGCGTGCGTGCCTGACGATGATCTTCCCGAGACCTTTCACGTGACCACCGACGAGCAGCTGCGCGCCGTCTCCAACCTCACGCGCCACCGCATCATGGCCGTGCTCCGCTTCGAGCCCGCGACGATCACGCAGATCGCCCAGCGGGTGGGCCTGGCCAAGGGGAGCTCCAGCTACCACGTGCGGCTGCTGGAGCGCGCCGGCCTGGTGAAGGTGGTGCGGACGCGGAAGGTGCGAGGGGTCATCGAGCGGTACTACGCGATGGCCGCGCGCTCGATCGTGCTGCCGGACCCGGGGCCCGGGCAGCCGGACGTGCTGCTGCGGAACGCGGTGGCGGACCTGGAGGCGGCGCCGGCCGACGGCGAGCGGTACGTCCGGATGGCGCACCTGCGGCTCGCCGAGGAGCAGTTCACCGAACTGGGCGCGCGGCTGGAGGCGCTGGCGGACGAGTACCGGGAGTTGTCGGACCCATCGCTTCCGGACGCGTCGCTGACCTTCGCGCTGTTCCGTCCGGCTCCGCGTCGGCAGGTCGAGGAGGACGCCGAATGACCACGGACCCGACCGACGATGGCGCGAAGCTGCCGACCGGCTTCGGACGGCTCTGGACCGCGCAGACGGTGTCCTCGCTCGGTGACGGGGTCTCCCACGCCGCGCTGCCGCTGCTGGCGCTGACGTTGACGCGGGACCCGATGGCCCTCGCCGTCGTCACGGCCGCCGGGACGCTGCCCTGGCTGCTGTTCGGAGTGCTCGGCGGTGCGCTGGTGGACCGCTGGGACCGCCGGCGCACGATGTGGGTCGCGGACGCGGCGCGCACGGTGCTGCTCGCGACAGCGGCGGCCGCGGCCGTGCTCGACGTGCTGAACGTCGCGCTGCTGGCGGCCGTCGCCTTCCTGCTCGCCCTCGGCGGACTGTTCTTCGACACGGCCGCCACGGCCTACCTGCCGGACCTGCTCGGCCGCGACCCCGTCCTCCTGCAGCGCGCCAACTCCCGCCTGCGCGGCACCCAGACCGCCGCGTCCGGCTTCGCCGGGCCCCCCGCGGGCAGCGCGCTGCTCGCGCTCGGACGGATGGTCCCCCTACTGGCCGACGCGGTGTCGTTCGCGCTCTCCGCACTGCTCGTGCGATCACTGCCCGCCGTGCCGCGCCCGGCCGCGGAAGCCCGCGAACCGCTGCTCCGCCAAGCGCGGGCCGGGGCCTCCTACGTCTTCCGGGACCGGCTGTTGCTCGGCCTCGCGCTCCGCCCGGCCGTCGGCAACATCGCCTTCCTGGCGGTGGAGACCGTCTTGGCCCTGTTCGCGCACGAACGCCTCGGCATCGGTGCCTTCGGCTTCGGCCTGCTCCTGACCGCGGAGGCCACCGGCGGCCTGCTGGGTGCGGGCATCGCGTCCTTCCTCGGCCGGCGGCTCGGTACCGGGACCGCGCTGACCTGCACGGCCGCGGCCGAGGGCCTGGCCGTCCTGGGACTCGCCGCCGCCCCGAACCCCTACGCGGCCGGGCTCGCGCTCGCGGTCTGCGGCGCGGGCATGGGCGCGACGATGGTGCTCGCCCCCTCCCTGCGCCAGGCGATCGTCCCGGCCCACCTGATGGGCCGGGTCGCCTCCACCTCCCGCATGCTCGCCATGTGCGCCGCCCCGTTCGGCGCCGTGCTCGGCGGCTGGCTGGCCGCCGCCTACGACGTGCGCGCGCCGCTCTACGCCGCGGCCGGCGTCCTGCTCACCATGACCGCCGTCACCGCGACCATGACCAGCAACCGCCGCATCGAGGCGGCGCTGCGCGGCGCGGCTCCGGCCGACGAGCCGGTTCTGTCCGGATCCGAGGCCCCTGTCCGGGAGCGCGCACCCGAATTGTTGTGACGCGTTCGCGGCCACCGGCCATGGAACTGCGATCAGCAGACGCTAAGGCGTGGGCGTCTTCTTCTGCGATCTCACCTGGGCGGTGAATGCCTCGATGGCGTCGATGAGCGCCTCGAAGCGGAAGGAGTGGTACAGGTCGAAGGCGTGGTTGCCGCCGCGCAGTTCGGCGTAGACGACGGGGGCGGCCGAGGTCCGGCGAAGCCGGTCGGCGAAGTCCCGGGCGTCGGCCACGGGCACCAGCGGGTCCAGGTCGCCGTGGGCCACCAGGAACGGCGGCGCGTCCTCGGTGATGAGGGCCGAGGGCGAGGACTCGGGGCCCTGGCCGAAGTAGGGGCCGTACCAGCCGTTCAGGTAGACCACGCCGGTCACCGAGGTGTCGGCGTCCTCGAAGCCCGGCTGGAAGGCGGGGTCGTTCTGGGTGAGGCCGGCCAGCGCCGCCATGTGCCCGCCCGCCGAACTGCCCGCGACGAACAGTGTCGCCGGGTCGGCGCCGTATTCGTGGGCGTGCTCGCGCACCCAGGCGATGATCTTCTTGAGGTCGACCAGGTGGTCGGGATGCCGGGCCTGGGGCCGCAGCCGGTAGTTGGCGCTGACGCACACCCAGCCCTGGCCGGCCAGGTGGTAGAGCAGGGGAAGCGACTGGCTGTTCTTGTGGCCGCCGGAGTAGCCGCCGCCGTGCAGGTGGATCATGACGGGCGCGCCCTGCGGGCGCGAGCGGTGGTGGTAGAGGTCCAGCAGGTTGCGGCGGCCGGCGTCGCCGTAGGACAGGTTGGCCACGCGCCGGACGTCCCCGCGGCGCTTGAGGATGGGCAGGAACAGGATGCGCGCCAGCGGGGGCCGGCGCCGCAGCCCTGAGGCGAGGTCGGCGTCGAGGTCGGCACGCCATCCGGCGCCCAGTCCCTGGTCCAGGGCGCGGGCGATCCGCGCGCGGTCGCCGAGCGCGCGATGGGCGATGACCGCGAGCCCGGGCGTGGTCGCGGCGGCCAGGGCGACGATCGCCCAGCCGCCCGCCGAGTCGATGTCGCCTTGGGCGAACGCCAGTGCCGTCGGAAGCAGCAGCAGCCAGAACAAGGCCGCGAACGGCAGTTCGTTGGCGGCCAGGCCGAAGTAGTAGCTCGGGCGGCCGAGCGGGCGTTCGAACGGCACCGGCCGCAGCGCGAACAGCGTGCCGATCGCGACGAGCGCCACAGGGACGAGATAGCCGACGGGCATGGGACTCCAAAAAGGGTTGGCACCGGCGTACTGCAGTAACGGGTCGTGTGAGCGGTCGAATGTGACCGTGACCAGGTGAGCGGGTTGGTGATGTCGGTGAGTTCGGGCACCGCTGAGGGCGCGGCGGGAGGAGCGCGTCGTCACCCGCGCCGCGCAGTTCCTCGACGACGGTCTTCGGTGGCTCCATCGCGAAACGGTCGGCCCGTTGGTGGCGTATTGCGCCGCCAATCCGCGTCCTTCGCCTGGCTCACGGCCAAGAGGGCGGCGAGCGATTCAGCAGGCGCGGCGGCTCGTGGCGGCCAAGGCGGGGATGACCACGGCTGCTACCGCCAGGTGCAGCAGGACCAGGCCGAGCCGGTTGGCCGTGCTCATGCCGTGTCCGGTGAACGGGCCGCTCAGCGAGAGCAGCGGGGAGGAGATCGCGACGACCGACGCACCCGGCCGAGCAGCGCGGTCGCCGGGGCTCCGGAGCCGCTGGCGGGCTGCTTCAGGCCGGGACCCATGCCCTCGGCGGCCGCCCAGAGCGCGACCAGCCGGCGGTAGGTGAGATTCGACATCGAGGCGCCCCTAACTTCACAACCTGTGCACTTCGAAAAGTACACGCCATGTGAAGTTTTGACTAGACTGTCGACATGGCCGCCATCGAGACCCCACAGAACGCGCGAAGCCGCCGCACCTCCCAAGCCCTGCTCAAGGCCGCCCGGGAGCTGATCGAGCAGCAGGGCCCGGCGGCGGCCACGATGGCGGCGGTGGCCGAACGCGCCGGCGTCTCCCGACGGGCCATCTACCTGCATTTCGCCTCGCGCAGCGAACTCCTGGCCGCGCTGTTCGACTACCTCAACGAGGTCGAGGACCGGGACGCCGCCTTCCGGCCCCTCTGGGAGGCGCAGGACGGGATCGCGGCACTGGACGCGCGAGCCCGGATCGCGGCCGACTTCCTCCCGCGCATCATGCCCACCGCCCGCGCCATCCAGCAGGCGACCCGCCACGACCCGGACGCCGTCCAGCACTGGGAACTGGCCACCGCGTCCCGCTACGACGGATGCCGGCGAGCCATCGAACTGCTGGCGGACGAGGGCCGGCTGGCCCCGCAGTGGACGATCCAGACGGGAGCCGACATGCTCCTCGCGCTCAGCTCGTTCGACGTCATCGACGTGCTCCTCAACGAGCGGCAGTGGACTCGCCCGCAACTCGCCGACCACCTGTCGGCGCTCTACCGGCAGGTCTTCGTGGCCTGAGAACTCCGCACGCCACGCGGCCGCCCTCTCCGGCGCGGTACCCGCATCGCCTCAACGACTGGCCGCGATGCCGCGAACACGACGCCGACTTCGACCTGTCGAGCCAACCGGACGATGTGCCCGGCGATCGGCCCTGCCGCTTCCGACACGACCTCGCCGGCACCGCCACGATCACCCACCGTAGTCCGGCGACCTCCGCCGCCAGCTTTCGCCCGATGGTTGGCGTCGTCTCGCCTTTAGGCTGCCTCTGATGAACCTTGAACGGCCCCAGCGAACGTCGCCACGCCGTTGGCCGACAAGCCAGATGACGTCTGATGACAACTTCCTCACGGGCACCCCAAGCCCGCCCCACTCCCCCGACATGGAGACCGCTCGATGTCCGCCAAGCCCCCTCGCCAATGCCGTCACTGCTGGCAGCACGTCCCCGCCGACGAAGGCGAAGCCGTGCGCGACGACCGGACCGGGGAGGTCCAGCACAATGGCGACTGCCCGCGCAACCCGCACGACAACGGGTCGCCGACCATCACCCTCACCCGCCGCAAAGACCGCGGCGGCGCTACCTGGAAGCCGGGCCTGATCGCACGCGAGTACTGGGACCCGCACCACAACCCCGACCAGATCGCCTTTCCCGGGCGGTGCAGCGGCGACTCCTTCGAGAGCGGGATCAGCGTGGTGGTCGCCGTCCGCATACCGTTCGGCGAAGACCAAGGACACGCGTACTCCGCACGATTGCGTCCGGCCACCGACGCCGAGGCCGCCCCGCTGCTGACCGCCGAGCAAACCCAGCAGCGCCGCGCCGACCTGGCCAGTCGCGCCGACCACGTCCTCTTCTTGTCGACGACCCCTTTGTGCGAGGGTGACCTGTCCGGCGCCGTCCAGCCCAACCGCCAGGAGATGTCCGCCGTCGACCTCGACAACCTGCTCGCCGTGCCGCTCCGCCCCGGCGACCCGCACAGCACCACCAACGGCCCGCCCTACCCGCCCCGGGCCTACCTGGACGAACCCGGCGGCATGGTGTGGACCACCGTCCACAACGGCCTGGACAGCGACGACCGATCCCTCAACAACCTCGCCGAATGGATCGCCACCCGCCACCCCCTGACCCCGGCGCGCCGCGCCGTGATCGAGGAGCTGTTCGCCGAGTACGGCCTGCGCCCCGACCGTGCCACCCCGCATGAGTGATCAGACCGCATAAGGTCCTACCCGGCACAGACCTGGTGCGACACAGCCTCACCGCACACCTACAGCAAGGCATCTCTCAGAACGCGGTCGAGCGCCGTCCGGCCCGCGGGTCCCCATGTCGGCTTGCCACCGGGAAGCCCCCGATCTCCGTTCTGGCCCACCGACATGAGGATCAGGCTTTTCAGAGCGGCCAACCCCCGGGCACGTCGGATCGCCGCCTCATCGGCCTGCGCGTACACGTCGAAGAAGCGCGCGGCGGCGCCCGCGGGAAGGACCACCCACGCCGCAGCGAGGTCCCAAGCCGGATCGCCGGCGAACATGTCACTGAAATCGATCACACCTGAGAGCGCCCCGTCCGAGACCACGACATTCGCGGGATGGAGGTCACCGTGCACCCACACCGGCGGCCCCTCCCACCCAGGTGCCGCGACGGCGTCCTCCCAGACGGCCCGGACATCCTCGGCGATGCCGCCGGGGACCACGGCCCGAAAGAAGTGGTCGAAGCCATCCGTGTACTCGCCCGGATGAGCGCCGCGATCCTCACTGACCGGCGCGTCAGCGGGCGCCTCCACGTGCAGCGCCCTGAGGAAGCCCGCCAGAGCGTCGGCCGCGTGGTCGCCGCGACTGATCGAAGCGCGGTCCAGCGGCTCGCCGGCAACCCACGTCATGACCGTCCACGCCTTCGGAAAACGCACGGACGGCTCACCGATCCGCACCGGGTTCGGAACCGGAAGCGGCAGACGCGGCGCCAGGGCGGGCAACCACCGGCGCTCCTTGCGCTGCAGGCCCGGAGCACGCTCCGAACGCGGCATGCGCACGACCAACTCGTCCCCAAGACGCCACTGCTGGTTGTCCCACCCGCCCGCCACCTCACGTATGGCCAACCCGGCCAGGTCGGGATGCTGCTCCTGCAGCAGCGTATGAACCAGATCCGCGGTGATCTCGTTCTCGGGGTCGGCCATACGACGCGACAGTACTAGGGCAGGCGCCGACTGCCCGAACCGTTGGCCGACGGCGGTACCTCGACGACATTTGCTGGATGGACTCACACCAACAGCCACCCTGCCTACGCCACGGAGGGCGTCTGTTCGGTCGTTGTGTGTCTTTGTTTGTTGTTTCTAGGGTTTTGTTAACAAGCAAGCGCCTTTACAAAGTAAGTTACTGGACATGAGAGACGGGAACGACTCCCCGCGCACGGTCGGCTCGCACCTCTACCGCAGCTCCACCAAGCTCGGCATTACCGCCTGCTCCCGACTCCGCGACCTCATTGAGGGCACTCTCACGACGGCCGGTCACCGGAAATAGAGGCTCGGCCGTGCTGGCATGCCGGTCTCCCCCGCCCCCGGTAAAGCGGCGGCAGGCCCGACGAACGGGCATCCGCCGTAACCGGGAAGAGGGGCGGCCCACTTCGAATTCAAAGCAAGTAGGATCATGGCGTGGTCGACCCGACGCCTGGCCTGAACTCCGAGCAACTCGGCGCGTACTTCGCTCTGATGGAGGTCAGCAGCCTTCTCCAGTACGCGGTGGACGAGCACCTGCGCACCGACGGTGATCTCAGCTACGTGCAGTTCCAGATCCTGGCCCGGCTGGTGGACGCGCCGGGAGGCAGCCTGCGGATGACCGATCTGGCCGATGGTGTCGTGTACAGCCGCAGCGGGCTCACCTACCAGGCGGGACTGCTGGACAAGCGCGGTCTGATCACTCGCGCGCCGTCGCCGGACGACGAGCGCAGCGTCATCGTGACCGTCACCGACGCCGGTCGGGACCTGGTCGCCCACGTGCTCCCCGGGCATGTGGACCGCGTTCGGCAGTTGCTGTTCGAGCCGATGACCGGTGAGGACCTCGCCGCTCTCAGTACCGTCCTCGGTCGCGTCCGCGACCACATGCGCGCCAACCCGCCGCGGTCCGCCAAACCCCGAGCCGGACGCAATCGAAGGGGCTGAAAAGCGGAGAGCATGGACCGGACGCTTCTGGCCGGCTTTCTCTGGGTCCGCCGGTAGGCGCTGCAGCCGGAGGACGTCGGACTCCCCCGAGGTTCGAGACGTCGTACGAGCGAGCTGCGTCGCGAGGAGGTCGCGACGCTGGCCGGCATGTCGGCTGATTACTACAGCCGACTGGAGCAGCAGCGCGATCCGGTGCCGTCCGAACAGATGCTGACCGCCTTGGTGTGGGGCTCAGCCCCAGCGAGCGGGATCACCTGTTCGCCCTCGTCGGGCACTCGGCGCCGCGGCGCGTCCCGCGCAACGAGCGCGTCAGTCCCGGCATGAGGCGTATCGTCAAGCGCTTCTCCGACACCCCACGGTGTTCTCCCGGTTCATCCAGGCGTTGCTCCAGACTGCATCGGCGGTGGCGCTCTTCGGCGACTACACCCGTTTCAGCGGAATGCGCCGCTACCTGGTCTACCGCTGGTTCATCGACCCGCTGCAACGTGCCGTCTATCCCCGAGGGCCATGCCCTGCGCGGCAGGGTCTTCACCGCGGACCTCCGGGCGGCATACACCGCCGACCCCGACGGAGCGTCCCGTCGCCTGGTTGACCGCTGGTTCATCGACTCGGCGGCGCGCGACCGCCGCCTTGTCAAAGTGGGCGTCATCGGGCACCACAGGCATGCCGGAGCGGGCGAACCGGAGCTGCGCCGCCAGGTTCTGCCAGATCCCACGGAGCACCAGTTTCCACTGGTCGTTGCAGCCGTCCCCCACTCCCCGAACGACCAGGAGATCGGCCTCTTGGCCGCTGCGCGCGGCCAGATCCCGTCGACTGTGGGCCGGCTCACACCGCACACCAGTTGCTTCGAATTCAAAGCTTGTCTATGGTTCCAGTGTGCTTCGAAATCGAAGCACTTACCGGAAGAGATGTGGGCTTGCGATGAAGGCAGTGCGTTTCCACGAGTACGGCGATCCGAGCGTCCTGCGCTACGAGGACGTCGAGCAGCCCGTCCCCGGCGCCGGGCAGGTGCTGGTCCGGGTCGCCGCGACGTCGTTCAACGGGGTCGACGGCAACATCCGCGCGGGTTTCATGCAGGGACCGATCCCGGTGACGCTGCCGCACACGCCGGGGATCGACGTGTCCGGCACGGTCGCGGCGCTGGGCGAAGGAGTGAGCGGTTTCGAGATCGGCGACCGGGTCGTCGGGTTCCTGCCGATGGGGGACGACGGCGCGGCCGCGGAGTACGTCGCCGCTCCGGCCGAGATCCTCGCGCCGGCTCCCGCGAGCATCCCCTTGGTCGACGCCGCGGCGCTGCCGACCGTGGGTCTGACCGCGTGGCAGGCGCTGTTCGACCACGCCGAGCTGGCGGCCGGGCAGCGCGTGCTGATCAACGGTGCGAGCGGCGGTGTCGGGGGGTTCGCGGTCCAGCTGGCCAAGAACGCCGGGGCGTACGTGATCGCCACGGCCGGCCCCCGCAGCGTCGAGCAGGTCAAGGCCATGGGCGCCGATGAGGTCGTCGACCACACCACCGCCGAGGTGACCGCGGAGGTGGGCGGGCCGGTCGACGTCGTGCTCAACCTCGCCCCGATCGACCCGGCGCGGTTGGCCGCGCTGGTCACCGTGATCCGGCCCGGCGGAGTGCTGGTGAACGCCACGGTGTGGATGCCCGCGCCCAGCGACGAGCAGCACGGCGTGCGCGGCATCGACCTGTTCGTCCGCAGCGACGCCGCCCAATTGGGCGGGCTGGCCGCGTTGATCGACTCAGGCGAGCTGCGCGTCGACGTTGCCCAGCGGGTCCCGCTGGACGAACTGCCGGCGGTGCACGCCCAGGCCCTCGCGGGCACGCTGCCCGGCAAGACCGTCATCGTCGCCCCGACCGACTGACGCCCCGGCCATCTTCAACGCGCGACCCGTGACGGAGCGTCGGTGTCCGATTTTTGAGGCCACCGCAGGCCGCGTCGCAGGGGTGTTGGGAACCGCCTCGTCCCGATAAGTCGGTGAGGGCTCGGAGAGGTCGTGTTCGCAGTGGATACGCCGGTTCCCCGGTCTCGCCGGCTCAGGCGGCGAGACCGGGGAACCGGCGCGGGCCGGTCGCGCCCTGGTCAGACGTGGGCGGCTTGGGCCTTGGGCGCGGGCAGGTCGTCGTCCGGTTCGGTCTTGGGGATCAGGACGGTGGCGATCAGGCCGAGCAGGACGAAGCCCGCGGCGAGGTAGCCGCCCAGGGTGATGCCGTCGGTCATGGCGGTGCGGCCTGCTTCGGCGATCGCCCGCGTTCCAGGTTGGGCGGCGAGTCCCTCGATGGCGGCGCCCGCGCTGTCGGTGATGGCGCGGCTGTACTGGTCGGCCTGGGCCGTGGCCACGCCGGTGTCCTTGAGGCCGTCGTGCACCTGGGAGCTGAGGGTGGTGAAGAACACCGTGGTCAGGACCGCGATACCCAGGGCGGAGCCGAGCTGGCGGAACGTGCTCTGGATGCCGGATGCCTGCCCGGCGCTGCTCTCAGGGACGGCGTCCAGGACCACGTTGGTGACCTGGGCGGTCGCGAACCCGACGCCCGCGCCGTACACGCACAGGATCAGCGCGATCGACCACCACGGACTGCCGGTGGAGGCGAACAGGGCGAGCGCGCCCAGCCCGGCGACCTCCAGGGCGAGGCCGAGGCGGAGCATCGCCAGCGCCGAGATCCTGCCGGCCATGCCGAAGCTGGCGCCGCTGGCGACGAAGCTGCCGATGGCGACCGGGAGCAGCGCCAGACCCGATTGCAGGGCGCTGTAGCCGAGGGTGAACTGCAGCCACAGCGGCAGGACGGCCACGATCCCGAATTCGCCGAGCCCGATGATGAGCGTGGCGATGTTGCCGTTGCGGAAGGACGCCTTGGAGAGCAGCCCGAGATCCATGAGCGCCTTGCCCGGGTCGGCCCCGCGGCGCAGGGCCGCCTGCCGCCACACGAACGCGCCCAGCGCGACGGCCGAGCCGATCAGGGCGGCCAGGACGGGCGAGAGCCCGCCGTCCCAGGTGAACCCGCCGAGCTCCAGCGGGTGGACGGTCCGGATCCAGCCGTAGGTGCGTCCCTCGACCAGTCCGAAGGCCAGCAGCCCGAGGCCGAGCACCGACAGGGTCGCGCCGGTGGCGTCGAGGCGTCCGCCGGGGCGGGGCGAGGGCGCGATCCAGGCCAGGACGCCGAAGACGATGACGACCGCGAGCGGCACGTTGATGCCGAACGCCCACCGCCAGGAGGCGTGTTCGGCGAGCCAGCCGCCCAGCAGCGGCCCGAGTGCCGCGGCGGCGCCGATGGTCGACCCCCAGACCGCGAACGCCTGACCGCGCGCCTTGCCGGTGAAGTTGGCGTTCAGCAGCGACAGCGACGTGGGCAGCAGCATCGCCGCGCCCGCGCCCTGCAGGAAGCGGGCCACGATCAGCAAGCCGCCGTCCGGGGCCAGCCCGGCTAGGACGCTGGTCGCGCCGAAGACCACGACGCCGGCGACGAAGACGCGCCGGGCCCCGACCATGTCGGCGACCCGCCCGACGACCAGCAGCAGCGCCGCGAACACGATGGCGTAGGACTCCTGGATCCACTGCGCCTGCGTGGAACCGGCGTCCAGGTCCTCGATGACCGAGGGGATGATCACGTTCACGATCGTGGTGTCCACCACGATCAGCGCCACGCCGAGGGCGATGGCGATCAAGCCGAGCCAGCGGCGGACGGTCGACGCCTCGCCCATGATTACCTCCATGATGGAATAACTTCATGGTGAAGGTAATTCGGTGGCGGTAGGTTGTCAAACGACCACGACGGGAGGAACGGGGACCGCATGAGTGAGCCGCTTCAGCCGCAGTACGAGCGGTTGCTGGAGGGCCTGCGCGGCTACGGGGCCAACTACCGGGAGTTCAGCCGCAGGTTCGCGGCCTGGCTGGGCCTGCACTCCACCGACGCCGAGGCCCTCATCGAGATCCTCGGCGCCGAGGAGCGCGGCGTGCCGCTGTCCCCGGCCCGGCTCAGCGAGCGCATCTCCCTGTCCTCGGGCGCCACGACCGCCCTGCTGAACCGCCTGGAGCAGGCCGGGCACGTCGTCCGCACCCGCGAGCACACCGACCGGCGGATCGTCACCCTGCACAGCAGCCAACGCGTCCAGCACCTCGCCGACGAGTTCTTCGGCCCCCTCGCAGAGCGCGTCGACACCGTCATGTCCGCCTACCCGCCCGGCCTCCTGGAACAGTTCCAGACCTTCATCACCGACCTGCGCGGCGCCATGAACGACCAACTCGCCGCCGCCCCGCCCCGCCCGCCCGCAGAACCCTGACGCCGCCTGCGCCGCCCTCCCCCGCGTCCGCCATCGGCCGATACCAGGGGCTGGAGACTCGGCGCCGGTGTCGAGACCAGGTTGTTCGAGGGTGAGGTCCTGGAGAGGCGGAACCCGGGGTCGAGGTCGGCGCGGGGCGAACGCGTAGCGGTCCAGAAGTCGATGGGCACGAAGGCAAACGCGCTATCCAGGCCGGTGGAGCGTACCTCGCATGACAGCATCCGGATCAGGTCGTAGGTGCTGGACCTGACCGGTGGCGGGGATCCGGCTACGCGCAGCATGTCCTTCCGGTGTGCGCCGCCGCCGGTTGGCCGGCCGGTTCAGTTGTGGCGCACTGCGTTCGAGTACGGCGTAGAACCCTTCGCCTTGCGGCCGCGGAACCAGTGGCGGTGGGTGCGGACGAAGGTGACCACGAAGAGTGTCTGGATGCCGCCCTCGATGAGGATCAGCAGCGCCGAGTCCAGAGCCTGGAGCGAGGACCCGCCGGTGAGGCCGTCGGCGATGCCCGTGACCGCGCGGACGAGGGTCACGATCACGATGGGCGCGCCGAACAGCGCGAACGCGGTGAGAGTGACGGTGGCGCCGAGCACCAGGAAGACCGAGTAGACGCGGGTCGCCAGGCGTTGGCGGGGCGCAAACCCGGTCGTCGGGTCCGCGGCGGTGCTCGGGCGTCGGCGCGCTTTGGCGACGAACGTGGCACGCAGGTACTTGGCGTAGGCCAGTCCGTCGTCGAACAGGTTGCGGGCGCGCAGCAGTTCGCGCAGCACGAAGTACAGGTCGGTGCGCATGTAGACCTGAAGCTGGAACGGGATCGTCATCACGACGGTGACGACCAGCGCCTGGCAGATGGCCTTCGCCGGGCCCGGCAGGCCGGCGTGGGCGACCAGCAGGACCAGCGTCGCCATCAGGAACGCGTCCCAGGCGAGTCCCGCGAGGTACACGCGGTACCGGGACCGGCGCGGCACCGCCCACACGCCGGTGACGTCGGTCTGCACCACCAGGTTGTGCAGCCGGGTGCCGAAGCCGATGCGCCCCGGCGCGCCCAGCGAGCGGGCCGCCATCAGGTGCATCAGTTCGTGCACGCTGATCGACATCGACATCATCACCGTGTTGACCAGGACGGTGAGGCCGATGTAGTCGCTCCAGAAGAAGTCGGAGTAGCTCGGCAGCAGGGCGGGCCGCAGGACGAGCGTGACCAGCGCCGCGGCGATCGTGGCCGACCAGAGCAGCTTGGCCGGGAGGCCGAACAGCCACGCCGTGTTCCGCTGGGTGAGCCGGGCGAGATGGCTGGGCGGGGCCTGCTCGGCCGGGTCCGGGAGCGAGGCTCCGTCGATGGACCGCACGAACCCCAGCTCGCCGAGGGCTTCCACGAGTTCGGTGAGGTCGACCTCGACCTGGTGCTCGGCGGCGATGCGCTCCTCGGCCGCGCCGACCGTAAGGCCCTGGCGCATCAGCGTGATCGCGTCCCCGTACACCGCGGGAAGCTCCACGAACTCCCCGATCCGCAGCCGCCCGACGACGACCGCCTCCGGGTCGTCGTCGTCCGGGCGGACCACCAGCGAGTGGAACTCGACGGCGGTCACGGCGTTCCGCAGGCCGGGCAGTCGCGGTCGTGCGGGATCTCAATGAAGTACGAGTGGTCCCACATCGCGTAGTTCCAGTGGAAGACCCGGCCGCGCGCCTGGGCGGGCAGGCCCGCCAGGTGGTAGAGCACCTCCAGGGCGCACAGGTGCCCGCTGACGTTGGCGCTGGCCGCGATCACGGCGTTGGGGCGCTCGTCGGTGAGGGAACGCCCGTGCGCTTTGAACTCGCGCTGGTCCTCCTGGCGGCGCAGGCAGGCCCAGCATCCGGTCTCGCGCGGTACCAGCCCGCCCACCACGGCCATCGGCCCGGTGTAGAAGCTGACGAACCAGGGGGTGCCGGTCCGCAGCGCCGCTTCGTTCGTCCAGAACATGATGTCGGGGTGCGGCTCGTCCGCGCACAGGACGAACACCTCGCAGTCCTCCATCAGCGCGGCGATCTCGTCGGGTCCGCCCGCCTTGAGGGCGCCGCCGGTCACCTGCACCAGGCTGTTCATGGCGCGGAGCCGCGCCACGGCGCCGTCGACCTTGGGCAGGCCGACGTCGCGCTCGGTGTAGAGGAGCTGCCGGGTGAGGTTGGACTCCTCCACCACGTCGAAGTCGGCGACGTGCAGCGCCCCGATCCCGCTGGCCACCAGCCCGGCCGCCACCGCCGAACCGGTGCCGCCGAGCCCGAGCAGGGCGACCTTCGTGTCCTTGATCTTCGATTGGATCTCGTACGGCGAGCTGCGCGGCGCCGTGTCGATCCACGCGAAGAAGTTGCGGGCGGGTTCGTAGCGGGCGGCCTCCCGCTCGTCCAGGTTGCCGGGCAGGGGCGCGCCCGCGTCCTCGACGAAGCCGCCCGAGATCAGATCCTGGATCACCGCGCGGGCGCTGTCCTCGTCGACGCCCGGGTGGGTCTCGGCGAAGGCGGCGCACACCTGGTCTACGGTGCGGCTGCCGTCCATGAGGGTGAGCAGCCGGGCGATCCCGCCGTCCCGGTCGTCCTGGATCTCGGCCGCGACGCCCTGCTGCATCAGGCCGATCAGAATGCGGTCGCCGGGCAGGGCCAGGGGCTGGTGGACGCGCTTGATTCGAGGGAGCCGCATGCGAGCCTTCCGGTCGTCGACAGGGAAAGGCCGGCCAGGCCGAGACCTGGCCGGCCGACCGCTCAGGGAAGATCAGCCGCCTTCGCGGAGACCGGTCGTCTCGACCTTCTCCAGACGCTTGATCTCCAGCTTGATCTTCTTGGGCTGCACGGCCTGCTTCGCCTGTTCCACCTTCTGCATGGGGCCTCCCGGCGGATCGTGGAGCAGCGCGCCCGGTGACGCGCTGCGATCGTGAACGTAACTCCAAGATCATTGCTTGGGAAGAACATGATCGCGAAAGGGCGCCTTTTTGTGGACATGGCACGGATCGCAGAGATCAAGTTCAGTCGATGTCGCCGGTGTGAATTCGGCCGAAGACGATCACGACCATGCTGTTGCCCCACGCCTTTTCGACGGCCGTGAGATTCTCGGGAATCCCGGGGGACGCCGTCTCGTCATTCCGCACGGGCTGGAGCTGGGTCGTGTGCAAGGCGCCGGCACCGTGCGACCGCGCCTACGGGTCCCTCAGCGGGTCCGGCATGGTGAGCTCGCGCGGGTTCCGGCCGGGCCCGATGCCGTGCCCGGTGCGGCTTCCCGGTGCTGCGGCGACAGACCGCCTTCCCCTGGTGGCACCGACCTGGGCACTGGGCCGTTGATGCCGGGATGAGATTCGCCCCCGAGGGGCGGTGCTACCGTGTCGCACTCAGGATTCAAGAAAACGTGCTTGTCTCTCTGAGGGTTGGCGCTCATGCCCGTACGACGGAGTGACTGGCTGTTGTCGCAGCGCAAGCCTCCCGGCCCGATCCTGATCGCGTTGTCGGTGGCGGTGTGCGCAGTCGAGGTCTTCGCCTACTGGAACCTGGGCGGTCACCTGCGACCGGACATCTACCTGCTGGCCTTCGGTTCCGTGATCCTGCTCGTGGTCTGCCTGGTCAGGACCGGTTTGGCCTACCGGCATCTGCGCAAGCCCCGGACGACCTCGCTGCGGGCGCTTCTCTGCTCGGCACTGCTGATCAGCGGCCTGGCCGCGGTGATCGGCGAACTGCCCATGAAGGTGCGGTTCAAGATGTCGAAACCGCACCTCGACGCCTATGTCGAGACCCTTGGCAAGCTCCCGGCCGGCACGTACTGCGATCCGGCGAAGTTCACCGAACGCCGAGTCGGCCAGTTCACCGTGACCTGCGCGGAACGAGTCTCGGATCACGTGGCTTCACTCACCCTCGCCTCAGATCCCTGGACCCCGAAGTCGCAGCTGTGGATCCTGGTCTGGTCCGCGGCTCCGACGACTCAGAACAGGCTGAGCCTCCACTGGTCCTTCGAACTGCGCGACTGACCGTTCCTAGTCTTCTCGTGGACCGACCTGCACCTGTCCCCGAGCAAGATCCGCCTCGCGTGGTTGCGGTCCGGCTCAAATCTGCGATGGCGATCCTTCCGGGTGAACGAACCGGCGGTTTTCGCCGTACCCGGTGGCGGATGTGTCGGCGGTCCAAGGCATCGGCGCTGGTTCCCATGCCGGATCTGTGAGCAGGACGGTCTTGGGCTCGGTCATGGCGTCGACGGCGTACGGTACGCCCTCGCGCCCGACGCCGGCGGCGCCGGTCCCTCCGAACGGCATCGCGTCGGAGCGGTTGTCACTGGTCCCGCCCAGCACGACCGTTCCGACATCGAGTTGGCGGACGAGCGCCATGGCGAGCCGGGGGTCGGCGGCGAAGACGCCCGCCTGAAGGCCGCCGTCGCCCTGGTTGGCCAGCGCGACGGCCTCCCCGGTGGTCTGGAAGCGTTCCAGCACGGTGACCGGACCGAAGACCTCCTGTTCGGCGAGCGTGGTCCCGCGCGGCAGACCTTCCACCAGGGTCGGCAGGAAGCGGGGGCCGTCGGACGCGCCGCCGGTGAGGATCCGGGCCCCGGCCGAGCGCGCCTCGTCGATGATGCGCTCGATCCGCGCCCGGGCCGCCGGATCGATCATCGGCCCCATGTCCGCGGCGGGGTCGGCCTTCCGGCCGGGACGCACCTGCCGTACCGCGTCCGTGAGCATCGCCCTGGCCTGCTCGTACAGCGAATCGTGGACGAGGATCCGCTGGACGTGCAGGCAGTTCTGCCCGGCCGCGGCGAACGCGCCGTCCACCAGAGCCGGGACCGCCCGGTCGAGGTCGGCGCCCGCCAGCACCAGCGTGGGACAGATGCCGCCCAGTTCCGTGACCAGGCGCTTGCCGTCGGCCGCACGGCGCACGAGCGCGCCGGTGGCGCGTCCGCCGGTGAAGCTGACCAATCGGACGCGGCGATCGCTGACCAGCAGCTCGGCGACTGCGCCGTCGGCGGGCAGGACACTGAGTCGCTCTCGCGGGACGCCCGCGTCCAGCAGCGTGGCGGCCAGCAGCAACGCCGACAGCGGTGTTCGGGGATCGGGCTTGACGATGACCGGGTTGCCCGCGGCCAGCGCGGGTCCGGCTTTGTGCGCGACCAGGTTGAGCGGGTCGTTGTAGGGCGTGACCGCCACGACGACTCCCACCGGATCGCGGCGCACGAACCCGCGCCACCCGACACCCGGGTCGCTCGCCGCGGTGTCGCCGGCCGCGGCGGCGCTGAGCCGCAGCGTGCCGACCGTCCGCGCGACCTCCCGCCGCGCCTCCCGAATGGTCTTGATCCCCTCAGCGGCGATCATCGCGGCGAAGCGCTCCGCGGACTCCGCCACCGACGTGGCCGCGGAGTCCAGCGCCGCGGCGCGCGCGTCGGCCGGCCAGTCGCCGTGCACGGCGGCCGCGGCGGCGTCGAGCGCCCGTTCGACCTCGTCCGGCCCGGCCATCGCCACTTCGGCGACGACGTCACCGGTGTCGGGGTCGAGCACGGGCGCGGTGCGGCCGCCGACCGTCCACCGGCCGCCGCACAGCAGGGGCCGCGGCCCGCTCATGACCGCTCGCGCAGCCATTCCACGACCTGCTGGGCGTGGACGTCCGGCGGGAAGATCGGGTAGAAGGCGTGCTCGATCGTCGCGCCCCGCATGACCAGGGTGATCCTCTTGTAGAGGGTCGTGCCGTCGGCCTCGAACGTCGGCAGGTCCAGGGTCCGGCTCAGGTAGTGGTCGGGATCCGACAGCAGCGGGTAGGGCAGGTGCAGCCGCCGCATGAGCGCCTGCTGATACTCCGCGCGGTCGGACGACAGCGCGATCACCTGGTCGACGCCGCATTCGCTCAGCTCGGCAAGGTTGTCGCGGAAACTGCACGCCTCCTGGCTGCACCCGCGCGCGCCGGGGATCTCGTTCCATCCCTGGGGGATGTCGGCCGCCGGGTCGCCGGTGAGCGGGTAGACGAACAGGATCCACCGCCCGGCGCTGACCGCGTCCAGGCGCACCTGCGAGCCGTCGGTCGCGAGGAAGGTCAGCGGTGGCAACTGCCGGCCGGGCAGGTGGTCGGCGGCTCCGTCGTCGGTCGGGGCCGGCAGGTCGTCCGGCAGGGGGTCGGCTGCGGGCAGCGTGGAGTCCGGGGTCGGCATGGCATCCTCCTGGTCGTCGCTCATGGGTCGGCCGGCCGCGGCGCGCAGCTGCTCGGCCAGCTGGTGGCGGGTGTGGGCAAGACGGGTGATCAGGCTGTCGAGTGCGCGAATCTTCTGCTGGTAGGCAGCCAGCGCCTCCGGGCAGTCGTCACCGCTGCCGTGCCCACCGCGCAGGCAGTCCAGGAAGGGCCTGGTCTCCTTCGGGGTGAGCCCGATCGCCGTCAGGCTGCGGATCTCGGCCGCCAGCCGGACGTCGGCCGGTGAGTACTCCCGGTAGCCGTTGTCCAGACGGCCGGGCCTGAGCAGCCCGACCTCCTCGTAGTACCGCAGGGCCTTCCTGGTGACGCCCGCGGCCCTGGCCGCCTCATTGGCCCGCATGTTCCCTCCCTCGCCCGTGACCGACCGTAAACCTGGCCCCGCGGGGCCAGGTCAAGACCGCAGCTCAGAAATTGGTGCAGCTCGTGACTGAGCTGCAAGTTCATCGCTCCGCCGCACGCGGTCGCGCGGTACCCCGAACGCGGCACGAAAAGGACGATCGATATCAGAGCAGAGGGGCTCGTGGACGGGCTCGGCAGGGGTCGACCGGCAAAGAGCCCGCTGCCGGTGTTCCGAACCGCCTCGGCATGCGGCGGCGTCGGCAGGCGCGGTAGAGGTACTGCTGGAGGTCATCGGGCACGACGAGGACATACGGCTTGTCTCACGCGAGGACTACCGCCGCTCCGGCGTGCTCGACTCGCGGGACCGTTGGGCGGCGATGCCTTCCGAAACACGCTGGCACTCAGACAGATCGGCCAGTCCCCGGGGGCACGTCCTGGTCGCTACCATCCGCTGCCTCGACAGGTCACCGGGTAGCTCCATAGCCCTGCCCGTCTGCGTCCCTTCTCCGGCTTCACGGCCGGAGAAGGGACGTTTTCGGCGTTCTGCTTCAAGACGACGGCGATGAGACCGAGTGCGAGGTGATCCGGATACTCGTGCCGCCTCGCCGCAGTCGGCGAGCAGTACGTTGCTCTATCCTCGCGGCGGCCCGGTCACCTGGGATGTCGTAGGTGGAGAAGAGGTAGTCGGACCGGGTCACCGGCGATAGGCGCGCGGGAGCTTCAGGTGGTTGGCCCGCATGACGTCGCGGAGACGGTCGGGGTAGTCGGTGATGATGCCGTCCACGCCGTCGTCGATCAGCTTCTGCATCGTCGGCGCGTCGTCCACGGTCCAGGGGATGACCTTCAGGCCCAGGCGGTGGGCCTTTCGCACCATGTCCCGGGTCACGTACGGGCGGTAGTCCGGGTCGGTGACCTTGCCGTTCTGAGGGAAGCCGTGGACCGGGGAGAACGCGGAGGCGCCGAAGCTCCTGACGGCCCTGAGGGGGTCGCCGCCGAAGTCGTCGATGTCCAGGCCGCCCAGCCACGGGGACCTGCCCGGCTGGCCGGTCTGCAGGAAGTCGTAGTTGGTCAGGGCGACCAGCGGGAGGCGGGGCTCCACGCGGCGCATGCGCATCAGGGCGCCCCAGTCGAAGCTCTGGATCGTCACCTGGCGCAGGAGGCGGGCGCGGCGGACCTCCGCGGCGGTGATCTGGACGAACTGTTCGCGCGGGGCCGTCTCGTGGGGCGCCCCGGCTTCGACCTTGGTCTCGACGTTCAGCTTCACCCCGTAGGCGCGGTAGCGGTGGACCAGGGCGAAGACCTCGGCCAGGAGCGGCATCTTCGCCCCCG
Source organism: Spirillospora sp. NPDC050679 (assembly GCA_044456955.1). GTDB lineage: Bacteria > Actinomycetota > Actinomycetes > Streptosporangiales > Streptosporangiaceae > Spirillospora. Next base: position 102,813 of record JBITGK010000015.1, on the reverse strand, counting down.
GCGCCGCGCGCTGGCCGGGGAACTCCGACAGCGTCTGCGAGCCGCAGTCCATGGTGCGGATCTGCTTCAGGCTCAGGGTGTTGATGTACTTGCCGACGTAGGGGAACTCCGGGTCGCCCGGGGTCGCCGGGGCCGTGTCCTTGCACTTGCGGGGGTTGATCCGGCGGTCGTGGGTGACGACCGCCCGACGGTCCTCGGTGATCTGCACGTCCAGCTCCAGCGTACCGACGCCCAGTTCCAGGGCGTTGGCGAACGCGGGCAGGGTGCTCTCCGCCACCAGCCCGAGACCGCCGCGGTGGGCCTGGAGGTCGAAGGAGCGCCGGTGGTCGGCGTGCGCGGGGATCGCCGGCGCCAGGACGGCCGCGCCCGCGGCCGCCGTGACGAGGAGTTGACGCCATCTGTTCATGCGGGCACGGTTCCGGCCGTGATCGGCGATCAGGCGTGCGGAAGGTGAGCCCAGGGCGAACCCTGCATGTCGGTAGAGCGCCGCCGCGAAGCGGGCGAGGAGGGTGCGGTCGGTGCCGGCGGCCGTGTGCGCCGAGTCGGAAGCGGCGGCTCATCGCTGATGCACCCTGAGAGCCAGTGCCGTCCTGGCTCCCCAGCGGGGCGTCAGCCCCTGCGGCTCACCGCTCGTGCACCCTGAGGACCAGCGCGGACTTGGCTCTGCGGCGGGGCGTCTGGCCGTGCGGCCTCCTTCTACGATCCAAGTGATCATTGATCGAGGGAGGACCCCCGTGCACCGTCAACTCTGCGCCCTCGCCGCGGCCGCGGTCGGCGTCGCCATGCTCAGCGCCTGCGAGGTGACGCCGAAGTCGACCTTCGAGGACGGCGCCGACCTGCGCCAGAAGATCACCGCCGTGCGGCTGGACGGCATCGGCTCCGGCCGGGTGACCGTGCGCGGCGGCGCGGCCGAGGCGTCCCTGCGGCGGACGCTCAGGTACCGGGACGACCGGCCGGACGGCCCGACGCACCGCGTGCGGGACGGCGTCCTCACCCTCTCCGGCTGCGGGTCCGGCTGCTCGGTCGACTACACCGTCCAGCTCCCGGCCGGCGTTCCGGTGAGCGGCGGCACCTCCAGCGGCTCCATCAGCCTGACGCGGGTGGGGCCCGTCGAGGTGACGACCAACTCCGGTTCCATCCGCCTGGACGGCGTCGCCGGAACGGTCAAGGCCCGCACCTCCAACGGCCGGATCGAGGCCGCCGGACTGAAGGGCACCGGCATCGACGTGCAGACGTCCAACGGCGAGATCAAGCTCGCGCCGGCGACGGCGCAGAGCGTCCGGGCGAAGACCTCCAACGGCGATATCACCGTGACTTCCCCGGCGGGCCGCTACAAGATCTCCACGCGCACCGGCAGCGGCGACAAGGACATCACCGTCCCCAACGACCCGTCGGCCGCGCACCTCCTCGACCTGACCACCGGCAACGGCGACATCACCGTCACCCCGGTCTGACCGTCGGCCGACGGGACCTTGAGCCGCGCCGCGTCGCGGTCTATGCCGCCGGAGGCGGGACGAACACCACCGGCGTGGTGCTGTGCCGGACGCAGTAGAGCCCGACGCCGCCCGGAATCTCCGGAGAGCTGATGCCGGTCGTCCCCAGGACCAGCAGCAACGCGTCCTTCGCACGCTCCACCAGCCGCTGCGCCGGCGGGCCGTGCAAGGGCGCGGTGATGATCCGTACCGGCAGGTCGCGGTCGCGGACCAGGGTCTCCAGCGCGCGGTCCAGCCTCTCGGCGGCGACCCGGAGCGGATCATCGTGCAGGCTCGGTCCCGCCCCGGGCGACAGGTCCTCCCAGACCGAGACCACGTCCAGCGCCGCCTCGGCCTGCCTGGCCTGCTTCGCGGCCCAGCGCAGGGCGTGCTCGGCGCCGAACGAACCGTCCACGCCCACCACGACGCGCCGCCGCCAGGTCTCCGGCGACATGCTCTCGACCGGGACCTCCTCCACTCCCGGCAGCGGTCGCCGGCCCGTCCCGCGCCCGGCATCGCCTTGCTCGCCCACCTTGCCCCACCTCCATGATCGGCTTCACCGCCACGGATACCCATTGCGGGCCCGGTCAGGCGCACCGCCGCCGAAGATCTAGAACACATCGGGGCATAACGCCTGAAAGGCCCCGCCGCTGAGACGCGCCGTCCGGTCCGCCCCGGGGTCTTTGGATCACGGCGGCAGGGACGTTCGGCCCTAAAAGCCCGTTCGCCGGCGGAACAGGCTGGAACGGTGAACACCACGATCACCGCCCGCCTCCCCCATCAGGCTTCCTCCGCGCAGGTCGCTCACGACCTGGGCACCGACGCCGAGCATGGGCTGGCCTCCGGGGAAGTGGGAGCCCGTCAGGCCCGGTACGGCCCGAACGTCCTCGCCGCGGCCCGCAGGCGGGGTCCGTTCCTGCGGTTCCTCCTGCAGTTCCACAGCCCTCTGATCTACGTGCTGCTGGTCTCCGCGGCCATCACCGCGGCCCTCGGGGAGTACGTGGACGCGGCGGTGATCCTCGGCGTGGTGCTCGTCAACGCGCTCGTGGGGTTCGTGCAGGAGGCGCGCGCTGAGCGGGCCCTGGCCGCGCTGGCTGCCATGACGCGCACGCCCACCACCGTCGTCCGCGACGGGTCGCCCCGGCGGATCGTGTCGGACGAGCTGGTGCCCGGCGACCTGGTGCTGCTGGAGGCGGGCGACAAGGTGCCCGCCGACCTGCGCCTGGTCCGGACGGCCGAACTGAAGGTCGACGAGTCCGCGCTCACCGGGGAGTCGGCGCCGGTGGCCAAGGACGCCGAAACGCTCGGGGAGGCGGCGCTGGCCGACCGCCGCAACATGGCCTACTCCGGCACCTTCGCCACCTACGGCCAGGGCGCGGGCCTGGTCACCGCCACCGGCGCGGACACCGAGATCGGCCTGGTCCACCGGCTGGTCGACCAGGCGACCTCCGTGCGGACGCCGCTCACCCGCAAGATCGCCCACTTCAGCAAGGTGGTGACCGTCGCCATCCTGGGCCTGGCGGCGGTGACGTTCGCCGTCGGGGTGCTGCGCGGGCAGCCGGTGGCGGAGATGCTGACGGCCGCCGTGGCACTGGCGGTCGGCGCCATCCCCGAGGGACTTCCCGCGGTGGTCACCATCACCCTGGCGTTCGGCGTGGCCCGCATGGTGCGGCGCAACGCGATCGTCCGCCGCCTGCCCGCCGTGGAGACCCTCGGCAGCACCACCGTGATCTGCACCGACAAGACCGGCACGCTGACCCAGAACCAGATGACGGTCACGTCCGTCACCGCGGGCGACCGCGAGTACCAGGTAACCGGCACCGGCTACGCTCCGCACGGCGACCTGCGCTTGGACGGCGACCCGATCGATCCGTCCGCCCATCCGGCGCTGCACGCGTGCCTGCTGTCCGGCCTGGCGTGCAACGACGCCCGCCTCACCGAAGGAAATCCGGACTGGGGCCTGGTCGGCGACCCCACCGAGGGCGCCTTGGTCGCCAGCGCCTCCAAGGGCGGTGTCAGCGACGTCCCCGAACGCGTCGCCACCATCCCCTTCAGCTCCGAACGCCAGTACATGGCCACCCTGCACGCCGACGGCACCGTCTACGTGAAAGGTTCGGTGGAACGGGTCCTGGCGCTGTGCGACACCCGGCTCGACGCCGATGGTCGGCCGCAGCCCCTGGACCCGAGGCGGATCGGCGAACTGGCCGAGGACTACGGCCGGCGCGCCCTGCGCGTGCTCGCCTTCGCCCGCGCCGAACTCGACCCCGGCACCACCCGGCTCGACGGGCTCCCCCGCCTGACCCTGCTCGGGCTCCAGGCCATGCACGACCCGCCCCGCGAGCAGGCCGCCGAGGCCGTCCGCGCCTGCCGGACCGCCGGCATCCAGGTCAAGATGATCACCGGGGACCACGCCGCCACCGCGCGCGCCATCGGCGAGCGGATCGGGCTGGAGGGGGCCGTGATGACCGGGCCCGAACTGGCCGCCTGCCCCGACGACCGGCTGCCCGACGCCGCCGAGGGCACCGCCGTGTTCGCCCGCGTGTCCCCCGAGCAGAAGCTGCGGCTGGTCCGCGCGCTGCAGAGCCGCTCGCACGTCATCGCCATGACCGGGGACGGCGTCAACGACGCCCCCGCCCTCAAGCAGGCCGACATCGGCATCGCGATGGGCCGCGGCGGCACCGAGGTCGCCAAGGAGTCGGCCGACATGGTCCTCACCGACGACGACTTCGCCTCCATCAGGGCCGCCGTCGAGGAGGGCCGCGGCGTCTTCGACAACCTGGTCAAGTTCATCGTCTGGGCCCTGCCCGCCAACATCGGCCTGGGTCTGGTGCTGACGGCGGCGATCCTGGGCGGCGGCGAGCTGCCGATCCTGCCGGTCCAGGTGCTGTGGCTGAACATGACCGCCGTGCTGATCCTCGGCCTGCCCTTCGCCGTCGAGCCCCGCGACGACGACATCATGGCGCGCCCGCCCCGCGACCCGGCGCTGCCGCTGCTGACCAGGCCGCTGACCGCCCGCGTCCTGTTGGTCTCGGCGATCCTGCTCGCCGGCGCGTTCGGCCTGTTCCACTGGGAGCTGCGCCACGGCGCCTCGCTGGCCGAGGCCCGCACCGTCGTGGTGAACATCTTCGCCATCACGCTGCTGGCCTACCTGTTCAACTGCCTGTCGCTCACCCGGCCGCTGCTGTGGCACGGCGTGCGCCGCAACCCCTGGGTCGGCGCCGGCGCCCTCGCGCTGATCGCCGTCCAAGCGCTCTACACCTACGCGCCCCCCATGAACGACCTGTTCCGCTCCGCACCGCTCGACGCGGGCGCGTGGGTGCGCATCGCGGCCGTGGCCGTGCTGACCTACGGCATCATCGAGCTGGCCAAATGGGCACCCCGCGCAGTACGGACGGCGCACCGCGGGTGAAGGACCCGGCGAAACGACCGAGTCCCCGCGACGGCCACCTGCCGGGAGCACAAGGTCGCAGCAGGTGGCCGTCGCCCTCAGGCTCCCGGATGGGGAGGGCCGGAGCCGCCGCTACGAGGACGGGCAGAAGACGGTCTCCATGGCCTTGCCCATGGCTTGGCCCGCCCCGGCGGTGTCCTTGCCGCTCAGGGTGGCCGACATCGAGAGCTGGCGGCGGCCGTCTTCGGAGTAGAAGGTCATGGCCAGGAAGCCGGGGCCGGTCCCGCCCATGATGTAGAGGTCGTCCCCGCAGAGGGCGCGGGTCCTGCCCGAGGGCCGCGCGGCACCGGGCAGCCGGTCGGTCAGGACTCGCTGGAGTTCCGGCGGCAGCAGCTTGCCTTGGGTGAACGCCCGCTCGAAGGCGCTCACGTCGTGCGCGGTGGAGACCACTCCCCCGGCGGCCCCGGCGATGCTGGCGTTGAACCGGTCCACGTCGCGCGGCCTGCCGTCGGCGTCGGGGTAGTAGCCGTGGCCGTGCGGGCCCTTGATGCCCTCCGGGGGCTTGAGGGGGAGGTAGGTCCTGGCCATCCCGAGCGGGGCGAACAGGCGCCGGTGCAACTCGGCCGCCAGGTCGCGGCCGGTCGACCTTTCGATGATCATGCCGAGGAGGGTGTAGTTGGTGTTGGAGTAGGACCACTTCTCGCCCGGCTCCCCCGTCCGGGGTCTGCCGCGGCTCCACGCCACCAGATCGAGCGGCCGGTAGTGGGTCGTGAAGTCGAACACGTCGAACGAGGGGTCCTCCCCCTCGCTGCCGTCCGGGTTCGGCTTGGCGGCGTACCAGTCGGGAATGCCGGAGGTGTGCCGGAGCAGCTGCCGCACCGTGATCTCGTCGGCCCGCTCCACCAGGTCCTTCTCCACGACCACGGGCAGCAGGTCGCCGAGCTTGTCGTCCACGCCGAACCGGCCCTCCGCGACCAGCCGCAGCGCCACGGTGGCCACCATCTGCTTGGTCTGCGACCCGATCCGGAAGCGGGCGTCCGCGGGTATCCTCCCGCCCCGGCCGCCCAGCAACCGGGAGCCCGCGCTGCCCAGTCCGATGGACTTCCCGTCGACGTAGGCTCCGCCGACGGCCCCTACGACGCCGGGGGCCCTGGCCAGATCTTCCATCGCCTTCTGCACGTTCCCGCCTGGCTTCGGAGCGGCGTCGGCGGGCCCGGCGTAGGCCGGCATCAGCATGGCGACGCCAGCAGCCAGGCCGGCCCTTCTCAGTAGCGGACGAGCTTTCCCGTTCGACACGACGTGCTCCTGTTCGCGCTCACCTTCCCAAGCCGCGGCGCAATGCCTACGGCACGGACCGCTGTGGTCCGTGCCTCCACTCAAGACGGGAGGCCGTTGCAGTGGCGTATGCGATTTTCGATACGCCTGCGATATGCGTTCCCGGCGTCAAGGAACTGGCGCGAGGGCTTTGCCCTGGTTACCGGGTTCGGTCGCCAGTCCTCCGACCAGTGCATTGCAGGGCCTGTTTCGGAGGCGATGTCTGAAGCGTGCGCGGAAGCCGGATGGTGACGCGGAGTCCTCCGGCAGGGCGGGGGGCGAGGTCGATGGTGCCGTCGTGTGCTTCGACGATGGTGTGCACGATGGCCAGTCCGAGGCCGACGCCGGGGTGTTCGTCGGCGCGCGTGCGCCGGGTCCCGCGTTGGAAGGGTTCGGTCAGGGTCGGCAGGAGTTCCGGTGGAAGGTGGTGGCCGGTGTTCTCGACCCGGAGCACGCTCGCGTCGTGCTGGGGTTCGGTGTGGACGGTCACGGTGCCGCCGGTGGGGAGGTTGTGGACGATGGCGTTCTGGACCAGGTTCGCGGCCACCCGCTGCAGGAGCGCCGGGGAGCCTGCGGTCGGTGCCGTCTCGCCGGTGAGGTGAAGGGTGATCTGGCGCTTCTCGGCGAAGGGGAGCAGGGTCTCGGTGGCCTCCTCGGCGATGAGGGACAGGTCGAGGGGCTCGCGGGCGAAGGTCTTGCGGTCGGCGCGGCTGAGCAGCAGCAGGGCCTCGGTGAGGTCGATCGCCCGGCAGTTGACGTTGCGGAGGCGTTCGATGAGTTCGCCCTGGTCCGACGTCGGCTCACTGTGGGCGACGTCGAGGAGCGCCTTCGAGATCGCCAGCGGGGTGCGCAGTTCGTGGGAGGCGTTGGCGGCGAACCGCTGCTGCCGGGTGACGTGGGACTGGAGTTGTCCGAGCATGGAGTCGAACACGTCGGCGAGCTGGCGGAACTCGTCTCTGGGGCCTTGCATGCGGATCCGGTGGGACAACGATCCGCTGGAGACGGCCTGCGCCGCGTCGGTGATCTGCGTGAGCGGTGCGAGCATCCGGCCGGCGAGGATCCATCCTCCCAGCAGGCCGAACACCAGCAGGAAGACCAGTGCGGTGGCCGCCGCCGGGACCAGGCCGGGCATGGCGTCGGAGCGGTCGAACCCGGTGATGACCACGATGCCGTACTGCCGCTGCAAGTGCCTGGGGTCGTCGTTCCGCAGCCAGCGCAGCACGAACACCCACACCACGGCCAGCAGGAGGGCACCGCCGAGCAGGAGGAATCCGGCGTAGCTGAGGGTGAGTTTCAGCCGGGCGCTGAGACCTGGACGTCTATTCATGCGTGCCGCCAGAGACGGCTTCAACCGGGCAAGGCTCGTCATCCACATACGGCACGCGCATGTCCGGAGCCTAAGCGGCACGGCATATCGCGGGCGTATGCGAACCGGACACGCCGCACCGGCCCGGTGACCGCGTCCCCGTTCACGACACCGGCCATCGGCCGATCGAGCGCAGGTAGCGCTCGCCCAGTACGGCGAGATGGTCGACGAGACCGGGTGGTCCCGTGACCTCGAAGTCGAGTCCGAGCATGCCGATGTACACCGCGATGACCTCCAGGCTGTCGGCTCCCGTCACGAGCACGCACTGCTCGTCGCTGACCGACTCGACCACGCCGACGGTGGCGTTGATGCGCGACAGCACCTCCTGCGCGGAGGCGAACACGGTGATGCGGGCGTGCACCTTCCAACCCGTCGAGGCGACGTCGCGCAGGACGAAGCCCGTGTAGTCGAGACCGGGCAGCGGGGTCGGGGTGAACACCCGGCGGGTGGGCGTGCGCGGGGTGATCCAGTCGACCCGGAACGCCGCCCAGGCGCCGGACCGCGGATCGCGGCCGACCAGGTACCAGCGCCGCGCCCAGCTGACGAGCCGGTAGGGCTCCACGAGCTTGTGCCCGGACGTCGCCGCCGTGCCCGAGGGCGGCTCGTCGGTCCGGTCGTCGGACCCGGTGGTGTAGTCGAAGCGGAACCATTCGCGGTCGCGGACGGCCGCCGCGATCTGGGTCAGGACCGCCGCGTCGACCTCGGGGTCCTCGACGTTGGAACCGGTGTTGTCCGGCCCCCGCGAGGTGGACTGGTGGATCGCCGCGACCTGGCGGCGCAGCCGGTGCGGCAGTACCTGCTCCAGCTTGGCCAGCGCGCGGGTGCTGCTGTCCTGGATGCCGCTAATGCCGGTCGCGGCGCGCAGTCCGATCGCGATGGCGACGGCCTCCTCGTCGTCCAGCAGCAGCGGCGGCAGCTTCGCGCCGGCGCCGAGCTTGTAGGAACCGGTCGTGCCGCGCGTGGCGTCCACGGGATAGCCGAGCTCGCGCAGCCGGTTGATGTCGCTGCGGATGGTGCGACCGCTCACGCCGAGCCGTTCGGCCAGCTCGGAGCCCGGCCAGGACGGTCGCGACTGCAGCAGCGAGAGCAGGGCGAGCAGCCTCGCGGAAGTTTCCAGCATGATCTGCATGATGCCGCACCATTAGGAAGCAAGTCTTCCTATATCGGTCCTACCTTGAAGACATGACGACGACGAAGACCGCTTCCGCCGAGATCCGCCCCTTCCGCGTGGAGATCCCGCAGGCCGAGCTCGACGACCTCGCCCGGCGGCTGGCCAACACCCGGCTGCCCCGGCCCGCCGAGGGCGACAACTGGGACCTCGGCACGCCGAACGGCTACCTGCGCGAGACCGTCGAGTACTGGCGCCACGGCTTCGACTGGCGGGGGCAGGAGGCGCGGATGAACGAGTTCCCGCACTACCTGACCGACATCGACGGCCAGGACGTCCACTTCGTCCATGTGCCCTCCGCCGAGCCGGACGCCACCCCCCTGCTGCTCGTGCACACCTACCCCGGCTCGTTCGTGGACTTCCTCGACATGATCGGCCCGCTCACCGACCCGGTCGCGCACGGCGGGCGGGCCGAGGACGCGTTCTCCGTGGTCGTCCCCTCGATCCCCGGCTTCGGCTTCAGCACCCCGCTGTCGGCCGGGGCCTGGACGATGGCGCGCGTCGCCCGCACCTTCGACGCCCTGATGCGCCGGCTCGGCTACGAGAGCTACGGCTCGCACGGCAGCGACGGCGGCGCCATGGTCAGCAGGGAACTCGGGCTGCTCAAGCCGCCCGGCTACCTCGGCATGCACGTGCTGCAGCTGTTCTCCTTCCCCTCGGGCGACCCGGCCGAGTTCGCCGGCTTCGGCCCCAAGGAGTACGCGGCGCTGGAGCACATGCAGTGGTTCCAGTCGGTCGGCGGCTACAACGCGATCAACGCCTCGCGGCCGCAGACCGTCGCGGTCGGCATCGCGGACTCGCCGGTCGGCCAGCTCGCCTGGAGCGAGCTGTTCAACTCCTTCGGCAACGGCACGAGCCTGGTGACCCGCGACCAGATCCTCACCCAGGTCACGCTGTACTGGCTCACCAACACCCAGGCCACCGCGGGCCGCTACCACTACGCCGAGGCGCACTCCGGCGCCGAGCCGGCCGTCAACACCGCGCCGACCGGGGTGGCGGTCTTCGCCGACGACTTCCAGACCATCCGCTCCCTGGCCGAACGCGACAACTCCAACATCGTGCACTGGAGCGAGTTCCCCACCGGCGGCCACTTCGCCTCCCTTGAGGTCCCCGACGCGGTGACCGCCGACCTGCGCACCTTCTTCGCGACGCTGCGGAAGAGCTGAGCCTCCCACTGCGGCGGGGGGGGGGGGGGGGGGGCGCGCCGCCCCCCCCCCCGCGGGGGGGGGGGGGGGCGGCGCCCCGCCCCCCCCCCCCCCCCCGCCCCCGCCCGGGCCGCACAATC
>JBITGK010000015.1:0-92810 GCA_044456955.1 Spirillospora sp. NPDC050679 | reverse complement strand
CCCCGTTGGGGCCCCGGCGGGGGGCCCCCCCCCCCGCCCCCCCGCGGGCGGGGGGGGGGGCGCGCGCGGCCCCCCCCCCGGGGGGGGGGGGGGGCGGGGCCCGCCCCGCCCCCGCCGCGGACTGTTGTGCGGCGGCCGCCGGACACGGTCCACCGACGCGCTCGGGCATGACCGGGACATCATATGTGGACAGGGTCCACATATGTGTGCCATGATCCTTTGCGTCCAAATGCGGATGCCGTCCGCATGACCCGGGCTCGGCCGGGGAGCGCAGCGCCTCATCGAGCTGTTCAACCCGACCGTGCGCGAGCTGGGCAAGACCTGGTACCAGCGCGACCGCTCTTTCATCTCCGACGACTCGTCCTTCCGGAGGGCTTCCGGACCGGTCATGGTGACCCCGCGCCGAGGGCGTGGCGGCGACGTTCGATTGGTACCGGCGCAACGCGGCCTGAGAACGTCGGCCCTCATCACCGCAGGTGAAGCCGGCAATGACGGCCCCGGCCGGCTGTGGCGCAGCATGTGCCGGGCACCGCGGGCATGCCGCGCCGCCACTCCGACCAGTTCGCCACCCTCACCTGGTGTCCTCGGTCGGCGCGCCACTGCAGGGACTGTCGACCTTCCCGTTCCTGCTGAACGTCCGGCGCCCCGCGCGCAAGGCCCCCGACGTCGACACCGACAACCCCCGGGGGTACGGCAGTTCCCTGGAGTGGGCCTCCTGCCCGCCCCCGCGGCACAATTTCACCTCCATTCCACGCATTCGTTCCTTCCGCCCCGCCTCCGAGCTGAAGTACCCCTATGAGAGGACCGGGAACGAGGCATCGACTGCGGCCGCAAACACCATCGAAATCCGCGACGAAGAGGGCAGCGCCGGTCAGGGCACGGCGCGCGGTCGAGAGAAGCCAGGAGGCAAGAGAAGTGACCGTTTCACATACCGGCGACGACCTTTCAGCACCTGCGGCGGCGCGCCGCTTCCCTGCTGTCGTCCACCGGCTGCACGCGCTCTTCGACACGGAGGAGGCGGCGACGATCGAACACGCGGTACGCGTCACGGCCCAATGTCTGGAGCATCTGGGCCGCACCGTGACCGGCGAGACGGTGGAACGGCTGGCGGCCGAGCGCCTGCGCGCACGGCAGGCCACGATCCGGACGCTTCCGCTCCCGCCCGACCGCCGCGGCCGCGCCCTGCCGACGAACATCGCGTAGCGGCCCGGAGGTGGAGGCGGGCGGCCCGTCCGGTCACCCCGGCCCGGGGGTGTGCGGGATGGCCAGGCCGCTGCCGCCCGGCATGTCCAGCCAGAACATCTCCGGTGTCGCGACCAGGCGCAGCGTGACGTTGCCGCAGCTCGGGCAGCGCAGGACCTGGCCGGGCGCGTCGGCGTACAGCGGGGCCCGGACGAGCAGGTCGGCGTGGCCGCAGCCGCCGCACCTGCCCTGGGCGGCGGCGATCGGCGGGACGAACAGCATGCCCAGCGGACCCAGGAGCGTGTTGCCGTCCAGATGGCGGTCGTCCAGCGGCGGCCGGCCTTGGGGCGTCTCGTGGAATGTCATGGTCATCCTCTGCTGGGGCCGAAGCGTTCGGTGCGGACATGGGCGGGGTCGTGGCCGAGGTCGGTGAGCGTGCCGCTGACGGCCTCCACGAAACCGGTGGGGCCGCAGACGTAGCAGGCGGGCGCGGCGTCGGGGGCGAAGCCGTGCTCGGCGATCTCGGCCGGGGTCAGGCGGCCCGGCGGGCGCGGGTCGCCCGGCGGGGCCTGGCGGGTGTGGGCGAGCAGGACCCGCGCGCCGGCGGCGGGCAGCGCGGCGAGGTCGTCGCGGTAGCACAGCAGGTCCGGCGAGCGCAGCGAGTAGATCATGCGCAGCGGCCCCGGCGCGGGGTCCGACGCGCGCCGCCAGGCGCGGGCGATCGCCATGACGGGCACGATGCCCGCGCCGCCCGCGATCAGCAGGGTGGGAGCGGGGCCGGGCCGCCAGACGAACCAGCCCCCGACCGGTCCCAGGATCTCGATCGACGCGCCGACGGGCAGGTCGTCGGTCAGGTAGGGCGAGACCTCGCCGTCGGGGACGCGCTGCACGGTCACCTCGATGCGGTCGCCGTCGGCGGGCGCGGCCATGGAGTAGCTGCGGGTGGCGGTGTAGCCGTCGTCGGCGGTCAGCCGGACGTCCACGTGCTGGCCGGGCAGGTGTCCCGGCCAGCCGGGCACGCGCAGCAGCAGCGTGCGGGTGTGGGCGTTCTCGCGGCGGTCGCCGGTGAGCTCGGCGGCGCGCCATGCCGGGGCCGCGCGCGGCGGGGCCGCGGTGAGCGGTGTCAGTTCCATGAGTAGCGCTCTTCGCGCCAGGGGTCGCCGTGGTTGTGGTAGCCGGCGGTCTCCCAGAATCCGGGCTGGTCGTGGGTGAGCAGCCGGAGGCCCTGGACCCATTTGGCCGACTTCCAGAAGTACAGGTGCGGGATCAGCACGCGCGCCGGTCCGCCGTGCTCGGGCGCCAGCGGCCGCCCGTCGTAGGTGTGGACGACCCAGGCCTTGCCTCCGGTGATCTCCGGCAGCGGCACGTTGGTGGTGTAGCCGCCGTAGCAGTGGAACACCGCGTGCGTGGCGCCGGTCTCCATCCCCTCCAGCAGCGTGTCCAGCGAGACGCCCTGCCAGGTGGTGTCGTACTTCGACCAGCGGGTCACGCAGTGGATGTCGACCCGCGGGGTGTCCTGGGGCAGTTCCATGAACTGCGGCCACGTCCAGGCGCGCCGCTCCCCCCGCTCGGTCTCGGCCGTGAACTGCCAGGCCGCCTGGATGATCCGCGGAGTGGGCCCGGCCGACAGCACCGGGAAGTCCTCGGTGAGGTACTGGCCGGGCGGCAGCCGCCCGTCGGAGTCCTGCTGGCGGGAACGGCGGCGGAAGCCGGGTGAGAACTCGTTCATCGTGGGTGCGCTTTCGGTCTGGGCTCACTGCCCGTCCCGCGCCGGCGGCGCGGGACGGCATCGGTCCGACCGCCGGTCAGCTCCTGAGGAACTCCAGCAGGTCGTTGTTGAACCTCTCCTTGTCGCCGGGCACCATCGCGATGCCGTGCGATCCGCCCTCGTACACCTTCAGCGTGGCGTCGGGGATGATCTCGGCGGACCTGCGGCCGGTGGCGTCGATCGGGACGATCTGGTCGTCGTCGCCGTGCACCACCAGCGTGGGGACGTCGAACCTGCGCAGGTCGTCGTGGAAGTCGGTGTAGCCGAAGGCGTCCACGCACTTGACGCCCGCGCGGATGATCTGGTGCATGGCCATGAACCAGAAGGCGTCCTTGTTGCCCTGGGTGACCTTGTTGCCCTCACGATTGGCCGAGAAGAACCCGGTCGTCGTGTCCTTCCAGAACTGCGAGCGCTCGGCGAGGATGCCGGCCTTGAGGTCGTCGAAGACCTGCTCGGGGACGCCGTCGGGGTTGTCGGGCCCCTGGAGCATCAGCGGCGGGATCGCCGACAGCAGGACGGCCTTCTTGACGCGCGAGGTGCCGTGCCGGCTGATGTATCGGGCCAGTTCGCCGCCGCCCATCGAGTGCGCCACCAGCGTGACCTCGCGCAGGTCCAGGTGGTCGATCAGGTCGTTGAGGTCGTCGGCGAAGGTGTCGAAGTCGTAGCCGTCGAACGGCTTGCTTGAGCGCCCGTGCCCCCGCCGGTCGTGGGCGATCCCGCGGAAGCCGTTGTCGGCCACGCAGTTCATCTGGTCCTCCCAGGCGTCGCCGTTCAGCGGCCAGCCGTGGATGAACAGCACCGGGTCGCCCGACCCGTAGTCCTTGTAGTAGATCTCGTTGCCGTCACGCGTGGTGCAGTAAGGCATGTGGCCTCCTGAGCCGATGATGCCGACGGCGGAAGAGACCTCTTGGTCATCGGGTCTTCGCCGACCGGTCTGCGCGGATCGGCGCCTTTCGTCGGCCCGTGCCGTCCAGAACCCTCCGCCGGCCTAACCATCACCTCCCCGCGCCTTCGGCCGCCTTAACAGGGCAAAGCCAAAATGCGTACCCGAAAGAATTTGCTCGCCCGTTTCCTCCGAAGCGGAATTCATCGGTATTCGGCCTGGGCGGAAGCGGCTGGGGAGGTCTGCGGCTCGGCGTTGCCAGGAAGAGCCGGTGCGCAGCTTTTCGACAGGCGGGCTGCGGACCTCGGTGCCCGCCGGATCGTCTCGTATCGTGATCAGCATGATCGCCGAGGGTGATCGATTGGTTGCGGAGGGGTGAGAATGCGAGCTGGCAAGCCGGTCACACCGGCCGGAATGGAACGCGGCCTGGCAGCGGCGACCGCTGTGCTCGTCGCGGCGGGGCTGGCCGGGCCGGGGCTTGCCGCGCCCGGCCCGGCGGCCGCCGCATCGGGGCGGGCGGCCGACGAGAGCGTGCTGTCGGTGCGCACCGGAGGCGACCGGACGGGCACCACGGGCGTCGCGCCGCTGGCGGGCGTGCGCCTGGCCTTGTACCCGAGCGCGACCGCCGCGGCGCCCCTGGCGGACGCGTGGGCGAGCTGCACCTCCGACGGGGCGGGCAGGTGCACGTTCACCGTGCCCGAGACCGGCGGCGCCAACACCGGAAAGGTCTTCCACGTCGGGCAGGTCGCCGCGCCCGGAGGCTGGTTCACCAACCCCAGCCTGCGCACGGGACCGGGCAGCGGTTCGGGGTCGGTGGACACGCCCTACCGGTTCGCCACGCCCGCGCTCGCGGGCGGCAGGACCTACAGTTCGACCAAGGACTTCATGGTCGACGACACCAAGGGGGCCACCACCGCCTCCACCGGCATCTGGCAGCAGTCGCGCGTCAACCCCCGGCTGCCCGCGCGGTGCGGCCTGGACGCCGCGCTGGTGCTGGACCTGTCGGCGTCGGTGGGCAGCGCGCTGCCGGCGTTGAAGAAGGCCGCCGACCGCTTCGCCGACGCGCTGGTCGGCACGCCCTCGCGGCTGGCGCTGTTCACCTTCGACAAGACCTCGCCCAGCACGGGCACGGCCAACCATCCTGAGCTGGCGTCGGTGTCCACCCAGGCCGGCGCCGACGACTTCAAGAAGCTGTACAAGGGCTGGAACCTCGGCAAGGGCACCAACTGGGACAGCGGCATCTGGTCGGTCGCCCGGGCGCCGCAGCACTACGAGCTGGTCGTGGTGCTGACCGACGGCAACCCGACCTACTCGGCCGCCACCGGGAACGGCAGCACCACCCGCATCCGCGAGGTGGAGAACGGCATCTACTCGGCCAACGCCGTCAAGTCCGAAAAGACGCGCCTGGTCGCGCTGGGCGTCGGCAAGGGCGTGGAGGGCCTGACCGAGCTGAACCTGCGGGCGCTGTCGGGGACGACGGCGTTCGACGGCTCCAACGTCGCGCGCGCCGACTACTTCCAGACCGCCGACTACGCGGCCGCGGGCCAGGCCCTGCACGACCTGGTGGTGCACCAGTGCGAGGGCCAGCTGTCGATCGTCAAGCAGATCGTCCCGCACGGCAACGAGGGCGACGACGTGAGCGGCGCCCGGCCGGCGGGAGCGGGCTGGAAGTTCACCGCCACCACCTCCACACCAGGGATCGGCGGGCTGCCCGACACCCAGACCACCACCGCCGACGGAACCGGCTCGGTCGCCTTCGAACCCGGCTTCATCGCCGCCTCGCAGGCCGCGGTGAAGGTCACCGAGACCCAGCGCGACGGATACGAACTGATCGCTCCGGGCGGCAGGAACGCCGTGTGCGAGGACCTGGCCGGCGGTTCGAAGATCCCCGTCACCAACGCCGGGGCCGCCGGGGCCGCGCAGCCGGGCTTCACGGTGACGGTGCCCAGCGGCAAGGCCGTCACCTGCACCCTTTACAACAAGCGGTCGGTCCCCAAGGGCTCCGCGCACCTCACCCTGGTGAAGAAGGTCGTCAACGGCCGGGGCGGGAAGGCGCGGCCGTCGGACTGGCGCCTGCGCGCCGACGGCCCCGACCCGATCTCCGGCGCGTCCGGCTCCCGTCCGGTGACCCACGCCGAGGTCGGGCCCGGCACCTACCGGCTGTCGGAGGCCGGCGGCCCGCGCCGCTACCGCCCGTCCGCCTGGCGCTGCGAAGCCGACGGCCGGCCGCGCCAAGTGAAGGACGGCAAGGTGAGGCTGGCGGCCGGGGACGACGTCGAGTGCACCATCACCAACACCTACCGGCCCAGGCCCGGGCCGCACTGCCGCTCGGCCACCACAGCCGCCTCCATGGCGTGCCGTCCGGCCGACCCGGCCTGAGCGGCCTGTGACTCGCGGGGGCGGGCGGTCGCTTCCACCCGCCCCCGCACGGTCGCCGTTCGAAGGTCGTGCGCGCGCCGGGACGAGCGCTGGGAAACGGTCCCGGTCCTGCGGCTCCGCCAGCGCCTACGCGCCGGAGCGGCCGAGGGAGGCGTTCACGGGCTCAGGACGCCGCGGCCTTCGCGCACCTCGAACACCAGTTGGGTCTCCGTCCGCCGCACCACCGGGTAGATGGTCACGTGCTCCAGGATGAGGTCCCGGAGCTTCTCCGGGCTCTCCACCGCGACGTGCAGAAGGAAGTCGTCGTCGCCGCCCACGTGCAGGACCGTCAGCGCCCCGGGCACCGCGACCAGCTTGTCGTAGAGGCTGCGGACATGCGCTTTGTTGTGGCTGCCCAGCCGGACCTTGACGATCGCGTGGATCGGGTGGCCCAGCGCGCCGAGGTCCAGCCGGGCGTTGACGCTCGCGATGACGCCCGACTGCCGCAGCGCGCGCACCCGGTACGCGCAGGTGGACTCGGCCACGCCCACGCGGGCGGCGAGCGCGGTGTTGGTCATGCGGCCGTCCTCCACGAGCGCGGCGAGGATGGCCAGGTCGGTACCGTCGAGAGCCGCCGGGGCGGATTGCGGTTTCTTCGACGACAGGTCGTGCATGCGAGCTCCTTCTACAGAATCTGCATGGATCCTGGCGAAGCCCGCAAATTCCTGCAACGAGCATTGAGCTTTCCTGTGGTTCTGCTCATTCTGGCGGCATGATCACGCCTCCGCTGCAGCTCGACTCCGTCGCCGTCCACGCCGGCCGCGAGGACCTCGCCGGACTCGGTGTCCACGCGCTCCCCATCGACCTGTCCTCGACCAACCCGCTGCCGGACATCGACGCGGGCGGCCTGTCGTATGAGGCCATGGCCGGAGGAGGCACGCCGTACGCGGAGGGCGGAGCCGTCTACGGGCGGCTGTGGAACCCGACCGTGGCCCGCTTCGAGTCGGCGTTGGCGCGGATGGAGCACACCGAGGCGGCCGTGGCGTTCTCCTCGGGCATGGCGGCGACCACGGCGGCGATCCTCGCGATGACGCATGAGAGCGGCCACCGCCACATCGTCGCGGTCCGGCCCCTGTACGGCGGGACCGACCACCTGCTGGCCTCCGGGGTGCTCGGCGCCGAGGTGACGTTCTGCGCGGCGGAGGGCGTCGCCGCGGCGCTCCGGCCGGACACGGCGCTGGTCATGCTGGAGACGCCCGCCAACCCGACGCTCGATCTGGTCGACATCGGCGCCGTCGTCGAGGCGGCCGGCGGCGTTCCCGTCCTCGTGGACAACACGTTCGCGACCCCGATCCTGCAGAACCCCGCCGACCTCGGCGCGTCGATGGTGCTGCACAGCGCGACCAAGTACCTCGGGGGGCACGGCGACGTCATCGCCGGCGTCATCGCCTGCGGCCTGGAGCAGGCGGCCGCGCTGCGCCGGGTCCGCGCCATCACCGGCGCCCTCCTCCACCCGCTCGGCGCCTACCTCCTGCACCGGGGGCTGGCCACGCTCCCGATCCGGGTCCGGGCGCAGCAGGCGAACGCCCAGCGCGTCGCCGCGTGGCTGAGCACCCACCCGAGCGTCTCGCGCGTGCACTACCCCGGGGCGGCGGGCGATGCGCGGGGGCTCCTCCAGCGGCAGATGAGGGGCCCGGGGGCGATGATCTCGATCGACCTCCACGGGGGTCTGGAGCAGGCCCGGCACCTCACTTCGGCGGTCCGCCTGTTCACCCACGCGGTGTCGCTGGGCGGCGTCGACTCGCTGATCCAGCATCCTGCGGCGCTGACGCACCGGCCCGTCGCCCCTGAGGCCCGGCCGCCCGCCGGCTTGGTCCGGCTCTCCATCGGGCTGGAGGACCACGAGGACCTGGTGGCCGACCTCGACCAGGCCCTCGCCGCGCACCGCCCGGCCGCGGCCCGTGCGGGCGCTCGGCTCAGATGACCAGCCAGCCGCCGATCAGGCTCACGAGCCCGGCCACCGCTCCCACCACCAGGACCGCGAACAGCAGCGCCTCGCGCGGTGAGAAGGGGCGGCGGCCGCGCTCGCGGCGCGTCAGCACGAACAGGGCGGTGCCCGGCGCGTAGACGATGCACGACAGCAGCAGGAACTCCCACCCCGCGGCGAAGATGAGGAAGACGGTGTAGACGACGGCGAGCACCGCGACGACCGTCTCGCGGCCGCGGCCCCGCGGCGCGGTGTCGTAGGTCTCGCCGCTCACCGCCAGCTTGAGCGCGTACCCGGCCGCCAGCAGGTACGGGACCAGCGACAGCGAGCTGCACAGCTTCAGGGTGAAGGTGAACGCGTCCTCGGAGAACAGCGTGACCACCAGCACGGCGGTGATCAGCGCGCCGGTCATCGCCAGGGCGCTGGTGGGCGCGTCGTGCCGGTTGGCGCGCTTGAGGAAGGCGGGCATGTCGTCGTCGCGGGCGGCGACGTACAGGACCTCCGAGGCCATCAGCGTCCACGCCAGGTAGGCGCCCAGCACCGAGACGATGAGGCCGGCGCCGATGAACACGCTGCCCCAGCCTCCGACGACCGACTCCAGCACCCCGGCCATCGACGGCTGCTGCAGCCCTTCCAGCTCGGCGCGCGGCAGCGCCCCGTACGACAGCAGCGTCACCGACGCGAACAGCGCCAGCACGCTCAGGAAGCCCAGCACGGTGGCGCGCCCCACGTCGCTGCGCCGCCGTGCGTGGCGGGAGTAGACGCTGGCGCCCTCGACGCCCAGGAACACGAACACCGTGACCAGCATGGTGGCCTTCACCTGGTCGAACAGGCCGCCGAGCGAGGAGTCGCCGCCGTCGCCCCAGAGGTTGCCGGAGAAGACCCCGCCCTGCAGCGTGACGGCCAGGACGACGATGAACATCACGATCGGCACCAGCTTGGCGACCGTGACGATCTGGTTGATGAAGGCCGCCTCCCGCGCCCCGCGCACGATCATGAAGTGGAAGGCCCAGACCAGCAGCACCGACACCGCGACCGACAGCAGCGTGTCACCCTCGCCGAACGTCGGGAACACCAGCCCCAGCGTCGATTTGATCAGGACCCAGTACGCGGCGTTCCCCACGCACGCGCTGGCCCAGTAGCCGAACGCCGACAGGAAC
Source organism: Spirillospora sp. NPDC050679 (assembly GCA_044456955.1). Lineage (GTDB taxonomy): Bacteria > Actinomycetota > Actinomycetes > Streptosporangiales > Streptosporangiaceae > Spirillospora. The sequence continues at coordinate 83,472 of JBITGK010000015.1, read as the reverse complement.
CCCGGGAACTCCCCGAACCCCACCTTCGCGTAGGCGAACACCCCGGCGTCCAGCTGCGGCTTGCGCATCGCGAGGGTCTGGAACACGAACGCCAGCATCAGCATGCCGGCGCCCGCGACGGCCCACGCGACGACCGCTCCCAGGACCCCGGTGGCCTGGGCGAAGTTGCGGGGCAGCGAGAAGACGCCGGCGCCGACCATCGACCCGACGACCAGGGCGGTGAGCGCCGGCACCCTCAGCTTCCGGACCGCGTGCCCTTCCGCGGTCGCCGTACCCGTCGATCCCACGATGCCGCCCCCCGTCGGGCCTTCCGAGAACACAAGCATCGAAGACCTACCCGGGCCGCCGTCCGACCGGCGGACGCGCCGATCAAGTTTCGTCCACGGCGGGGCAACGGCACCTGCCGAGCCTCGGCTCCGCGGCCCGGTCATGCCGGACGGGCACGCCGTTCCCGCGGGCGCCGGCGTCGCCCGTAGCCGGGAGTGCGGGCATGGTGCGCGGGCATGGTGCGCGGCCCTCGGTGAAGCCGTGCCGACCCGCGCCGTACGGCTGTCCGGACGCCTTCCGACAGCCCACTTCATGATCGACCGCCTCGTCCCGTTAGATCCTGACTTTTTTTGAGTTTAGTCAGCTACTCACGCGGGGTAGTCATTCGACGACAATAAGTCACCAAGGAAGGAGGAGAGATGTTCGAACCGCGTAACGCCGGTCACGTGGACCTGGCGGCCCTGACCGAGCTCGAGGTCGTCGGCCAGCCCAGCGTCGAGGCCCGCTACTGCACCGAGTGCACCTGGGGCCTGACGAGGATGTGCGACCGCTTCACCTGATGGTCGCACGGTCCCGGCGGCAGTGACGGCTGACAGTCGCCATCACCGGCCGCCGAGCGCCGAAGAACGCACCAGCCGGAGGGCCATCGCCTGTCGATGGCCCTCCGGTCATGACCACCCTCATCCCGAACCGCCGCCACGAGGAGCCATCGCCGATGCTCACCACGCCCGAGCCCATCCTGCCCAGCGAGCAGGACCTGATCGACACGCTGCAGGAACGCATCAAGGGGCGCGGGCGCGCCATCGTTCCCAGCGGCGTGTGGCTCTACGTCCACGACCCGGAGTTCCGCGTGCCCGCCCAGGGCTGGAAGCTCCACCTGTCCGCGCGGCCCGCGACCCTGCTGGAGACGCTGGACCGCGTGCTGCCGATCGTCCTGTCGACGCCGTGCATGTTCAAGGTCGCCCGCTCGTCGACCGAGCTGCACCGGCTCAACTCCTCCGACACCCACCTGGGCGGCGCCGGGAAGGCGCTGACGATCTACCCGGCCCCCGCCGACGTCGTGGAGCTGGGCAGGCGGCTGGCCGACGAGCTGGCGGGCCTGGAAGGGCCCCGGATCCTCAGCGACCGGCGGCTGCGGCCGGACGCCCCCGTCTACTACCGGTACGGGCCGTTCCTCAACTCCTACGAGGCCAACGAGGACGGCGACCTCGACCTCGTGCTGGCCGACCCGGCGGGCGGCACCCACCAGGGCATGGCCGAGGGGACCTACTTCGACCCGCCCTGGTCCCCCGACCCGTTCGCGGCCGCCCTCGTCGACGCCACCGCCGTCCCGAGCCCCGCCGCCCCGGAGACCACCGCTCCAGCGGCCCCGCCGGTTCCTCCGCAGACCCCCGCCGATGCTCCGGAGACCCTCTCCGCCGCTTCGGCGGCCAAGGCCGTCATCGGCGGCCGCTACGCGGCCGAGTGCGCGCTGTCGCAGCGCGGCAAGGGCGGCGTCTACCGCGCGCGCGACCTGGTCGACGACCGGGCGGTGATCATCAGGGAGGCGCGCGCCTACATCGACGTGGACCGGCACGGCCGCGACGCGCGCGAACGGCTCCGCAACGAACGGCACGTACTGGAAGTGCTCCAGGAGCTCGACCTCGTCCCCGACGTGCTCGACCACTTCCGGCACGGCGAGGACGAGTACCTCGTCACCACCGACATGGGCGCCCGGTCGCTCAACGACGACGTCGCCGAGAGCGGTCCCTACCCCGGCGCCGACGGCGAGCCGTCCGGACGCGACCTGCGGACCCTGGCCGCGCGGCTGCTGAACGCCCTGGACCGCGTCCACCGGCACGGCGTGATCGTCCGCGACCTGACCCCCAAGAACATCGTGCTCGACGCCGACCACCGCCCGGCCCTGGTCGACTTCGAGATCAGCCACATCGAGGGCCCGGTCTTCCACGGCTTCACGGCCGGCTACACCCCGCCCGGCCAGGAGCGCGACGAGCCCGCCGCCGTCGAGGACGACTACTACGCCCTCGGCGCGACCCTGTTCTACGCCGCCACCGGCATCCCGCCGGTGTGGTTCGAGAACGACGAGCGCAACCACGACACGCGGCGGGCCGAGATCGTCCTGGACGGCCGCGGCGGCATGAGCGCGACCATCCTGGGCCTGCTCGACCTGGACCCGCAGAAGCGGCGCGAGGCGGCGGAGGAGGTCCGCGCCGGCCGCTTCCGGGACCGCGCCCCGATCCCCCGCGCCCAAGGCGGCGCGGCCTTCGACCTGGACCGGGTCATCGACCACACCCTCGGCAAGGTGGCCGACTACGCCGAGCGGCTGGTCACCGGCGCCACCCTGAACGGCGGGACCATCCCCAACCCGACCAACCTCTACCGCGGCTGCGCGGGCGTCGGGATGGAGATGCTCCACTTCCGCGACCGGCCCGAGATCCGTGACCGCGTTCTGAGCATGGCCCACTGGACGTGCGGGTTCCTCAGCCTCAGGCGGTCCAACTTCGGCCTGTACACCGGGCAGACCGGAACGGCGGTCTTCCTCGCCACGGCGGGCGCCGCCCTCGGTGACAGGGCCCTCACCGAGATGGCCGACCGGCTAGCCCGCCTCATCCCCGGCATGGTCACCGAACGGGACCAGCACTGCGGCCTGGCGGGGATCGCCACCGGCCAGCTCCTGCTGTGGCACCTCACCCACGAACCTCTCCGCATGGAGACGGCCACCGACTGCATCCAGCGGATCACCGCCGTCGACCCCGCCCAGACCCTCGCCGACGACGCGCCCGACTACGCCGACTGCGTCAGCCTGTCGCGCACGCTGGGCTTCGCCCACGGCCTGGCGGGCACCGCCCACGCCCTGCTCGCCTACCACAACGCGACGGGGCAGTACCTGGCCGAGACCACGCACGCCTACGACCTGCTCGCCGGGCACGTTCCCCACGTCCTCACCGCGGCGCGCTCGTCCAACGCCAAGCCGATGCACGGCTCGTTCTGCCAGGGCCTCGCCGGAATGGGCGCGACGCTCCTGCGCGCCGCCGAGCCGTGCGGCGAGGAGCGCTACGCGGACCTGGCCCGCGACGCCGCGGACGCCTGCGTCGACCTCGCCACGAAGATCCATACGCCGTGCCAGTGCTGCGGCCTGACGGGCGTCGGCGAGCTGCTGCTCGACCTCGCCCGCGCCACCGGCGAGACCGCCTACCTCGCGCAGGCCGAGCGCATCGCCGAGATCATCCTCAGCAGGGCGGGCGGCACCACCAACGCGCCGATCTTCCTCGACAGCAACGCCATCGACGGCGCCTGGTCCACCGGGTTCGGCGGCGTCCTGACCTTCCTGCGCCGCCTCCGCGAGCCGGGTGCCACCCGGATGTGGCTCGACCCGCAGTGATGGAACGGTACGAACCGCCGATGGCCGGCGCCGCGCCGGCCGTCCTCCGCCCCGGGGCGGCGCCGCGCGCCGCCCCGGCCCCGGAGCCCGGCCGGCCCCCCGCGGTCCACGCGCGGGGGCTGGTCAAGACCTATCCCGGCGGGCACCGCGCGGTGGACGGCGTCGACCTGACCGTCGCCCCGGGCGAGATCTTCGGGTTCCTGGGCCCCAACGGCGCGGGCAAGTCCACCACCATCGCGATGCTGTGCGCGCTGGACCGCCCCAGCGCCGGGCGCGCCGCGGTCTTCGGCGCCGACGTGGCCGCCGATCCCCGGCAGGTGCGGCGGCTGGTCGGGCTGCTGCTGCAGCACACCGCGCTCGACCCCGAGTTCACCTGCGCCCAGAACCTCTACACCCACGCCCGCCTGCACCAGCTCTCCCGGCCGCACGCCCGCGCGCGGACCCGCGAGGTGCTGGAGCTGACCGGCCTGGCCGACCGCGGCGCGCACAGGGCTCGGACGCTGTCGGGCGGGATGCGCCGCCGCCTGGAGATCGCCCGCGCCCTGCTGCACGAGCCCCGGCTGCTGTTCCTGGACGAACCGACCACGGGCCTGGACCCGCACGCCCGCGCCCAGATCTGGCAGCACCTCACCGCCCTGCGCGCGAGCCAGGGCACCACCCTGTTCGTGACCACCCACTACCTGGACGAGGCCGAGCACTGCGACCGCATCGCCATCATCGACCACGGCCGCGTCATCGTCTGCGACACTCCCGCGGCCCTGAAGGCGGCCCTCGGCCGCGACCGCATCCACCTGCGCACCAGCGACGACCGGGCGTCCGCCGCCGTCGTCGGCGACCTGCTCCCGGCCGACTCGGCCACCGCGATCGGGGCGGGCGAGCTCGTCCTCACCGTCCCCGACGCCGCGTCGCTGCTCCCCCGCCTGGTCGCCGCCGTGACCGGCTCGGGCATCGCCCTGCGCGCGCTCACCATCGCCCAACCCACCCTGGACGACGTGTTCCTGCACCACACCGGCCGCCGCATCACCACCGGCGCCGGCACCGGCCACTGTGAGGACTCCGGATGACATCGCTCGCCGCCGACGGCGCGGAACCGGGACGGTTCCGCCGCGAGGGCCGCACCCTGTCCTCGGTGGTCCACCGCGACCTGCTGCGCATGGCCGCCCAACCCGCCCACACCGCGCTGCTGCTGCTGCAGCCGCTGGTGTTCCTGCTGCTGCTCGGCGGCGGGCTGGCCGCCCTGGTGCCCGCCGGCGCCGTCGGCGGCGACTACCGCACCTACATGTTCCCCGGCATCCTGGTCATGACCGTGCAGAGCCCCGCCGTCGGCGTCGGCATCCGCCTCATCGCCGACCGCGACAGCGGCTACCTGCGCGAGACCCTCATGGCCCCCGCCCACCGCACCACCCTGCTGCTCGGGCTGTGCCTGGGCGGCACCGCCGTCGCCCTCCTCCAGGGCGTCGCCCTGCTCGCCCTGGCCGGCGCCGTGAACCTGCCCTACCAGCCCACCCTGCTCATCAGCCTGCTGGCGGTCATGGCCCTGACCGCCCTCACCCTCACCGCCCTGGCCACCGCGCTGGCCACCGCCCTGCGCAACATCCAGACCTTCAACACCATGCTCGGCCTGACCATGCTGCCCCTCACCGTCCTGTCGGGCGCGTTCTTCCCCCTGACCGCGCTGCCCGGTTGGCTCCAGCCGCTCGCCGCGCTCAACCCCCTCACCTACGCCGTCGACCTGATGCACCACAGCATCCACGCCCACACCGCGGGGCCCGCCGCGCCCACCGGCGTCCGGTGGGGCGCGATGACGCCGAGCCCCCTCTTGGAAACCGTCACCCTGGTGGCTCTGGCGGCGTTGGCCTTCCTGGCCGCCGCGCGCCGCTTCGCCCGCCCCGACTAACGCCCTCGCCCCGGCAGCGGGCCTCCTCACGCCACCGGCCCCCTCCAGTGGCCGGAACCGGGAGTGGATCGAGCGTCCATCTCGCTCTTCAATGGGGGAAAGCTCCCGACTCCCAGGAGAACCCCATGCTCCGGAGCCTCCTCACGTCCGCGGGCGTGCTCGCCGCCCTGACGGTGGCCGCCTCCTCCCCCGCCTCGGCCGCCGTGACCTACGACGTCCGGGGCGGTGACGCGTTCACCGTCCAGCCCGCCGCCGGCCGGTGCACGGTCGGCTTCCCGGTCCGCGGCGGCTACGTCACCTCCGCCCAGTGCGGCCGCACGGGCCAGACCGTCTACGGCCACAACGGCGTCGCGCAAGGCACCATCCAGAGCGCGACCTTCCCCGGCCCGGGCCTGGCTTGGGTGCGGACCAACACCAGCTGGCGGCCGCGCGGCCTGGTCAACAAGCGCGACGGCACCTTCATGGCCGTGCGCGGCGCGCAGCCCGTCCCGATCGGCACGACCGTCTGCATGTCCGGCACGGTCAGCGGCTGGCGCTGCGGGGTCCTCCAGGCCCGCAACCTCACCGTGAACTTCCCCGAGGGCATCATCTACGGGGTCATGCGCGCAAGCATCTGCGCCGCTCCCGGTGACCTGGGCTCGCCGCTGATCGCCAACGGCCAGGCCCAGGGCGTCCTGATCGCCGGCTCCACCAGCGGCAGCTGCGCCTCCTACTTCCTGCCCATCTCCGAGGCCCTGGCCGCCTACGGCCTCACCCTGCTCACCGAATAGCCGAGCCGCGTGTGGCGGTGATCGCCGCCACGGTCGTGGCATCCCCACCGCCACACGCGGTCACAAGAAGTGATCGTCCCGTCCTCCGTGGACGAGCGCGGCAAGACCGGCCCACGTGGCGGCGAAGTCCGCCGCGCGCACCCACCGCACCATCGGCATCGAGCCCATGACGCTCGGATGCCCCAGACCACAGTCTCCTGCGTGAACGGGTCACCGGTGACCGTCACCCGCCCTGGCCGGCACCGTCCTCTTCATCCTGGAGAACCGGGAGCTGCGCGGCCCGCTCTCCCTCCCCGGCCGGACGCTGTCCCGCTGCGGCCTCGCACCGACTGATCCGGCCCGCCCAGCCTTGCGCAGCCGCTGGCGTCGCCCGTCGTCTCCTCCAGCGGCCGGGGCAGAAGGGCAAAGCGGCGGCCCCGGCCGCGACGACAGGAGAGCCGCGCACCGGATGCCGGAGAAGCGTCGTGCTTCGCCGCGAGCGCCCATGAGCGCGGCCGGTCGCCACACGGTGCTCCCTCATAGCGAGAGAACGACGGCCGTCCGGGCGACTTGCCGGGTCTGTGCTAGATTCCCAGCGATTATGGTTTCCGTTTTCATTTTCGGAGTGGTCCATGCCTTCGCCTGTGGTCTCCGGGCCGTCAGCTGACGCCGAGCCCCCAGAGCCCGTGCCGGTGGTCCCCGCCCCGCCCGTCGCCGGCGGACGGAGACGGACCGACTCCCGCAGGGGCCTGACCGTCGCCTGCCTGATGCTGTGGGCCGTTCTGGCGGTCTCGGTGGTCGCGGCCATCGGTCTGGGAGCCACCGTGGTCTCGCCGGAGGAGACCGCGCGTTATCTCTGGGCGGCGCTCAGCGGCGGACGCGTCGGCGCTGACGAGGCGTCGACGTACCAGATCATCTGGCAGATCCGCACGCCACGGGTGCTGCTGGCGGCGCTGGTGGGAGCCGGTCTGAGCGCGGTCGGCGTCGCGATCCAGGCGCTGGTGCGCAACCCGCTCGCCGACCCCTTCGTCCTGGGGGTCTCCTCGGGCGCCTCGGTCGGGGCGGTCGTCGTCACGGTCACCGGCGGGCTGGCGGCGCTGGGCGTGTACGCGGTCTCCGCCGGCGCCTTCGCCGGTGCTCTGGCCGCGTCGCTGCTGGTGTACGCCGCGGCCTCCAGCAGGGGGACGCTGTCCCCGCTGCGGCTGGTCCTCACCGGGGTGGCCCTGGCACTGGGATTCCAGGCGCTGATGAGTGTGATCATCTACTTCGCGCCGGACGGCGAGGCGACCAGCACGGTCCTGTACTGGACGATGGGCGGGTTCGGCGCGGCCGACTGGGGGGCGCTCCCCCTGGTGGCGTCGGTGGTGCTGCTCGGCACGGCCGTGCTGTGCCGGCACGCCCGAGCCCTGGACGTCCTGGCGCTCGGCGACGAGACCGCCGCGAGCCTCGGAACCGACCCCGACCGCCATCGCCGAAGTCTGCTCGTACTCGTCTCGCTGGTCACCGGGGTGATGGTCGCCGTGAGCGGTGCCATCGGCTTCGTCGGGCTGGTCATGCCGCATCTGGCGCGCATGGTGGTCGGAGCCGTCCATGCCCGGGTGCTGGCCGTCGCGCCACTGGCCGGAGCGGTCTTCATGGTGTGGGCCGACCTGGTCTCCCGGACCCTGGTGGCTCCGCGCGAGATGCCGCTGGGCGCCATCACCGCACTGGTCGGGGTGCCGGTGTTCATCACCTTGATGCGTCGCCGCGCCTACATCTTCGGAGGTCGCTGATGGACCTGGTCCTTGACGGCCTGTCGGTGGTGACCGGCGGCAGGAGCCTGCTGCACGACCTGTCGCTGGAGGCGGGCAGCGGGCAGGTCGTGGGATTGGTCGGCCCCAACGGCAGCGGGAAGTCCACCGCCCTGCGGTGCGTGTACCGCGCGCTGCGCCCCAGCTCCGGAACCGTCCGGGTGGGCGCCGACGACCTGTCCCGACTGCCGGTGCGCCGCAGCGCGCAGCTCGTCGCGGCCATGACCCAGGAGGGCGCCGTCGATCTCGACTTCACCGTCGAGGAGGTGGTCGCGCTGGGCCGCACCCCGCATCTGCGGGGCAACCAGGCGCTCAGCCGGCGGGAGCGGGAGTTGTGCGAGCGGGTGATGGGCCTTCTCGACATCGGCCATCTCGCGCACCGTGGAGTGCTCACCCTGTCGGGCGGGGAGCGCCAGCGCGTCCTGCTGGCCCGCGCCCTGGTCCAGGAGCCCCGGATCCTGGTGCTCGACGAGCCGACCAACCACCTGGACGTCCGCCACCAGATCGAACTGCTGTCGCTGCTGCGAGGGTGCGGGCTCACCGTCCTGGTCGTGCTGCACGACCTCAACCTCGCCGCTGCGGCCTGCGACCGGATCGGCGTTCTGTCCCGGGGCCGGCTGGTGGCCGTCGGCTCCCCCGCCGAGGTGCTCACCCCCGAGCTGGTCGACCGGGTGTTCGGCGTCAGGGCCAGCGTCGTCGCCCATCCGCTGACCGGTGATCCCCAATTGCTGTATTCGCTGATCCCTTCAGAGTGAAAGGCACATCATGAGCATGACCCCGTTCCACCGCCGGGGACGGCACCGAGCCGTCCTCGGCACCGCCGTCGCGGCCACGCTGCTGCTCACCGGCTGCGGGGCCGAAGTCGAGCAGGACGCCGCGGCCGGGAAGGCCACCGTCAACAGATGCGGTGAGCCGGTCCAGTACACCCTGCCCAAGCGGACGGTCGCCTACGAAGGCGGCAGCGCCGACAAGCTCTTCGCCCTGGGGCTGACCGAACACGTGCACGGCTATGTGATGCCGCCCGCCAACCCGCCGGTCACCGAGTCCCCATGGGCGTCCGAGTACGCCAAGGTGAAGATGCTCAGCGACGACCTGCTCAACAAGGAGGTCGTCGTGGCCGCCAAGGCCGATCTGGTCGTGGCGGGCTGGAACTCCGGATTCAGCGACCGGCGGGGCATCACCCCGCAGATCCTCGACAAGCTCGGCATCCAGAGCTTCATGCACACCGAGAGCTGCTTCAACTACCCCGGGCACCCCGAGCGCGCCGCCCCGTTCGAGGCGCTGTACACCGACCTGGAACGGCTCGGCAAGATCTTCCGGGTGGAGCCCAAGGCCACCGAGGTCGTGACCGCCCTGCGAAAGCGCGTGCAGGACGTCCGGGCCCGCGCGCCCAAGGGCGACCCGGTCCCGGTCTTCCTCTACGACTCCGGCACCGACCAGCCCTTCACCGCCGGCCGCCAGGTCCCGCCCAACGACATCATCGCCTCCGCCGGCGGCCGCAACATCTTCGACGGCCTCGACCAGCGCTGGACCCAGGTCACCTGGGAGGCCGTCACCAAGGCCGGCCCCGAAGTGATCATCATCCTGGACTACGGCGACCGGCCCGCCGACAAGAAGATCGACTTCTTGAAGACCTCCGCCCACACCCGGGACCTGCCCGCCGTCAAGAAGGGCAACTTCTTCGTCCTGGACTACAACGAGGGCATCAGCGGCCCCCGTGTCATCGACGGCCTGGACAAGTTCGCCAAATACCTGCACTCCATCGAACGCTGACCAGCTCCGGCCGGCGGCTCCCTTGCGCGTCGGCACAGGGGACCGCCTTCCGTACCGCACCCGAACGAGACAGGAGCACATGATGCGGACTCCGCAGACCGGCGAGGTCTTCAACGCCGCCGCCCGCGACTACGGCGAGGCGGCCTCGCTACTGTGGGACCCCCTGGGCGAGGCCTACGTCCAGCGGGTCGGCCCGGCGATGGGCGATCACGTGCTCGACGCCTGCTGCGGGATGGGCGCCTCGGCGGTACCGGCCGCCCGCGCGGTCGGCGCCACCGGACGGGTCGACGCCGTGGACCTGGCCGCCGGCCTGGTGGAACGGGGCCGGCGGCGAGCCGCGGCCGAAGGCCTGGATCAGTTGACGTTCCACACGGCCGATGTGACGGCGTGGTCCGCTCCCGATCCGTACGACGTCGTCCTGTGCGGCTACGGGATCTTCTTCCTGCCGGACATGGACGCTTCGGCACGCAGGCTGGCCGCGCTGCTGCGGCCGGGCGGCCGGTTCTCCGTCGCCACCTGGGCCAAGGGCGCGCTGGAGGACTTCGGGACGCTGCTGCACCGCAGTGCGGTGGTCGAGCGTCCCGGCGAGTCGGCGGACCCGCTGGCCGTCGGGCGGGCCAGCGCCCGGACCAACACCGAGGATGCGCTGGAGGAGTGGGCGGCGGGACTGGGCCTCGACGGCGTGAGCGTGCACCGGATCGTGCGACAGGTGGAACTGTCCCCCGGCAACGCCTGGAACCTGGTGGTCGGCACCGGTTTCCGCGCGATGCTGCACGACCTCGACGAGGCGGCGGTCGACCGGGTGCGGAACCGATTCCTCAACGCCCTGGCCGACGAAAGGATCGACCTGCTCGACGCCACCTCCCTGGTGGTCGTCGGTTCGGTCTGACGCGGGCTCGGTGGAGGCGGCGCCGACCCTCGGCAGGCGAGGGACTCACCTGTAGGTGAGGGTGGGCGAGCCGGCGGCGTCCCTGCCGAGGTCGGCGTCGACCTCGAAGACGTCGCGGATCCGGTCGGTGGTGAGGACCCGTCCGGGCGGGCCGGCCGCGACGAGCGAGCCGTGGTGCAGCAGCAGAAGCCGGTCGCAGAAGCGGGCGGCCAACGTCAGGTCGTGCAGGACGACCAGGACCGTCTGGTCGGTGCCGGCCAGCAGCCGCAGCAGGTCGAGCTGATGCTTGATGTCCAGGTGGTTGGTGGGCTCGTCGAGCAGGAGGGTCCACGGCTGCTGCGCCAGGGCACGGGCGATGTGGGCGCGCTGGCGTTCGCCGCCCGACAGGGTGCGCCATGACCGGTCGGCCAGGTCGGTGAGCTCCATCCGGGCGAGCGCGGCGTCCACGACGGCGCGGTCGGTGCCGCTCATCCCCCGCCACCGGTCGCGGAAGGGAGTGCGGCCGAGGGCGACGATGTCGCAGACCCGCAGCTCGCTGTGGGTGTCGGTGATCTGCTCGACGAAGGCCGCCTGCCGGGCGATGCGGTGGGCGGACCAGTCGCGGATGTCGGCGCCGTCGTAGCGGACGGTCCCGCGGGAGGGAGCGCGCAGGCCCGCGACGCACCGCAGCAGCGAGGACTTGCCCGAGCCGTTCGGGCCGACCAGCCCCACGGTCCCCCCGGACGGGATCTCCGCGGTCACGTTCCGGACGATGGTCCGGCCGCCCGCCGTCCAGTCCAGTCCCTCGATCGAGATCCTCACAGCTCACCCCGCCTGCGCAGCACCAGCAGGAACAGCGGAACGCCCAGCAGCGCGGTGACCGCCCCCACCGGGATCTCCTGCGGGGAGAACACGATCCGGGCCAGCACGTCGGTCCAGACCAGGAAGACCGCTCCGGTCAGGGCGGCGAACGGCAGCAGCACCCGGTGCAGCGGCCCCACCACGAACCGGACGCCGTGCGGCACGATCAGCCCGACGAACCCGACCGCCCCCACCGACGCCACCGCCGCCGAGGTCACCAGCGCGGTGACCACCAGCAGCACGAACCGGGCGGTCCGCACGTCGACTCCGAGCGAGGCGGCGGTGTCGGCACCGAAGGACATCGCGTCCAGGGCCACCGAGAACGACCACATCACCGCCAGGCCCGCGGCGGTCGCCAGGGCGCAGATCACGACCGTGTCCCACCGGGCCGAGGCCATCGAGCCCAGCAGCCAGTGCGTGATGGCCCGGTTGGTCTCGGCGTCGGCGGAGGACATCAGGACCATCGAGGTGACCGCCGAGAAGAGCTGCCCGACGATCACACCGGTCAGCACGATGCGGGCGGAGTCCAGCCCCTCCCGGCGCAGCAGCAGCATCAGCGTCCCGAACGACGCCAGCCCGCCGGCGAACGCGGCCCCGGTGACGCCGACCTGGGCGGCGCCGACGCCCAGGACGACCAGCAGCACCGCGCCGGTGGAGGCGCCGGAGGACACCCCGAGCAGGTAGGGGTCGGCCAGCGCGTTGCGCGTCACCGCCTGCAGCACGGTCCCGCACACCGCGAGCATCGCCCCCACCAGGGCGGCCAGCAGGACGCGCGGCAACCGCAGGTCCCACACCAGGGAGTCGACCAGCCCGGGCAGCGGCTCGACCGGCAGGCCCAGGCGGACGCCCAGCGTCCGGCCGATCTCGCCGTACCCCAGGTCGCTGACGCCGATCCGCGCCGACACCGCGGCCGAGGCCGCCAGCACCACCAGGCCCAGCAGGAACAGCGCCGCGAGCGACGGCCCCGAGCGCCGGGGCACGGCCACGGGACCGGCGCTCCCGTCCACCGGCCGCGACCGGGCGCTGGGGTGCAGGAGCGAGGCGGTCGTCCGGTCCGCGCCGAGGCCGTCCGGCGCGTCGCCGACGACCCGCGGTTCAGCGGACATGGCCGAAGCGCCGGATCCCGTCGACCAGGGCGCGCAGGACGTTGACCGAGCGCACCCCCGGGTCCATCTCGATCGCCGTGACGGTGACGATCTTGTCGTCGCGTACGGCCGGGAGCCGGGACAGCGTGGGGTGCGCGCGCATGGCGGCGAGCTTCTGCGCCGCGGTGTTCCCGGCGGGCGACGCCCGGGTGGTCAGGTCGCCCAGCACGATGACGTCGGGCCGCCGCTCCGCCACCGCCTCCCAGGTGACCTGGGGCCACTGCTCGCCGACGTCGTCGAAGACGTTGCGGACGCCGGTCAGCCGGCTGATCTCGCTGGGGATACCGCCCTTGCCCGCCACATAAGGGGTGCCGTTGAACACCGAGTACACGTAGGCCGCCGAGACCGGTCCCTTGAGCTCGCGCTTGAGGCGGGCGGCCTCGTCCAGGGCCCTGCGCTGCTCGGCGACCAGCCGGGACGCGCGGTCGGTGACGCCGAAGACGCGCCCGTAGTTCCGGTAGTCCTGGAAGAGCAGGTCGAAGGGGGTGAGCCCGGCGGTGCCGTCCTTCGGGCAGTCGACCGCGCTGACGTAGGTGGGCAGGCCGAGCCTGCGCAGCTCCTCGCGGGTGCCCGCCCGGTCCTTGGTGAACAGGCTGGCGAACGAGGCCACCGCGACGTCGGGATCGGCGTTGCGCAGCCCCTCGGCGGTGAGCGCCTTGGCGCTGAGCACCGGCACCTTGCGGTAGTCGGCCCGGTACGGCGGGGAGATCTCGGCTTTCAGGAACGCCGTGCCGGCCATCCGCCCGGCCAGGCCGAGCGCCAGCAGCGTCTCGGTCGCCGACTGGTCCAGCGTCACCGCCCGGCCGGGCGCCTTGGCGAACGACAGCCGCTGCCCGCAGCTCTGCACCGACACCGTCCGGGCCGCGTCGCCGGAGGAGGTCTTCTCCGCAGGGGAGGCGCAGGCGGACAGGGCCACGGCGGTGGCCGCGAGGAGACCGGCGGCTGCACGGCGTGACATGGGGGCTCCCGGGTTTCGTGTACGGTCGAACGCGCTTAATGCGAACTATTTGCAATAAGCGGGCTTCGGCGATGATAATCACTTTCGACCCCTTCGGGAAACATGCCGCGCCCGCACGGGCCGGACAGGAACGTGCAGGAGCACCGGCGACTCGTGAGACCTTCCTCTCCTCCCGTCCTCGGACAGGGCGTCGCCCGGCGCCGCCCGGTTCTGCGCGATCTGCGCTTCCTGCGGCTGTGGGCGGGCACCACGGCCTCCGGCCTGGCGACCTGGGCGCTGCCGTTCGTCCTGGGCCTGGCGGTCCTGGAACGTTCGCTCTCCCCCACCGCCCTGGGTGTGGTGCTGGCCGCCCGCACCGCGGGGTTCCTGGCCGCGGTACCGGTCAGCGGCGTGATCGCCGACCGGCGTTCGCGACGCGCCGTGGTGCTGTGGGCGGGGCTGACCGCCGCCGTCGCCGCACCCGTGATCGCCTTGGGCCTCGGCCGTTCGGTGGCGCTGATGGCGGTCGCGGCGGCGGTGTCCGGCGCCGGGCAGGGGGCCTGCCGCCCCGCGTTCCAGGCGCTGACCGCCGAGGTGGTCGAGGAGGAGCGGCGCCAGCGGGCCAACGCCGCCATCACCCTGGCCGTCCGCGTCACCACGCTGGTGGGACCCGCCGTGGCCGCCCTGCTGGCGGTCCTGCTCGACGCCCGCGGCCTGCTCATCGGCATCGGGGCGCTCTGGCTGGTCGCCGCGCTGACGCCCCCGGCCACCGCCTCGCCGCCCAGAGTGGGGACGGAGGAGGTCCGCCCGGGGTTCTGGGGCGAGTTCGCCGAGGGGGTCCGCGAGGCGCGGCGGCATCCGTGGTTCCTGGCGGGGCTGGGGGCGCTCACGGCCGTCATCGCCACCGGATACTCCGCGACCGGTGTGGCACTGCCGCTGGTCAGCCGCGACCGCTACGGCAGTGAGGCGGTGCTCGCCGCCGCCGCGACCGCCTACATCGTCGGGGCGCTGGTGGGCGCGCTGCTCATCGGCCGCTGGCGCCCCCGCTCCCAGGGCTGGGCCGCGCTGGCGGGCCTGGCCTGCTACGGCGTCGCCCCGCTGGCCCTGCTGCTGCCGGTGCATCCGGCGGTCGTCATCGCCGCCTACGTGCTGACCGGGATCGGCATCGAGCTGTTCAACGTGCCGTGGTTCACCGCCACCCAGCGCGAGGTCGCCCCCGACAAGCTCGCCCGCGTGTCGTCCCTGGACTTCCTGCTGTCCTACGGCCTGGCGCCCCTCGGGCTGGCCCTGATCGCGCCCGCCATGGACGCGTTCGGCCCTGCCGCGGTCCTGGGCGTCTGCGCCGTCGTCTGCTTCGCGGCGCCCGCCGCCGCCGCGCTCGTTCCCAGTTCCCGCCACTTCTCGGTCAGGTAGCCGCCCATGCCCCCACTCCCCCGGCCCATCGGCATCGTCCCGGTCCGCGTCCCCGCCGCCCAGGCCGCCAAGGCCCGCCAACCGCTCGCCACGGACGGCGCGGTCATCCTGACCGGCTTGGAACCCGGCGCCGACAGCCTCACCGTCGCCGCCGCGCTCGTGCTCGGCAGCCGCATCCGCCGCCTGTTCCCCCACCGCCGCAGGCACAGCACCGACGGCCGCACCGTCCACCTGCACGCTGACAGCTTCGACATCGTCATCGACGCCGGTGGAATCCGCGAGCGGCGCCGCCACCCCGACGAGGACCACGTGCTCGTCCAGTGCGTCCGGCCGGCCGACCAGGGCGGGGAGTCCTTCATCGCCGACGCCTACCGGTTCGCCGACCAGTGCGCCACCGCCGATCCGGAGCTGTGGGCGTTCCTCACCGGCACCGACGTCGACCTCTACGGCGCTTGGGCGGGACTGCGCGGACTCCCCGCGACGCCGCGCGTGGCCCGGCACATCGAGTACACCCGCACCGGCCGCCGCATCGTCCGCCGCACCGACGGCGCCGTCCCGCTGCACCGCGACCCCGACGAGGACCGCACCCGCGCCATGCTCGAACGCTTCGGGCACGCCGTGCGCCAGGCCGAGCCCGCACTGCCGCGCTTCCGGCTGGAGGAGGGTGACATCCTCATCCTGGACAACCACCGCTGCTGGCACGGACGCGACCCGCACACCGGAGACCGCGTCGTGGAGATCCTGACCCTGCTCACCGCCGACGCCAGGTGAGACAGGCCCGGCCGACCGCGTGAGCCCGGGGTTCGAAAGCCGGCCGTGGCCGACCGGGCTCAAAGGCTCACCGCGATTCCAGTGCGGCGTCCGGCCTACCGGACATGCGGTAGCGGCGGCCGATGGCGATGCCGCCGTTGACGTTGAAACGCTCAAGGGCGATGCGCAGGCCCTGCACCCCCGGCACGCTCGCTGGTCGCGGCAGGCTGGTCCACCGCGCTAGTGATGGCGTTCCCGCCATTCGCGGGGAGTGCAGCCGTACGCCTGGCGGAAACGGCCGGCGAACGTCGCGGCGTTGGCGAACCCCCAGACGCGGCCGATGGATTCGATCGTGCGGTGGGCGTGGTCCGGGGAGGCGAGGTCGTCGCGGGCGCCCTGGAGGCGCTGGTGGGTGATCCACTGCTCGGGGTCGAGGCCGTCGTCGTCGAACAGCCGCCGCAGGGCGGCGAGGGAGAGGTTGTGGACGGCGGCGGCGCGGGCGGGGGTGAGGCCGGGGTCGGCGAGGTGGGCGCGGAGGTAGGCCAGGACGCGGACGAGGCGCGTCTCCTCGGCGACCGCCCGGCGGACCGGCGTGGAGGCGGCGGAGGAGGCGACGAGCGCGCGGACCAGGGACACGATCGAGTCGCCGATGGCTTCGAGGCCGGGTTGGGCGCTGAGCTGCTCGGCGTCCTGGCGCATGGTCCTCAGCTGGGAGAGCAGCAGCGGGGCGATGTCGCTGCGCTCGGCCGAGAACATCGCGTTGTGGACCATGCTCTCGGGAAGGTCGACGTGCCTGGCGTCGAGCATGAAGGCGATGTTCTCCCCGGTACCGGTCCAGCGCGCTTCCCAGTAGCCGGCGCTCTTGCAGGTGAAGGCCAGGTCCGCGGGGGTCATGCGGCGCCGGCGGTCGTTGCAGACGAAGCCGCCCTCGCCGCGGGCCTGGTTGAAGAGCGAGATGGTGTTCCAGTGGTCCATGCGCAGATGGTGTTCGGTCTGCCAGTAGCGCATGCCGGAGCCGGAGTTGGAGAACAGCACGACCGGCCCGAAGTGCCAGACCTCCATCCGCTTGTGGAACCGGACGTCCGGTTCGTGCTCGATGGAGCAGGCTCCGGCGTTGCCGACGGCCGCGGCGTTGTAGGCGTCGACCCGGTCGGGCCCCGGCAGGTCGTCGGTGTCCAGGATCAGCATGCGACGACCTCCACCAGATACGCGTGACCCCGGCGGGGTCGGCACACCGCCCCCTTACCTTTACCGGATTCTCCGATCACGGGGAAACGCGGCCGGGTCGGCGGGCGCGCGTCAACCGCCGCGGTTCTGCCGCCGCCACTGGCGGGGCGTGGCGCCGTAGGTCTGGCGGAAGCGGCGGGCGAAGTAAGTCGGGTTGTTGAACCCCCAGGACCGGCTGATGGCCTCGATGGTGCGGTGGGCGTGCTCGGGGGCGGCGAGGTCGTGGCGGGTGTGCTCGAGGCGGCGGCGGATGATCCATTGTTCGAGGCTGATGCCGTTGTCCTCGCACAGCCGGTACAGGGTGCGCGGGGAGATGTTGTGGGCGCGGGCGATGCGCTGGGGCGTGAGCTGCGGGTCGGTGAGGTTGGCGCGGATGTAGGCCAGGATCCGGTGCAGGAGCGTCTCTTGGGCGATCTCGCGGCGGGTGCCGTCATCGCTCACCGAGGCGATGAGCGCCCGGGCCAGCGCGAGGAACGAGTCGCCGATCGCGGGGGCGCCGGCATCGAGGCTGAGCCGGTCGGCGTCCTGGTGCAGCGCGCGCACCTGGTTCAGCAGCAACGGCGCGATGCCGCTGTCGACCACCAGCGGGATGGCGGCGCGGACCAGGCCGTCCGGCAGCTTGAGATGGTCGAAGTCGATCACGCAGGCGATCGACTGCCCCATGTTCGACCAGTTGTACTCGTAGTGCGCGTCGGTGCGGTGCTCCAGGTACAGCGTCCGGTCGGTGATGCGCTGCCGGTAGTCGTTCCACAGGAGCCCGCCGGTGCCGATGGACTGGGTGAGCAGCGAGACGTAGTTCTTGGAGTCCATGCGCAGGTGGCGCGGGGTCCGCCAGTACCGCATGCCGGTGCCGGTGGTGCAGATCATGGTCAGCGGGCCGAACTGCCAGGTCTCCAGGCGCTGCCAGAAGTGACCGCGCTCGTCGGTCTGGTGCTCGACCGAGCAGGTGCCCGCCTCGCCCTCGGCGACGGCGTGGAAGGCCTCGGCACGATCGGCGGGCGGAAGGTCGGCGGTGTCCAGTACCAGCATGCGTCCCCCCAGTTCAGGCTCCCGCGACGAGCGGTTCTTTAACTGATCTTTACCTAGGAATGATCTTCAGGCAAGGGCGGCGGCGTGGCGCGCAGGGTGCAGAACCTGGCGCGGACAGTGCAGAAGCGTCCCCGCCCGCCGGTGACGATCAGCGGCAAGGGATTCCACCTAGTGGCAGGAGCCGCACATGCCCTTCGTCACCACGCCCGACGGGACCGAGATCTTCTACAAGGACTGGGGTTCCGGGCGGCCGGTGGTGTTCAGCCACGGCTGGCCGCTGAACGCCGACGCCTGGGACCCGCAGGCGCACGCGGTCGCCTCGGCCGGGTACCGGGCGATCGCCCACGACCGGCGCGGCCACGGCCGCTCCTCCCAGCCGTGGAACGGCAACGACATCGACACCTACGCCGACGACCTGGCCGCCCTGATCGAGACCCTCGACCTGCGCGAGGCGGTCCTGGTCGGCCACTCCACCGGCGGCGGCGAGGTCACCCGCTACATCGGCCGGCACGGCACCTCCCGCGTGGCCAAGGTCGTCCTGCTCGGCGCGGTGCCGCCGCTGATGCTGAAGACCGACGCCAACCCCCAGGGCCTGCCGATCGAGGCGTTCGACGCGATCCGCGCCGGCGTCACGGCGGACCGGTCGCAGTTCTACTACGACCTTTCCTTCCCCTTCTACGGCTTCAACCGCGAGGGCGCGCAGGTGTCCGAGGGCGTCTCGCGGGCGTTCTGGGCGCAGTCCATGCAGGTCGGCATCAAGGGCGCGCTGGACTGCATCCGGGCGTTCTCCGAGTCCGACTTCCACGACGACCTGAAGAAGTTCGACGTGCCGACGTTCATCGCGCACGGCGACGACGACCAGATCGTCCCCATCGTCGCGGCCGCCCTGGAGTCGGCCAAGATCGTCAAGGACGCGCGGCTCAAGGTCTACCCCGGCGCGCCGCACGGCCTCGTCGGCGCCTTCGAGCGCGAGTTCACCGACGACCTGCTCGCCTTCCTGGCCTCCTGACCGAACTGAGAGAAGGACCTCCCATGAGTCTCCGCCACTTCAGGCGCGGGAGCGCCGCCGTCACCGCCGCGTGCCTGCTGGTCACCGGCGCGGCCGCCGCCGAGGCCAAGCCGCGCCCGGCCGGCGCGAAGCCGACCGTCGTGCTGGTGCACGGCGCGTTCGCCGACGCCTCCGGCTTCAACGACACCATCAGGCTGCTGCACAAGGCCGGCTTCCCGGTCATCGCGCCGGCCAACCCGCTGCGCGACACCGCGGGCGACGCGGCCTACGTCTCCAGCGTCCTGGACACCATCCCCGGCCCGGTCATCCTGGTCGGCCACTCCTACGGCGGCATCGTCATCACCAACGCCGCCCGCGGCCACGCCAACGTCAAGGCCCTGGTCTACCTGGGCGCGTTCGCGCCCGACCAGGGCGAGAGCGCCCTGCAGCTCGCCACCAGCGTCCCGGGCAGCGAGCTGGGCTCCGCGCTGATCCCGCGCCCCTACCCGCTGCCCGACGGCACCGTCCCGCCCGACGGCAAGGGCCCGATCGACGGCTACATCGACCCGGTCAAGTTCCGCGCGGTGTTCGCGGCCGACCTGCCCGAGTCCACCACCCGCCTGATGGCCGCGACCCAGCGTCCCGGCAGCGTCGGCGGCCTGTCGGGCGCGAGCGGCGCCCCGGCCTGGAAGACCATCCCGTCCTGGTACCTGATCCCGACCCAGGACAAGGTCATCCCCCCGGCCGCGCAGCGGTTCATGGCCAAGCGCGCCGGCAGCCGCGTCCGCGAGATCCGCTCCTCGCACGTGGTGATGATCTCCCACCCGGCGGCGGCCGCCGCCACGATCGCCGCCGCCCACGCCGGCACCCGCTGAACGGAGCCCGATGAAACCCGACACCATCGTGCTGATCCACGGCTTCTGGGTGACGCCCCGCAGCTGGGAGCACTGGATCGCCCACTACAAGGACAAGGGCTTCCGCGTGCTGGCGCCCGCCTACCCCGGCTTCGAGGTCGAGGTCGAGGCGCTGCGCGAGGACCCCGGCCCGATCGAGCGGCTGGCCGTGCCCGCCGTGGTCGAGTCGCTGGCCGAGCTGATCGACGGGCTGGACGGGCGGCCGATCATCATGGGCCACTCGGCCGGCGGGGTGTTCACCCAGCTGCTGCTGGACCGCGGCTACGGCGCCGCCGGGGTCGCGATCAACTCCGCGCCCACCGAAGGCGTCAAGACCGTCCCGCTGTCGCAGGCGCGGGCGGCGTTCCCCGTGCTGAAGAACCCGGCCAACCGGCACAAGGCCGTCGGGTTCACCTACGAGCAGTGGCGCTACGCCTTCACCAACACCTTCCCCGAGGACCAGGCCCGCGCCACCTACGAGCGCTACCACGTCCCGGCGTCCGGCCACGTGTTCTGGGGCAGCGCCTTGGCCAACGTCCATCCCGGCCGCGACGACACCCACGTCGACTACAAGAACCCCGACCGGGCGCCCCTGCTGTTCGTCTCCGGCGAGAACGACCACCTCATGCCGCCCAAGATCCAGAAGTCCAACGCCAAGCACTACAAGGCGCCCGGCACCGTCACCGAGATCGTGGAGTACCCCGGCCGCTCGCACCTGATGCCCGCCCAGGAGGGCTGGCAGGAGATCGCCGACCACGCCCTCGCCTGGGCCCTCGACCACTCCTGACCGACCCCGCGGGGGTCCCGGCCGCGCCTGCGGGGGCCGGCCGGGACCCCGCCACCCGCACCCCCCTCGTTAAGGAGAACCCCGATGCCCCTGCCCGGCGCCGCGCTGCCGCCCGCCGCCCGGAAGACCACCGGTGACGTCCTGCAGGCCGCGCTCGTCGACCTGCTCACCCTGGCGATGACCGCCAAGCAGATCCATTGGAACCTCTACGGCTCCGGCTTCCGCTCCCTGCACGAACACCTCGACGCGATCGCCGGCACCGCCCACGCCCTGGCCGACGACATCGCCGAACGCGCCGTCACCCTGGCCGTCGCCCCCGACGGCCGCCCCGGCACCGTCGCCGCCGCCGCTCCTCCCGCCCTCCCCGCGGGACGCATCACCGTCGAGCACGCCCTCGCCGCCCTGGCCGTCCACTACGACGCCCTCGTCCAGCGGATGCGCCGGCGGATCACCGAGACCGCCGACACCGATCCCATCACCCAGGACCTGCTGACCTCCACCACCGCGGAACTGGAGAAACAGCACTGGATGCTCCAAGCCGGGCATCCCGCCTGACCCGGCACCGGGGGCCGCGGCCCCGAAAGCCCGCCTTGGCGGCCCGACCGCCGCCGACGACCCGAAGGAAGACACGATGACCGAGGTCGAGTTCACCCACATCGGCGGGCCCACCGTCCTGATCGAGTTCGCCGGCTGGCGGCTGCTGACCGACCCGACGTTCGATCCGCCCGGCCGGACCTACCGGTTCGGCTGGGGCATCGGCAGCCGCAAGCTCACCGGCCCCGCGCTGCCCGCGGCCGACCTGCCGCCGATCGACGCGGTCCTGCTCACCCACGACCACCACGGCGACAACCTCGACCGGGCAGGACGCGCGCTCCTGCCCGCCGCCGGAACCGTCATCACCACGGCATCGGGCGCCCGGCGCCTGGCAGCGGGCGCACTGGGCGGAGCCGCGCCGCCAGGAGGCGTGCACGGCCTGCGTCCCGGCCGCACCCATCGCCTGGAAGCCGCCGGCCGGCCCTCCATCACCGTCACCGCCACCCCGTGCCGTCACGGGCCGCCGTTCAGCCGCCCCATCACCGGCGACGTCATCGGCTTCGCCCTCACCTGGCCGGGCCAGCGGCACGGCCCTCTGTGGATCACCGGCGACACCGTCCGCCACCCCGCCGTCCGCCGGGCCGCCACCGCCCTGCGCCCGGGGACCGTGCTGCTCCACCTCGGCGCCGTCCGCTTCCCGCAGACCGGCCCGCTGCGCTACACCATGGCCGCCGCCGACGCCCTCGCGCTCCTGGACGGCCTCGCCCCGGCCACCGTCCTGCCCGTCCACTACGAGGGCTGGCAGCACTTCAGCCAGAACCGCGACGGCATCGACGCCACCCTCGACGCCGCCCCCTCCGCCATCGCCCGGACCTTCACCTGGCTACCGCCGGGGAAACCGCACGCCATCGACGTGTGAAGCACCACCACCGCCTCGCCCAGACCCGAGCAGGGAGCACGCGGCCGGGCAAGGAGCAGGCGACACCGGGCGCCTCAGGCGAGGGCCTCGGCGATCGCCGCCCGGTCCTGGTACTCGCGCCAGTGCACGATCCGCCCGTCCCGGGCGCGCAGGACCACCACGAACGCGGCCTGCGCCCGCGGGCCGCCGCCGGGCACGGTGGCCGCGATCCGGTACTCGATGACGATCACTTCCGGGTCGGCGGTCTCGTGCACCGCCACCTCCTGGAACTCCTCGAACACGACCGGGAGGGCCGCACGGCCCGCCCGGGTCATGGCCACGACCTCCTCGCGGCCCGCGACCCTCCGGCTCCCCGCGGGGGCGAACGGCATCTCCACGACGACGTCGGCGGTCAGCATCTCCTCGTCCAGCCCGGCCCGACCGGCGAGAACATTGCGCTGGAAGCGGGCGAACAGGTCTCGCGGGGTCTGCGCGGGCATGGGCGGTCCCTTCAGAACGACTAAGATGAGTGCCAGCTCATGAAAATATGAGTCCCGACTCATCTTGTCAACGGTTGGACGAATGACACCGAGCAAGCCCATGCGCGCCGACGCCCTGCGCAACCGCGCCCGCATCCTCGCCGCCGCCGAGGAGGTGTTCGCCGAGCGCGGCGCCTCCGCCTCCACCGAGGAGGTCGCCGCCCGTGCCGGCGTCGCCGTCGGGACGGTCTTCCGCCATTTCCCGACCAAGCGCGACCTCCTCACCGCGATCATGAAAGAGCTGCGGGCGGGTCTCATCGCCGAGGCCGAATCCCTCGTCGCCACCGGCGACGAGGGGACCGCGTTCTTCGACTACTTCACCTTCCTCGTCGAACGCTCGGCCAAGGTCGGCACCGTCGTGAGCCTCCTCGCCGAGGAGGGCACGTCCATCGAGCCGGGCGAGCAGATCATGGCGCTCACCCGCACGTTCGGCTCACTGCTGGACGCCGCCCAAGACGCCGGAACCGTCCGCCCGGAAGTCCGCCTCGACGAGGTCATGGCCCTGCTCACCGCCACCGCCCACGGCGCCCTGGCCGCCGCCTGGTCCGACGACCTCCGCCACCGAACGGTGACCCTGCTCCTGGACGCGCTCCGCACCCGTTGACGCCGCGCCCCGTTCCTCACCCGACCGTCGCTCAGAGCACCGCACAGACGTCGCCGCTCCTCGCGGCCGCAGCCACGGGTGGCTTCTCCGGGTGCTGACGGCTCGGCGCTATGGGCCACTACTGCCGCACTCGCCCAGGTCTCGGCCAAGGTCTTGCGCTCGGTCCTCGCCGATCAGGACGGTCAGCGCTTCCAGGAGGCCGCGGCCGAGCCGCTCGCCCCCTGGAAGGCCGCCGAACTCAACGGTCTCGCGCCGGCCGGACGCCGCCGACCGTTCCGCTCGTCATCAGGTGCCGGGCTCGCCGAACCAGCGGGAGAGGTGGGCGTCCAGCTCCTGCTGGTCGTCGCCGATCCAGGCGACGTGGCCGTCGGGGCGCAGCAGGGCGCACGGGACGTCCAGCGCCGCGGTGGGATCGGCGAGGTGGTCGACCCGGTCGGACCAGCGCCCGGCGGTCAGGCGCCCGGTGCGGTCCAGCAGCAGGCCGCGGCCGCGGTGCAGCAGATCGTAGAGGCGGCCCTTCTCCAGCTCGACGTCGCGCAGGCGGCGGCCGAGCAGGTCGGGGCCTTCGCCGAAGTCGTAGCGGACGCCGATCCCGGTGATCTTCTCGATCAGGTGGCGGTTCACCTCGTTGAAGTCCATCAGCTCGGTGAGGAGCCCGCGCACGGCCTCCGGGCCCGGTCCGGGGGACAGCAGCTCCGTCTGGGCGCGGGTGTTGTCCAGCACGTCCCGCGCGACCGGCCGGCGTTCGGCCTGGTAGGTGTCCAGCAGGGGTTCCGGCGCCCAGCCGCGGATCTGCGCGGCCAGCTTCCAGCCGAGGTTGAAGGCGTCCTGGACGCCCAGGTTGAGGCCCTGCCCGCCGATGGGGGGATGGATGTGCGCCGCGTCGCCGGCCAGCAGCACCCGCCCGACCCGGTAGCGTTCGGCCAGCCGGGTGGCGTCCCCGAAGCGGGACAGCCAGCGCGGGGAGTGCACCCCGAAGTCGGTCCCGGCGATGGCGCGCAGCTGTCGCTTGAAGTCCTCCAGGGTGGGCGGCTCGGCGCGTTCCCTGACTCCCTCGGCGGGGACCAGGACGCTGTAGACCCCTCCGCCGAAGGGCCTGAGCCAGAACCGCTGGTGAAGCCCGCTGATCCCGGCCGTCTTGGCGGCGACCTCCTCCTGCGGCACGCCCACCGCCATCTCGCCCATCAGCGTCTCGGTCCGCGCGGGCTCGCCGGGGAAGCCGACGCCGAGCAGTTTGCGCACCGTGCTGCGCCCGCCGTCGCAGCCGACGAGGTAGCGGGCACGCACCCGCTCTCCGTCGGACAGCTCGACGGTCACGCCCTCGCCGTCCTGCTCGAACCCGGTCACCGCGCGACCGCGCCGGACCTGCGCGCCCAGTCCGGTCGCGTGCTCTTCGAGCAGGTGGACGATGATCGGCTGCGGGATGCCCAGCAGGTAGGCGTGCGCGGAGTCCAGGCCCTCGGGCGCGGGCTTGGAGATGGCGGCGAAGATGCCGCCGACCGGACGCCGCCTTCCGCGTTCGACGATGCGGTCCAGCAGCCCGCGCATCGCCATCAGTTCGAGGCTGCGCATGTGCAGGCTGACGATGCGGACGAACGACGTGGGCTCGCTCTCCTTCTCCAGGACGAGGACCCGCACGCCGTGCAGCCGCAGTTCGGCGGCCAGCATCGCGCCGGTCGGCCCGCAGCCGGCGATGATCACGTCGAACGCGAGGGGCGCGCGGTCGGTGCCGGCGGCCGGCGGCGAGAGGGCTTCGGAGGTGCCGTGCGACGACGGCCCGGCGGTGAACTGCGAAGGGTGCACAGGTGTTGCCTTTCGGGAGTGCCTCGGTGGTGGGGCGCTCCCGGCGACACCTACGTCAATCGCCGGCCGTGACGGGAAGGAGGAGCACCCACGTCGATACAGCGTTCATGGGTCTCACCTCCTCGGGCGGCGTCACGGTCGAGTGGAAGCTACAAGGCCGACCACCACCCCGTCCAACCCTTTTTCCACCTGCGCGAACGCGACTCCGGGCGAATCCGCCACCCGGTGGCGACCGCTCCGGCACCTGCCTCCTCACTCCCCATCAAGGCGGATGAGGAGATCATCGAGCGTCCTGGTGAGGGCTGCGGAGTTGGCCGGCGTGAACCAGGCGGTGCGAACGTGCTCATTGTTGCCCCGCGGGGTTTCGTGATCGGCCGCGAGCCGGTGCAGGGGGCGGGACCGGTCCTCCAGCGCGCGACCGACGCCCTGGAAGAGGCCGCGGACGTAGCCGTCGGCGTCGTCCGGGGCGACGCCGTGGCGGGCGGCCCACAATGTGAGTGCGGCGAGGTAGGAGTAGTGGGCGGTCAGCGTCCCCGTCAGCGCAGAGAAGACGTTGAAGGCCGTCTCGTCCGCGACCGGCAGCGCCCCGCCCAGGTGCTCGAAGAAGGAGTCCACCACCGGGTGCGACGGGCAGGTCACCGTGACCGAGCGGCGTTCGCGCACGGCGGGCAGGGGGATGGCCCGGATCAGCGGGGCACCGGTGGCCAGCGTCTGGCGCAGGTCGTCGTTCCCGACGCCGGACATCACGTTGATCACGATCTTGTCGTCGGCCACCGCCAGGCCGGTGAGCGCATCGTGCCGGTCCTGGCGGCGGACGGCGACGACCACGATGTCGGAGCCGTCCACCACCGCCTGATTGTCGGGACATACCCGCGCGCCTTCGTAGCGTGCGGCCAGCTCCGCGGCCGTGCGGGCACCGCGGGGCGAGAGCAGGACCTGCGGCTTGCCGTCCCCGGCGTACAGGCTGTCCACGATGGCCCGGCCGATCTCGCCCACTCCGATGATGCCGATGCGCTTCACTGCGCCTTCCTCCATGGTGCGCTGCCGACCGGGGCCCGCGTCGGCCGCAATCGTGTCCACAGCAGCGTGACCGCCAGCAGTCCCGCAGCGCAGGGGGCCATTCCGGTCCATCCCACCTCCGGCGGCAGACCGGTGTCGCCGGAGGTGTCCTTGGTGAGCAGCCCGGTCAGTCCGACGCTCGTTCCGAGCACGAACATCGCGGTCGCGGCGGGGCGCGCCCATCGCCTGCCCGCTTTGACGGCCCATATCGTCCCGAGCCAGGCGGCGGCGCCGAGCGCGCCGATGGCCGACAGCAGGATCAGGTAGGTGGTGACGGCCGAGCCGACTTGCGCGTCGGTGTAGGCGGGATACGCGGCCTGGACGTGGTCGGTCAGCATGCGGCCGGGTCCGCGGCCGAGGTACGGGACGATCGCGGCGGCGACGGTGAGTCCCAGTCCCGCGTACATCGCCGCGAGGGCCCGCCGTTCCGAAGGTGTGTTCGTCATCGGGGTTCTCTCCTTGCGGATCACGCTGAGAGGGCGGTTCGGAGGAAGTCGAAGATCTCCGCCCGGGCGGCCTCGGCCTGCGGCGCGACGCCCGGCAGGCTGAGGAACGCATGCCCCGCCCCGGCGTGTTCGGCGAGCCGCGCGGGCGTCCCGGCCGCTTGGAGCCGCCGGGCGTAGCAGCGGCCGTGGTCGGCGAGCGGATCATGTGTCGGCACCACCACCAGCGCAGGGGCCAGCCCGCTCAGGTCGTCGGCGTACAGCGGCGACACCGCGCGCGGGTCGGCTCCCGCCGGAACGCCGAGCCGCCGGGCCAGCCGCAGGACCGGCAGCGACAGCGTCGGGGTCTGGGCGTGCTCGGTGATCGAGGGGTGGTCGAACATCGTCTCGGTCATGTCGACGACGGGGTTGACCAGCACCTGCGCCCGCAGCCGCAGGCCGGCCTCCCTGGCCCGGATCGCCGCCAGGGCGCTGATCAACCCGCCGCCGCTCTCGCCGAAGACCGCCGTGCGCGCCGGATCGACGCCCCACCGCCCGGCATGCCGCACCACGTGCCGCAGGACGTCCCAGCCGTCGTCGGCGGCCGCCGACCAGCCGGTCTCCGAGCCCAGGAGACGGTGCTCGACCGAGACGACGAGCGCGGGCAGCCGAGCGGCGAGGTGGCTGTTGACCCAGTCGCTCTGCGTCGCCGTGCCCACGAAACCGCCCCCGTGCACATGGAGCACCAGCGGCAGGTCCCTCCGTCCGGCGCCGTGGCCTTGGTGCGTGCGGGACGGCCGGTGCACCCGCACCGCGATCTCGCGGCCGGGCAGCGCCAGGCTCTGCCAAGCGATCGCGGCGCGGGGATCGGGCTCCCCGGTCATCGCACGCGCCGCGCTGGACGCCCGGAAGCGGTTCTCCGCCTCGCGGTAGGCGAGCAGTTCCCCGCTCGTGATCGTCGACCAGTCCGGTGCGGGCGGCCGCCCCTCGACCATGACCTGGCCGGCGGGTTCCGTCCCGTACGGGAAGTGATCGGCAGTGTCGTTCATGGCCCTCCTAAACCTACGCTGTAGATTTCCGCTATGACGGTAGATTCTACGGTGTAGGTTTGGCAAGAGGGAGGTTCGGAAGTGGCCAGACGCACCCGGGGCACGTCCGCGGGACTCGACCGCGCGCGCATCGCGGCCGCCGCCGTCGCGCTCATCGACCGCGACGGCCTGGAGCGCTTCGGGGTGCGGCGGCTCGCCGACGACCTCGGCGTCGACCCGATGTCGATCTACCACCACGTCAAGGGCAAGGCCGCGCTGCTGGACGCGGCCTCCGAAGCCGTGATCGCCGAGATGGGGGCCGGCGCGCAGCCGGCGTCCCGGGACTGGGAGCAGGTCGCCCGCCGGGTGGCGCACGACTACCGGCGGATGGCCTACCGGCATCCCCGGGTGTTCCCGCTGCTGGCCACCCGCCCCCAGAGCTCACCGGTGGCGCTGGCCGCCCTGGAACGCCTGGTCGCCGCGATGCGCCGGGCCGGCCTCCCCGACCAGGCGGTCGCGGACGCGCCGATGGCGCTGTTCGGCTTCCTCAACGGCCACCTGCTCGCGGTCCTCAGCGGAGGCCCCGACGGACCGGCCGACATGCCCGCCATCGACCCCGCCGACCATCCGGCGATGGCCGCCCTCGCGCCTTTTCTCAACGACTTCGGATCCGTAGCGCAGTTCGACCGCTTGCTCGACACCGTGCTGACCGGGATCCGGGACCAGGCCGCCCGGCAAGCCGCGGCGGAGTGACGATCGCCGCGCGTCTTCCGGCTGGGCTCCGCCACTCGCGCCGATCACACCGGACGGGCACATGTCCCGCAGTTCGCGCCTATCGGGGGGCGGTCAGCGCCTCGCATTCCGACGGGTCGGGGGGATCGAGCCGCGAGGCGGTCCGGATGAGGAGGTCCAGCCGGTCGCGCGCGGCCAGGAGGTCGGCCGCGGCGTTGCTGAGCCGTTCCCGTTCGCGGTGCAGGTCGGGAAGCATCCCGGAGCAGGAGGGCACCAGCGCCTCACCGTCGTCGGTCATGCAGGGCAGCAGTTCGCCGATGGTGGCGGTGTTGAGGCCGGCGGCGAGCATGAGGCGGATGCCCCGCACCCTGGCCGCGTCCTGCTGCCGGTACTCGCGGTAGCCGCTGGGGCGCCGTAGCGGCTGGAGCAGGCCCTGCTCCTCGTAGTAACGCAGCGAGCGCACGCTGGCGCCGGTGAGCCGGGACAGTTCTCCGATCCGCATGTGACGACCGCCACTTCCAGTTGACTCTCACACCGACGTGAGAGTCCAACCTAACGGGCATGACAGATCAGCATTCATCCGCTCAGAACACCGCGGTCACCGTCATCGGCCTCGGGCCGATGGGAACGGCACTGGCGCAGGCCCTTCTCGGCAAGGGCCGGTCCCTGACGGTCTGGAACCGCACTCCCGGCAAGGCCGACGGCCTGGTGGCCGAGGGAGCGCACCGCGCGGCCACCGTCGCCGACGCCGTGGCCGCGAGCCCGGTCACCATCGTGTGCCTGAACGACTACGCGACCATGCACCAGGTCTTCGAGTCCACCGGGCCGCTCGGCGGGCACGCGCTCGTGAACCTCAGCTCCGGAACCCCGGCGGAAGCCCGCACGGCCGCCGGCTGGGCGGCCGAGCGCGGCCTCGACTACCTCGATGGCGCGATCATGGTGCCGCCGTCCCTCATCGGGCACCAGGGATCGGTCCTGCTGTACAGCGGAGCCCGCGACGTCCTGGACCGGCACCGGGAGGTCCTGGCCGACCTGGGCGACCCCCGCCGTCTCGGCGCCGACCCGGGCCTGGCGGTGCTGTTCAACACGGCGCTGCTCAGCATGATGTACTCGACCCTCAACGGCTTCCTGCACGCCGCCGCCCTCGCCGCCTCGGCCGACGTGCCCGCGGCCGAGTTCGCCGAGATCGCGCTCGGCTGGTTCATGCCCGTGGTGCTGGACCCCGCGTTCCTCGCCGAACAGGCGCCGAACCTGGACAAGGGCTTCTACCCCGGCGTTCAAGGGACCATGGAGATGAACTTGAACGCCCTGGAGCACATCGCCCGCACGAGCGTCGAGCAGGGCGTCCACTCCGCCCAGCCGCAACTGATGAAGGAGCTCGCAGAGCAAGCGGTCGTCCGGGGGCACGGCGCCGAGAACTATTTCGCCCTGTTCGAGATGCTCAAGAGCCCTGGTGCCGAGACCCCCTGAGAGCCGTACGCCCGAACAGCCGCAGCAGTTAGTAGGCGCTCTGGGCTGATCGGTGGCCTGGGAGTCGCCGCAGGCAGCATGACCGGCGCTGGATCGCGGTTCCCTTCGGCTCCACGGGCGGTGACTTCAAGCTCCTTGTGCGATGCGTTCGAGCCACCGCACAAGGAGGGCGGTCTCGGCGGGCTCCAGGGCCTCGGTCCCGGCGAGGTCGAGTTGCGCGTGCAGGCGCAGTGCGGCGGTGCGCAGGGGGTCGGTGTCGTCCTGGGCTGCCGTGGTGGCCAGTACGTGCGAGAACACCGCGTCGCGCATCCGGTGGGACGGCGCGGGGTCCTCGAACAGGGCCGGTCTGGCGATGTGGTCCAGCGCGGTTCCGACGTTCGCCGCCAGGATCAGCTGAGCGGCGGTCCGCGGCTCGACCTTCAGCGCGCCCGCCGCCGCGCACCGCGTGAGCGTCGCCACCAGCAGGTCCATCACGCGATCTCGCGCCGTCGAGTTCGACCACGGCCGCGGGGTGAACATCAGCTGGTAGAGGGCCGGGTTCCGCTGCGCGAACGCCATGTGGCCGTCCCAGCCGGCGCGCAGGTCGGCGACCGGATCACCGGTCCGCTCCTGGGCGGCCTTGAGCGCGGTGTACCGCTCGTACCCGTGGTCGGCGACGGCGTCGAGCAGCCCGCGCTTGTCGCCGAACAGCCGGTAGAGCACGGGCTGGCTCACGCCCACCGCCTCGCAGACCGCGCGCGTCGCGATCTCGTGGTCCGAGGACGCGGCCAGCTGCCGCTCCGCGGCCTCGATCATCGCTGCGCGCAGCGGGTCCGTCTCCGTCATGCGATCAATGGTACCGGCAGACGCTAGCGGCGATACGAGGCTGTGCTATCGTCGCTTCATAACGCCGATACGAGTTGTTCGTATCATCGATAAGAGCTGGAGGTTCCCATGAATGACCAGCGTGTGGCCGTCGTCAGCGGCGGCTCCCGCGGGATCGGCAGGGCGATCGCGGTGGCACTGGCGGCACGCGGCCATGCGGTCGTGGTGGGGTTCCAAGGCGCGGCCGCCGCCGCGGCCCAGGTGGTCGAGGAGATCACGGCCTCCGGTGGCCGCGCGGTCTCCTTCCAGGCCGACGTGGCCGACGAGGTCGCCGTCGCGGAGATGTTCGACGCCGCAGAGAAGTCCTTCGGCGGGGTCGACGTGGTCGTCAACTCGGCGGGGCGGATGTCGTTGTCCCCGATCGCCGACCTCGACATGGACGAGCTGGACGCCCTGCACCGCACCAACATCCGCGGCGCGTTCGTCATGTCCCGGGAGGCCGCGCGCCGTGTGCGTTCCGGAGGCGCGCTCGTCAACCTGTCCACCTCCGTGGTCGGCCTGCAGTTCCCCGCTTACGGGGCCTACGCCGCGAGCAAGGGCGCCGTCGAGGCGATGACGCTGGTGCTCGCGCGTGAGCTGCGCGGACGGGACATCACGGTCAACGCCGTCGCGCCCGGCCCGACCGCCACCGAACTGTTCCTGGACGGCAAGGACGAGGCGACGGTCCAGCGGCTCGCCAAGCAGCCGCCGCTGGAACGGCTCGGCACCCCCGAGGACATCGCCGAGGTCGTCTCCTTCCTGGCGAGCCCGGCCGGACGCTGGGTCAACGGGCAGGTCGTCCGCGCGAACGGCGGGATCATCTGACGCCGGCACGGGGCGAAGCGCACACCGCGCAACGCGCAGGCGGCAAGACCCCGCCGTCCTCACTCACATCACTCTGGTCCACCACCGCACGAAAGGTCGTCACCATGCCGTTCGCCAACCTCAAGGTCCCCGCCGGCACCCTGACCCCCGAGTCCAAGAAGAGGCTCATCGACGCCGTCACCGACGCCTACGCCGACGTGTACGGCGAGCGCGCCAGGGCGACCACCCTGGTCCTCGTCGACGAGGTTCCCGACGGCGGCTGGGGTCTGGGCGGCGACGTCCTCACCGCCGAGATGCTCGGCCGCAGCTGACCCGCCGCACGTCCGGCCGGGCCTTCCCACGCGCAGGAAGTGCCGGCGCGGCCGATCCAGGGGCCGTCGCGACGGCGGACCGAGGTCGTGAAATGATCATTTTCCGTGCTGCGCGGTGACCTGACGAGACCAGTCGACCCGCACCACCGGCAGGCCCCCGCCGCACCGCCGACCGCACTCCTGAACAAGGCCCGGCTCGCCGCCCCACAGGCCGGCGAGACCGGCTCCCCCGCCAGGAAGGAACCACGCCATGGCCGACCCGCACGCCTTCCCCTTGGAGCCCACCCCGATCCATGTGTCCGACGAGGTCCTCGACGACCTGCGCGCCCGCCTCGCGCTGACCCGTCCGCCGGTGGACGAGGGCAATGAGGACTGGTCCTACGGCGTCCCGGAGGGCTACCTCCGCGAGCTGGTCGCCTACTGGCGGGACGGCTACGACTGGCGCAAGGCCGAGGCCGCCATCAACGCCTACGAGCACTACCAGGTGGGCGTCGCCGGAGTCCCGGTGCACTTCATGCGCAAGCCGGGCCGCGGCCCCGCCCCGGTCCCGCTGATCCTCACCCACGGCTGGCCGTGGACGTTCTGGCACTGGTCGAAGGTGATCGACCCGCTCGCCGACCCGGCCGCGTTCGGCGGCGACCCCGCCGACGCGTTCGACGTCATCGTGCCGTCCCTGCCCGGCTTCGGCTTCCCCGGCCCGCTCACCGGCTTCCCGGACGTCAACTTCTGGAAGGTCTCCGACCTCTGGCACACCCTGATGACCGAGACTCTGGGGTACGGGAAGTACGCGGCCGGGGGCTGCGACATCGGCGGGGTCGTCTCCAGCCAGCTCGGCCACAAGTACGCCGACGAGCTGTACGGCATCCACATCGGCTCCGGGCTTCCGC
Organism: Spirillospora sp. NPDC050679; assembly: GCA_044456955.1. GTDB lineage: Bacteria > Actinomycetota > Actinomycetes > Streptosporangiales > Streptosporangiaceae > Spirillospora. The sequence continues at coordinate 50,761 of JBITGK010000015.1, read as the reverse complement.
TCACCTTCTTCTCCGGCCCGCGCGCCTGGAACTTCGCCCGGAACCAGCCCCTCACCGACGACCAGCCCGACGACGTCCGCGCGCGGATCATCGAGCTGGACCACCGCTGGGCGACCCACCTCACCGTGCACATGCTCGACGGCGCGACCCTGGCCCACGGGCTGAGCGACTCCCCCGCCGGGCTGCTCGCCTGGCTGCTGGAGCGCTGGAACGCCTGGAGCGACAACGGCGGCGACGTCGAGTCCGTCTTCACCAAGGACGATCTGCTCACCCACGCCACGATCTACTGGGCGAACAACTCGATCGCCACGTCGATGCGGTACTACGCCAACGCCAACCGCTACCCCTGGACCCCGGCCCACGACCGCACGCCGGTCGTCCAGGCCCCGGTCGGCATCACCTTCGTCACCTACGAGAACCCGCCCGGCGTCCACACCGCCGACGAGCGCGTCCGGGCGTTCGAGAACGGTCCGCTGGCCGGCTGGTTCAACCACGTCAACGTCAACGCCCACGATCGCGGCGGCCACTTCATCCCTTGGGAGAACCCCGACGCCTGGGTGAGCGACCTGCGCCGCACCTTCCGCGGCCGCAGGCCCTGAACCACCCTACGAGCCTGGCCAGCGAGGGACCCGTGGCGGAGTGTTCAGCCGCTGGGTCGTGGTGAGGAGGCGTCGGGGGTGGCGGCCCAGGAGGCGAGCAGGCGCAGTCCCTCTTCGGAGGGGGAGCCGGGCTCGGCGGTGTAGATCGTGAGGGTGAGGCCGGGCTCGGCGACCATCTCCAGGCCCTCGTAGGCGAGGGTCAGGTCGCCGACGGCGTGGTGGTGGAAGCGTTTGGTGCCGGTGCCGTGGTGGCGGACGTTGTGGGCGCCCCAGCGGGTGCGGAAGGCGTCGCTGCGGGTGGACAGCTCGCCGACCAGGTCGTGCAGGTCCTTGTCGTGGGGGTTGCGGCCGGCCTGGGTGCGCAGGATGGCGACGGCGATGTCGGCGGCCTGGTCCCAGTCGGGGTAGAAGCGGCGGGAGGCGGGGTCGAGGAAGTTGAAGCGGGCCAGGTTGGCCTGGTTGGACGGGGTCGCGTAGACGTCGCCGAAGAAGGCGCGGGCGAGCCGGTTGGCGGCCAGGAGGTCCAGGCGGCCGTTGTGGACGAACGCCGGTCCGGCGGTGATGGCGTCCAGGGTCCACTGGAGGCTGGGGTGCGGCCTCCACTGGTCCTTGGCGCGCCGGCGGCGGGGGCGGGTGAGGGCGTCGGTGCCGTCGGCGGCCTGGGCCAGGTTCAGCAGGTGGGCGCGTTCGGCGTCGTCCAGCCGGAGGGCGCGGGCGAGGGCCTCTAGGACGGAGGGGGAGACGCCGGCGAGGTTGCCGCGTTCGAGCTTGGCGTAGTACTCCACGCTCATGTCGGCCAGGGCCGCGACCTCGCTGCGGCGCAGGCCCGGCACCCGGCGCCGGGAGCCGGGCGGGAGCCCGGCCTGCGTGGGGGTGATCTTCGCGCGCCGCGAGGTCAGGAACTCGCGGACCTGTTCACGGTTGTCCACCACTCGACCGTACGTCCTGCCTGCGGTCCCAGGGGTGTACTGCCGGTACACCCCTTTACCGTGCCTGGTTACGCGCACCCGCCAGGGGTTACCTAGAAGGTGCGGGTTCCTCCCGCCGGTTGTGAAGCCGGTGGCCAGAGGGACCATCGCCCGGCCCGAGCGGTCGGCCATCTGACGCCTTGGGCTTCCAACCGCCGCGGCGCCGCCGCGCACCCGGTCGAAGACCCTGCCGGCGCGCCCGCCCGTCACGCAAAGGAACCTTTACATGCGCGCAGCAATGATCTACGCACCCGGCGACATCCGGGTGGAGACGCTGGACGACCCCGAGATCCTCCATCCCACCGACGCGATCATCCGTACCGCGGTGACGTGCGTGTGCGGCTCGGACCTGTGGCCCTACCGCGGGGCGGAGCCGACCGACGCGCCGCATCCCATGGGGCACGAGTACGTCGGCTGGGTGGAGGAGGTCGGATCAGAGGTCACCTCGGTGAAGCCGGGACAGTTCGTCGTCGGTTCGTTCGCGACCTCGGACGACACCTGCGCCAACTGCCGCAACGGCTTCCAGTCCCACTGCCTGAACCGGGAGTTCATGAGCACCTGCCAGGCCGAGCGCGTCCGCATCCCCAACGCCCAGGGCACGCTCGTGGCCACCGACGGCGTGCCCGGTGAGGAGTTCTGGCCGGGACTGCTGGCGGTCTCGGACGTGCTGGGCACCGGCTGGTGGGCCGCCGACGCCGCCGAGGTCAGGCCGGGCTCCACCGCCGTGGTCGTCGGCGACGGCGCGGTCGGCCTGTGCGCGGTGATCGCCGCCGGGCAGATGGGCGCCGAACGGATCATCGCCATGTCCCGGCACGAGCCCCGCCAGAAGCTGGCCCGCGAGTTCGGCGCGACCGACATCGTCACCGAGCGCGGCGAGGACGGTGTGGCCCGGATCAAGGAGCTGACCGGCGGGATCGGCGCCGACAGCGTGCTGGAGTGCGTCGGCACCGCCGAGGCGATGCGCCAGGCCCTGCGGTCGGCCCGGCCGGGCGGCAACGTCGGCTTCGTCGGCGTGCCCCACGACGTCGCGCTCGACGGGCAGGAGCTGTTCTTCTCCCACGTCGGCCTGCGCGGCGGACCCGCCCCCGTGCGCCGCTACCTGCCCGACCTGATCGACCGGATCCTGACCGGCGCCATCGACCCGGGGAAGGTCTTCGACCTGACCCTTCCCCTGGAGCAGGTGGCCGAGGGCTACCGGGCGATGGACGAGCGCCGCGCGATCAAGACCCTGCTGCGGCCGTGACGGCTCCGGACTCCCCTCGGGTGAACGGCTCTGTCGCAGTGAAGGGACCCATGCCATGAGCACGTGGAACAACGACGAACTGGACCGCATCGCCGAGGCCGACGAGCTTCGCGTCGCGCCTCGCCGCAGCGACGGAACCCTCCGCCGCCCGACCACCATCTGGGTCGTGCGCGACGGCGACGACCTGTACGTGCGTTCCTGGCGCGGCGTCGAGGGCGGCTGGTGGCGCACCGCCCACGACACCCACGAGGGCCGCATCTCCGCAGGCGGCGTGGACGCCGAGGTCACCTTCACCGAGGTGACCGACCCGCGCGTGAACGAGCAGGTCGACGCGGCGTACCGCACCAAGTACGGGCACTACAGCGGCTACGTCGAGCCCATGGTCGCCGACGACGCCAGGGCGACGACGCTGCGCCTCACCCCTCGGTCCTGACCGCCCACTCGCAATGATCAAGGAGCACGAAGAGTGAACCCCGCCTACGACTTCTCCGGACAGGTCGCCTTCGTCACCGGCGCCGCCTCCGGCATGGGCCTGGCCACCGCCCGCGCCTTCGCCGACTCCGGCGCCGCCGTGGTCCTGGCCGACCTCGACCGGGACGCCGTCCGCGACGCGGCCGAAGAGATCACCGGCCGCGGGCTGCGGGCGACCGGTGTCGCCTGCGACGTCACCGACGAGCGGCAGGTGGAAGCGGCGGTGCGGCGCGCGGTGACCGAGTACGGCCGCCTGGACATGGCGTTCAACAACGCCGGCGTCCAGGCGCCGCCGACCGACGCGGCCGACGAGACGGCCGACTCCTTCGACCGGGTCAACGCCGTCAACCTCCGCGGTGTCTGGGCGGCGATGAAGCACGAGCTGCGGCAGATGCGGGAGCAGGGCGGCGGCGCCATCGTCAACTGCTCGTCCCTGGGCGGGCTCGTCGGGCTGCCCGAGCGCGCGGCCTACCACGCCTCCAAGCACGGGGTCATCGGCCTGACCCGCAGCGCCGCCGTCGAGTACGCGCCCAGGGGCGTCCGCGTCAACGCCGTGTGCCCCGGCGTCATCGACACCCCGATGGTCGCCGACATGGTCGAGAACCAGGCCGAGGCGATGGCCGGCATCCTCCAGGACCAGCCCATCGGGCGGCTGGGGAGGGCGGACGAGGTCGCGGCGGCCGTGCTGTGGCTGTGCAGCCCCGGCGCCAGCTTCGTCACCGCGACGGCCCTCCCCGTCGACGGCGGCTTCACCGCCCACTGACGTCCGCGCGGCGCGGCCGACCTCTCCCCTCCCCGCCGAGTCGGCCAAAGCGCCAGCTTCAGCCCAGGAAACGGCGATTTATGAACAAGCCGGGCTCAGAGGCGGAGGGATACGGGGTAGCTGTGGGGTGGGGGCAGAGCGGCGCCCGGAGGGCCGCCGGTGGGTCCCAGGGGATGGCTGTGGGCGTTCGCGAAGTGGCGTGCGGCTTGGATTCGTCAGCCGCGAATCCACGGAGGCGGCCGTACGCGAAGGCGGACCGCCGTCGAGGCAGAAGGTGAGAGCATGACCGGAGTCCTGTTCGTGGTGACGGCGGCCGACCATTGGACGCTCAACGACGGAACCGAGCACCCCACGGGCTACTGGGGCGAGGAACTGGCCCTGCCCCACAAGATCTTCACCGCGGCCGGCCGGGACGTCACCATCGCGACCCCGGGCGGCAGGCGCCCGACGCTGGACCAGATCAGCATGGGCCGCACCGCGGGACTTCCGGGGACCCTTCGCGAGGTCGCCGACCACCTCGCCTCCATCCAGGACGCGCTGGACCACCCCGTCCCGCTCGACGAGACCGATCCCGACGACTTCGACCTGGTCTTCTATCCGGGCGGTCACGGCCCCATGGAGGACCTGTCCCATGACGAGGTCTCCGGCGCCCTCCTCACCCGCAGACTCGCCTCCGGCAGGCCGCTGGCGCTGCTGTGCCACGGCCCGGCCGCGCTGCTGGCGGCCAGGAACGACGACGGCTCCTGGCCGTTCGCCGGCTACCGGATGACCGCGCTGTCCAACGTCGAGGAGAAGCTCAACGGTTTCGCGCGCAAGGCCCCGTGGTTCCTGGAGGACCGGCTGCGCGAGAGCGGCGCGGACTACGCCAAGGGGAAGATCCCGCTCCTGCCGCACATCGAGGTCGACCGTACCCTCTACACCGGCCAGAACCCCGGCTCGGCCAGGCGGCTCGCCGAACGCCTGGTGGCCGATCTCTCCTGAGTCGGCGCCCCCGATGTTGACGGCGTATACATTTGCACTAATCTATGCACTGTAAACATTCAGGGTCCGCAGCGGCCCGGCCGAGGGGGGACCATGAAGGCGATCACGATCAGGGAGCCGGGCGGGCCGGAGGTTCTGGAGTGGAGCGAGGTCGCCGACCCCTCCCCCGGAGCCGGAGAGGTGGTCGTCGATGTGGCGGCGAGCGCGCTGAACGGCGCGGACGTCGCGCAGCGCCTGGGCCTCTACCCGGTGCCGGAGGGGGCGTCGCCGTACCCGGGTCTGGAGGCGTCGGGACGGATCAGCGCGGTCGGTGAGGGCGTGTCCGGCTGGAAGGTCGGGGACGAGGTGTGCGCGCTGCTGTCCGGCGGCGGGTACGCGCAGAAGGTCGCCGTCCCCGCGGGGCAGCTGCTGACCGTCCCGCGCGGGGTCGGCCTGGTGGAGGCGGCGGCGCTGCCCGAGGCGGCGGCCACGGTCTGGTCGAACATCGTCATGACCGGGCGCCTCACCGAGGGCGAGACGTTCCTGATGCACGGCGGCGCCGGGGGCGTCGGCACGATGGCGATCCAGATCGCCAAGGCGCTGGGCGCCCGGGTCGTCACCACGGTCAGCGGCGCGGACAGGACCGCCCGCGTCCGCGAGCTCGGCGCCGACGCGACCATCGACTACAGGAGCGAGGACTTCGCCGACCACGGCCCCTACGACGTGATCCTCGACGTCATCGGCGGCGACTACCTCGAACGCAACGTCCGCTCCCTCGCGCTCGACGGGCGCCTGGTCATCATCGGCATGCAGGGCGGTTTCGAAGGCAAGCTGAACCTCGCCGAGCTGGTGTTCCAGCGCAAGTCGGTGTTCGGCACCACCCTGCGCTCGCGGCCGGCCGGCCAGAAGGCCGCCATCGTCGCCGCCGTCCAGCACCACGTCTGGCCCATGGTCGAGTCCGGCGCCGTCCGCCCGGTGATCGAGCGGAAGGTCCCCTTGTCCCAGGCCGCCGAGGCCCACCGGCTCATGGCCGCCGGCGGGCACATCGGAAAGATCCTGCTGGTCAACGACTGACCCGCGCCCGTTCCGCCGGCACCGCGCTGGTGAGCGCGTCTCGACCCTCACCTCCCGCACCTCGATTGACGGCGCCCGGCACGCGACCCTCGACCAGACCAACATGCTCGCGGTCGGCAGCGCGCTCGTGCCCCGCGACCTCGCCCTCCACATGCTCGTCCCCGTCTCGGTCCGGGCGCTGCAGGGGCGTTGACGCGGATCGAGCGCCGCCGCGCGCCGCCTATCATGTGTACACCGCCCACTTCGTTCGGTTCCGGCACGGGCAGGATGCGGAGGGGACATGACGGCATCGGGCTCGACCTACCACCACGGCGACCTGCGGGCCGCGTGCCTCAGCGCGGCCTTGGAGCTACTGGAGGAGGACGGCGCCACCGGCCTGTCACTGCGCGCGGTGGCGCGACGGGCCGGCGTCTCGGCCATGGCGCCCTACCGCCACTACCCCAACCGCGACGCGCTCATCTCCGCCGTGGCCGCCGAGGGCTACCGGGAACTCGCCCACGACCTCGCCGCCGCGCATCCGGCCCCCGCCACCCCCGACGATCTCGCCGAGATCGCCGTCGCCTACATCCGGTTCGCGCTGGAACGCCCGGCGCTGTTCCGCGTGATGTTCGCCGAACCCTGCGACCCCGCGAACGGCGAGCGCGTCGCGGCGGTCGCCGCCATCACCGACTACGTCCGCGACATCGTGCAGAGGGTGTTCCCCGACGTGGAGCCGGAAGCGCTCGCCAACGCCGTGTGGGCGCTCGTCCACGGCCTGGCCTTCCTCCACCTCGACGGCAAGCTCGACCCCTCCGTCCCCGAGCGGGTCGCCGACCGCGTCCGCGCCGCCGTCCACGCCATCCTCGCCGCCTCTCCCGCATAGCCGGCCGCAAAGCCGGCTCCGAACGGCGATCGGCCGGGCCGAGCCCCTCGGTCAGGGCGTCGGCGAGCCGCAGGTCGGCCGGATCGTGTTAGCGCGGAAACTCGTTCCGATGCGCCTGAGCTGGGAGTTGAGCATCGGCCCTGTGCTCTAGAAGGTCGCCGTCTCGCTGAGGTCGCGTTGGAGCTGAGCGGTCGACCGCCGCCTGCGGTGGGCGATGAGCCGGCGGGGCGTGGGGTCGGCGGGGAGAGCGCGCCAAGCGGCCGCGGTCATCTCCACGGTCCTGCCACGGGCGGTGTAGCCGTGGCCGGGCAGGTACCAGTCCCTCTCCCCGGTGAAGGTGACGCCGAACAGTTCGAAGGTGCGCTGGGCGCTGAGGTTGTCGTTGTGGACCCATGCCCAGCACCGGAGCAGGTCGAGATGGTCGAAGGCGAGTTTGAGCACCAGCCACAGCGACTCGGTGGCCCAACCGGTCCCCCGCGCGTTCGGAGAGGCCGCGAACCCGCTGACGAAACCGGTGGAGGCGTTCTCGACGTCCAAGCGGACGGTGGCGACCACGGTGTCGTCTCCGGCCAGGCAGGCCGCCAACCGGTAGCCTCCGCGCCGCCGGGCGCCGGCTTCGGCCACCGCCTGCCGCAAGGTGGCCCGGATGGACTCGTCGGTCATCACGCCGCACGTCATATAGCGGGTCACCTGAGGGTCCGCCCAGATCGCCCGCATGGCCTCCAGATCGCTGAGCCGGTGCTCCCTCAGATAGACGCGGGAGGTCCGCAGGGCCGGCAGTGGGGATGCCGCAGATTCGATCACCATCACCCAGTAATTACACCGTGCGATCGCTAGACTCCATCACGTGATGGAAGCTGCGGCGGATTTCTGTGACGTGGACGCGACCGGGCACGCCCCGTCGTTCCTCGAGTACCTGGAACGCGTTGAGAACTATCCGGCGATGCGCGAGCTGCGTGAGCGCACCTACCGGCTCCTGACGGAGCCGTTGGCCGGGCGGCCCCAGGCCCGGGGAGTCGATGTGGGGTGCGGCCCCGGGCGCGCCGTGGCGGACCTGGCCGCGATGGGCTGGCAGGCCGGCGGCGTGGACCTGAGCCATGCCATGGTCCAGGCGGCCCGCGCCCGCTATCGCGACCTGGACATTTGGCAGGCCGACGCGACCGCCCTGCCCTTCGCCGACGGCTCGCTGGTCTGGTACCGGGCAGAGCGCGTGTACATGCACCTGCCCGATCCCGCCGCGGCGCTCCACGAGGCCCGACGCGTCCTGGCTCCGCAAGGCGTCATCCTGCTGGCCGACTCCGCGTTCGACAGCACCGTCACCACCACCGCCTTCCCCGCGCTGACCCGGACCATCATGGGAGCCTTCACCGACTCCCTGGCCAACGGCCAGGCCGCGACCAACGCCGCCGGCCTGCTCACCCAGACCGGCTTCACCGCCGTCACCACCCGGCCGCACCCCGTCTTCTTCGACGACCTCTCCCAAGCCGGGCCCGCCCTGTTCACTCCCGCCGTGACCGCCGCCCTGGACAGCGGAGCGATCACCGATGCCCAGGCCGCCCGCTGGCAGGACGATCTGGCCGAACGCGCCGCTCAAGGACGGTTCCTGGGCTCGATGACCGTGTTCATCACCACCGCCCGCGCGACCTGAGGCCGCACGGGCCCTCCGACCGACTCGATCGCGACTACATCAGGGACAGGCTCCTGGGAACCTCCAGGGCGGGGGCACTGCGCTCTGCCCCCGCCCATTCGGCGGCTCACGAGCGGTTCGTTATGACCTGCCGGGGAGTTCGCCGGCCTTGTTCGCGACGCCGCGCTGGAGGACCGCGGTGGTGGCGGTGGTCATGCCCTTCTTGGCCAGCTTGGTGTCCTCCACCATGTAGCCGCGTTCGCCCAGGTAGTTCAGCGTCTTCTTGTCGAAGATCCATTCACTGCGCTCGCCGTGGGCGACCAGGGCGACGGCCACGCCGTGCCGGCCCGCCGCGTCGACCGAGTCGCGCACCACGAGCACGCCGGGGATCTTCGCGGCGGCGCGGTAGACGGCGGCGGCGAGCTTGGGCGGCAGGATCTGCTCGGTCAAGAGCTCGCCGAGCTCCTGGAAGGCGGCGGCGTTCCGGGCGGCCGGGTCGGCGGTCTTGTCGGACTTCGGGATCTTCGCGTAGACGCCGGCCAGCAGGGCACCCGGCTCGGTCGGCATGGCGGCGAGCTTCCGGTAGGTCAGGTCGTTCTTGGAACCGACCAGCGCGATGCCCTTCCCGCCCCCCTCCCGGAGCAGGCCGCGCTTCCCCGGGCTTTGCGGCAGCCAGATCTCCCGCTCCCGCAGCCGCTGCGGAACCCGCGGCCCGTTGCCGATCTGGGTGGTCCACGCGACCTTGCTCTTGATGTAAACGAACTGGTTCTCGCGCACGGGCAGGGCGGGCCGCTGCGCGGCGACCAGCGAGATGCGGTCCAGCAGCACGGTGGCGCTGCCCTCGTCGCCGAACTTGGCCGCGGGCGGAGGCGGGGTGTCACCGCCGCCCTGGAAGCCGACGAACATGCCCGCCGTCACGGCCGCGGCGGCCAGCGGGGCCGCCAGCAACACGAGCCGACGGCGCTTCGGCCGGTGCGGGGCGGTCACGGGCTCTTCGATCTGCAGCATCAGGTGCTCCTTGAGGAGGTGGTGCCGGCCGTCGGAGAGCTCCGGGTCGCCCGGTGGCGGCAGGAGCCGCACGAGCTCGGCGAGCTCGTCGGGTTCTGGTCCGCGTCGTGGGGTTCCGTTCATGAGTGCCTCTCCTGCTTCGACCGGACCGCGTTCGCGCGGTCGTCACTGATGCGCTGTCCGCCGCCGGGCGAGGGTTCCCGTTCGGCGTCGGCGAGTTTGCGCAGGCGGGTACGGGCCCGCGACAGCCGCGAACGCACCGTGCCCGGCGGAACGCCGAGCGCTTCGGCGGCCTCCGCGTAGTTCAGGCCCGCCCACACGCAGAGCGTGAACACCTCGCGTTCGGCCTTGCGCAACCGGCCGAGCGCGGCGTGCGCGGCGGCCAGCTCCTCGGCGTCGGCGAGACGGCCCACGAGCTCGTCGGAGAAGTCCGGCTCCACGCCCCGGCCGGGCATCCGGTTCAACGCCGCCTCGTGCCGCCGCGCGGACCGGGAGGCGTTGCGCAGGACGTTGGTCGCGATACCGAGCAGCCAGGGCCGCAGCGACTCCCCCTCCGGCCGGATCTTCTCCCGCAGGCGCCACGCCTCCAGGAAGGTGAGCGACACGATGTCCTCGGCCGCCGCCCAGTCCCCGTTGACCCGGACCGCGTAGCGGTACACCACCCGTGCGTGCTCATCGAATAGCTCCCCGAACGCGACGGGATCACCTGCCCGTATCCGGGCTCTCGCTGACGACTCCACACCCCGTCCTGTCCGCCGGCCCCACCGGGTTCCCTGTGACCCCAGTCACATGAAGGGGCGACCTGGGCCGTCGCGACGCCGGCGCCGTGTCCCGCCAACCCCGGTCACCGAGGTGGGCGCGCACGTTCCGATCTGCGCCGCGGTTCCGGGACGGCGAGAACGCCTTCGCCGGGGCGGCGACGACCGGGGCCTTTCGCCGAGATGGGCGGCCGTGTCGCTCTGCTGCTCCGTCGGCGGAACCTCTCACTGCCGGTCTACGCCAAGCCCCGCAGCCGGGGACTGGGACGTATCGCGGGCGTATCGAAAACCGCATACGCCACCGCAACAGTCTCTCGTCTTCAGTAGGGCCGCGGGCCACAGCGACATCGGTGGCCGGTTCGTCGATCTGGAGAGGACCGTGATCATGGGCTCGGATTCCGTAGGCGGCGTCGGCCGGCGGCGGCTGCTCGGGTGGGGCGGGCTGACGGCCGCCGGCGTGGTGGCGGCCGGTGCGCCGCTGGCGGGCGTCCGGCCCGGCCACGCCGCCCAGGCCCCGGCCGACCGCGCCGCGATCCCGCCGGCCGCCCGGCCCGGCGGAGCCTACGACCGGTACGTGGCGAAGCTGGCCGCCGAGGGCCAGTTCTCCGGCGTGGTGCTGCTGTCGTACCGGGGCCGGACGGTGCTGTCGCGCAGCTACGGCATGGCCGACAAGGAGAGGGGGATCCGCAACCACGAGAACACCGCGTTCAGTCTCAGCTCGGCGGGCAAGCCCTTCGGCGCGGTGGCCGTCCTGCAGCTGGCGCAGCAGGGCAAGCTGAAGCTGTGGGACACGGTGGGCACCTACCTGCAGGGCTTCGCCAAGGAGATCGCCGAGAAGGTGACCATCCACCACCTGCTCTCCGGCACCTCCGGGCTGAACAACCCGGAGGTGGACGTGCAACGCGTCTTCCAGAGCCGGGAAGAGGTGCGCGAGTACAACGAGCGGTGGGCCCGGCAGGCCGAACTGGTGGCCGCGCCCGGCACCCCCACCGACCACGCCGGAGCCGAGGTCGCCATCCCCGCGCAGATCGTGGAGGCCGTGACCGGCAAGCCGTACTGGGACTACGTCGAAGAGAACATCTTCAAGCGCTGCGGCATGACCGGCACGGCGTTCTACACCAGGCCACAGTGGCTCACCGACGAGCACATCGCGCACCCCTACATGCAGCTGGCCGACGGCAGCCGGGTGGACGCCGTCCGCAACCTGGACAAGGGCAGCCCGAGCCCGCACCAGCCGGGCAAGAACCCGGGCCGCAACTTCATCGACGCCCCCGGGGACGGCGGCTTCGCCACCGCGCCGGACCTGGTCCGGTTCGCGCGAGCGCTGCGCGACGGCACGGTGCTCGACCGGCCCTACGCCGACCTGCTCACCGGCGCCAAGCTGCCCCATCCCCCGCAGGTGAACGGACTGAGCGGCCGGGCGGCCACCGCCGACGCGGGATTCGGGGCCTACATGATGCCGGTCCACATCGTCAGCGGCCAATGGGTGTGGGGCCGCGCCGGCGGCGACCCCGGCGTCGGCGCCAGCTGGAACATCTACCCCGACAGCGGCTGGGTCGGTGTCATCCTCACCAACCACGACGGCGCGCCGCTGTGGGAGATCATCGACCGGGAGACGCAGGCGATCATCGGCCGGAGCTGACGCGCGGGGAAGCGGTGTCAGCCCGGCGTGCGAGGCACGCGCAGGACATCATCGGCTGGCGCCGGCCAGGAATCCGCCTCGCTCGATGCGGTGCGGGGCTCGGCCGGGCGACCGTCACCTCCGCCGGAACGTCGAAGAGATCGTTCCACCCTGCGGGCGGGGATCGCGGTCGAGCGGAGGCGGGGGTGGCACGGCTGGAGCGGTACGTCACGCTCATCACGGTGGCCGTGCTGCCGTTGGTCGTGCTGCCGTTGGCCGCGCTCGCGGTGTGGGACCTGGCGCGCCGTCGAAGAGCGGCCGGTGTCGCGTCGCCATGGCGGATTCGGGGCGGGGGATGTCCAGCAGGGCCATGGTGAGCGTCGCTCGTTCGATGATCACTCGCTGGATATTGGAGTGCCTCGCAGGGAGGGGCGTGTCTAAGGTGACGGCGTGGAAGCGGCTGATTTCTACACGGGCATCGTTGCGGAGCTCTACGGACCGCTGAAATCCTTCTCTCAAGATCCCGAGCCCTACGCGGCCTTCGTCGAGCGAACCGGCGCGCCGGCGCTGGAGTTGGGCTGCGGGGATGGTGATCCCTTGCTTGAGCTGCGCGCACGAGGTTTGGAGGTCGAGGGCGTCGACTCCTCCGCTGACATGCTGGAGCGCCTCCGTCGCCGGGCACACGAGCAAGGGGTCAGCGCCACCGTCCATTGCCAGCGCATGGAGGCGCTGAATCTTCCCCGCCGCTACCGCGCGATCTTCCTGGCCGGACCGACCTTCACTCTGCTCCCCGACGACGACGCCGCACTGGCGTGCTTGCAAAGCATCCGCGCTCACCTGGCCGAGGCTGGCGCCGCCCTGATACCCCTGTTCGTCCCGCCTCCGACCCCGGCCGAGCAGATCGGTCAGGTGCGCACGGCGACCGCGCCTGACGGCGCCGAGCTTCGGGTGTCCGTCGTGACCGAGCAACGAGACGAGGTTACGCGGACGCAGACTACGCTGCTGCGTTATGAACGTCGCCACGGCCGGGAGCACTTCGTCGATGAGCGCCCATGGGTGCTGCATTGGTATACGCGTAACGGATTCCAGGCTCTGGCCGCCGCGGCCGGCCTGACCGTGACCGCGGTCACCGACACTCACGGCAATCCGGCCTGTGCTGCCGCTACGGACGTGCACTTTCATCTCCGGACTGGGCCGGATCTCGGCGGTCGCCGGGAGCCCTGATGTTCGCGCATCACCGTCCGGATCGACAGCCCGGCCCGTACATCGCGGCGGATGGCCGCGTACAACTCGGTCTCGGAGTACCGCGCCACCCGAGCCCCTCACGCTGGGTGACACAGAGATACCCCCACCGCAGGCTCCGGGGTGTTGCTGAAACTCGTGAACACGGCAACCCGACGATCAGGGGTGTTGCCCGAACTCATCGACAAACGTTGCCGCTTGAAGCGAACGAAACCATCGGGCTCGACGTCCAGCATCGCCGCCACCACCTCGCGCTCGTCCAGTTCGGGGTCGGCCAGTGCCCAGCTGATCGGCATCCCGGCCGGAGTGCAGATCAGGTACGGCCGCAGGCCCCAGAACCAGCGTGAGTGCGAGCGGCAGTAGCCGTAGCGCGCCCAGCCCGCCAATTGCGAACGCCGGGCGGCGGGCCGGGATCGGCCGCAATCCACCGCGATGGAGTCGGTGATCCACACGTTGTCCAACCAAAGGTCGGTGTCGGTCACCTGTAGCCAGCAGTCCCCGAGGCCCATCCCGCTCCCAACGCGGTTCATCCCAGCGAAGAGGCGAATCCCAGGGTCGTCACCGCCAGAGCGGCGATGCCGAACCAGGCCATCGACCTGCGGGTGGGGCGGGGGCCGTCGCGGAGGGTCGCGAGTCCGAGCGGGACGAGCGCGACGCACAGTCCCGCCGTGCCGACGATCGACAAGGGGGTGGTGCCCTTCAGGATTCCGAGGGGCAGGAGCGACATGAGCGCCAGTGCGAGGCAGCGCACAGGGCCGAGCACGCTGGAGCGCCAGGCCCCGGCCGCCAGCACGAGCCAGCCGAGCATGATCGCGAATGAGGCGTACTGGAAGATGTGGAACGCCTGGTAGGAGTCGGCGACGGCGGTAGTGGCCGACCGTCGCCCCTGGGTGCCGACGAGTTGGAATGCCAGGTGGTCCGCTCCGGCGTGGAAGGTGCGGGCGAACAAGCCCAGCAGGGTGAGGCCGCCGCCGAAGGCCGCCAGCGTCGGGCGGGTGGCGCCGATGCGGGCGACCAGGGCGGTGACGGCCGGGCACAACGCCACGCTTCCGGCGGCGAAGCAACTGTAGGACGCCGTCATCAGCGTCGGGTGCCGGTCGTAGGCGGCCAGCTGGTCGGGGAAGAAGAAGTGGAACCTCGCCCGCAGGAGCACCCCGGCCAGCAGCAGGACGGGCCCGAGCACCAGTGAGGTCCCGGCGAGCCACCGTCCCGGGAATGCGAGCGCGAGGTGTGTCGAGGGTCGCGTTGAAGACATGCCCCACAGGCTGCCCGCGCGGCACACCTCGGCGGATCGGCCCGCGACCGACAATCCTGGTTCAGCCCGGCGCGGACACCATCGGCCGGCAGGGCGGCATGGTCCTCCCCGGGGATGATCCATCCTGGTCTGATGCGGCAGGTGGCCTGCGCCGATAACGTGCGTTCGGTGGATGAAGCCGACTTCTCGGCCCGCCAGGCGCAGCGGCTGCGTCGGGGCCGGTTGCGCGCCCTGGACGTGCCGCTGGCGGTCGCCATGGTCGCGGTGGACGTGGTGGTCGCCGGGAACATGCTCAAGGACCGGCCGGACTTCACCCTGCCCTTCCTGGCGTCCTGCCTGGTGGCGGTCGCACTGGGCTCGATCGTCGCGGTGCGGCGGCGCCGGCCCCGGCGCGCGCTGACCGCGGCGGCGGCCCTGTCGTGCGTCGCGGCCGTCGCCGGCGTGCTGTGGGATCCGTTCGCAGCGACCGCGCTCGTGCTGTGCACCGTCGCGTCCATCGAGCCACCGCGGCGGTCGGTCCGCGCGCTGGGCGGGTGCGTGGCCGCCGCGACCGCCGCCGCGGCGATCGCCCAGCTCGTCCATCCCCGGTACGGCCTGCCGGCGGCCGCCGGCTGGACGGCCGCGGCCTGGCTGCTGCCCGCCGCCGGCTGGCTGACCGGCCACCTGCTGCGGCGCCGCAGGTGGCACGCGGCCCGCCTGGCCGAGCAGCGGGCGCGCCGGATCCTGGCCGACGAGCGGCTGCGGATCGCCCGAGAGCTGCATGACGTGGTCACGCACGGCATGGGACTGATCGCGGTCAAGGCGGGCGTCGCCAACCACATCGCCGAGGCACGCCCCGAAGAGGCCCGCCAGGCGCTGCAGGTAATCGAGACGGCCAGCCGCGACGCCCTGGCCGAGATGCGGCGTCTGCTCGACGTGCTCCGCCAGGACTCCGCACCGGGCACCGACCTCACCCAGCCCGGCATCGGCGGATTGCAGGACCTGGCCGAGCATGTCCGGGCCGCCGACGTCGAGATCGAACTCACCGTCTCCGGCGAATACGATCTTCCCGAAGCGCTTCAACTCACCGTCTACCGGATCGTCCAGGAGGGCCTCACCAACGTGGTCAAGCACGCCGCGCCCACCCGCTGCCGGGCCACGGTGGACATCACGGCCCACCAGGTGGGCATCCAGGTCACCGACGACGGCACGAGCCGCCCGGTCCTTCGACCGGGCTCCGGCGGACACGGACTGGTCGGCATGCGCGAACGCGTCGCGATGTACGGCGGGACCTTCACCGCCGGGCCCCGCGCCGAGGGCGGCTTCGCGGTCACCGCCACCCTCCCGCGCCCCCACGGCGTCGGACGGTGACCGAGCCGGTCCGGGTCCTGGTCGCCGACGACCAGGCCCTGCTGCGCGGCAGCTTCCGCGCCCTCATCGAAACCACCCCCGACCTCACCGTGGTCGGCGAGGCCGCCGACGGCGCCGAAGCCGTCGAACTCGCCCGAACCCTGCGGCCCGACGTCGTCCTGATGGACGTGCGCATGCCCCACCTGGACGGCATCGAAGCCACCCGCCAGATCCACGGGGACACCCGCACCCCGCACGTCCGGGTGCTCATGCTCACCATGTTCGACCTGGACGCCCACGTCTTCGCCGCCCTGCGCGCCGGTGCCGCCGGCTTCCTGCTCAAAGACACCCCACCGGCCGATCTCCTCAACGCCATCCGCGTCGTCGCCACCGGCGAAGCCCTCCTGGCCCCCACCGTCACCCGCCGCCTCATCGCCGAGTTCGCGCGTCGGCCCCAGCCCGAACGTCCGGTCCCGCGCACCCTGGACGGAGTCACCGACCGGGAACGCCAGGTCCTCACCCTGGTCGCCCGCGGCCTGTCCAACACCGAGATCGCCGACCACCTGCACCTGAGCCTGGCCACCGTGAAGACCTACATCGGCCGCCTGCTCACCAAGCTCGGCGCCCGCGACCGCGCCCAACTGGTGATCACCGCCTACGAATCCGGCCTCATCGCTCCCGCCCCTTAGAAAAGGCAGGTCACTGGACCGGAAACGGCGAGAGCGGCTGGAGGCACCACAGAGCCCTGCCGCGGATGAACACGTTGTCCAGCTTGCAGTTTGAGAACAGGCACCCACGGGACTTCGGTGCGGTCGTGCGGCGGTGGGGCTCTACTTCTCGGCGGCGGCGGCGATCACGCGGGTCAGGGTGCCGTGGAGCTCCTGGAGCTCCTCCACGCTCATGCCCAGGCGCTCCATGATGGTGGCGGGGATCTTCTCGGCCTGTTCCCGCAGCGCCCGCCCGGCCGGCGTCACCGTGACCGCCAGCAGGCGCTCGTCGCGGCTGTCGCGTTGGCGGCGGATGAGGTCGGCGGCCTCCAGGCGCTTGAGCAGGGGCGACAGCGTCCCCGCGTCGAGCTGCAGCAGGGCGCTGAGTTCCTTGACCGACAGCTGCCCGTGCTCCCACAACGCCAGCATCACCAGGTACTGCGGGTGGGTCAGCCCCATCGGCTCCAGGATCGGCCGGTAGTGCGCCAGCACCGTGCGCGAGGCGACCACCAGCGCGAAGCACACCTGGTTCTCCAGCGCCAGCGGGTTGTCGATGTCGCGCAGATCACTGGCCACGAGTCCTCCCGGGGGATGTCTTGGGAGCGTTTCCCGGTTATAAAGAGTACCGCAACGATTTGTGTACCAACTATTAGTGCGGCAAGGGAGATGCCATGCGGCGCCGGCCCCCGCTGGAGGAGCGCATCGCCCAGCGCCGAGCCGGGCTCCCGCCCGCCCGTGAACGCGGACAGCTCGGGCATCCCACCGCGCACCACCCGCTCATCGCCCTGCCGACGCCGAGCGTCGCCGGTCACGTCATCGGCGGCGTCCTGCTCGCCGCCCTCGCACACTGAAGGAGAGACCCGATGGCCATCAAGCGACCGTCCTTCCTGCCCTCCCTCGACGAGCTGGAGCAGCAGGCCCTGGACAACTCCGCCCAGCGCTCCCGCCCCGGCTCCCAGTTCGACCACCCCGTCGCCAAGAACCTGTTCGTCTTCGGGCTGGTGGTGACCGTCGCCGCCCACATCATCGGCGGGGTGCTGTTCGCGATCCTGGGGTTCTGACCCGCGTTCGCAGGACCCGGCGTTCCACCGGCCCCGCGTCACCGCCCGGCCGGGCAGCGCACGGGTCTTCCTGCGGCGCACGCACCTGATCCTCGGTCGCTCTCGTAGCCACAGGCGCCTGGGATCTCCCCCCGCGTGTCCGCCATCGGCCGTCCCGATCCTCCTGCCTGCCATCGCGCTCGGCGACCATCCTCGGCTCGGCGAACTGGCCGTCGCCTTGAGAAACCGAATCCGCGTCCGCGCACTGACAGGTCACAGCGCCCTCAGGGTGACCTCGCGGCATAGGGCTTCCTGTTCCTCATCGCCCATTCCAGCGCTCGGCACCTCAACGCCGCTCCCTACAGCAAGGTCACTCGGATGCCGCCTCCGCCGGACCCGACCTGCCGGGAAAGCGGGAGATGTTCGGGTCGTACCCGTTGACCTTCCGTCCCGTCGATCATACATTCATTCATAGTTTGTATGAATGGAGGGTCGATGCGCGGAACGACGGCCGTGGTGCTCGGCGGAAGCGTGGCGGGGCTGTGCGCCGCGGGAGTGCTCGCGAGGCACTTCGACGAAGTGGTCGTCCTGGAGCGGGACCGGCTCCCCGAGGGCGCGCGGCATCGGCGGGGCGTGCCGCAGAGCAAGCACCCGCACTTCCTGCTCAACTCCGGCCGCCGCGCGATCGATGAGATCTTCCCCGGGTTCGAGGAGGCGCTGATCGCCGCGGGCGGGATGCGGCTGATGCCGTCGATGGACGCGGCGTACTGCGAGAACGACGGGTGGGCCCCGCGCAAGTCCGGGTCGATGACGATGGTCTACAGCTCCCGCGTGCTCATCGAGCGGGTCCTGCGCGATAAGGTCCGCAAGCTCCCGACCATCGAGATCCGCGAGGGCGTGACCGTCACCGGGCTCCGCACCACCGGGGGCGGCACCGCGCACGGGCGCGTCGAGGGAGTCGAGTACCGGGCGGGCGACGAGCCGGGGTACCTGCCCGCCGAGCTGGTCGTCGACGCGCTGGGGCGCGGCTCCTCCGTCGTCGACTGGCTGAGCGCGGCGGGATGGCCCGCGCCGCCGGAGAAGACCCTCGACGCCAAGGTCACCTACACCTCGCGGTGGTACGACCTGCCGCCCGCCGACCGGCGCCCGGAGACGTGGTGGTGGAAGCACCTGGTCGTCACCCCGACCCAGGACACCGGCGACCACCCCGAGGAGCACGAGTTCCTCAGCAACTTCTTCCCGATCGAGGGCGACCGCGCCATCGTGTGCATGGGGTCGTGGGGCGTCCGGATGCCGCGCGAGGCCGACGCCTTCGAGGCCGCGGCGGACCGCGTGCGGGCCGCGGCCTTCGGGCGGGCGACGCGCGCCTGCACTCCGACCTCGGAGGTGCACCTCACCCGTTCGACCGGCAACAAGTGGCGCCGCTTCGACCTGCTCGGCCGGCCGCCGGTCGGACTGGTCAGCGTCGGCGACTCGATCTGCGCGTTCAACCCGTTCTACGCCCAGGGGATGAGCTCGGCCGCCCGCTCCGCGCTGATCCTCGCCGAGCTGCTGCGCGGACGCGACGACCTCGACCCCGCTTTCTTCCGCGAGTTCCTCGCCCGCCAGAAGAAGTCGCTGGACGTGCCATGGATGCTCGCGATGGCCCGCGATCAGGCCTATGACTTCGCGACGGGGACCGAGGTCGTCGCCCCCTGGCGCCGCAGGCTGGCCGCGCGCCTCAGCTGGCCGATCTTCAACGCCATCAACGCCACCAGCCGCGAGGACGCCTACGTCGAGCGGACCTTCGCGCAGGTCTTCAACCTCGACATGTCGCTCCGGGAGATGGCCACCGATCCGCGGTTCTGGTTCGGCATCGCGCGGTACAAGGTGCGCCAGCGGCTCGGGCGCACGGTCGTGCCCGGCGGGTTCGACGACCAGCAGGACCCGCCCGGCACCGACTACACCAGCCACACCCGGGCCGGTGGGCCGCCGGCGACCGAGACCGACCTCGTCGGCGCCTGACCCGAGGAGCGGACAATGGGCTACACGTGCGACTCAGCGGCCGAACGCCTGGCTGAAAAGCTCGGCTACTCCTGCCATGACGCCGCCCCCGTGGTGGACTTCCGCAATCCGTTCGGGCTCGAGAACGGCACCATGCCGTTCCTCGAACTGCTCGTCATCGGCGGCGCGGTGTTCGCCCTCGTCCACGCGTGGCGGCGGTGGCGGCGCGACGGCGACCCGGTCAACATCTCGCTGTGGTTCGCCTCGCTCGTCTACCTGGCGGTGATCGAGCCGCCGCTGTACTTCCCAAGCTGGTTCGGCCTGGAGGAGCACGTCGGGTTCATCTTCTCCCACAACGTGTTCACCGTGCAGTTCATGTACGACCGGCTGCCGCTCTACATCGTGGCCTTCTATCCGGCGCTGTCGCAGCTCGCCTACGAGCTGGTCCGCGTCCTAGGCGTGTTCGCGCGGCGCGGGCCCCTGGCCGGTTCGCTGGCCGTCGCGTTCACCTGCCAGGTGTTCTACGAGATCTTCGACCAGCTCGGCCCCCAGCTGAAGTGGTGGGCCTGGAACACCGACAACGTGATGATCAACAAGCCGGCGCTCGCGTCGGTCCCGATGAACAGCATGCTGCTGTTCGCCTCGGTGTCGTTCGGCGCGATGACCTACCTGGTGGTCCGGCTGGTCGGCGCGCAGGAGGGCCGGGGCGCGCTCACCGGCCGGCGGATCGGCCTGCGCACCCTCGTCGCGGGCGCCGTGACGCCGTTGGCGATGGTGATCGTCAGCGTGCCCAGCGGCGCGTTCCGCGGGGAGGGCCAGCTCGGGATCCAGCGGGCCGTTCTCAGCGTCGAGCTGGCCCTGGTCTGGATCGTCGGCCTCTGCCTGCTCGCGGACGCCTGGCGCTCGTCGCGGACGGAAACGCCCCCGACCTCGCCGCTGTTCGCGCGGACCTATCCGGCGCTGTACCTCGGCGTTCACGTCGTCCTTTGGCTGGTCGCACTGCCGGCCTACTTCGCGGCGACCGACGGCGTCACCGAGCAGGGCACGCCGATCGGCAGCCTCTGGTACGCCGCGCTGTGCGCCGTCGCCGCGACCGCCCTCATCGCGGCCGCGCTCCGCGCGACCGTGTCCCGGCGGACCCCGGAGCCTGTGCGATCCTAAGTCCATGGGGCACCACGGCTGGGGAGGCCGGCCGCCGGCGTCGGACGCCGAGGCCCGGCAGCGCATCATCGACGCGACCGCCCGCTGCATCGACCGGCACGGTGTCACGAAGACGACCCTGTCCGACGTCGCCGGCGAGCTCGGCGTCACCCGCCAGACCGTCTACCGCCACTTCGGCCGCATCAGCGACATCATCGGCGAGGTGGCGGCCCAGGGCGCCGAGTCGTTCGTCGAGCTGATGATCGCGCACCTGCAGGGCATCACCGACCCGGCCGAGGCCGTGGTCGAGGGCATGGTCTTCTGCGTGCGGACCATCCCCACCGAGCCGCGCCTGAGCCTGCTGCTGCAGCTCGGCGACACCGGCGCCTTCGGCCGCGGCGCCACCACCGGCGACACCATCGCCTACGGCGCGGAGATGCTGAAGCGCTTCCCCGTCGACTGGGAGGCCGCGGGCATCGGTGAGGACGACCTCAACGGCCTCGCCGAGATCATCATGCGGCTGCTGACCTCGCTGCTGCAGCACCCGGGCGAGCCGCCGCAGGACGAGGCCCGGCTCCGCGCCCTGCTCAACCGCTGGCTGGCCCCTGCGCTGTCGCTGACACCGGCAGCCGCGCATCCGCGTTCTTGAGCGCTCGCCCGGCGACCGGGCGACGTCGTCCCTTTGTTGCATCGCCGTCAGGCGGCACGGTCAGCCTCGTTCTCGCGACCGTAAGTGAAAACTGGCACTGCCGTCGCATGGCCCTCTACCTCCGCCTTCCGCGCTCGCCGCGGCCGAATTGCAGTTCTATGTCCGATCCCGGAATGAAGATCGGTCGCCGGGGCAGGCACCTCGCACAGCGGCGGCGCGGCAGGCGCGCGGCCAGGAGCGTGAGGAGACGATGATGGCGGCCAAGTTCGTGGTCAAAAAGGGCGGCACCGGCAAGTTCCACTTCAACCTGGTCGCCCCCAACGGGCAGGTGATCGCCAGCAGCGAGAGCTACGAGAGCAAGGCGGCGGCGCTGAACGGGATCGAGTCGGTCAAGAAGAACGCGCCCAACGCGGAAGTCGACGACCAGACCGCGGGCTGAACGGCTCCGCGCCACACGGCGGTTCATGGCGGCGTCGAAGGCACGATCGGCGCCGGCGTCCGGACGCTGACCGTCGCCGAGAGCGGCGGGTGCCACAAGGTGGATTCCGATGTCGGCCCTGCTCGCGACCGGTGTCATCACTAAGCCGATGCTCGCCGAGCATGTGCGGCTCGGGAGCGGCGAGGCACCGGGACGGCGGGACGTGGACGCCGGCGCCGGACTTCGACCTCTACTCCTTCGCCACAAAACCTACCAAGTGGTTAGTTTTGCGGATAGGCTCATCGCCAGCTTGCCGGGGCCCGGCCGAGAAGGATCCTCCGAGGACGCCCTCATGGAGCCCGACTGTGGCAGTGGCATTCGGCAGCGCCCAGCCTCCTGGCACCGAATCAGCCTGCCCGTAAGAAAGGCGACCGTGACCGTTCGTTCGCAGCCAATGACAGAGTTCGGGATCCGCGCCGCCAACGCAGAGGACGTCTCAGAAGTCGACCGACTCTACGAGATCTGCGTACGCACGGCAGCGGCAGGACAGGACGCGACAGAGATGTTCGACGACCCGCGTCTGCCGGGCGACATCTTCGTCGGCCCCTATCTGCGGTATGCGCCCGATCTCGCTTGGGTCCTCGCCCGAGCGGACGAGTCCGCCTCCGGGTACGTCCTCGGCGTCGCCGACACGATCTCGTTCGAGGAGACCCTCGAACGGGAATGGTGGCCCGCGCTGAGAGACCGGCGCAACGGAGAACCGGTGCGCGAGGACACGGCAGACGCCCAAGCTCGGAAGTGGATCGCCCATCCGCGCACCACCCCCACCGAGATAGCGTCCGAATACCCGGCCCACTTGCACATCGACCTTCTCCCCGAGGCGCAGGGCGGCGGCAACGGGTCCCGCCTGATCCACACGCTGCTCGCAGCATTGCGCACGCGCGGCGTTCGCGGCGTCCACCTCGGAGTGGGGAAGGCGAACACCCGCGCGATCGGGTTCTATCGCCACCTAGGCTTCGAGAATCTCGCCGAGGAGCCTGGCGCGTTTTTTCTGGGCATGAAGCTCCAGGACTGACCTGCCGCGCCACCGACGAATCCTGAGGTCCAGCCCCTCATGCTGGAGCGCTGCACGTAACGGCCATTCGCGGTCGAAGGCACAGTGGGCGCGGACAACCTCGCCCGTCTCCGTTTCGGGTTCGCGGAGGTTCCAAGCGGGGACGTCTCGTCATGGACTTCGAAGGCTCCAGGCTGACCCTTGACCGGGAAACGCTGGTGGGGCGTATCAAGAGCTTGTAGCCGAGAAGACGAGGCACCGGTCAACCCCGGCGGTGCCGGGGCCCTGCGCAAGCTGCGGGAGGACAACGCGTCGTCTTGAGTTGCTGCGGGCGTTGGGCGAGCCGCCCGCATGCTTCTTGTCGATCAGGTCTGACGACTGCCCGCATCAATAACAGAGCACGTGCTCTGTTACTGTCCAGGTATGGCGCGACCACGGGTGTACGACCCTGAGCTGATCATGGACGCCGCCGAGCGGCTGGTGGCCTGCTCGGGGACCGACGGCATCACCATCCGGGGCCTGGCGGCCGCGGCGGGGGTGTCGAACGGGGCGATCTACCACTCGTTCGGGTCTCTGCCCGTCCTGCTGGGGCGGGTGTGGCTGCGAGCGGCCGACGACTTCCTGGACCTCCAGACCGCCATGGTCCAGGAGGCGCTGGAGAACGCGGAGCCGTCAGCCGGGGCTGCGGTGGATGCGCTGGTGGCGGCGGCCGACGCGCCTGCGGCGTTCGCGCTGCGGCGCCCAGCGGCGGCCCGGATGCTGATGAGCGTGCGCCGCGAGCAGTTGCTGGGTCCCGACCTGCCCGAACGGCTGGCCGACGACCTGCTGGCGCTCGACCGGCGGTTGCTGGATCTGCTGTCGCGGCTGGCCCGCGGTCTGTGGGGTCGGGCGGACGCGGCCGCGGTCGCGGTCATCACTCTGTGCGTGGTCGACCTGCCCACCGCCGCGTTCCGACGGCCCCTCACCGCCCCGGTCGCCGACCGGGCCGCGACCGACGTCACCCCCATCGACGCCGACAGCCGGCAGCGGCTGGCGGCCGCCGTCCGCGCCGTGGCGGCCATCCCGCCGCCCGACCGAACCGAAAAGGATTGATCATGCCTGAACTGCACAACGACGGCCCGGTGTTCGTGCTGGACCTGGGCCAGGACGAGAACCGGTTCTCCCCGGACTGGATCACCGCCGTCCACGGCCGCCTGGACGCCGTGGTCGACCACCCCGGCCCCGCCGCGCTGGTCACCACCGGCCACGGCAAGTTCTTCTCCAACGGCCTGGACCTGGACTGGCTCGGAGCCCATCCCGAGGAACTGCTGTCCTACGTCGAGCGGGTGCAGGAGCTTCTAGCCCGGGTGCTGTCGCTGCCCGTCCCCACGATCGCCGCCGTCAACGGGCACGCCTTCGGCGCCGGGGCCATGCTCGCCCTCGCCCACGACTACCGCGTCATGCGCGCCGACCGCGGCTACTTCTGCCTGCCCGAGGTCGACATCCACATCCCCTTCACCCCAGGCATGGCCGCCCTCATCCAGGGCAAGCTCACCCCGGCCGCAGCCATCGCCTCGATGACCACCGGCCACCGGTTCGGCGCGCCCGAAGCCCGGGACCTGGGCCTGGTCGACGACGTCGCCGACCTCGACCGGCTCGTCGCCACCGCCGACGCCCGCGTCCGCCCCCTGGCCGGCAAGGACCGCACCACGCTGGCCGCGATCAAGTCCACCATGTTCGCCTCCGTCCTGACCGCGCTGCGCGACACCCAGGCCGCGGCAGCACCCGCCTGACCTGGCGGGCCGCCCTGGCTCGGCGGGCTTGACTCAGTACTGGCCACTGACGCCCGCCCCTGGCCGGGGCGTCCCGCTCCGCCAACTCGGGTAGCGACCACCGATCCGCGCGTGCGCCTCCTCGGGCGAAGCTTCTGGACGTCAGCACAACGACCGAACGGGAGCACCCAAGTTGCGCAAGCGTCTCGCCCTCACCGCGGCGGCCGCCATGGCCGCCGCGCTCACCTCCGCGACCCCGGCCCAGGCGGCACCGCAGGCCGCCGCTGGGCCGGGCCCCTTCTACTGGATCGTCAACGCCGACACCGGCAAGGCGCTCCTCCCCTACCAGCACTCCAAGGACAGCGGGCAGCCCCTCGTCCTGAGCAACGAGTTCGACGGCGGCGCCACCCACTGGAAGGTCCGCAGGATCATCAACGACACCCAGTTGGAGAACCGCCACTCGCACCTCTGCGCCAACTCCGTGCTGCCCAACGGCTTCCTGCGCCAGGAGTACTGCGGCTCCCCCGGCACGGCGTGGACGGTGTCCAACTTCGACGACCTGTGGGCCGGGAGGCCGGTCACCTGGCGCAACAACCACACCTTCCAGTGCATGACCGCCTTCGGCACCGTCGCCAAGGCCGCCCCCTGCACCGGCGCGTCCACGCAGAAGTTCAGGATCGTCTACGTTCCCGGGACCTGACCGGACGTCATGGCGGTCTCCCTCCAGCGGCTGGAGGGAGGCCGTCTGGCGTGGGTGGGTATGCCACTCTCTGCCACGCGACCTCCGCGTGCCGCCACCCCGAGAACTCGCCATCCAGACCGGCGAGTCCTCCCGGTGAATCTCCGAAGGGTGTAGCTCTCCTTCCAGGGCCTGCTGAGCTGGGGATTCGCGCTTGGACTGTTTGATCGCGGGATTGGCTTTCACCGCGGGTGCAAGACGGGCGAGCACGAACTGCGGCTTAACCCGCCATCACGTTCATCAGATTCGCGAAGACCTCCGCACGCACCCAGGCCCCGAACCAGTCCTAGACCGTCGACCAGTTCCCCTAGCCCTCGGGCACGTCCCGCCACGGACTGCCGGTCCGGAACCGCCACCTCGAGACCGTGCCACCAGCCACAGCACCTGCCCAGCAGACGAACACCGTGACCCGAACCCAGAACAGGACCTAATCCGGGCCTGACCTGCAGGAGCTAGCTCAGTTAGGTGGCTGTCGGCAGTTGGCCCGGAGGCTGCGGCGGGCTCCCGGGCGTACTGTGCGGGGCATTCGCCGAGCTGACTCATGACTCCTTGACAGCGGCCACTCGAAATTCCCCAGATACGGCCAGTTACGAATGTGACTCTGTGTAGCTGTCTCCTGTTATTCGTCACCTCTGGTGCGCTGACCACACGGCCGACGCGGCATGGTCAGCGGGAGGCCGCCTGGCGGAGCATGTGAGGGGCGAACCTCCGATGGATCGGACCGCCGAAGACCCAGGCGAAGCGACCCAGAGGCGTCTCGAATCGCACGAGCGTGGTGAGGGCGGCCCGTGCTTCGTCGAGGGTGACGACGATGTGAAAGGTGACGAGCGTGCTTCTGCCCTCAAGGACGCAGTGGTCCGGGGTGCTGTCCAGAACCTGGAGTCCGAACACGTTGTCAGGGGAAGGGCATCGGCGAAGGCCGAGGGCTACGCGCCAGCCGATGGGGATTATGAAGCGCATCGGTTGCGGGGCTTGCTCGGTTATCGCACGCATCCACTGTTCTGGGGAGCGTGTGTCACCGGCTCGGATGTCGGTGATGAAGATGTCCCGGTAGTCGTGATTCTCAAGGCTCCCTGCGGTCATGACCTGAGTGTCACACAGACGTTTGCGTTTTTCTGATCGTTCATGGTGGGGTCGGGCTGGCCGCACTCAGGACCGCCGCAGCGATCACCCGTTGCGACATTCGCGGCCAGACAACTCCCCGCCAACTGGCCGTCAGTGGGGAGTTGGAACTGGCCACTGACACTCCTGAACAGACCCACCGAGCAAGGGGCGAGCTGTGCCGGGTGCGGATCGGCGGGAGCCTGGACCTGCCCGCTGTCGCGCGGTCAGTCGCAAAAGCGGCGGCACACCGAGACAGCCCAGCTCGGGAACTCGTACCGCGACCACACGCACATGGATGCGCCAGTTCGTTTCCGCTCTATGTCTGGATTTCGAGACATAACCGCTTCATGATCACGACCGACTGCATACTGATCCGGTGCTGAGCGTTTTCCACTGGCAGGGCGACCCTTCGACAAGGCCGGCGGCAGCTCGATGACGAGCCTGCGGATGCGGACGGCAGCGGCGTTCACCGCCGTGGCGCTGCTGGCGTCGGTGCTGGCATCCGGTGTCGGGTACGTGCTGGTGCGCGACGCGATGCTGGAACGCACCCAGGACGCCGTGGCGGCCCAGGTCCGGCAGACCGTCGAACGGCTGGTGCCCGTCCAGATGCCGGCGAACGCGGACAGGACGCTGCAGGCGACCCTGCAGGCGGCGTTGCGCACTGCCGACCAGCGCCAGCGGGCCTGCGTGGTGACGTCGCCGCCGGGCCGGCCGGTGCCTTCGCCTGGCCCTGGCTGCCTGCACGTGCCGGTGCCCGCCGCGTTCGCGGCGCGGGCTGCGCGGGCCATGGTCGTTCAGCGCGTACGGCATCTGGGACGGCCGTACCTGCTGGTCGGGACGGCCGTGACCGTATATCGCGCCTCGGCGGCCGACGCGCAGCGCACTGCCCCGCCGGTCGTCCTGGTCAGCGTCAGCCTGGATCGGGAAGCCGCCGACCTGCGGTCGTTCATCCGGGCGATGGCCATGGCGGATGCCGCCGCGCTGCTGTTCGGGCTGGGACTGGCGTTGGCGGCCGCGCACGGGTTGCTGCGGCCGGTCCGGCGCCTTGGCGCGGGGGCACGGGCGCTCGCCGAGGGCGAGCTGACGACGCGAGTGCAGGTTCGGGGCCGGGACGAGCTGGCCGACTTGGCCCACACGTTCAATCGGGCGGCGGGCGCCCTGGAGACCACGGTGACCGAGCTGCGCGCGTTGGAGGAGGCGGCACGGCGGTTCGTGGCGGACGTCTCACATGAGCTGCGCACTCCGCTCACCGCGATGACCGCCCTCACCGACGTGCTGGAGGACGAACCGGATCCGACGGCGGCGCGACTGGTGGTGGCCGAGACGCGGCGGCTCGGCGCCCTGGTGGAGCACCTGATCGAGATCAGCCGGTTCGACGCCGGTGCGGCCGCGCTCGTCCTGGACGATGTGGTTGTGGCCGAGGCTGTTGCGGCCGCCCTCGACGCGCGCGGCTGGACCGGCCGAGTCGCGGTCGCGGCCCCCGGCGACCTGGTGGTCCGGGTGGACCCGCGCCGCTTCGACGTCATCGTGGCCAATCTGGTCGGCAACGCGTTCCGGCACGGGCGGCCGCCGGTGCACCTGGAGGTCCGCCGTGCCGAGCGCGATGGCGTGCCGGGGTTCGAACTCTCGGTCGCGGACGCGGGACCGGGCGTCCCCGACGACCTGCTGCCACTGATCTTCGACCGGTTCTTCAAGGCCGAGGCGGCCCGCTCGCGGAGCGCGGGCAGCGGGTTGGGCCTGGCGATCGCGCGGGAGAACGCAGCGCTCCACGGTGGGACGCTGGAAGCATCCGCCGGTCCCCAGGCGGGCGCGGTGTTCACCCTCTGGCTGCCCGTGGCGGGGACACGATGAGCGGCAGGCACGTCGTGACGGTGCTCAGCGCCGTGCTCGCCGCGGCCGTGGTCCTGGTGGGCGGCTGCGGCGTCCGGCCGACCGGCATCACCACCGTTGGGGCTCTGCCCACCGGACAGGGCCCGGTCGTCAACAACACCATCTACTTCGTCAAGGACGGCCGGCTGGTACCAGTGGTCCGGCCCGGGTTGCCCGGGGCTCCGCTGATGCCGCTGTGGCAACTCGGGTACGGCGTCACCGACGACGAGCGCCGAGCGGGCCTGGACAGCACATTGCCCGGTGTCGGGATCGTCGCCGGGCTGCCCGACCCGACACGGGACGGCATCCGTCCGCCTGGGGCGCCACCAGCGGCCATCAACCAGACAGACGACTCGGGGACCGTCACCGTCGCGCTGCA
Source organism: Spirillospora sp. NPDC050679 (assembly GCA_044456955.1). GTDB lineage: Bacteria > Actinomycetota > Actinomycetes > Streptosporangiales > Streptosporangiaceae > Spirillospora. The sequence goes on along the minus strand of JBITGK010000015.1, from coordinate 22,148 downwards.
CACGACGATCCGGCCCGAGAAGTGGCCGCGCCTGTGGCAGGCGCAGATCGCCTGCACCGCACAGGCGATCCCCGGCGTCAAGAAGGTCGAGCTGAACATCTTCGACGGCCGTCCCGGCCGCACCGTCCGGTGCGCCGACTACCGCGACCTGCTCGGCACCGCGACCAGCTGATTCGGGTGTGGCTCGAACGCGGTGACTGCGTCGATCAGGCCGTGAGCGCGCGCCCTTCTCGGCGGCGTGCTTGATGGAGGCGGTGTCGCTCCCGGCCGAGGCGGTCGGTCCGGCAGGCGTTCAGGTCCCCGTTGCCGATGAGGGCGCGGAGATTGAGGACGGCTTCAGCTCCGACCAGACCCCGGTGGGCGCCGCCGATCTCCAACCTGTCACCGACCACATGGCGTGCGGTGCCCCTGGGCAACGCCGGTGGCGATCGGCCAACCGGCCTCCAGCGCTCGGTCGTAGCGCAGGAGCTCGCGGTGGCGGGTCAGATGGCCGACAGCGCTGTCCAGACCACCTCGCCAGCTGTCCGCGTATGACGGCTCGCGCCTGCGGAGGTCGGGGAACGAGTCGGCCTCGCCGCCTATCCGACGGCTTGAATGATCGGTGCAGGATGTTCTCGCCCGCCGGTCATCGTGATGAGCGCTGAGCGGGGACGATCGGGCTCGATGGGTGATCCAGTCTTTAGGCGAGGTGGTCCATGGCCGACGCGGTTGGCCTGATACTGGCGGCCGATCCGACCGATGAAGAGGTCCTGGGCCTGGTGGCCGAAGCCGGCGGCGAAGTCCTTCCGGACGAGATGATCGACGGCCTCATCGAAAAGGGAACGGGAGTGGTGTGGGTCGCGGTCCGTCCCGAGTACCAGATCCCTCTCAACGACGAAGAGCTCGCTTCCTACCTGGAGAAGCTGGGCGCGCCGGTGGCGAAGCAGATCCTGCTCAACATCTCCCGCGCAGCGGGGAGCGAGGAACTGGCCTTCGACTTCGTCCAGCGAGCGGCAGCCCGCTGGCGTCTGCTCGTGGACAACGGTTGGGGAACCGTCTGCACCCCCGAAGAACTCAGCGAACAAGCCCGGCGTTCAAGGCGGCAAGACGTCTCCATCTTCTTCCCCACATAGCCGCACACTCGCGTCCATCGAGCGTCCGCCGCCTGCCGAAGCCGCCATCGACGGCCACTCCCCCTGCCCGGCTCGGCCGAGCCGTTCCATGGATCTCACCGGCTGAATGTGGTCGCGGCTGCGGGCCGTCGATCGGGTCACGTTGGGATGTACTGGCCGAGTGGGAGATGCGGAGCCGCTCGGGCAGCGGTTGGTGGGGCGGGCCGCGGAGCTGGCGGTCATCGACGAGCTGGTGGCGGCCGCGGCCGGTGGGTGCGGCGCGACGATGCTCGTGCTCGGCGAGGCGGGCATCGGCAAGTCGCGGTTGCTGGCGGAGGCTGCGGTCCGCGGGTCGGTGGCGGGTATGGAAGTACTCCAAGGGCGGGCGGTTCCGGCAGGCGGCACTTACCGGGCGCTGGCCACCGCCTTGGTCGGGCGGCTGCGGGACACCGCGCTGGCAGAGGACGCCGAGGTGCGGCCGTACCGTGCCGCGTTGGGACGGCTCATCCCTGATTTCGGGCCGGCCGGCGACGCCGAGCCGATGGTGGACCCCGCCGTGGTGGTGGGCGAAGGGGTGCTGCGATTGCTGCGGGCGGTCGGCGGCGGGCGCGGGTGCCTGCTGCTGCTCGACGATCTGCACTGGGCCGATCCGGACACCCTCGCGGTCCTGGAGTACCTGGTCGACGGGGTGGCCGATCAGCGGATAGTGATCTGCTGCGCGGCGCGCGAGGAGCCTCGTACCGCCGGTCAGGTCGAACGGATCGGGCGGCGGCCGGCCGTGCGGGTGCTGCGTCCGGCCCGGCTGGACGCGGCCGAGGTGGCGGAGCTGGCGGGCGACCGGGCCGGGACGCGCCTGGCGGCGGCGACGGCCGGTTTCGTCGTGGCGCGCTGCGACGGGCTGCCGTTGCTGGTGGAGGAGCTGACGGCGGGGTTGCGGCAGGCGGGCGTCGATCTGGCCGAGCCGGTCTCGGCGCTGGACGTCCCCGTACCGCCGACGTTGCGGGCGCTGGTCGGTGAACGGCTGGAGGCCCTGACCGGTGAGCACCGCCGCTTGCTGAACGTCGCGGCGGTGGTCGGCGTGGACCTCGGCTGGGACGTGGTGGCCTCAGTGGCCGAAGCGGCCGAGCCGGTGCTGCTCGCGGGACTGCGGGCCGCTACGGAGGCTCACCTGCTCCATGCCGAGTCCGGCGAGCTGACCTGGCGGCACGCGCTCACCCGCGAAGCGGTGCTGGCGGCCCTGCTGCCGCCGGAGCGGAGCGCGATAGCCCGGCGCGCCGGGCGGCTGCTCGATACCGGAGGCGTCGGCGAGGCCGATGCACGGGCCGCCGAGCTGTTCGGGGCGGCGGGCGACCATGACCGGGCCGGGCGGATCCTGCTCCGGCTGGCCCGGCACGATCTCACCCGAGGAGCGTTGCGGAGCGCGCGGGAATCGCTCGCCAAGGTGGAGGCCGACGGCGCGGTCCGCGTCGCATGGGCCATCGAACAGGCTCGGCTGCACACGCTCGTCGGCGAGGTGGCCGCCGCGCTGCGGACCGGGGAGGCGGTCATCGACGCCGCGGCCGGGGACGAGCACGCCGAGTTGTGCCTGCAACTGGCGCGCAGCTGCATCGTGGGCGGCCGGTGGGCGGCGGCGATCGAGTACGTCGAGCGGGCCGGCCGCCCGCATGCCCCCTGTTCGGCGCTCATACGCGCCGACGCGTCCTACGGCGCAGGTGATCCCGATGACGCCGCCGCCCTCGCCGCCGACGCGGTGCGCGAGGCCGAACGGTCCGGTGACCATGAGTCCCTGGCGAGCGCGCTGCTGGCGCGCGGCCGTTGCCTGGCCCACAACGACGCCGCCGCGGCCCGAGCGGCGTACGGGCGGGCGGTGCAGGTCGCCGCCGAGCACGGCCTCACGCCGCTGCGCGTCACCGCCCTGTTGCACCTGTCCGGCATCCAGGGCAGGGAACGTCCCGACCCGCCGGCGCTGGCCGCCGCCCGCGAGCTGGCCGTCTCCGCCGGTTTGCTGGGGCAGCTCGCGTCGGTCGACCTGCTGGCGGCCGACCTGGCGTTGACGGCGCACGGGCCGGACGTCGGCGAGCCGGTGGCGCGCCGCTGCGCCGAGCTGGCCGGGCGGCTGCGGCTGACCAGCGTCCAGGCGGCCGCCGAGCTGTTCGTCGCAGCCGCCCGGGCCGGTGCCGGGGACCGTGAGGGCGCGCAACGATGGCTGGACCAGGCGGGAGCGAGGCCGGACGCACCACGGGAAGTCCAGGCCGGTCTTGCGTTGGTGCCTGCGATAACGGCCGTGGTCGCCGGTGATCTGCCGCGCGCCGCCGCCTTGGCGGACGAGGGCGCCTCGGTCCTGGCCGACTTCGCCTCGGCCGCCCCCACCCACTGGTGGGGCATGTGGCTGTTGCTGCGCGAGGTGACCGGGAACGCGCCGGAGGACGCCCGCGCGATTTTCCAGAAGGCCAGGGCGGACCGCCGACCGGTCAACCGTGGCGCGCTGGACTTCGCCGACGCGGTGGCCGCAGGCCGCCTGGGCCGCTCCGCCGCGTCTGATGCGGCGCTGGCCTGCGGCGACGCCGCTCTTGAGGCCCATCCGTGGTGGCACCGGCTGCTTCGGTTGCCGGTGTGGACGGCCGCGGTGACAGAGCGGTGGGGCCATCCGGTCCCCGAGCTGCGGGCCGATCTGGCCTGGCACGAGCAGAACGGCGGCGACGCGCTGGCCAGGCGCTGCCGGGACCTGCTGCGTCTGGCCGGAGCACCGCCTCGCCGTACACGGGGCACGACGGTGCCGCCCCGGCTGCGCGCGCTCGGCATCACGGGACGAGAGGCCGAGGTGCTCGCCCTCGTCGCCGAAGGACTCGGCAACGCGCAGATCGCAGAACGCCTGCATCTGTCCGTCCGAACCGTGGAAACGCACGTCAGCCATCTGCTGGCCAAGACCGGCACGCCCGACCGGAGCCGGTTGCGGACATACGCGCCCAGCCAACATCCGTAGTCCGCACGGATGCGCCCGGCCCGGCGTTCGGCGACGCTGTAGGCATGACCGCACAGCACCCGCCACAGGCGGAACGGTTCCCCCGGACCTCGCGTTACCACCAGGACTGGATCCGCTCCAGCGTCAGCGGCGGAGCCAATTCGCTGTGGCTGGCCGAATGGCTGGCCGAAGCGATGGACCTGCGGCCGGGGATGCGGATTCTGGACCTCGGGTGCGGCCGCGGGGCGTCGTCGGTCTTCCTGCACCGGGAGTTCGATGTGCAGGTATGGGCCACCGACCTGTGGTTCAGCGCCGACGAACGCCTGGCGCGCATCCGCGACGCCGGTGCTGAGAGCGCGGTCTTCCCGATCCACGCCGACGCCCGGGCGCTCCCCTTCGCCGCGGGCTTCTTCGACGCCGTCCTCAGCATCGACTCGTTCGTCTACTACGGCACCGACGACCTCTACCTGAGCCAGCTCGCCCGCTTCGTCAAGCCCGGAGGCCAGATCGGGATCGCCGGGGCCGGGCTCGTCCAGGAGATCGACGGCCCCGTCCCCGACCACCTCAAGGCGTGGTGGGAGCCGAGCCTGGCCTGCCTGCACTCGGCGGCCTGGTGGCGTCGGCATTGGGAGCGCAGCGGCGTCGTCCACGTCGAGACGGCCGACACCATGGACGACGGCTGGAAGCACTGGCTGGAGTGGCAGCGCGCCGTCGCCCCCGACAACCAGGTGGAGATCGACGCCCTCGCCGCCGACCAGGGGCGCCACCTCGGCTACGTCCGCGCGATCGCCCGCCGCCGCTCCGACGTCGTCCTCGACGAGCCGATCACATCGGTTCCGGTGACGTACGCCGAGCACCCCTTGCATCGCAGCTGAGGCGAGGTCGCGGCGGATCGCTGTCAGCCCGCGGAGAAGGTCGTGCGGTAGGTGCTCGGCGGGACGCCGACGGCACGGGTGAAGTGGCGCCGGAAGTTGGCGGGGCTGCCGAGACCGGAGCGCTCGGCGATCCGGTCGATGGGCAGGGCGGTGGTCTCCAGCAGTTCGCGCGCGTGATCGACCCGGATGTCGCGCAGCCAGTTCATCGGCGTCATGCCTGTCACGGCGTGGAAGCGGCGGATGAGGGTGCGAGGGGTGAGGTTCGCCTGCCGCGCGAGGGTCGAGATCGTCAGGGGCTGGTCCAGCCGCCGGCGCGCCCAGTCCAGCAGCGGGGCCAGCTCGTCCATGTCGCCGACGGCGTTCCCTGCGTCGATGTACTGGGCCTGGCCTCCGGGACGGTGCGCGGGCATGACCAGCCGCTTGGCGAGGGCGTTCGCTACGGCCGCGCCGTAGTCGGTGCGCACGATGTGCAGGCAGAGGTCGAGACCGGCGGCGGTCCCCGCGCTGGTGAGGACGTCACCGTCGTCGACGTAGAGCACCGACGCGTCGACCAGGACCTCGGGGTGGCGGCGGGCCAGCAGGTCGGCGTGCATCCAGTGGGTGGTGGCCCGCCGCCCGTCGAGGATTCCCGCGGCCGCCAGCACGAACGCGCCGGAGCACAGCGAGACGATCCGGGCTCCGTTGTCGTGGGCGGCGCGGACCGCGGCGACGAGTTCGGGCGGCTGGTCGTCGTGGACGTTGCGGCAGGCAGGGATCACGACGGTGTCGGCTTCGGCGAGGGCGTCGAGACCCGCGTCGGTCTCGGGCGAGAAACCGGCGGCGGTGCGAGGGCGCTCGCCGGCCGGAGCGCACAGCCGGAAGTCGTACCAGGAGTCGGTCAGGTCCGGGCGCCGGTAGCCGAACACCTCGCAGGGGATGGCGAGTTCGAAGATCGGCACGCCGTCGGTGACGGCGACGGCGACGCTGCGGGAGGGCATGTCACTATTTAAGCGGTCGTTGTCGTTCCCGCCGCTGGGCCCTCGGCGCTCCGGCGATCAGGATGGCGTGCATGGGAGACCAAGCACCGGGCCTGAGTGCGGCCACGATCACCGAAGAGGCGTTCCCCCTGGGCCGCGGCTCGTTCGCCCCGGCTCCCGGGCCGACGGAATGGCTGTGGCGGCGCGTCCTGGAGATCCTGGACACCGAGCGGGAGCAGGTCTCCGCGCGCCCTGTGAGCCCGGAAGTGGACCTCGGCACGTTGAGAACCGCGGTCGGTTCGTACGACTTCGACGCGCCCGCAGAGCCCGGCGCCGTGCTCGACCAGCTCGCGGACCTGCTGCGCAACGGCACCGTCCACACGACCCATCCCCGCTACTTCGGCCTGTTCAACCCGACGCCGACGCTGCTGGGCGTGGTCGGCGAGACCCTCTCCGCGGCGTTCAACCCGCAGTTGGCGGCGTGGTCGCACGCGCCGGCGGCGGTGGAGATCGAAGCGCATCTCCTGCGCTTCCTGGGCGGGCGCATGGGCTACCGGGCCGACCAGGTGGCCGGAACGTTCACCAGCGGCGGCGCCGAGGCGAACCTGACCGCCGTGCTGCTGGCGCTGACCAGGACGTGGCCCGAGTACGGCGTCGGCGGGCTGCGGGCGCTGCCAGGCCGACCGGTCCTGTACGCGTCGGCGGAGAGCCACCTGGCCTGGCTGAAGATCGCACACGCCACCGGGATCGGGCGGGACGCGGTACGGCTCGTCCCGGTCGACGCCGCGCTGCGCATGGACCTGGAACGGCTCAGGGCGCGGTTGGACGCGGACCGCGACGCCGGTGACCTGCCGTTCCTGGTGGTCGGCACGGCCGGCACCACGGGGGCCGGCGCCATCGACCCGCTGCCCGAACTCGCCGAACTGTGCCGGGAGTCCGGTCTGCGGTTCCACGTCGACGCCGCTTACGGCGGTGCGGCCGTCCTGTCGGATCGGCTGCGGGGAGCGCTGGCCGGGATCGAGCAGGCCCACTCCGTCACCGTCGACGCGCACAAGTGGCTGAGCGTGCCGATGGGAGCCGGCGCCCTGCTGTGCACCGACCGCGACGGGCTGGCGGAGACGTTCCGGGTCTCCACCTCCTACATGCCGGCCGACGTCCCCGACACCGTCGATCCCTACACCACCGGCCAGCAATGGTCGCGCCGGTTCGCCGGGCTGAAGCTGTTCCTCAGCCTCGCCGTCGCGGGTCGTTCCGGTTATGCCGAGCAGCTGGAGCGCGATGCCGAGCTGGCCGGCCTCCTCCGCCGACGGCTCGCGGACTCCGGCTGGCTGATCACCAACCGGACGGCGCTCCCGGTGGTCTGCTTCGCCGACCCTGCGGCCGACGCGCTTCCACCTGGTGAGTCCTGGGAGCGTCACAGCGCGCTGGCGCAGTCCGTCGTGGGAAGTGGACGCGCCTGGATCAGCCCCGTACGGCTGGACGGGCGCGCGGCACTGCGCGCCTGCGTCATCAGCCATCGCACCACGGCCGCGGACATCGGCGAGCTGGTGCAGGCCGTGAACGACGCGCGCAAGGGGCGGCGCGGTTGATTGCGGCGGGTTCGGGCGCGTCCGCCGTCAGCCGGTGTGGGCCGCTATGGCGTCGATGATCTCGGGCCAGAGCTCGCGCGGGCGGTCGTGCCCCATGTCCGGGACCAGCACGAGCCCGGCCCCGGGGACCAGGTCCGCCGTGCGCCGCCCGCCGCTGGGGTCGATCAGCGTGTCGTCCAGGCCGTGGATCACCAGCGTCGGCACCCGCAGTTCACGCAGCGCGTCCGCGCGCGAGCCGTCGAGGATCATCGCGCCGAGCTGCCGCCCGGCCCCGGCGGGGTAGTAGGCGCGGTCGTAGCTGCGGGCGGCCAGTTCCCGGAGCGGCGCCGGGTCGCCGTAGCGTCTGGAAGCCCACACCAGCTCGCGGTCCGCCGACGCGACGTACCCCTCGCGGTCCACCGGCCTCGGGCCGAACAGCGCCGCCTGGGCTTCGGGACTGGGCTGACCGTACTCGCCCTCACCGGTCGAGGACATCATCGACGTCAGGGTCAGCACCCGCTCCGGCCAGGTGACGGCCATCTTCTGGGCGATCATTCCGCCCATCGAGGCCCCGACCACATGGGCCCGTTCGATGCCGAGCGCGGTGAGCAGGCCCAGGCCGTCGTCGGCCATGTCCCGGAGCCCGTAGGGGACCATCGCCCGGGCGGCGGCGACGTCCCCCGAACTGACGGCGGCGATGAACCGCCCCAGGTCGACCGGGTGACCGTCGAACCGGGTGGAGAGCCCGCAGTCGCGGTTGTCGTAGCGGATCACGTAGCGGCCGCGGTCGGCCAGCGCACGGCAGAAGTCCTCGTGCCAGGCGATCATCTGGGCGCCGAACCCCATGACCAGCAGGACGGGGGCGGCGTCCGGATCGCCGAAGCCCTCGTAGGCGATGGACACGCCGGGCGACACCTCGATGACGGGCATGGCGGGAGCCTGCCAGAGGCGACCGGCCGGGCGCACTCGGCTTTTGCTCCCGCGGTCGCCGCGGGTCCCTGCACACCAGGCGAAGCCGCCGGTCGCCCAATGTGGACGAAGCGGCTCGCCAATGGGGTCGGCCGACGCGTTTAACGGGTCCCTGGACTGCCCCCGTGAACGGGTCTTGCAGGCGGGAAAAAGTTGAACATTCATTAATGAGTCTCGCAATCACGGGTGCGCGAGACATGGACGGCCCTGTTCTACTGCCGGGTAGGCACAGAAGGCATTGCGTCCTTTGGCCGCCATTCGTCGGCGAAGGCGCGTGCATGGCGAGGAATTGTGACGAACATCGCAGCCGGTCGATGCCGGTTCTCGCGGCGGACGAGCAGCGCGGAACGCCGCGATCGGCCGGTAGAACGCGCAGCCCAGTGCCGTTTTCGCGGGTCGCGGGCACTGCGGGACGGCGGCTCCGCGCGTGGACGGCGGTCGGCCGGAAGCGGCCTCCCACTTGTCCCGGCAGCCCGTGAGACACAAGTCTCGTCACCAGTCTCAACCACGCTGGAATCCGCGCCACGACACAGGGGGACCGTCATGCGCTCGCGCCGGTTCGACGTTTTCCGACCACCGCTCGCCGCCCCTTCGAAAAATCCTGCGCCGTAAGTCCCGAGCGTTCGCCAACGTTGCTCTCCACCGGTCCCGTGACCGAAAGAACGCTTTTCCAGAAGGGAAGTGGCCCGTGCGTCCGCTGGCGAAATGGCGGGGGAATCCCTGGGCGGTCCTGCTCACCCTGTCGCTCGGCTTCTTCGTGACGCTGCTCGACCTGACCATCGTCAACATCGCCGTCCCGGACATGATCCGGGACCTGCGCGCGCCGCTGGACGAGATCCTGTGGATCCTGAACGCCTACGTCCTGGTGATGGCGGCGCTCCTGATCACCGCGAGCCGGATCGGCGACCTGCGCGGCCACCGGACCCTGTTCCTCATCGGGGTCGCCGTCTTCACGCTCGCCTCGCTGGCCTGCGCGCTGTCGGCCGAGTCGTGGCAGCTCATCGCGGCGCGCGGCGCGCAGGGGCTCGGCGCGGCCCTGCTGATGCCCCAGACGATCACGTTGATCGTGGCGACGTTCCCGCCCGAGCGGTTCGGCACGGCGTTCGGCATCTGGGGGTCGGTCGCCGGGGTCGCGACCGTCGCCGGGCCGACCGCGGGCGGGCTGCTCGTCACCGCCTTCGGCTGGCGCTCGATCTTCTACGTCAACCTGCCGCTCGGCCTCGCGGTGCTCGCCCTGGGCCTGCTGGTGATCCCCGGCGAGCGGATCGCGACGATCCGCAAGCTCGACCTGCCCGGCGCCGTACTGATCACCTCGTCGCTGTTCTGCCTGGTCTTCGTCCTGATCGAGGGGCAGCGGTACGGCTGGGGCACGGTCCGGGGCCCGGTGTCGATCCCGCTGCTGGCGACCGTGTCGGCCCTGCTGCTCGCCGCCTTCCTCCTCCAGCAGCGGCGGCGGCAGGACCGCGACCCGCTGGTCCCGTTCGGGCTCTTCAAGGTCCGCAACTACACCGTGATGAGCTTCGTCGCGTTCGCGGTCTCCCTCGGCATGACCGGCGTGTTCCTGCCGTTCACGCTGTACTTCCAGTCGGTGGTGCTGTTCAGCCCGCTGAAGGCCGGGATGACCATCGTGCCGCTGGCCGTCGCGTCGGCGCTGGTCGCGCCGCTGGCGGGCCGGCTGGCCGACAAGGTGAGCCCGAAGTACCTGCTGGTCGCGGGCCTGCTGCTGTACGCGGCCGGAGACGTCTGGATCATCCTGGAGGCGGGCGTCGACTCGCCGTGGCAGGCGTTCGTGCTCCCCGGGATCGTCGCGGGCGTCGGCGTCGGCCTCACCATCGCGCCGATGACCACCCTCGCCATGCGCGACGTCGACCTGTCGCTGGCGGGGGCGGGCGCGGGGGTGACCAACACCGTCCGCCAGATCGGCTCGGCCGTCGGCGTCGGCGCGGTCGGCGCGATCCTGCAGCACCGGCTGGCCGTCGAGACCCGGACGCAGGACTATCGGCACGCGTTCCTCGACGCGATGGTCCCGGCGCTCGCCGTCCCCATCGGCGTCCTGGTCCTGGCCGCCGGGCTGACGCTGCTGGTGCGGAGCCCCGCTCACCGGCGGAGGCTGCTCGTGCGCCGCCGGGCCCGGCAGGAGACGGCGATCGTCATCGGGGCGGGCTCGGCGGGCCTGGTGGCCGCGGCCGTGCTGCAGCGGGAGGGCCTGCAGGTCACCGTGCTGGAACGCGCCGACGCCGTGGGCAGCAGCTGGCGCGACCGCTACGACGGGCTGCGCCTCAACACGGTCCGCATGTTGTCCGGCCTCCAGGGCATGCGCATACCGCGCCGGTACGGCCGCTGGGTGTCCGCCCGCGACTACGCCGCCTACCTGGAGGACTACGCCCGGGGCCTCGACGTCCGGCTCGGCGTGACCGCGGAGTCGGTGCGCCGCGCCGGAGACGGCTGGTGCGTCGCCACCTCGGAAGGCGAGTTCGACGCCGAGGTCCTCGTGGTGGCGTCGGGCCACGAGGCCGTCCCGGTGTGGCCGGACTGCCCCGGCCGGGAGGGCTACGCCGGAACCCTGGTCCACGCCGCCGACTACCGCGACGCCGCGCCCTACGCCGGCAAGGACGTCCTGGTCGTCGGCGCGGGGAACTCCGGCACCGAGATCGCCCTCCAGCTCGCCGGGACCGCGTCCCGGGTGCGGCTCGCGGTGCGCACGCCGCCGCTGCTCTCCCCCGTCGAGATCAACGGGGTCCCGCTGCAGCTGGTCGGCCACCTGGCCCGGGGCGTGGGCCCGCGCCGCCGCAACCACGCCAGCCTTGAGATGCACCGCAAGCGGTACTCCGACCTGGCCCGGTACGGGCTCGCGGTCCCCTCCGAAGGCGCGTGGAAGCGGTTCCGCCGGACCTGCCTCGCGCCGACCGCCGAACGGGGGTTCGCCGACGCGCTCCGCTCGGGGCGCATCGAGGCGGTGGGCGCGCTCAAGAGCTTCGAGAGCGACGCCGTCGTGCTCGACGACGGCGTGCGGCTGCGCCCCGACGCGGTGATCGCCGCCACGGGCTACCGGCCGTCGTTCGACGCGCTGCTGTCCGGACTGGGCGTGCTGGACGACGGCGGCCGCCCGCTCGCCTGGGGCGCGCCGCTGCCGGACGCCCCCTCGCTGTTCGTCGTGGGCTCCCCGTCCCTCGACGGCAACCTGCTCGAGCACTCACGTGAGGCACGTCGCATCCGGGCCGCGCTGCGCGCCGCCCGCTGATACGAAATGTAGGAGCACATGCTGACCGACTCCCTGCACACGGAGCCGTTGTCGTCCGAGCTCACCGACCGCATCCGGACCCTCGCCGCCGCCCTGGACGCGCCGCCCGCCGCCGTCGCCCAGGTCGCCGCCGCCCTCAGCCTGGCCCCCTTCCACCGCGGCAGGGCCGTGCGGCTGCGGGACCGGCGGGGCTCGCGCGTGATCGACGCGACCCGGCACCGCAGCCTCCGATCGGCCCTGCGCGAGCTGCCCGACCCCGAGCAGGTCCCCGTCCCCGAGGACGCCTTCGTCGACCTCTACCCCGACCCGGCGGGCACGCTCGTGCTGCGGACCAGCCTCACCGCCCGGCAACTGGACCGCATGGCGGCGGTCCTGCGCGCCGACGGCCTCCCCTCGCTGCTGGGCCCGGCGGACGAGGCCGACCTGCTCGCCTGGAACACCTGGCCCGGGGCGCACGCGACGCTGCACTCGCTGTTCGAGGCGCGGGCCGACGCGGCGCCGGACGCGCTCGCCGTCGCCGCCCCCGGCGGGGCCATGACCTACGGCGACCTGGAACGGAGCGCCAACCGGATCGCCAACCACCTGCTGGAACGCGGCCTGGAGCGCGGCGCCCGGGTCGGCGTCCGGCTCGGCCGCACGGCCGAGGCCGTCGCGGCCCAGCTGGGCGTCATGAAGGCGGGCCTGGTGTACGTGCCGATCGACGGTTCGTGGCCGCGCGAGCGGCGGCGGTCGGTCGCCGAGCAGGCCGGGCTCGCCCTGACCCTGACGCCGCAGGCGCTGCCCGGCGACGGCCCGGACGCGCGGCCCGCGGCCGGGGCGGGCCCCGCGGACCCGGCATATGTGATCTTCACGAGCGGCTCGACCGGGGAGCCCAAGGGCATCGAGGTGCAGCACGGCGCGATCGTGAGCACCACGCTCGCCCGTCTGGTCCGCTACGTGGAGCCCGTCGGCAGGTTCCTGCTCGTCTCGCCCCTGGCGTTCGACTCGGCGATGGCGGGCCTGTGGTGGACCCTCGCCCAGGGCGGCGCGGTCCAGCTCGCGCCGGCCTGGGAGGACGGTCTGCTGGAGGCCGTCGCCGCGACGCTGCGGGAGGCGGGGCCGGTGACCCACACGCTGCTCACCCCGAGCCTCTACCGGGAGGCGCTGCGGCGGCTCGACGGGGCCGCGGCGCGCGGGCCGCGCGTGGTGATCGTCGCTGGTGAGGCGTGCCCGCCGGGGCTGGTGGCCGAGCACTTCCGGCGGCTCCCGGGCACCCGGCTGTTCAACGAGTACGGCCCCACCGAGGCGGCCGTGTGGTGCACGGGGACGGAGCTGCGGCCCCCCGCCGAGGGCGGGCCGGCCGCGGTCACCATCGGCACCCCGATCGCGGGCGCCGAGATCCTCGTCGTGGACGAGCACGGCCGCGTGCTGCCCCCGGGCTGCCTCGGCGAGCTGTGGATCGGCGGGGCCGGGCTGGCCAGGGGCTACCTCGGCCGGCCCGACCTCACCGCCGACCGGTTCGTGCCCCATCCGCACGTCCCGGGCCGCCGCATGTACCGCAGCGGCGACCTCGGCTGCTGGCTGCCCTCCGGCGAGCTGGAGCTGTTCGGCCGCATCGACGACCAGGTCAAGGTCCGGGGGCACCGGATCGAGCCCGCGGAGGTCGAGCACGCGCTCCGCGGCCATCCGGGCGTCGCCGACGCGGTCGTGGCCCTGCGCGACGGGCGGCTCACCGCCTACGTCGTCCCCGCCGAGGACGGCGAGGGCGCCGGGGACGGCGGCGACCGGCTGCGCACGGCGTGGACCTCGATCGTGGACGCGACCGCCGAGCAGGAGCCCGCCGCGTCGCCCGACCTCGACACCAGCGGCTGGATCAGCAGCTACACCGGCCTGCCGATCCCGGCCGCCGAGATGGCCGAATGGGTGGACACCACCGTGGCCCGGCTCCGCGAGGGACCGCACGGGCGCGTCCTGGAACTCGGCTGCGGGACCGGGATGCTGCTGCTCAGGCTGGCCCCCGGGTGCGAGAGCTACGTCGGGGTCGACCTGTCGGCGCCGATCGTCGCCAGGCTGGAGGAGGAGGTCGCGCGGCGCGGCCTGGACCAGGTCTCGCTGCGCGTCGGCGAGGCCGCGGGCCTGGACGCGCTGCCGCCCGGCCCCTACGACCTCATCGTCTGCAACTCGGTGACCCAGTACTTCCCCGGCGAGGGCTACCTGCGGGAGGTCGTGACCGGCGCGCTGCGGCTGCTGGCGCCGGGCGGCCGGATGGTGGTCGGCGACGTCCGCAGCCGCCCGCTGCTCGACGCCTTCCACGCTTCGGTCGCGGCGGAGGGCGGGCCGCGGCGCCCGGCCCGGGAGGAGGGCCAGCTCGTCGTCGACCCGGGCTGGTTCGTCCACGAGTCGGGGGCCGCGCACGTGGAGATCCGCCCCCGGCGCGGCTCCGGCCGCGACGAGATGACGCGCTTCCGCTACGACGCCGTCCTGCACGCCTCCCGGCCCGAGACGTTCGCGGTGGACTCCTGGACGGCCTGGACCCCCTCGACCGTCGTGGAGGACCCGCCCGACTCCGGCGCCATCGCGCTGCGGGACGTTCGGAACGCGCGGATCACCGAGGACGGCGTGGACCCCGAGGCGCTCTGGCGGCGCGCGGAGGAGCGCGGCTACCGGGCCCATTTGAGCTGGGCGAGTGAGCGCGCCGACGGGTCGTTCGACGTCGTCCTCACCAGGCGGGAGGGCGTGCCCGAGTTCCCCTGCGCGCCCCCACGGCGCGAGTACACCAACGACACGCTGCGCGACCAGCGGCTCGCGGTCGCCCGCGGGACCCTGCTGCCCGCCTTGCGCGCCTGGGCCGCCGAGCGGCTGCCCGACGTGATGGCCCCGTCCGCCTACGTCGCGCTCGCCGAGCTCCCCGTCACGGCCAACGGGAAGGTCGACCGCGCGCGCCTGCCCGCGCCCGCCCTGGACCGGCCGGAGCTGAGCGTCCCTTACGTACCGCCCGAGCCCGGCCGCGAGGAGCTGATCGCGGGGATCTGGTCCGACCTGCTCGGCGTCCAGGGGATCGGGGCCGACGACGACTTCTTCGAGCTCGGCGGCCATTCGCTGCTGGCCGCGCAGGCCGTCGCGCGGCTGGGGCGCGAGCTGGGGACCGAGGTGCCGCTGCGGGCGCTGGTCGAGGCGCCGACGGTCGCGGGCCTGGCGGCGCGCACCGGCGGCCGGACCGGACGCGCGGCGATCGTCCCCGGCGACCGCGGCGGGCGGCTGCCGCTCGCGGCCTGCCAGCGGATGCTCTGGCTGAGCCAGCACTTCCGGTCCACCGCGCTCGCCGCCCACCCGCGGTTCTTCATCGGGGTCCAGTACCGGCTGTCGGGGGTGGTGGACGCCGCCGCGATGGCGCGCGCCGTCGACGACCTGGTGCGGCGGCACGAGGCCCTGCGCACCCGGATGGCGCTCGGGCCGGACGAGGGCCACCAGGAGGTCCTCGAAGCCGGGGACGCGGTGCTGCGCCGGTACGACATGCGGGGCGCGGCGGACGCGGGCGCGGCCATGCGGAAGGCCGTCGAGGAGCTCGACGCCGTCCCGCTGGACCCTCGGGCCGGGCGCGTGCTGGTCGCGGGCCTGGTCACCGTGTCCGACACCGAGCACCTGATGATGCTGCGCGTCCACCACATGGCCTGCGACGACGCCTCCTTCAGGATCATCGAGCGGGAGCTGCGGGCGCTCTACGACGCCCACGCGGCGGGCCGGGACCCGGACCTGCCGCCGGTCCCCATCCAGTTCGGGGACTTCGCGCGCTGGGAGCACGAGCGCTTCGCGGGCGACTGGAAGCGCGACCCCGCGGCGGCGGCCTCGCTGGCGTACTGGCGCGACCGGGCCCGCGGGCTCGGGCCGACCGTCCTGCCGACGGACGGGGACGCCGTCCCCGGGGCGAAGCGGTCGGCCGTCCGCACCGTGACGCTGCCGCCCGACCTGCGCGACCGTGTCCACGAGCTCGCCCGCGCCGAACGCAGCACCGCCTACACCGTGCTGATGACCTGCTTCCAGCTGCTGCTGGCCGAGGTCACCGGCCGCCGCGACCTCGGCGTGATGACCCCGTACGCGGGGCGGAACGCCGCCGTCGCCGGCACGGTCGTCGGGCTCACCGCCGACCTCGTCCTCATCAGGACCGAACTGGAGCCCGGACTGAGCTTCCGGGAGCACCTGCGGCGGACCGGCGGGAGCGTCCGCGACGCGCTGTCCCACCACGACGTCCCGATGATCGAGCTGGCGGCCGAGGTCCCCGAGCTGGCCGCCTACCTGGCCGAGTCCCACTTCGTCGCCTTCGAGCACCTGGACCACCCCGGGCGGCCGGAGTTCGCGGACCTGCGGACCGTCCGGTCCGACCAGATGGTCGCCGACTACCTCGGCGGCCCCTTCGTCCTGGAGGTGGAGCTGCACCTCACGGCCCGGACCACCGACGAGGGCCTGCAACTGTCGGCGATCTACGACCCCGACCTGTTCACCGCCGGGCGGGTCGCCGCCCTCCTCGACCGCTACGCGGCCCTGGCGGCCGCCGCGGCCACCGACCCCGACGCCCTGGGAGGCAGCTGATGCACGCGCAGGATCTGGGGGGCGGCGTCCACCTGATCCCCGTCCCGGTGATGGGCCTGCCCATCGTGTTCACCCTCGTCTACGCCATCGAGAGCGAGGCCGGCGTGACGCTCGTGGACGCGGGCTGGGACCACCCCGACTCCTGGGACGCCCTCAAGGACGGCCTCGCCTCCGCCGGGTACTCCGTCACCGACGTGAGCGGCGTCGTGGTGACCCACTTCCACCCCGACCACAGCGGCCTCGCCGACCGCGTCCGCGCCGAGTCCGGGGCCTGGACGGCGCTGCACGAGGCGGAGATCCCGCTGATCGACGTCATCAGGGGACTCGGCCACCGCGAGCACCTGGACTGGGAGCTCGCCAACCTGCGCCGCATCGGCGCCGACGGCGAATTCCTGCGCGCCTACGAGGAGAGCGGCGGGACCGGCGCGTACCTCCCGACCCCCCAGGCGCCGGACCGGGTACTCACCGACGGCGCGGAACTCGACCTCGGCGACCGGACGCTGCGCGTCATCTGGACGCCCGGCCACTCGCCCGGCCACATCTGCCTCCACCTCCAGGACGCGGACCGGCTGTTCACCGGCGACCACGTGCTCCCCGGCACCACCCCGCACATCGGCATGTACCCCTACGACCAGCCGGACGTCGACCCGCTCGGCGACTTCATCGGCAGCCTGCGGCGCGTCGAGGAACTGGCGCCCGCGATGGCCCATCCCGCGCACGAGGACACGCGCGTCGAACTGCCCGACCGGACCTCCGGCATCCGCGGCCACCACGAGCGGCGCTTGGCGGAGCTCACCGACGTCCTTAGCGCGGGGCCGCTGACGCTCTGGGAGGCGGCCGGCGAGCTGACCTGGAACGAGCCCTGGTCCCGCATGAACCCGATCGCGAGGCAGATGGCCGTCGGCGAGGCCGCCGCCCATCTGCGCCACCTGCAGACCCGCCGCGTCGTGCGGGGCGCTCCGTCCGAGGGGCCGACGCTGTTCGAGGTCGCGCGATGAGGTCCTTCCCGTGGCCGCCGGTCCCGACCGGCTGGTTCGTCGTCGCCTTCGCGTCCGAGCTCGCGGCGGACGAACCGCTGCCGCTGCGCTACTTCGGCCGTGACCTCGTGCTGTTCCGGGGCCGGGACGGCGCTCCCGCGCTGCTCGACGCCCACTGCGCCCACCTCGGCACCCACCTCGGCATCGGCGGCACCCTCGACGGCGGCCGCGTCCGCTGCCCGATGCACGGCTACGCCTACGACTCCGCCGGGCTCTGCGCGGAGGCGGGCCTGCGCGTCGGCTCGTGGCGCGTGCGGGAGGTCACCGGCCTCGTCTGGGCCCACCACGGGCAGGGCGAGCCCGGCTGGCAGCCGCCCCGCATCGCCGAGCACGACGACCCCTCCTGGACGCCCTTCGTCGAGGACGGCAACCGCTGGACGGTCCGCACCCAGGTCCAGGCCGCCCAGGAGAACGTGGTCGACGCCCGGCACCTGCGGTGGCTGCACGGCGCCAGGTCCCCGGCGCTCGGCTTCCTGAAGGAGGACGGCCCCGTGCTCAGCACCGTCCTCAGCCATGTCTGGAACGACGACGGCCTGGTCATCGAGACCGCGATCGACCTGTTCGGCCTCGGCCTGTCGGTGCAGCACACCTCGATCGGCGGCGCACCGCCGATGTCGGTGCTCCTCACGGTCACCACGCCGATCGACGCCGAGCGCATCGACCTGCGGGTGGCGTGCGCGGTGCCGCGGCGGGCCGGACGCGACGACGCCGCGCTGGTCCGCCCCTCGGTCGACTCCACCAGGACGGCCTTCGAGCAGGACATCCGGGTCTGGGAGTCGCGCGACTACTCCGTCCGCCGCTTCGGCCCCGGCGACGAACCGCTGCGCGCGTTCCACACCTGGGCCGAGCAGTTCAACCCCTGACGCCCCGCTGGAGGCGACCGTGTCCCCCACTCCCGAACTGATCATCGACACGCTGAACGGCGTGCACCTCAGCGCCGCCCTGCGCGCGGGCATCGCCCTGCGCGTGTTCGACCCCCTCGCCGCGGGACCGCTCACCGCCGCGGACGTGGCCGCGAAGACCGGGGCCGACGCCCGCGCGACCCGCATCCTCCTCGACGTGCTCGCCGCAGGCGGCTTCCTCGACCGCGCCGGGGACGCCTACCGGCTGGCCCCGGTCGCCGAGACCTACCTGATCACCGGCACCCCCGCCTACATCGGCGGCCTGGCCCGCGTGCTCGCCAGCGACATCAGCTGGGAGGGCGGCCGGCGCCTCGCCGAGGCGGTGCGCGCCGGCGGCAGCGTGATCGACGACCACGCCGAGCTGCCCGACCACCCGTTCTGGGAGGTCTACGCCACGTCGATGGAGGGCTTGGCGGAGGCCGGGCCGATCGTCCTGCAGAGCGTCCTCGACCCCTGGCTGAAGGAGCAGGACGAGCTGCGCGTCCTCGACGTCGCGTGCGGGAACGGCGGCTACGGCCAGCTGCTGGCGGCCGCCGTGCCGCATGCGGCGGTCACCTCGCTCGACTGGCCGGGCGTCATCCCCGTCGCCCGGGCGACCGCCGAGCGGCTCGGCGTCGCCGACCGCGCCTCCTACATCGAGGGCGACATGTTCGAGGTCCCCTTCGGCGGCCCGTACGACCTCGTCCTGTGCAGCAACGTCTTCCACCACTTCGACGAGGCGCGCTGCGCCGAACTCCTCGCCCGCGCGACCGGGGCGCTGCGGCCCGGCGGCCGGATCGTCGTCCACGACTTCATGCCGCCGGAGAGCGGGCCGCTCGGCAGCGCGAGCGAGCACATCTTCTCGCTGGAGATGCTGGCCGTGACCCGGAAGGGCGAGGCGCACCCCGTCTCCACCTACCGGCGGCTGCTCGACGCCGCCGGCTACGGCCCGGCCGAGCTGCACGAACCGGGCCTGCCCACCAAGATCCTCATTGCCGACCGCCGCCGCTGACCCCTCCGGGGCGCTCCCGCCGCCCGGCCGGCGCGCGCGGGCCGGGCGGCGGGGCTCAGCCCCGGTGCCGGACGGGAGGGCGCCCGGGACCGCGCCGAGGCCGTCAGGCCCGGACGGAGGGGGTGAAGCGCACCGGGATCTCCTTGAACCCGTTGATGAAGTTGGAGCGCAGCCGGCGCGGCTCCCCGGCGAGGGCGATGTCGGGCATCCGGTCCAGGATCGTGTCGAAGATGATCTTCAGGTTCATGCGGGCGAGGTGGGTGCCCAGGCAGAAGTGCGGCCCGCCGCCGCCGAACCCCAGGTGCGGGTTCGGGTCGCGGCCGACGTCGAAGGCGAACGGATCCTCGAACACGCCCTCGTCGCGGTTGGCGGACGGGTAGAACATCACGACCTTGTCGCCCGCCCGGATCTTCTTGCCGCCGAGCTCGACGTCGGACAGGGCGGTCCGGCGGAACAGGTTGATCGGGCTCACCCAGCGGACGATCTCCTCCACGGCCGTCGGCAGCAGGCTCCGGTCGGCCTTCAGCCGCTCCCACTGTTCGGGGTGCTCGGAGAACGCCACGATCGCCCCGGCGGTCGCCGTCCGGGTCGTCTCGTTCCCGGCGATCGACAGCATGATGACGAACATCTGGAACTGCTCCAGCGTGATCTTGCTGCCGTCCGCGTCCGGCGTCAGGAGCTTGGTCACGATGTCGTCGCGCGGCGTGGACTCCCGGGCCGCGGCCAGCCGCCCCGCCCAGTCGGCGAACTCGGCCGCCGCCACCGCCGCCGCGTCCAGGTCGCCGCTGAACTCCGGGTCGTTGAACGCGACCAGCCGGTTGGACCAGTCGAAGATCTTCTCGCGGTCCTCCAGCGGCGCGCCGAGCAGCTCGCAGATCGTGTAGAGCGGGAGCGGCACCGCGAACTTCTCCACGAAGTCGCACTCGCCGAGCGGGGCGGCCTCGTCGACCAGCCGGTCGCAGATCTCGCGGATGTGCGGCTCCAGTTTCGCGATCATCCGGGGGGTGAAGCCCTTGTTGACCATGCCGCGCAGTTTGGTGTGGTCCGGCGGGTCCTGGAAGAGCATCATCTGCCCGTACATGGCGATGTCGCCGTCGGAGAACTCCTCGAACATCGAGGTCCGGGCGTGCGAGGAGTACGGGCAGGCGTTCCGCGAGACGGTCAGCACGTCCTCGTGCCGCGTCACCGCCCAGAAGCCCGGGATCCCCTCGTTGGGGTCGTGGTGCCAGTGCACGGGGTCGTTGGCGCGCAGCCACGTGAACTGCTCGTGGGGCGCCCCGCCGGCCTCGTAGACGCCGGGGTCGATGACGTCGATCCGGGGCGCCGGGCCCGCGGCCTCGGCGGCGGGCTCGGTCGCGGTACGGGGGTCGGGTGCCATGTGTCGATGCCCCTTCATGCCGGGATGGGACGGCTGGAAGCCGAGCGCGCACTCGGAAACGATCTATGGCCGAGTCCAACATGAGACTGCAGTCTCGTCAAGGGTCTAGTCTGTTGTCTCGGCCACCGTCCGGCCATCAGGGAGCGGCGTCTCCGTCGCCATCGCGGAAGATCCGACAAGCCTCTGGGCGACCTCTGGCGAGGGCGTCAGCCGACGCCAGGCCGTCACTGCCTCCGAGGGCTACCACTACGTAGTGGGACGGTCGGCCCGCGTAGGTCGGCTCGGTCGTTCTCCACCACCTCTCCGCCGAAGTCGAGTCCGAAGAGGCGGTGAACCGTACAGGCGGAAGGGGGCATCGCCGCCGTCGCGGTTCACCACCGTCCAGGCAGTGAGCAGGGCCAGAGACTTCCTCCTGCGTCACCAGTCGGTCTTGCGAGCCACGATCCGTCCACGGGCGTCCAGAGCGGTCACCTCGCGCACCTGTCCGCGGGCCGCTCCGACCCAGGTGCCGAACCAGCGAGCGCCGTCCGGCCCGACCGGACGGCTGAGCGGCAGGTCGAGGGTCCCGCCGCCCGCGAGCACCAGGCGCACTCGCGCCACGTCCACGCCGACGGCGCCGATGACGAACCGGCCGTCCTCTCCATGCACACCGCCGAAGGCCACGCCCCGGCGCGGCGCTTCCACGCTGTAACCCCCACCGCCGAACACACCGCGTTCGGAGTTCAGGCCACGCTCGGTCACGAAGTACAGTCCGGGCCGGCCCAGAGGCTTGGCGAAGACCGCCCACATCGCATGCGCGTCGTGGCCCGAGGCGATCAGTCGCTGTCCCGGCTCGCCCAGCCGCTCCGGCGGATAGGCGGGGATCGAGGCGCGGAGCCTGGCCAGGCCCGCGCCCCGGACCGGGCGCAGGCCGGCGACCACGGCGTCCACGACGGGCTCCGGCACCCCGCGCGAGATCACGGTGACGATGGCGCCGGCCTCCCGCCACACGCGCGTCGACGTCCGGCCGCGTCCCGTCGGGAACTCCACCGCTCCGGCCATGCCGGCGCTTCCCCGGATCCGCGTCGGCCGGCCGAACGTCATGATGCGGGCCGCCGCCTCCACCCGGGCGTCACCGCTCAGCGTCCGCACGGCCAGCCAGGTCCGCGGGCCGGACGACCAGAACTGGGCGGTCCCGGCCCCGAACCGGACATCGCCGCTGCTGAGGGCCATCGGAGTCTCCGCGAACGGCCGCAGCCCCGCGGGCCGTCCGGGTTGGGCGATCCGCAGATGCTCCTTGTCGACGGCGTCCGCCGCCGAGCGCAGCTCGTGCTCGGTGAGCCCCTTGCCGATCACGCCGTAGTGCGGCGGGTCCGAACCCTCGTCGGCCGTGCCGCTCCAGCCGATCCAGGCGAAGTCCCCTTGCCGGCCAAGGTGGCCATCGCCGAAGCGGCGGATCCGCACCGTGCGCGGGCCCTCCGGCAGCTCGCCGTCGCGGCCGTGGGGGGGGGGGGGCGCCCGCCCCCCCCCCCCCCCCCGGGCCGGGGGGCCCCCCCCCGGGGGGGGGCCCCCCCGGGGGGGGGGCGGCGGCGGCGGCCCCCCCCCCCCCCCGGCCCCGGCGGGCCGCGTGTGC